>JBCCQA010000013.1:0-126534 GCA_039024635.1 Myxococcota bacterium | reverse complement strand
GGCACCCTCGCCCCACGGGCGCTGTGTGGGGTGCGTGCTATGGTGGGGGGCTGGGGCTTGGCCCCCCCGCCGGGACCCTTGCCACCCCGGCGCGGTGCGGGGCGCGCGCGATGTTGGGTGGCTTGGGCTCCCCCCACCCCGGGACCCTAAGTCTTCCCCCAGGCCCACGTGAGGATGAACTGCCCGAGCTGCTGGACTTTGACGCCGATGGGAGGAACGTCCTCGATCTCTCGGGTGAGGACCATATGGCGGTAAAAGAGCTCGAAGTGGCCGATTCGGAGGACGAGGCCAGCTTCGAGTCGCCCGTTGACGGGTCGCCGATCGACCCGGGGTCCGTCGGTGCCGAGCGGGCCGTCGAGGAAGGCGTCGAAGGCCACCATTTCCATGCCCACGCCGGCCTGAAAGTAGAGCTGGAAAGGGCGCCGCGGTCGGCCTCCGTTCGACCAGCTCGAGATGGGCAGGATGCCTTCGCTGACCATCTCGGGTAGGAGGCCGGCCCGGAAGGTCGCTCCCAAGCCGAGGCTGGTTTTTCGTGTACCGAGGGTCGTGTCCAGAAAGCCCGACATCAGCATTCGGGGGGCCGAGCCGTCTTTGATCGCCCTGTCTGGTCTCTTGGGGGCCCATTCTTTTCGAAAGAACTCTGCCTCGTAGCGCGCCCTCAGCCCGACCAGGACGCTTTCGGGTACCTCGTAGACGCCCCAACCCATCGGGTCTCGGGGGGTGACGTTGCGGTTGAGCAGCTCTCGAAGAACGCGGTGCCACTCCCGCTGAAAGTCGCCCGCCCCGGTACCCGGTCCCACAAGACCGACTTCCAGGCTCGTGGCCAAGTTGTGGAAGCCTTCCCCAGTGATGGGTGAACCTCGAAACACGAAGTCGAGGCCCAGTACGCCCGCGATGTAGCCGGCGTAGGGGCGGTCATCGAGAAGATCGACGACCCTGTCCGCTTCGAGATCGGTGGGGGAGTAGATGTCGAACAGGGCGGCAGCCGACCAATACTCGGCGACTAGGTCGTCCTCCCACGCCTGCGGCAACCAGGCGGAGAAGCCCCGGCCCATCCAGGGTCGAACCCGGTTCACGATACGGAAGCGGCTCGAGAAGCCCTCGTCGAGACCGGTGGACCAGGCGTCGTTGATGAGGTCCAGACTGATGCGGCCCGCATCGGGAGCGGGGGGCGCCTGGGGCGAAGCTGCCAGCAGGCAAAACAGGACGGGGTGCATGGTGGCCGCCCTGAACTACATCACGTTGCGGCGCTCCACATGGAGAGGATCCAGCGAGGCCAAAACATTTCCAGCAGGGCGCCCGCAAGGCAGAGCAGGGCAGCCCAGCCGAGTAGCCACGCGCCGGCTAGGGCCGCTTGGCTGCGCCGGATGATGTAGACCCCGGTTCGCATGCCGGCCAGGGCCCCCAGGGCGTAGGCGGTGGCTTCGATGGCCATGTGGGGGGCGAGGGCGAGGGCCGCCACCGCGGCCTCCGGGCCCATCTGGCCGCCCACGAGATGGACGAAGGTCACGGCCCAGCTGCAGGCGTTCCAGGTCAGGGCGAGGAGTCCTCCGAAGCCGCGATAGACCATGGCGAGGACGTAGGCTGAAGCCAGGACTAAGAGGTTGTGGCCCACCAGGCCCCAACCGGCGTGGAAGCGCTCCGCGCTGAGGGGGGTGCCACTGGCGTCGCCGGCCTGGAGCGCGAAGCCGAAACGCAGGGTAGTGGCCTCGTCACCCGCCGTCAGGGCGTAGGCGCTGAAGGCCACGAACATCCCCCCGAAGGACGAGAAGAAGGTACCAGCGGCCCGAAGGAGCTCGGCCCCCCGTCGGCCTTTGGCCAGTCGCTCGGCCGCGGTCCCGATACGCTTGAAGCGGGAGCTGAGAGCGGCGGCGGTGAGAAAGACGGCCACGACTCCGGCCTGCTCGGGTACCACCGAGCCGAAAGCGATTCCCGCCCAGGTGAAGCAAAAGGCCTCGAGGAAGAGGAGCCCAGTGCCGTCTTTCCAGCTCGCGGTTTCTTCGAAAGAGAAGGCGGCTAGCGTCGTCGTGTGTTCGCTGCTGCGCCAAAGGTCGACTGTACTCGTGTTGTCATTCGCCTGCGCGCCCAGATCGACGGTGGCGCGATGAAGAAGAGGGGAGCCGGACCGCTCATGGGTGATCGGGGTGGGTGTCGAGCGGCCCGGCTCCATGGATTCAGGGCTGAAAGTCGATGCGGGCGGCCGCGTCGAAGATCACGCCGTTCGGAGCTTCGGCCAGCCGCTGCACCGGGATTTCGTCGCCGTTGCTCATGACGATGGAGCCGTTCTCCACGCTCTGGATGAACAGGCCTGAGTCAGTCGTCACGTCCTCGTTTCCGGCCACGAGCTCGCTGTGCAAGCCGGCGATGAGGTGGTTGCGGACCAGGCTGCTGACCTGACCGGCCATGCCCGGCGAGCGAAGGTCCGAGGCCACGAAGCCCAGTCCGACCAGAACCGGATCCGAGATGGCGAGTAGCGTGGTGCCCTGATCCGGACGGCCGACGCGCTCCAGCTCGCCTGCCACGTCCAACATGGTCAGGAACATGCTGTGGTCGCCCTGGATTTCGAGCTCCTGAACTGAGGTCATGACGGGGACGAGCGCGTTGTCGATCAGGTGCACGAAGCTCCGCTCACCTGGCAGACCTTCCTTGACCACCTGGGCCCGAGAACCACCGGCGCTGGTGATCGTGTAGCTGTTGCGGTCGATTCGAATCTGCTGGCCCGGTGCCATCGAGTCCAGGATTTCGGAGGGAAGGTCCGTGATCATGGAGGCCCCCGCGACCATGTGGTGCTCCACGAAGGCCCGCACGAAGGCGTCCCCTTCCCGGGCTTCCAGCTCCTCGAAGCGAGGCCAGGCTGCGAGGGCCTCGTCGGTGGGCGCGAAGACCGTGAACTCGGCGGCGGGGTCGTCGAAGATGGGCCGCATTCCGGTGGCGTCGATGAGCCCGCTGAAGAGCTTCAGGTGGCGGCTCTCGAGCACCTCGGACAGGGTGCCGGGCGTGATGTTGCGGAGCCTACGAAACTCCTCCGGCGTTACGACGGCCGTCGAGCGCTCCGTCGCGCCGGCCAAGACCGGGACCTGCCGTCGGACCGGGTTGATGTCGATACCCAAGCCGTCGTCGCGGAGCGTGGGCTGGAGCTCGAACACCTCCACCGGTTCGCCGTCGATCGGTGCGGGCTGAGCGGCGAAGGGGTCGTCCGTGACCGCTCCGATACCGCCGCAGCCGACGGCGCCACCGGTGGCGCGCCCGGTCAGACCGGACTGGTTGAGGCTAAAGGCGATGAAGGCGGCGGCAAGCATGCTGCCGCCGGCCGTAATGGTTCGTGTGCGATGGGTCTTCTTCAAGGGGGTTGTCTCCTGGCCATCTCTCTTCGGCGAGGGAGATCTGATCAGGAGTGAAAACTGTCAAAGAAGAGGGGAGTGAACGAAAGTGATTCAGCGCAAGGGAAGATTCGGCAAGCTGCGTTTCACAGAGAAACGGAGCTCGCACTTTCTCCTCCACGAATCCGTGTGAGCTCTTCGACGATGGCATCCGCTGTTTGGCGCAGCTGGGCCTCGGTGTGGGTGGCGCTGATGAAGAATCGGAGACGAGAGGCGTTCTCCTCCACCGCAGGATACACGATGGGCTGGACGTTTATTCGTCGCCCACCCAGCGCCTCACTCAGCTTCAGCGCGTGAACCGAGTTTCCGATGATGGCTGGGACCACGGCCGCGCCGATGGCGTCTCCGGTGTCGATGCCACGCTCCCGCAGGAGCTTCACAAAGAAGCGTGAGCGGGCGCGGAGCTGCTCGACGATCTCGGGGTGCCTGTTCATCAATTCCAGCGACTTCAGGGCAGCCGCGGCGTTTGGAGCCGGGAGGCCCGCGCTATAGACGAAGCCGGGAGCGGTGTACTTCAGGTACTGAACGAGCTCTTTGCTTCCCGCGATGTAGCCGCCGCAGCTGGCGAAGCTCTTGGAGAGAGTCCCCATCCAGATGTCGACGTCGTTGGGATCCACGTCTGGGAAGTGGTGGGCGATACCGCGACCGGCAGGACCTAGGACCCCAATCGAGTGGGCCTCGTCGATCATCAAGAGCGTCTTGTAGCGCTGTTTGAGCTCGATGAGACGGGGAAGGTCCGTCGTGTCTCCATCCATCGAGTAGATCCCTTCCGCCACGAGCAGAACTCGCCGGAAGTTCTTTCGGACCTGAGCCAGGGTCCGCTCGGCGGCATCGAAGTCGTTGTGCGGGAAGGGACGACGGGTCGCACCCGACAGATAGATCCCCTGGAGGATGCTGTCGTGGATCAAGGAATCGTGGAGGACCAGGTCCTCCCGACCCATGACATGACCCACCGTGGTCACGTTTGTGGCGTGACCGCTCACCATCACGATGGCGTCTTCCACGCCGACGTGACGGGCCAAACCTTGCTCTAGTTCTCGGTGGAGCGGTCGTTCGCCCGAAGCGACGCGGCTTGCGGAGACCGAGGTCCCGTAGGTCTGAATCGAAGCCTGGGCGGCTGCTACCACCTCCGGGTGACCCGAAAAGCCGAGGTAGTTGTAGCTGCTGTAGTTCACCATCGAGACGCCCTCGACGACGCTGGTGTCTCGAGCCGTGCCTTCGTGGACCCGGAAGTACGGGTTCCGGACACCAACTTGCTCGGCCATCGCGAAGCGCTGCTCCAGCGCCCCCAGCTCGGGGAAGGCGGCCACTTTCCAGTGGGCGTCCGGAACGTCTAGCGCCGGAGCGGCGCCGTGGCTGTGGCCGTTTCCGTTTCCTTTCCCGTTCGTTCTGCCGTTGGTGTGGCCGGCCGCGCCGTTCCGAGGGGTGGCCGCCTCTCCGACCGCGCGGACGTCGGCGAAGCGTCCTTTGAGGCCCCGCATCTGCACCACCACCCGGCCTTCGGCGTCTCGCAGCCCAAGGTCGCCTTCGAAGCCGTCTCCTTCCCGGCTGCCGAAGCGCAGGCCTGCCTGCAGCTCGGGGGTCGGGCTAGGCCACGGCATGATGGTCACGTGGTCGACGCCCGTCGGGAAGCCGGTCCGGCCCAGCTTCATCGAAGTCCAGTAGCCGCCCAGCTGGAAGGCTGAGTCCAAGGCCAAGGGATCCAGGGCCCATGCCTCGTCAACGCCCCATTCTCGGGACTCGACGCCCTGGACCCGGCCCTTGATGCCGCCGCTCCCGATGCCGTCGATGCTTCGGATGCCCTTGAGGAGGGGACCGTGGAAGGTGAAGTCGCGATAGAAGTCGTCCAGGCTCAGGGAAGCCGTGGCGCCGTTGGTCTCGACCTCGGTCCACTCGGCTTTGGCCGGAGTTCCCAAGCGGGCGCGGTAGGCGACCTGACCCTCGACCTTGATAACGACCTGTCCTTCCAGCCCGGCCTCGGTGCGTCGCCCGTCGATCTCTAGTCGCGCGGTATCGCCGCCCATGACGCCTCGGACTAGCTCGAAGCTCTCCAGGGTCACCGGTGCATCAGGACCGACGACGCGTCGAAGAACCCGGGCCACCCAGTCGAGGACGACCGCCATCGGAACGACGGGCCGACCCTTGAGGGCGTGGTCGGCCAGGTAGCCGTAGCGCTCGACATCGAAGCGGGTGTCCTCGCTCACCGATAGCTCGGCCACGGGCAGCTGGCGTCCCACCACGCGTAGACCCGAGGCACCGCTCTCGAAGAGACGAAGGAAGGCCTCGACCCCTTCCTCGGGGGCGAGGAAGGGGACCCCCGATTTCTCCATCACGGCCTGAAGGCTCTCAGGGATGGTGTCGACCATTGCGGTTCCCCGCCAAGGTGGCCACGCGATGGACAGTACCCGGGGTGCGCCAAAGCCGGCCACCGCGGCGACATCCAAGGCCTGGTTGGCGGCCGCATAGTCGGACTGGCTCGCGTTTCCGAAGCGCCCGGCCCAGGAACTGAACAAAATGAGGTCTCGGAGCTGAGGGAAGGCGTTCGCCAAGGCCTCGAGACCGGCCAGTTTGGTGCCCAAGACCGACAAGACCCCGTCCATGCTCTTCTTGTTCGCCGGGGCATCGGCGATGAAGCCCGCGGCGTGAATGGCCACCGTCGGCAGGCCGTGGGCGGCCCCGGCCTCGGCGACCGCCGAGCGAAGAGCCTCCGCTTTTCGGACATCGACCGCCGCATAGGCAGCCGCGCAGCCGGTGGCTTCGATGCGTGCGATCAGGCTACGGATCTCGTCGTCGACGGCTCGTCGTCCGGACAGGATGATGGCTTTCGGCTTTTGCTCGGCCAGGGCAAGAGCGATGCGAGCACCGATCGCGCCCGTGCCGCCCGTGATGAGAACGACGTCGTCGGCGCCGAGTGGTCTACGACCTTCCTGAAGATGGGTCGGATAGAGGGCGGGAACGTGTCGCACCCCGTCGGCGAAGCCGACCTCGACGTCGCCCTTGGCGCCCAAGATTTCGGCCAGAACCAGGGATGCGAGCTGGCTGGCCGGGGCTCCACCGTCGACGTCGATGGTCTTGATGACGTCATCGCTTCGCTCTCGGGCCACCGCCTTGGTGTAGCCCTGCAAGGTGGCCTGCACACGACGACCTTCCATGCGAGGGCTGGGCTCCAAGCCGAGGCGGCCTCCAAGGTCGGTCAGCACCATCAATCGGCCGGGCCGAAGGCGACTGACCAGGGGATGCAGAAGCTCGAGGGGGCGATTCAGGTCGTCGGTTGGGCTCAGGCCGGCGGCATGCACCATACCCTGGGGCTCCAAGGAGGAGCTTCGAAGGGCCTCCGGGAGACCGTCGGCGTATTCGGCCGGCCAGAAATTGACCCCTCGGGTCGAGAGTCGGCTCGGTGCTGCCACGCCCTGGCGGGTGAAGCGGACCCGAACGACCTGGGCACCTGCCCGAGCTAGTCCCGTCGAGATCTGCTCCGAGAGTTCGCCGTCGTCTTCGGTCACCAGCCAGATCTGACCGTTGACATCCGTGGGTCTTCCGGAAAGCGGGCGCACGCTGGTACGAACCTCGTAGCTCTGAGCGGGCTCGGGGGTGGCGAACTCCGAAGCGCCGGTCGCTTCGCTGTCGGTCAGGGTCCCGGCCGTCACGACGGCGACCAAGTGCTTGGCCACGTCTTCGACCGTGGTGGAGAGGCTGAACAGATCTTGGGGCAGACCGCCGGAGCCTGGAAAGGCTCTGTCGATGGCGCCCCCCAGGTCGGCCACCATCAGGGAGTCAAAGCCCAGCTCGTCGACCAGGCGCTGCTCCGGTCGGAGGCTGTCCTCAGGGAAGGCGCTGACCCGAGACACCAGCTCGAAGACCTTCCGGCGAACCTCCTCCGCATCCTTCCCTTTCTTGGACACCGGGGCGGCGGACGTGGAAGCCTCGACCGTCGGGGAAGCTTCGACGGGCGCGGGGGGGACCGAAGACTCGGCAAGAGTGGGCTCAGAGCTCGGCGCCGTCGCTTGGACGGTCTGGGGCACTTCTGGTGTTCGAATGGGTGCAGGCTCTTGCTCGAAGGTGTGGGGTTGGGCCGGCGCTGGAGCGTCGAGCGACGGCGCGACTCCGCTCAGGGCCTGGGCTTGCGCGGCCAAGACCTCAGTTTGCCGCTGGAGCAAAGCCATCTGTTCCCGGAACAGCGCCACCATGTCGTTGGAGGCGGGAGTGGGCGCCACCGGCGAAGCCACAGGGCTCGGGGTGGGGCCCCCCCCTGCCGGGGCGTGGACGACCGTCACCTCGGAGTCGCGAGGTTCAGGCGCGGTGAACTTGGTCTGGGGCTGAGGTCGATTCTTCACGGGCCAATACTCCTCTCGAACGAGGGGGGTCTCGGGGAGCGAGACCACTTGGCGCCCTTCGCCCGCGTACACCGCATCGAAGGCCACCGGCACGCCTAGGGCCGCCAGTTGGCAGAGCCCCCGGACGAAGCTGTAACCGCCGTCGGCCGCATCGTCGGCTAGCACGACGGTCGGGAGGTCCCGACCCAAGGTCGCTCGAGCAAAGCCGAGCAGGGTCGCGCCTGCGCCCAGCTGCACGAAGACTTCGGAACCCGCCTCTCGGGCCTGTTCGAGTCCTCGAGCAAAGAGGACGGGCGAAGTGGCGTGCTCGACGAGGCTGCCTCGAAGCGAAGCCAAGTCCTCGTCGTAAGGACGAGGCCGGATGCATGAGGCCACAGTCTTGCGAGGCGCTTGAAAGGCCAGCTCCTCGAGGATCGGCCGTAGACCCTTCGCGACCCCGTCCATGAGGGGAGAGTGGAAGGCGTGGCTGACCGACAGCGGGCGGACGTCCAGTTCCTGCTCTTCGAGACGCTTGCTCGCCGCTCCGACGCCGGGCGTCGTTCCCGAGAGCACGCACTGCCGGGGGTGGTTCACGTTGGCGACCACCACCCCGTCGATGTCCTGGATCCGATCCCGGACCACCGAAGCTTCAGCCATCACGGCGGCCATGGCGCCCGCGTCGGCCAGTCGGAGCCGAGCCATGGTCGCGCCGCGTTCCGCCACCAACCGAAGCACGTCCTGCGGCGTGGCGGCGCCCGCGTCGGCGAGGGCGCAGAACTCTCCCAGGGAGTGACCCAGGCTCACCTCGCTTCGTACGCCGACCCGGTCCAGGAGGGTACGCAAGGACAGGCTCGCCGCGGCCAGAGCGGGCTGGCAGATTTCGGTTCGGGTCAGGGCCTGGAGCTGGGCCTTCTCATCGCCTCGCTCTGGATAAAGGTAGTGCTCCAGGCCTTCCGGCACCTGGGCGCGGACTGCATCGGAGAGCTGCCGAAAAGAGTCGGCGTAAGCCGGGAATCGATGGCGCAGATCTTCGAGGGCCCCGACCTTCTGGGCGCCCTGGCCCGGGAAGAGAAAGGCGAGCTTCGGCGCCTTGGTGATGCGAGGGTCACGGTCCACGACCATGACGTGGGGGGATAGCTTGAGCGGCAGCTCGGGCTCTTGCTGGAGCTGGGTCTGGAGCTCACGCAGCTGGCGGACCAGCTCGTAGCGGCTCCGTGCCCCGATCACCGCCCGCACGCGCTCTCGGTGCCTACGGGCGTTCAGGGTGAAGGCAACGTCGGCGAGGCTGTAGTTCTTGCCCGGACCCGTTTCGAGGAAGTCGGCCAGGGCGCCGCAGTGCGAGCCAAGAAGCGCCACGCTGGCACCGGTCACGAGGACGGCCTCGGGCTCGCCCGAAGGGAGCTCGTAGGGGCGTTCGGGCGCCTCGGGTCGGACCGGAGGCGCTTCTAAGACCAGGTGAGAGTTGGTGCCGCCGAAGCCGAAGGAGCTGACCGCCACTCGATGGGTACCGTCTCGCTCCGAGAGCGGGCTCAGCTCGGTCGGGACGCGAAGCGGCTGCTCGTCCAGGTTCAGCTTGGGATGAGGCTTGTGGAAGTTCGGCTGGGGCGGAACCTGGCCGCTGCGAAGGACGTTGATGGCCTTGATGAATCCGGCGATGCCGGCCGCGCTCATCGCGTGACCGATGTTGCCCTTGACCGAGCCCAAGAAGGCCTCGGCCTGGCTGCCTGACTCTCGAAGGAAAGTGCCCAGTGCCTGAACCTCGACCGGGTCGCCGATGCTGGTCGCCGTCCCATGGGCCTCGAAGAAGCCCACGCTGGCCGGTGAGACCCCCGCGTCTTCGTAGGCGGCTCGCAAGACCTCCAGCTGGCCTTCCCGACGAGGGGTCATCGGTCCCTCCCCCCGGCCATCATTGTTGCAGCCGCTGCCGATGATCACGGCGTGGATCCGGTCGCCGTCGGCCTGGGCGTCGGAGAGACGCTTGAGCACGACCATACCGACGCCATCGGACTGGACGAAGCCGTCGGCCCGTTCGTCGAAAGGTCGGCAGGCGCCGGTGGGGCTGATGGCCCCGATCTTGGTGAAGGCGATCAGGTTGTCGGGGCTGAGGTTGACGTAGGCCCCCCCGGCCACCGCCGAGTCCAGGGCCCCCGCTCGAAGCATCATCACGGCGTTGTGGATGGCGACCGAAGCCGAAGCGCAGGCTGAGTCGATGGTATAGGCCGGTCCCCCCATGTCGAAGACCTGGGCCACCGCGGCCGCGTTGAGGGCGGTCAGAGAGCCAGACAGCGTGAACGCCCGCATCGGCACGATGCGGCCGGTCAAGGCCATGAACTGCTCTCGCAGGTCTTCGCCCGCCGCCGTCCCGTAGTCGCCGGCCGCCATCTGCATGGCGTGCATCCGGGCCTGGGTGATGTTCTTGAACTCACTGACGGAAACGCCCGTGAAGACGCCCGTACGACGTCGGTCGAAGCCCACGCCTTCGAAGCCTGCGTCCTGAATGGCCCACCGCGTAGCTTCGATGAGCAGCCGCTGCTGCGGATCCATCACCTCGAGTCGGCGAGGGGCTAAGCCGTAGTGGAGGGCAGCGAACTCCCGGTAGCGTCGGATGAAGGAACCCCTGGGCGCCCAGGTTTTGTCTACGTCGCGTTGGGTCGCGCTGTAGAAGAACTCGTGATGCCAGCGGTCTCGGGGAACGTCGGAGAACGCCGTCCTTCCGGCCTCGATGTTGGACCAGAAAGCATGGACGTCCTCCGCCTCCGGGAAGCGGCAGCCGATCCCAACGACGGCAATCGGCTCTTGGGCCTTTGGGGATCCCATGTTCCTTGGATCCTCAGGAGAGGCGTTGGACGAGGGTGGTCAGGTCGGCGATCGTCTTCAGCGTCGCCAGGTCCTCGTCGGGGAAGCGGATGTCCAGCCGCTCCTCCATGATGCCGATGACCTCCATCGTCATCACCGAGTCCATGCCCAAAGAGGCGAGCTCGGTCTTCCCGTCGACTTCGTCGACGGTGACGTTCTGGTCCACCTCTCGGACCGAATCCTTGAACAACTGGATGATCTCTTTCTCGTTGGTCATGTTCTTCTCTCGAAAGCTCAACTGCGTGGGGTATTGGAGCGCCGCCCGGGTTTCACGCTTCGGACCAGACGGGTCGCCGCCGACGAGGCGACGTGTTTGGCAAGGGACCAGCGAGACGCGGCCGAGCCGATGGTGCGGTTGCCCTCTTGGCCAAGCTCGCTCGACTCGTACAGGGTCTTGGCCCTTCGACGCTGAAGCTTGCCACTCGAGGTCTTCGGCAGGCTCCCTGGCCCCAGGAGGACGATGTCTCGGGGGCGGAGGGATAGAGCGTCCGTCAGGTGCTGGCGCACCGCCTGGGCCAGGCTCACACGGTCCTCGGATCGGGTCTCGGCCACCACAACGAGCTCCTCCGAGCGCTCTCCCGTCACTCCAAAGGCGACCACGTTGCCCTTACGGATGCCTTCGACGTTCTCCAGCTCCCACTCGATGGATTGGGGATAGTAGTTTCGCCCGTTGAGGATGATGAGGTCTTTTTTCCGGCCCGAAATGAAGAGGCAGCCGTCCTTCTTAAAGCCAAGGTCGCCGGTGTGGAGCCATCCGCTGCGGAATAGGTCGGCGCTAGCGTCCGGATTGTCGTGGTACCCAGCGGCGTTGCTCGGTCCCTTGAGGACGATCTCGCCAACCTGTCCCTCCTCCAGCAGTCGATCGTCGTCGTCCATCACGCCGACCTCGTGGCCGGGGAAGGGAAGGCCGCAGTCGACCAGCTCCAGGTATTCATCCGGCCGCGCATCTTCGCTCGCTGGAACCGCCACCGACTCGCGCTCGTAGCGTGCGCGGTCGATGCGCAGAGCGCGGAAGCGCTCCTCGAGCCCGTCGAAGGTGATGGCCAAGGTCGCTTCGGCCATCCCGTAGGCCGGCATCACCGCCGCTGGATTCAGTTGGGCCGGCGCGAAGGTGTCGATGAAGGCCTCGAGGGTTCGGGGATTGATGGGCTCAGCGCCGCAGCCCACGACCCGCAGACAGCTGAGGTCAAGGGCGTCGACCTTCATCCGGGAGGCACGCTTGGCCGCGAGCCCGAAGGCGAAGTTCGGGGCGAAGCTGATCGTGCCTCGAACCTCGTCGACGGTTTTCATCCATACGTTGGGCCGCTTCACGAAGAGCTCGGTCGGGATGAAGGTCACTCGAATCTGGGCTACCAAGGGCGAGACCACGAAGCCGATGAGCCCCATGTCGTGGTACAGCGGCAGCCAGCTGACGCCGTGGTCGACTTCGGCATCGGCTGAGATCCCGTCCTTCATGATGGCATGGGCATTGGCCATCAGGCTCGCGTGGGTCACCTGGACGCCTTTGGGGGCCGAGGTGCTCCCTGAAGTGAACTGGAGGAAGCACACGTCCTCAGGACGGAGCTGTGGGTCTTCGAAGGGCGGAAGCGCCTGCTCGTCGAGCTTGCGCAGCCGCTCGACCTGCACCACGTCTTCCAGGCTGTCGACCGAGCCGACCAGGGACCAGATCAAGCCGCCAATGGTTTGGTTCGTCACCAACAGCCGAGCGCCGGCGGTTTGAAGGATGCGTTGAGCGCTCGCCACATAGGCGTCGATGCGATTGAGCGCCAGCGGCGGGTACATGGGTACGGGAACCCCGCCTGCCCGGATGACACCAAAGAAAGTAAGGACGAAGTCCTCCCCGTCAGGGATGACCATCGCGACGCGGTCTCCTCTGCAGAGGCCGAGTCTCTGGAAGTGACGCGCCCTTCGCTCGGCTTCGGCCGCCAATCCTTGGAAAGTCCAAGGACGCTCCTCGAGCTTGCCGTCCAGGAAGGTGTACCCTTTATGGGTCAGCGGAGCCGCGCTCAGGAGCGCCTCTGTCAACGTCTGGGCCATGGGGGTGTCGTACGCTCCGAGGTCGACCGGTCGAGCCGCCTAGCGCCGCAAATGAACGCTGGTTCAGCGCGGCGGTGTATGACGTGGCCCGAAACACCCGTCAACGAGATTGCGGGGGGTGTGGGCAGGCACAACCCACCGACTTTTCAGTAGGTTTCGGCCAAGGGCTTGATATCGAGCGGGAATCTAAACCTACCGACGAGTCAGTCGTGGGTTTTTTTTTTCGGGGGAAACGAAAAGCCATGACGCGCTGATCTTGCACGCTCCGAGGCGTTCGGGCTCAGGGTTTTAACTCATGATTCAGGGCCGGCAAGGGCCTTTCCGACGATCTCCCCCACATCCTTGGAACTGGCCTTCTCGGCGATGCGCTCCAAGCACTGCCGCATGAGGCCTCGCCGCTGCGCTTCATGACGCCGATAGCTGTTGAAGCTGCTCACCATCCGAGACGCGACCTGGGGATTCAGGCTGTCCAACTCGAGGACCGTCTTCTCGAGGATTCCGTAGCCTCGTCCCGACAGATCATGAAAGCGGAGGGGATTCGCGGCTGCGAAGGCGCCCACCAAAGAGCGGACCCGGTTTGGATTCCGCAAAGAGAAGTCGGGGTGCTCGAGAAGCTGCTCGATTCGATCCAGTGCGTTGGCGCTTCGGGACAAGGCCTGGACGGTGAACCACTTGTCGACGACGAGCGGCTCTTCCTTCCACCGAGCATGGAAGCGGGCCAAGGCTTCGTCTCGGTCTGCGCCCTCGTGGTCGGTGAGGGCATAAAGCGCCGCTTCCGTATCGGTCATGGTCTCGGCTCGCTCGAACTGTATGGCCGCTCGCTTCACGTCGGTGTCGGTTCCGGCCACGCTAAGCAAGCCAAGGGCCGTATTGGCTACCCGACGTTCGGCCACCGCAGGCCCGTCGAGGGCGGTCGACCAGCTACGCCCCTCGTAGAGGGCCTCCAAAGGCCTACGATGGGCCTTTACCAAGGCTAGCTGCACACGGCGCCGCATGTGATGGACGCGGGCCGGATCCACGTCGCTGAGCTTTTGGGCCAGGGTACGTTCGCTCGGAGGCTGCATGGCCAAAGCGCGAAGGGAGCCGTCGATGCCGTCGGCGTCGAGCATCTCCCCGTAGGCCTCGATGAACCGCGGATCGATCTCGGGTTCGTCGTCTTCGCCCTTGATGGCGCGGAGCAAGACCTGCTCGAACAGCCGCTGTCCCGCTTCCCAACGGTTGAAGGGGTCGTCGTCCTTGGCGAAGCGAAAGGCCAAGCTCTCCGCACCCACTTCTTCGTCTAGGTGAACCGGTGCCGAGAAGTTGCGAAGGAGGGAGGGAATGGGTTCGAGCTTCGGACCTCGGAGGACGAAGCTCTGCTCCGCCTGGGTGAGCATCAGCGTGGCCTCGGTGTCACGCTCCCTGGGAAGCGTCTCGCCCTCAACTCGGAAGGAGACGGGTCCATCCGGTCCGAGCAGGGCGGTCGTGACGGGAATGGGCACCGGCTCGAAGCTGGGTAGGGCGTCGGAAGGCCGGGATTGCCGAAGGTAGAGGTGGAGCGCGTGGTCCTTCCACTCCTTGCGGACCGACACCCTGGGCGTACCGGCTTGGCGATACCAGGCGTCCATTTGGGACAGGTCGGTCTCGTTGGCGTCACCCATGGCCTGACGAAAGTCGTCGCAGGTCACGGCCTGGCCGTCGTGACGCTCGAAATAGAGGTCCATGCCTTTTCGGAAGCCGTCTCGACCCAGAATACGCTCGTACAGCCGAACGATCTCGGCCCCCTTGATGTAGACCGTGGCGGTGTAGAAGTTGTTCATCTCCACGTAGGCCTCGGGGCGGATGGGGTGGGCCATGGGACCTGCGTCCTCTTCGAACTGGGCGGCCCGGAGCATCCGGACGTCGTGGATTCGCTTCACCGCGGCCGAGGTCTGGTCAGCCGTGAAGCGCTGGTCCCGGTACACGGTCAGACCCTCCTTCAGCGTGAGCTGAAACCAGTCCCGACAGGTCACCCGGTTGCCCGTCCAGTTGTGGAAGTACTCGTGAGCGATGACCGCTTCGATGCCTTCGTAGTCGTCGTCGTTGGCCGTATCCGGTCGGGCCAAGACGTATTTGGAGTTGAAGACGTTGAGCCCCTTGTTTTCCATGGCGCCCATGTTGAAGTCCCCCACGGCCACGATCATGTAGATGTCGAGATCGTACTCGAGCCCGAAGACCTCTTCGTCCCACTTCATCGACTTCTGAAGACTCCGGAGCGCGTGTTCGCACTTGTCGATGTTCTGCGGCTCGACCCAGACCTCCAGTCGGACCTGGCGGCCACTGTGGGTGGTGAAGTGCCCGCTGTGGGCTCTCAAGTTCCCGGCCACCAAGGCGAAGAGATAGCTCGGCTTTTTGAAGGGGTCCTCCCAGCGGACCCAGCTTCGACCATCGTCCAGGACACCCTCTTCCACTCGATTTCCGTTGGAGAGCATTACAGGAAGCGCCTTTGCGTCTCCGACGATGGTGGTCGTGTACTTCGCCATCACGTCGGGTCGATCGGGAAAGAAGGTGATGCGACGGAAGCCTTCGGCCTCACACTGGGTGCAGAAGTTCCCGTTGGAAACGTAGAGTCCCGAGAGACTGGTGTTGGCGTCGGGCGCGATCTCGACCTGCGTCTGGAGGGTGAAGCGCTCGGGAGGGTCGCGCACCAGGAGCTGTTCCTTGGTCTGGGTGTAGCGCTGTGGTGGAAGGAGCTCGCCATCCACGGAGATCGAGCGCAGCTCGAGATTCTCACCGTCCAGCTCCAGAGGACCGTCCTCTTGGCCTTCGTTTCGGCGGACCTCCATGGTCGAAGTGACGAGGGTCGCGCTGGGCGATAGCTCGAATCTGAGGTCTACGCTGTCGACCCAGTGACGAGGGGGTTGATAGTCTTTGCGGTACTTGGCCTTCTGATCGCCCACCGGACCACGCTATCGCCATGTCTCCTCTTCGCGCCAACGAAACCAGGGTCGCCTCCGCCCTGCGCGTCCTGACCTACAACGTGCGCTATTTCGCTCACATGCACCCTGTCCCAGGGGCTTCCTCCACCCGACGGGGTCTGCACGCCATCGCCGAGGCCCTGGCCACCCTCGATCCGCTCCCTCACGTGATCGCGCTGCAAGAGGTCGAGGAGCGATCGCTCCGCTCTCGGCCCGGTCGTGCCCAGGACGTAGGGACCGACGACCAGATGCGCGCCCTGACCCGAGCTCTGGAGCGACGCCTGGCCCACCATGAGCGGCCGCATCGCTACCGAGCGCACCACCAGCTGGCCCATCGCTACGGTCTGCGCCGGCTGCCCCTCTACACGACCGGTCTCGCCTGGCTGGTTCGGGGCGACGTCGAAGTCTTGGACCGAGACCACCGAGAGGTGACCCATCGCCGGGCGCGGAGCATTTCCGCCCTCAAGCAATCGAGGCTATGCATGCACCTCCGCGTGGACTGGGCCGGCCAACCCATCGACCTCTTCAACACCCACATCTCCCTGCCCGCCTTCTTCAGCCCCCGAACTTATCGAGGTCCGGCCCGCATGGGATGGGGCTTCAACCAGGAAAGGGAGATCGAGTCCGTCGCCCGCTTTGTGGAGGAGCGGGTGTCCAGCGACCGCTTCCTGCTGATGGGCGACTTCAACAGCCTGCCTGAATCGCCGGTGGACGAGCGGCTTCAGCAGGCCCTCGGCGTTCGCAACCCATTCCCCTACGAGGCCTCGACCTGGCCAACGGCCGGATTCCTTCACCTGAGGATGCGCCTCGATCACGTGTTCGCTGGACCTGGTCTTTGTCTGGAGGACCACAGCGGAAGCCACCCTTTTGGCGCGCCCAGCCGGTGGCGCGGGCTGTCGGACCATGTTCCATTGGTGGGTCGATTCACGGGGGCTTGACCGCAACTCCTATCCTGAAGGCGGGTTGATGTAATCATGCGGTGGACGTGGCTCGGTCTCTGCGTTGGCTTGTGGTCTTTCGCCGCCCAGGCAGAACTGCCTGAAGCCTGGGATCCAGAACTCGCCTTGCGTCGGCTGAGTCTCGACGCCTGCGGCAGGAGTCCTACGCCGCTCGAACGACAGACGGGCATCACCGAGGCGGGACTGAAGGAGGTTCTGGACGGCTGCCTTCGCTCCGAGCACTGGATAGGAAAGGACGGAGTCCTGTGGTCACTCGCCCACCCGAAGATTCGCCCGCTGCAGGCCATCAAGTCGGGAGAGGACGCCGGCAGCATTCCTCTCGCCGACTATGAAGACGACTACAACTTGTTCGTCTACACCCACTTTGGAGACCGAGACGCTCGGGAGGTCTTGACCGCGAACTATGTGGTCCGACGCGTCGACGAGCCTTCTACCCAATATACTGCCATCTCTTCGAGCACCTTGGAGGAGCTGTCCCGCGGCGCTTCGGTGGCTCAGCTTGTTCAGCCTGAGAGGCGGGCGGGTATGCTCACCACCCGCTGGAACCTGGCCAGTAACACAATGTTCACCGCCATCCCTCGGACCACGGCTGCCCAGGCCTACCGTGCGTGGTTGGGCTACGACCTATCCCGCTACGAAGGTCTCTTTCCCGTTCAGGGAGAGCCCATCGACTACGACGCCAAGGATGTGAAGCCTGCCGCCTGCGCCGTTTGCCACAGCACTCTCGACCCGTTGACCTATCCTTTCGCCCACTACAACGGCATTGGTGGGGGCTCGCCCGGCGGCGTCTCCTACCGCTACGAACTCTCCCGTCCGGGCCGCTTCCAAGCCACAGATGGACCCTTGGTCGGCGAGACTCCCGAGTTCGGTTACCTGATGGGGTCGCCGGTGGCGGACCTGGTGGAATGGGCCCGGGTCGCCGCGGATTCCGAGGCCTTTGCCCGGGCCTCCGCCGCCGACCTATGGGGGCACTTTCTAAAGCGGCCTCCGGAAGGACCGGAGTTCGAGGAGGTGTGGCGACGCTTCGTCCAGGTCCACGAGTATCGAGTGGACGCCTTGGTCTGGGATATCGTGCGAACAGAGGCCTACGGTGGCTTCTAGAGTCCGCCTTGCTTCGGTCCCCGGTCTTGTCTGGGCCCTGGGCTGCTCGGCCGTCCTCGACGAGGGAGCTCGTCCGGTCGACGGGATCGTCCGCCCTGTCGACGAGGGTCCGGACCGGCCGCCCGCGTCCTCGGAGCCCCCCGTCTTCCTGAAGAAGGCGCGCCAGCTGGAGGCCGATCTGGCCACGGCCTTGGTCCTCCCCAAAGCGGAGGTCTGCCGGGAGCTGGGAAGCGAAGACTGCGTCGAGGTGCACAACATTGTTCTGGGTGGGGTCGAGCCCTACAGCCTTCGCATCGACATTCCCTTGGCGGAGCCTTCGGCCACGACGCCCCTCGCGCTCGAGCGTTTGGTGTGGGGCGCCTGCGGGCGAGCGGTGGATCGAGACCTGGGTTTGGGACCGGTCGAGGTCCTGGAGATGAAGGCGGATGGCCTCGACAGGCCGGCCTCGGCCCGTCGTCTCGCCGAGGCCCTGCTGCACGGCAGCGTCCAAGATGAGCAGCTGCACGCCCTCGTCGAGTTTGGTGGCGAGCTCGACGACGAGGCCTGGGCGCTCAGCGTTTGCGTCGCCGTCGCGAGCTCCTTCGGAGCGGTTTTCTACTGAGGAGATTCAGCATGAAGCTTACTCGCCGAGACTTCCTCGCCGCCTCCGCGGCCTCCGCCGCCCTCCCGGGTCGCTCGCGGGCCCAAGGGAACGAAGATCCGATCTTCCTCATCGTCGTCGGGGGGACGGGCGGAGCTTCCATGACCGATAGCCTCCTCGCTCGCCACGAAGGCGAGGTCGAAGCCCCCGCTTCGTTGGCCGTCTATCCCCAGTCTGCCGTGCGGTCGGTCGAAGACTCCCCTTTTCGCGCGGTCCAGTGGTCGAGTGACGGCTTGGGTCCCATCCCGATACCTTTCGCCGCCGACCAGCAGCCCTTCGTCGCCAAGCGAAAGTCCGAGATCCTGGTGGCCACGGTGGAAGGAACCTCCGTGAACCACGCCGTGGGCCAGAAGCGTTCGGTGACTGGAAACGACGCCTGGGGCGGCCGGACTCTTCAAGAGGCCTGCGCAGCCCACTATGGCGCCGGCCTGCCTCTTCCCAATGTCCATCTGGCCACGGGGACCGGCTTCACCGAAGCCGGCGTCGACGACCGGGTGCCGACGTGGGCCCGGGGCCAGACCGTGGCCGATCCCAAGACCTGGCCCCTCGGGCTTCACGGAAGCAAAGGCATCGGTCGTTCGGCTCTGATGGAGGGAGTGCAAGCGCTCCGCCGACGCTTCGAAGACGCCGGGCGCTTTGCGCCCCGATTCCCCGAGCAGCTGGACGCCTGGCGCGGTCTCCGTTCCGAAGCGAGCGATCGACTGGAGGCGGCTGGTCTCATCGACCAACTCCTCTTCGCCGACGCGGCTTTTGGCGACTTTGGTCTTCGAGCCTCGCCCGACGCCGAGCGGGTTCGAGATGCCTTTCCCAACTACGATGCTGATCCCTTGGACGCCCAAGGTGCCTTGGCCTTTCTGCTCTTAAAGAATCGAGCCTCGGTCACCGTTACCATAGCGCCCACCTTCAGCGCCGTCCTCGAAGAGGGGGGACTGCGTGAAGGCGCTCTCACCAATCCGCCCATCGCCTTCGACTTCTCTCACCAGAGCCATCGGGGCACCCAAGCCGTGATGTGGTCTCGGCTCTTCAGCGTGATGGACCGCTTGATTGGACTGCTGGAGCGCGAACCCTTCGGTGGAGGTCAGAGCCTATGGGACAGGAGCGTGATGTACGTCCCGACCGAGTTTGGTCGGACCAAGCTTCGACCCGAAGGCGCCACCGAGTTCGGGAGCGGACACGACTTGAGCAACGCTGTGATGGTCTTGTCGCCTCGACTGCGCGGGAATCGGGTGTTGGGGGGTGTCGATCCGCGAAGCTTGCGGACCCGGGGATGGGATCGAATCAGCGGCGCGTCGAGGCCGGATGCGACCAATCCCGAAGCCGACATCTATGGCGGCGTCTTGGAGCTCCTTCGGATTCCTGATTCGGGCCTTTCCGTACCGGCCTTCCGTGCTTGATCGCACGTCGAAAAACCGTCGGCTGCTTTCTCGCTCCTCGGATTGAGTGCGCGGCGAATGGATGATTCAACTCTTTCAACGAAGGCCGATTCGCCAGAGAGACGATGATGAATCCAGAAGAGATGAGCACGGCCGACCAGCTCCTGCTGGGAATCATGAAGGCCATCGAACACGATATCTGGGACCTGGCAGAACTCATGGCCCGGACCCTGGCCCAACATATCCAAGCCACCGGCGAGTATCCCGAAGCCCTTCCACCTTCGGAGCTCGATCGCTTGGTGCAGCAGCACCAGACCGCCGACGCCTTCGGTCCTTCGTGACAGGGGGACCCGGTCCGGGCGAATTCCGGCCCCCCCCCCCTACGCTTTGCTCACTGCGCGCGACTCCGGCCGCTTCGCGGTCTCCGCTGCTTTGCGGTCCTAGAGCACAGACGGAAACGGGAGGCGTCGCGCACGCAACTCTCGCATCCCCCGTGCGCTGGCTCGGGCCGACTACGTGACAGGGGGACCCGGTCCGGGCGACCCCGCAGACTCCACTTCACGCACAGGAGGCCGGCGCAAAGCCTGGCCTCTGGGCCCCGCTAACGAAGCGGGGCGCGACCGTCTATTGCGACGGGGGCGCTTAGTCGGCCGAAGGGCGTACCGACTGAGAGCTGACCGTCCAGTCCGTAGGCGAGCTCGTCGGCTCGGAAGAGGGTGACGAAGACCTGACCTGCTTCGATGGGGTTGATCGAGATGGGCACGGTCCAGCTGGCCTTGCCGCCCGGACTCAGCGCCAAAGGGCTCGTGATTCGGCTCCGCGCCAGGGCGCGGTTCCTGACGTTGAAGGCAGCGTCGAATGTCGAGAGTTCGATGGGGAAGCCGTTGCTGCTCTCCGCCTCGATCACCGCTTCGGCCCTGATTTCGGTGAGCCCGATCCGCGCCAACTGGACGTCCTTGACTGAAACCTTGGGCGGCACCGGGACGCCTATCTCGCCCCGGTGCTGTAGGGGGATTCGGATCCGACCCAGTACCGGCGCGTCCAAGGAAACGCCGATGTCGGCTCGATACGGGATGATCCCGCCGGGCTTCAGATCTTGTAGCGTTTTCAGGAGACCGGCGAACTCGAGTCGGGCCGGAACGGTAAAGCGCTTCGAGTCCGCAGCCGGGATCGAAGCGCCTTGGTCCAAACGGCTCTGAAGGAGCGGGGTGTCGCCGTTGGATAGGACCAAGTCCAAGGCGACCAGCGGCAGGTCGACGTCGTAGGGGTTGTCGACCCGAGCATCGAAGCTGATCTCCAGTCCGCTAAGACTAAGACCGGTGAAGCGAACGTCCTCCAGCTTGGCCGAGGGCCTTTGATTGCCCATGAGGGCCTGGAGGCTCGCGCAGCCCGGCAGCCCCAAGGCCATCAGGACTAGGATCGCTCGCCCACTCACCGGCGCTGTCATGTCGGAAGCGTGGTCGATCATCAACCGATGGGATGGGCTACGCCGTTCGCTCGGGGCTCGGCATGGGGATGAGCTCGAGCCTCCAGCCAGTGCTCTATGGCCGGAAAGACGACTTCGGGGGCGTGCTCGCCCAGGAGCAGACCGCCATGGCCAAAGTCGGATGCGCCTTGCCCTTCGTTTCGGGCGAGGAGGAAGGTCTTGTCCTCGGCACCGACCCCTTCGAAGGCGGCTCTAACCGAGGGGACGGGCGCCAACCAGTCTCGCTGCCCGGCCACGAAGAAGACCGGCGTATTCATTTCGCTCCAGTCCACCCGTCGACCCTCTTCGTCGGCCAATCCGCCGATGCGCGCGAATCGCGCCAGGTCTGCCATGATTCCGGGGGGTATGGGGGCCGGCAAGCTGGCCAGCAGCCGTCGCAGCATCGGGTCGGGAAGACGGGTCAGCCGAGGCGCGAGCACCCGGGCCAGGAGCGCGAGCGGAGCCGCCATGGGAAGGGCCATCCGCGCCATGAGCGGAAGGGGAAGGCCTATGGGCACGCGCTCCAGGACCCTCAGAATCGGGTGCAGGGCCGAAGGGGCCTGGCGGATCCGGCCGGGGGTGCCCACCGCTATCAAGCCCGCCAAGCGTGGGGCCTGGGTCGCTTCGTGGACCAAGGGGATGAGCCCCCCCCAGCTATGGCCGAGCCAGAAGACCCGCCGGGATCCACTCATTTGGGACACGGTGTCGAGCGCGACGACGAAGTCCTGCCTGACCTCGTCGAACAGGCCCCAACGACCACCTTGGACCCGAGCATGACCATGACCACGAGTCTCCAGGCTCCACACGTCAAAGCCCCGGTCTTGGAGTCGTCGGGCCAGCGATAGCCGATCCTGGCCCTCTCCATCGTCGAAGAAGTCGACGTTGTATCGGTTCGAGCCCAGGCCGTGACACAAGATGACGGGCTCGGCCCATCGACGACGCCCTGGATAGTGGTACAGGGCTACGTGGTGTCCCAAGCGGGGCAGTTCGACCAGGAGCCGCTCGGCTTCGGGCTCGGGCAGGCGGTAGACGCGGGCCAGGCGCACCGCCAGGAGCCCGTAGCCTGTCAGCAGGATCACGCCGCTCAGCACCCAGGCCCAGGTATCCATGGCCGGATTGTGAAGTCGCTGCTACGGTGAGTCGACGTGCGTCGACCTTTCGAGCTCCATCGGGCGCTGTTCGTCCTGCCGAACCTGTTCACCTTGAGCGGGACGTTCTGCGGGTTCTACGCCATCACGCTCCTCGCCAACGAGCCCAGCGGGGCGCAGATGTTCCGAGCTGCTCTCGCCATCCTGTTCGCCGGCTTCTTCGACATGGTGGACGGCCGCGTGGCCCGTCTCACTCGCACACAGAGTTCCTTCGGAACCCAGCTCGACAGCCTCTCCGACGCCGTTTCCTTCGGCGTTGCGCCCGCGTTCTTGGTGCTGCGCTGGTCGCTCCTGGAGTGGCGCGGACTTGGCCTCTTCGTCGCCTTTCTCTTCGCAGCCTGCGCCCTTCTTCGACTCGCTCGATTCAACGTACTGGTGGCCCAGCCCAAAGCTGACTCCACCCACTTCGTCGGTTTGCCGGCGCCCGTGGCGGCTGGCACTCTGGTCGCCCTGGTGCTGTCCAGCCGAGGCGACGAAGGCGCGTGGGGGGGTCCACTTTGGGTCGGCCTCATGGTCCTAGGACTGGCCGGTCTGATGGTCGGCAACGTGCCCTATCGAACCTTCAAGGGTGCACGCATCGGCCGAAAGACGGCGGCCATGGCTCTCGCCCTGGTCTTGGCCATCTTCATGGCTCGCCTGCCGGCCGCGACTGCGCTCGTCGCCCTATGCTTCAGCTACGTCGGCATTGGCGTGCTCGAAGCGCTCCTTCGCTTGGGCCGCGGCGGGGCGGCCCAGGTCGAGGCCGAAGACGACGAGGACGAAGAAGACCCCGAACCTCGAACGGTCTGAGGAGCGACGGGGTTTCAGCCTTGGTGCTCTCGAAAGAGACCACCATCGAGGTGGGCGCGCTCGGCCCAGGTGAGAAGATGGAACGCCTTTTCTCGCCACTCGAAGGTGTGTATCGCGCAGTTCGGCGTTCGAAAGCCGGCGTAGCGTTCCTTGGACTGAACGCCCAGGACCCAGCGCATGAAGAAGCCGATGAATCCGCCATGGCTGACCACCAAGACCGTCTGCTCGGGGTGGCGGCGGCAGATGGATGTCAGCGTATCCACGGCCCGACGCTGCATTCCTTGACGGCTTTCGCCGCCCGGTCCGGGCGGAACGTGGGTGAACCAGTTCCCCTCGCCGCGGGCCTCGGCGTCGCGAAAATGCGTGTCGAGCTCGGCCCAGGTCCGACCCTCCAGGCCGCCGAAGCACACTTCTCGCAGCCGAGGGTCGAGGACGGACTCCAAACCCAGGCGGGCCCCGATGATGCCGGCCGTGCGCTGGGCGCGCCCGAGGTCGCTGCTGTACATCCGCTCGATGCCCCGGTCGCGGAGGGCGTCGGCGGTCGACCTTGCCTGGGCGACGCCCAGCTCGGTCAGGTCGCTTTCGGAGTGGCCCTGGACCCGACCTGCGAGGTTCGAGGTGGTCTGGCCATGTCGGACCAGTAGCAGTCGGGTCACGATTCTAGTCCAGAGCGTCGAGCGCTCGTCCGAGTCGGCCTTCGATGGAGGCACAGTCGTCGACGGAGGCAACGCCGACGCTGGCCCGGAACCATTGGGCCTCTTCGTGGACGCCGAAGCAACGGAAGGGGACCAAGGCGATGCCAGCTTCGTCGAGGACGTGGCGACGGATGTCCTCGTCGTTCTTCAGGATCTGGCCCCTACGGTTCTTGCGACCAATCAGGTCGAGCCGGACGGATAGGTAGATGGCGCCTTGCGGCTGGATGCACTCCACGTTCCACCCCCGGGCACGGTGGGCCTCCACGCCCTGTGCTACCAGCTGCAGGCGCTGGTGCACGCGCGTCCGCATCGAGGTCAAGTAGTCGTCCAGGTGAGCGTCGTCGTTGAGGAGCTTGGCCGTCGCCCGCTGTTCGGGGCGAGGGGCCCAACAGCCCAAGTGGGTGAGGATGACCATCATCCGCTCGATCACGTCGGTTGGACCGATGGCCCAGCCTACGCGTAGTCCAGTGGCGGCGAAGCCTTTCGAGATTCCGTCCACGAGAATGGCGTGGTCGGCGATCTCGGGGACCAGCTCCATGGGCGTCTGGTGGCGAACGCCCTCGAAGGTCAGGGCCCAGTAGACCTGGTCGAACATGACGAAGAGCTCTCGGGTGCCTTGCTTCCGCCGTCGCTCGTTCTCGGCCACGACCAGTCGACAGATACGGGCCAGGTCCTCGGAAGGAATGACGGTGCCCGTAGGGTTCTGAGGGCTGTTGAGGCAGAGCAGGCGGGCCCGCCCGAGGTGAGGCTCGAGGTCCTCCGGTCGGGGGAAGAAGAAGCGATCGGCATGGGTCGGGATCTCGACCGCCTCCGCGCCGGTGATGGCGGCGTAGTATGTGTTGTTCCAGCTCGGAAGGCCGTAGACGACGACGTCCCCTGGATCCACCAAGCTGAGATAAGTACCTGCGATGGCGGGGCGAGCGCCGCCGACCACGCAGACGCTCTCGATGGGGTACTCGAGACCCAACCTTCGGGCGCACATGCCGACGATCGCTTCGCGAGTCTCGGGCAGACCAGGTGCAGGCGGATAGTTGGTGTGGCCTTGTTCGATGGCTTCGATCACGCCCGAGGACAGCGCGGTTGGGACCGGGAACTCTCGACTCGAGAAGTCGCCCACCGTCAGGTTCAGGATGTCCTCACCTCGTTCTGCCCGGGCCCGAACGTCGTAGGCGATGGTGAGGATCTCGCTGCGCTCCAGTCGGTCGGCCACGGTCGAGAGGGCACGCGGAGCTTGGCGGAGGATCTTCGGGTCGTACTTCATGAGTTCATTCTCAACGGCTGATGCCGCATAGTTCCGGCTGGTTCTGGTCCAGGGCGGCGCAGGTACAGGTTTCGAGCAGCGCCTCACATTGCTCTTCTTCTTCCACCGTCACTGTCCGGTTTCGGGCGTTGAGGTCCAGAAGGTCGAGGCAGGCGTTTCGTTCTAGCGTCGTCGTTTCGCAGCCGCAGATCCGCTCGTTCAAAGTGCGGCAAGGACCGTCGCAAGCGATGAGAGTGCCCGCACAAAGAAGCAGACCAAGTGTGCCGGTCACGCAGTTCATATCGCTTCTCGTTGGACTTTCATGGCCAGCGCACGGGCGAGCGCATGGCCCGGCACCCTATCGCCTAGGCTCGGGCGCGCAACAACAACCTGGGCTGCTCGGCTCAGCGGCCGAGGTTCTGAAGGGCGCTCTGAATGCGGGCGTCCTGAGGGGCGAAGCTCACCGCGAGCTTGAGATGGCGACGAGCGCCGTCAAGGTTCCCGACTGCGATCTCCTTCAGGGCCTCCTGGTACAGCCAGTCGGCTTTCTGCTGCAGACTTCCGCCGGAGGTCGCGGTTTGGCCCCCCGCTCGGTGGCGTCCGCGTTCTTTGATCGGCCGTGGGGCTACCCGGGGTTGGAAGCGAGCTTCCGACTCGCCTTCGCGCTGACCTACGCCGCGAACCACCGTCTCCGAAGGCGAGATGCCCCGAGGGGGGCGCCGGGTCGCCTCAGGGGTGGGCCGGGCCGGTGAGGGGCGATTCCTGGCCACGGGCGGCGCGAGCTTGGGTACCTCCAGCGCTTCGAAGCTCCCCGTGACCTCGAAAGCCACCTCGGCCAAGGACCGGTCGTCGAACTCGATCTCTTCCGACCGTCCATCCCAGTCAACGTCAGCGGTCGGTGGGCCCAGAGGCGCGGTTCGGCGGTCCGGCGTACCTCGCAGGACGGGAGGTTGAGGCTGAGGTCCGCTGGCCCGAGGCGTAGCCGCCGGGGGTGGGCGGGTGGCCGCGCCGGGGCCGGTCGAAGCGGGCGCCCTGCCGGCAGGCGTGGGCGGCGCTCTGCGAACGGGTGGATGCGTGGCCCCGGTGGCGGCCGGTGGCGGGGGTGGACCCCGCCGAGCCGGTGGAGCGGGCGGCTGAGGCTCCACCTTCGATGCTGGACGCGTCCCTGGAATGTGAGCCTCGGGGGTTCGGAGGTCGGCGCTCTGGATGTCTCGAGTCGGGACGAGCTGACCGTCTGGTCCGATCACGAAATCAGGCTGGCCCGACTGCCCCATCCTCACCACTCTAACCTGAGGCCTTGGGTCCCGTCAGGTTTGGGTCCCAGCCTCGAGTTCCTATTTCATTCAGTCGGGGCGAAGCGCCACCGCTCGACCTTCGCGTCTCGGATCGATACCGGGTATCCAGCCTTTTTCTGTGCGCTGCAGCACGTGCAGGCCGCTGGTGAAGACCGTCTCCTTCACCTCGTGGCCCATCCCCCGAAGCGTTTCAGCCAGTTGGGTCCGGTCCTCCGGTTTCGACCATCCCGTGGCCTCCACCTCGACGGCCCCGCCTCTGCAGACCACGTGAGGCATCTCGACTGCGGCTTGGGCGTCCAAGCCGTGGTCCAGCACGGAGACGATGGTGTCCACGACGTAGCCGATGATTCGAGAGCCCCCTGGCGAGCCCACGGCCAAGAGCGGCTCGTCGTCCTGGCCGAAGACGATGATGGGGCTCATCGAGGATCTGGGACGCTTGCCGGCCTCGGGAGCGTTGGCGATGGGACCGGCATCGTTCCGCGGTCGGAAGGAGAAGTCGGTCAGCTGGTTGTTCAGAACTATGCCCTTTACCACCACCCGGGAGCCGAAGACGTTCTCGACGCTGGTGGTCATGGAGACGAGGTTGCCGCGGTCGTCGACGACGCTGAAATGGCTGGTCGAAGGAAGCTCGCTTTGTCCGCCTCCGGTTCGGCCTTCGAAACCGGGCGGACGACCGGGCTGGACCGACTCCATCGCTTGCTCGAGGGCGACGAGGCCCGCCCGTTCGGCGACGTAGCTGGGGTCCAGTAGGCCGGTGATCGGGACGCCTATGAAGGCGGGATCCGCGTAGTAAGCGTTGCGATCGGCGAAGGCGAGTCGGGACGCCTCGGCCAGGAGGTGAACCGCCTCTGCCGAGCGCGGGCCGCCCTCGGGGGTCTCGAAGTGTTCCAGGACCGACAGGATCTGGAGTACGGCCAGGGCGCCCGAGGGGGGCGGGAGGCCGCAGACGCGGTGGGCCCGGTAGTCCAGGCAGAGGGGTGTTCGCGTCTCGGGCCGATAGGCCCGAAGGTCCTCCCGGGTAAGCGCCCCTGGAAAGGGCTGCCCCGCCACCAGGCCCAGGTCCCCGGGAAGGCCCAGGCCCCGCCAGCCCGCCGTGAGACCCAGTTTCCAGGCTTCGGGCTGAACCGCGCTCTTCACCGCCTCGACGATTGCGGTGGCCACCGGGCCTTCGTACAGACCGGCCGGACCCTCCTTCGCAATGCGACGCAGAACCTCGGCCAGCTCCGGATTGCGGAGCTTGTCGCCCACCTCTCGGGCCCGTCCGGCCGGGTAGTACAGGGCACGGGCCATCGGCATCAGGCGGAAGACCGGATCTCGGGTCAGCAGGGAATGGAGCCGAGGCGTGACCTCGAAACCTTCCTCGGCCGCCTCGATGGCGGGTTGGAACAGAGTCGCCCACGGCAAGACGCCTTGCGATTGATGAAGCGCGGCCAGCATCGCGAGCACACCCGGCACACCCACGCTTCGGCCGCCGACCAGCGCCTCCAGAAAGCCTAAAGGCTCTCCGTCTGCATCGAGGAATAGCTCAGGGCCTGCGCCGGCCGGCGCCACCTCTCGTCCGTCCCAGGCCTCCAGCACCTGCCGCCTTGCATCCCAGGCCAGGGCGAAGGCGCCGCCGCCCAGACCGGAGCTCTGGGGCTCGACGAGGGTGAGCATGGCCTGGATGGCCACCGCCGCATCGGCGGCGCTCCCGCCTCGAGCCAGGAGCTCTCCTCCGGCCTGGCTGGCCAAGGGATGCGCCGCGACCGCCATGGCGGGGGCCGGGTCGACCGCCGCGACTTGACGACGGCCGGTCGAGCCCTCTGGGGCGTCGTCTTTTCGTCCTCCGATCGGGCTCAAGAACAGGAACAGCACCACCAGGAGGGCGATGCCCACCGGGAGCATCCAACGCTTCACCTTTCGACCATGGCAGGGCCGGATCGATTAGGCTATCGATCCTCCGTGGCACGTCTCCGGTTCTTCTTCCGGATGGCTTTCTCCGCCATGATGCGCGCGGCGGGGGCCACGATGCTCAGCATCGCGACCATCTCCATATCCCTCGCCATTCTTGGCGCCTTCGCGCTTGCCTGGCTCGAACTCGATACCCGGGTCGCCGACACCGCCCGATCACTCAGCCTCTCCGCCTACCTCCTGAGGGAGCTTGACGCCGAAGTCGCGGGCTTGGCCGCCCAGAGCATCAGCGAGTGGCCAGAGGTCGAGTCCGCCCACTTCCTCTCCTCCTCCGGTGCTCTGGAGGCCTTCCGAAGACAGCTGGGGTCGGATGCGGTCCTGCTCGAAGGTCTGCCCGACGACGTGATTCCCCCGTCCTACGAGGTGCGTCCCGCCGAGGGTCGACGCAGGAGTCGCGACGCCAGAGCTCTCGCCGAGCGGCTCTTGGCCCGGAAAGAGGTCGAGGAAGTGCGCTGGGGAGCAGAGCGCTTCGAGAGGCTGGAGTTCGTGCGAAGGGCGGCCAGCGTGGCCTTCAGCGTTCTCGGAGCGGCGCTTGTCTTGGCCTCCATCTCCATCATCGCCAACACCATTCGACTGACCGTCTTGGCCCGCCGTGACGAGCTGGACGTCCTGGCCTTGGTCGGCGCCACCGGGAGCTTCATCCGGGCGCCTTTCCTCATCGAGGGCCTTCTTCAGGGGGTGGCGGGCGGTCTGCTGGCCGGGCTATGGCTCTTGCTCCTCGATGGCGCCATGAGCGAGGCCCTGGCCAAGCTGATGGAGACTACGGTCGCGCTTCGGGTCGCGCCCTGGATTCCGGCCATGGCCGGGGTGGGGGCCGTACTCGGGCTGCTCGGGGCCGCCTTCGCGGTCGGACGGTTCGTCCGGAGATGAGCAGTTGGGCCGTATGGGCCCTGCTCGTCGGAGCGGGAGCCAACCTCGACCCAGCGGGAGCGGCGGCCGCCCGCATGGGTCGCGAGCGCGCCCGCCTCGTCTTCCTTCAGGCCAAAGAAAGTGAAGTGCGCCGCACCATGGGCCACCTACGTCGCACCATCGCCGATCGTCAATACACCTTGCGATCCTTGGAAAAGGCGCAGGCAGCCAACCTCGCGGCAGCGAATCGGGCACGAGGGGAGCTGGCCGTGGTAGAGTCCGAACTCCAGCAAGCCAAGCTTCGCAGCGGGCGCCGGGCAGCGGCCGTCCTTCAGCTCCATCGAAGTGGCGTGGAAGCCTTCCTCCCCGAGGCTTTCGACCCAGCGCGCCGGCGTATGCAGGATCGCTTTCGCTTTCTCCTCGCGCACGATGCCGCGGTAGCGCGGGGCATTCGCGATCTTCGGAGTCGGCGGGCCTCTGCTCTGGAGGCGGTAGACGAGGCGGGCCGGATCCTGGCCCGGCGCCGGGCTCAGGTCGAGGCAGAGGCGGGGAGTCTAGCCATCGAGCAGGCGGAGTTGTCCGCCCTCGCGCGCGGTCTCGGGGTCGAACGTCGCCGCTCCCGGGCTCTCACTCGAATTCTGGCCGAAGCGGCTCGGCCACTGCGGCTTCGTCCTCCCGAGCAGCCCGCACCCCCTCTGGGTCCGGGGGGCTTCGAGGCCCATCGGGGTCGCCTGGCTTGGCCAGTCCGTGGCCGGGTCGAGGTCCCCTTCGGCCATGTCGTTCATCCTCGAACCGGCGTCGTCTTCGAGCAGAAGGGCTGGGACCTCCGGGCGGACCGAGGCACACCGGTCGCCGTTCCGTTCCGCGGTCGGGTGCGCTACGCGAGCCTGATCGAAGGGTGGGGGCAGGTGCTCGTAGTTCAACATCCGCCCGAAGGCTTCACGGTCTATGCTCGTCTGGATTCCATCGAGGTAGAGGCGGGAGAGGATGTGCAGGCTGGACAGCTCGTGGGGACGGTGGGCTCCGGTGGTTCCCGGAAAGGCGCCCACCTGTACTTCGAGATCTGGGTGGACGACCGAGCGCGCGACCCGGCGCGATGGCTGTGGGGCGCGCTTCGCGAATGACGCCCGGCCTTCTATGGTCGAAGCATGCGTTTTTGCATTGGGCTGGTCGTCGGTCTCTGCATGGGAACCGTCACCGTCACCGCCGGCGCTATCACTGCGGAGGAGCGGGAGCGGACCTACGCGCAACTAACCCTCTTCGCGAAGGTTCTGAATCTGGTCCAGAACGGCTACGTCGAAGATCTGCCCCCGGAGCGGCTGGTCGACGGTGCGATCCGAGGTCTGGTGGCTCAGCTCGACGGTCACTCGCGCTACCTGTCCAAGGAGGAGGTCGAGGCCCTCCGTCCCCGGCCGCCTCCAGCCCACGTCGGGCTTCGCTTCGGTGCGGTTCGCGACCGGGGTCGGCTCGTGGAGGACGTGTTGCCCGAGGGCTCGGCCGCTCGGGCCGGCCTGCGGGTCGGCGACCTCGTTCTCGCGCTCGAGGAACGTCCCTTGGCCGAACTCGAGCTGTCCGATATCCACCGTCGCTTGGAGGGTGAGGACGGCCAGATCCTCAGTCTGAGCCTCCCGGGGTCCCAGGGGCCTCGAGAGCTTCGACTTCCCCGGCAGCGGCTTCGGCCTTTCCACGTGCGCTCCGAGCGGCATGGTCCTTTTGGGCGGCTGGTCATCGAGCGCTTCACCGTCGATACGCCCCTCGACGTCCGTCGCAATTTGGAGCGTCTCGGCGCCCTCGATGGACTGGTCATCGACCTTCGAGGGAATCCTGGGGGCCTAGTGGCCTCGGCTGCCCGGGTGGCCGACCTTTGGATGAAGGAGGGGACCATCGTGAGCACCGAAGCCCGGGGCCGCGTCTTGGAGAAGCTGGTCGCCCACCCCCGAGGCACCGAGCCTGACTATCCTCTGGTCGTCCTCGTCGACGAACAAACCGCCTCCGCGGCCGAGATCTTGACCGCAGCCCTCGAGGCCTCGCGGCGAGCCCGCGTGGTCGGCGCCCGAACCTTCGGAAAAGGGACCGTCCAGACCATCGCCGAGCTGGAGGATGGCTCGGCGCTGAAGCTGACCGTGGCTCGCCACTACTCCCCGAGCCATCAGTCGATTCAGGGTCGGGGCATCAGTCCCGACGTCGTGGTTCGAGGGGGCAGGGGCCGTCGGGACCTCGGTATGGAAACAGCGCTTCAGGTGCTCTCTGGTCGCTGATCGGGCGCCTGCGTCCACGCCGGGGGGCTCGCTTTACGGGCTTCGAGGCCCGTGCTAATTCCGATGCTCCGAGGCGGGATTGGCCACGCTCTTCCGACTGGTCATCGAAGACGACGAGGGAAAGACCACCATCTTCCCTCTCGGATCCCGCGCCGTCACCATCGGCCGGCGGGCCGGCAATACGATCCGGCTCATGGAGCGAAACGTCTCTCGTCGTCACGCGCGGGTCGGCTTGGGGGAGGACGGAGCGGTTCGGGTCGAAGACCTCGACAGCTACAACGGCATCTTTGTCAACGGAGAGCGCATCGATGGGCAGGTGCCCATGGGTGTGGGGGACGTGGTGGGCATCGGGGGCTACAGCGTGGTGCTCGAAGCCCAAACCGAGGAAGAGGAAGAGGAGGCGCCCCGCCCCGCCGACACCCTGGTCGATCCGGGAGCCGGAATCCCCGAGCACCCCACCGATCCAGGGGAAGCGTCGACACCGGCGTCGACCCCTCATCTCGATGCACCCGGTCTCCCCCTTCGCGTGGCTCGGCCTCGGCTGATCGTCGTTCGTTCGTCGCTCGCCGGTCGAAGCTTCGTTCTCGGCGAGGACCGCACTTTGGTCGGCCGGGGGGTCGAGGCCGACTTGGTCATCGACCATCCCAGCATTTCTCGGCTTCACGCCGCCGTCGAAGGCTCGGAGGGGGGGCTTCGCATCGACGACCTCGGCAGCGCCAACGGGATTCGGGTCGACGGCCAGCTCGTGGCCTCCCATCGTCTTCAGGAAGGTCAACTCCTGGAGCTCGGGGACGTAGGCATGCGTTTCGTGCCCGCCCATACACCCTTCGTCCCCACCGACGAGGATGTGCGCGCCTTGGAGCAGGTGGGGGTGAGCGCACCCGCTGGAATGGTCGATGCCAGTGCTGCTTTGACCCTCCCAGACCCCCTGTTGGTGCAGAAGGCAGCGGCCCGGGAACAAGCCCGGAGCGCAGACGAAGAGACGCTGCGCCGGGCGCCTGCCCCCGAAGACGGAAAGGCGGGCCCAGCAGCAGCGCCTCCCCGGGCCCGGGCCCCCGCACCCGCCGCCTGGACCGGCGCCCGCGCCCAAGAGCTCGAGGCCCTTCGAAGTCAGGTCGACGGCGGGTCCAGCCGCTCCACTTGGGTCATGGCCGCCATCGGCCTTGGGCTTCTGATCTTGGCTGGTCTCGGGGGGACCTGGTTCTTGATCGACTCGGGTCGGGCCGTTCAGGCCGACAGTGAGCTTCAGTCCGCTTTCGAACGCGGAGACGACGAGGCGGTCCTCGATCGCTACGACCGGGACAAGGGACGTTTTGCCGATCCGGAGCAAGCTGCCTTGACAAGGGATCGTTCGGCCCGCCGAAGAGGCATGAGCCTGGCCCGGGAGGGGGTCGAGGCCTTTCGACAGGGGCGGGTGGAAGAGGCGGTCGAAGCCCTGCTTCGCTGCATCGAGTTGGCCTCCGAGCTTTCGGTTTGCCACCGAAATCTGGCCGTCGCCTACACCCGGCAGGAGCGCTACGACGACGCCGCTCGCCATTATCGCCTGTTCTTGGACTTGGAGCCGAACCATCCAGAGGGCGAGGCCATTCAAAAGATCCTCGTCGACTACGAGGGCAAGAGGCAGGAGCTCGACGATGGCGAATGAACCGGTCATTGCCGTCACCATGGGCGACCCTTGCGGGATCGGACCGGAGGTCGTGGTCAAGGCAGCTTCGGTCGCTCCCATTCGACGGGCGGCCCGGATCAAGATTTTTGGCGACTGGTCGCTCCTGGAGCGAACGGCTCGGGAGCTCGGCTTACAGGTGCCCTTGGTCCAAGCCTCAGGCGGTTCGGACGCGGACGAAGTGCTCGTCGAGTCAGGTCCCGAGCTGGAGGGCCATGCTTGGGGCCAGCCCAGTCCATCGACCGATGCAGCGCAGCTCGCGTACATCGAGGCGGCTTGCCAGGCTTTGGAGGCGGACACGGTGGGCGCGGTCGTGACCGCACCCATCAGCAAGACTTCGATCCACAGGGCGGGCTCTCCCTTCTCGGGCCACACCGACCTGTTGGGCGCTCGATTCGGCGGTGGCCGGCCGGTGATGATGTTGGCCGGGCCCAGCCTGAAGGTCATCCCCCTCACGGTTCACGTGCCCTTGACCGAGGTCCCGAGCCTCGTGACCGCGGATGGCCTCCGCCACGCCATTCGGGTCGCCGACGCTTGCTTTCGCCGAGACTTCGGAATCCCGCGGCCGCGGATCGCGGTCGCCGGATTGAACCCCCACGCCGGAGAGGGCGGTATGTTTGGGCTTGAGGAGCAGACTACTCTGGTCCCGGCCATTCAGGCTGAACAGAAGGCCGGCATCGAGGTCCGGGGGCCTTTCCCCGCCGACACCGTTTTTCACCGAGCCACCCGCGGCGAATTCGAGGTGGTGATCGGCATGTACCACGACCAGGCGCTGACGCCCCTCAAGCTGCTCGACTTCGACCGAGCGGTGAACGTGACCTTGGGCCTGCCGATCATTCGGACGAGTGTCGATCACGGGACCGCCTATGACATCGCGGGTCAGGGGGTGGCCTCAGCCCAGAGCATGGTCGAGGCCCTGTCCCTGGCCACCCGGATGGTGCGCACTCGGAGCGACGAGCAGGCGTGAGGCGTTGGCTTTTCGTCTTCCTGCTCGGGCTGTCTTCGATTCAGTCCTCACCCGTCCAGGCCGCCGACTTGGCCCCCTTGCTGGACTCCATCCAGACTGATCCTTCTTCAAAGGTCCGTCTCCAAGGACTGCTGATCCTCGGGCGGCGGTTGGAGCTCGAAGAGGGGCCGTCCCCGCCGGGGGTGCTGGAGGTCGTTCGCGCTCGAGCCCTGAATGACGATACCGGGGTCGTGCGTGCGGTGGCGGGCCGCGTCTTGGGCCAGCACGGAAGCACCCGAGACGTTCTTCTCCTCGAGAAGATGACCCAGGACTCCGACCAGGTGGTGGCCCAGGCTGCCGCCAAGGCTTTGGAGCGTCTCCGGGCCCGACTTGGACCCAGCGCGCCCATGGTAGTTTGGGAAGTCGACCGCTTCGCGCTCCAAGACGGCTACGACCTGAGCTCGGCCCTCCAGGCCAAGGTCCGACGTCATCTTCGGGAGCACGGCGAAGGGCTTCGCCTGCTGCCTCCGGCCGAGGCGGACGGATCGGGCCATTGGTTTCGAATCTCGGCCCAGCCCCTGGCCGTCGAGCCGGCCGGTGATCAGGTCTCGGTCACCGTGACGCTGAAGGTGGCCCTGGGCAACTGGCCTGAAAGAAACCTACGGCACGTACTCACGACCCGGGCCCGGATGCGAGTCACGAGCGTGGAGAACGACCGGCCCCGACTGGCGCGCAGGCTGCTGGAAGCGGCCGTCGCCCAAGCGGTGACCGCCGCTCTGAAAGATATACGCGGAGGATGAGAGGATGACGAAGGGACGCAGCATCAAGAACTATCTCCTGAACAGGCCCTTTCAGCTGAAGTACGCCGCTTTGGTGGTGGGCCTGTCATCGGTCCTCTCGGTTGGACTGGGCTTCTTCGTCTTGGCGCAGATGAATGAGAACACACGAATGCTCCGCCTGCAGGCCGAGTTCGATCCCATCATCGCGGCCGAGCTCTCCCGCTCCGACGCCTCTACCACCCTGGGCCTGGTCACTGGTCTGCTGGCCTTCAACTTCCTGCTCTTCCTGGGCAGCATCGTCGTCACCCATCGAATGGCGGGACCCGTCTACGTCCTCGGACGCTGCGTGCGCATGGTTTCTCAGGGGCGTCTGCCTATCGTCCGGAAGCTCCGGAAGCATGACGAATTCAGGGATCTTCACGCGGCGGTGGTCGACATGGTGGTGCATCTCAGCGAGGAGACCCGGGCCGAGATGGAGCTCATCCAGCAGGCATTGAACGAGTTGCCCGAGGATGCGGGGAGCCGAGAGCCGCTGAACGCCCGAATGCGGGAGCTGAGGCGGCGGATCGAAGAGGCGGTGACGCCCACCCAGGACATGGTCAAGACGCCTCAGTCTTGACCTGGTCACCCATGGGGCGTACCCGATCCATCGGTCAGGCGAAGGACTCCGACGGGCCCATAGCTCAGCGGTGAGAGCTGTCGGCTCATAACCGATTGGTCCCTGGTTCGAATCCAGGTGGGCCCACAAAGATCCTTCCCGACCAGGAGACGCTCCGCGTGCGCGATACGATCCTCGCCCTTCACCAGCTTCAAAGAATCGATTCCGAAGCCCAACAGATGATCGAAAGCGCGGAGTCGATACCCGCCCAGATCCAAGAGCTCGAGCACCAGCTCGAGGTGACCCGCTCCGAGCTGGGCAAGATGAACTCCGAAGCGGACGAGCTTCGGAAAGAGCAGGACGAACTCGAGGGTCAGGTGGCCGAGGAGAGCGCAAAACACGACAAGTGGAAGCGTCGCCTCAACGACATCAAGAGTCCGCGGGAGTACCAGGCTCTTTCTCGAGAGCTGGAGATGGGCGAGCGTCAAGTTCACAACCAGGAAGACCGAGTCCTGGAGATTGCTCAGGACCTCGAAGACAAGGACAGCGCCATCGAGGCCAAGGAAGAGGAGCTGAGGGACCAGGAGTCGCGCGTTCGGCTGGAGCTGGACACGCTTCGGAAGACCGAGTCCGAGTATCGCGCAGAGGCGACCGCCCGCTCCGAAGGCCGGCCGGCCGTAGCCGAGAAGCTACCGGCTCGGATCCTCAAGAAGTATGAGCAGCTCCGCCAGGCCCGAAGTGGTCTGGCGGTGGCCGTCGTCAAAGAAGGTACCTGCACGGGATGCCAGATGAAGCTTCGGCCCCAGCTCGTCATCACGCTCATGCGGGGAGACAGCCTGGAATTCTGCACCAACTGCAACCGCATGCTGATCGACGAGAGCCTCCTCGAGCCCAACGACGCCACCCCCGGCGAAGAAGACTGAGTCGAACCAGGGGTCCCCCGTGCCCGTTCATTGACTCGACGTGCGCTCGGCTGATTATCGTCCCATGCAACCTCATCTCATGAGCGCCTCGTTCGCTTGGGCGGTCACGGCGGGGCTGCTCGCTTGCGGTGGAGAGGTGGAGGAACTCTCGGCCGGTGGTCCTCGAGTCGTCATCCACGATCTCGTTGGCCGGGGCCTTTGGGACTTCGAGGAGAACGCGGTGTTCGAGGACAGACTGCAGCCGGTCGGCGTCGTGTTTTCGACCACGGCCCCCCTGGGGACGCCCTTCGATCTGCGGATCACCTGGCCGGTTCAGACCGTCGACGGTGTGTCGACGCCCATCGACCGCCCTGGCTTCGAAACGCCTCCGCGGGACGCGTTCGAGCCGCTACCGGTCGGCCTCCTTCGTCGCCATCAGAGCCTGATCGTGGATGAGATGGGCGAGGTCGTCGCCACCTTCGCCGGAACCCCCATCGTCGACGGGCGGATGTCTGGTTTCGAGGTCCTCGACCGAACCATGCTCGCCGGCTTCGCCCTTGACATGACCCACAGCCGCTTCAGCCGCTGCACGGATACCTTCGTCAACGTGACCGTCGAAGGACTGGGCGAGATCGTGAAGGCGAACAACGGTCTACAGAGGGTGTGGCCGATGGTCGCGGACCACCAAGACCGAGTCTACGAGGAGACCATCGCTTTCGAGTTCGATGGTTTCCGGGAAGTCCTCGAAGATGGGGACCTCCTGGAGATCGAGCTGTCCCGCGAAGTCTTGGCGGACTTCGCGGCCGGTCCGGGGAGCGCGGCCTGGGACTCGCGGCGGGCTACGGTCCGTTGTCGCGTCGACGGCGACGCCGCCGCGGGTTTCTTTCTAGCCGGGATGGATAGAGTGCAGCGGGTCGGGCTAGACCGACTCGAGCCTAGGGACCTGTATGAAGGCAGCTGCCAGCTCATCGCCAGCGCCACCGATGAGTGCTTGCGGCGCTTGGGTCTCTTCAATCCTTTCGAGGCCGAGGGACGCGATCTCGTCGTGGACGTCGACTTCAAAGTCCACGTTTCCGACGAACCCTGACCGGCGACCGCCGCACGTAGCCTGGTCGGCCGGGCTTTGCACAGCGAGCACCGCGGCTTCCGCCGCGGCAGCTCTACTGCACCTCCAAATCGGCCTTCGGCCTCACGGTCGCCCGGCCGGGTACCAGTGAGACCGGCCCCCAGACCGCAAGGCAGCGGAGACCGCGTCGCGGTCGGAGTCGCGCGCAGAGAGCCGGAGGCGAACGTAGAGGGGTGGTGCCGGCTTCGCCGGGACCGGGCCCCCAGGTGAGTTCGATGCGGGGAGCCTATAAGCCGAGTTCTGTCCGAGGCCGAAGCCCCGTCGCGTCCATTCATCTAGGCAGGCCGTTGCCGGACTGCTCGAGCGACCTTACCCGGGCCCTGGCCGGGCACCTTCGGGCCCCTATTTGGTCTTGCTCCGGGTGGGGTTTACCGTGCCGCTCCAGTCACCTGGAGCGCGGTGCGCTCTTACCGCACCGGTTCGCCCTGACCTCGTCCCCGACCGAAGCCGGCTGAGAGGCGGAATGATTTCTGTGGCACTGTCCTGCAAGTTGCCTTGACTGGCCGTTAGCCAGCACCCTGCCCGCTGGAGCTCGGACTTTCCTCCCGCGGGGTAGGCCCCGCCGGCGGACGCGTGGCCCCCCGCATCGAGATTCCTCCTTCGATCGAATCCGCCCGATCCGTCAAGACCCGGACCTGATCCGCTCAAAACGCGTTGTCGGCTCTGGGTCCCAGGCGTAGCTTGATGTGGGCATGGCTTCCTTGGACCCCTTCGGTGCCGCGCGCCCCCTTGGTCACGGCTTCGAGCACCGCTTCTATGACCTCTCGGCTCTCTCCATGGCCGGCATAGGCAAGGTGGACCGCTTGCCCTACAGCATCCGGGTCCTCTTGGAGGCGGTGCTCCGCAACATGGACGGGTTCGCCGTCACTGAGGCTCACGCCCGAGCACTCGCCGAAGGCCATAGCGGAGATCAAGAGATCCCGTTCAACCCAGGTCGGGTGGTCCTGCAGGACTTCACGGGCGTTCCGGCCGTGGTCGATCTGGCCGCGCTTCGTAGTGCGATGAAGCGAATGGGCGGTGACGTCGGCCAGGTCAATCCCCAGGTTCGGGCCGACCTCGTCATCGACCACTCGGTGCAGGTCGACGCCTTCGGCAGCGCAGACGCTTTGCTGAAGAACGCCAGGCTCGAGTTCGAGCGGAACCGCGAACGCTACGAATTCTTGAAGTGGGGCCAGTCGAGCTTCGACAACTTCTCCGTCGTACCTCCCGCCACCGGCATCGTTCACCAAGTCAACTTGGAGTACCTCGCTCCCGGTGTTCTCACCCGACTTCAGGACGGTCAATCTGTTGCCTTTCCCGATTCTCTGGTCGGGACCGACTCCCACACCACCATGATCAACGGTCTCGGCGTCCTCGGCTGGGGTGTGGGCGGCATCGAAGCTGAGGCGGTCATGCTCGGTCAGCCCATTTTCATGCTGATCCCCGAAGTCGTCGGGTTCGAGCTTCGTGGCGAGCTGGCCGAAGGGGCCACCGCCACCGACCTCGTCCTCACCGTGACGCAGATACTGAGAAAAAACGGTGTGGTCGGGAAGTTCGTCGAGTTCTTTGGAGCAGGTCTGGCTTCGATGACGGTGGCGGATCGAGCCACCATCGCGAACATGGCGCCGGAGTACGGCGCCACCTGTGGCTTCTTTCCGGTCGACGAGATGACCCTGAAGTACATGCGGAATACCGGTCGCAGTGACGACGCGGTCAAGCTCATGGAGGTGTACAGCAAGGCCAACGGCTTCTGGCGCGAGGACGGCAAAGAGACCGAGTACGCGGATCGACTGGGCCTGGACCTGGGCGAGGTACAGCCGTCCTTGGCCGGACCCAAGCGACCTCAGGACAAGGTCATACTGTCCGAGATGAAGGGAACCTGGACCCAGCATCGACAGCAGACGTACGGCCACGCCGAGGTGAAAACCGGAAAGGTGGAGCTGGAAGGTCGGACCCACACCATTGCTGATGGGGCGGTGACCATTGCCGCCATTACGAGCTGCACCAACACCAGCAATCCCTCGGTCATGGTCGCAGCCGGACTCTTGGCCCGCAAGGCAGTGCAGGCGGGATTGCAGCGCCAGCCGTGGGTCAAGTCTTCTCTCGCGCCGGGGTCACGGGTTGTGACCGAGTACTTCGACAAGTCTGGTTTGACCGAGGACCTCGACGCACTCGGCTTTCATACCGTCGGCTATGGCTGCACCACGTGCATCGGCAACAGCGGACCGCTCATTCCCGAGGTGAGTGAAGCCGTCCGCCGGGATGGTCTTCTCGCCGCCGCCGTGTTGTCGGGCAACCGCAACTTCGAGGGTCGCGTGAACCCGGATGTTCAGCCGAGCTATCTAGCTTCACCGCCTCTGGTGGTGGCCTACGCCCTCGCAGGCACGGTCGACATCGACTTGGTGAACGAGCCGCTGGGCCAGGACCAGGCCGGCAAGGACGTCTTTCTGAAGGACATCTGGCCCTCACCCCAGGAGGTTCAATCGGTCATCGACGCCTCGACGAGCAAGGAGCAGTACATCGAGCAATACAGCCAGATGGACGGCCCCGAAGAGTGGCAGCAAGTGCAGGTGACCGAGAGCGACACCTACGCTTGGGATCCCAGCTCGACCTACGTCCAGGAGCCCCCTTTCTTCCAGAACATGAGCAAGCGGGTGTCTCCCATTCAGCCCATCGAGGGGGCCAAGCTCCTGGTGCGGGTGGCTGATTCGGTGACTACCGACCACATCTCTCCGGCTGGCGCCATCGGGCCCGATACACCGGCCGGTCGCTATCTGATCGAGCAAGGCGTCCCGAGGCTGATGTTCAACAGCTACGGCTCTCGCCGGGGCAACGATCGGGTCATGACCCGCGGAACCTTCGCCAACATCCGGCTCAAGAACGAGCTCGCGCCCGGCACCGAAGGCGGCTTCACGACCTTCTTTGGCCAGAAGGACCACGGGGACCTGAAGCCAGGCGAGGTGACCACCATCTTCGATGCTGCTCAGGCCTATGCGCTCGAGGGTACGCCCTTGGTGGTAGTGGCTGGAAAGGACTACGGCATGGGGTCCAGTCGAGACTGGGCCGCGAAGGGCACTTTGCTCCTGGGCGTGAAGGCCGTCATCGCCGAGTCTTTCGAACGCATCCACCGAAGCAACCTGGTTGGCATGGGCGTCCTGCCCCTCGTGTTCAAAGAGGGTCAGAACCGAAACAGCCTGGGTCTCGACGGTGGGGTGAGCTTCGACATCGCGGTCGGAGACGACGTGAAACCGCTGCAGGATCTCGAAGTCACGGTGACCAGGACCGACGGCTCGAAGAGCGGCTTCACGGCCCAGTGCCGCCTCGATACGGCGGTCGAGGTCGACTACTACCGAAACGGCGGGATCCTCCACGCGGTTCTCCGTCGCCTGGCCGAGCGCTGATCTGGACGCCCTGGCCCTGCAAGAAAGAGCGCCGCTGGCGCCTCTCACCACGCTGAGGCTTGGCGGCCCCGCCTGGGCGCTCGCCCGCTTCAAGACCGCCGAGGAGCTCTCGGGCCTTCGGTCCTTGGCCCGCCGGGAGGGGCGACCGCTGATGATCCTCGGTGGGGGATCCAACGTCGTGGTTCCCGACGAGGGGCTCGGCGCCCTGGTGGTTCAAAGCAAAGATCAGCGTATCGAGGTCGAAGGGACGCGGCTCCGAGTCGGAGCCGGGGTCGTTTGGGATGAGGTGGTCGCGACCGCCGTCGACCGAGGTCTCCAAGGCATCGAGTGCCTGAGCGGAATACCAGGTTCGATGGGCGCGGCCCCGATTCAGAATATCGGCGCCTACGGCCAAGAGCTGGCCGATACCCTTGTCGAAGTTCAGGTGTGGGACCCCGAGTCTGGTCGGACACGTGTCTTCCCCAAGCAGCAGTTGGGACTCGGCTACCGCAGCAGTCGCTTCAAGAGAGGAGACCCCGGCATCGTCCTCGCCGTGACCCTCGAGCTTCGCCGAAGCCTACCGATCTTGACCCATCAGGAGCTGGTGGCCGCAGCGGGTACGTTCCCAGAAGAAGGAGGAGCCGCCCTCCGCCAGGTGAGGGAGACGGTCCTCCGCGTGCGTCGAAGCAAGTCGATGGTCTGGGATCCAGAGGATCCCAACCACCGAAGCGTCGGCTCTTTCTTTATGAACCCCGTCGTCGACGACGAGCGGTGGACACGGGTGCAGGCCCGGGCCGAACGTCTGGCCCGGCCCGCACCTCGCGCCTTCCCGGTCGAGGGCGGTCACAAGCTGTCTGCCGCCTGGCTCATCGAGCACGCGGGATTCGAGAAAGGTCATCGCCAAGGGAATGTGGGTCTGTCCACGCGACACACCCTTGCGCTGGTCGCCCATGAAGGTGCGACGACCGCCGAACTGAAGGCGCTCGCCCGTTCCATCCAGGTCGGCGTCTACATGGTCTGGGGCGTGGCGCTCGAGCCCGAGGCTCGCTTCCTCTAGAGTGCGGTGGCCCAGGCGGGAGTGGCTCTGCCGGCCAGGAGGTGACATATGCCCGCTTCGGAGCCAGATACGCTCATGAGCGGCTGGTCAGATGTCGTAGCGCACATACGCCCTTCTGCCGCGCCGTACGCTCGCCATGATGTCCCTCCAAGTCGCGCTGGCTATCGCTTGGCCTTTCAGGCCGGAGGACTCGTGCGACCTTGGGTTCAGGCGCAGATGTCGAGCTGGTCCTGGATCCACATCAGCATTCGAAGAACGGGGGGATCCATATGGAGGAACTCCAGGCCCGCTTCGAAGCGTTCGGGGTTCCGAGCGCTTCGACTCCAGCAGCATAGGGCCTGAAAACGTAGCTGACTCCCCGGGACGTCACGGTCGTAGGGCGGGGGAACGATCACCTGCAGCTCGTAGGCTCGCCGAGGCTCCAGCCGATCTGGACAGAGGAGGAGCACGCCCGTTCGTGACAGATCGGCCATGTGGGCTTTGAGCGCCTTTTCGCCAAGGAACACCTCGACCTCGGGATAGACCAGCAGGCTGGCCCGGGCTGAGCGGCGGCGGTCCTGCATGACCAAGTCATCGGATTCACGCCGATTCCGGAGAGCTGGGCGTCTCAGAGTGGCCCAAAGCCAAGCTTGACCCTGATTCGGGCGGCGCCGTACTTTTCGCGCCGCTGCATGCAAACCTCGGTTTTCCCTTCTCTGGCGCTGATTCCCCTTCTGCCGTTCTTCGGTGCCACCCTGTTGACGTTGTTTGGCGCTCGCATGCGACGGTCGACCGTCGTGTCGACGGCTCTCGCTACCGTCGGGGGCTCCTTTCTCATCACCTGTACTGCTCTCTGGAAGCTCGTTCGTGACGGACGTCCCTTGGAGATGACCCTCTGGAGCTGGATCGACGTCGGTCGCTATCAAATCGACCTCGCCTTCGGCTTCGACGCCCTGACGGCATCCCTGCTCATGGTCGTGACCGGTGTCGGCTTCCTGATCCACGTATACTCGACGGAGTACATGGCCCACGATAAGGGCCACTGGCGGTATTTCGCCTACCTGAATCTCTTCATCTTCGCGATGAGCGTCCTCGTTCTCGGTCGCTCACTTCCTGTCATGTTCATCGGCTGGGAGGGGGTGGGCTTGGCTTCTTATCTGCTCATCGGTTTCTGGTTCAGTGACCTCGACAAAGCTCGGGCCGGCAAGAAGGCCTTCATTACCAACCGGGTGGGCGATTTCGGGTTCCTGATCGGCACATTCGTCATCTTCAGCCTTTTCGGTACCGGCGACTTTTTGGAGCTGGCGGGCAAGGCAAGTGCCATCCAGGGTGAGACGGTTCTTCGCTCCGGCCTGTTTGCGGGCTGGTCGGTCGCTCAGGTTCTGACCTTCGGCTGCTTGATGCTCTTCGTCGGCGCCTGCGGAAAGAGCGCGCAGGTTCCGCTCTACGTCTGGCTTCCTGACGCCATGGCCGGCCCGACGCCGGTTTCAGCCCTCATCCACGCCGCTACCATGGTCACGGCAGGCGTCTACATGGTCTGTCGGGTGGGCTTCCTCTTCGATCTGGCGCCGATCGCGGCCGAGACCGTGGCATGGGTCGGCGGCCTCACCGCTCTCTTCGCGGCTACCATGGGCCTGGCCCAAGACGACATCAAGAAGGTGCTCGCATACTCAACGGTTTCTCAGCTGGGCTATATGTTCATGGCGGCGGGTATCGGCGCCTATTCGGCCGCTATGTTCCACGTCATCACCCAAGCTTTCTTCAAGGCGTGCTTGTTCTTGGGTTCGGGCGCCGTGATTCACGCGCTCCACGAGGAGCAGGACATGCGGAGGATGGGCGGTCTGAGTCGGCGACTGCCGCTGGTCTATGTGACCTTTTTCGTTTCGACCTTGGCCTTGGCCGGCATCATTCCCTTCGCCGGCTTCTTTTCCAAAGACGCTATCTTGGCTTATGCCTTCCACCACTCTACCGGCCTTTGGGTTCTGGGCTTCATCGGAGCCGGCGTCACTGCACTCTACATGGGGCGCTTGATGGGGCTGACCTTCTTTGGGGAGCTCCGGGCTCGAACCGCTACCGGTCACGAAGTGCACATCCATCCTCCGGGTTGGGCGATGAAGCTTCCTCTCGTCGTCCTGGCTGGACTTGCCACCCTTGGCGGCTTGCTCAACGTACCTCACATCTTCCACGCCTGGGTGCCCCACTCGGCGGTAGGTTTTTTGGACCACGCTCTCGCGCCCGTCGTCGGGACGGCTCATCTAGAGGCCGACGTGCTCACCGAAATCATCTTGATCGCCGCCTCGGTCGCTCTTGGAGCAGGAGGCCTCTTCATGGGCATCACGCTCTACAAGCACGGACCTAGCCCCATCGTCGCGTCATGGACCCAATCGGGCTTTGGTTACGCGGCGAAGGCCCTCTTGGCCGGCAAGTACTTCGTCGACGAGGCGGTGCAGCTTCTGCTCATCCGACCTCTGTCCGCCTTCTCCCAGTTCTTGGCCCATCTCATCGACCCATGGGTTATCGACGGACTCCTCGCCAAGCTCGGTGCTGCGGTCATTGACGGTTCGGGCAAAGTCGTGAGCCGAGTGCAAAGCGGTAACGTCCAGTCCTACGCCGTCATCATGGTGCTCGGCATTGCCTTCGTGATCCTGTGGACCCTGGGCTGAGCCTTGCTGTGGTTGCAGCCTGGGCTGCTGCCGCCTACGACCCCCTCATCGACGAGGCCCTTGCGCCCCGTCGAGGACCCGCGCTCTCGCTCGGCGTACACCGACTCCAGAACGACTTTGGCGTGCACGGCGGGCTGAGCTCCCCCTGGCTCTTGGATGGGCACCTCTCCTTCCGACTGGAGGGCGGCGTGGCTTGGTTCGAGGATCTCAGAGCACTGCCGCCCGATGGCGACCCCGACACCTTCGGGGCCCTCGAACTCTACGGTACCGCCCGGGCCTTGTTGGTGGCCGCCACGCCGATCGGCTTGGCTTCGGGTCGACTGTATGTGGCCGTTGGACCTAGCTTGCTCTTCATCGACGATCGCCTCAGCTCCGACACGGTCAGCCCCGGGGTCTATGGCGTCGCAGGCGTCGAGCTGTTCGCAGGTGATGCCTATCGATCTTCCCCCTTCTCCTTTTTCTTCGAGGCCGGGGGCGTCGCCCACACGGCGACGGCCGACGTCGAGAACCGCATCGGTGCCCCCGAAACGACCGATAGCTTCGTGGCACGGGCCATCGCCACCGGCTTTGCCCTCGGAGCCGGACTTCGTTTTCATCTGTGGTAGCCGGTATCCGATCCCGAAGCTCACAGACACGAGCTGTCGGCGACTAGCGGGTCGTTCGGGGACGGACGTAGGCTTCGAAGAAGGCGCTCATGTCGCTGTCGGCGGCGGTGTTCACCAGCTCTTCGAAGAGCGCAGTGGTGATGGGCTGGTCCGCTTGGCTGAGAGCGGCGAGGACCACGTCCAATCCTCCCGCGGCCGTCATCGCCAGGGCGCCGTCCAGTCGCGCCAGCACGTCCACCGCTTTGGCCGTCGTATCTCCTCGAGACCGGTCCGTTAAGAGGCTCTTGGCCTTCTGCCCCCGCTTGCGGAAGCCGGCGATGGCCTTGTCCTTCTCTTCTTCGGTCAAGCCGCCACTCTCGTAGAGCGCCATCAGTGCGTAGTACTCAGCCAGACCTTCGACGATCCAATCCCCGTCCTCTCCTGAACGAGCCTCCATGAGTACGTGGACGAGCTCATGAAGGAGAGGGCTCGTACCGTCGCTCGCGACCAGGGGTCGGTCGGCGTGGAGGTACAAAGAGCCCGGGCCCGAAAGCCCGCCCCTCCACATCGGGTCACCGGCGATGACGATGGTGATTCGTCTCGGTCCGGAGTCGAGGTGTTTCAGGAGCGCCGGCAGGGTGAGTCGCAAGAAGGTCCGGATGTCCGTGAGGTGAGGTCCGATACGACGAGTCGAAGCCAGGAGGAAGTCCACTTCGCCCACTTCGAACTGGAGGATTTTCAGCCGACCGAGCATGAGCCATCCGCTTGGTCGCTTGAAAAAGCGGTCGGCGTCTTCGAGCCGGAAGCTTCGGTTTCGGCCCTCGATGGGGGCGTGGTGGGTGACCACTTTCCAGGACTTCGGGACATGGATGGTGAAGCGACCGCTGGAAGTACTGCCCGAGCCGAAGGTCGAAGACGAAGGCGGCACGATATCCGAGCCTCTGAAGATGGCCCATTGGGTGGCGATGCGTGCATCGTAGCTTCGCGGGTCCCGGGCGTGGTCCAGACGCGAGGTCCAGCGCATTTGGCCGCCGCCGCCCGGCACCTGCCAGGCCATGTAGATCTCACCTTCCTCGGTCTCGCTGCGGATGAGCTCTCCGTCACCTTCGAAGCCGAGGTGGCGCTCGGGATCGACGTGGAATCGTAGCTGCCTGAGGGCGGGTCCCTCTTGTTTCACCGTGAGTTGAACCTCGGCCACTCTTTCGGAGGGTTCGATATCGATGCGGTAGACGAACTCGACCGGTCGTCCGGGAGGCTCCGGAAGCTCGGGGGTACTCGGGGGCTGGTCCGGGACCTGGCCCGTGAGCAGGATGAAGAGGGCGACCCAGCTCATGCCTGCCGCCAGGCCCGAGCGAACTCTCGAGAAAGCTCGAGACGCTCAAAGGCACTTCGGGGCTCGCCTGCGACGGCGTCGATGGACTGAATCCTTGGCAGGAGTCCGGCTCGATTGCATAGCTGGATGGACAGGCCGGGGCGTGCATTCAGCTCCAGGATGACCGGTCCCTTGTGGGCGTCGATGACCACGTCGGCCCCCAAGTAGCCCAAGGCCGTCTTCTCTGCTGCCGCCATGGCGATCTCCATGACCCGATCAAAGTCTGGAATCGAGCGGCCGAGAAGCTTCTCTGCGGTGTCGGGATGGGTGTCGATGGCCTCGTTGCGAAGGATGGCCGCGCTCATCAGTCCGCTGCCGATGTCGATCCCTACCCCGACCGCACCTTGATGAAGGTTGGCCCGACCGTCGGACTGCTTGGTCGGCAAACGCGCCATGGCCATGATCGGATAGCCTCGATAAACGATGACTCGGATGTCGGGGACGCCGTCGAAAGCGACCTTGCTGAGCTCGGGATGAACGACGAGGCGCTCCTCGACCATCACCATGTCCTGAGTCCCACCGAGGGCATACAGGCCCGAGATGATTCCCGAAGCATGGTAGCGGATATCGTCCATCTGCATGATTCTGCCGCCGGTGCGCTGGAAGCCCTCTCCTTCTCGCCCCACGATCACGACGATGCCGTTTCCCATGGCGCCGCGGGCCGGCTTGACGACGAAGTCGTCGAGCTTCTCGATTCGTTGAACGAGGGTCGCGAGCTCGAAGTGATGCTCTGCCTTGGCCAGGAGTCGAGGGGTTGGAATGTCGCCCTCGATGCATAGCTTCTTCGTGAGCAGCTTGTTGTCGACCAGGGGATAGCGGCGCCGCGGGTTGAAGCGGGCCGTGTAGTCGATGTTCCGGCGGTTGATGCCGAGGATTCCGAGCCGGTTGAGAGGCATCAGGGCGCTCCGGTCTTCCCTTCCGTCTCGGGCGCAATGCCGAAGATTTCGCTCGGTATGCTCTCTCCGCCCTGTCCCAGGATGCGAAAGCGTACGTAGTCCGTGGCCCGGAAGCCGGTGTAGCCGCCAATGAAGACCAGGCAGCCCATGATGGCAATAACCAGCTCCGGAAAGCCGAACATCAGGTGCTCCGCCACCGTGCTTCGGAAGACCGGGTAGGTGAGCACGGCGATGACGATGGACGAGAAAGCCCGGCTGAGGGCGTTCCTCGTGCCCTCCTCCGCGATGACCAGGGCGAGTCGTTCGATGAGCATGGTGATGACCACCAAGGGGAAGACGGACCCGACGAGATCACGCTGATCGAACTCCTCCGCTACCAGCGAGACTCCGAGAACGAGGAGGATAACCAAGCAAAGCAGAAGTGAGATTCGGGGTACGACGAGAAGACGCAGTCCCTCCAGAAAGCGTCGGGTAACGACCCCTAAGCCGACCACCAGCCCCAGGATCAGCAATCCTGCCTGCAAACTGGTCTCTCGAAGCGCAAGCGCGATGAGAATGGGCATGAAAGTACCGAAGGTCCGAAAGCCGACTAGGTTTCGATAGAGCGAGACCATGAGGGCGCCAAGAGGCAGGAGGAGCAGCAGCCGAAGGGCCTTCTGGGTGGGAACGGGCAGCCGATACAGAGAGACGGCGGCGAAGAAGGGGTTCTCGGGTATCATCATGTTCGCCAGGTCTCGGGGACTCAGTCGCTGCCGGAGGGCCGAGTAGCTGCTGTCCATGGCGAAGACTTTGGTGGGTTCGATGAGGACGTCATCCTCATAGCGAAGCTGAAGAACGTCCTTGGGTCGCTCGGCGAAGAAATCTCCCTGGGCGCTGACCGATACCCACCCTTCGTTGATCCAGCATTCTACCCAGTGGATTCTGTCCGGGCTCCGCCGTTCCTCCAGCCTCAGCCCCGCTACCAGGCGGGCCGGGATCTCTGCTGCCCGGAGGAGGGTGACCATGAGCCGGGCCTTTCCTCGCGGGCTACCCTCCCTCTCCACCATGGTGAGAAGAGCGTCATCGGTGCCTTCGTCCACCGTCGTGATCTGATGGTCGACGAAGGCGAAGATGGTCCGTAGACGTCCAGAGGGATCGTCGGACGGCGGAAGTCCCAAGGACTCCAGTCGCTGGGTGACCTCCTTGGAGGCGGCGGGCGTCTCGGGCGTCGACTTCAAGTAAGCCTTGGCCACCGACTTCGGAACTTCGCCTCGGACTGGAGCAGAAGCCAGAGCGAAGCGCTCGCCGGTCAGGCGCACGCGGAAGGCGTAAGCGATTCGATGAATGCCCGAGAGCTCGCCTGACCAGACCCCCAGGCGGCCTGGGCCTTCGTGGTCGATAACCAGGTCGAGGCCTTCGCTCGACGAGGTCTCGTCGAAGATGATCTGGTGGCTGTCATTGCTGGGCAAGGCGGCTTCGAGAGCGCCGGGGCCACGTCCTCGCAGAGTGACGTCCATTTCAACCTGCCAAACGCCTTCGGGGTCCGTCGGCAGCAGCGGCATGCCCAGGACCCAAAAACGATAGACGAACAGGCCGACGCCGAAGAGGAGGAGGATGCTCCCGGTCCACGCCACGGATCGGTTCACTCCATGTCCTCCGCAGCCCCATGCTCGACCGCCGGATCGTCGGTCTCGTCTTGGGGGACCTCTTCCCGCGGATCATAGCCCAAGTGGAAAGCGGCGAAGCCGGGAAGGACGAGCTGGGGCTGGGCGCACCCGATCACGCGACCGTCGTGAGGGGCTAGGATCTCAATGGCGCTTTCGCTGAAGGGGTTTTGGACCACGCCAAGCACTTGGCCCTTCTTGACCACGGCGCCGAGCTCTACCCGGTTGGTCAGGATCCCGCCTCGGTCCACCCGGACCCAGTGGGACTGAAGGAAGACCTCGGGCGGGATGTCGGGTGGAGGAGGAAGGGTTGGCTTGCCCTCCATCAAGGCTGCGGTTCGCAACACGCCCAGCACGACCCCTTCGATCACGTCGACCTGAAAGCGCATCGCCTCCCCTGATTCATAGGTCACGGTCGGGATGCCGACCTGGGTCAAGGCTCGGCGCAGCATCCCGCGGGTGCCCTCTGAGTGGACGATGATGGGTGGCTGAAGACGAAGGGCCAGCTCGAGGGTCTCGGGTTGGCCAACGTCCGCCCGAACCTGCGGAAAGTTCGAGCGTCTGGCCGAGCCGGTGTGGAAGTCGATGGCCTCGTCGCAGTGGGCCTGAAGAAAGGAAAAGACTCTGTGCGCGACCCGAGAGGCCGCGCTCCCCTTGGGCCGACCCGGAAAGTGCCGGTTTAGATCCCGGCGGTCTGGCAGGTCCCGCTCCCCGCGACGAAAGCCATGCAGGTTGACCACCGGCAGGCCCATCAGCATGCCGGCCAACTGGTCCAGCTCCACCCGTTGAATGGAGCGGCGAACGACCTCCACCCCGTTCAGCTCGTCGCCGTGGATGCCCGCCGTCAGGCAGAGCGTCGGACCTGGCTTGGCGCCGCGAGCCACCAGGACCGGGATGCCGATTCGCTGGCCAGAGTATGAGGCACTGGTCACCAAGGACATCGAGGCTCGGGCGCCGGTGGACACCGTGGTCTCGAGGATCTCGATGGGGCCCCAGTCCAGCACCGCCCCGGACACCAGGTTGCCCTTGGGTGCGCCGTCTTGGTCCGCAATGGCCGTTTCGGCTATGACGCCTTGCGGCAAGGCGAAGAGGCTCGAACAAAGTGCGAAGAGCAGGCGCACCTCCTCAGTCTGCCCGAGCCTCGAGATCCTCGCGAGCTTCATCAACGGGCCCAAATCGGGGCCGCTACAGGGAATTTAACCCACCCTGCCGGGGGCTTTTCCGGGGTGTTTGGTCGCTTGTGATTTCGGTGGTATGGCTGCCTGCCCCCTAGAAAGGGCCCAATTCGACCTATGGCCACCCGGACGCGACGTATCGAAAAAGAAAAACCTCTCACCAAGAAGGAGCTCGAACACTTCAAGTCTAGGCTGATCGAGCTTCGGGAAGAGGTCAGAGAGCGTATCCGCGACCGAGCCAGTACCGCTCGAATCGACGACAACGATCTCATCGAGGAGATGGACCAGGCCAACCGCGCGACCGAGGAAGCCTTCAACATGCGTCTCCTCGACAAAGAGGTGAAGCTCCTCCGCGAAATCGAGAGCGCCATCGCCAAGTTCGACGAGGGGACCTACGGTCTCTGCGAGGGGACGGAGGAGCCCATCGAGCGCCGCCGGCTCGAGGCTCGTCCCTGGACCCGCTACTCTGTCGCCTACAAAGAGCAGCTGGAGCGGGAGAAGAAGGGCCGAGCAAGATAAGTGGGGGCACTTCGGCCGCGAGCGCCTTCTGTTGGCGCTTGCGGGCCTTCTTGGTTCGCCCCGGCCGTCTCCTAGAGTCAGCTATGTCCCAGGTTCTGCGGGAGCAGTTTATTGATGCCGTGCCGCCTCGGCGGTGAGCTGGGAGTCCGGTCGAAAGTTCGTCGACCTCTGGAAGAGCATTCGAAACCCCCGGAACCAGCTGCAGCGAGAGGCCCTCTAGTGGGCGCGGGAGGCGCTCTTTCTCCAGAAGGCTAAGAAATATATACCTGCGCGTCACGAAGCCCGTCATGGAGCGTTCTGTGGCCTCTCAGAGACCCTCGTTGGAGCTACGAAAGAAGCCCGCCCTCGTGCTGCGTTTCGAAGAGCGAGCCGCCCGTCGTGTCGTTTCTTCCGACCGAGTCACCTACCGAGACGCGAAGACGTACTTCTCGGTCATCCTGGACGACAAAAACCGACGTTCGATCTGTCGGCTGCACTTCAACACGTCCAAGAAGGCGATGACCCTGTTTGGGCCCGACCGAGAGGAGCGTCGAGTCCCTCTGGCGGCCATCGAGAACTTGTACGAGCAACGCCAAGGGTCTCCGGCTGACGGTCCATAATCTCCTTGGGGATGGGCCCTCTGAGTCCTCTACGGACAGAGGCGAGTCCGCCGGGTCCTGAACCGGTTGACCAAGCTTAGCGAGACCTGAGAGGAGCTCCTCACGATGCCTGTCCGACCTATGCGCTTCGAGCCTGTGGAGGCGCCCGACTACTCCGAAGAGCTCAAAGAGGCCCTGGAAGCAGGCCTAGAGGCTTACCAAGCGACGGGACGTGTGGTCTCGGCCGAGCAGGCCAACGCGGCCATAGATGCGGCGGAGCGCATTCTGCTGGAGGAAGACGGAGGCCGCCTGCGTGGGGGGCCAGCTCGGCCTCGAGTGGTCCGAAGGAGCCGCTTCGCCAAGTGGACGGACGAAGACTTTCGAGCGCTGAGCGAGGCCAAGTGGGACGTCTTGGACCCCGTATGGGAGAAGGTCGAAGCGGGTGACGTCGTGGCCGACCTCGAGCTGACTCAAACGCAGCAGGTGGCCGTAGAGCGGGCCTACAAGAAGGTGCCTCCGGACGCGCGAACGGAGCGCTGGCCGGAGTCCCAGCTGATTTCGAAGCTTCGATACATGGTGAAGGCCTTCAAGTACGCCGAGTCTCGCTGAGGCTCGGTAGAGTCCGAGTTCAGCTCCGGACTTCGAAACCTGCTACCCCTCTGCCGGCCATTCTCACTTACTCTTCTTCTCGTCTGTTCCAGTCTCCGAACGGTGGAAGCTATCCTGCTATCCGGGGAGATGTGTTCAATGCGAATGCTGCTGTTCTGTGGCCTCAGACCATTCGTGCTAGCTACAGCGCTGAGCTATGGGGCAGCGTGATGCCACCCTCACCATGAGGCAGGCATTCTTCCCTTCCGCCATTCTCTTGCTCTCATGTGGGGGCGCCTTCAGCTAGACGGCGCCTGAGGGGCGGTTCTCTATGCTCAGACAACTGTATCGGTCGGCGTTAGCTGAAGCGGACTTCGATGGCTAGGCCGGGACCTCGGCCTTCGGCAAAGGGTCCGCGGGCTGAACGGGCTTCTACCCGTCCTCCTTGGAACTCGACGATCTGTCGGACCACCATCAGGCCCAGGCCCCAGCCTTCGGCCGCCCCCGGCTGGGCCCGATGAAAGGCTTCGAATATTCGCTCCTTTTCCCGCTCGTCCACGCCCGGGCCGTCGTCCTCGAAAACGAAGCCTGATTCGTCGAGGCGCACGCGGACCTTCACGTCGGGTCCACCGTACTTCCTGGAATTGTCCAGTAGGTTGCGAAACAGGCGCTCCATCTGGGGTCGGTGCGCCACCAGGGAACAGCGGCCTTCGACCTCGGCCATCACTTGGCTCGCCCGCGCCGCCTCCCGGGCGAGCTCGCCGAGGTCCAATGCTTCTCTTGGCCGTTCCTCCCACGAAGCTCGGGCGACCGAGAAGAGCTCGGACAGGAGCCGCTCTACGGCCTCGACGTCGGCTTCCATCGCGTCGAGGCGAGCGTTGGAGGGCTCGTTCGAATCCCGCAAGAGCTCGATCTCGAGCCTCAGTCTGGCCAAAGGGGTGCGGAGCTCATGGCTGATGCCCGTCATCAGGCTCCTTTCGGCTTTGAGCATCCGGTCCACTCGGTCGGCCATCCGGTTGAAGGCGCCAGCGGCCTGTCGGAGCTCGGGGTTTCGGTCTCCGGGGAGGCGATGGCTCATCTCGCCGCTCGCCATTCGATCCATGGCCCCGACCGTGACCCGCAGGGGTCGGGTAACCCGACCCGCCAGCCACCAACTGATGGCGGCCAGGGCCAAGGCGAGCAGAGCAAGCAGCCCGAAGAGCCGCTGGCGGACCCGGTCCCCGCCGCCCTCGTCTCGGAGCGCTATCCATCCCAGTCGGGTCTCGACCAGCACCTCTAGGCTTTGGGCGCCTCGGCAGATGAGCACCGGGGTCCCGCGGCGACCAAAGCTCCGGCAGCGCTCCCGGGGTGGTGCCTTGGGCCGACGCTCCAGGCGAATGTCGTGAAGACGCTGCAACTCTTTCAGACTCAGGCCGCGCTCTACGTCTCGAGCAACGCGCACCGCTTCTCGGACGTGGATGCGACGAACGTGCTCGAAGAATGGACCGAGAATGGTCTGGCTCGAAACCAGCCAGGCAGCCAGCAGGCCACCAAAGCTGACCGCGAACAGGAGGAGGCCGAGCCGAAGCCGAAGGCTCACGGCTTGGCCACCATGTAGCCCACGCCACGAATGGTCTTTAGGATCATGGGACGTCTAGGGTCGTCGCCGAGTTTCCGTCGGATGTGGCTGACGTGGACGTCGATGGATCGGTCGAAGGCCGCAAAGTCCGTCCCTCGAGCTCGTTCCATCAGTCCGTCTCGAGGTACGACGCGCCCCGCGGACTGCATCAGGACCCTGAGTAGATCGAACTCGGTCGACGTGAGCGCGAGCTCCGCTCCCTGTCGAAAGACCCGCCGAGCACCGAGGTCCATCCTGACTTCTCCGACTTCGAGGCTATCTTCTTCGCCCCCCCTCCCTTCTCGCGTGCGGCGCAGGACAGCCCGGATACGAGCCAGTAGCTCTCGGGGATTGAAGGGCTTGGGTAGATAGTCGTCGGCCCCCATCTCCAGACCAACGATTCGGTCCGTGTCTTCACCCTTGGCGGTCAGCATGATGATGGGCACGGCTGAAAGAGCGCGGATCCGACGGCAGGTCTCCAGGCCATCGATTCCCGGCATCATCAGGTCGAGGATGACGAGCTCGGTCCTCGACTTGGCGAGGACCTCCAGGCCCGCTTCGCCGTCGGCGGCGGTTTGGACCTGGAAGCCCTGCCGGGTGAGATACTCATCGAGGAGCTCACGCAGCCGAAGGTCGTCGTCGACGACCAGAACACTCACCGGATCTCGCGACTCAGCCACCGCTCCACCTTGTCCTGGAGCTGCGCCCGCTGCTCCTGGCTCAAGGTCTGCTCGACGGAGAGGAAGACGTCCACCGCCTTGTGAGCCAAGGCCAGACGCTGGGCCGCCATCTCGTCCAGACTTGCGTGAATCGATGCGCCGTCCACCCGGTTTTCACCGACCGCCCGGGCCAGCTCCTTGGCTTGCTCGCGGTGGGTCTCCATCATGCGACGACCCTCTTCCCGCAACGGGCGGCTCGCCTTCACGAGCTCCACCTCCTGGGCTTCGGTGAGGTCCATGGCCCGGAGCATCCGGTGCAGGCCTCGGCCCAGCCCCCCGGGGCCGCCTCCGCCCATCGCCCCGACGCCTCGAGGGCCGTGGGCCCAGGCCCATGAGGCGGTGCCGAGAAAGGCCGCGGTGCAGCCAAGTACGAGGGTCTTTTTCCAACTGAAGAACTTCATGGGGTTCATCCTTTCGAAATCTATCCTGCGTCTGCGCTGCGAAGAGGAGACGAAGGAGGGCCGAAGATAGCTGGCCTTTTCTTAAGGAGTCTTAAGCTCCAAGCTTCACGCGTCCAGAATGGACCGGATCTTCTGCGCGAGCTCCTCGGGCCGGAAAGGCTTGGGCAAGAACTGCATCTTCGGATTGCGCTCGCTCACGGTGAGGGCCTCCTTGGTGTAGCCCGACATGAAGAGCGCCCTCATCTCCGGTCGCGCCTCGAGGAGAAGGCCTGACAGCTCGGTGCCGCTCATCTGGGGCATGACCACGTCGGTCAGGAGCAGATGTATGGGCTCCTTGAAGCTTCCCGCCATTCGGAGGGCTTCACTGCCGTTCCGGGCCTGGAGCACCCGGTAGCCCATGTGCTCCAAGAAGCGTCGAGAGACGTCTCGGACGATGGCTTCGTCCTCGACGAGGAGGATGGTCTCCGTACCTCGAGCGTCGCTCGGCATGTCGGGGACGGAGCGCTCCGGCTGCCCCTGCAGACGGGGAAGGAGAACTCGGAAAGACGTCCCCATGGCGCTGGTCTGGAGGATGTCGATGCTACCTCCGTGTTGATTCACGATCCCGTGACAGGTGGCGAGACCGAGACCGGTCCCCTTGCCCTGAGGCTTGGTGGTGAAGAAGGGGTCGAAGACTTGGTGTCTGTGCTGGGACGGGATTCCGGTTCCGGTGTCGGTCACCAGAAGCCGCAAGTAGGGGCCCGGAGGCATCCCGAGCACGGCTGCCTCATCCGGATTCAGGTCGATCTTCTCGGACTGCATGTGAATCGAGCCTCCGTTCGGCATGGCGTCCCGAGCGTTGAGGACCAGGTTCATGACCACCTGCTCCAGCTGTGCCGGATCGATGAGGACGCAAGCATCCTCGCTGTCGGGCACCGTCACCAACTCGACGTTTTCCTCCAGGACTCGACGGAGCATCTGGTCCAAACGCAGCAGCGTGTCGTCTACCGAGACCAGCTGGGTCGTCGCCTGGTCCTTTCGAGCGAACATCAGCAACTGGTTGGCGAGCCGCGCCCCTCGATCGGCCGCCTCGCCGATCTGCGCCAGGTCTTCCAACACCTGCTCGTTGCTGATCTCTGGGCTTGCCAGGTCCAAGGATCCCAAGATGGCGGTCAGAATATTGTTGAAGTCGTGGGCAACGCCCCCGGCCAGGCGGCCCATGCTCTCCAGCCTCTGGCTCTGCAAGAGCTTTTCTTCCAAGGAGCGCTGGTCGGTCACGTCTCGGGCCACCCAAAGGACGCGATGGGCGCCTCGCTGGCCAAAGCGCCGAGCCTGGGTCGAATAGATGGCGCTCTCGGTCTCCCAATCCAGGGTGTACTCCACCCGCTGAACGTGATCGCTTTGTAGTGCCATGGCGATGGTGGACTCGAAGAGGCTGGCTGTGGCTTCGCCAAAGAGCTCCGATACGGGCCGACCCACCCCGTCTGGGCCGGGATGGAAGGGTGACATCGAGGGATCGGAACAGATCTCCTCCAGCCGAAAATCGGAAGAAAAGACCAGCACGACCTCGGGGATGGCTCGGAGAACGCTCTGGTAGCGCTCCTCCTTCGCGCGCATCTCGGCGTAGGAGCGGAGGTTCGAGATCCCGTCCGAGACCCTGCGCCCGACTTCGGCCAGGAGCCAGCGTTCGTCGATGGTCCACTCCCGATCGAAGGACGACTGGTGAAGAATGAGCCATGCCGGACCGTTCGGCAGACCCCGCAGGCTGACCCAAACCTCCGATCCGGTGCTCGGGGCGGGAGAGCCGCCAGGGCTTTGGTTCATCTCGGCCGAGAAGGTGCTGACCGCGAATCGCTGCCACCGAAGAAAGAGCCGTTCTCGGACTTCGGCCGAGGCGTGGGTCAGGCTGCGGAAGCGCTCGGCTGACAGACCGAGACCGTGGGCCACGCCCAAACCATCGTCTTGCCCCAAGACCACGGCCACGGCGTCGCAGCCGAAGGCGTCTCGGCACAAAGAGCAGACCTGGGCCAGCATGCCCTCGACATCTTCCGACGCCTCCATGAAGTCGTACAGCCGGTCTAGGGTTTGGACCTCGAAGGTTCTTTGTTCGGCCTTCATGGCCTCGAAGCGGGTCAGGAAGAGGTTGGTGAAGGCGATGCCGAGAATGCTCAGAGCAGCGCTCTGCTGGTCGTCGGCTTCCGACTGAAGTTCGAGGGTCAGCGCGCCCAGGCACTGTCTGCGGGCCATCATGGGCGTGAGATGGAGCCAGCCTTTTTCGTAGGGGATCCAAAAGCTCTCACCACCGTCGAGTCGACTCCGGATCCGAGGGTCACGGTCCAGCTCCGGAAGCGGTTTGTCCTCGCTCCCCGGACGGCGCCATTCGAAAGCGTGGGAGTGGCCGCCGAAGGACTCGAAGACCTGGACCGAACTCCTCGAAGCCTCCACGTTCTCGCCCACCAAACGGAGAGCCTCGTGAATGGTGTCGTCTAGCCCGTCTGGGCCGCTGGCCTGGATGGCGCGGCAAACCTCCCCGACCACCTGCTGGAGCCCCACGCTCATGCGGGCTCCTTTTCCCGGCCCTGGGCGTCGAGCATCGCGCCCAAGTCCGCCCAAAACCGCAGGCGATGAGGATCCGCGCACAAAGCACGGCAACGACCGCTCCAATCCGCGCCGGAGCTGCCGCTCACGCCCAGCTCCATCGCCTCGGGCAATCCCAGTCGGGTGAGAGCGGCCAGGGCGTGGGCCAAGGTCTCGTCCTGCCGAGCACTGCTGATCTCTACGACCAGCCCCTTGGAACGCTGGCCGATGGCCCGTCGTGCAGCCGCCGGAAAGACGACGTCCAGAACTTCGACATCTTGCTCGCCGGCCAGAAAGACCACCGTTGCGTTCCTGAGCTCGCTCACGGGCACTAGCGATTTACGTCGGGCCAAGTCTTGCTCCCGCTGACGGTCCAGCATGCCCAGGACATGGGCATCCAAGGCCAAGGCTAACAGCTCCGGTCCCAGCCCATCGGTCCGAGCCAGCCAGGCGCTGGCCAGCCCGCCGCCCCGGCCTTCGCTCCGGGCCCAGGTGCCAAGCCGCTTCCGCAGCTCTGGATCCTTGGGCCTGGACCGGAGGCGGGCCAGAAGCTCGCTCGGTTCCTCGAACATCCAGTGGGAGGCTAGCACCGTCCGGCCTTGACCTGCGAATTCACAGCTCGAACCTTTGAGACGTGCGCTTTCTCTTCGTGATGGATCCCGTCGCAGCCATCGACATAGACGCCGACTCGACTTTCGTCATGATGCTCGAATCCCAGTCCCGAGGTCATCGGGTGGATTGGGCGTTGATGGCGTCCCTGGCCCTCGATGGGGGCGTCCCCAAGGCCAAAGCCCAGCGCTTGGAGCTCCGGAGGGTCCGGGGCGACCACTTCTCCGAAGGTCCCCTGGAGGCGGTTCGGCTGGACGACTACGACGCCATCTTCATGCGGAAGGATCCACCTTTCGACGTGGACTTTCACTTGGCCACCTTGGTTCTGGATCAGACGGATAGGATGAAGACGGTCCTAGTGAACGAACCGGCCGGACTTCGCGACTTCAACGAGAAACTGGCCGCCTTCATGTGGGCCGAGTTCATGCCGCCTTCGATGGCCACCGCGGATCGCGAACGGATTCGCGCCTTCCTCGCCGAGCATGGCGAATGCATCGTCAAGCCGCTCCTCAATGCTGGGGGTGAGGGCATCATTCGCCTGGGGCGTGACGACAAGAATACGGGCTCGGTCCTGGACCTGCTCACCGGATTCGGACGCAGGATGATCGAGGTCCAGAAGTTCGTGCCCGAGGTCAGCCAAGGGGACAAGCGGATCATCCTCGTCGATGGAGAAGCGATCGGGGCCATCAACCGTGTCCCCGCCGCCGATGACAACCGAGCCAACATGCACGTGGGTGGCCGAGCCGAGAAGGTTGGGTTGAGTGAGCGCGACCGGGCCATCGTCCAGGCCCTGGGACCCGAGCTTCGCCGTCGAGGCTTGGTGCTGGTCGGCCTCGACGTAATCGGCGGCTTCCTGACCGAGGTCAACGTGACCAGCCCGACCGGGCTGCAGGAACTCGCTCGCTTCGACGGCGTAAAGGGCGAGAAGCAGCTCATCGACTGGGTCGAGGCCAGGCGGGCGACGCTCTCCCACAAGACCTGACATTGCGGCGCCCTTCGGGGGCGGCGTAGCTTCCGGCCATGGGAGACAAACGGGCGCTCCTGCTCTGCCTCTTGCCCTTGGTGGCCTGCGGAGAAGCGGGACCCGATGAGGGACGGGCCTTCATCCAGGGCGTGGTTCGAAACGTGGAGACTGGTACACCACTCGCCGAGGTCGCGGTCCGCTCCGCCCCCGCGACCGAATCCGTCTTCACCGATTCCGATGGCCGCTTCGTTCTCCGGGACGGCGTCCGCTTCAACCAAATCTACCGCGTCTTCGCTGAGCGAAACGGCTTTGCTTCGGACTTCGCCGACTTCACGCCCCGGGCCACCGAGCCGGAGCGCAGCGTCGTTCTCGAGCTTCAGCAGCTGCGGGTCTGCAGTCCCGGGAGCACCCGATGCGCCGATGGCAGTGAGGACCAGGCGGTTCAGCGATGCACCCCTGATGGAACCGGCTTCGAGACGGTGGCGTGTGCCCCCGACGAGGTGTGCAGCGTGGATACTTGCGTAGCCTCGGGCGCGCTTCGAGTGGAGTCCAACGGGGGCCTCGTTACCTCCCGGCCTGCCGGGATCAGCTGCCGTCCCAACTGCGAGGCCCGCTTCCCCGCCGGTACCGAAGTCGAGCTCGTGGCCCAGGCTTTCGCAGGGGGCGACTTTCGGGGCTGGTCCAGCCCGTGCCCGGAGCCGATGTCGCCGCGTTGTCTTCTCACCCTAGTCGGAGGGGCTACCGTCGCAGTCACGGCGAGTTTCGACCAGTCAGCCTTTCCTCTCTCCGTCGACTTCGTCGGAGACGGGGAGGGTCGCGTGGTCTCGGAGCCCGCTGGCCTGGACTGTACGGCCGACTGCACCACGACTTTCGAGCGCGACAGTCAGGTTCGGCTCCTCGCCACAGCGGAGCCTGGGACGGTCTTCGAGGGTTGGGGGGGCGCCTGCTCGGGGATGAACTGTGTGCTCACCATGGACGAGGCCCAGACCGTACGGGCGCGTTTCGAGGTCCCCCGAGCCCGCCTGACCGTGAATCGCAGCGGCGCCGGTTCGGTCCGCAGCACGCCGGCCGGGATCGACTGCGGCAGCGATTGCAGCTTCGATTTTTCTCTCGGTACGACCGTCGAGCTGACCGCCCAGCCTGCGCCTGAGAACGAGTTCGTGAGCTGGAGCGGCGACTGTGGCGGAAGTGGCGACTGCAGCGTGACCATGGACGGCGACCGGACGGTTGCCGCGGAGTTCGAGGGTCAGTCCTTCGACCTCACGGTGAGCCTCAGCGGTCCCGGTGTCGGAAGCGTCTCGAGCGATCCAGCGGGCATCGACTGCGGCGCCGACTGCGATGAGACCTTCGGGATCGGGGCGATGGTCAGCCTCACCGCCACCGCAGCGGCCGGAAACCGATTCGCCGGTTGGAGCGGGGACTGCGTCGGCATGGCCGACTGCACCGTCCTCATGGATCAGATTCGGACCGTCGACGCTCGCTTCGAGATCGAGAGCCGGCGGGTCGAGGTGGTGATCGATGGGTCGGGCCGAGTTCGCTCGGCGCCGGCCGGCCTCGACTGTCCCGGCACCTGTAGTTTCGACTTCGTTCAGGGGACCCAGGTCGAGCTTCTGGCCGAGCCCGGCCAAGGCCAGGCCCTTCGAAGCTGGGATGGCGCCTGCCTTGGCCGAGGCCCATGCGTCTTGGACCTTCAGGCCGACGTCAGCGTCGAGGCGAGCTTCGTCGACTTCTTCCTGGTCCCGCTCCCCGACGACATGGCGTGCTCGGGCGGCTTCGGCCTCGATGCCGGGGCCCGTCTTCAGAACGACTGTGGAGGTGCAGCGGCGGTCGAGCTTGGCCCCTGGTCCAGCGTAGCAGCCCGGACGGCCGAACTCGTCGACGCCTACCGAAGCAGCGCCCCCGGGGCTGCTCTGGACAGCGGGCTGCTGCTGTCGCCGGGCCCAGCGACCATCGAGCTCACAGCTCGGGCTCGGGGAACGTCCTTTGGTTCGGCCGGCTATGGGGTATTGATGGCGGACCGCGAGACCCGGGGTCCAGGCCTGGAACTCCGTCGTCATGACGACGGCCGCCTGGAGCTCCTCAGCTTCAGCGGGACAGCCACCACATCGGTGCAAACTGCGACCGGGGCTCTATCCGCCAACCAATGGGTCCATCTGGCCGTCTCGACCGACGGGAGCGACGTCGACCTCTTTCTCGATGGCCAAATGGTGGCCACGGGAACGGTCAGCTGGACCGGGTCCTCGAGCACGGCCTGGGTCGGCGGAGGTCGCGAGGGCGCAGGGGTTCGAGATGGCTTCAACGGAGATGTCGACGAGGTGCGATTCTCGGACGTCGCTCGGTACTGACAGGCTCTGACTCGACCTCCGACCCACTTTGACCGAGGATCCAGGCCTTGCCGGACGGTTCCACGCTCCTGACGCCGAAAGGCCGCCGAGTGCTCACCGGGGCCGACGCCGAATTCGCCGGTCCAGCCCGAGACGCCATCCAGGCCTGCGCCGAGGCCATGGACGCGGTGAAGGGCCTGGACCTGGAGTCTCACGAGCTCATGGCCGAAGACAGGCCCGATCTGAGCACCTGGGACGCGTTGGCTCCCGAGGTCGCGTTGATGCTGCAGCGAGTCAGGCAGGCTACACAACGTCTTCGCAGCCTTTTTCCCGAGCAGGCCCAAACCGAAAGCCAGCTCCTCACCGCGGACATCGACGCGGCCTTCTCGTTCGGGGAGGGCACCATGCCCGGCGCCCAACGAGATGATCACGTCGAGCGCGTCCTGAGCTTTGAGCCCTCCGACGCTTCAGCTCGGGTGGGGGGCGCGGTCAAGGCGCTGACGACCATGTTGGACACCGACATCCTGCGCCTGGGTCAAGAACTGCGACGTCCCGAGATCACCTCTGATCGATGGCGACTTCTCGGTTCGCTCCATGAGATGAGGAGCAATAGCGCCCACTGCCTGGACGCGCTCTTGGCCGCGATCATGAAGGAGCTGAGCTCGCTGCCTTCGGATCAGCTCGTCAAGGGCTACGCCAATGCCACGCGTCGGGCTCTTCGACTGCGGGCAGACCTGCGGGATCTGGAGCTGCAGCTTCAGCACATCGAAGCCGAGCTGAGAGAAGGCCGATTGCGCGAAGAAGGGGTGGGCCCCCGCGTCGAGCGCTTGCTCGAGGGCTTCTCGGAGCGACCCTCCTTTGATGCCCTTCGTCCTTCTGATCGCAAGATCGTCCTAGAGCTCCGCAGCTGGGCCCTTCACGACGGCCGGGGGGCGAGCCGCCGATTGGAGGACCTCCGTCGCTTCCTGGAGCTAATGGAGGGGGTCAACCGCCGCGACGTTCTGATGCAGAGCGACGAAGAGAACGTGGGCTTGGCCTGTATGCTCCTCGAGTCCGACGAAGGCGTCGACGCGGCCTGGCCCCACGTGAAGCTCGTCTACGGCCGCGACCCGGCCCTGGACGAGCTCATTCGGGCGTGGCGCCAGGGCCGGGCTCCCGAGCCCGAGGCGCTCATGGCGCCGCTGATCCGGCTCCGTTCCGCCCTCGCTTTCTAGAGCAAGGCCTTCCTTGGCCCTGGCCTGCGCCCCGAGCTATGGCCGGCCCATGAGCGACAACCCCGTCCGGTCCGAACGAGAGGGCCCCGTCCTCACCCTGGTCATCGATCGGCCCAAGGCCCTCAACGCCCTGAACCCCGAGACCTTCGACGCCTTGGAAGATCAGCTGAGTCAGTTGGGGGACGCCCGGGCCCTCGTCCTGACCGGTGGAGGTGATAAGGCCTTCGTGGCCGGGGCCGACATCAAGCGGATGGCGGCCATGAGCCTGGACGAAGGCCTGGCCTTTGCTCGGCGAGGTCAGGATCTCTTCGACCGGCTGGAGCGGCTTTCGGTTCCGGTCATCGCGGCCGTCAACGGGTTCGCCCTCGGCGGAGGCTGCGAGCTGGCCATGGCCTGCGACTTCATCTTGGCCTCGGAGCGTGCACGCTTCGGTCAGCCCGAAGTGAGCATCGGTGTGATCCCCGGCTTCGGCGGCACGGTGCGATTGGGCCAGCGGGTGGGGCCAGCTTGGGCGCGGCGCATGATGATGACCGGCGAGCAGGTCGACGCGGAGCTGGCCCTGCAGATCGGGCTCGCGACGGAGCTCGTCCCCGCTGCCGAGCTCCGGGGTCGGGCCCAGTCTTTGGGCGAGCAGATCGCCAAGAACGCGCCCAAAGCCGTGGCTTGGGCCAAGGAGTCCTGCCTCCATGCCCAGGGTGACTCCCATGAGGGCGCGCTCACCTTCGAGCGAAACGCCTTCGGTCTGTGCTTTTGCACCGAGGACCAAAAAGAGGGCATGACAGCCTTCCTGGAGAAGCGGAGGCCGAGCTGGCGTGGCGCGTGAAAGCTTGACCTGCCCGGCCGGGGCACCTTAGCCCCGGGGGAGTGTTGCGGCAGATCTTGATGGTCGCGGTCTTCGGACTCGGCGCCTTGGGTGCTCCGGGCTCGGCTTGGGCTCTGAAGGTGGGCGTGGTGGACGTCCAAAAGGCCATGCGGGGCACCGACCACTGGACCCAGGCTCGAGACTTCTTGGAGGCTCAAAAGAAGCGGGTCGAGACCGCCATCGACGCCAAGCAGGCCGAGCTCGAAAAACGTCGAGCCGAGCTCGACGCCAAGCGGGCGGTCAGCACCGCCGCCGCCACCCGCCAAGAAGATGCGGCCTGGTATCAGGAGGCCCAACTCCTAAGCCGAGAGATGGTTGGAGCTCAGCAACAGCTGACTCAGCTGGAGCAGCGCCTCACGCAGGAGCTCCTCGTTCGCATGACCTCCGTAGTCAGGGAGATCGCGCTTGGCGCCGACTTTGACTTCGTCATCGATTCGGGTCCGGAAGAGGACGCCAACATCATCTACTTCGTGAACGAAACCGACCTGACGCAGAGAGTCGTAAAGCTCTACCAGGAGCGATTCAAGGATCAGCCCCTCCAGCTCCCCCGAACCTAGCTTCGGCTTGCTGGACTCTTTCTGGCTCTGGCGTGCTAGGCATGGGCCTCGCCATGACCTTGATGAACATCAACCAGATCAAGCAGTACCTTCCCCACCGTTATCCCTTTCTCTTCGTGGATGCCGTGGACGAGCTGGTCCCGGGTGAGATCATCAAGGCTCGTAAATCGGTGACCGCCAACGAAGAGGTCTTCAACGGCCACTTCCCCGGCAACCCGGTCCTGCCAGGGGTCATTCAGATCGAGGCCATGGCTCAGACCGGTTGTCTCCTCGCCGTCATGAGCGGGGCGAAGATCGACAAAGAGAACTCGGTCTATGTGGCCAACATAGACGACGTGAAGTTTCGACGGCCCGTGATTCCTGGGGACGTTCTTCGACTCTCGGCTCGGATCCTCAGGCACAAGATGAAGATTTGGAAGCTGGGTTGCGAGATTCACGTGGGTGAAGACTTGGCGAGTTCGGCCGTCATAACCGCCACCACGAGCCAGGTCGCGACCCAGGCTCCGAAGCTCCCCGACTCCTTCCCTCCTCCAGGCTTCTCCGCCGACTGAGCTGGTTTCGGACTTCGACTTCGATAGACTGGTTCTAAAGCGCATGATAGCTCGTGCGCCATGGCAGAGCGCTACGAAGCCGTCGTCGTCGGAGGCGGTCCGGGTGGATACGTCGCAGGCATTCGTCTGGGTCAGCATGGCAAGAAGACCCTGGTCGTGGAGCGTGAACACCTGGGCGGTGTTTGTCTCAATTGGGGTTGCATCCCCAGCAAGGCCCTCATCCACGCCGGCAACCTTCGGCACGAAGTCGATGCCTTCGGATCGGTCTTCTCCACCGTTCCAGACATGGACGCCACCAAGCTTCAGGAGTGGAAGGAAGGCATCATCAAGAAGCAGCGGAGCGGCGTCGGCCAGCTCCTGAAGGGTGCCAGGACCGAGCACTTAGAGGGCGAGGCTATGCTCACGGGGCCCCACAGCCTTCAGGTCAAGACGAAGGACGGGACGAAAGAGGTCGAGTTCGACAACCTGGTCTTGGCGACGGGGGCCAAGATCATCGAGATCCCCGGCTTCCCGTTTTCCGACGACATGATTGGCTACGCCCGGGACGCGGTGAGCTACAATCCCATCCCCCAAAAACTTGTGATCATCGGGGGAGGCATCATCGGCTCTGAGCTGGGAAGCGCGTACAGAAAGATGGGGGCCGAGGTCACCATCGTCGAGATGATGGACCAGATCCTCGTGGGTACCGACAAGGACCTCGTTCGTCCGGTCATGAAGTCCATGAAGAAGCTCGGCATCAACGTGATGCTGGAGGCCAAGGCGAAGGGCTTCTCCAAGAAGAACGGCAAGGCCATCGTCGAGGTCGAAACCAAGGACGGGGAGACCGAGAAGTTGGAGGCGGATCGGGTCCTAGTCGCCGTGGGCTTCAAGCCCAACACCGCCGGTCTCGGCCTCGAAACGGCCGGCGTGAAGGCCAACGAGAAGGGATGGCTCGACGTGGACCAGAGCTGCCGCACGAACGTCCCCCACATCTTCGCCATTGGCGACATGACCGGGCCTCCGCTATTGGCCCACCGGGCCTCTCACATGGGTGAGGTCGCGGCCGAGGTCATTTCGGGCAAGCCAGCTGCCTTCGACGTCATGGCCATGCCTCTTGGCGTCTTCACCGACCCCGAGGTCGCTCAGGCGGGGCTGACCGAGGCCGAAGCTGAAGCCAAAGGCTACACCGTTCGGACAGGCATGTTTCCCATGACCGCCCTTGGCCGGGCCAGCGCCATGAACGCAACCGAGGGTGTGGTCAAAGTCGTCGTGGACGACGAGAGCGATGTGGTCCTGGGGGTGGGGATCACGGCGTACAACGCCTGCGATCTCATCGCCGAGGCCTGCTTGGCCATCGAGATGGGCGCTCTAGCCGAGGACTTGAGCCTCACGGTTCACGTGCATCCAACCCTCTCCGAGGGGGTGATGGAGGCGGCCAAAGTCGCCCGCGGCGAGCCGCTCCACATCCCGAAGAAGCCCGAGCGACGTAAGAAAGCGAGCTGAGCTACGGTCTCGAGAGAGCTCGACATCATCCATCTCGGCCGAGTTCGTTACCGAGAGGCCATGGATCTGATGGACGCCCGGGTCGCCGATCGGTCGGATGGCCTGGTGCCCGATGCCCTGTTCCTGCTCGAGCACGAGCCGGTGCTGACCCTCGGCCGCCGGGCCAAGCAGGCCCACGTCCTTGCATCGCCCGAGCGGTTGGCCCAGGCCGGTATCGAACAGGTCGAGTCGGGACGAGGCGGAGACGTGACCTACCATGGCCCGGGCCAGATCGTTGGCTACCCGGTCTTGGACCTGAAGCCTGACCGCAAAGACGTCCGTCGCTTTGTCGGACTGCTGGAAGAGACCATGATTCGGGTCTGCGCCCACTACGGCGTCGCGGCAGGACGCTTCCGGGGCCACACCGGGACCTGGATAGATGAACGACGCAAGATAGGCGCCATCGGCGTTCGTATCTCCAAGTGGATCACGAGCCATGGGTTCGCGCTCAACGTCGCCGCCGGCCTGGACCCGTTCGAACTCATCGTACCTTGCGGCATCTCCGACAAAGCCGTGACTTCGCTCAGCGACGAAGCGGGACAGCCCCTTGCGGTGGCCGACGTCATGCCGATCGTGGAACGCGTGTTCCGCGAGCTGTTCGGCTGAGATCCGATATGGGAGGCGGGGTCGGCGCCGCCTTGGCGGCCTATGGTCTTTGGGGCGTCCTCGCTCTCTACTGGAAGCAGCTTTCCCACGTGTCTGCTGCCGAGATCTTGGCCTATCGGATTCTCTTCGGTGCCCTCGGCGCGGGCCTCATCGTTGTCGTCGTGCGTGGGGGGCCGAGGGTGGCGGCGGTTTGGTTCGATCCCCGGCAGCGTCGAGCCGCCGTGTTGGCCACGGCCCTGATCGGCATCAACTGGTTTCTTTTCATCTGGGCCGTCTCGGAGCACCGAGTCACCCAGGTTAGCTTGGGCTACTACATCAACCCTTTGGTGAACGTGGCCTTGGGCGCTCTGGTGTTGGGCGAACGCTTGAGTGGCCTACGCAAACTCGCCGTCGGTCTGGCCGCCACCGGCGTCTTGGCATTCGTGGTGAACCTCGGCTACTTACCGTGGCTTTCTCTGGTTCTGGCCCTCTCTTTCGGAGGCTACGGTGTGGTGCGCAAGCAGGCGAAAGCGGGACCGCTGGAAGGGCTTTTCCTAGAGACAGCGCTCCTCGCACCCTTGGCCCTCCTCTACCTGCTTCAGGTCGGGGCTGTCGCCCTCTTCGAGGGCGGATGGACGACCGCCTTCTTGGTGGGGGGTGGCCCGGTGACCATCGTTCCGCTTCTGCTCTTTGCTTACGCCGCCCGACGCATCCCCTATGGGACGCTGGGGATGCTTCAGTATCTGGCGCCCACTCTCCAGCTCGCGTGCGCCGTGTGGGCCTTCGACGAGCCCTTTACGCCGGCCCACGCCCTGACCTTCGCCTTCGTGTGGTGCGGTTTGTTCGTGTATGCGGTCGAGGGGCTGCGGGCCAGAGGAGTCGCTGAAGTTGACCCGGCTCCCAGGGAACCCTAGGAGTTCCGCGGTCATGGCGTACGAGTTCAAGCTCCCGGACATCGGCGAAGGCGTGGTCGAGGGTGAGATCGTCCAGTGGCTCGTCAAGCCCGGGGACCCGGTCGAAGTCGACCAACCGATGGTCGAAGTCATGACCGACAAGGCCACGGTCGTCATCGCTTCCCCGGTCGAGGGCAAGGTGGTGGAGGTGAAGGGCGGCGAAGGGGACCTGGTCGAGGTCCACTCCATCATCGCCGTCATCGACGACGGCTCAAGAGCTACCGCGCCCGAGCCGGTCTCTGACCCTCCAGACGCCGAGCCTGTCTCGGCTCCGCCCGCCTCCGCACCGGACGTGCGGGTGCTGGCCGCGCCTGCCACCCGTCGACTGGCGCGAGAGCTCGGTATCGATCTGACCTCGGTCGAAGCGACAGGTCCTGGCGGTCGGGTGAGCTCCGAGGACGTCCGTCGCTACGCCGCGGGCGGAACGTCTTTCCATGCCAGCGCCGCAGGACAGGCTTCAGGACCTCCGTCCGCGCCTGCCCCAGCGCCCACACCCGGGCCGCCTCCGGTCGAGGCCGAAGACCAGACCCTCCCCGTCCGCGGTTTGCGTCGTCGTATTTGGGACAACATGGCTCGTTCGACCTCGACCGCGGCCCACTTCACCTTCGTCGAAGAGTGCGACACCACGGAGCTGGTTCAGGTCCGCCGTCGTTTCAACGAACGCCTCGACGCCGATGAGAAGCTCAGCTTCTTGCCCTTCATCCTGCGGGCGGTGGTGACGGCGCTTCGCGAGTTTCCCGACCTGAATGGTCAGCTGAACGAATCAGTCCCGGCCTTCGTTCGCCGCGCCCGGCACGACATCGGCATCGCTGTCTCCTCGGACAAGGGGCTGACTGTCCCCGTGCTACGGGATGCAGGCAGGTATTCGCTTCTGGCCGCCGCCCGAGAGGTTCGACGCCTGGCGGAAGCGGTCCGGGAAGGCCGAACCCGCCCCGAGGACTTGGGAGGCTCTAGCTTCACAATCACCAGCCTCGGTCGGGACGGCGGGCTGTTTGCGACGCCGGTCATCAATCATCCCGAAGTGGCGATTCTGGGCGTGCACCGCATGCGTCGAGAACCGAGGGTGTTCGAAGGGGACGAGCTCCGGATACGAGACGTCATGAATCTCTCCCTCTCCTTCGATCATCGCTGGATCGATGGACACGTGGGCGCTGCCTTCGCCTATCGGGTCATCGAACTCCTCGAGACGCCGGATCGCCTCTTCATGGAGAGCTGAGTGGTCGAGCCGACCCGAGGCCTCCTTCTACGACCCTTGGACGCCGAGCGGCGGGCGCGTCTGGAGGCCCGACTGGCGTCCATGGTCCGGCTCCGCTACTTCGACGAGCAGCTTGTGGCCCTCCAACAGAAAGAGAGCGTCGGCCTTTCCCACGGAAGCGTAGGCGGCCACGAAGCCATCGCCGTCGGCCTGGGGGCAGGCCTGGCGCTCGATGATCTGTTCTTTCCCGGCCCCAGGGACGCTGGCGTCAACCTAGAGCGGGGCGAGGCCTTGCGTAGCTGGATCGCCTCGTCCCGGCGTCTGCACCAAGTCCGGTCGGGGGCTGCTCGCATTCCCCAGGCTGTGGGTGCTGCCTGGGGCCTGAAGGCAAGCGGTCGCATCGCTGCCGTAGCCTTTGGCCTCGCCGCATACTCGACCGGTGACTTCCATGCGGCTTGCCAACTGGCCGGCCGGTGGCAGGTTCCGGTCCTGCTGGTCTGCAGAGAAGACGGCACGACCCGGTGGGAAGCGAGGGGCAAGGTGGGGCTCGAGCCCCACCTCGCGGGTCAGGGCCTTCGGTACTGGCGGGTCGATGGAAACGATGTATTGGCGGTGGAGGCGACGGTTCGCGAAGCAGCCGACCGGGCGCGCCGCCTGTCTTGTCCAACCTTTGTCCACTGCATGACTGTTCGCGCCGGACACCTGCAGACCTCGGGCGAGGCCCCCGTCGACCGGCATCCGGACGAAAGATCGCCGTCCTTACCCATAGATCCCATACATTGGGCTGCCCAAGCTCTTGGGCCCGCCGGTTCTGAGCTCCGACAAAAGGCCGAAAAGCTTGCGAAAGCAGACTTTGATGAAGCTCTGCGTCATGCGGAGTCTCGGCCGCCCAGCGAAGTTGTCGATTGAGGGCTCCCGGCAGTCCTTACGAGATGCGGACGAAATGTCGTTTTCCTCGTGAACTTGTCCAAATAAATGGCAAGCTTTGTCCATGGTTGCAGAGGGAAGAAGCCCGGAGTTCGTCGCGTCATTGGCGAAGGGACTCAATGTGATTCGTTCGTTCGATGCTCGGAGCCCGACGCTCACGCTCTCCGAGGTCGCTGACAAGACCGGGATGTCGAGGGCGGCGGCGCGCCGCTTCTTGCTGACGCTCTCCGAGCTTGGCTACGCGGAGAACGACGGACGTCGCTTTCGCCTGACCCCTCGCATCCTCGAGCTCGGCTACTCCTATCTATCGGCCCTGGGCCTGACGGATGTGTTGACGCCGATCCTGGAGCGAATCAGCGCCGAGCTGAACGAGAGCATTTCGGCCTCGGTGCTGGATGGGCCGGAGATCGTCTACGTGGCTCGGGTTCAGACCCAGCGCATCCTCTCTGTCGGCCTGAACGTCGGGGCCCGCCTGCCGGCGCTGGCGACCTCCATGGGCCGCGTCCTTCTGGCCCATGCGCCGGAGGAGCTTCGGGAGCGAGTGCTGGACATGAACCGAGAGCGCTTCACCGACCGAACGGTGACGGACCGAGACGAGCTCAGCCGACTCCTCCGGCAGGTTCGCGAAGAGGGCTACTCCCTCGTCGACCAGGAGCTGGAAGTGGGCTTGCGGAGCCTGGCCATTCCGCTCCGAGACGCCGAGGGTCGAGTCCGGGCCGCCATCAACATCTCTGCCCATGCCTCCCGCACAGAGAGCGGGGAGCTCCGAGAGCGCTACCTGCCTGCGCTGCGCAAGGCAGCGGCCGACGTGTCGGTGCTGCTCCCCTCCACCCGTCCTGCCGCTTTGCGCTGACTAGGACGGCTGATCGGGGCCGATGGCCACGAGGTCTCTGATCCGACCTGTCTCCACGTCGAATATCCAGCCGTGAAGCGTAGGCGCTTTTCGCTTTGCCCAGGTGCTCACCACCAAAGCGTGTCGACTCAAGCTCTCGACTTGGGCTCGAACGCTGGCCTCGACCAGGACCTTGACCGGCTCCTTTGCTCCCTGGAGATCCGCCTTCATGGATTGGGCGAGTTGGCTCAGGGGCGCAAGCCACGGATCGTCGGTGCCCCTGATAGCCAAGCGCGTCGCCTCGCAGGCCGTGTGGCCACACACTATGATGTGTTCGACCTGGAGGTCGACCAATGCGTGTCGGAGCAGACTACCCAGGTTCCGATCGTCGGGATGGACGATGTTTCCGAAGTTCCGATGGATGAGGATCTCGCCTGGGTGGGAGCCCGTGATCTCGTTGGGATGGACGCGACTATCGCTCCCCCCGATCCATAGAAACTCCGGGTCTTCATGTCGCGCCAGTCGCTGAAAGTAGTTCTTGTCGGCGGCCAGTCGCTGCTCGGACCACAGCTTGTTCTCGAGGAGTAGTTTCTCGTAGCTGTTCACGCCACCGCCTTCGCGTTCTCGGACGTCCCCGGTGGGGTGGGCTCTTCATTGGAGGCCATCGAAGCCGGGTCGATGATGGATTCTTCGGGTGTGAAGTATCGGTTCGGGACGCCGTGTCGCTTCTTGAGCTCCACGGTAATCTCGCGGCCCTCGGCTGCGCTCAGGAACTCCTCGATCGTGTCGATGATGTCGTTGTCGAGGAACTCTGTCCGCGTGCCATCGATGATGACGTAGCTTCCGTCCTCGATGCTTCTGAAAATGGCTCGCAGCCTGGCCTTGTTGAGAAAGGAAACGTTCTGGTTGAGCCGGACCAAGAAGCGCTGTCTGTCCCGGGTCATGGTCACGCCCACGCGGTAGTTGGAGATGATGACGAAGACGATCCCGACCACCAAACCGATGATCACCCCCTTCAAGAGGTCGATGAAGTAGATCGAGCCAACGGTCACGATGAAGGGGATGAATTGAGCCCAGCCTCGAGCCCAGATCGAGCGGTAGATGGATGGTCGGGTCAGCTTAAAGCCCACGACGAGCAGAATGGCGGCCAAGGCCGAGAGAGGGATCAGATTCAGCAAGACCGGAGCAAACGCGATGGCGAGGAGGAGCCAGAGGCCGTGCATGATGGCTGAAGCCTTGGAGGTCGCGCCAGAGGCGACGTTGGCCGTGGACCTCACGATCACCGCCGTCATCGGGATGCCGCCGGCCAATCCGGCCAGCATGTTTCCCGCCCCCTGGGCCACCAACTCTTGATTGGTGGGCGTGATTCGCTTCAAGGGATCGAGCTTGTCGGTGGCTTCGATGCTGAGGAGTGTTTCTAGGCTTGCGATGCTAGCGATGATCAAGGCGGCCTGCCAGACCTGGGCTTGCCCAATGGCTGAGAAGTCCGGCCTGCTCAGGCTAGACAGCACGTCACCAAACGAGCTGAAGACTGGGACGTTGACCAAGTGTTCCGTCCCGAGTGCCCAGCTTGGAGCGACCGATGCAAAAAGCGCGTTCATGCCGGCTCCGAGAATCACGACGACCAGCGGGCCCGGGACCATGCCGACCAGTCTCTTTATCTTGGGCTGCTCCCACAGAACCAAGAGTGCCAAGGAGACCAGGGTGATGAGCAGGGCGCCGAACTGGATGTGCTCGCCTAGGTGAAGCAGTTCGCTGAGCGTGTTTTCACCGTCCGCCTGAAGGAAGGCTGAGTCGCCTTCCGGATTGGCGTCATAGCCAAGGGCGTGAGGAATCTCCTTGAAGATGAGGATGATGCCGATGGCGGCCAGCATGCCCTTGATGACCGAGTCGGGTATGAAGCTCCCTACGAGTCCGGCCCGCATGATGCCCAGCAGGACCTGAATCAGACCGGCGACCACGACGGCGGTCAGGAATGCGCTGAAGCCCAAGTCTCCGATGGCGCCTGCCACGATGACGGTCAGGCCGGCCGCCGGTCCGGAGACGGCGAGGTGGGAGCCGGAGATGGCGCCCGCGATCAAACCGCCGCAAATGCCGGTGATGACGCCGGACAAGAGCGGCGCGCCACTTGCCAGCGCGATGCCCAAGCAAAGAGGAAGGGCGACGAGGAAGACGACCACGGAGGCCGACAGATCCTTGCCCAGGTTTCGCTGGTTCATTCCTCGTTGTCATCCTTGGGCGCAGGGCGCGCAAGGCTCGTCGCCGAGGAACTGCAAGCTGTTCTTCAGGGCTGTATCGAAAGCGTTCCCGCTCCGCCGTTTTGGGCCATTGTTCCGCCCATACCGCCCTGAGTTTGCGCGGGTCCTGTCAGCGTCAGCGCGCCACCTCGCGGCTCGAGCAGAACGATGCCGCCCCCGCCTCCACCGCCGGTACGGAAATTCAAACTGAAGAGTCGACCGCCGTCGCCCCCTCGGACGTCCAGGCTTCCGCCGCTTCCGATCGTGATGGCGCCGCCGTTACTGATGAGTCGGATGACGCCGCCGCCGCCGCCGCCGCCGGCACCACCACCGTTGCTGTTGGAAGCGCGTGGACTCCCGTCTCCACCGTCTCCACCCAGGGCGAATATGTCGCCGTTTATGGTGAGGCGGCCGCCGTGGGTGAGCTGAATCTCGATCAAGCCCCCGCCGCCGCCGCCCGAACCTGCGGTGTCGGGCTCTGAGCCGGGGGTGCCCCCGCAGCTGTTGCCGCCGCCGCCGCCAGCACCGGCCTTCCAGAAGCTGAGTCCGGGCGCTGCGCCCCCGCTGGCCCCCCCGAAGCGACCGTCTCCCCCGTCCGCGGTAGCGCCTGCGCCAGCGCCGCCGCCGCCGGAGGCTCCACAGGGGACCGCGGTACTGGTTGGTGCACCGTCCCCACCGCCTTCGCCGCCTCCGTCTCCGCCGCTGGTACCTATGCCAGCGGGGTTGGCGGCCGGGGCCCCCGAAGGCTGGCCTGCACCCCCCAGGGCGGCGGTCGGATTCAGAGCCGAACCACCGCCGCCGCCGCCCGCGCCACCGGGTCCGCCAGCCCCGCCGCTGGGCGTGGTGCCCGCCTTACCGGAGTCGCCCGAGACCGTAATCTCGCCGTCGATGACCACGTCGCCACTGGCGATGATCACGATGGGAGATTGGGGTCCGTTGCCCGAAAGGCGTCCCGAACTCGTGATGGTGAGGTCATCGACCAAGAGGGAGCCGTTCTCGGCCCGGTTGCCCGAGATGGTCAGGCTCGGCGCCGAAGTCTCGACCTCCAAGACTCGGGTCGTGCTCCCGCCTGGGGTTTCGATGCTGAAGCTGACGTTGCCGGCCGCCTGGTTCCTGGGGATGAGGGCGTCGAAGCTCAGTTCGTCCCCCGACGGCGCCGCGTCGACATTGGATACCGTCACTCCGGTGGGGCCTGTAACACTGGCCTCTTCCAGGTTGGCGCCGAACAGGCGGATACGAACCAGGCCGCCCCGGATGGCCGCACTCGGATAGCCACGGTCGATGGCCGGCGGATTGGCGACCTCCAGATCCAAGACGTTGGAGAGGGCCCCGAGGGGCGTTTGGGCCTGAACCTCCAGGGTGCTCCGACTCTCCAGAAGGGATCCTGGGATCCGTACGATGAGCAAACCTGGCCGCTGGCGGACCACCGTCACGGGGCTACCGTCGACCAGGATGGTGTCTCCGGGAAGGAGGTCTGTCCCTCGGACTTCGACCTGGCGGTCCGGTCCGTTCGGGTCCTGGATCTCGAGGATGTCCGGAGACAGCCCGGTTAGGGTCGGCGTCCGGGGTTCGTTGACGGTGACGTCGGTTGCAGCCTCCAAATCTCCGAAGCGGGCGACGAGAACCGTCGTGCCCGAGCCCACCGCCTCCCAACTCGTTCCGCTGATCATAGCCACGGCGGGGTCTTCGCTGAGGAGGACGAGGCCGGGGTCGTCGGTCAGCTCGAGGGTCAGCCCGTCGGCCGTGATACCGAAGACCTGAATGTCTGCCGCCTCGTTGAGATCGAGGGTGTCGAGGGTGACGATCTGGAGCGCCGTGATCATCGAAGTGTCGATGATCTCGACCGGCAGGATTGTGGAGAGCCCCTGGAAGAAGGCCCGGAGTTGGAAGCTCCCGGCTACGAAGCCGCTGACGTTGATGCCTGAGGTCGATACCTGGGAGGCGGCGATGCCCAGGTCGGGCACCAAGGCCGCGCCGGCGTTCGGTCCGACGATGAACTCTGCGCCCGAGGCTCGCCGCGCTCGGAGGAACGTCGTTCCCACCTGTCCCGCATCCAGGGTCAGGCTGGCCGGATCGAAGAAAATCGACGTGACGGGGTCGGCGCCCGGCAGGACGCGCACCTGACGGCTGGCGGTCAGGCCGCGGAACCGGGCCTCGATGTCGCCCGTTCCGGCGTTGGCGCCCCGAAGTTCGATGTTTGCGCCGCTCTGGGTGATGACCACGATCGAGCTCGGCGTCCCCGTGACGCTGAGCTCGGAGTCCCCGTTGAGCAGGACGGAATTCCCGTCGGCCAAGATGCCGATGACTTGAACCTGGAAGGGCTGATTCAAAGGAATCACCGTGGGGCTGCTGATGATGAGGGATACGACCTGCGTGCTGTCGGGCACGACGACGATGCGGGCCGATACGGAGATGCCCTGGAAGCTTGCTATTAGCTCGGTCACGCCGACCTCCAGGCCCCGGACTTCGGCCACGGGCGGAGCCTCCAAGCTCGCGACCATTTCGTTCACGACCTCATAGTCGACGCCTGGGAAGTTCGTGACGTCGACGGTGTCTCCGCTCGGAAGACGGGCGAAGAGTTGGAAGGACTGGCTCTGCCCCGGTTCGAGCTCGAGTGGGTCGGGCTCGAAGAAGAGTTCGACCGCCTCGAAGTCCTCGATGACCGCAAAAGGTACCGAGGTCGTCACCCCGCCGAAGCCGAAGTTCAGAGTCCCGGCCCCTTCCTGGACGCCGAACAGGGTTCGTGGACCGGGCTCCCAGCGGACGGCGTTGTTGGGGGGCGACAGCATAGTTAGCTCGGTCACGTCGTCCTGACTTCCATCGCTGAAGAAGGCGGTGACGGTGAGCGTGAGCTCGGCCCCGACCTCGAGGGCGATCGGGGTGGGCGCGACCTCCAGACGCGACACGCTGAGATTGCCTACTACTTGAAAGACAGCCTGCACCTGCAACCCGCCGAAAATGGCGGTCACGGTAGCCTGGCCCGGTCGGTTGCCGATGAGTAGGCCGTCGTCGCTGACGCTGAGGTTGTCGTTGTCGGAGCTGAAGTTGCTTCCTGCCTCTGTCGCAACGTCTCGGGCCGAGCCGTCGTCGAAGCTGGCGACGAGCACCAAATTGACCCGCTGGGCGACCTCAATTTCCCCCCCGTCTGGACTCAAGCTGAGGGAAAGAAGTCGAGCTTCGGGTCGCTCGATGCGGATGGTGCCTACGGTGGTGAAAGCCCGAAAGCGTGCGGTCAGGTTGGTCTCGCCTTCCTGATTGAGGGCCCGGACGTTACCCAGGGAATCCACCCGGGCCAGGGAGCGGTCCGAGGTCTCGAAGCTCGACTCGGACACGGGAAGCACGAGTTCGTTGCCTTCTCCGTCGATACCGATGAGACGGACCCGGCGCTCTTCGCCCGGTTGGAGGAAGAGCGGATCGGGCTCGAGGCGAATGGAGGCGAGGTTATCGGGAAGAGAGACGACCTCGACCGCCACGCTGTCTTGCTGTCCAACTTGGGTGATCCCGAGCTCGGCATCGCCCGGGAGCACGCCTCGAACCAGTCCGTCCGTGCTCACCGAAGCGGCGGGCCCACTGCTGCTGTAGACCGTTCCCTCGCTCCCAGCCGAAAGGTCGACCGTCGCCCCGCTGGACAGTTGGCCCGTGACCTCGAGCTGAACCTCGGCTCCAACGGCCAAGCGGATGCTCCGGGGCTCGACCTGCAGTCCGACCAGCTGGTCGGCGAGTACCTCCAAGCGCACCCGGGCCGTACTTCCGCCGAGTTCTGCCACCAGCTCGGTGGCGCCCACGCCGACCGCCTGACCCTGGCCTCGTTCCACGTCGACCACGTCGGGTACGGTCACGGAGAGCACCAGGTCTGGATCCTGGGTGATGTCCGTTGTCAGGCCGTCCTCGGTTCGGAGGACGGTGAAACCGAACACTTGATTGGCAAACAAGGTCCGGCTACCCGGCTCGATACGTAGACTGGGCGCGTTCAGAGACGAGAAGCTCGCGTCACGTCCGCACCCGACCATGCTCAGCGCCATCACGACCCCGGCCAAGGTCCGACTTCCCACCCGCATCATGCCGGGACTATACCGACTCGAACCTTGACCCGGCACACGGAAAGCTCCCGAGCCCACTCCGGTTCGGAATCATCCTCGGAGGGCCCCTCCGAGTCGCTCTGGGCCCGCCTGGACGGATGGTGGACAGCCTTCGAAGAGGTCCTGGCCGATGATCGGCGGGCTTTCTGGACCGTCTTAGCCTTTGGCGCCCTGGTCTTTCTGCCCCGCCTCGGCTCGGTCGGTCTGTGGGATCCCTGGGAGGTCCACTACGGCGAGGTGGCCCGGGAGATGCTTGCCCGCAAAGACCTCGTTCACCCCCACTGGGAGAGCGCCTACTTCTTCTCGAAGCCAGCGCTCCCCCTGTGGATGATGGCCTTCGGCTTTTTCGTGGTGGGGGCCGACGCGACCCCGATCGGGGAGCCTTTGGGGGCCTGGACCGAGTGGGGGGCGCGGCTCCCTTTCGCCCTCGTCGCGATGGGGGCCTTGTGGGGCGCCTATCGGATCGGCCGCCTCCTCGGCGGTCGGAGCACCGGCGTCCTCGCGGCCCTGATCCTGGGCGCCTGTCCTCAGTTCATCTTCATTGGGAAGCAAGCCATGGCCGACATGCCGCTGGTCGGCTTCATGGTCATCGGACTCGCTTTCTTCATGGATGCCGTCTTCGGGGACGAGGACGGAAATCGAGCCCTCCCCCCTCTACGCGACAAACTGGCCATGGCGCTCGTCCTGTCGGCGACCGGGGTGGGACAAGCTGTCTTGCTGGCGAGCCAAGTCCAAGGTTTGGGGGTCCTTGGCGTGGGCGCCGTCGGCTTGGCCAGCCTGGGGGCGGTAGCCGTTCTTTGGACCGTGGGCCGTCGTCGTCACCAGCGGCTGGCCCTGTTCTACGCCTTCATGGCCCTCGCCGCCCTGTCCAAGGGTCTGGCCGTCCTCGCGATCGTGGGGCCGACCGTTCTCTTGTATATGGTTCTGGCCAAGGACCCCGGACTGCTTCTCCGATGTGGGCTCCTTTGGGGCGGGCCGCTCTTCCTGCTTCTGGGCTCACCTTGGTATGTGGTGATGAGCCTCTTCGACGGTCGCGACGATGAGGGCATGACATTCGTTCGGCGATTCTGGTTTCACGACAACTTCAATCGGGTTGGAAGCGGTGTCCATGGAGACCGGGGCGGATTGGGCTACCACTTGGAGCAGCTGGCCTACGGCATGTTCCCTTGGTTTGCGCTCTTCCCTTCGGCCGTGCTGTTTGCCGTTCGGCCACGTGAAGACGAGGGTCTCGGTCGTCGCAGAGCGACCCTCTTCGTCCTCATCTGGGCGGCCTGGACTTGGGTCTTCTTCTCCGCCTCGCTGACCAAGTTCCACCACTACATCTTCCCCGCCGTTCCCGCTTTGGCCATCCTGGTGGCGGCTTGGTTCGCCTGGGTCGCCCAAGACCCGCGGGAGCGGTTGCGGGGGGGCATGCACATCGTCATCGCGACCCTGCTCGCGGCTTCCGCAGTCGACCTCGTCAATACGCCCAGCCACTTGGTGAACTTGTTCACCTACAAGTATGATCGAGGTTGGCCATCGGGCGTGGACGCCCAGAGCTTCATCATTGCCTTGGTGGCGGTCGGCGGCGTGGGCTTGGTGGCTGCCCACGTATTCAGGCAGCGGGGCCTTCAGATGCTCTGCTACCTGGCCATGGGCCTCGTCTTTGGGCTGTGGTGCAGTCACTGGCACTTCAACATGATGAGCCAGCACTGGAGCCAATATGCTGTGCAGGAGACCTACTATGAGGAACGGCAGCCCGGAGAGCGTCTGTATGCCTATCAGCTCAATTGGCGAGGTGAGACTTTCTACAGCCGCAACCAGGTGATTCAGTTGATGGGGAAGGATGCCAACCGACGGCTCCGCGATCTGGTCGACGAGCCCGGTCGGGAGTTCATTCTGCTGGAGCAGAGCCGCTTCGACACGCTTCAGAGCGTTGTCCCTCGAAAGTACAGGGACAAGCTCCGCATCATCGACCAGTCCAATCACTCGTTTTATCTCGTCCTCGTGGACGAATGAGTCGTCGGCTGCTCGTCCTCTCCGACCTCCACCTGGGTCGAGACTGCAACGCCATCACCGGCTTCTCGGATGCGACCCGCCCTCACCGCGAGTTCGATCAGGCTTCTGTTGACCTGTTGGCTCGCTATACCGAAGGCCGCGAAGGGGAATGGCGGCTCATCTTTGCCGGCGACTTCATCGACTTCGTCGAGGTCGTGGTGGTGCCCGACGAAGGGGGCCCCAACGCGCTGTTTCTGAGCTTCGAGGTTTCGAACGAAGAGCGGAAGTACGGGCTCGGTAGCGAAGCGGAGCGAGCGGTGGTGAAGCTAGAGCGGACGATGGAGTACCACCGGGTCTTCTTCGAGGCCTTGGCTCGTTTTGTCCGCCGGGGAGGCGAGTTGGTTCTTATGCGGGGTAACCACGACGCCGAGATGTACTGGACCAAGGTCCAGCGGGTCTTCCGGCGGGTCCTGGCCGACCACGCCTTTCCCCGCGCAACCGAGGACGTCGACGATTACCTGCGCGCCCGCTCCGAATTTCAGGCCCGGGTCAGCTTCTGCCCTTGGTGCTATGTCGAGCCGGGTCGTATCTACATCGAGCACGGCCACCAGTACGATCCGTACTGCGCCTTCGACTCTCAGCTCGTTCCGACCAGTCCCCGGAACCCTCATCGCATCGACATGCCTCTCTTCATGTTCGCCATGCGCTACTTCGTGAACCTCATGACCGACTTCGGACATCACGAGGTTCAGAAATGGAGCGCCCGAGACTACGTGACCTGGATTCAAAGGTCGGGGGTTGGCGCCTTCGTGTACGCCGGCCGCATGGCGGTGGGGGCGGCGGGACGTGCCCTGGTCCACGCGGCGCGCCTCGCCGGGGACAGAGGGGGCGTCGACGCCAGCGAGCACGAAAATCGGCTCGCGGCCGAGGCGCGTCGACAAGGCGTGGAGGCCGAGGCCTTGGCCCAGGTCGATGCCCTCCGCCATACCCCGATTATCCGAAACCTGCCCGAGCTCCTGCGTCTTCTTTACATGGATCGAATCATCCTCGGTTTGGTCGCAATCCTCCTCTCGCTCTTTGTCATCCTTGCCATCGAGTCGCCGGGCATTCAGTTGGCAGCCCTGGTGGGGGTCGGCTTCGTGAGCTACCGGGTGAACAAGGCTATGGAGCCCCGGCGCTTCCTTTTGCCGGCCCCCAAGCAGGTTCAGGCGGCGGAGGAGATCGCCCGCATCATGAAGGTCCCGGTGGTGGTGATGGGCCATAGCCATCTGCGCGGGGTGGTCGACCTGGGCGAAGGACGAAGCTACGTCAATACGGGTTGCTGGCTGCCGCCCTTGCCCGGACAGGATCACGTGGACGCCAATGCGCCCTGTACCTGCAAACTATCTCACCTGGTAGTAGAGGAGCAGGCCGAGCTCCGAATATTCTGCAAGGTAACCTGCGGCGTCCGAACCAGCGACGAACGGATGCTGGCGAGCGTCAGAGACGTGACGGAGGAGCACGATGTTCTCGTGGCCCACTGAGGGGCCCCAGGTGGGGGAGGTCTCGGAGGCCGCCATCATCCGGGCCTTCGTTGACCCGCGAGGTACGCCCCAGGCTTGGGTCGACAACGGCGATGACGCAGCCATCTTCGCGCCCAGCGGAGGGCGAGGGGTCGTGGTCACCACAGACGACTTCGTAGAAGACGTCCACTTCACCCGACGGCTGATCTCGCCCGAGGGTTTGGGCAGTCGGCTGGTGGCGGTCAACGTCAGCGACGTGGCCGCAATGGGAGCTCGGCCGCGGCATCTCTTCCTGTCCGTGGCCCTTCCCACGCACCTCTCGGTGGCGGCGGTCGAGGCCCTGGCTCGCGGCCTTCATCGGCGATGCCAGGCCGAAGATGTCACCGTTTTGGGGGGGAACGTCAGTCGGAGCCCCGGGCCCATCTTCTTGTCCGCGACTTTGACCGGTGAGGTGGAAGCGAAGCGCTGGGTGCCCCGAACCGGGGCTCGCGTAGGCGACGAGGTATGGATGAGCGGGACGCCGGGCCGGGCCGCCGCAGGTCTGGCCGTTGCCCTTCAGCACGGCCCCCCGCAGCCTCGAGATCCAGCCTGGAACCTGTACGAGGCTTGGGCTTCCCCACCTTCCCGGGTCGCCTTGGCCCTTCGCCTGGCCGAGGCTTCCCTGCTTCGGGCCATGTGCGACGTCTCGGATGGCCTTGGCACCGATCTTCCTCGCTTGCTGGGGGAGCTTGGAGCGGAGTTGGAGGCGGGAGCCTTGATCGTCGAGCCGGCGGTCGCGGCGGTAGCGGCACGAGAGGGGCTGGATCCGATTGGCTTCGCAGTCTCCGGAGGCGAGGACTATGAGCTACTCATGATTGCCGATCCCGACGCCCGCACTGCCCTGGAGTCGGCGGCGGCCGAATTGCAGGTTCCGCTGCGAAGGCTGGGTCGGGTTCGAGAGAGCTCCGGCGTCGTGCTCAAGGGTCCGAAGGGACTGCGCCCGGTCGGACCGGGCCACGATCACTTTGGAGGGCTAACCTCATGACCCTGGACGAGCTCTTGGCCCGGGTGGCCCGGGGTGAGCTGGCGCCCGAGGAGGCCGCTTCGACACTCCGGAGCTCGGCCGAAATACGGGACTTGGGCTTTGCGCGCCTGGATCAAGACCGCGTCGCTCGGACCGGCTGGCCCGAGGTCGTGTTCGGACCCGGTAAGAGCGCCCCGCGTTTGGCCCTGCTCTTGTGCGAGCTCCACGAGGCCCACGGCTTTGGTATGGCGACGCGGGTAGAGCGGGAGGTCGCCGAGGCGGTCCTGGCCGACCTCCCGGAGGAGCGGGGCGCAACTTGGGACTCGGAAAGCCGCATCCTCTGTTTGGGTCAGCTCCCTTCGCAAGGCCGGGGTCAGATCGCGGTCGCCGCCGCCGGTACTTCGGACCGTGCAGTGGCGGAAGAGGCGGCCCAGACCGCGGAGCGATTGGGCAACGAAGTGGACAGAGTCTACGACGTCGGTGTGGCCGGACTGCATCGCTTAATCGCGGTGCGCGATCGGCTCGAGGCCGCCGAGGTCATCATCGCGGTCGCGGGAATGGAGGGCGCACTCTTCAGCGTGATCAAAGGCTTGGTGAGCCGACCCGTGATCGCCGTGCCTACCAGCGTTGGGGGCGGACTCGGCGGTCACGTCGCGCTCTTTTCCGCCCTGAGCGCCTGCGCGTCCGGGCTGACCGTGGTGGGGGTCGACGGCGGGTTCTCGGCTGGGTTCGCCGCGGCCGTCATCAATCGGGAGCGGACTTGAGGACGCTGTATTGGGACTTGGTCGGAGGCGCGGCGGGGGACATGCTGATGGCCTCCCTCATCGACGCCGGGGCCCGGGTCGACCCCATTCGTACCGCGCTCCGTGGACTAGGTCTGTACGAAGTGGAGCTCCGGGTTGAGGACGCTCAGTCGGCGGGGCTTCGGGCTCGTCGGGTCGACATGATGGTGGACGGGGAGCTGGCCGACGCTGACCGCGAGCAGTGGGCCCCCTTGACCCTGTCTGGAAGAGGCGGAAGGCGACATCGCTCCTGGGCGAGCATCCGCACGCTGCTGGACGAGGGCCCTCTTTCGAGCCGAGTGCGGGCGGGCGCCCAGCGGACTTTCCGACTTCTGGCCGAGGCCGAAGCCGCGGCCCACGGCACCGATGTGGAATCGGTCCACTTTCACGAGGTCGGCGCCGCCGACGCCATAGCGGACGTCGTTGGCGTGGCTGTGGCTTTGGAAGACCTGGGGATCGAGCGGATCATGGCCTCGCCAGCGCCTACCGGACGGGGTCTGATTCGAGGCGCCCATGGCCCCATTCCGCTGCCGGCGCCGGCCACCCTTCATCTGCTGACGGGAGTGCCCAGCGAGGGCGCCGGGCTCGAGGGCGAGCCGGTGACCCCTACCGGCGCCGCTCTCCTTCGGGCCCACGTCGAGACCTTCGGACCGATGCCCAGCTTGCGCATCGAAGCCGTGGGAACAGGCTGCGGCCATCGGAGCTGGCCCGACCGACCCAACGTCGTTCGGGCCATCCTGGGTGAGGTCGAGGCGGAGCGGGCAGTGCGGCAGGAAGGCTTGCGTCAGTTCGAGGCCAACATGGACGATATGTCGCCACAGGACGTCCCGGTCCTAGTCGATGCCCTCCTGGAGGCCGGCGCCGCGGATGCTTGGAGCCACCACCTCCTGATGAAGAAGGGGCGTCCGGCCGTGGTGGTGGGCTGCCTGGCCCGGGAGAGCCAGGCGGCGGCCCTCGAGGCGCTGCTATTCCGACATGGGACGACCTTGGGGCTGCGGAGCTGGGCTGTGGAGCGCAGGATGCTGGCTCGCCGTGTCGAGTCCGTGCAGACCCCCTTCGGAGAGATCCGGATCAAACGGGCAGAGCGGCCGGGAGGTTCGAGCTTCGCCCCTGAGTTCGAGGACTGTCAGGCCGCGGCGCGGGCCCACGGTGTCTCGGTTCGGGAGGTGCGGGAGGCGGCGCTGGCCATCGCGCTGCGAAAAACCCAACTCGACCCGTGACGACCCTGCTCGAATGAGGCAATTCTGGGCCATGACCTATACGGCCCCCGTGTCCGACATGCGCTTCGTCTTGGAGAGCGTCCTCGAAACGCCGAAGCTCGCCCAGCTGCCCGGCTTCAAGGACGCTGGGCTAGAGATGATGCAGCCGATCCTGGACGAGGCGGCCAAAGTGGCCCGAGATGCTCTGGCGCCGGTCAACCACTCGGGCGACATGGAGCACAGCCGTTGGTCCGACGGCGTGGTCACCACCCCCACCGGATTCAAGGAGGCCTACGCCGCCTACCGAGATGGAGGATGGAACGCCCTTCCGTTCGAGCCGGAGCACGGTGGCCAAGGCATGCCTTGGGCCGTGGCCTTTGCGGTGCAGGAGATGTGGCAGGCCTCGAATATGGGCTTCGCCCTCTGCCCCATGCTCAACCAGAGCGCGGTGGAGCTCCTTCAGGGCTTCGGCACCCCTGACCAGCAACGGCTCTTCCTCGAGCACCTCATCACCGGCCACTGGACCGGCACCATGAACCTCAGTGAGCCTCAGTCCGGCTCCGACCTGTCCACGGTGCGGGCCATGGCTACCCCGGCGCCGGAGCTGGGGGAGGGCGTCTACCGCCTCAAGGGTCAGAAGGTGTGGATCACCTATGGCGAGCACGACTTGGCCGAGAACATCATCCACATGGTCCTGGCTCGAACCCCAGACGCGCCCGAAGGGACGAAGGGCATCAGCCTCTTCATCGTGCCCAAGGTGCTGGTGAACGAGGATGGTTCGCTGGGGGCGCCCAACGACGTGGTGTGCGCCGGAATCGAGAAGAAGTTGGGCATCAACGCTTCGCCCACCTGCACCATGATGTTCGGGGATCAGTCCGAGGGCGCGATTTGCTACCGAGTGGGCGAGGAAAACGAAGGCCTCAAACTGATGTTCATCATGATGAACAACGCGAGGCTCGCGGTCGGCCTTCAGGGGATCTCGATCGCCCAGCGGGCCTACGAGCAGGCTGTGGCCTACGCGAAGGACCGGGTGCAGTCGAAGCGGGTGGATCAGCCCAAGGAGAAGGCGGTTCGCATCATCGAGCACGCCGATGTGCGTCGGATGCTTCTTCGAATGAAAGCCCTCACAGAGGCGGGGCGCGCCCTGACCTACTACGCCGGCATGAACGTCGATCTCAGCAAGCGCCACGAGGACGCCACCGAGCGGGCCAAAGCTCAGTCGATGGTCGACCTCCTCACCCCCATCGTGAAGGCCTGGGGGACGGACATCGGATGTGAAGTGACTTCGCTGAACATTCAGGTCCACGGCGGCATGGGCTACGTCGAGGAGACAGGCGCATCCCAGCACTTCAGGGATGCGCGCATCGCGCCAATCTACGAAGGGACCAACGGGATCCAGGCCAACGACCTCATCTTCCGCAAGACGGTGAAGGACGGCGGGAACATGGCCGCCGCTTTTCTGTCCGAAGTGCGAAAGACGGCCGACGAGCTCGAGAACGCGAGCAAGCCCGAGCTGAAGGCCATGAAGCCGCGCCTCTCCGAAGCGGCAGACGCCCTCCAGACCGCGGTCAAGTGGGCGGTCGAGAATGGCCAGTCGGTCAACCGGGTTGCGGCGGCCGCCTATCCCTTCCTAGAGCTCTTTGGAACCGTAGCTGGGGGTTGGATGATGGCCAAGAGCGCGCTGGCTCTCGAGGGCGCGCAGGTTGACGTCGACTTCGCGACCGGGAAGATGGCCACCGCCACCTTCTACGCGCACCACTTCCTGCCCAAGGCCAAGGGCTTTCTCCCGGCCATCACCGGCGGTCATGACGCCATCACCGAGGTTCCCGAAGCCGCTTTCTGAAGAGGGACATGCGACTTTGCGACGCGCCGCGCCTTTCGGGCCCCGCCCGGGGGCCGGCCTCCGATCGGCTCTGCTCATGAAATACACACTCCCCCTCGCGACCGCCCTCGTCTGCCTCCTCGCGAGCCCTGCCTCGGCCCGGAGCACGCGGCCCGTTCACGACCCCCAAGGTTCGGTCCATCTCGGCCTGACCCTGGGAGGGTCCTTCAGCTCCAATCGAAGCGCCGTCGCCGTCGGTGCGCAGGTCGGCTACGCTTTCATCGACGGCCTGGTTCCTGGTGTCCGCGGCTTGGGTTTCTTTGGTGACTTCAGCGGCGGCGAGGTGGCAGGTTTCACGGTCTACACCCCACCGGTGAGCTGGCCGGTCGTGCCTTACGTGGTGGCCGAGGTCGGTGGCCGCTGGGAGTCCATCGACGGCGCCGACTTCTCGGGCGTTCTGGCCGGCGGAGGCGGCGGCCTCCATCTCGGGGCGCCGGGGAGCCGCTTCAGCACCCGAGCCGGCGTGGTCTACAACCGATGGTTCACCTCGGGCGGGGTCGACATCATCCGACCCCAGGTCCTGCTCACCTTTTCGTTCTGATGCGCCTCAGATGGCTTCACATCCGAGGATATCCTTCGCTCAAAGCTGACGGTGGCCCAGAAGCTCTCCCAGTCTCCCTTCACCGGTGCTTTGGCGGGGACCATGTGGGTCGCAGCCAGCATGTAGCGACCGGCTTCGAGGTTCTTGAAGCGGAGGACGCCCTTGGCGTTTGTCTGGGTGGAGACACTTTGGGTGAGATCCTCCAGCCGCAGGAGCTCGACCCGTGCGTCGGCCAGGGGCTGGTCCTGGAACTCGAGGCGAAAGACGAGCTTGCGGCTCTCGGGCCGCCGAAGGGCGATGAACTCGAAGGGAAGCTCCAGGTCTCGCTCCCAGCCGGCGCTGCCTTCCCCGATCTGGACCAGGCTCTTGCAGTAGCGGGCGTAGCTTTCTTTGCCCGGTCCGTCGCTTCCATCTCGCAGGGCCAGGATCTGGGTGAGGCCCTCGTGTTCTAGGTAGTTGGCGAACTTGTCGGCGGAAAGCTCGATGTAAGCATGGTTGCTCTCGAAGACCAGGCTATGGAAGCCCGGGGCCATCAGTTGAACCCGACCCGCGGGCTCGGCTTCGGCCTCACCCAAGACCGGCTGACGGGAGCCATCGGGTCCGACGGTTTCGAAGCGCAGGATTCGGTCTGGCTTCCGAGCTACGGCCTTCACATCGTCGTGGTGACCGACCTTCAAGCGAACGTCGATTGAGCTCGGCCCGTCGGTCGAAAAAGCCGAAGGTTCTATCCAAAAGTCATGAGCCCACGCCGGAGAAGCGAGCAGGCAAAGAAGAACGACAAAGGAGCTCCGCACCCAGCGAGACAAAGCAGGCCTGCTCCCCGGGTCAACGCCAACCTTGGCGCCCCTTTGTGTGGCCTCGGCCGCGACCGTTCCCATCGATTGCCACTTGGCCCTGGGACATGACCCAATAGGGCTGGAACCAGAGTCCATCGAGCCTTGTGCGGGCTGGTCCTTGAGCCACCCAACCAAGCTCGCCGAAACCCGAGGCGGTTGCGGATGCTCAAAGACGTCCGGAAGCGAGCATGGGCAAACGAAGAGGGCTGGCGTGGCTTTGCCCGCGCCGGGTCCCCTAGTCAGTAAGCCTCTTCAAGCGGGAGCTTGAGCTTATTCTTGGGGAGACCGAAGAAGTAGCCGAGCTCCACACCGATGAAGGCGCCGGCGCTGGTGAAGTCGGAGCCTAGGAGAAACTGGCCGTCAGCGTAGAGCGAGACGGCGAAACCGCCGCTTCCATAGGCCTGGCGGTCGTAGAAGGGGAAGAGATCCCAGCTGACGCCTGTGGTCAGGATGGCGCCGAAGCCCTGGTCCGGGTCGTCGTCCAGGGCCAGCGATTCGTCCTCTCGGGTCACGACCTGGAAGAAGGGACCGATCGCGACCCGGCCAGCAAGGTCCAGATTTTTGAAAGGCGCCACCTGGGCCTCCATCGAAAAGGCTCCAAATCCGGTCGTGAACTCGTCGTTGCTCCCGAAGAACACGTGCCCGACCCCGCCGAAGCCGAGCCACGGTAGAGTCATCTCTCCAAAACGAAAGGCGCCACCGAAGCCCGGGAAAGGGTCGAGATCTGGGAGTTCGTCGTTGCTCACGGCCAGGACGCCGCTCCGAAGCCCAAGCTCGACGAAGTAGCCTTGCTTGGGGGCGGGGACCCGGAGCTCCGTCGTCGGATCGGTCTGGGCCTGCGCGAGGCCTGACCCGACCGCGAGGAGCAGGAGGTTGAAGACCAGGATGCGCATCAGAATCGAGCCTCGAAGCCAAGATTGGGAATGATGGGGAGGCTCTGCACCCGGTCGCGTTCGCTGAAGTCGAAATTGTAGGTGAAGCCTTCGACGTTCGGGTTGTTGTATGCGTTCAGCACCTCCAAGAAGGCGCCCAGCGTGAAGGACTTATAGATCCACCGCTTGTCGAGCCGAATGTCGAGCTGGTGGAAGAAGGGGAGACGCTCGCTGTTGGCGTCGCCGAAGATGGGGGAGTACTCGCCCTGGTTGCCGTTGAAGCTCCCGGCGACGATGGGCGTGTCGGGGCTGCCCGAGATGACCCGCCACCGGATCCCCAGCTCCCAGTTCTGAGGGAATACATAGGAACCCGCCATCACGAAGATGTGGGTTTGGTCGAAGTCGAAGAGTTGGGTAGGCTCGCCTTCTGGATCTCGGGTGGAGCGGGACAGGGTGTAGCTCAAGAAGCCCTGGAAGTTCTTGTTGAACTTATGGTCCACATAGAGCTCCAGACCGAAGACACGACCAGTCTCGTTGTTCTCGACCAGCGCCGGCACCGTATTCCCTTCGTCGTCCACCCGAAAGTCGTCGCTGGTTCCGATGAGGTCGAAGAGCTGCTTGTAGAAGAAGGTCACGTCGATGCCCAAATAGGGGAAGGGGTCCCATTCAACGCCGGTGGAGGCCTGGAAGGCCCGGAAAGCAGACACCTCCGGGTTGCCGACCGTTTCGTTCAGGTTCTGCGGTGCCGGAGGCTGGCTGAAGGAGCCCACACCGCCAACCAGGGTCCATTTGTCGAAGAGTCTGTAGCGAGCGATGATCCGAGGATCCAAGGCGACTTCGCCCGCCCGTTCGAACACGTCCAAGCGCACCCCGGGGACCAAGCTCAGCCTTTTGCTCACGTCGATGGTGGCCTCGGCGTAGAAGCCAGCCAGCAGGTCGGCCTGACCGTCGATGCTCGTGGATACCGTGTCATTGAGGTCGGGATTGAGCGGGTCCTGATCCGGGTTCGGGATCAGCAGATCGATGTCCGACAGCCGAATCAGGCTGTCCGTGCCCACGTCGAGGCTGAAGCGGTCCGAGAGCTTGAAGCGCATACGGTCTCTGAGCTGCCACTGGTAGTTGTCGAGGTTGAACTCGAAGACGTCGAAAGCAGCGATGGCGATCTCGTCGAGACCGAAGCCGATCTGAAGCTCGTTCGTGAAGCGCTGGTTCGGTCGATAGTCGTACTGGAGCAGCACACGATTAAAGCCGACGGCGCTGTCGACGCCTCCGCTGGTGAGCTGGATGTTGGCCTCTTGGGCGTCTCGGTTGATGAACTCAAAGCGATCGCGAGAGCCGAAGAAGAAGAGTCGAAGATCATGGGCCCGACCGGGGCGATAGTTCGCCAGGACCTGGTAGTCGGTGTAGACCGGCGCCGCGATGATGTCGATGGAGCCGTCGTCGGGGGCCACGGCTTCGATAACGAGATCGATCCAGCTCCGCCGTACCCCGGCTGCGATCGAAAGGTTCTTTCCAATCGGAATCTCGGTGAACAGCTGACCCTCGAGAAGACCGATGGAGGTCTTGCCGGTGACGGTCTCGGCGTCGAGGTCCTTGAGCTGCACGTCCAAGATGCCGCTGCTGAAGCGTCCGTAGTAGGTCGAAAAGTTTCCGGGGATGAACTCCACCGACTCGATGAACTCGCCCGGCACAACCGAGCGCAGGGCTCCGAAGTGGAAGATGAAGGGTGTCTCGATGCCCTCGAAGAGGATGCCGGTATCCCCCGGCGCGGATCCCCGGACCGGAAGCGCACCTGCTCCTGCGGGAGCCCGGGCGACCCCGGGCAGGTTTTGTACGGCGCTGATCGGGTCGCCGAACGAGCCTGGGATTCGAGCCGCCCGCTCAGGCCGGAGCACCCGCCGCTGGACCTCTTTGAAGGGTCGCTCCGCCGTCACCGTTACGTCGTAGGGATTGTAGCTGCCGGCCTCCACGAAGTAGGTCACCTCGGTGAGCTGGTTGATCAGGATCTGCTCAGTGGTCCGATAGGGAAAATAGCCCTCCTTTTCCACCAGCACCCGCCAGGGTCCGACCTCGAGGTTCGTGAAGCGGAACTGACCCTCTTCGTCTGAAATGGCTTCGAAGCCCACGGCCTGGGTGCTGGTCTCGGTCGACTCTCGAAAGACCGTCACCACAGCCCCTGGGATCCGGCGTCGCGTTCCGCGCTCTCGGAGCAGACCCTGGAAGTTCACGACCCGGGGGACCTCTTCGCCCTCGATCTCGACGGGAATGGGCGGCGGCGGAAGGTCGAAGTTGAAACTGTAGGTAATGCGCACCGGGATGGGCTCGCCGTCGGCCTCGGCCGGCTCGAATCGGAAGCGCTCCAGGGCGCTCTGTCCCGCGGCGACGAAGCCGTAGTCACTCACAGTCGAAGAGTCGGTGAGGAAGCGGCCGTCGGGCTGGGCTTCGGCCCGGGTCGAAGACTCGACCAGACTGATGCCCTCCACCGTTCCGGTGGCGGTTATGGTGAACTCGAATTTCACCCGGGCCGCGACCCGATCTCTGAGTGCCGCCTCCGGGAACTCGGGCTGCACGTCCTCGATCAAGGCCGGGAGCTTAGTGATCTCTTGGGCGACCGACAGCCCACTCCAAAGGAGAAGAAGAGCCGTCGGCGCGATTCGGAGAAAGCTCACGGACTCGAGGTCTCCTCGGGGCGCTCGCGCAGGGTGTACAGCCCTCGCAGGAAGGCGCGGCCACCCCGACCCAGGCCGTCTCGCACTACGACGAAGAGTTCGAGAGGCAGGGGCTCGTCCGAGGCCTCGAAGTCGATTCGTCGAGGCGGAACGAAGACGTTCACCGCGGCCTCGCCCAAGGTGGCATCGGGATTGTCGAACTCGAAGGCGGTCACCGTCGAGTCGAGGCTGGGGGTGTCGCTGAACCAGCTGAGGTTCAGACTCTCGGGTACGTCGACAAAGGGCTCTTCCAGGGCCTGAACAAGATCGACGTCGGCGCGGCAGGCGTTCCGGTCTTCAGGGGGGGTGCTAGGAAGAGCACCGCACAGGTCCACCACGAAGAGGGCGTAGGTATTGTCGAAGAAGAGGGAGATGGGGGTCGTAGCCGAGAGAGTCTGAAGGGCGACGTCCAGTTCGGGAAGGGCACCAAAGCGTCCGTCGTCCTCGGGCTCCAAGAAAGCGCAGCGGCCTTGCACAACGCCGAGGGTGATGGCGGTCGAGGCGTCGATGTCCACGGTGGGGTCGGCGATTGCGGCCCTCAGGGTCGTGGCAAAGAGCTCCTCGTCCCGGGCGCAGAGCGTTTCGGCCATCGGGTTCCGGTTCCGAACCAGACTCGCCCCGCCCAGCTGCGGAGGCTGCTCGTCGTAGATGATCGCGAACTGTCGAATGGCCTCTAACCGCTCGTCGGGTGTGTTCAGCACCAAATCGAATCGAAAGTCGAAGGTGCCGTTGCAGTCGGGGCGGGTGACGGCGTCGCCGAAGTCCTGGGTCTGGATCTGCTCGCAGAAGGCTGCGATCCCCTGCTCGATGAAGGGAGTGACGTCGATACCGGCGTCTTCGAGGGCGGCCAGGTTATCTTCGCCGAAGAGCTGCTTCTCCAGATTGAAGACGGCCACGGTCGAGGAGAGCACCGGCAGGTTGAAGTCCAAGTCGAGGTCCAGCTCCAGCTCGTCGGGAATCGGAAGGACTTGAAGAAGGAGCTGCTCGAAGTCCTCTTCATTGAACACACACTCCAGATCGCCGGCGGTCTGGAAGGCGAGGGGACAAAAACGCGCCGAGAGCTCGATGTCTCCGATGTCGCCCGATTCCGTGGTTGCCAACAGCTCGATCCGGAGGTCCTCGTCGACTTTGGGCCAAGCCACCGAATCCTGGCGGCCCAGGACCTCCAGGCGGACCCCGAACACCCGAAGGCGGTCGATCTCTTCCGCCGGCGTGAAGTCGGGACCACAGGCCGCCAACAGACAGAGGCAAAGGCTCGAGATGCGCATGCGTGGGCTCGTCGCTCCGCCTACTCCAGGCGGAATCGATAGGTATAGGTGAGAGTCCATGGAATGGCTCGTCCGTCTTTCTTGGCTGGGGTGAATCGCTGCTTCTTGGCCGTACCCACGGCGGCCTCCTCGAACTCGGGATAGGGTGAGCCGCGCGCGATATCGACGCGTTCGACTCTTCCGTCGGCGCCGATCCGGACGGCTACGGTGACGTTCGCCTCCAGGGCCTGGCTTCGGTAGATGTCCGGATAGGGGGGCTTGAGACGGCCGCCTTCGAATCGTGGGCGCTCGATGCCTTCGCCGTCCCCACTCACGGCGGGGATCCGGGTGGCGGCTCGATTCTCGCCGGCCTGGGTCGGTTCATTGTTCCGCAGCTTCTCGACGCCGGGGGCGTCTGCCGCCTTGCGGGTCACGCCCATGCGGGTGTTGCCGGTCGCGAAGCTGGCGCCCTCGCCACTGGAAACGGTGGACTCCAGGTTTAGGCCCACGATCCGCTGGGGCTTGGGCGCCTCTTTCGGAGGCTCCTTGGGCGTCGTGGGATCGGCGGAGGGTGTGGGTGTCTTCTTGGGCGGCGGGGGCGGGGGTTCGGGTGTCGGCTCGGGCTGGGGGGGCGCCGGCGCTTCGGGTTCGGGCTCTGCTTCGGGCTCGGTCTCCGGCTCCTGCTCGGGCTCAGGAACGTCGATGATCTCGAGGGCGATGGCGGCGTCCTCTCGGGCCTTATCCTGGGTCGCGCCCAGTCCCAGGGCGTAGTAGCCGCCGAAGCTCCCAAACTGAAGCGCGGCCGAAGCGAAGAAGAAGAGTAGCCAACGAGCTGGTCGCCGCGACTCCCGGGGCAGAGGAGTCCGGGCTTCGACGGGCCGATCGACCCGAGCCTCCAAGCGGGCTCGGGCGGCGGCTCGACGTTCACGTGGCGACGGGCGGGCCATCACTCGCTGGCGCTACGCTCGATGTTGAGCGCGAACTTGGTGATCCCGTTCTGTTTGACTAGATCGATGAGCTCGACCACCCGACCGTAGGCGACGCCTTGGTCGGCGGCGATCACGGCCTGAAGTTCGGGGTCCTCCATTCGAAGGGCATTGATTCGCTCGGGTAGCGCGTCCCTTTCAATCGGACGTCCGTCCAGAAGCAGCGCGCCCTCCAGGGTGAGGATCAGGTTGAGGGTCGAGGGGACGGCGTCTTGACCGCTCGCCGCCTTCGGCAAGTCTACCTGCAGCTGGGCCCGGACGATCTGGGTCGAGGTGATCATCACCACCACCAACAGCACCAGGACCACGTCCACGAAAGGCGTGATGTTGATGTCGGCGATGGGTTCGTCTTCGCCCCCTTCTCCCGAGATCCCGCCAGCCATCAGCGCGAGTCCTCCGACTTAAGCTGGCTCATCAGGGTCCGTGATAGGAGCGTGCCGTTGCTGACGATGGACTTCAGCCGGCCCGCGAACACGTTGTAGGCGACCACGGCCGGGATGGCCACGAGAAGTCCCACCGCCGTCGCGATCAGCGCTTCCGAGATGCCGCCCAAGACCGAACCCGCCGCGTTGGCGAGATCGTTTGAGAGATCCCGAAAGGCCTTGATGATGCCGAGTACGGTGCCGAACAGACCGATGAAAGGTGCATTGCTTCCCACTGTGGCCAGAAAAGACAGGCGACGACCGTAGCGAAGTCGTTCCCGGGACTCCGCGCCCCGAAGCAGCTCCTCCACCGCCTCCGGTCCCCGAGCGTGGGCTTGAAGTCCGAATCGAACGACGTTGGTCTCCAGCGCGTCGAACTGGCCCAGGTAGCTGTGGGCGCCGTCGAAGTCGCCGCTCCCCAGGAGCGCATCCAGACGCTCGGCCACCGCATCGGCGTCGACCCGGTGCTTGTAGTAAAACCACGCCCGCTCGATCATGATCGCCACCGACACGAGGGAGAGCAGGAACAAAAGGTAGAGCACCCACTCCGCTTCGAAGATGGGAAGGCGGATGAGCGTTCCGACCAGACCCGTTTCATTCATCGCTGCCGCTCTCCAAGCCACGAAGCCGCCCTGACGCCAACTGCCCGTTCTTCAATGACTTTTTCCGGGCTTCGCCCCGCCAATAGTTCGCGCTTCACGTCGAAGCCTTGTTCGCCGAGGAGAGCAGTTTGGATGCGGCGACGTCAGGGTAGCGCCGCTTGTGACGGCGGTCTCGTAAAAGCCCGGCGGAGCACGGACTCGGCCTTCTTGTTCAGTGGGTTGAAGCCGTGTCTGGGCTCGGAGGCCGGGTCGTCCGGATCGCTGGGAACGACCCACACCACCAGTCCACGGATTCCGGGTGCGCCCAACCACTGGGTGAGGGCGGCGGCCCAGGCTCGGGCCTGGGCATACTCGTCGACCAGAGGATCGATGTCTTCTGGCCACTCCCAAGGGCGAAGGTGGGAAAGGGGGCTGGAGCGGTAGCCCACCTCCAGAAGAAGCACTTGGCGCTCGTGGCGGGCGCCCAGGGCCTGGAGTCGCTCGGCGACCTGCTCCGCCCCGCGGAGAGGATCGGGTCGAAGGGGGTAGTAGCCGTTCACCCCGATGAAGTCGACCGAGGACCAAAAGACCACGTCTTCCGCCTCGTCCCAGTTCGCGCTGTAGGTCAGCTTCCCGTCGTAGCTGCCTCGGACCCGATCGGCGATGTGGGCCATTTGGGCCGCAGTCTCCGGTCTGCCCGACAGACCTTTGAGCTCGACGCCGATCGAGAGGGCGCTCGCGCCCCCTTGTTCGGCGAGCTCGGCCGCGGTGAGCATGAAGCTCTCGTAGCTGCGCCACCAGCGCGCCGCCTCCACGGGATCGGTGAGGGTCAGGTAGCCGCGCCAGCTCCCGTCGTCGAGGTAGATGTGAGGGACGAGGATGGTGGCGAGACCTAGCTCGTGGGCGTCCAGCAGGGCCTGTCGGGTGGGCTCGAGCTCTCGCCGGGAGGCGACCGAGACGCTTCGATCTTCGAGGTCCGTCATGCGGCCGTCCATGAGGACCCCGATCGTATTGACCCCCATGGCCTTGAGCCGGGCCATGGTGGCCCGGGCCGTCCGACTCCCGTAGCCCCGTCGCGCGTCGCCGACCGGTCGAAGGTGGGCTCCTTTGACCAGGCTCGGCAAAGGGTGGGGCGAGGGCGGCGGTGCGCCGGAGCGGGAGTAGGGCGTACACATCGCGCAGGCCGCCAGGAGCAGGGCTGAGCCGCGGGGCATGAGATGTCGTCGCCCACGGCGCAGTCGGAGACAAGCGCAGCCTGGTCAGCGGAACCAGCTTCGAACGTTGTCGAGGAAGCCGCCACCGGACGGACTCTGGACGAAGTGGGCGGGCAAAGGCGTCATTCGCGCTTCGATGCCCTCTCGGGACCACCCCGTCAGGCGGGCCAGGGTCTGGACCTCTTCTCTGCGTCGGTCCAGGACCTGGACTCGGTAGGGCTCGGCCGCGCTGCATTGGTCCGCCCCGAGATAGGGGTGCCGCAACACGTAGCGAACCTGGAAATTGCTGCTGTCGCCCGTCACCTTGAGCACCAGGTCCTCGGGGAAGGTGTCGGCGGTATAGCGGGCGTGGAGCCGGGTCACGAAGGCTTGCTGGCCTCGGCCTCGATCCAGCCACCACACTCCGAGCTTTTCCAGCTCGTCCCGGGAGAGGGGCTGAGAGGCGCAAGGGTCACACCAACCCATGTTCCAAGTGTGCTCCGTGAACACGGCCCGGGGATGGGCTTGGTAGGACGCGCCGAAGGTCGCTCGGTACATCTCGCCGAAGTCAGCCTTCACGAAGCTGGGGACCTCGACATTGGAGGGCAGCCGGACGTTGCGGTAGTTGGCGACCTCGGCTCGATGCTGCCGAGTGATGACGTAGGCGACGAGATCTTGGGGCCCGGCCGCGTTGAGCATACCCAGTCGAATGGGCAGCATGAAGCGGGGGTCGGGAAAAGCGAACTGAAGGGGGCTGAGCTTGGTCGAGCCGCGAGGGGCTCGGTCCAAGGCAACTTTGGCCACGAAGAACTTCATCCCCGAGCTGACGTAGGGGCGCAGGGCTCGCCGCGCGCCCTTGGGGATGTTGTAGCCGTGGCTCCGTAGCCAGCTCTCCAGAGCGTTCGACTCCTTGGAGGACAGGATCACGATGTCGTACTCGCCCACCGCGAAGCTGGCCTCGACCACGACCTTGGCTTCGTCCTTGCGTCGGGGCGCTGCTGCCTCCGGCGCCATGTCGGCGGCCCTGCCCGAGCCGACGGCGAGGCTCTTCTTCATCATGGGCAGACCGCAGGGATTGGAGTCGTGGTACTCGGCCAGCCGAGGTGCGGTGAAGGCGTCCAGGTGGTCGATGGGTCCGATGGGCACCGTGCGGACGAGCTCCTCCTTGAGCACCAACGGCACCGGTACCACGAGGGCGAAGTCCTCGGCCGGGCCTTGGTAGTCGTTGACCATGGTGATGACGGTCTTGCCGTCGTCGTGGGCCAGCACGACTTGGCTCGCCTCGTTGAACAACTGGGCGTCGGCCTTTCCGGCGAAGAAGCCGCAGAAGGCCTTGGCGTCGTGACTGAGTCCGAGGGCCGCAAGGAGAGCGGTGGCGCGAATCATCGTCTTCATGGGGATGGAAGCTCCTTTGCGTCCGACGGACGCGGGTTGGGGGCTGAGCGAGCTCAGCCGGTCGAAGAGGGGGACGAGGGGGGCGCAGGCGAGGAGGGCCCACAAGAAGCCGTCCCGCACGAACCAGAATTGGCGGAGCGAAACGGCGAGGGTGGCCACGAGCAGGCCGTGGAGGATCCGGTAGGAGCGAAGCTTGGGCGTCGTCTTGGGATCCGTAATCATGTAGAGCGCGAAGAGCCAAAGGCTGCCCGAGCTGAACTGGTGGGCGATGGTGGCCCAGGGATGACCGAAAGCCAGACTGCGGAGCACCAAGAGGCAGAGCATGCCTCCGAGGAAGGCGCCCGCAGTGTCGAGTCTGCCGGCGCGGGTCAAGGTGAGAGCGGCGCCACCGGCGAGGACGAATACGAGAACCAGATCATGCCCCCACTGACCGGAAGCCACCCAGCCCCCGAACAGGGTGGCGCCGAGAAGGATGGCCCCGTTGGTGGGGTTCACGAAGTGGCGACCTTCGACCTTCAGGAGGTGTTTGGAGCTTATCGCAACGCCGGCGACCGCGCCGTAGGCCCAGGCCTCGGTGGAACGGAAGAGCAGCAGGGTCGAGAAGCAGGAGATGCTCGCACTCACATAGGGCGAGGGATCTCGGCGCCGGGTCCAAAGCCAGGTCGCGGTCCAAGCACCGATGAACGTGGCGGGAAGGGCCCAAGGCGTCGGCAGGAAGCCCCGGTACAGACTGCCGAAGGTCAAAAGGCAGGCGAGGATCGCGAGCTGAGGGTGGCGGGGGTCCAGAGGCTTCCGTGGGCTCACATCCGCTCTAGACGGAGGAGCTCGGGCAAAGATCTACCGCCGAAGAAAAAAGCCCTAATCGGACCAGGCGTCCAAGGTGGCGCGGGTCGCGGCGACCAAGCCTTCGAGGTCGTAGCCGCCCTCCAGGAGGCCGGCGATCCGACCATCGCAAAGCTCCGTCGCCAGGCTTTTCCAGCGACGGGCGACGGCGCCGTAGCCTTCGGGGCTGAAGGCCAGGCCCGCCAGCGGGTCGACGGCCAGACCGTCATAGCCCGCCGAGATGAGGATCATGTCGGGGGCGAAGGCGCGGAGTGCAGGCGTCAGGACTTCATCCGTAGCCGCGATCAGGGCTTTGTCGTCTGCCCCCTCCTGGAGCGGAACGTTCAGGGTGTGACCTCTTCCCTCACCCTCGCCCACATCTAGAGCCGCCCCTGTACCCGGGTACAAGGGAGCTTGGTGGGTCGACATGTAGAGCACGGTCGGATCCCGCCAGAAGATGGCCTCGGTCCCGTTCCCGTGGTGCACGTCCCAGTCGTAGATGGCGATCCGCTCAAGACCTTGGGCCTGAAGCGCTCGGGCGGCGATGGCAACGTTGTTGAAGATGCAAAAGCCCATCGCTCGGTCGGCGGTGGCGTGGTGTCCTGGTGGCCGAACTAAGGCCAGGCCCGGGGGCGCACCCTCGGCCACGGCCCGACACAGCTCGATGCTCAGACCGGCCGCGCGAGTGGCAGCGTCCATGGTGCCGGGTGAGACGACGGTGTCTTGGTCCAGTCGGATCGATCTTCCCGACAGGGCGAGCAGGGCTTCGACGTGGGCCCTATCGTGGGCTGTTGCGAGCTCTTCGACGGTGGCGGGTCGGGCTTCGATGCGTTCGGCCTCGGGTCGGCGCGCGAACACCTCTCGCTCCAGCGCCTGGGCGCGAGCGGGACGCTCCGGATGGCCCGGACCTGGGTCATGGGCGAGGAAGCTGCTGTCGAAGCCCAGGGTGTTCACGTCCACAGAACATCCAAGCCTCGGCTTCGGGGCAAGCTGCGCTCAGTCACGAAATCGCTGAACGATGGGGTAGACGCGGCCAGTCCAGGCCTTGCCGGACACTTTCAGGGTTGGTGGGAACTGCCTTCGCTTGAACTCGGCGGCGTAGAGGAGGTGGAAAATGCGACGGACCTCCTGGAGCTCGACGCCGAGGACGTCGGCGATGGTTTCAGGATCTTCACGAGCCTCGATGGCGCGCTCTAGTATCGCGTCCAGGCGCTCGTAGGGCGGGAGCGTGTCTTGATCCGTTTGGTTCGGTCGAAGCTCGGCGGAAGGGGGCTTTTCGATGGTGGAGAAGGGGATGATCTCGTCCGCCAGGTTGATCCACTCGGCGAGCCCGTAGACCTGGTGCTTGTAGCAGTCCCCGAGCACAGACAGCGCGCCAATCGCGTCGCCGTAGATGGTGGCGTAGCCCACCGCCGCCTCACTTTTGTTGCCAGTGTTGAGCACGACGCCCCCGAACTTGTTCGATACCGCCATCAGAAGGGCGCATCGAATTCGGCTTTGCAGGTTCTCTTCGGTCATATCCGGTTCCCGACCCTCGAAGATCGGCCCGAGGGCAGCCTCATGGGCCTCGACCATGGGTCGAATGGAGATCTCGTCGAGACGGATACCCAAGTTCTCGGCCAGGCCACGGGCGTCGGTGAGCGAGCCCTCGGAAGAGTAGGCGCTCGGCATGGCCAAGCCGCGAACCCGACCCGGTCCGAGCGCCCGAACGGCCAGGGCGGCGGTCACCGCCGAATCGATCCCTCCCGAGAGCCCAACCACCGCCCGCTCCACCCCGGCTTTGTCGACGTAGTCTCGAATGCCCAGACTCAAGGCGTCGGCCAGGTCGGCGATCGCGTCCTCTAAAGGCGGGTCCGACGGAGAAACGCGTTCGAGGTCGATGACCGAGACGTCCGACACCCAAGGAGGCGAGGTATGAAGGTGCTGACCCCCGGGGCCGTAGACCATGCTTCGGCCGTCGAAGATCAGCCCGTCGTTGGCCCCCACGAGGTTGCCGTAGGCGACGAAGACCTCGTATTTCTTGGACACGCCCTCCAGGATCCTTCGTCGAAGCCCCAGCTTTCGCCGGCTGAAGGGGGAGGCCGACAGATTCAAGATGAGCTCGGGTCGATGCGCTTCGACCAAGGCCTGGACCGGGTCCACCGGGTAGGTACGTTTCGCGCCCTCGACCTCGGCCCACATGTCCTCACAAATGGTGATCCCGATCCGTCGCCCTCCGATTTCAAAGATCGCAGAGGGTGAGGGGCCGATTTCGAAGTGTCGGTCCTCATCGAAGACGTCGTAGGTGGGGATCAGGTGCTTGGACACCCGGCCCAGGATCTCACCTCGTCGCGCCACCACGGCTTGGTTGAAGAGTCTTCGTCCGTGCGCCCTCGGATCGCGCGGGCCGATGTTGCCGAAGACGGCGACCAAGCCCGGAGGGAGATCGGTCATGCATCGATGCTCGGCCTCCTGGGCTTCGGCCCAGAAACGGGGACGTTCGAGCAGGTCGAGCGGGGGATAGCCCGTGAGGCTCAATTCGGGAAAAAGAACGAGCTCGGCCCCTGCGGCGCGGGCCTGGGTCGCCGCGGCCAGGATGGCCCCCGCGTTGTGTTCGAAGTCGCCCACCACAGTGTTTATCTGGGCCAGCGCGAGCTTCACGATGGGAGCCTCCGAACTCGCGTCGAAACAGGTCCAGACAGTGTAAGCCGGTCTCGGCGCCGGTTCTTGTCCCAAGACGCTTCGTGGCCTCGGCCACACGACAAAGGCGCGCGCTCATCCGGGCGCCGGTGGGGGCGCTTTCGCACATACCCTGCGGTCTGCCTCGAAAGGGGCCTGTCGATGCTGCGCCTCGGCATCGCCATCGTCCTGACCCTCTTCGAAGCCCAGGGGTCAAGAAGAGGCGCATGTGCAGCCACTTCTCGACAAGGCAGCAGCTTCGATTACACTCTGAAACCGTGTTCGGAGGACTAGGCTTTTGGGAGATCTCGATCATCCTCGGGATTGCGCTCATCATCTTGGGGCCGACCAAGCTGCCCGAGTTGGCCCGCAGCTTTGGCAAGGGCCTCCGGGAGTTCCGCAAGGCGACGGAGGAGTTCAAGTCGACCATCGACACTGAAGTCCATCGTCCGGACCCTCCGAAGCCTTCGGCCCGCATCGAGAGTCCCAAGCCCGCAGCGACGGTTCCGAGCGCGCCGGCCGCCGAGGTCGATTCGGTCAGCGAGACCGCGGCGCAAGACGATGGGCCCAAGGTCGAAGCCGAGCCCATGGCCGTCTCTCGTGACGAAGACCCCTCCCCGGACGCGGGGCCCGACAAGGCGACTGCCTGAACCCCAAGCGGGAGCCGCTCCCGACGGGGCGGTCCCGAGGGGTGGGCACGGACGGCCTCCGAGAATCGACGCCCGTCATGCCGGCCGACATCGACGACACCCCGTACACGCTGACAGAGCACCTGACGGAGCTCCGGACGCGACTGATTCGGGCGGGGATTGCGGTCGTGCTCACCTCGGCCATCTGCCTCGGCTTTTCTCCACAGATCCTCGACTACGCAACAGAGCCCTTGCGGGAGGTGCTTCGGAGTAACAGCCGCATCGTGACCTGGCTGGTGCACGACGAGCCGATCGAGCTCGAAGCGGCGCTCTCCCAAGACCCCCGCATCCGATTCGAAGGGACGGCGGCCAATCTCGGCGCGCTCTCCCAAGAGGTCCGGGCCGCGAGCGGCGGGCGAAGGCCGGTCGACCTGGTCTTGGTCTCGGCCGAGGCCATCGATGCCGACGGCGCCTACGTTTCCGACGTTTTGGAGGGCGTGGAGCCCGCGCCCTTCGTCGCCTACCTGGTCGACGATCCCGATTCTCGGGCGGTCAAGCAGCTGCAGCTCGACGGGGCGGTGGTCTTGCTCGAGCCCTTGCGAGCCGCCGTGGTCAAGCGCATTGCCCGGCGGGCGGCTGGGGCGGCGGGCAAGTCCAACAACCCCGATCGACTGGTCGTGCTCAGCCCCCTCGACGTCTTCTTCGCCTACCTCAAGATCGCGCTAGTTTGCGGGCTCTTCCTAGCCTGTCCTTTTTGGCTCTTCGAGACCTGGGCCTTCGTGGCGCCGGGCCTCTACGCCAAGGAGAAGCGGGTCGTCGGGCCGGTCATCGTCAGCGGTTCACTCCTCTTCGTCGGCGGGGGGCTCTTCGCCTACTTCGTGATGTTCCCGGTGATGTTCGACTTCCTCGTGAATCAGATGCTGCCCCAGACCCTGGCTGCGTCCTTCACCGTCGACAACTATCTGGGCCTGCTTACCCGCTTGACCCTGGCCTTCGGCGTGGTCTTCGAGCTGCCGCTGGCGCTGGCGCTCTTGGCAATGGTCGGCCTCGTCACCCCCGAGTCCCTCGCTAAGTACCGGAAGTACGCCATCGTCATCGCCTTCATAGCTGGCGCTTTCCTCACCCCTGCCGATCCTATGTCCCAGGTCTTGATGGCCGTCCCACTCGTGGTGTTCTACGAGATCGGCATCCTGGCCGCTCGTCTGGTGGCTCGCCCTCCGAGCGCCGTCGAAGACGAGGACTGACTTTGCTTCGGCCTGTCCGTTGTGGGAATCTCCGGCAGGGATGACGCGTCATCTTCCCGAACAGGCCCGGCGCGAGCAGATCCTCAAAGCAGCGCGCCTCTGCTTCATCGAGAACGGGTACCACCCGACCCGGATGGACGACATCGCTCGTGCCGCCGATCTGTCCAAGGGCGGGGTCTATTTCCACTTCAAGTCGAAGGCCGACGTTTTCGCTTCTTTGGTGGAGGCGGAGTACGCCAAGTCCATCGGCTTCTTGCGTCGAGTGATGGAGGCCAAGACCTCTATCGCCGAAAAGATGCAGTTCATCGGGCGCCACTATCTCGAGTACTTCGAGGCCGCACCGGAGGCGCCCCGTTTCTTCATCGTCATGGGCGAGATGGCGCTGCGCGACGAGGCTTTGGCCGCTCGCCTTTTGGAGATGCAGCGCTCTTTCATCGACACCGTCCATCAACTTCTCGACGAAGGAGCGCGAGCCGGTATCGTTCGGGACCGCGTCGACACTCTGGTCGTCGCCGCGATGCTCAAGGCTCTCCTCGACGGGCTCGAAGGACTTAAGGCCTTGGAGTATCCGATGGACGTGTCCCAGTTCCTAACTACCGGCATCGAGCTCGTGATGCGAGGGATGGCGAGTACAGAGGGTCCCGGCCAGGACTAAGTCCTGGCCACCCATCTTCGTTCGCTGGTGGCGCTTGCGGGGGGCACTCTACTCGCTCTCGTTCGAGGCGGGGACGGGTGCTTCGGTTTGGAGGGATTGGGACAGCTTGGCCTCTCCAGCCTTGACCGTACTCTCGAGCTTTTGGAGGAGCTCGACCGTGGTTTGCAGGCGCTCCCTGAAGCTGGTCACGTGACCTTCGGTCTGCATCGCCAGTTGGCGCGCCTCCCGAGCGGACGGGCTCTCACTATCGGGTTCGGTAGCTCGTTGCGTCAGAGCTTCGAAGGTTCTTTCCAGGTCCTGAGCGCGAGCTTCCAGTCGATCCTCGAGCGCATCGAACAGCTGTATGAATGCTTTGCGGAACTCTTCCGCCTTACGCTCTTCGCGGCTGAATATGCGTCGCGCCGAGTCGGTGAGCTCTGTGACTTGGCGCGTCGCAGCTTCCCGGATGTTTGACGCGCTCTGACGAATGTCCTCGACGCTCCGTTCCACACTCTTTTGCGCGGTGTCGCGCATCTGGCCCACGGGCGCGATGACCTGCTTGTCGAAGAAGTCCTGGAGCGTCGTTCCGCTCGACTGAATGAGATTTCGAAGCATCCCCAAGGGCATGCGGCTCTCGCGCTTCTCTTCTTCGTAGATGATCTGGGTCAGTGTGACGCTCGTCAGATCTTCCTTCGACTCGTTGTCGATGATCGTCACTTCTTCGCCCGCTTTGATCATCTTCGCGATCTCATCGAGGGTGACGTAGCGACTTCGGTCCGTGTCGTAGAGCTTGCGGTTGGAGTAGCGCTTGACGACCTTCGCGGTCTTTTCCGGCGTTTCGCCCACGGATTCCGTCGTCATAGGCGGACATCTCACCGTTTCCGCACGATTCGGCAAGTCCCCGAATCTTGCGGCGACTTCGGCGTGACCCTAGTCTGGGGCCCGGCCGCCCATGATCATCCAGTGCCCCAAGTGCGAGACCAAATTCCGGGTCCCGGACGCCAAGGTGGCAAGCGCCGGGGTGAAGGTGCGGTGCAGTAAATGCGCCCATCTCTTCGTGGTCCGCAAGGAGCCCGAGGCGCCCGGACCCTCACCGGCGCCCTCCATTCCAGCCGCGCCCACCATGGTCTCTGGGCCGCCGGGCTCCATGATGCCGCATTCAGATAAACCCGAACTATCCGGAGCTGACCATGGCGATGCCCCGCTCGGTCCACCTCAGGCGCCCGAGGACGACCTGCGGCTGTCGAGCGTCGACTTTCCGCCTGAGAAGGGTCCGAGCGACCGGCTCTCGGGGGCGAAGGACCCATTCGATTGGTCTGGTGCGTCCTTGACCGGAGACGTGGACAGCGAACCCGTTTCCGGTGATCCTTTCTTGGGTCCGGGTGCGCCCCGCTTCGGCTCCTCGGCGGACCTGGCCGCGGGACCGCCTCCACTGCCTCCCAGGCCTTCCTCCGGGGCCCCGTTCTCCGAGGACCTGGCACCCAGTGGTGAGTTGGAAGACGAGGGCTCCCTGCGTTTTCCGCCACCGCCGGCCCTTACGAACGACCTGGACCCAGAAGCAGACGATGACTGGTCACAGGTCGAGCCGCCACCCAGCGAAGCTATCGGCCAGGACCCTTTCGACGCCCCGGAGGAGCCCTCGATGCCCTCCAACCCCCCGCTGGCCGAGCCCACGCCGCCGCCACCCGTCGCTGAGCCGACCAGCCCCTCCAGGGAAATCCCAATTATGCGGGGCCAGGCGGCCCCGCCTTCCCTGACGGGGTCCGTCGACGTGCCCGTCATCTCGAAGGGAACGGGCCCTCGACCTCACCCCCCGGTCTCCGCCTTGCGCTGGCCCCCCTGGCTAGGGGTCGCCCTAGGCCTCGCCGCGGCCCTCTATGCCGTCCCCGAACTCCTCGGGGACGCTCCCAGTCCGCCCACTGGAGGCTCGGCCGACCTCGAGACCATCGGAATACGGGTATCTCCGTATGCTGATGCCCTCCCTCCCCGGCTTTGGGTGGTATCTGGGACGGTTGAGACCAAGTCTCGACCCTTTCCCCACGGGGTGCAGGTCGAGATTCGGCTCCCTGGAGAAGGCGCAGAGCCGGTCTTCGCCCAGGCCATTCTGGGCCAGGAGGTACCGGAGAGTATCCTGGCTGCCGGACCGGAAGCAGTGGCGAAGTTCATGCGGCTGACGCCGCCCCCCAGTCTGGGACCGGCCAGCCGCCAACGATTCGTCACTATCGTGGACAGTGAGCCTCAGTCTGGTGACATCGACGTCCGATACGAGGCGCTAGCCCCCAGGGAACCATCGATCGCCGTGGACGGTTCGGACTCTCCGGGCTAGCCTCAGGCCAACGTGGGCTTTCAAGAGATCCTCATCATCGCCGGCATCGGCGTGCTGATCTTCGGTGCGGGTCGCCTTCCGCAACTGGGTCAGGCGATGGGCAAGTCGATTCGCAATTTCAAGTCTAGCCTGTCTGGAGACGACGAGATCGACGTGACGCCAAAGGAAAGGGTCGGACCCGGCGACGCAGCAGACGAAGAGCGCCCCCGAGAGGCTCAGTAGCTCAGGGCGAGCTGGGTCGAGACTGTACCTACCGGCCCCAGCGCCTCCCCATCACTGAATAGCTGCAAGTCCCCTTGCACGCCCACAGCCACTACCGAAAAGGTGGCGCGCAAGCCCAACGCAACTCGCTGATTCAGGTCGTCGCCGAAGTCGACATCAGCAAACACGAAGTCATTCTCCACGTCAGGCCGCAAACCGGATTCTGATGCGACGAAGGTCGTCGGCGTTGGGTCGATGACCTCGGAGCGGGCATCGATCAGCAGGATGGACCAGCCCAAATAGGGGGCCAGACGGACGGCACGCCCCACCGTGAATCCCTTCGAGACGACGAAGTCGGCGCTGAAGGTGGTGAGGTCGAAGTCCCGTGTTCCCAATAGCGTGTTGACTGCAGCCCGAAGTGAGAAGTCGGGAATGTGGGCGTAGCCTTCCTGGAAAGCCCAGCGGAGCTCTATCCCCGGGGCTACCATTTGACTGTCCAGAACCCACTGCACGTGGGCGCCAACCTGCAGGCTGAGGGGGAGCCCTTTCTGCAGGTCGAGCCTGAGGGTGTTGAAGAACTGGGTCGGTGCCTGCTCGTCCTGCCCCCGCTCGGTGAGTCGCCACCAATCTTCGTTCGATACGAAGCTGCCAGCCCAGCCCAGGCCGAGCTCGAAGCCGGAGTGGCCCAGCGTTTCCGCCGGCCCCGCAATGCGTGGGGCGACGACATAGGCGAGCTCAGTCATCAGGCTGCGGAAGCCGGCGTTGTCGGGCTGGCAGGGGGCGGGGTCGCAGCGGAAGAGGATGCCCTCTCCGTCCCCACGTGTGCCGGCGAGTCGGATATCCACCCCGGCATGGGCCGTTCCTGCCCACGTCGATACGCCGAGCACGGCGAGGAGAGCCCACGTCCGACGCACCATCGAGTCGTCACCCGGACTGGAAGGGCTGTCAAGAAAGCCCCCTGCCGACGGCTCGCGTTGACCCAGCTCCGCGCTGCAGGCAGTTCGAAGACATGCGGGTACTGGTCACGGGCGCAGCAGGCTTCATCGGCTCGACGCTCTGTGAAGCCTTGGTCCGTCGTGGCGATCACGTGACAGGCATCGACAACTTCAACCCGTTCTACGACCCGCGGATCAAACAGGCCAATGCCAAGGCCGTGCAGGCCACGGCGGACGAGAGCGAGGGACGTTTCGACCTAGTACGGGCCGACATCGTGTACGATCAGTCTCAGCTAGAGTCGATCTTCGGAGATCCGAATCGGCGCCCCGACGTCGTGTGCCACCTCGCCGCTTGGGCAGGCGTCCGTCCCTCCATCAAACGGCCGATGGTCTACCAGGCCGTGAACGTCGAAGGGACGACCCGCATGCTCGAACTCTGCCGTAAGTTCGAGGTTCGACCATTCGTCTTCGCCTCCAGCTCCTCGGTCTATGGCGCCCGTAAAGAGGTGCCCTTTCGGGAGACGGATCCAGTCGACGATCCCATCAGTCCTTATGCCGCCACCAAGAAGGCGGGCGAGCTCCTGGGCTACACCTGGCACCACCTGCACGGTCTGAACTTCATCGGCCTCCGCTTCTTCACCGTCTACGGGCCTCGGCAGCGGCCTGAGATGGCGATACACAAGTTCGCTCGACGCATCCGCGATGGCCGACCCATCACCCTTCACGGCGATGGTTCGTCGAGCCGCGACTACACCTTCATCGAGGATTGCGTGCGGGGTGTGGTGGCCGCGATCGATCGCGCCAAAGTCACCGAAGGCTACCGAATCTATAACCTGGGTTGCTCTCAGACCACGACACTGAGTCGGCTGGTCGAACAGCTCGAGGATGCGCTGGGCAAGAAGGCCATCATCGAGCGGCTTCCCGACCAGCCTGGTGACGTTCCGAGAACTTTCGCCGACATCAGCCGAGCCCGGGAGGAACTCGGCTATGACCCCGGGACGCCGGTTTCCGCTGGCATTCCCAAGTTCGTGGAGTGGATGAACGCCCTCAGCGCATGACCGAGCTCGACATCTTTTTCGTAGGCGGGGCCAACGAGGTCGGCCTGAACGCCACCGCGCACCAATTCGGACAGGACCTCGTGGTCACCGACTTCGGAGCCTTTCTGGGGGACCTCCACGCCTCGGTCCAGCGAGTTGTTCCAAGCGTGGACGCTCTCCATCGGGATGGTCGCAGGCTGCGGGGCGTGTTTCTCAGCCACGGCCATGAAGACCATATCGGTGCCTTGAGCCAGCTGTTGGCCCGGGCGCCGGTGCCGATTTACGGACCCGCCTTCGCCATCGAACTCGTTCGGTCCCGGCTGCAGGAGATGGGTCGAGAACGGAGGGCCGAGCTCTACTCGGTGGAGCCAGGCCGTCCTTTCGAGCTCGGTCCATTCAAGGTGGAGTTCGTTTCCGTAACCCACTCCATCCCCGACAGCGTCATGGTCCTGGTCGAGACCCCGGCCGGACGGACCCTGGATACGGGCGACTTCAAGCTCGACCGCGCTCCTCGAGGACCGCTGACCGACCTCGACCGGCTCCGCGCCATTGGGGACGAAGGTCTGGACGTTCTGCTGTCCGATTCGACCAACGCCGAGCGACCGGGCCGCACCCAGCCCGAGACCGAGGTCCACGCGGCCTTGGAGGACGAAGTCTGTGCCGCACGAGGCCGGGTCGTGGTCACGCTCTTCGCTTCTCACGTTCACCGCATGGCAGGCCTGGTGGACATCGCTGAGCGTACTGATCGGCGCATCCTCCTCGCGGGCTACAGCATGCAGCGCAACTGGGCCATCGGGCAGAAGCTCGGTCTTCTTCCTCCGGGCGACGGGCGCACGACGACCCCCGATGGCGCCCGACGACTGCGTCCTCGGGACCTGCTCATTCTGGCCACCGGCACCCAAGGCGAGCCCGGGGGCGCGATGGCGCGCCTGGCCCGAGGCCACGGCGTCGTGGATCTCGAGCCAGGCGACACCGTGCTCTGGAGTGCCCGGGCCATCCCCGGTCGAGAGCTCGCCATTCGAGACATCTTCAACCGGCTGATCGGCCAAGGGGTCCTCATTCGAACCGCCAAGCAGCGGCCCGCGCTCCACACTTCGGGTCACGCCCAACAGGACGAGCACCTGGAGCTCTACGATCTGGTTCGACCCCGCTATCTGGTTCCCTTCCATGGCGACCGCACCATGATGGAGGCCCAGGCTGAGACGGCGCGACGATGGGGCATGGATCCCTCCCGCATTCTCATTCCCGCCAACGGGAGCATCTTCACTCTCGAGGACGGCGAGCTCAGCCTACGAACGGTGGAGGACGTCACGCCGATGCCCATCGATCGCCATGGACAGGCCATGGAGTGGGGCACCGTACGAACCCGAGAACGAATGGGGCGCTCGGGCGCGCTGTTCGTTCAGGTTCCCCGAGACGAGGCGGGCTGGGTGCGAAGGGCTCCCCTCGTGGTGCCGGTTGGCCTGGAGCTCGACAGCGAAGACGTCGACCGGGTGAGCCGCGCCGTGGCCGCCATGGTCAACGAGGCGAAGACGGCGGATCGCAGCGCGCTGGACGAAGTCGTGATTCGGGCCGTGCAGACCAGTTTGCGCATGAAGCGCTTCGCCCTGCCGTGGATCGAGGTCCGCGTGACCGCCGACGCTTGAGCCTGTCCCGGCCGCTCAGCGTCGACTTGGCCGAAGTGGACGAAGGTTTTGATTTTCCGGAGGTGGATCGATGGCGTCGGCTCGCATGCGAACCGTCGCCGCCCGCTGCTCCAGGCCGCCCTGCTCGTACAGCTGGGCCGCTCGTCGCAAGAGCACCGCGTTGCGCCCGGCTTGCCGGGCGGCCGCCTCCATCGCCTGACCGGCATCCGCCCAGCGCTTCATCCCGGCGTAGGCCCGGGCGAGGAGAACCTGGGTCTGAACCTCTGAACCCTGGCGACGGATGAGCTCCTCCAGCGTGGAGCCTGCTTCGGCGTAGGCCTCGGCGTCGAGCTGAAGCACCGCCAGGTCGGCACGAGCCTCGTGCAGGCTAGGCCGGAGCTCCAGGGCACAAAGGAGATGAGTTCGAGCCGGACGCGTCGCCCCTCGTTCGTCCAGAACCTTGGCCAGGAGATGGTGGGCCCGGGGATTGTCGGGAAGCAGCGCAGTGGCCGTAGCGGCATGGCCGAGCATGGCGTCTCGATCGCTGCCCATCAGGAGCTGTGAGCGGGCCAGGCCTAGATGGGCGAAGCCAAAGGTCGGGTCCAGGCGGACGGCCTCCTCGTAGAGGGGGAGAGCCTGGGGGTGATTGCCCAGCTGGCTCCGAGCTCTGGCGCGGGCGAAGACGGCCTGGGCCCGGTCGAAGTCCCGTGGTCCGTCGGGCGCGATGGTCAAACGGTGCAGCCGAGGAACTTCACCGCAGGGTGAAGCGGCTGGACCTGGCTTTCGGACCATGGGCGACGGATCTGGAAGTCCGCTCGCGCATCCGATGAGCGCGAGCAGGGCGATGTTCCTGGCCGCCGTCAACGCGTCGAAGTAGAGCAGATGCCCATGGAGCTGGCTACCAGCCTGCTTGAGCTCGACACCATCCGCTCTGCACTTCGGAGTCGGGTACGAACGCCGCTCGGGACCCGTGAAGTCACGGCCTTGACGCCCTTTGGCCGCCGCGAGGAGGCGGAGGAGCGCATCCGCGCCGTCGCCGAGGCTCGCTCTCTTTTGGAGATGGGCGAGACGGCGCCGGTCTTCGGGGGCGAAGAGGTCGAGGCCTACATCAGTCTGGCCGAGAAGGAGCTTCGGCTCGAGGGGGGCCAGCTTCGCGCCGTGGCCGACACCATGCTCGCGGCCTTCGAACTTCGTCGGCACTTGGTTCCCCGTGAGCACGAGGTCCCTCAGCTATACGGCCTCGGCGTGTCGTTGCCCGACTTGAGCGGGCCAGCCCGGGACATCAAGCGCTGTTTCGACCCGGATGGGACCCTGTCCGACGACGCGTCGGCCGACCTGGGTCCACTGCGCCAGAAGGTGCGACGACTTCGGGAGAGCATTCAGGACAAGCTGGAGGAGCTTTTGAAGAACCCGTCGATCGAGCGGTACCTTCAGGAGCGCTACTTCACGATCCGGGGCGACCGACACGTGCTCCCGGTCATCGCCTCCTACAAGACCCACATCTCGGGCATTGTTCACGACGCCTCGGGCTCGGGCCAGACGGTCTACATCGAGCCCCAGGCCCTCATCGATTTGGGCAACCGGCTCAAGATCGCGATGTCGGAGCAGGCCGACGAAGAGAATCGGATCTTGTCCCGACTGTCCCGCGTGGTCGCCCATCACGGCGAGGGCGTTCGAACCTGCTGCATGGTCATCGGGAGGGTCGACTTCTTGAACGGCGCCGCCCGTCTCGCAGTGGACATCGACGCTGTTCCCATCGTCCCGAGCCATGAGCTCGGCTTCGCTCTCCGGGCGGCGCGGCATCCCGGCCTGGTCCTCCAGTCCGTTACCCCCGACGTGATCCCCGAAGAAGAAGAGCGCGCGCCCTGCCCCGTGGTCGACAAGGACCACCCCCGCTTCGAGGTTGTGGCCAACGACCTTGCGCTCGAGGCCGAGCAGAGGGTGCTGGTGCTGACGGGTCCGAATACCGGCGGCAAGACGGTGGCCATGAAGACCATCGGTTTGATGGCCCTTTTGGTGCGCTGCGGTCTTCACCTCCCCTGCCACGAGAAGAGCGAGATCGGATGGTTCGACCCCATCGTTGGGACCATCGGTGACCAGCAGTCCCTCGCCAGCAACCTGAGCACCTTTGCCGCCCACATGAAGGCCCTGCTCTCGGTGCTGCGCATGTCCAAGCCTGGCACCTTGGTCTTGGTTGACGAGATCGCGGCCGACACCGATCCGCTGCAGGGTCAGGCCATCGCCCAAGCCATCCTGGAGCAGGTCGCGGACCGAGGGGCCCACGCTGTGGTCACGACCCACTTCGAGCGGCTAAAGGCCGTGCCCTTTCAGGACGGGCGCTTCCGGAACGCCGGGGTCGGATTCGACGAGCAAGCGCTCAAGCCTACCTATCGGGTCACCCTCGACGTTCCTCAGTCATCGAGCGCCCTCGACATCGCTTCGGGCCTCGGTTTGCCCTCGAGCATCGTGGACCGCGCGCGAGAGCTCCTGGGGACCGGTGTCGGTTCCCTCGAATCCCTGATCAAGACGGTCGAGCAGCGGGCCCGGGAGCTCGAGGAGGCGCGAGACGAAGAGCGGACTCGAACGCGCGCCCTGGAGAAGGAGCGAAGCGAACTCCTACGAAAGCAAAAGCAGCTTGAAGCCGAGATCGAGAAAGTGCGGGAGCGAGCCAGGAACGAGCTCCTGGTCGAGATCGCCGAGGCGAGAGCTCAGACCAAGTCGATGATCGCCGAGCTCCAACGGGCGGCTGAGTCCGAGTCCTCGGCCGATGCCATGAGGATCGCCAACCAGACCGCGGCGCAGCTCAAGGAACTGGAGAGGCGAGAAGCGGAAAGACTACCGGCCTCGGTCTCGAGTACGCCCGAATCCGACGGGGTGCCGGAGGAGCTTCAGGTCGGTCAGTGGGTCCACGTACTGAAGCTCGGCCGTGACGCCGAGGTGGTGAGCATCGAGGGCAAGGAGGTCCAAGTGTCCGTGGGCACCCTCAGGATGCGTGTTTCGCAGTCCAGCCTGCGCTCTGCGAAGAGCTTGCCCCCGAAGAAGAAGCCGTCCAAGAGGTCAAAGCCCAGGCTAAGAGACGTGGTGCAGGCGACGAAAGAGCCCGAGCGCGACGTCTCCGAGCGCATCGACCTTCGCGGCCACTCCATCGACGAGAGCATCGAGCGCCTGGAGGCCTTTCTCGACTATCACTACGGCCAGCCCACCAAGCACGTCCTCATCGTCCACGGCCACGGGACCGGCGCGCTCCGCGACGCCATCCGGGAGCACCTCTCCCGCTCCGGATACGTCAAGTCCCTCCGCCCCGGTGAACGGGACGAAGGCGGAGACGGAGCGACCATCGTGAGTCTTACATAGGGGCCCGGCTTGGGCGGAGCCCAAGCCACCCTTCTTCGTTCGTTTGCCAGAGCTCGGTCAGACGAACCAGAAGCCCCCGGTTAGGCCTGAACTCAGGTCCGCAGCGAAGTTGTAGCCTCGAAGCTCGATGAATTTTGACGAGTTCCGGAGTTCGTCCCCACGAAGGCTCGCATGAGCCTCGGTCGAAGCTTGGGCCCGCCGCTGCTCGCGGCGCTCATCGGGACTGCCGGATTTCTCGTGGCCCCAAAAGAAGGGCGGGCCGAGGGCGTTGTGATCGACCCCGGGATTACTGCCCTTTTTCTCACCGGCGTCACGACCGGGACCGCGCTCAACGTGCTCGGCTTTGTGGCCCAAGCGCAGCGACGACCGGACCGACGCGTCAAGCCCGGGTGGCACGCCATCCAGTACGTGGCCGCCGGCATCGACATTGGGCTCGGGATGTTCTTCGTGACCCGAGACATCGAGTGCCAAGGCAAACTCGCGCTGACGACGCCGCTCTTCGTGACGGGCTCGACGCTCCTGGGTTTGGCCATCGCCAACTCGGTCCAGGCCAAGCGGATCACGGACCGTCCCGAGCTGCGCATTAGACACGTTGGCACGAGCCCCCGCTTCCTGCCGGCCGCCAGGGCTCTCCCCGGCGGGGGTTTCGTGGCCGGGGTTCACTTTCGATTCTGAGCTCGGGCGTCCGAATCAGATGCGGTCGAAGGCTGTGTCCAAGTCGGCCTCGAGGTCGGACAGCGCCTCGATGCCCACGCTGATGCGGACGAGGCCATCATCGATACCGCGCTCGACTCGGTCGGCGGCGGGGATGGAGGCGTGGGTCATGATGGCGGGGTGCTCGATCAGGCTCTCCACGCCGCCCAGAGACTCGGCCAGGGTAAAGACCTCGAAGCCGGTCAGGAAGCGATGGCTCGCCTCGAGGCCGCCCCTCAGGGTGAATGTGATCATGCCCCCGAAGCGGCGCATCTGATCTTTGGCGATGGCGTGCTCAGGGTGCGAGGCCAAGCCAGGATAGGTCGTGCGCGCGACCTTGGGGTGCCGAGCGATCCGTTCAGCGAGAGCTTCGGCGTTGTCGCAGTGCCGGTCCATCCTTACGTGGAGGGTCTTCGTGCCCCGAAGGACCAGGAAGCAGTCGAAGGGTCCGGGCACCGCCCCAGCCGAGTTCTGAATGAAGGCCAGCTTGTCTCGCCATTCGTCGGAGTTGGTGAGAACGGCGCCGCCCACCACGTCCGAGTGCCCGCCCAGGTACTTCGTCATCGAGTGGAGGACCATGGTCGCGCCCATGTCCAAGGGCTGCTGCAGGTAGGGCGTCCCGAAGGTGTTGTCGACCACAACCGGCACGCCCTTCTTCTTGGCCGCGGCTGAAACCTCCGCGATGGGAATGACGGTGAGTAGGGGATTGGTGGGCGTCTCGACCCAGACCAGCTTGGTGTCGGGACCGATCGCCTCCACCAGGGCCGAAGCGTTCCCGGCCGGAATGAAGCGAAACTTCACCCCGTGGCGGGCATAGACCTGGGTGAACAGCCGAAAGGTCCCGCCGTAGACGTCGTCCACCGACACCACCTCGTCCCCCGGCGCCAAGGTGTGAAGGATCGCGTCGGTGGCGGCACAACCCGAAGCAAAACAGAGGCCGTAGCGTCCGTTCTCGAGGCTGGCCAAGTTGGCCTCTAAGGCGTCCCGGGTGGGGTTTCGAGTGCGGGCGTACTCGAAACCGGTGTGCTCGCCAGGGCTGCGTTGGGCGAAGGTCGAAGTCTGAAAAATCGGGACGCTTACGCTGCCGGTGACCGACTCGGGCGGACAGCCAGCGTGGATGGCGCGGGTCTCGAACTCTGGGTCCGAAGGCATGGGTGGGATGTCCGGCATGGCGCCCTCGGCGTCAAGGAAGAGGCATCCAGAGGGTGCGGGCGGGACTCAGGGTGCGGTCCCGTTCTGGGTGCAGGCCGCGTCAACCGCCACCTGGGTCAGGATGCGGCCCACCGAGCCGGAGCTGCCGGTGAGAGCGTTCAGGTTGAAGCGTTCCACGGGTAGGGGTGGCTGCAATCGGAAGTTTCGGTCGATGCCCTCGATATCGCCTGGCGTGAACATGAAGACCGACATCACGTCGGACTGCTCGCTCATGCGCTGCGAAAGGTCGGCGTAGGAGGTTTGCACCTGGATACCCGGAGTCAGGGTGTCGCCCTGGTCGACGAAATTGTCATCCGTGGTGCCGATGACCAGGATGCGGTCGGCGTTCGGAATCAACTCGCCGTCGGAGCCCTCGTCGAAGGCCACCTCGAACACGGCATTCAAGGCGTCCAGGAGGTTCTCTTCGACGTCGGTGTTGTCCTGCATCGAGCCGAACACTTGGGCCTGCTCCAAGGCTTCGCTGACCGCGACAGGCGCCGTCATACGCTCCGAGCCAGGCGGGAAGAAGCGGAAGTCGTTCACGAAGCCGATGACGTAGTAGTCCACGAGGACTCGATTCTCGTTGGAGTCGAACTCCGGGAAGGCGAAGGCGAAGTCCAGAAGCTCGGCTTGGAAGGCGTCGAGGACGTCGTTGGCCGCCACCGAGTTGGAGACGTCCACGACGAAAAACACCTGAAAGGTGCGGGAGGTCGACACCTGACAGCCCAGGTCGGGAACTTCGGTCGGAACCGTGAACACGGCATCGTCTTCGCAGCCGGCGCCTAGGACGGCGACCCAGAGCGAGAGCGCGCACCCCGCCCGACTCATTGGTTGGCCTCCAAGAAGCGCTCGGCGTCGATGGCCGCCATACAGCCCGTACCGGCGGCCGTGACGGCCTGGCGGTACACTTTGTCCTGCACGTCTCCGCAGGCGAAGACACCCGATATCTTGGTCAGACTGCTTCCGGGCTCGACCAGAAGGTAGCCGTCCTCGTCTGTGTCGAGCTGGCCCTCGAAGAGCTCGGTGTTCGGCTGATGACCGATGGCCACGAAGAAGCCCTCGCAGGGAAACTCGCTCTTCTCGTGGGTCTTGATGTTCTCCACCCTCACCGCTGTGACGCCTCCGGGCTGATCGGGACCGCCGGCCTTCTTGCCGAGGACTTCGGCTACGACCGTGTTCCACACGAATTCGATCTTGGGATTCTTCTGCGCACGCTCGGCCATGACGGCTGAGGCTCGGAGCTCTTCACGGCGATGGATGACGCTGACTTTGGACGCGAAGCGGGTGAGGAAGATGGCCTCCTCCATGGCGGTGTCGCCACCCCCCACGACGACGACGTGCTTGTCCCGAAAGAAGGCCCCGTCGCAGGTAGCACAGGCCGACACGCCGTGACCCATGAGCTCCCGCTCGCCCGGGATTTCGAGCAACTTGGCCACGGCGCCAGTGGCGATGATTAAGGTGTCGGCTTCGTAGCGAGGGCTGTTTTCGACTTCGATGGTGAAAGGCCTACGGCTCATGTCCACCTTGGTTACGAAGCCGTGAACGATGTCGGTCCCGAAGCGGGCTGCCTGCCTCTTGAAGCGCTCCATCATCTCGGGCCCCATGATTCCCTCGGGAAAGCCGGGGTAGTTCTCGACGTCGGTAGTAATCATGAGCTGTCCACCCGGGAGGACCGATTGGTTCCCCGGTATGAAGCCTCCCTCGATGAGCACCGGCTCCAGGTTGGCCCGAGCGGTGTAGAGGGCGGCGGTGTAGCCCGCGGGACCGCTCCCGATGATGGCCACCTTTCGTCGTTCCATGACCTAAGGAGTCTAGTCGCCCGGGCTGCGGGGTCGACCAAAACTTTCCCCCGAACCCTTGCCGCCCCCCGAACAAAGGCTGGAGCCTCCGGCCGTGAAACGTCCCCCAATCGGACTCCTGGCCCTGCTCTTCGTCCTGTGTAGCGTCCCAGCGGCGGGATCGGCTCAAGCCGCAGGTCGAGGTCAGACAAGGCTCTCGGTGCCGCTGGGGGTTTCCGTCCCTCATCAGAGCGGGGACTGGAATCCTGCCTTCACCTGGGGCTTCGGTGTCGACCTGCCCCTGGTCGACTGGTTCTACTTGGCGCCCAGTGCCTTGGTCTACGAGCTGAATCCGGAGGATCGGTCGGGGACCTCGGCCACGGACGTCGCACTCTCCTACAAGTTCGCGCTCACGGTGGACTTCGTCGAGCTTCAGTTGGGTCCGACCACCGGCCTGACGAGCTCCACCGAGCTGGACTTTCACTTCGGTGGCGTCGCCGCCGCCCACTTCGGGATCGCCAAGAACTTCGATTTGACCGCGATGGTCGTTTACAAGGTCATTCTTCTCGACGAGGGCAACGTAAACGACGTCAAGATTCTGGCCGGACCCGCCTTCCGCTTTTGAACCTGGTGTTCTAGCTCAGCCAGTCCTCGAGGACATCTATCCACCCGTCAACACTAGGCCGAGCTGCTGGCTAGGGCACGCAAAGCCTCGGCGATCTGGGCGACGGAAGGGGATAGACCGGCTTGCGGGGATGAAGATTCGTCCGGGCCCCGGAGCCGTAGGGGCGGGGCCTCGAGATGAAAGAAACAGCCCTCCACCACCTGGGCCACGAGCTCTGCCCCCAAACCGCAGTAGGTCCGGGCCTCGTGAACGATGAGGCAGCGTCCGGTCCGACGGACAGAGGCCATCATGGTGTCAGTATCCAGAGGGGCCAGGCTGCGGGCGTCGATGACGTGGGCGTCGACGCCGCTCTCGACTGTCGCCGACTCGCATCGGGCGACCATGGAACCCCAGCAAATGACGGTGACGCGGGCACCGGGCCTGACCTCCCGGGCTTTGTCCAGGCGGCAGCGATGGTCCCTTGGGACCGGGCCTACGGCGCTTTGGTAGAGGTCCGTGGGTTCGAGAACGATGACCGGGCCCGAGGCCTCGAGCGCGCTTCGAAGCAACCCATAGGCATCGGCCGGGGTCGATGGGCAGACCACCCGCAGTCCGGGCGAGCCTACGAAGTAGGTCTCCGGAAACGGGCCAGGTGGAGGCCCTGCAGCGCCGACCGCGATGCGAACGACCACTGGCGCTATCCACTGGCCCTCCGGGCGGCGGCTCACCTGGGCCAGCTCCTCACGGATTTCCGGGAAGCCCGAGAGCACCCCGTCCGCGCTCCGGATTTCGACCACCGGGCGCAGTCCGGTGAGGGCCATGCCGACGGCCGCAGCCAGGATCCCGGTTTGGCTCTCGTGGCCGTGGATGACGCGATCCGGGCCGAAGCGGGCAAGCAGGCCTTCGGTTGCGTGAAAGGCCCCACTGAGCGCGCCGACCTCCTCGCCCATGACCAAGACCGTGGAGTCGGCGGCCATGCCGTCCTCCAGGGCCTGGCGGATAGCCTCAACCAAGTTCACGGCCGCGATGTGAACATGAGGCGAAATCCGGGTCGAGGTTCACGCGGTCGGTCACGCATCGTGGACGGGCTCGAGGTGGCTGCCTAGCCTGAGTTCGGATGCAGCCCCTTTCCGTGGACGTGGTCGAAGGCGCCTCTGCGATCGATCCCGACAGCTGGGATCGGCTGGTTGGGGACGGCGACAGCTCACCTTTCGTGGAGTGGCGTTTCCTCCGCTCCCTCGAAGAAGCGGGGACGGTACGGGCCGAGACCGGCTGGATACCGCGCTTCCCGGTAGTCAAGCGGGGGGTTCGCGTCGTGGCCGCTGCGCCCGCCTATGTGAAACTTCACAGCCAAGGGGAGTTCGTCTTCGACTTTTCCTGGGCCGACCTCTGTCACCGCTTGGGGGTCGAATACTATCCGAAGCTGCTCGTAGGCGTTCCCTTCACGCCGGTGACCGGTCCGAGGCTTCTGGTCCATCCGGACGAGGACGGGCCGACCTTGCGCCGCGCCTTGGGTGAGCTCCTCGTCGAGCTCTGCGGGGCAATGGAGTTGTCCAGCGTCCACGTGAACTTCACGACCGAAGCCGAGGTCGAATCTCTAGAGTCGGTTGGGTTCCACCAACGCTTCGGCATTCAGTATCACTGGTTTCGCCGCGGGGAGTCGAGCTTCGAAGACTACTTGGGCCGCTTCAACAGCAAGCGCCGCAACCAACTCAAGCGAGAGCGGCGAGAGCTCGAGAAGCAGGGGATCCGCATCGAGACCTTATCCGGGAAGGCCTTGCGGGGTCAGGGAGAGACCGCCTACCGGCTCTATAAGTCCACCATCGACAAGCTCTATTGGGGTCGGCAGTACCTCACGCGCAAAGCATTCGACGTGTGGTGTGAGGACCTGTCGGATCGCCTTCGGCTCGTCGTGGCTCGAAATGATGCAGATCAGATCGTGGCGGGGGCAGTGAACTTCGAGAAAGGCAAACGTTTGTACGGACGATACTGGGGTTGCTTCGAGGAGCTCCGGCACCTGCATTTCAACGTTTGCTACTACCACGGAGTGGACGAGTGTCTGCAGCGAGGCTTGGAGGTCTTCGAACCTGGCGCAGGCGGCGAACACAAGCTGGTCCGCGGCTTCGAGCCCACCGTGATGCGTTCCGCCCACTATCTGCGAGAGCCACGGGTCCACGGATTGATCGGTGACTACTTGCGTCGCGAACGAGAAGCCCTACTTCGGGAGCGAGAAGCCATGCTGGGCTAGCCGGACCCTCGACCAAATCCATTGACCCAAGTCGCCCACTCCCGCGAGAACGCCCCATGCTCGATGGACTCGAGGTACGCCGAACCTCCAAGCCCAAGCCCGTGCCCAGCCCCGCACCTCGCTTTGGCTCCATCTTCTCCGACCACATCTTCAGCATGCACTACCAAGACGGGACCTGGCAGCGCCCCGTCATCGAGCCCTACGAGGACATCCAGCTCGGCCTCGGTGCTTCGGTCCTGCACTACGCTCAGACCGTCTTCGAAGGCATGAAGGCGTTCGCCGGTCCGGATGGTCGGGTCCAGGTCTTCCGTCCCGAGGCCCACGCGGCCCGCTTTGCCCGTAGCGCTCGAAGAATCTGCATGCCCGAGCTGCCACCCGAGATCTTCGTGGAATCGGTGATGCGGCTGGTGGCGGAGGATGCCCGCTGGGTTCGCGGCAATCCCGAGGGCGCGCTCTACATTCGGCCTTTGATGTTCGCGACCGAGCCCTTTCTCGGCGTCCGCCCCTCCAATGACTACCGCTTCGTCGTCATGAGCTGCCCCGTCGGCACCTACTCAGGGGACAGTTTCAGCCCGACCCGGATATGGGTCGAGCGGCAGGCGGTTCGTGCCGCTCCGGGAGGTGTGGGTGAGGCCAAGACTGGTGGCAACTACGCTGCTTCACTGGCCGGACAGATGGCGGCCAAGAGTCGTGGCTATGACCAGGTTCTCTGGACCGATGCGCTCCGCCACGAAAACGTGGAAGAGGTCGGCACCATGAACGTCTTCTTCCGATTCGAGGACGAGGTCGCGACGCCGGCGCTGAGCGGCACCATCCTCCCCGGCATCACCCGGGCCAGCGTCATCGAGCTCCTCGCCGACAAGGGCGTGAACGTAAAAGAGCGACAGATCTCGGTGCGCGAGGTGATCGAAGGCGCCCGCACTGGGCGGCTACTCGAGGTCTTTGGGACGGGGACGGCGGCCGTAGTGACGCCGGTCGGCGTACTGGGCCACGAAGAGGGGGAGACGGTCATCGGGAGCGGCGAGCCCGGCAGCCTGACCAAGGAGCTCTTCGACCGCCTGTCCGCCATGCAGCGCGGGCTGGAGCCGGATCCGAAGGGCTGGCTGAAGCTCGTGACGGCTTGAGTCGGATCAGGGGGTCTTGGTGTTGAGCTGGAGGGCGTGAATGGCCCCGCCCACGAGGCTGCCCAGCGCCTGATAAACCAGTTGGTGCTGCTCGATGAGGCCTATGCCCGCAAAGGCGGGGGAGGTGACGTTGGCGGAGAAGTGGTCTCCCGTCCCGGTCAGGTCGGTGACCTCGGCTGAGCAGTCCGGCAAGCCTTTCTCGATCAGCGCCTTCACTTCGTCCGTCGTCATGGCTCAAGGCTCCGACGAGGTGCTCTCCGAGTCGAGTCCGAAACTTGCTTCGACCTGTGCCCGACCGTAGCCTCCGCTCACCCGTCGTGCCCTTCGATTCTGCGGAAAACTTGGAGCTCTTTCCGCCCCCTCGGGCGCCGATCACCGTTCGGTCCGGGCCCTCGGCCCGTCGCATCGAGCACTCGGCTCCGGCTCGTTTGGAGAAGCGAGAGCGGCCCTCTGCTCCGGCCAGGTTCTTCGATGCGCCTTCCCGTGACTTCGAATGGGCGGGGGGGGTCCACCTCAGCGACTCGGTTCTCTGGTGCGATGCGGATCGGAAGAAAGAGCTGTCCTTCGTGTCCAGCGCCCACGCCGACGTCGTGGGCAAGAAGCGGCGGATCCTGGCCACTGACGAGACGGTCAGGATCCTCACCCGAGGGAGCGGACGCATCGATGCCCTCACCAGTCCGTTTCGACGGCCTTTCGTCCTTGGGAACCTGGAGCTCGAGATGCACCCATCGGGCCGCATGCTGGGCGCGGCCCAGCTCTTGGTTCGCCGGGAGAAGCGCCGGCTCCTCTACACCAACGACTTCCTCACTCAGAAGCTCGCCACCGCCGAGCGGGCGCAGCCTGTCCCATGCGACGTCATCGCCATGCCGGGCACCTTTGGGCGAAGGGACTGTCGGTTTCCGGAACGGGCCGAAGTCTTTGAGCGGATCCTCAGCTTCGTGGACGACACGCTGGAGGAAAAGGCAAACCCGGTTCTGGTGGTCCCGCCCCTGGGACCGGCCCAGGAGTTGATGTACATGCTGGGCAAGCGGGGTTACCGGCTTCGCGTTCACCGCGGGATCCACGACATTGCAAAGGTCTACATCCAACTAGGACGAGATCTTCTCGGCGCAAGGCGGCTCCAGGGCCAACCGGCCCGTGACGAAATCGTGCTCATCCCTCCCATCCTTCGCCACGACGCCACGGTGCGTGCGATGCCGAAACGTAGGCTGGCCCTGATCTCGGGAAGGGCGCTGGACCAGGCCTACGTCTATCAAACGGGGGTTGATGAGGCCTTTCCGTTGGCCGAAGCCGCTGATCACCAGGAGCTCCTCGACTTCGTGGCCGCCTGTGGTGCGCGAGAGATCTATCTGACGACCCAGGCCGACGAGCTGGCCGAAGACCTGCGACAGCGCGGCCTCAAGGTCCACGACTTGGTGAAGCCGGAGCAGTTGTCTCTGTTTTGAGTCTTGGGGGCCCGGTCGCGGCTGTGCCGCGCCCACCCCTCTTCGTTCGTTCCACAGAGCTCGGTCTTGCGACCGACTCTGTTCCGCTCACTGCGCCATCGTTTCGGCCTCTACGCGGCCTTCACTTCGTTGCGGTCTTGGGGGCCCGGTCGCGGCTGAGCCGGGCCCACCCCTCTTCGTTCGTTCCATTGGATCGGAGTCCCGGCGCCAGCGGCCGTGAGGCAGAGCGTCCGAGGGGATTCACCGCTCTGGCGTGGCTGAGGCTTGCACCTTGGGGCCAGTTCGCTAGCGATAACGGTGGTGAGGGCGGGCGGTACGGCGGACCTTCCGCTTCATGGAGGGCGTGTCCCGGAGTGGCTGGCCCAGCGCATGGCTCGGATGGCTCGGCTGATCGTCGAGGCCATCATGCTGCACGAAGGTCGGGAGGCCGTGTTGGAGCGATTCTCCCATCCTTTCTGGTTTCAGGCTCTGGGCGGCCTGATCGGGATGGACTGGCACTCGTCGGGGATCACGACAACGACTCTCGCGGCTCTCAAGCGTGGTCTAAGGGGGGCCGAGACTGAGCTGGGCCTCTGGCCTTGCGGTGGACGAGGCAAGCAGAGCCGGCGCACGCCCGAAGAGCTTCGAAAAGCGGGCGAGGCGAGCGGCTTCGATGCCGAAGGGTGGGTTCGTGCTTCGCGCTTGGTGGCCAAGGTCGATAACGGAGCACTGCAGGATGGATTTCAAATCTATCTGCACGGCTTCATCGCCGCCGCCGATGGGCGATGGGTGGTGGTGCAGCAGGGCATCTCGAACGAGCGGGGCACGGCGCGGCGGTACCACTGGTCCAGTCACGAGCTGAAGAGCTTCGTGGACGCGCCGCACGTCGGCATCTCGTGTGGGTCGGGGCCGGAGCCCGGCGCCAAGATCATCAACCTGGCCGATCCTGGCTCGGATCCGGCCCGTGAGCTCATACGTGAGCTGGTGCAGGAGGGGCCGGAGGCTTTCTTGGAAGGCGTCCGCGCCGCCCGTCGGGCCGCACCTAGGCTCTTCATGCCCGCTCGCCACGAAGTTCGGCCTCGAGACATCGTGCCCGAGCGGCTCGCCGCCGCCTTCGAAGTCGGCGCCCACGCGCGAGACTTCCCCGAGCTCCTCTTAACCCCCGGCCTGGGTCCCCGGACTTTAGGCTCGCTGGCACTCATCGCCGAGACCATCCATGGGCGTCCCGCTCGTTTCCGCGACCCCGCCCGCTTCTCTTTCGCCCACGGGGGCAAGGACGGCCATCCTTTCCCGGTCGCGACTAAAGTGTACGACGAGACGCTCCGCATCCTTCGAGAAGCGGTTCAGAAGGCGAAGATGGGGCGGGACGAGCAGATGTCGGCCCTTCAGCGCATCGACGAACAGGCCCGACGTTTCGAAGCGGCTTTGGCCAAGGTCGAGGTCGGGGACCACACAGTGGAGTGGCACCTGGCCAAGGAGCGGCGCATGAGCCACGCTCATGGCGGCCGCACCGCTCACGGATGGGCTCCGCCACTCGACCGCAAGCCCCGTGCAACCAGTCCCCCCGACCTCCAGCTTCCCCTTCCACTCAAGATACCCAAATCCTAGCCCACCGGTTGCTGGTCAGGTCGTATCTTCCTCGAAGCTCCAGTTGCAGAAACTCGGTGGGCGCCAGAGCTCGGAGCTACGGTCTCGCCCTGCTCTTCGACCGAAGCGCGGTGCAGAGTGCGCCAGTATCTCGAGGTGACGCCACCTCGAAAAAAGCGACATCCCCCTGAAGGAAGTTTTGGGGGTAAGCGGGACGAGCACGATTCGAACTCGGCACCGAAAACGGGAGCCCCACGGCGGGGACACAGTCCCCATGAGTGCGCGCGGCGTTGCGACTGCAACGTGTAGGCGCTCCTCAAGCGGCGGAGGCCAAAGCCCGGGAGCTCGACACGCCACCTGAGCCCAAGCTGGGGCCGGTGCTGACGAAGCGGCTCCGAAACTACTTCCTGCGGAAGCAAGGCCAGCTCACGACTCCGAGCCGTCATGCGGTGAGTATCTCGGCGTCGGGACGAAAGCTGGTCGACCTCTGGAAGGACATTCGAGAGCTCCGGAACAGACTCAAGCGAGAGGCCTTCCAGTGGGCCCGTGAGGCGCTCTTTCTCCAAAAGGCTGAGGCTTACCTGCGTGTCACGGAGCCCGTTATCGAGCGTCTTGTGGCCTCTCAGAAGCCTTCGTTAGAGCCACGACGAAAGGCTGCGGCCTTGGTGCTGCGCTTTGAGGAAGTCGGCGCCCGCCAAGTCGTGCGCGTCCGCGGAGCGAAACGGAGACGGCCGTCCGATGGAGCAGTGCTCTATCGAGACGCCCGCGGTCGCGGGCTGGTGCTCGAAGAGCCCGGCCGCATCACAGTTTTGCACGAGGAGGCTAGAGCGGCTCGCATCGCGGAGGCCGTCCTCAACGGAAAGAGAACTCGGGGCCTGCGCCTCGAGGAAGAAGGAGACAGAAGAGATGAAGTCAGATCTGACGCCGGCCATGCTGAAGTGGAAGCAAAGCGGGCAGAGCGTGCCCGACACGCTCTGCGCGTATTGTCCGGAGAGCGTGTGGATGCTCAGCGACGCGAGCGCGCAGTGCTCTTGCAGGGCCACCCAGCACGTCATCTACGACAACCTGAGCCCGAATCTGCGGACCCGAATCAGGGTGTGCGACGGGTACGAGGAAGCGATGATGGACGCTCAGATGGAGGAGGACGCCTCGAGCGAAGAGACCACGTCACCGAACTTCCTGACGCAGTAGAGGGGCTGTCGTCGGACGAAGTGCCGAAGCTGGTGATGGAGGCGCTCCGACGGCCTGAGCCTAAGGTGCTCGAGGTCGATGACGAGATGGTCCTCGAGGTGAGGTCAGTGGGGCAGGGCGAGGGGCTCGAGCTCGGCCGAGCCAACGAGCTGACAGCCCTTGAGCCACAAGCTCAGCGCAAACTCGAGGTGAAGCCTCCAGAGCCTGAGATGAAGGAGACCGAGCCTCCACCTCCTGCGGCTCCGCCCACGTGTGAAGATGAGGCCCAAAAGAGGAAGCGTCAGCGCCTAGAGAAGACGAGTCGAGTCCTACGCGAAGCGGAGCGACAGCGTGTGCTCGATGCTGTGAAGGGGGGGGCAAAAGAGCTCGAGCTCATCGCTGCGAAAGCGAAGCTATCGGAGCGCGTCTGCAAGCGCAGGCTGGGAGAGCTCGAGCGGGACGGCTCGCTTCAAAAGACCGACGGGTTGTGGGGTGCTAGGGGGCTCCCGGAGTCGTCCCATGGGCACGAATTGTAGACTTCTTCGGGGGCTCCCTTCGACACGTCGCAACACGCTGATGGGGCTCCCTTACGTCGAGAAACATTTCGGCGTCGAACATCGAGTTTCGTTGAAGGCTTTGGTCTCAACGAAGCACTGACCTCGCGATGTTGATTGCAACCTTCGCGCTGTCGGCTGCGGCCGGTCAGTGCTTTCACACAGTCGGATTTTCATCCCCGTTTGACCCCGCAAATCCCGACCCCGTCGAGGCCTTTGAGAAGGCCGGGTTCGAACAACCCTTTTTCGGCAGGAAGATCTACGGTTCAGGAACCGCGTTCCTTGACGGACAGGTCGCTACCACGGTGTCTGCCGCCGACAGCGCTCTAGAGTGGTGTCAGTCTCGGTTTCCGCTTCGAGGCTACGATTGCGTCGATAACATCGCCCAGCAGAACTTTCTCCCGCCGTTGAACATCCAACCTGGCGTATGGGACTGGTACGCTGCGTATGACGTTGGCTCTAGTAGTTGGCTCCAACTCGAGACCCAGACCGGCCTAGTCGGTCCATTCCCTGGTCTTACCGGATTTTCTTGTGGCTATCAGACCGTAACTCCCGGTCAGCCTCCCGGCCCAATACCGGTCCGAGCGCCATTCACTCCAGCTGTCGTAGTCCTCCAAGGTGGAGGGTCTACACCCGGCTTCGATCTGACGGTCAAGTCCACTCCGAATGACGGTGTCGAATGGGGCATGTCGGAGACTGTTACGGTCACAATCGAGCCAGACCCCGGCTTCAGCGGAAGCGTAGAGGTCACACCTATGAGCGTGACAGGTGAAAACGTAAAGTTCAGTCCAGAGACTCAGTCGGTGCCAGTCCCAGGTGGTTCCGACGTAGATGTGACGTTTGACATCCAGCCGGCTGATAGGGATTCCAGGCTGGGATGCATAGACGTCGAAGTCTTCGCCAACGGAGGAACTAGCGGAGCTGCCGCAAAGTTCGAGTCGAGGGTGCGTCCCGTCGATGGAGGCTTCACTAAGGTATTCGACGCAACGACCGGAAGCCCCAACAATTTCGTAGGAAACGCCGACCAAACCTGCTCAACCCCAAATCTCCCAACCCAGATTTCAGAGACTGTGGAGGCTGATGCCACTCCGAACGGCGTAATAACCGGTCCTTTCACCGTGGAATTTGAGCGAAACAACCAAGGACCAAGGTCGTCGTCGTCGGTCACGGAGTACGCGCTTCTGCCAGCTGCGGGTTTCGACGGCTGTGCGGTTGGTTTCGTTCAACAGGCCAACTTCTTCAACTGGCACACGTTCGGGTTTGCTCGCCGCGTAGCCCCTTCGGAGATCACGTCGAGAGAAGTCTCGGACCGATTCCAGTCGCTGTTCCCAAATGTTGATCAGATCTGGATGGCACCAGACTCAACAGCACACGTTCAAATCACTGATTTGGACGCGGCGACAGGCCTCCGAACCGCCAAAGCCTTCGACAACATCACGGGTGACTCTGGCCCCGGAGGCACAGGTCAGTCGGTCTGCCCCGACGTCACATCCATCCGCAGAGAAGGTGATAACATCATCGTTGAATCCCGGAGGTTGGGCCCCAACCCAGACCCATGTGACGATAAGATCTTCACCCCCAGGCTGCCCGGTGGTACCGACTGCCCTTGATGCCTGACCGGCCAGCAGACCTGCTACTCTTGGCCATGAGCGCATGCGCTATCCTGGCCTGTAGCGAGTCTGTTGGCCCGGTTTCTGGAAGAGACGTCGGATCAGCATCCGACATCGATCCCCAAGACCTCTCTACCTCAGATTCGTCGCTCCCTGACACGGGACATCAGGTTCTCCCGTCCGATGAACCAATGATCCAGCTCCCTGCGGATGCACGGATCGCAGCAGTAAGCCGAGATGAGAGTCGCCTGGCAATCAAGGCAAGCACATCATCCCTGCTGCTTGTCGACTTGGAGGAGATGGAAGTTCAGGTGGTCACAGAGAGGCTAGCTCAGATCCCGACTCTCTTGAATCTGACCTTGGTACGCTTCACTCCCGAAGGCGCGCTCTACTTCTCCGAAAGCGTGGAACCGGACTTGTTCGTACCTCGTGTCTATGACCGGGGCGAGTTCCAGGACTTCGATCCTGGCGAGCGCGTCCACATTTGGCCCTTCGGGCTGGATCAAAGGTACCCAGTCGAACTCGTCTTCGACGGAGACGATGACGTTGTTATTTGGGCGCCAGACTCGGGTCGAACTCGTCTTATCGCTCGAGACTCAAGCGAGTCAGACATCGTTATCTTTCCCACCGGAGTATTCCAATCGCCTGACGGAGATGGTCGAACCCGCCATCGCGGCTTAGTGAACTTCGCTCTTGATTTCTCGGAAGGGCGGCCCATTCGCGTAGTTTCGCCGGATGGCCCCATTGAGCTTCCCGAGGTGGATTCCCAAAGCTGGCAGGTGTCCCCCGACCCGCACACCTGGTGCGGCTGGAGCAGTAACGCCGCCTACCGGTTCGATCTCATCACAGGGGAGCTAGCCTCTGTGACTGGACGAGTCCTCGGCGGAGCCCGCGCAGGTCGCGACTGTCTAAGCTACGTGGATGATGCTGGAACCACGTTCCTGACTGCTATCGGACAGGATAACGTCGTTACCACGCTCGCGTTGGATACCGCAATCAACGAACCGGAATGGCAATCTTCCTTTGACGAGTTCGCCTCTGAGACTGCGCTCAGTCTCCTTGCGGTCGAAGATAGACAGATATTCCTAAAAGACCTGAGCGAAGAGCAGTCTCTCCTCGAGTTCTTTCAAGCCGCCAAAGCCGGCGAAGGTATCGCCGCGATCAGGTCTTCCGTCGAAGATGGAGGTAGAGAGCTCTGGTACATCTCCCCCGATGGCTCTTCGCAGGTCTTGAGGAAGGACCTTCCTTCATTTGAGGTCTCCCCGTGCACTCAGCTGATAGCCCCCCCCTACATCTCAACCCTGGGCTCTAGGACCGCGAGCGAGCAGATCCTCCTTTGTGAGCCATCACAGGAGGGAAGCGAGTTTGCTAACCTCGTGTTGCTCGACCCGACTACCAACACGACGCGAAGTCTGGAGGGCCGTACGCTCCGGTTGCAGGCCCCTATCAACCAAGGAAACAGGCTCGGCAGCACTGTATGGGAGTCAGAGACGAAGATCTTCGTGCTTGAAGGCCCCAACGCCGATGGCGAGCTGGACCTGCTCCAGTTCGATGTGGGGCCCTAGT
>JBCCQA010000012.1:0-134565 GCA_039024635.1 Myxococcota bacterium | reverse complement strand
TTGTCCGCGCTCCGCGGCGATGCGCTCCGTGAGCAAAAATCCCCGGACCAGCTCTTCGTCATGTCCGGGCGTTCGCATCAAGACCGCGATAGGTGCGCCGTCTATCCGAATCTCGATGGGCTCTTCTTTGACGAGGAGGTCATTGGATCTGGTCCACCCGTCGCTCGACCACTGAAGACGCGTGACTTCTTCGACAGCCTCGTCTTCGAAGGATCGGTCTTGGAGCCGGGCCGCCGCCACGCAATGTTTCTTGGGAGCGCGGTCAAATGTCTGGCAAGTCAGGTGTCTCGCAATACCCCTATGATTCAGTCCGTCATCCGGCTATTCCCCCGGATTTCTCGCCCTGCGAACAACGAGCGAGTCCTCACCGCGCCTCGAGAGCGCTCCGGCGATAGGAGCCCCTAGGCCACTCGAGACCCGACTCCAAAAGCAAGGCAAGCTGCGCTTCTTGGAACTCCCCATCGAAGGGACGATGGCGTGCCTCAGAATTCCGACGCTTTGGCGTCGAGCTTCAGCCAGCCGAAATGGCACGGATGATGAAGACCTGAACCGTATGCGCTGTTCCGTCATCCTCGGCACGCTTGTCTTGGCTTGTAGCCCCGACGCACCTCTCGAAGAGCTGGGCGGAGGAGAACGCGGCTTGGATGGAGGCGCTTTGGTCTGCCGCAGCCTCTCAGCCTCGGCCTGCGACGATGCGCCGGAATGCTTGCAGAAGCTCTGCCCCAACTGCGAGGGGCGTCTGTCGTTCACCGTATGCTTCCCTTCCGAGGGTGCGGAACCGAGCTGCCCCGACTTGGCCTGCCCGCCGCCCCCACCCTGCGCATCGCTGGAACCCGAGGCCTGTCGGGGCCGAGCCGACTGTCAGGAGCGCGTATGCTCACCATGCAGGGAGGAGATCCGAAGCTGTATCGATCTCGACACGCTCCCCGCTCCCTGCCCACGCCCCGCCTGTTTGGACTGTGGGGGACTCGGCGAAGAAGCCTGCATCGACGCGGAGGCCTGCCATCCAGTGTACGTTGATGAGGGCGCGCTCTGCGACTGCCAACAGCCTGGCTGCTGCACCCGCTTCAGCCAGTGCGCCGAGGGCGGCTTCGCCCAGTGCGCCCCCCCGGTGGGCGGCGTGCTTTGCGACGCCCTGCCGCCACGCTGCGACCTGCCCGAGCTCACCGTGGGCTACACCGAGTTCTGCTATGAAGGATGTGTCCGCCTCGAAGACTGCGTCTTCTGAGGAAGCCCTGGCCTGGACCTCCGCGTCGAGGGAGGCTTTCGCCATGGAGTCCATCCAGCTCGAAAGCTCCAGCGATGCTGCCCCTGCTCGGCTCGCTGCGTTCGCCCTCAGGCTCGACCCGTCCGAGGCCGATCCAAGCGCCCTCGAGGCGCTGCTCGAGACCGCCTGCGCCGAAGCACGGGACCGAGCGCCGGACTCTGCGCGCCGGTCGGCAGTGCGCGCGATGCTCAAGTTTGGACGCTATCGGGCGTCCGGCCGAGGCAAGCCAGCTTGCGAACTTCTGGAGCGCTTCGCGTCCGAACATGCTTTCCCGCGAATCTCGGCCGCCGTCGACGTCCTGAACGCGGTCTCACTGCGGCATCGGCTTCCGATGTCCCTCGTCGACCTCGATCGGGCGCGGACGACCACCTTTCGCTTACGCAGGGGAAGAGCCGAGGAGCGCTATGTCTTCAATCCCTCGGGTCAGAGCATCGAGCTTCGAGACCTACTCCTCTTGGCCACGGCCGAGGACGACGAACCCTGCGCCAACCCCGTGAAGGACTCGATGCGAACCAAGCTTCTTCCCGAGAGTAGCCGCATCGGAGTGTTCGTCTACGGACCCGACGACGTATGGATGGAGACCGCCCTGGACGACTTGAAGGCGAGTTACCGAAGCGTTTGGCCGAGAGCCGAGCTAGGACACCGGGGCGGGAGTCAGTAGTCGTAGCCATCGTGGTCGTCTTCCTCGCTCAAAGTGCTCTCGGCCTGGGGGGCGGGAAGAAAGCCGGAAGCTACGGCTGCCAAGCTGGCCACCGCCGCTGTCGACGCCAATGTCAAAGCGGAGAGCATGGGAGATCGTAGGGCGCCCTTCAGAGGCAGAACGCCAAGCAGGAAGGCCCCCGCCGAGAGGACGAGGACGGCCGGCACACCGACCTCGGCGTAGCAGGAACCGCCCAGGAGGAGACCACCGAGCAACAGCATCGAGGGTCCCATCGCGAGGCGGAAGGGAAGCTCGCGACGCCAGAGCGTGAACAGGAACAGGACGCCCCAAGCGACCGAGACCCCCCCCGCCACCTGGGCCAGAAGCGCCGTCCCCGAGGTGCCGAGCACGGTCGCCGCCCCGCCGGACAACACGGAGAGTGACAGCGCTAGGGCCGGCCCCGGGAGCAAGGAGGCTCGGGTCTCGAGCGTCCAGCCGACGGCGAAGACCCCAGCCGTCGTCCCGAAGACGAGAAGCGCACACGTCCCGAAGCCGCTGCCCTGCAGCAGCGGTCCTGCGACTAGGTAGGCCGTGGCCGCCGCCCAGGCTGCGAGCATCGACCAGCGAAGGCCCTTCGGGAACCAGGCCCCCGCCCCCAGCGCGCTGATCACGCTCGCGCCCCATCCCATCCATAGAGACCACACCGAGGCGTCGCCGGGAGGGAGCTCCGGTACGCCCCGCACGGGCACATAGGCCGCGAAGGCCGCGACCGGCGCCATGAAGGCCCCGAGCACCGAAGCGAGCCCTCCTTGGCTCCGGCGGGTCGCTGCGCCGAGGCCGAGGAGGATAGCGATCGTCACGCCAGGCGCAACGACAGACAGGAGGAGCGCCGTCTGCACGGACGCTACTTACGAATGCCTTCGACAGCGAGGGTCAGCTGGACGTCATTGGACAGACCGTCCGGCATGTAGTCCACGCCGAAGTCCATCCGCTGGATGGTCATCGTGCCTTCGTAGCCCGTCCGGAAGTTGCCCCACGGGTCTTTGCCTTCGCCGACCTTCTTCATCATGAACTCGATCGACTTGGTCTTGCCCTTGATGGTGAGGTCGCCCGTGATCTGAATGTCCTCGCCCTTCTTGATCACCTTCTTGCTCTTGAAAGTAATCTGCGGGAACTGCTTGGTGTTGAAGAAATCGGGTCCGCGCAGGTGCTCATCCCGCTTCTTGTTCGCGGTGTAGAGACTGCCTGCATCGATGGTCACGTCGAGCATGCCTTCGTCCGGGTCATACTTGCCCGTTGCCTTGCGGAACATGCCGTAGGACTTTCCGATGCCGAGGTGCTTGACCTCGAACAGGACGAATGTGTGGGCGGAGTCGATCTCGTAGGTCGCTGCCCCGGCCTCGAGGGTCGGGGTGGCGAACAGCGCCAGGAAGGACAAAGCACCGAGGGTTTTCTTGATCATCATGGAGTGTCTCCTGGCGCCTCTCATGACCGAGCCGAAGCCCGGGCTCCAGTTCATTCCGACCCCTCGTCGGCGACCTGGAATTCATTCCCACCCTGAGGGGGCTGAGGCCGTTTGTGACCATCTTCAGAGCTGGTTCAGGGCGGCCCGAACGCGGGACTCTACGTCTGCGCTCATCACACCGATGAAAACCAGCCGAGTCATGGGCACCTCTTCTCCCCAGTCCCCCACGGGCTGGGCCCAAAGACGCCGCCCGGCCAAATGCAAGGCAACCTTCTGACCGGGTCGTTCTTCGAAGTCGACGAAGCCCTTCGCTCTCAAGACTTCGGGAGGAAGACCCTGGAGCGTCTCGAAGGTCGAACGGAAGGGAAGGGGATCCTGCCGAGTCCATGCAAAGCTGCGAAACGCCGGGTGACCCAGGGCCTGCGGCGAGGCGCGTTCCCCCCCCCCGAACCCGAGCAAGGCCCCGAGAGGCACCTGGGCCTTCACCGCCTCGATGATGCGCGCATCGGGCCGCAGACGGGTCAGGGCCAGCCTGGGCTCATCGGCGTCGGACACCAAATCCATCTTGTTGAGGATGAGGATGTCGGCTGCTACGACCTGACTTCGCTGGAGTCGACCCAGCTCTCCCTCGGCATCGAGGTCGAGGGCCTCGGCGTCGACCACGGTCACCATTCCGTCGAGGCGTATGAGGGCCATTCGCTGGAGCTCCCGAAGCGGCTCCAAGAGCGCCGCCGGGTCGGAAGCGCCGCTGGCCTCCACCACCAGGTGTTCGAGCTCGGCCCGGGTTTCGACGAGTCCGAGCACGGTGTCGACCAGCCCCTGTCGAAGGGTGCAGCAGATACAGCCATTGCTGAGCCGCATTACCTCGCCTTCGACGCCGACCAAGAGTTCGCCATCGATGTCCATGGGTCCGAAGTCGTTCACCACCACACCCATCCGCAGACCGTGGGCCTGAACCAAGAGCTGGTTGATGAGGGTCGTCTTCCCGGCTCCCAGGAAGCCTCCCACCAAGGTCACGGGAAGGGGCTGGGTCACGAACCGGTACTTCCTTGGCGGGCCGTCTGGTCCTTGTACCAGGCCAAGGCACCGGACTTTAGCTTCGCCCGGGCCTGGAGCCGTGAGGCGACGCCCACGCCCAAGTAGAGCCCAAGCCAAGGCAGCATGCTGGGTTCGGCCGCAACCGACTGCAGCAAAGAGCTGGCCGGCTCCTTGGTCCGCCAAATCTCGGGGTAGGACTCCTGAAGCTGATAGTTGCCGAGGTAGTGACGGGCCCGGGTGTGTATGGCGGAGCGAATCTCGGTGGGCGGTCTTATGACGAAGCTGACGTCTCGCACCACGCGTCGACGATGGGGAGGAACGACCAGGCGGGCATACTCGTCGTCGGGAATGATGTTGGGCCAAGCCTCGAAGCGACGGCGACCTGCCTCCGACATGCCGAGGAAGCCACTGCCGATGGCGTTCTTGAAGTAGCCCGTCTTGCTCCAGGTCTCATAGTAGCGTCGGGCAAGAAAGCTGCACGCGCTCGTGTCGAGCACGGCCGCGGGTGCTGCAACGTCGGCCTCGCCAGACTCCAAGACCTCGATCACTCGCCGTATGGCCCGAAGACTCGTCTCGATATCGGCGTCCAGGTAGATTCGCGGAAAGCCGGAAGCGGCTTCGTCCGCCATGTTCAGGGCCACGATCTTGCTGCCAACCTCGGTCTCCAAGACATTCACCCCGACGAAGGAACGCGCTATCTGGGCCGTCGCGTCCGTGCAGCCATTGCACGCGACGATGATTTCGTAGACCTCTCGCCAGCCTTCGGGCGTGATCGATCTCAGCGTACGCCCGATGACCTCGGCCTCGTCGTGGGCCGGAATGACGATCGTGGCCATCCCTCGGGTGTACGACAGGCGCAGACGCAGCGCCATCCCTGAGCCTTCGGCGCCACGGGCCCTCGGTACCGGGGACGAACCCGAGTCGAGCAGCCCTGTTGGCTGCTTGCCCGTCGCGACGATGCGATCGTAGTGAGGACCGTGGTGATCGCCGTCGACACGCCCCAGGTCCGGCCCCTGGACGCGAGCCTCAACCTGCAGCGAAAGGCCGCTCTAGCCGGCGGAGGCGCCTTCGACCATGCGGGTCAGGTCCGGGTGGAGCCAGTGAGAAGCTTCGACATGAGTCGCACCATCTTCGGCGGCATGAAGGGCGGGCTGGCGCGCATGGTCATGAAGGACAAGTTGGCCAAAGAGACCTTCTGGAGTGACGGCGCCATCGAGGAGATCGAGGCCGCCTACGCCGAATCCCAGGCTGAGAAACCCGTGCCCTCTCTCGACCAAGCCTTGGTCGACTTCATGATGGAGGAGTGCGACTTCAGCATGGAGCACGCCGACGGGACCTTCTTGCAGCACTTGGTGTTCTGCCACGACTATTCGGCCAAGTATTTTTCGAACTACTCACCCAACGTGGCTCTGCTCCACTCCATTTTGGGGACGGCGACCAATACCTTCGCGATGGAGGCTCGAAAGCTGCCTCGGCTCCAGGAACTTCTCACCGACTTCGAGTGGGCCCACGTTCAGGCTTTTCCGAGCGTCCTTCGCCTCTTCTACGACGGCGCCCTGCTCCCCGAGCTGGAAGCCAACATGAGCCAGCTGGACCGGCTGAAGGCCATTCGTTTCCATCGCGTCATTGACGATGCACCACTCCAGCTTTCGGCCAAGGATCTGTGGGTCAACTTCAATTTCCACCTGATGCACTTCGTCGACTTCATGCCGCCCGCGAACTGGGGAACGCACCGGACGGACCCGCTCATGCAGCAGTTCAAGGCTCTTTCTCACTTCCTCGACTCGGCCGGACTTCGATGGGCCCAAGTCCAAGTGTCGTTTCCCAAGGGTGGCAAGGACATGCTGGGCGAGGCGCCGACGGCGGCGGGACGTATCTCTCGCGCCATTCCTCTGCCCATCAAGCGCCGGCTGGCTCAGAAGACAATTCAGAAGTACTCGGAAGATGTGGGGCACAGCCTCCTATACGAGCTGGACTGGCGGTGAAGGCGGGGTGCGGGCCGCCCCCCGAGGACGACCCGCGGGACGCAGGCTCAGACAGGTTCGAAACGGTCTAGGTTCATCACCTTGGTCCAGGCCGCCACAAAATCTCTTACGAACTTCTTCTGCGCCCCTTCGAACGCGTAGACTTCGGCCACTGCCCGAAGCTCGGCGTTCGATCCGAAGACGAGATCTACCTCGGTCGCCGTCCACTTCACCTTGCCAGTGTCTCGGTCGGTCCCTTCGAACACGCCCTTGTCCCCGTCCTTCGCCTTCCATTCGGTCGACATGTCCAACAGGTTGACGAAGAAGTCGTTGCTCAGGGTCCCGGGAGCGTCGGTGAAGACGCCGTGTTTGGCGCCGCCCGCATTGGCGTTCAGAGCCCGCATACCGCCCACCAGCACCGTCATCTCAGGGACGCTGAGGGTCAGGAGGTCGGCCTTGTCGACCATCGCCGCCGAAGGCTCATTTAGGTAGCCCGTCTCATAGCCGCCCACGAAGTAGTTGCGGAAAGGATCGGCCTTGGGCTCCAGTGCGGCGAAGGACTCCACGTCGGTCATCTCTTGGCCCGCATCCATCCGTCCCACCTTGAAGGGGACCTTGATGTTCACGCCCGCGTCCTTGGCCGCCTTCTCCACGGCCGCGTTGCCGCCCAGCACGATGAGGTCAGCGAGGGAGACCTTCTTCTTGCCCTTGGCTTTGGCATTGAAGCCCTTCTGTATCTCGGTCAGCTTGGTCAAGACCTTGGCCAGTTCAGCCGGGTCGTTGACCGCCCAGTCCTTTTGAGGCGCCAAGCGGACCCGGGCACCGTTGGCCCCGCCCCGCATGTCGGAGCTCCGGAAGCTCGAAGCCGAGGCCCAAGCCGCGCGAACCAGCTCGGACACGCTGAGGCCGGAGGCCAAGATCCTGCCCTTGAGCCTCTCCTGATCCCCCAAGTTGGCCAGCGGATGATCGACGTCCGGAATCGGGTCCTGCCAGATCATCGGTTCCTTCGGCAGCTCGCCCGGCACGTAGCGAGCCAGGGGCCCCAGGTCGCGATGGATAAGCTTGTACCAGGCCTTGGCGAAGGCGAACTCGAACTCCTTTGGGTTCTCCAAGAACCGCTTCGAGACCTTCTCGTAGTCCGGGTCCATACGAAGCGCGAGGTCCGAGGTCAGCATCATGGGTGGGTGACGGACATCGGCTCGGTGGGCGTCGGGGACGAGCTTCTCGGTCCCTTCCTTGCTCGGCTTCCACTGAGTGGCGCCGGCGGGACTTGTGGTCTTCACCCATTCGAAGGCGAAGAGGTTGGAAAGGTACTGGTGGGTCCACTGGGCTGGGCTGCTCGTCCAAGCGCCCTCGAGCCCGCTGGTCACGGTGTCCTCGGCCTTGCCCTTGCCGCACTTGTTCTTCCAGCCCAGGCTTTGGTCTTCGACCGCGGCCCCTGCCGGCTCCGGCCCCAGGCAATCAGCCTTGACGGCCCCATGAACCTTGCCGAAGGTATGACCACCCGCGATGAGCGCGACCGTCTCTTCGTCGTTCATGGCCATCCGTCCGAAGGTGGTACGAATGTCCTTGGCCGAAGCGAGAGGGTCCGAGTTTCCGTTGGGCCCCTCGGGATTGACGTAGATCAGACCCATCTGGACCGCAGCCAGAGGGTTGTGGAGCGCTCGATCGCCTTCATAGCGCTCATCGGCCAACATTTCGGTCTCGGGACCCCAGTAAACGAGGTCCGCCTCCCAGTCATCTTCCCGGCCCCCAGCGAAGCCGTAGGTCTGGAATCCCATGTTCTCCATGGCCACGTTGCCGGCCAGCACCAAGAGGTCGGCCCAGGAGACGCTTCGGCCGTACTTCTGCTTGACCGGCCAAAGGAGCCGCCGGGCCTTGTCCAGGTTCGTGTTGTCGGGCCAGCTATTCAAAGGCTCGAAGCGCTGCTGACCGCCACCTGATCCCCCTCGACCATCCCGAACGCGGTAGGTGCCGGCTGCATGCCAGGACAAACGGATGAAGAAGGGCCCGTAGTTTCCATAGTCTGCCGGCCACCAGTCCTTGGAGTCGGTCAGGACCGCCTCCACGTCCTTCTTGAGCTGCGGAAAGTCGACGGCCGCGAAAGCCCGGGCGTAGTCGAAGTCCTCATGCGGGTTCGAGATGCGCCCGTGATCTCGAAGAGGCTGAAGGTTTATCTGCTTCGGCCACCAAAACTCCTTCGGCTTGGCCTTGGCCGCCATCTCGGTCGCCTTTGTGGCGTCGTATTCGACCGCCTCGCTCTTGGGCGAGGGCGAGGCCTCGCTCGTTGCCGCGGGCGGCGCCGACTGCTGGCAGCCGACCAGCATCAGCGCAAGAAGCCCTGCAGTCTTCACTTGATGTCCCATGTTTTGTTCCTCTCGATCGTGGTTTTAAATGCCGCGACGGCCTATTGGGGCCGCTACACGCCACTGCTAAGTCTCGGACCGAGAAAACTCAACGGGAGGACCACGAGAAGAGGTCTCCAGAGTCTGCAGTCGTAGCTCGTTCGATCGATTCGTCCCAATGGAGGGACAGCGGGAAAAATCGCTCTCCGATTGTTCGGAATGCGGTCACAGATCGCAACAGGACGGGAAGGGAAAGTGCGCCCGCCCCTGCGATGGAGGGGCGGGCGAGCGCAGGCTGTCAGCGGACGATTAGGGTCGGCTTGTTGCCAGGGTCAATCTCATTGATCGCCGCGCTGACGTCATAGGTCCGTCCCGGACCGATGGGAGAGTCCGCATCGGGCGAAAAGCGGAGGAAGACGAAGTCGCCTGCGACGGCACCCGCTGTAACCTGGGCGTTGAGGTAGTCGACGATCGCCTGATCGGTCGGGTCATCGGTCTCTGCGGGTGCGCCCGGCGCAACTGTTGGCACCAGGAAGTCGTCACCAAGCAGCGTGGCATTCGGATCCAGCGCTCCAGTGAAGTATTGATCCGGCGTCACGGTGGGGTCTGACCGGAAGGGCAGACCGTACAAATCGATGTTGATGGCCGGCATGGCATCGCCACCCACTCCGTTGATGAACGTCGTGAAGTTCGCTTCCGTGAAGCCACCCATCGGAATCGCGGGAAGCTGGAATGGCGCTACATAAACCGAGCCGGCAGCGGCGTTCCCTACTGGTGCTCCACCAGCCATCGTATCCTGCACCTCCGGATTCCCCCCGTTGAAGAAGATGGCCGCATCAGCCGGGTCAAGGCGAACATTGATGGGCGGTGGAGGGGGCGTATCGTTCGTCCATCGGATGTCGTCGATGTAGAACTCGACCTGGCTGAAGGCCGCGAACTCGAAGCCCGCCTTCAGGCCACCCGCAGCTCCTCCGAGAGGCTCCACCGACAGGGTGTACTCTACGGGCGTGTCGGTCAGCGTGAAGGCCTGACGGACCTGGACCCCGTCCAGGTTGTTGTCGCCGATGCCAAACTCGACATTCTCGCCGCCCGCGGCCCCCCAGGCCGAAAACTTGACGAGTGTTGCACCCCCCTGAATCGGAACGACTTGGGCAGTTGCGAAGTCTTCACCGTCGATCCAAAGCGCACCGGTGAAGGCCTGGCTGCCGTCATAGACGACGCGATGGCAGGTCCCGACAGCCTCCGCGCTGGAGCGCATGGGGCACTGATCGTCCTCGGTGTGGGCGGGGGCCCCGGCAGCGCTGAAGCCACCCCGACCGGGGAAAGCATCATCCACCGTCATGGGCAGGGTCTGCTCGGGGATGGCCTCCCAGCGGATGTCGTCGATGTAGAGGGTGGTCGCTCCGGTATCCAGAACGAAGAGGAAAGGCGCGGCCACGCCGTTGGGGTAGCCGCCCAGAGCGCCGAGGGGGATCTGGAACTCGGTCGGCTCCTCGCCGACATTGAAGACTCGGCGAATCTCGACGCCGTCGGCGCCGCCGCCGTCTCCGTTGTTACCGAGACCAAAGCCAAACTCGATGGCCGTGTCCTGACTCTCAGCGGTCCGCCAGGCCGAGAACTTGAGAACCGTTGCGCCCGGATCGACCGTGGTCAGCATGATGTTCGCGAAGCCTGCGCCGTTGGTCCAAAAGGCGCCGGTGAAACCGCCGTTTCCGTCCCAGGTGATGGTGTGGCAGTCGCCGAAGGCGTCGGAGGCCGACCGCATCGGGCAGCTGTCGGTAGCCTCCATGAAGCCGCCGCCGAAGGAGGAACGGTCCATGAAGACATCGTCCAGGGTCAAGAGCGGCGGGTCTCGCATGGGCAAGGGGTCGTTCACCCAGCGGATGTCGTCGATGTAGATCTCGCCGCCGGTCGGAAGGTCGACCTGGCCCATCGCGAAGATGAAGCCGGCTGCCACGCCACCGCTCATGGTGTAGTCGCCGAGGTTGGCGAGAGGGATGGAATACTCGGTGGGTGCGTCGCCGAGGACGAAGAACTCGCGAACGGAGCCCATGTCGCTCACGCCGCCGCCCATGTTGTTCTCGAGACCGGCCCCGAACTCAATCCGCTCGCCGCCAGCCGCACCCCAGGCCGAGAAACGGACCGCGGTCGCACCGGCTGCGATGTTCACCGCGACGTTGTCGCCGAAGCCCGAGCCGTCGAGCCAGAAGGCGCCGGTGAAGGTCTCGGAGCCGTCCCAGACGATGCGGTGGCAGACGCCCACCGCCTCTGCACTAGAGCGCATCGGGCACTGATCGTCCTCGGTGTGGGAGTTGGCGCCACTCTCGCCGAACCCAGCTCGTCCCGGGAAGGCACCATCGACCGGCACCACAGGGTCGAAGGGAATGGGACCTTCCGTCTGGACGGTCACGTCGACCGTGTCCATGAAGCCCATGAAGGTGGCTGTGATTGTGGCCATACCCTCGGCCACACCGGCCACGTCTCCGCCGGTCACCAGGGCGACCGCGTCGTCGCTCGAGCTGTACTCAGCGACCGAGGTCACGTCCTGGGTCGATCCATCGTCGAGGCTCGCAGTGACGGTCAGCTGACTCGTGCCGCCGACGTCGATGGTCACGGTGTCCGGAGCTACCGAGATCCCGGTGACCATGGCCATGCCGTTGCCGTTGCCCATGTCGTTGCCGGTCCCGATCCCGGTGCCGGTGCCGTTGTTGTTGGTCGCGTCTTCGCCGCATGCGGTCAGCACCGCAAAAGACGAAGCCAGGAGCGCGAGGGCTCCGTTCTTCAATCGATTCAATTGGTTCTCCTGTCGTTCTGGGCGATGCCCGGGTTCGAGACCGAGTCGAAGGGCTGAGGGCGGGACGGGACGTGGCGGGCCCCGCCCTCCTCCGTCGCCAGCGCCAGGCCTCGGTCCGCGAAAGAGTCCGAAACGTCGGGGATTTTTACAGGGCCAAAGGGTCCTGGTTCCTGTTCCGCCCCGGTCGGCATTCCGTCGCCGGGACATGACTCAGTAAGTAGGTGGGGTCAACGTCTTGTTCTGACTCGGCTTTCGGAGCGCGCTGCGTCATTGATGGCACAAGGCGAAAGGATTTCGACCCTTTCGCTCATCTTTGCTCGTCCCTCGAACAAAGTGAGCTTTGTAGGGCTCCTGCGGGCGCCTTGGGTCGAGAGGACGTTTCGAACGGCTTACCGAACGGAGGTTCATTCGAACAAAGTCCCGCCATGCGTGGGCCATGAGTGCGCCACGTTCGCGCCCTCAGAATCCCGAGGCCGGGTTAAGTATCGGTGGAGGCTCGGTCGAGAACGGAGAGCAGGCGGTCCAGATCCTCATCCCGGCTCGAGGGTCCAAAGCTGAAGCGGAGCGTGCCCTGCTCGGCCGTGCCGAGATGCTGGTGGGCTAGGGGCGCGCACTGAAGACCGGCGCCGTGAACGATGCCCGCTCTGGCGAGACGACTCCGAATCTGAACCAGGCGTCGCGCGTCGTCGAGGGCCATGGCCACCGTCGGCAGGCGAGCCTCGGGCGGATGCCGGGCCAAGACCTTCACACCCTCCAGCCCCTGCAGTCTCCATTGCAGGCGAGCACTCAGCGTGCGAGCGCGATCGAGTCGATCAGCCTGGGCCGGCGCGTCCAACCAATCAAGGGCCGCCACCCAGGCCGATAGAGCCAACCGGTCGACCGAACCCCCATCGCACCAGCCCGGCTTGGCAAGCCCGCCGTTCAAGCGAGGCGTGGCCATCGCCAGCTCTTCTCGAAGGACGAGTCCCCCGATACCCCACACTCCCTGCATTCCCTTGTGGGCGCCGAAAGCCATCATGTCGGCATGCGGCAGGTAGTCGGCCAGGGACATCCAGCCCGCTACCTGGGCGGCGTCGACCAGAAGGCGCGCATCATAGCGACGGGCGAGGGCACCCAGCTCCGCCACGGGAAGCAGATCGCCGGTAGTGTTGGCCGCGGCCGAGACCACAAGAAGTCGGACCGGTCGGTGAGCCAGCAAGCGCTCGGTCGCGGCCAAGTCGATCATGCTCTCCCTCGACGAGGGCAGGACCTGGAACTCGACGCCGAGGCGACCGAGACCTGCGCAGGGACGCTCGACAGCTACATGCTCGAAGGCCGAGAGCGCCACCACATCGCCGGCACGCCAGGGAAGATCCTGGATGGCGATCGCGAGCGCCGAAGTGCAGCCCGGCGTCAGCAGCAGACGGTGCTCGTGGCCAAGACCGAAGGCCCTCCCCAGCCGCCCATGCTGAGCTTCAAAGGCGGCCGCCCAATCGGTCGGCGCCCTGTCCAGGGCTGCAGCCACGGCGCTGCGCACGGACTTCGGCTTGGGCCAGCTGGTCCCGGCATGGTTCAGATAGGCCGCTTCAGGGCCGGGTGAGGTGGTCGCTAAGGTCACAAGCTGCCTCTCAGATGCCATCGGAGATTCATCAAGGCGTCGTCCTTCGGCGGCATGGTCCCGACCCGATGTCGAACGAGCATACACTGAAGACCTTGGGTCGGGGCTGTCTGCGCCTCGTAACTGCCCTCGCCCTCTCCGCATGCGGGGAGACCGGGGACATCGGCCCCATCGGGGAGCCCGGTGAGCGAGGGCCAGCCGGCCGGGATGGCCAAGATGGCCAGTCGGGGACGCGGGGTGAGCAGGGAGAAGACGGCACCTCCTGCACGGTGGTCGACAACGGCGATGGCACCGTCACTATCTCCTGCGAGGATGGCACGACGGCTACGGTGGCCGATGGGACACCAGGCATGATGGGTATGCCTGGCATGGCCGGAGACTCCTGCACCGTCACCGACAACGGGAACGGAACCGCGACCATCGCCTGCGACGACGGGACCACCGTGACGATCGGCGAGTCCTCCGAGTTCACCCTCCAGCTTCTCCACTTCGCCGACGTCGACGGCAACGAAGCCACTGCCCTGTCCAACGTGGACGAGTTCTCCGCCCTGGTCGACGCTTTCCAAAACGATCCCACCTTCGGGGCCCACACGCTCACCGTGTCGTCGGGTGACAACATCATCCCCGGACCTCGCTACTTCGCAGCCGAAAACGACGACGTGCGCAGCTTCACCGGCTCCAATGAGCCCGGCCACGCAGATCACTTCCTGATGAACGCCTTCGGGGTCCAAGCCTCGGCCATCGGCAACCACGAGCTCGACCAAGGCCCAGGCGAGTTCGCCGACTCGCTCCAACCCGAAACTCGGGGCAACGCCGTCTTTCCGGGCACCACCTTTCCCTACTTGGCCGCAAACATCGACTTCAACGGCGAGGATGATCTGACTGTGTCCCGCGAAGCCCTCAACTACAGGTCCCAGGAGCGCTCGGTGGCCGCCAGCACCACCGTCCGTGTCGGGGCCGAAATCGTGGGGATCGTCGGCGCCTCGACGCCCGAACTCCCGAGCATCACGACAGCGGGCAACTTGGAGGTCGCCGGCAGCACTACGAACATCTCAGAGCTGGCCGCCGCCATTCAGCCTACTATCGGGTTCCTGTCCGGCGTCGGCGTCGACAAGATCGTGCTCCTCTCTCACCTCCAACAGATCAACCTCGAGAAGGCGCTCGCGGCCGAGCTACGGGACGTGGACATCATCGTGGCCGGCGGGTCGAATACCCGTCAGGGCGACGCGACCGACACGCTCTACCCGGGCGATGGCGCCTTCGACGAAGACTACCCCTTCCAAACCACCGACCGGGACGGCAACCCTGTCCTGATCGTCAACGTGGACGGCGACTACAAGTACCTCGGCCGCCTGGTCGTCACGTTCGACGAGAACGGCATCCTCATCCCCAACTCGATCGACGCTGCGGTCAGCGGGACCTACGCCACCACCGAGGCCAACGTAACGGCCGTCGGCGGGACCCCCATCCCCGATGCGGTCACCCTGCGCGACCGCATTGATAGCGTCATCCAGACTCAATTCAACAACGTCGTTGGCCACACCGACGTCTTCCTCGAGGGGCGCCGGGGCGTGGTACGAACCGAGGAGACCAACTTGGGCAATCTGACCGCCGACTCGATGAAATGGTACGCGGAGCGCTGTGCCGAGCTCACAAACGTCATCGCTCTAAAGAACGGAGGCGGCATCCGGGCCGAGATCGGCGACGCCGTCACGGTGGGGACGACCACCACCCTGAACCCGCCGTTCAACTTCGGCCTCGCCATGGCCCAGCCCGGCGACGTATCCGAGGGCCACTTCCGCGGGACACTGCGCTTCGACAACGGTCTCGTCGTGGTCAGCCTCAACGGAGAAGAACTAAAGGTCCTCCTAGAGAACGGCTTCTCCCGGTTGGGACCAGGCGTCACCGATGGCCGCTTCCCTCAGCTGGCCGGCATCGCCGTCGGCTTCGATCCCGCCGGCACGCCTCAGGTCATCGAGGGTGGCACCATCACCACTGCGGGGACCCGAGTCCGGGACCTGTATGTCGACACGGACGCCAACGGGAACCCAGATACGGCGCTCTACATCGACGGTGTGGCCCAGGCCGCGGCGTCCAATAGCTACGAACTGGTCACGCTGAACTTCCTGGCCAACGGAGGAGATGACTACCCCTTCGACCTGCTGTCTACGCCCAACCGACGACAGATCTACACCGACGTTGGCTTTGGCGACCCAGAGGACGGGGACGGCAATCCCGACTTTCCCATCCTGAGTAGCTGCGACCCGGGCCAGCAGAGCGGCTTCAGCGACACGGGGGGAGAGCAGGACGCCCTCGCGGAGTACTTCATCGAGTTCTTCCCGGACACCAACACGCCCTTCACCACGATCGAGACGCCCCCAGCCGACGACCGGCGTATCCAGGATTTGGCCGTGATCCCTGACTTCGTCGTCCCGACCAACTGACCTCACGCGAGGGTCCGTCGGCTCGAGCCAGACGGACTCCCGCGTCCTCAACGGACCAAGCCCAGGCCCCGGAGCGCCTCGCAGCGGCCCTCTCTGAACACCATGGCCGGTCCAACGGGATCCTCGACCACCCAGTGGCGTTCCTGCCCGCCTTCGCCGAAGGGCGGCCAGCTCTCGACCTCGACCCGGCCCTCCCGAGCAAAGCTGCCCCAGGCCTGCTGCATACTGGCCGAGACCCGCCGGTCCGCGTCGACGGCCCGGTAGGCCGATAGCCGGTCCAGGGTCCCGAATACAAACGGAATCTCCAGGCCGTGGACCGCGCCCCGGACGCCAAAGGCCCCGGCCAGCGTGTGCTCGAAATGGTACATCCATAGCGAAGCCCCTGACGCCGGAGCCACGCGAGCGAAGGATTCGGCGGGGCAGTTGAAAGCGAGGTCTGAAAAGAAGGCCTCGTAGGCCCGTTTGGGGTCTGGAAAGTCGTCCTGCGAGTACAGGGCCAAGAGCGGTTCAACGAACCGAGCCGGCAGGGCCGACGCGAAGGTCGCCTCCAACTCGGTCCGGTTCTGGATCCGAAGGGCGGCCGTAAAGCTCACCGCTTCATCGGCGTTGCTGCCGGTGATGATGGGCAGGGCGGGGCCCGCCCCCGAAGCAAAGAGATCGAAGGTCTGCTGGGGCAGCACGACGCCGTCGATGTGGGGGCCGACGTCGGGCAGCCCGAGGCCCGACGTCGGCACACGGAAGAGGGCTTCGGTCCAGCCATCGGCGGGGAGAGCGCGAGCGCAGGTAAGGGGATCGGGCGCATCAGCGCAGTCTGCGGCACCCATGAGCGAATCACCGATGGCGAGCGCGCTCGCGGGCCCACCTCGAAGTGGCGGAAAGGCCTGGCAGCCTCCGCCACTCTGGATGATGGCGCGATGAAAGAGATCTTGCGCCGTCGGCGCACCCAAGAGCGCACATACCGAGGCGCCGCCCGCGGACTCACCAAAGACCGTGACCTTGTTGGGGTCCCCACCAAAGGCGGAAATCTCGGTCTGCACCCAACGAAGTGCCTGAATCTGATCGAGGATGCCGTAGTTGCCGGCCGTGCCGTCGCTCGACTCCGCGGCCAGTGCATCGGTGGTGAGGAAGCCCAGCGCACCCAATCGGTAGTTGATCGTAACGACGACGACCTCCTGGGCCGTCGACAGGGCGCTGCCGTCGTAGATGGAGACACTGGAGCTTCCTTGCACGAAGCCCCCGCCGTGGATCCAGACCATGACCGCTCGGGCTTCAGCGACGGTCTCGGGATCGAAGCCCCACACGTTAAGACTGAGACAGTCTTCGTCCCCTACGGCGTCGCCCATCGAGTTGCGCTGGGGGCAAGAGGATCCGAACGCGAGGGCGTCCCTCACGCCGTCCCAGGACTCGACGGGCGCCGGCGAGCGGAAGCGTCGGGGCCCGGTCGGTGGGGCGGCGTAGGGCAACCCGAAGGCAAGGACGCGACCTTCGTCCCGACGGACCCGGACCACCCCGTCGCCGAGGCGAAGCTCGTCTTCGGCCAAGCGCCCCCCGTCCGGACGGCCGGCATCGGCGCCCGGACGACCGGCGTCTCCAGCCGGGGCCCTGGCATCGCCGGCCGAGCCTCCCATGTCGGTCCCAAGATCCGGGGAGCCCGCGTCATCGAGGGCGGGGCCCTCAGAGGCCCCACAGGCGCTCAGGACGCCCGCGAGAAGGAGACAAGAAGCTCGAACGGAGGCCATACCCCCGTAAAACGAGAACGTGCCCAGGGTTGCGGCCGGGTCGCCCTTGTCTGGCGAGGCCCGCAACGGCCCGATGGAGGTCGTTTGAGAGTGGGATTCCTCGAGCTGAAGATACCGCCGCCCGTGGTGGCGGGGCTCGTCGGCGGCCTGATGTGGGTTCTGTCGGTGCTGGCTCCGGGTTGGCGAATTCCGCTGGCGCTGGGTCGAGCGGGCGCCGTCATCTTCATGGTCCTCGGGCTAGGCGTGGCCGGTGCGGGTATCGCGGCTTTCGTCCGGTCTCGAACGACCATTGATCCTCATCATCCGGAGCATAGCTCGAAGCTGGTCACGACCGGGATCTATGCTCGCACCCGCAACCCAATGTACCTGGGACTGACCTCGATTCTCATCGCCTGGAGCTTCGTACTGGGTAGTCCGCCCACCCTGCTCTTCGTGCCGGTTTTCATGGGCTTCATCCGTCGATTTCAGATAACGCCCGAGGAACGCCAGCTGCGCACTCTCTTTGGAGAGCGCTTCGAAACCTATGCCCGGCGTGTACCCCGTTGGCTTTGAGGGCCGCGCCACCGAACGAGGCCAAGAACGAGCCACAGAGGCGCCCAACCCGCGACGGGCAGGCCGGCACAGCCCCCGCTTTCGCTCGGGTCTTCGCCGTCGTCGTCGCTGATGGGGGTGCTGGTGCGCCTTCCAGGGAGCGAAATCCGCTCCCCAGCCCGGGGTGCGGGGGACGGATCGCCCCTCTGCCAACTGCCGTCCGGATCGCCCAGCTCCTCGCCGTTCGTAAAACCATCGCCGTCGGAGTCCAGGGGCGCGACAGAGACCCAGTCGACCATGCCGAACGCGAAGTTGCGTTCCACGTCCTGGCCGAAGGGATTTCGGGGACCGCCTCCGGAGCTTGAGACATGGCAAGTCCCACACGAGGCCGGAGTGTTGGGAATCTCCACGAGATTGGAGGGGAACGCGAGGGCCGTGGACGGTGCGAGGAGCAAGAACAGGAGCGGACCGGGTTTCATGGGAACGAGACCGGATCTTAGAGGACTTCTCGGAGACCACCGCAGAAATGGCGTCATTCGAGAACCCGCCCCAAGAAAGCCGAGTCTGGTGTGCCGGTCATGAAGTTCGATCGGTCTCCTGTCGAGTCATCGTCCGTCCTGGTGGATCAGCTTCGGAGGGCGCTGGGTGGACCCTAGGGACCGAGAAGCCCGAAAGGGCGGCAGTAACTAGGCTGCTGGTCCGCCAGGGCAGTCGAGGGCCTGCGGGAAGCGATCTGAACCTTTTTGATCGGTACGTCTGTGACTCATCAACAGCATCTGTGGGCCGATGTTTCGAGCGGTGCGTGAGCCCACGCCCGAAGGAAACATGAGAGGAACGAGTGTGCTTCGGGCCACAGGCCTTAGGGCAACCGGAGGGGATTTTCTTCGCTTTGGATCGAGGTGCCTTTGGACGGCTAACGCGTCGTGTCTAAAAGCTTGCGGCGCGGGGCCGATAGCTCCCTAAGATCGCGGGGCGCCTGTGGAGACGAACAAGATGCAGAGACTTCTGGGCACGTCGGGCCGCCGGGTCCACGCGCTGATCCTCGTCGTCAGCGTCGTGTACGTCGTGGTCCACGCGAGCTTCGGCCTGCGCGTCTTTCAGCCCGACGACCCGCTGTCCGCCACCCTTCTCGTCGTCACGATCCTGGTCGCGTTCGGAAACCTGTTCCTCGCCGCGCCGGTCTGGGTCTACGCGGGCGTGGCCTTGCTCCGGGGACCTCGGCCTCTGGTCCCCTTGCCCGCCCGGGTCGACGAAGCCCAGCTTCCCGAGATCGTCGTCCAGATTCCAGGTCGCAACGAACCTTTCCCGGAGGTACAGCGCAGCATCGAGTCGGTCTTGAAGGCGGACTACCCGCCTGAGAAACTGCGGGTTCAATTCATCGACAACAGCGACGATGCGCGATGGAAAGAGGTCGTCGACTACTACCGCGATGAGCCTCGGGTTTTCGTTGAGCATCGGGACGGGACCAAGGGCTTCAAGGGCGGCAACCTCAACATCGGCCTAGCCCGGCTCGGAGACTTCGAGAACAGTTCTCAGGTCCTCATCGGTCTGCTCGACGTGGGCGATACCTTCGCGCCGCTCGCCCTTCGTCCCATGGCGACCGAGTTCGTCCACGACCCTCGCTTAGCCTTCGTGCAGGGTATGTTTCGGACGGGGAACCCGGACGAGACCATCATCAACTGGTCCGAGGGTTTGGTGGGTGACGCCGCTCGTCGCTTCACCGAGGGCTATATGGCCCACTTCGGCATCCCGACCATGAATGGGCACTGCGCGCTGCTCCGGCTCCAGGCCCTCAATGAGATCGGACGCTGGAACGAATCCCGGGTGGCCGAGGACTGGAGCACCGGGATCGGGATGCTGGTCGATGGCTGGCGAGGGAAATGGGTCGACTATGCGCCAAGCGATCCGGACATGGTGTCCACCGAGCTCGTGCCGAGCGACATCCGGGCCCAGCAGAAGCAGAAGCGCCGTTGGTCCACCGGCGGCACCGAGCTCGCCAAGTATCACCTCGTGCGGTGGATGGGCTCGAGCCTCCCTTGGCACCATCGCATGGCCCTGTTTCTCCGCATGGGCGCCATCTTCAGCGTGCTCCCCGCCTTCGTCCTCCAGATGCTGATTCCTCTTTGGGTCGCCCTCGCCGTTTCGGGTGAGGCCTCTAGAGCCGCTGCCACCTTCGGCATACTCTCGGCCCTGGTCCAGTCGCCCTTCATGGCCGCCAACGCGGCGGCCGCGATAAACTACGTCCGGGAGGGTCGGCCGCGAACGGCCATGGCTCTGATGGTCGCTTACCCGATCCAGGCCTTGTGGCGACTTCCTCTGTTCGCCCACGCCGCCCTTGGCATCGCCGAAGGGCTCAGCCGAGGCCTGAAGGAGTTCGTCATCACGCCTAAGACGCGGGCCAATGACACGCTCATTGGTTCCATCCGCTCTCAGAGCTTGGTCATCGGCGTGTCGACCCTGGCCGTACTCCCGCTTCTCGTCTACGCCTTGCTCCAGCCCCAGCGCGTCGACCCCTTGCTGGCCGCGGGCGCAGCCCTGCCGACCCTGACCGTGCTCGCTCTTTTCACCGTACCGGCCACCCAGTGGTTGAGGCACCAGCTTCGGAGTCGGCGCCGTCGGAGCCGCGGCGTTTCGCCTGAAGCCTGAAGATCCTCGCCATCTTCCCGAAGCGCGGATTGCCTCGCAGCCGCCCGTCGCTGGCGAACTCGAAGCACGCATCCGGTGCTTTCCGCTGACCGGAATCAGGCGAGCGCTCATGCTTTCTTCGTGAGCCTGCCCCTCCGCATCCTCGTGGTCGACGACCATCCGGTTGTCCGTGACGGACTGGCTACGGTCCTCGAGCTTCAAGACGACATTCAGGTCGTCGGAAAGGCGGCCTGCGTCGACTCGGCCATCGATGCCCAGCGTAGACTCCTTCCCGACGTGACCCTCCTCGACTTTCAGCTCGGCCGGGGCACGGCGGTCGACGTCTTGGAGGGCTGCGGCAAGCTCGGCCTCGAGGTCTCCGCTATTGTCCTCTCGACCTACGATGGCCCTTGGCACATCTACCGATGCCTTCGGGCGGGCGCCCGATCCTTCGTGCTCAAGGAGATGGCCCAAGAGGTCGTGCTCGATGCAATTCGCAGCCTACATCGCGGCCTTCGCTACATTCCGCCGGAGATCGCGGACCGAGCTGCCGAAGCCATGACCCTCGACGCCCTGACGGCACGAGAGCTGGACGTGCTTCAGAGCATGGCCGAAGGCCACTCCAATCGTTCCATTGCCAAGCACCTCGGCATCGGCGAAGGCACCGTCAAGACGCACGTCAACAGCCTTCTTTCGAAGATGCAGGCCGAGAGCCGAACCGAAGCCGTGATCCGCGCCTTTCGGCTCGGCCTGGCCCGACTGGACGACGCCCGCCTTCGGGCTCACTGAGAGAAGTGTCTCCGTGCCGCAACCGCGACCGCTCGCAGGCGCGTCAAGAGCGCCTCGACATCCGGCGTCGAACCCCTGGCCTTGGCCAGCTCCAGCTCACGCATGATGCTCGACAGCTCCTGGAGGATGGCCTCGACCCAGGTCTCCCGCTCCGCGTGCATGTCGGCTAGGTGCCGGCCCAGCTGACGGAGCTCTGCCTCCAGCTCGGCGGTGTTCGGGTCCTCCTCTTCCGACATCGCAGCTCCAGAGGATGCTGGGTCGCAAGGATGGCGGCTTCGACCGGCGTCGGAGGGAGGCCGGCCTCTACCCTATGGTGGAGGCTCCAGCTCCGAGGCCCAGTCAGGGACTGGGCGGGGCGGGGCGTGGAGAGTCAGAAGCGACCGGTGAGGAGCACTCGACGCCCGTCGGTCCCCAGAGCGACTTTGGAAGCGCGCTTCTTCCCGGCCAAGACGTGAAGGACCACACCGGAAGCAACCCCAGCGATGCCGATACCGGTGAAGACGTAGGCGAGAACGGCCCGGTCTCGGGCCTGGTCGCGGGTTGCGACCACGGCGACCGGATCCACGGGCGTGGTATTTCTGAGCGCCCGCTCCTCGTTCACCGACTCGTTCGTCAAGACGATGAAAGCGCTGCCCAGTCCGATGCCAACCGCACCCAAGCCGATGGCGCTCCAACCCGCGACGCGTAGTCCCCGCCCCGCCGGCGAGGGAGGAGAGCTCGTCGCCGTGGGGAGCGCTCGAAGATCCACCGAAAGCTCCAGGTCTTGGCCCGGGTCCAGGCTGAGCTCACGAGCGTCTGGCTCGAAGCCCTCGGCCTGGAACCGCAGCTGGTGCCGACCGGGCCGGAGCTCAAGCCGAAGGGGCGTGAGTCCTCGGGTCTCGGCGTCGACGAAGACTTCAGCGCCCGAAGGCCGGGACGAAAGCTCGATGGAAGAGCGACAACGGGCCTTGACCTTCGCGAAGCGGGTCTCGGCCGTCGGGCGCACCTTGCAGTCGGGGCAGGCCGCGAAGAACTCGTCGAACGCGGCCAATGACTCCACGCAGTGTCCGGGCCACTGGTCGTACACGACGGCGATGTTGAAGAGGAAGGTGGGGTGGGGCACGGCTTGATGGGCACGACGGAGAAGTTCCACGCCCTCGCCGTAGGATCCCTCGGCAATCTTCTGAAAGGCCTCGTTCTTGAGAACCCGGGCTTCGGTCTTGGCTAGATCGTCGGGCGCCGAGGCCGAGCTCATCGCCAAGGCGAGCATGCAGGGAAGGAAGCTCATGTTCAGGGACGCCGACGGAACTCGGCTGCGGACAGCCCGTGTTCCTCCATCATCCGATACACGCTTTGTCGAGTCACGGCGAGGGCCCGAGCCACGTCGGCAACCCGACCTCGGTACTTGGCAAGAAGCGCCTCCACCTCGGCTCGTTCCGGTCGGGCCGAAGGAGGGGTCGGAGGCTTCTCCTCGTGGGCCGGTGAGGGACCAAGCTCGGCACTCGGACCCCGCACGGCGGCGGGCAAGGTCTCCAGATTGACCTGGCTTCCGTCCAGCAGTGCGACCAGACGTCGGGCCAGAAGCTCGAGCTCTCGGACGTTCCGGGGCCAGTCGTAGAGAAGGAGCCGCTCGGCCGCCAAGTCGTCGAGTTCGAGGTCCGGCGCGAAGCCGTGGAAGAGGGGCAGCACTTCGACCCGACGTTGGGCGAGTCCCGGCAAGTCGACCTCGATGCCGGCCAGGCGAGCGTAGAGGTCGGACCGAAAGCGCCCCGCCTTGGAGGCCGCCTCCAGATCCACATGGGTGGCCGCGACGAAGCGAACGTCGACCGGCTGCTCTTTGTCCGACCCAACGGGACGGAGCCGACGCTCTTGCAGCACCCGCAGCAAGGTCGCCTGCTGCTCGAGGGGTAGCTCGGCGATCTCGTCCAGGAACAGGGTCCCACCTTCGGCCGAGGCGACCAGGCCGAGCCGAGCGCTCTTGGCTTCGGAAAAGGCACCGCGCACGTGTCCGAACAGCTCGGTCGCGATGAGCTCGCCCGGAATGGCCGCACAGTTGACGGGAACGAGTGGGCCCCGACGGCCGCTGGCCTCATGATATCGCTGGGCGAGGCGCTCCTTTCCTGCGCCGGTCGGACCCCGCAGGAGAACCGGGAGCTGGCTCCCCCCCGCCCTATCGACCAGGCGTTCGGCATGCGCCTTGGCCAGGGAGACGGTGTCGCTCGGTCGGAGCTGCTCGGCCTCGGGAACGTCCAAGACCTCGTACACGAATAGGCTGGCCCCAATGCGAAGCACCGTGCCTGCGTCCAGAACCGCCTTCTCGACCCTTCGACCGTCGACGTAGACCCCGTTCTTGCTCCCGAGATCTCGGATCTGGTGACAGTCGTAGTCGGGAAGGTAGCTGAGCTCCGCGTGGCGGCGACTCGCAGTCTCGTCGTCAAGGACGAAGCCCTTCGACCCCGGCTCTCGACCCAAGACCAGGCTCTCCTTCGGGAGATCGACCTCGCCCAAAGGCGCGTCCGGACCCCGGACGCGGATCCAGCGTCGTCGAAGGGGAGCGCCTCCGGGTCGAGCGGCAGGCGAAGTGGCGGTGACGGGCGGTCGAGCCACGCCCCAAGGTGGCCGGGCGGCGCAGAATTGTCCACTGGAGGGCCTGAGCGTGTACTCTCGGGACCGGTGCCGAGCCAAACCCAGGACGCCGCGATCGGGGCCGTCTTCGACGGTCGCTATCGGATCGACGCCCTCCTCGGTCGCGGGGGAATGGGCGCCGTCTATCGCGCCCACCAGCTGGCCGTGGGTCGTGACGTAGCGGTGAAGCTTCTGCATCCGACCTTGTCCGCGGATGCCGCCACGGTGAGCCGTTTCGAGAACGAGGCCAAGGTCATCGCCGGACTGCGTCACCCGAATACGATCAAGCTGGTCGACGTGGGGCGGCTCCCCGACGCTCGGATCTTCATCGTCACAGAGCTCGTCGAGGGTCGGACCCTAGACGAGCGGTTCGGCGAAGGTCTTCCCCTCGCTCAAGCCATCTCAATTCTCAGCCAGGTGTGCGATGCCCTCATCGAGGCCCACCAAAGAGGCGTGGTCCATCGGGACCTCAAGCCCGGCAACGTCATGGTGGAGCGCATCGGCGCCCAAGAAGTGGCCAAGGTCCTGGACTTCGGAATCGCCAAGCTGGCGGCGCAACCGAAGGTGACGGCCACCGGCACGATCTTCGGAACCCCGGCCTACATGTCTCCCGAGCAGGCCAAAGGCGAAGCGGTCGATGGCCGAACCGACATCTACGCCCTCGGCATCATGCTCTACGAGGCCGCGACCGGTCGTCTGCCTTTCGAGTCGACGAGCCCCGGCGCTCTGATGGTCAAGCACATCAGCGAAGAGCCGACGCCCCCGTCCGACCGCCTTCAGGAGGGGGCGCTGCCCCCCCTGTTCGAGGACTTGATCCTTCAGATGTTGGAGAAGGACCCAGAAGACCGGCCCCAAAGTCTGGAAGAGGTTCGTCGCCGGCTGACCGACCCGAAGCTCCTCGACGACCCCGGTCCAGGGCCCGAAGCTACTTCGGAGTCTGAGCGGGTCACGGACGGGTGGACACCGTCCGGGATCGGAACGACGGCAGAGGTCCATTCCTTGGCCCTGAACCCGCCCCCCGGGACGCGTCGGAGTCGAGCCCTGCTCGGGCTTGCGCTGATCCTCCTCGGATTGGGGGGCTGGTGGGCGTGGACGGGGGCGGGAGACCACTCCTTGGACACACAGGCCCTCGACCCTCGCCCGCCGGCCGAGGCCGAAGCCCTCGACCCTAGGCGACCCAAGGAGACCGAAGCTCCAGCTCGAACCGAGCGGCCGCCGCCCATGGAGCCTGCGGAGGACGATGCAGCCCAAACGGAGAGTACGGCGGCTTCGGTCCCCGACCCCACCCCACGCGAACGGACATCTTCGCCCCCCAAGGTCTCGCCTTCTCCGGACTCCCAAAAGCAGCGGCCTCGCCGCCGGCCCAGACCCGTCGAGTCGAAGCAGGACCCGGCCTCGCCCGTGACCAAGCCTCCGGCCAAGACCCCGACCAAGGCGAAGCCCGCGCCCCCAACCCAGTCTTCGCCCGTTCCGCCGGGCTTGCAGGACGTAGAGCTTTGACTCTGTCCCGGATCCGTCCGCGGACGTCCGCGGACGACCAGAGGCAGGCCAAGACATCCGAAAATGGAGACAGAGCCCGCCCACACCACGTCGACGAGCTGGCATGGGAGTCGCAACGAGAGGCGTCGAACCCATTGACGCTTCGGGCACCCGGTGTCCGAGGTGACAGGAGCCCCCCATGAGTCACTTCACCCTCTCTTTCCTGCCGCCGCGAGCCACCGGATTCGCAGCCCTCGCCCTCCTCTTCTCGGCCACGGCCTGCCTACCCAGTTTCGAAGAAGACTGCTTCAGCGATCCGAGCGGCCCCGGCTGCGAGGAAGTCCTGGGCAACAACGAGACGGTCGAGGAGGTGCTGGACGACCTCGGGGTCATTCGGTCTTCGGAACCTCGGGTCGACGAAAACGGCGATCCTCTTCCCGCCGACTACGCGCCCCTGGGCAGTCGACGGACCATCAACCGATTCTCGGAGATCCTCTTCTTCGGCGGTCGGCTCGAAGACGAACTCAGCAGTGTCGGTCGTATGCCAATCGTGGACGTCGATCCCGGACCTAACAACAGCTTCTCGGTGTCCTTGCTCGCCGATCCACCCCCCGAAGAGACCCCTTGGCTCGCCGACGACCGAAACATCCCTCGCGTCGCGGTGGAGGGAGACTTCGACCGGGACGGTCAAGACGAGATCGCGGTCGTCTACCAGATCCCCAACGAGCCCGTTCGCCTCGTGATTCAAGAGGGTGGCGCCGCGCCGGGCGAGGCCTACACCTTCGGCGAACCGATCGTCGTGGACACCAACACCTGGTTGAGCCTCGCCGTCGAGTCGGGTGACTTCGACGGCAACGGCACGGTCGACCTGGCCGTCGCCCTGACGGCTGAAGACCGGGTCCAGCTGGTCTTCTTTTCCAACCAGGGCGGCAGCTTTCTCCCCGACGGCGCGCCTCGCATCATCGAGCGCCCCGAACCGAGCGGGGCTGCCGTCTGGGTCGCTATGGAGAGCGGCAACCTGGACGATGACATCGCCCAGGAGCTGGCCGTCATCGCCAACTTCCGAACCGTCCCTGCCCTTCGCGTCTACGACGACGCCCAGAGTGGTTATGCGCCGGCGCAAGGACTCCCCGAGCGACCAGACTTCCGACTGGAGACGGAGACCGAGACGGCGGTCGTGGCCGACCTCGCCGTCGGGGACGTGGACGGCGACGGCGTGGACGAGCTCGTTGTGGCAGGTTTGGACCGCAGCGGAACGGTCCGAAGTGAGCTGGTCCACTATCTGGTTGGCGTCTTCGACGATCTCAAGCACGGCATGGATCAGCTGAGCGGCCTGAGAGTGCTCTCGGGCGCCAACACCCTCCAGCCGACGGCCTCGGGGGCCAACCAGCAGCTCGCCTTCGTCCATGCGCTGACCGCCGACGTCGACGGCGACGGGCTGAAGGAGATCGTGATCAATCAGTTTCTCTTCGACAACTTGGCCCGTTCGGGCGGCGAACTCATTCCATTGGACCTGGGAGACGGACCGATCGAGATTCCCATCAAAGACCTCTTCACCGACGGCAACTCGGGCGACGACTACGACTTCAACCCCCGAAGCAGCGCCATGTCGGCTGGGGACGTGACCTCCGACCGCCGAGAAGACGTGGTGCTCTACGCCCAACGCCTGGACGTGAACGGCGAAAGACAGGAACTTCAGATCTGGTCCCTGGACCAAATCGACGGTTGGACCGAGGTCTTGGACCTGGAGAGCACCTTCGCCAACCCGCTCAACGACGGGAACAGCGAGATCCGACCTCAGCTCATTCTCACCGACGCCGAGGTCGACAACGAGTCCATGGCTTTGGAGTACTCGGAGGGAAGCTACCGCTTCGTCTTCACCGAGCCCGTCATCTTGGCCGCTCTCGCCTCCCCGCCCTGCTCCACCGAACTGGGCCAAGACCTGGGCTCGTCCTGTCAAACCGCCTTCGGGCGAGCCGTGACAGAAACCCAGGAGCGCGAGAACAGCTGGTCGATATCGGCCGGCGTGAGCGTGGGCTTCGAGGCCGACATTCCCTTCGTGGGCTCGGCCGAGGCCATCCTCAACACCCGCAGCACGGTGGAACAGAGCACGAGCAGCGCCTACGAACTCCAAACGAGCGTGGTCCGACAGACAGGCGCACTGGAGGACTCGGTCATCTTCACCACCGTGCCCCTCGACATCTACACCTACGAAGTCCTATCCCACCCCAATCCCGATCTGATCGGCGAGAAGATCGAGGTCCGACTCCCGCGAGAGCCGATCACGGTCTTGGTCGAGACCCGGGTCTACAATGCCGCCATTCTCGAGGACGGGACGCCCATCGACGAGGCTATCTTCCAGCACGTCGTTGGGGACCCCAGCAGCTACAAGAGCCGGAGCGAGAAGAACTCAATCCTCAGTCGCAACCCAGGTGTCGAGACCGAAGAGGTCGACGTCGGCCAAGGAACGGGGCAGACCACGGTGAGCATCAGCGATTTCTCATCCACCACCCAAGGTTCGGCCTACGACTTCGAGGCCAGCCTCGACGTCAAAGCGACGGCAGGCGGCGTCGTCGGCGGCTACTCGGTGGGTGGAGGCGTGGGCTCGGCCGTGCGGGTCACCCGAGGCCAAGAGACCATCTACGAAGGCGCGGTCGGGAACATCGCAGCAGAGTTCTTCCCCCGGGATGCCTACTCGTGGGGCCTCTTCGCCTACATCTACGAGGATCGTCGGACCGGTCAGACCTTCGAGGTCTTGGACTACTGGGTCGAACAACCCTGAACTCAGGCTCCGAGCGTGCTTTCGACCATCGAGTGGGGCCGAGACGAGTTGACCTCGAGGGTCGCCTCAGGCCCTCGTGCGTCATGGCGACGCTGAAGCTGAGCCAGCTCGATCTCTTCTCCGCCTGCCGACCCGAGACCCTCGCCGAGCTCGAGGCGGCCGTTCGCTCGAGAAGGCTGAGGACGGGCGAGGTCTTGTTTCGAGAGGGCGACCCCGGCGACTTCATGTTCGTGGTGTCCTCGGGGGCTCTGTCGGTCTCGAAGGGCGTGGGCGAAGGGGGGCTTGCGCCCCTGCGGACCATGGGTGCCGGGGACTCGGGTGGCCTCACTAGCATGAGCCTGGGCCGCACCCGGTCCGCCACCCTGGTGGCACTGGAGCCGACGACCATCCTCACGGTGGGGGAAGCGGACTTCAATCGGCTCCTGAGCAATAGACCCGATCTTTCCCAGTCCGTCATCGCCCATCTGGCCGGCAAGGTCCGAGGAAAGACCCGTCAGCTAGCCGAGCTCAAAGCGGAGGATACCGATGGACGAACCCGAGTGGCCTTCTTCGACACCAAACGCTACGACCGAAGCTCCTTCGAGGCCGAAGCGCCCGACTCCCTGGCCTTCTCATTTCTGGAGCCAAAGCTGAGCACCGCGACCGCCCCTTTGGCGGCCGGACACGCCATCGTCTGTGCCTTCGTCAATGACCAGCTCGATGCCGACACCCTTCGGCTCCTGGCCGGGCAGGGGGTACGCCTTATCGCTCTCCGATGCGCGGGCACGAACAACGTCGACCTGCCGACCGCTCGCGCCCTGGGTATGGACGTGGCCCGCGTACCCGCCTACAGCCCCCACGCCGTGGCCGAGCACGCCCTCACCTTGGTTCTGACGTTGAACCGCAAAGTACACCGAGCTCATCAGCGGGTTCGAGAGGGTAACTTTAGCTTGGCGGGGTTGGAGGGCTTCGACCTCCATGGGCGCACGGGAGGCATCGTCGGAACTGGCCAGATCGGTCGTTGCTTCGCTGAAATCCTAAGGGGACTCGGGATGGAGGTCTTGGCCTTCGATCCCTTCCCCAACGAGGCGTTCGCGGAGCGGGTCGGCGTTCGCTATGTCGAGCTGGACGCGATATGGGCTCGGTCCGACGTGGTGAGCCTCCACGCACCACTGACGCCCCAGACCCACCACCTTGTCGATCGCAAGGCCATCGAGTCCATGAAGCCGGGCGCCATGCTGATCAATACCAGCCGGGGCGGCTTGGTCGATACCGAGGCCCTGGTTGAAGGGCTGAAGTCGGGCCAGATCGGTTCGGCCGGGCTCGACGTCTATGAGGAAGAGTCGGAGTACTTCTTCGAGGACCGCTCGGACCAGGTCATCACCGACGACGTTTTGGCCCGCCTGCTGGTCTTCAACAACGTGATCATCACCAGCCATCAGGCCTTCCTCACTCGAGAGGCCCTGGCCAATATCGCGGCCACGACCATCCAGAACATGAAGGAGTGGCTCGATGGTCGTCGCGGCTCCGAGCTGAGCAACGTGGTCGAACCGAACTGAGCATCTCCATCGATTCGTCCTTTCCCCGTCTTGCCACTCTGACCGGGGTGTGTAACCGGGACGGCGATGCGTGGCGGACCTTCGAGTCGATTCCGGTTCATTCCACCCAAGACCTGGGCGACCATCGCTCTGGTCGGGGTAGCGGCCTGCGCCACCTCCAACAAAGCCAAAGTGAGCGAACTGTCTCTTCCACCGATCACGCCGATCTCCGGGAAACCCAACGTCGACGTTCGGCCCTTCGAGCCGACCATCGACGGACGATGGGTGGGGGCCGGAATCTCCTATGGCGCCTACCGAGAAGGCGAGGCTCCGGGCGACACCCCGCCCAAGGCCAACATCTTGGAGGACCTTCAGATCCTGTCCGAGCGGTGGAACTTCATCCGCATCTATGGCTCGGGCGAACACGCCGAAGACATCATGGAGGTGATTCGAGACAACGAGCTGCCCATCCTGGTGATGCAGGGCATTTGGCTGGGACAGGACCAAAGCAAGGAGGAGAACGACGCCCAAGTTCAAGGCGCCATCGATCTGGCCCAGCGATTTCCCGAGATTATCTGCGCGGTGAACGTCGGCAATGAAATCTTCGTCGACTGGTCGGCTCACCGGATGCCGGACCAAGCCGAGGTCATCGCCTACATCCGGCAGGTCCGGGCGGCCATCCGCCAACCGGTCACCGTGAACGACGACTACAACTTCTGGAACAAGCCAGAGTCCAAGGCCATCGCCGACGAGATCGATTTCATCGGGCTGCACGGCTATGCCTTCTGGAACGACAAGCCCTTCGTTGAAGCCCATGAGTGGACGAAAGACACCTTCGAGACCATTCAGGCCATGCACCCCGAGCACCTCATCACCTTCAACGAAACCGGATGGCCGACGAAGAGAATCTACGGCGATGGGAGCTATGAGGGCGGTCTGGTTGGGAAAGCGAACGAAGAGAATCAGAAGGCCTTCTTCGACTGGTTCGACGCATGGGTGAAAGAAGAGAAGATCATCTCTTTGTACTTCGAAGCATTCGACGAGAGCTGGAAAGGGGGCTGGGACGGCGCCCAACCGGCCGACAAGGCCGAGAAGCACTGGGGTCTGTACAAGGAGAACCGCAGCCCCAAGGCCGTCATGGAGTAACTCCTGGGCCCTTCCGAAGGCCCATCGCTTGACCCCCGAGGCAGGCGGAACGAAGCAGGCGGGGTGTCCAGCGTGCGAAGACCGGCGGAGTGGGAGCTCCATCGTGCCGTCTGGACCGCCTGGCCGGAGCACGAAGACTGGGGTCAGGAGCTGGAGAGCGCCCGTGCCGAACTTGCGGCGATGGCGAGAGCTTTGTCCGAGAGTGGCGAGCAGGTCCGCATCCTGGTTCAAGACGACCATGCCCAAGATGCGCCCGAACTCACTGAGCCTGGGATTGAACTCTGCCCTATACCCTACGGCGACATCTGGCTTCGAGACACCGGCCCTCTCTTCGTTTGGGAAGCGTCTGGAAGGCTCGGCGCCCGCTGCTTCGCGTGGAACGGCTGGGGAGAGAGGTTCGACTACCCCCGCGACGAAGGCCTGGCCGAGCGTATCGTTCAGGACCTTGGGCTGGAGGTGATCCGGCGAAACTGGGTTTTGGAAGGCGGCGCCATCGACGGAAACGGCGACGGGACCTGCCTGAGCACGCGGCAGTGCTTGTTGAACGACAATCGAGGCGGCCGCTCCGAGGCCGAAGTCGAAGTCCGCCTCCGAGAAGACCTGGGTTACGAGCGGGTCGTATGGCTGGACCAAGGTCTTCTGAACGACCACACCGACGGACACGTCGATACGGTGGCTCGTTTCGTCGGTCCTGACCGCGTGATCTGCATGGTTCCCAGTCCGGGCGATCCCAACGCGAAGCAGCTCAGGGACATCGAGCGGGCCCTTAGATCCAGCGGATTCGAGGTGAGCACCATTCCCTCACCGGGCGAGGTTCGGGGATTGGACGGCACACTCATGCCGGCAAGCTATGTGAACTTCTTCATCGGCAATGAGCTGGTCGTCGTCCCAACCTACGGCACGTCATTCGACGAGGCGGCCGTACGAGGCGTCGCATCCTCGTTCCCGAAGCGCAGGGTGATCGGCCTTTCCGCTCGAGCCCTACTGAGCGGCGGGGGGGCCTTTCACTGCATTACTCAGGAGCAACCATGAGTACACCCAGGACACTGAACGTCGCCGCTCTGCAGTGCGCTCTCGGCGAGGACCGAGCCAGCAACACGGCCCGCATCGAAGCCTTGATTCACCAGGCCGCCGAGGCAGGGGCCCAAGTGATCCTCCCGCCCGAGCTCTTCGAAGGGCCCTACTTCCCCCAACGAGAAGACGAGGGGCTGTTCGAGCTGGCCCACCCCGTCCAGGGTCATCCGACTATCGAGCGCTTTCGTGCCCTGGCCGCGGAGCGGGCGGTCGTCCTTCCCGTGTCCTTCTTCGAGCGAAGCGGCCAGACCCACTACAACAGCTTGGCCATGATCGATGCCGACGGCACGGTCTTGGGCGTCTATCGCAAGAGCCACATCCCCGACGGTCCGGGCTACTCCGAGAAGTTCTATTTTCGTCCGGGCGATACCGGCTTCAAGGTCTTCGACACACGCTACGGGGCTCTCGGCGTCGGGATTTGTTGGGACCAGTGGTTTCCGGAGTGCGCCCGAGCCCTAGCCCTGTTGGGGGCAGAGGTTCTGCTTTATCCCACCGCCATCGGTTCCGAGCCTCGTGAACCGGACCTCGACACCAAGGACCCCTGGCAGCGGGTCATGATCGGCCACGCGGTGGCCAACGTCATGCCCGTGGTGGCGGCCAACCGGATAGGGACGGAGGACGAGATCACCTTCTACGGCGCCTCCTTCATCGCCGACCCCCGAGGAGAGCGGGTCGAGGAGCTCGGACCGGCCGAGACCGGCTTCGTCAACCACAGCTTCGACCTCGAGAAAATCCGGCGACAGCGGAACGGCTGGGGCTTCTTTCGAGATCGTCGGCCCGAACTCTATCACCGCCTCGGCGAGGCCTAAGCGCCGCGTTTGGCCATGGCGACGACCGAGCCTCCGCCCTAGACTCGCTCCATGAACGACGCGATGGAGACGCTGCGCACTCTGGAGCCGGGATGGCTCCGCTCAGTGATCGGGCTCGGAGGGATACTTGCCGTCGCCCTGCTCGCCTGGAGCGTCCATTCCCTCGTCCTGTGGGGACTCAATCGCCGAATCAGCGAAGAGGCGCGTCAGCTCGGCAAGGGTCTTCGGCGATCGACCCGCGTGCTCGTCATGTTCGGTGCCGTTCTCGCGACCCGGCCCTTGTGGCAACTCCCAGGCGACTGGAGCGAGCTCATCGGACACCTGACCAAGTCCGCCCTCATCGCCATAGTCGCCTGGGTCGCCGTCGCTTTTGTCAGCACAGTCTCGCACCTCTACCTGGAGGGCCACGACATGACGAGCGACGACAATCTGGAAGCCCGTCGACAACACACCAAGGTCAGAGTGCTACGTCGGTCTCTGAACATCACGATCGGCACCTTCGCTCTGGGGGCCGTACTCTACAATATCCCCTACCTTCGACAGTTTGGCGTCAGTCTCTTCGCTTCGGCTGGCGTGGCCGGCTTGGCCATCGGCATCGCCGCTCGACCCGTTCTTTCGAACTTGATCGCGGGCATCCAGCTCGCCATCACTCAACCTATCCGGATCGAGGACGCGGTTCTGGTCGAAAACGAGTGGGGTTGGATCGAGGAGATCACTGCGACCTACGTGGTCGTGCGGATCTGGGATTGGCGCCGTTTGGTGGTTCCTCTGACCTACTTCGTAGAGAACCCGGTCCAGAACTGGACCCGTCAAAGCGGCAGCATCATCGGGAGCGTCTTCCTCCACTTGGACTACAAAGCACCAATCGGAGAGCTCCGACAAAAGCTCAACGAGCTGCTGGACGACAGCAGCCTATGGGATGGGAACGTCCGCGCCCTTCAGGTCACCGAGGCCCGACGAGACGCCCTCGAGGTCAGAGCGCTCATGAGCGCCAAGACGAGCCCCATCGCCTGGGATCTTCGTTGCGAGATCCGGGAGAAGCTCATCGGTTGGCTGCAACAAGTTCATCCCTATGCCCTCCCCCGAACACGAGCCGAGTTGAGTCAGATGGACGCCGCCGACCAAAAGCGGACCGAAGGACCGCCCGGTTCTGGATCCAAGGAAGTCGGAGGCGTACGAGACGCCTTCGGCGGCGAGCCCATCGAAGAGCCCGCGGCCTGACGCGAAGCGACGCCACCTCATTCCGCGTACATCTGAATGTCGGTCGCGGCCGAAAAGGCCAGGCGCTTCGCTTCTGCGAAATCGGGATGTCGGAGAAGGAGATGGCCGTCGGAGAGCAGCGTGTTCTTCCAGTTTCTGCGGGGCGTACCAGGTCGCAGTAGGGCATCGTGGACGAAGTGGGGGCCAACCATCGCTTTCCAGGCCTCGAGACCCTCGATGCGCGTGATCTGGCCATGACCCAATGCACGCTTGAACACGATGGCGACGTTGAAGCTGCGCTGTCCCGTCCCTTGAAAAGACTTGTAGCAGACCACTCTTGCCCACTCGGTGAATAGATCGTCGTCCGAGGTGTAGTTCATCTGGTCGACGAGATGGGCCCCGCCGGGCCGGCAACCGATCTCACCGAAGACGGCTTCCCCCTTGGGAGTCAGGAACCATTCCATGTGCGTGAACCCGTCGCCCATCCCGAGTGCCTTCAGAACTCCCCGTCCCAAGGCCAGGCCCGCCTGCAAACGAGGCTGCTCGAGATGTCGGACCGTGATGATGACCGGACTTATCCACTCCTGGCTACGAGCCTCGATCGGCTTGGGCAGGTACTGGGCCACGTTCTCGTAGACAGGTCGTCCGTCGACGCAGAGCGTGTCGTAGGTGAACTCTTCGCCGGTGACGTACTCTTCGCAGCTCGCCTCCTGGACGTGGCGAAGCCGAGGCAAGACCTCAGCCAGAGTCTGAGCATTGGGGATCTTATGAGTGTCGGCGCTGCCGGCGCCCGAAATGGGTTTGATGACGAGCGGGTAGCCGATCTCTTCCGCCGCGTCATGGACCTCCCCCTCGGTGCGTACCCGACGAGAACGGGGGACCCTCAGGCCAGCGGCACGGATGCGACTCTTCATCAGCTCCTTGTCGCGGAAGCCCAAGACGGCATCGACGCTCATGCCCGGCACACCCCAGCGCTCTCTCATCTTCGCGGCCAGGATGACCAAGGGCTCCCAGTTGGCGAGGACTCGATCCACAGCTCGCCCCCTGAGCCATCGGCTGACCCGCTCCATGGTGTCTTCTTCGTCCATGATGCGAGGAACCTGGAGGTAGTCGCTCAATGCCGACTTGAGCTCGGGGGAGAAGCCGGCCGAGGGGGCATCTCCGACGCCGTAGACCTCCGCTCCAACCCGAGCGAGCCCGACGGTGTACTGCACCATCTCAGGGGGATACGAGGGCGAAAGGAAGACGACCCGCACTCCCGGAGCCTAGCAGGGTGTCGTTGAATTCGGCCGAGTTCTTCAGCTCACCATCGGCCTGGCCCTTGGGATTGACCGGCTGGAGGCGGAGTCGCAAGTTGCCGCGGTGGCGCGCAACGTGGTCTTCGCAGCCCCCTTCCCAGCGGAGGTGACCCATCGCTTCGTTCAGGCGGCGCGGGACCTGGAGAACGTTCGACTCCTCGGCCTCGTGCACGTCGCCCCTGAAACGCGGGGGCTCTACCACGACGTCGAGCGGGTCTCGGATCCGCTGGACAACCTGGCCCTCATGGCCGGTGTGGAGGCCCTGGCCCGACGTCACGGTCCCATCGACCGCGTGATTGGTGTCTTGGAGGCGATCCAGGTCCAGCTGGCCGAGGTCCGAGCGCGCTTCGGCATTCCAGGTACCAAGCCCGACGTCGCCCGAGTCTTCCGTGACAAGGCCGCCATGAAGAAGGCCCTGCAGGCGGCCGGCCTCCCCGTCGCTCGGGCCCGTCTGGTTCGCTCCCTGGCCGACGCCGAGGCCTTGGTCGAGGGGGTGGGCTTCCCGATCGTGTTCAAACCGCCCACGGGCATGGGCGCGAAGGGCACCTATCGGGTCCGAGACCGCCGAGAGATGATCGAGATCCTACGCGGACTGTCGGTGGGGCCGAGTCGAGCGGTGCTGGCCGAGGAGTTTCTGACCGGTCGCGAGCACAGCCTCGAGGCCATCACCACCGGGGCCCAGGTTCGTCTCACGTCGGCCTCTCGCTACTTTCCATCCTGCCTGGAGGCCGTCGAGAACCCATGGATCCAGTGGTGCTGCCTCCTCCCCAGGGCCCTCCCGGAACCCGAATACGCGGAAGCGAAGGCGATCGGGATCAAGGCGATCGCCGCTCTGGGCCTCCACCAAGGCGTCACCCACATGGAGTGGTTCCGGCGGGAGGATGGCCGGGTCGTCATCGGAGAGATCGCCCTTCGACCACCAGGGGCAAACATCTCCCTCATGACCGGCCTGGCCCACGACATGAGCATGTACCGAGCCTGGGCCCGAGCCGAGGTCGACGGGGCTTTCGACGGTCCGTACCCGCGCAACTACGCCGTCGGTTCAGCCTTCCTGCGCGGGATGGGTCGAGGTCGGGTCATATCGGTCCGGGGCGTGAAAGAGGTCCACGAACGGATTGGAGACCACGTCGTCGAGGCCAAGCTCCCGGGCTTGGGCGCGCCGAAGAGCGATAGCTACGAAGGGGACGGCTACATCGTTTTGCGCCACACCGACACGGAGTGGGTGAAGTCTGCTTTGGCCACGATCGTAGACACCATTCGGGTAGCGTACGCGGGTTGAGCGACCCTCGAGCTTGGTCGACCAACGGACCCGGGTCGGTCAGGCCGCTCGAAGGAGCTTCTCGTAAAGTTCGACGTAGCGTCCAACCCGGTGTCGCCAGCCGAACGGGAGCTTCATGCCGTTACGCTGGATCTGCCGCCACCGCTCTCGATCCGCGCCGTGACCGCTCCCCCAGACCTTGAGCGCTCGCTCGATGGCCCACGCAAGACCAGTCGAGTCGAAGGAGACGAAACGGAAGCCCGTTCCCCCGGGCGCGACTTCGTCGTCGTAGTCCCAGACGGTATCGGCCAGACCACCCGTCGCGTGGACGATAGGCAAGGTACCGTAGCGGAGGGAGTACATCTGATTGAGCCCGCAGGGCTCGTAGCGGGAAGGCATCAAAAACATATCGGCGCCAGCCTCGACCAAGTGGGCCTTTCGTTCGGAGAAGCCGGGATCAAACTCCACCCGACCCCGAAAACGCTGCTGAAGCTCCTTGAAGAAGCGTTCGTACTTCGGCTCGCCCTGACCGAGAACGACGAGTTGGAATCGATGGCGAGCGAGAAGCCCGGGAAGCACCTCCATGCAAAGGTCGATGCCCTTTTGGTAGACGAGGCGGCTGCACATCCCGATGACGGGAATGCGGGGATCGTGCAAGAGGCCGCTTCCGGCGAGGAGGGCGGCCTTGCTGGCTTCTTTGTGGTCCAGCCGGTCCGCATCGTAGGGTGTAGGGAGGTGAGGATCTCGGGACGGATCCCACTCCTCCTCGTCGATTCCATTTAGGATCCCGACAAGAACGTCGCTGCGCGCTCGAAGCACGGTGTCCAGTCGGTGACCTTGCTCCGGCGTTTGAATTTCCTTTGCGTAGGTTGGACTGACCGTGGTGATGGCATGAGCGTAGAGAAGACCAGTCAGTAGGTAGCTCACACGACCCTGCTGGAGCTCGTTGCCGTGGAAGAGCTCGGGGCTGCCGCCCAATCCCGTCTCGGGAAGGACGCCGGCCTCGAAGGTGCCTTGATGGCCAAGATTGTGGATGGTGAGCACGGAGCGCGCTCGTCCCAAGTGGGGATCTTCGCCGAATTGGGCCCGTAATATGAGGGGGGTCAGTCCAGTGGTCCAGTCGTTGACGTGAACGATGTCAGGTGCGAAGTCCAGCGCCTTGGCGGCGAGCAAGCTGGCCCAGCTGAAGGCCGCGAAGCGAAGATGCTCATCGGGTCGGTCGTAGATCTCGGGCCAGGCGTAGAGCTCTGGACACTGGATGAGGTACAGGTCGCAGCTCGAATCTGGCAGCCGTGAGCGGAGGATGGCGCAACGAATCGACCGAGGGCCGAGCCTAAAGTCGAGCTGGGGCAGGACGGACTCAACCTCCTCCAGCTTCTCTTCGACCCGCGGGTAGAGGGGCAAGAAGACCCGGACGTCGTGGTCCAGAGCTGCCAGTTGGCGAGGGAGAGCAGAGCCGACGTCCCCCAGCCCACCCACCTTGGCGAAAGGGGCGACCTCGGGAGACAGGAACAGTATCTTCAAAGCCGGATCCAGGTCCGGGAGGCAGCCAAATTCGGGCTCTGCGTCTGGTCGTGTCGACCACGCGTCCTATACGGTGCCGCGGTGCCCATCGACGTCATCCTAGTCGAGCCCTGTTTCCCTGCCAACCAGCGGGAGTTCGCTCGGGCTCTTCACTCGGTCGGCGCTCGCGTCACAGGCATTGGCGAGCGGCCCAAGGAGAGTCTCGACGACGGACTCAAGAGCTGGCTCAGCCACTACGAGCAGATCGGCAACGTCACCGACGTGAACGAGCTCCAAAAAACGGTTCGCTTCATCCAGTCCAAGGTTCGCGTCGATCGACTCGAAGCGGTGATCGAAGCCCACGTGCTGGCTGCCGCCCACGTTCGGGAACGGCTCGGCATCCCGGGCACCAGCGTACGCACGACCTACCTCTGTCGAGACAAGCCCGCCATGAAGGACGTCTTGCGAGAGGCCGGGATCCCGTGTGCCGCTTCTTTGGGCTCGAGCGACCTCAAAGAGATCGCCGACTTCGCCCGCCGGAGAGGCTTCCCTCTCGTCGTCAAACCCAGAGACGCGGCAGGCGCCTCCGGCACCTCTCGCGTGGACAACATGGCGCAACTCGACGCCGCCCTCACCGAGTACGGCGCCAAGGACGGCCAAAGCGTCGCGGTCGAGGAGTTCATCGAGGGCCACGAGGGCTTCTACGACACCCTGACCATCAACGGGCGAGTCGTCCACGACTTCGTCGCCCACTACTATCCAGGCGTCCTCGAGGCGATGCGAACCCGCTGGATCTCCCCTCAGCTCGTTACCAGCAACCGCATCGACGGCGCTGACGGCTACCAGGAGGTGAAGGCGATGGGGCAGAAAGTCATCGAAGCCCTGGGCATCGAGACATCGGCCACCCACATGGAGTGGTTCTTCGGGCCCAAGGGCCTCAAGTTCAGCGAGATCGGATGTCGCCCGCCGGGGGTCCGCACCTGGGACCTCTACTCGGCCGCCAACGACTTCGACCTCTACCGAGAGTGGGCCCACGCGGTTGTCCATGGCCGACCAGCCGGACGGCCCTCTCGCGCCTACTCGGCCGGACTCATCGCCCTCCGCCCCGATCGAGACGGTAGGATCGCCCACTACTCGGGCTTGGACGAGATCCAAGAAAAGGTGGGCCCCCACATCCTGGACCATCATCTTCCGCCGCCGGGCACCCCAACCCAGCCCGTCGAGGCCGGGTATATGGCCAACGCCTGGGTCCGCATGCGCTTCCCCGACTACGACGACCTTCGCCACATGTTGGATTTCGTGGGGCGTACCCTCAAGGTCCACGCGAGCTGAAACGCAGGCTCTGGTATAGGGCGGTCCGATGTCGAGCCCTCACCCCGTCGCTCTCATGGGCTCCCAAAGGCTGAAGCCACGGGTCAAAGAGCTGGCGCACAGCATGGGGGCCGCGGGCCCCTTTGCCATCATCACCGCCGGCTGGCAGGAGCGGGAACGCGAAGACGAAGAGCTCCGAGCTCATCTCGGCGGGGAAGCGGTCAACCTCGCCCTCGGAGAGCGGGTCGAGCGGGTCTTGGCTCAGGACACCGAACTGGCCGGTGCCCTTCGAGCGCGGCAAGAAATGTTGCGCCACCTGCAGCGTGTCTACCGGATCCGCCTTCGTCACGCTTTCGACGCTGAACTCGACGTTAGGACCTACGGCGCTCCCGAGGCGCTCAGAAGCGAGATCGAAGACGACTCCATCGAAGCCATTCGGGCGCTGGACGAGACCCACCTCGGCCAGTGCAGACGTCTGCGAGAGGAGTTCGAGGACAAGTGGCGCCCCCAGAAGCGCAGGAGCCTCGAGGCCGAGACCGAGAAGGTCCATGAAGCGCTTGGGAGCTGCGGAACGGTACTCATCGCAGGGGGCCACGTGGCGGTTCTCATGAACCGGATGGAGCTCTTCGATCTGGGGGGACTACTTCGGGAGAAGCCGGTTATCGGCTGGTCAGCCGGTGCGATGGTCCTGACCCAGCGCATCGTGCTCTTTCACGACGACGCCCCCCAAGGGGGCCTGCTGCGAGAGGTCCTGGACCAGGGCCTCGGCCTGGTTGAAGACATGGTCGTGTTCCCGGAGCCCGAGCGACGTCTGGAGGTCGAGAACAGGGCCCGAACGACCCACATGCTCAAGCGTTTCGCGCCGGCTCAGTGCGTGCTCCTGCCCGAGTCCAGCCACGTCGTGATCCGCGGCGGCAGAAAGCTGGAGATGGCTGGCGCCGAAGCCCTTCCCGGCGTGGAGCGACCATGAAGAGCACAAAGCTGGAGGCTCTCATCCAGGCCTGGAACAAGCCCGATGAGATGCGACGCCTGGTCGAAGGTTCCCAGTTCCCGCTCGTGGACGGGAGCTCGGTGAGCTTCGTCTACATGGGCGGCGCAGAGCGGGTCTTGCTTCGCCACTGGGTGTACGGCCTGGAGACCTCGACCGACCTCATCCGAGCCGAGAACACGGACCTTTGGTATTTGACCCTGGAGTTTCCTCCTGCCTCCAGGGTGGAGTACAAGCTGGAGGTCATCCGCAGCGGTCGAGGCGACTGGATCGAGGATCCGCTGAATCCGCGTCGGGCCCACGACCCCTTCGGCGCCAACTCCGTGCTGACGACCGGAGGCTATGAAGAACCCCGCTGGATCCACCACGACCCGGTCGCCCGACCCGGCCAGATGAACTGGGTACCCATCGACAGCGCTGCCTTCGGCAGCAAACGCTCCGTGCAGGTGTATGAACCGGCTCGTCTGCGATTGGGCAAGCCGGTCCCGCTGGTCGTGGTCCACGACGGGAGCGACTATCTGCGTTTCACCGGGATGCGGACAATTCTGGACAACCTCATCCACCGCCAAGAAATCGAGAGCGCCGTCTACGCCTTCATCGACTCACCGGACCGGCTCCGTGAGTACGCCGATTCCGAGGCCCACGCCGCGTTCCTGACCACCGAGCTTTGGCCGACCCTGGCTGAACACTACCCTCTGATCGACCAGCCCTACGGCCGCTGCCTTATGGGGGCCAGTTTCGGAGGCGTCGCGAGTTTCTCCGCTGCGGCCCGACATCCGGGCTTCTGGGGCAAGCTCCTTCTCCAGTCGGGCAGCTTCGCCTTCACGGACATCGGCTCGCGAAATCGCCGAGGACCCCTGTTCGACCGCGTCGTCGCCTTCGTCAATCGCTATCGCGATGAACCGAGCGCCGTGAGCCAGCGGGTGTTCATGAGCTGCGGGGTCTTCGAGTCCCTCATCTACGAGAATCGCTCCCTGGCCCCAATGCTGGCCTCGACCGGGATGCAGGTGCGGCTGGTCGAGGCACGGGACGGCCACAACTGGCACAACTGGAGGGACCGACTCCGAGAAGGTCTATCCTGGCTCTTTCCTGGGGGCCTCCTCTTCGTCTACGAGTGAGGCCAGATGGCTGACGTCGTTCGTCGTATCGGGCTCTCGCTGGGCGCCGATCTCTGCTGGCCGCTCTGCTACGAGCACGTGATGGAGCGGCTGGATCTCTCCCTCCCTCATCAGGGCGATACGGTTCGATTCGACGTGAGTCGGATCTCCATCGAGCCCTTCGACCTTCGTCAGCCCTGCAAGTACGATCTTGTGATCGATCGCCTGACCCACTGGCTCCATACTAGCCGTGAGTGGATCAAGAAGTCCGTCCTCATGGACGATCTGTACGTCTTCAACAATCCGTGGAGCATTCAGTCTTGCGAGAAGCACTCCAGCTACTGCGCGATGATGAGGCTCGGCATGCCCATCCCGAAAACTTGGATGATTCCAGCCAAGAGTTACGAGATGCGGCCGGACCTGCGAGCCACCCTCCACTCCTACGCTCGCCTCTTCGACCTCGGCCATGTCGGCGACGAGATCGGATGGCCGATGTTCCTAAAGCCTTACGACGGCGGCGGCTGGCGAGAGGTCACTCGAGCCAAGACCGCGGAGGACGCTTGGTCAGCCTACGAAGAAAGCGGACGGTCGGTGATGCATGCCCAGGCCTCGGTGGAGGGCTTCGACAAGTTCGTTCGCTGCATAGGCTTTGGACCTCAGACCCACCTGGTGGACTACGACCCCAGCCAAGCGCTTCACGATCGGTACACAATGCGAACCGACTTCATCGACGAAGCCGAGGCGGAGCATCTGAGGAAGTTGACCCTGACCATCAACGCCTTCTTTGGCTGGGAGTTCAACTCCTGCGAAGCGCTCCGACGAGACGGTGTCTGGCACCCCATCGACTTCGCAAACGCCTGCCCCGACTCGCAGGTGACTTCGCTGCACTACCACTTTCCGTGGCTGGTGGGCGCCTACCTTCGCTGGTCGATTTATTGCGCGACGGTACGACGGAAGATGCCTCGCAATCTGGACTGGCAGGCCTTCTTCGACATCGCGGCCGAAGATCGTAGCTATGAAGAGAAGCTCGACGCCTACGCGGCCCTGGCCGAGGAACGGATGAACAAAGAAGACTTCGAGGCCTTTTGCGCCAAGCATCTCAGCCACCTCGACGAAGTCCTCCACAGCTACTTCGGGACCGCACTGTGGAAGGACACGATCCGAAAGAAGGTCATGACCCTCTTCCCAGCCCACGAGGTCGAGCGCTTCACGGAGCTCTTCTGGGATCGGACCCAGCAGTGGCGACGCGACCAGGGTTGAACGGATGTTCTTGAAGTCCCGCTGGTACTCCAACCGCTTGGAGACAGAGGTCACGACGGCGCGCTGGGGCGTCATGGGCCAGCCTTTCCTACTCCTTCCCACGGCGGGTGGAGACGCCGAAGAGATCGAGCGCTGGCAGATGATTCGAGCGCTCGAGCCCCTTTTGGTGGCTGGGCGCGTCAAGGTCTACTCCTGTGACAGCGTCGCCGGGCAGGCATGGTTTGGGAAGCAGGGGAGTCCTGAGCACCGGATGTGGCTGCAGGACCAGTTCCACTGGTTCATCCGGGACGAACTGGTTCCTGCCATTTGGACCGATTGTCGAGGCGAGCTGCCCATCTGGACGGGCGGAGCCTCCATCGGCGCCTTTCACGCCGCCGCCTTGGTCTGTCGATTCCCGGACATGTTCACCAAGGCCTTGGCCATGAGCGGTACCTACGACCTCATGCGATTCTGCGAGATCGAGCACACCACCGAGTCCTACCGCCGAGCTTCACCTCTTCACATGGTTCCACGGCTGGAAGGTGCACATCTGGAGCTCCTCAGGACCCGCTACATCCACATCGCAACCGGGGAGGGACGCTGGGAGAACGTCGGCGAGAGCTGGAATCTAGCTAACGTCTTGGGGGCCCGCGGCATCCCGAACTACGTGGACTCGTGGGGCCCCGACTGGCACCACGACTGGGTCACGTGGCGGGCCATGGTGCCCAAGTACTTGGACGAGTGGACGCAGGCCGAAGTCCACACTTGAGCTTCAGATGGACTCGACCCGAGAGCACAAGAAGGTCGATGTAGAGCTGGTAGGGGCAGAGCGTCGGGCCTACTACCGCGAGCTCTTGGACCAGCTCCGTGCCATCGAGCAGCTGGAAGCAGACGACGCATTCGAGCAAAGCGTCTGGCGCATGGGCTCCGAACAAAAGGTTAGCATGACGTCCCGGGCGATCGAGGTTTCGATCTCCTCTCCCCCGACCTCGATGTCGGAGGACCTCCCTTCAGAGTAGTCGAGCCTCGACGACATCGGTGAGAGGTCGAGCCAACCGATCTACCTTGCGTGATGAGATCCGAACTGGCTTCAGGGGTACGAAAGGGTCGGCCAGGAGATCCCGGCGGACCTCCAAACAGACCACTCGACCCGGCCATCGGATCGCGTGGCCGTGAGCCATCGTGACAGGGTGAAGCGGATAGCTGAGATTGTCCCCCACAAGCTCTACACCGTCGAAGGCGCGGTTGAGGGCCTCGAAGAAGCCTACGGGCTGAAGCGAGCGTCCATCGGGGAGCCGGTGAATGAGATCGATGGGCGGACGAAGCGGCCAGGTCTCGGCCTTGTCGGGTTCGTAGGCCGCGCGGAGATCGTCGACGATTCGCTCCGTAACCTCGACGTCCACCGAGCGGGGCGCATAGCTATGGAGGAGAAGCAATCCAGCCTGCGGAAGAGCGTCGGCGAGGACGGCCTCAACAGCCAAGGTGTACTGGCGATGAAGCTCGACGAGCAGCGCCTGGTCTTCGGGCTGGGTCAGCCAGGGTGCGAGCCCCGGGGTGATACGGCCCGAGACGGCGTTGGTCTCAGCCAGGCCGGGGTCGGTATCGAGACGGCGATTTGTGTCCACGAAGGTTCGAGGAACCCGGCAGCGGAGTACCAGCACGGCGACCCCGCGAGCGCTCAGCTTCGATGCCACTGATGTCGCGAGTTCGGGCGCGCCGACATCGGTGTTGACGTGGAAGAACGCCACCAAATCCGCCGGCTGCTCACCTTGAAGCCGAGCCTCGAGACGCAGGTAGTCCTGGGTCTCGGTGGCTCCATGCGGAACCTCGATCACCAGATCGGGTGAACCTTCGGCGGGACCGAAACGCTCCACGTCGAGGACTCCTTCGATGGACGACGTCAGCACGGGCCGACGCTGCCATGAGAGGACGGCGACGGATAGGACGAGGCCTAGGGGGCTGCTGAAGAACCGGATTCACCCGTCTGACTGCGGTCTCCCCATGGAACCCTCCGGACGGCTCCGCCTCTCATCGGTTGCTGATATCCAATCAGCGCCCTCTTCACCGAAGTGTTCCACGGAAAGCCTACCTACTCAGCCAGGCGAATCCCGTTCTTCATCAGCCCCTTAGTGTACGAAAACCGCCTCCTCCACCAGGGCGTCGTAGTGGTAGCCGAATCCAAGGTCGACGTCGGACCGGAGGCGGCCCTTGTAGACGACCCGCCGACCCTCGGGAGCGTTTTCCTTGGTCTGGACGGTAAGGTCGTAGTCGCTGGCCGACGGGTCCCCAGTCGAATCCCGCAGGTGGACCCAGTACCAGCCGATGGCGCCCGCAACCTTGGTAACGGTCCCGTAGACGACCACTTCCTCGTCGGCTCTTTCGCTCAGTTCGGCGAAGGCTTGGCCGACCGACAGGGCGCCTTCGGGGATGCTTGCGACGACGGCTTGCTGGGCCGTCTCGAAGTCCACGGGGCGAGCATGACGGATGTCCACGATCTCCCGGACCGTCTTTCCAAGCTCCGGGATTTCCACGTCCCGCCGAGCCATGCCCTGGCCGAGGAGAACGTAGTCTCCGACTCGGGCGCCTACCTTGGGAATCTGGACCCAAGTCCGATATGGTCCCTGCTCGACCTCGAGCAGCTGAACGCTCGCTCGGTCGACAACGCGCTCTACCCGAGTCGGCGCGTTGTTGGCCCAACCCTCGGGTGGAGGCTCAGTCCCCCGGGCTTTGGTGCAGGCGGTGGCCAGAGCAAGTAGCAAAGCAGGCCAAGAACGCATCGTGAGAGGCTAACGGCTTCCGCGCCTGACGCCACGCAGAAGCGACGAAGCCCAAGCGAACCTCAACCTATGTCGGCGGCGCTTTCTGCTCGGGCCTACCCTCAGTCCGAACGGAATCTTGAGGCGGGGAGCGCACCGTCGCAATCAACCGGCCCTTTCCTTCGTCTGGTAGAGGAAGGAGTCCATAGGACATGCAGAAGAAGAATCTACTGAACACCACCGTCCTCCTCGGAGGCTTCACCGCCGCAGGCACCGCCCTGGCCGGCGCGCCCAAGTGGGCAGAGCCAGGCTCGACCATCGTCAAGTGCGCCGGAATCGCGAAGAAGGGGATGAACGACTGCGGCGCCAACGGCCATGACTGTGCCGGAAACGCGGCCGTCGACCGCGACCCCAACGAATGGGTCTACGTTCCCCAGGGCGTCTGCGAGAAGATTGCTGGAGGCCGGGTGCTGGCCAAGAAAGACGTCCCCAAGAAGTGATCGAGCCTGCGCCGTCCCGTGAGCCCGCCCTCGGGCTCAGCTTGCGCGAGCGCTGGCTCCGGGAGGCCCATGACTGGAACCTGGACGCGGTCGAGATCATCGCCGACGCCTGGTTCTTTGCCGAGGAAGAGGTGCTCGTGGAGCTGGAGAGACTCCGAACCCGAGCGCCCTTCTTTCTGCACTGCTTGGGGATGAACGTCGGTAGCCACGACGGCCTGGACCCCGAATACGTGGACCGCGTGCGGACCCTGGCCGACCGCTTCGAAGTGTCGGCCGTGTCGGACCACTTGGCTTGGCGGAGCGTCGACGGGGCTTGGTCGACGACCTTCCTCCCCCTACGCTGGGACGAGACGTCGCTGAGGCACGTAGCTGAGCGGATCCATGGGATCCAGGAACGCCTGGGTCGGACGCTCGCCCTCGAGACGCCGGCTCAGTACTTTCGCGTGAAAGGCAGCGAACTGAGCTCGGCCGAGGCGCTGCTGGCCCTTCACGAGCTGTGCGGAAGCCGGGCCCTGATCGACGTATGCAACCTTCGAATCAGCGCCCATCACACCGGTGAGTCACTCTGCGATGCCTTGGATACTCTCCCCATGATTGGGAGCTACGTGCACGTGGCCGGCTTCCGTCAGGGACAGGAGCGCTGGCTCGACGATCACGGCTCCCGACCTGACGTCAGGACCATGGCGTGGGCAGCTTCGACCGATCTGCCCGTGATTCTCGAATGGGACCGAAACATGCCCGACGGCCCCGAATTGAGCCGGCTCTTGGTCGAGCTTCGGCGGGCACTCGCCCGGAGGACGACGGCGGGGGAAGACCCGGGGCCGGTCCAGGTCACCGCTCTGGAAGATTCGGGAGAGGCACTCATCGACTGGCAGCGGAGCTTCATGGACCAGCTCATGGAGGGTCGTGAGCCGAGCCTCCAAGCCCTGTTCTCGGAGCAGGTCTATTCCGCTCTTCTCCTGCTGGAGGCGACTTTTCCCGTGAGCACCCGGCTTCTCGGATCGAACTTTCGCTGGTTCGTTCGAGAGTTCGTGCGCCAGTGCGCGCCGAGCGACGTACACGCCCGCTCCTGGCCCGCCGCTTTCGTCCGCTTCTTGGACGGGCGAGAGGAACTGGACACCCCGACGAAGCTGTATCTGATGCAGGAAGAGTGGTGGCGGCATGCGGGCTGATCTATACGAGCACGGTTTTCGCTACGCTTTCGCCCTCACCCACGATCGAAGAGATGCGGAAGACGTCCTGCACGAGGCATGGTTGAGCGCTCGACGGCGCTGGCGTCGGCCCAACAAGGCCTATCTATTTGCCGCCATTCGGCATCGTTGGGTGGACCGGCTTCGAAAGGGCCGGCGAGATCCGCCGCTTGAGGACCTCACGACCGAAGTTTCGGCGCCTGAAGCCGACCTCGATTCGGTTCCCGATCGACTCGACTTGAAGGCCGCACTGCAGCGACTCACGTCCCGTGAGCGAGAGGTTCTCTACCTCATGACCGTCGAGGGCTGGACGGCCCAGGAGATCTCGAAGCTCATGGGGGCCCCTCGGGGAACGGTGCTGAGCTTGTCGCACCGGGCAAAGGGGAAGATGCTGGCCTTCTTGGAGCCGGAAGGAGGACACCATGGCGACACCCGAGCTCGATGAGGCGCTGCGTCGCTTTTACGACCAGGTCGAGAGTCCACGACGGGGTGAGCGTGTTTCGAACCTAGCCGCGAGCTGGGCGGCGGCAGCTTGGGGAGGCGCCCTGGTCGCCGTGTGCGCAGCGGCTTTGACGATCTTCAGCCTTGTCGAACCGAGCCCCCGTGAAGCCGTGACCCAGGAGGTTTGGACCCACTTCCTGAATCTGGACGTCCCCGTGGTGGAGACGGACTCCTTCGTTGCGCTGGACCAAGCGCTCGAGCGCTTGGACTTTCGGCTCACGCCCCCGAGGCTACCGCTCGCGTTTTCTCTGAAGGGCGGAAAGCACTGCAGCCTTGACGGACGGGTGGCCGCCCAAGCGATCCTGGAAGACGACGCCGGTCGCGCCCACGCCTTGTACGTCACCCGGGCCACGGACCGGCTACGCCAGCTCCCGGCTGAGAGCGTCGCGACGCCGGGCGGCAGGGTGCGCATCTGGAGTGAAGGGCAGCTATTCTACGCCCTAGCTTCTCCAGTCATCGAAGGGGCTCAGCCATGAGTCGTCGATCTCGTGACCGCGCCATTCGAGAAGGCCTTCGGAAGCTCAAGGCCAAGCCCGGTTGGGACCCCAGCTCGACCACGAGCGCGAGTCCCGAAGATCAGCTTCGAACCTTGGCTCAGTCGGAGCGAACGGACGCGTCCTATCAAAAGGCCGACGCGTGCCAAGCTTGCCAGGCTGAACGACGCAGCACAGGAGACGACACGGCCCTGTGCGCTCAGCACTTCGCCGAAGCGATGGGCCTTTAGACATCCGAGCTCAGATCTCGAATGTGCCCACCGCCGCCTCGCAGCACTCCCAGTTGATGCGGATGGTCTCGGGGTCCGAGAGCATGGGCTCGGGCTCGATCTTGTCGGGGTAGCCCGCGAAGCGCTCCGGCCCGTAGAAGTCGCCCGATTTCGCGTTCGGGTCAGCGCAGCACCGAAGGATGCCGAGGGCGCCGTCTTCCGCCGTCTGGGCCTGGCTCATGACCGGACTGTCCTTGGCCATACCACCCACCTCGGCAGTGGTGAGCTGTAGACTGGTGGCCGCCAGGCCCGGGTGGGCCACCATCGCTTTGACGGTCGTGACGCCCTTGTCACAGAGACGCTCGACTAGCCCGTAGGTAAATGCGCAGTTGGCGAGCTTGGTCTGGTGGTAGCGCTGCCATCGAGGGCCGGAGAAGCTCATGCTCTCTTCTTCGGTACCGTCGCCCCCCAGGTCGCCGCCGCGCTTCTGAAAATACTCGGGCGCAAGGGGGTCGCCCAGACGAGCCATCGAGCTGTGGTTCACGATTCGGCCATCGGCGCTCTTCGCGATCAGCGGATACAGCTCCCGGGTGAGCAAGAAGTGGGAGATGCAGTTGGTCTGCATCTGCACGTCGTAGCCATCTTTGGTGGCTTGGTCGGGCATCGCCATGACCCCGGCGTTGTTGCAGAGAACGTCCAGAACTTCGTACTTGGCTCGGATGGATTCGGAGGCTTTCCGGACGCTCGCGAAGTCTTGAAGGTCGCAGGCCACGGCCTCGAACTCGCCCGAGGGAACCTCTTCGCGAAGACTCTTCAACGAAGAGCGGGCTCGCTCACTCTCCCGGTTGAGTAGCAGGACCTTTGCGCCCAGGCGTGCGAGCTCTCGGGCGCAGACGTAGCCCGTGCCGGTGGTGGTGCCCGTGATGGCTACGAGCTTCCCCGTCATGTCTTGGGTGTCCTTCTCGAGAAAGGTCTGGAGGTGTTTGGTCTCGATGCTCATGGTCAGCTTCCCATACAGAGGATGACGAGTCGGGCGCGAAGAAACCAGCCTGCTGAGGCCGGGTAGCCGTTTTCCAGGGGGCCCGTACACCTTCCTTGCTACGCTTTGCCCATGTCCGAACCGAGTCGGCTCGGGCGAGAGCAAAGCTTCGGTCTCGCCCCGCCTCCGGCCTACTTGAAGACCCTGGAGCTGAGAGCCGCCTTCGAGCTGGCGGGGCTGCTCCCGGCCCTGCCCTGGCTCTGCTCGCAGCCCCGGGGCGTCGGAGAGCCCGTCATGCTGATTCCCGGGTTCGGAGCCGGGGACCGCTTCATGTCCGGCCTCCGGACCTACTTGAGCGCGCTCGGCCATCGGCCGGAGGGCTGGGGCCTGGGCATCAACCGAGGACGACCAGAACGAGACGCAGAGCGCCTGATAGAGAGACTAGACGAGGATCCCGAGAACCCCCTGCGTCTGGTGGGCTGGAGTCTGGGCGGGGTCATAGCTCGGCTCGTGGCGCGGGCCAGACCGAACAAGGTGGCGCAGATCATCACCATGGGGACGCCCGTGGAAGGTGGCCCCAAGTACACCTCGACCGGCCGCTACTTCGCCCGCAAACAGGGCATCGACCTCGACGCTTTCGAAGTGCACGTCCACAAAATCAACGCCGAGGGACTGAACGTCCCGCTGACCGTGATCTACAGCGAGTCCGACGGCATCGTTGGGTCGGCTTCGGCCCGTGACCGGTACAACCTCCAAGCGCGCCACGTCAGACTTCGAGGCGCCTCCCACCTGGGCATGCCGTTCAATCCGCGGGTGTGGATCGAGGTCGCTCGGGCCCTCGCGCCTTCCGGCACGCAAGCCTCGTGAATCGCCTACCCGGACTTCTCTGTGGCACCCGCTTCGACTTACAAGCAGGCTCGATAGCGGCCGGGAGTGATGCCGAAGTTGCGACGAAAGTGACGGTGGAGGTGACTCTGGTCGTGAAAGCCAGACTCGACCGCGACGTAGCTCAAGGGCATGGCCTCGTCGTCCTGGGCCAAGAGCTCGGCCGCTCGTTCGCACCGCAAAGCGATGAAGTACTGCCAAAGTGACTGGCCCATGGTCGCTCGAAAGGCACGTGACAGCTCGAAGCGATTCATCTGAACAGCCTCGGCCACGTCGGAGAGATCGATAGGGCGGGCCACGTGAGCTCGAAGATAGTCCTCGACGCGCTTCAGGCGCCGTTGGGCAAAACGCCCTGCGCTCCCAGCCAAGGTCGAGGGACCTTCGCTCCTGCGCTCGAGGGCCAAGACCAAAGACAACAGAAGGTGCTCCGCGAACAGCTCCCCTCTCGGATTACCGTGATCGGCCTCCCGCCACAGCATGGAGATCAGGCGATCGACTGCGGGATCGACGAAGGCTGCAGAATGCAGGGGCCCGAAGTCGCTGCCGCCCGTGCCCCGAGTCGCCCTCTCGTCTCGGAAGACGTTCACGAACCGCTTGGGAAGGGCGATCATTTGAAGCTCGAAAGGGCCCCGACCGTCGAAGTCACAGTCGACGTCCGGAGGCGCGAGAAGATGGACTTTGGGGATGTGGGGGCTCTCGAAACGTCCTGCGCCGAGGTCGACGCGAAGCTCACTGTGCTCCGTCGTCTGTACGGTCTGAACCACCAAGTACTCGCTGGCCGGATCTGGGTAGGCATGCTCGATCCGGTTGCGATAGAGCTTGGCACGCGAGCGTCCGGCCACCCGGCCCTCGACTTCGACGATGGCGGGGTGGGCAACGAGATGTTGCAGGCTCGCAGTCGTACACGAACTCGCTTCTTCGACTTGCTCCACAGCCGAAGGTTTTGCGATCTAGACATGGATGTCCACCTTTGGGGATACGTACGCACGGCGGAGGGCCTCCACGAAGCGCGTACATGCGCCCATCATGGAGCGTATCGAACGAGCTGGAGTCTGAACTCCGTCCAAACTAGTGCGAGCTCATGCGTGTGGTCAGGGCCGAGTCCAGAAAGAGGCGGTCGGCCTCCCAAGCGCTGCGGACTTCTAACGCCAGCAGCTCCATGGCAGCCTCCAAACGGGGCGCAAGGCCGGTCAGCGATCGGTCGTGGGCGAAGCGATGCTGAGCCTCCAAAGGCGCGGTCACGTGGCTGCAGTGTCCACGGCCCAGCTGAAGGCCCGCGTCGGCGGCGACCTCTTCCAACTCAGCTTGGTCCGCGAGTTCGTCGAGGCCGAGCTCCTTGTAGTCGGGATCCCAGGAGCGAACCCAGTAGGTCTGGGCCTGCTGCTCCTCCTCGTTGGACGTAGTGCCCGAAGACGCCAAGTAAGCCAAAATCTCGGGTGAGACCCGTCCCAGCCGTCGCTGCATGACCCTGGGATATAGGACACCCCCCGTCGGCGGGTGGAAGACACAGCTCGTGCGGTCCTCTCCCGAGTGGGCCTTGACCTCGATGATTCGGTCATCGGAGGGGTCCGACGAGGGTCCACGTACTCTCAGCAGGTACTTCTGGGTCAGCGCCGACCCGACACCGAGATCGATGCGGCCGACTCTGACAATGTCCAAGTAGTCCTGCGAAGCGCGGAAGCCCGTGTTTCTTAGCATGGTGGTCATCTCTGCCCAGGCTTCGTCGAGATGACGTCGCGTTGGCGGGTCGACCGGCGCCATCAGCGACTCGGCAAAGGCAAGATGGGCCTCGCGATTCGAATCGGGTCGCCTCCTGGCTCGGCGCACCCAGGTAGGGACGGCGAGCGGCGTCCGCGGCGCCAAGACGGCACGGCGATAGGCCGCCAGGAAGACTTCGACCGCGGACGCCGCGTCACAGGGGAAGTCGACCTCCTGGCAGGCGATGTGAATGGACGCGCCGAAACGTACCAAGTCCACCACCGCAGGACCGAATCCGGCCTCGTCGAAGTCGTCGAGTCCGAAACCAAGCTGGGTGGAGGCATACTGGACCAAGTGGGCATCCCCATGGAGATTGACTAGGGGCAGGACGAATCGATCCCTCTCGAAGAGGCTGCAACTTCGAGCGGTGAAGGCCTCGTGCTGAAACCTAAAGAAAGCGTAGAGGCTGTCACGAAGCTCTTCTACCAAGCGCGGATGCTGGGCGATCAAAGGAAGGACTCTTGGCGCCAGCCGAAGGCCCCCACTCCCCTGAACGGCAGAGACCGCGCGAGAGCTCTGACGCCGGGGCGGAGCCTTCGCCTCCAGAATCGTTGGCGACGCCGCGCAGGCCAGACCGTTCGTGAGGAGAATGCCAAAGTTCACGGATGCAGCAAGGCCGATCCCCGTGATTCGAAGGATGGGGGCTTTCATGGAGGCCATGGAGCTAGCCTAGAGCCTCGAACCCAGCACGCCGACGTACGTTGCCGATGTACGTTCTTGCGGGCCAGCGACCGTCGCGGCGAGGAGGGCGCTTCTCCCCCCCAACCCTCACGGGCGGCGACTCGGACGAGTCGAAGTAGGCCAGGAGTCCGCATCCTGACCCTTCATCTGCTACCCTCCGCCCATGGGGCGCGGGCTCTGGATCTGTCTGCTGGGCGCCTCCGCCTGCACGAATCAGATCGACCTCAGTCCGAGGGCTGAGAGCCCCGTCTCGGCGGACCAAGGGCGAGACCTCGGGGCCGAGCCTCCGGACCTGGGCCCCGTCTCCGACGACGGCGGGGTGAGGCCACAGCCTCGTATTCCGGCTCCGGAACGACTGCGAGCCTGGGCCGAAGCGCTGCCGAGGAACCGCCGACTCGGCTCAGACGCCCACCGTGAAGCCACGGAAGCATGGGCTCGAGCTCTGGAATCCTCCGGCGCGTCCGTGATGGGCTTTCCCGTCGAGCTCGTGGCCTGGAACCCGGGACCGGTGCGCATGGTCGCGTCCACGGGCACCACGACCCGAAGCCTACAAGCCTGGCCTTCCGAGGGGAGCGGCTCGGCCGAGCTCGACCTACCCGGATTGGCCGACCTGGACCTGGGTGATGCCAGCGAAGGGCGTGTGGCCCTCGTCGACGTGCGCTTCGACGACGACTTGGCATTTCGTCTGGCCAACCACCCCAACGTCGCAGCCCTCAGCATCGAGTCGTTCTTCGACGTGTACTGGACGGCCTCTCGTGCTGGGGCCGCGGGCCTGATCATGGCGCTTCCGCCGGACGCACCTCCAGGAGCACCGAGCTTTCCAGGGACTCCGGAGCTCGGCCCTCGGATGCCAGCCGCACTCGTCGGCCACGAGACGGGGGAGTGGTTGAGGTCGGTCCGGGAGGAGCTCCGCCTCGAATGGCGCTTCGACACGAGGACGTCGACCCTCAGCGCGCAGACCCTCTTCGCGCAGGTTCCGGGTCCCCCCCTTGCCCCCCGGGTTGCGGTGGTGGCCCCCTTAGATTCGCCCCACGGAAATCCCAGCTTCGACACCGGCCTGATTGCGGCCCGAGCCCTCGTTCAGGCCTTGGCTTCGATCCCTCTTGAAGACCGGGGCGTCCGCCTGGTCTTGATCCACCCGGCCTCCCACTGGAGCGATCCGGGCCGAGCCCTTCAACGCTACCTCGACGAAGAGATCCTGGGATCAGCCGCCGGCATCGATGCTTTCGTCGAGCTCTTCGCACCCGTGGGCGAGGACCGAGCCTTCGGCGAGCCGGCGCCTCGGGTTGCCTGGCGTCCGAGTGAGAACGACCTCCTGGACCAATGGCTAGAGGCTTGGTCCGGCCCCGGACTCTTGAGCCTGCGGGAACAGCTGCCACCCAGCGACATGCTCGGCGTGGAGCGTCGACTGGACGCGGCCCCTAGGGTCGTGTTTTCGGCAGGCTTCGACGGTCGCTACTTCGGACCCGAAGGTACGGCACCCTTCTTGGCTGAAGACGTTCATGAGTTGGTGACGGGGCTGGTCGACTGGCTTCGACAGGCGCCCCGTCCGAACGGGCGCCAGGTCTCGGCGGTCCAGAGCGTCGTGACTTCGACCAGCTTTCGAGTCCCCATCGAAAGCGCCTGGCCCGGTCGAGACCCCATCCCGGGAACGCTCGGTCTGGTGGCCTCGCTCCCCGAGCCGACGTCGACGCCCGAAGCGGTGATGCTGGCCATCGAAGGATTGGATCTGCCGGCATCGGCCATCTATCAAGAGGGTGTCCCGACCCGGAGCTGGCTCGCGCACCTGGCTGAGGCGGGGGTCGCGGCATACGCCCTGGACATCTCCGGTTCGGGGACCAGCCTTCGCCCGTCTGGCTTCGATGAAGCAAAGAACTGGCAGACCTCCGCCGGCACGCGGGATTCCCAAGCCGAGGACCGCTTCACCCTCCACGACACGGCCTCAATCGAACACGAGGTCCTCGCCGCTCTAGCTTTCTTGGAAACGCGCCATCCCGGCATGAAGGTCCACTTGACCGGCACCGGAGTCATGGGTGGTCTTGCCCTGTACGTGGCTCGCGGCCGCTCGGACCGAATCGCGAGTGTCACGGCCTATGGAACTCAAGGCTTGTTCATCTTCCCGGCTTCCCCGCCCCGACTCCCAGCCGCGGGCCGTCCGGCCAGGGTAGTCAGGCGGGACGAGCTGCGGGCGAGATGGTCACCCATGGTACGGAGGCTGGCCCAGGTAGACCAAGGCAGCTTCGAAGACGCCTGGACCTCCCTTTCGACCGGAGACCTGGACGTCCTGCTTCAGCCGATCGCGACCCTGTGGGGTCTTCGGGCAGAGCTGGCGGCCGAGATCGACGTCCCGGTACTCCTCGCCTTTGGAGGCTATGACAACGAAGCGCCCGGATTCCTGGTCCGACCTCTGTACGACGCGCTGACCCAGGCGCCCCGGCGCTGGATGGTCGAGGTCGCGGACAGCAGTCGCTTCGCCTACTGGGAGCAAACGCGGACCCGACTCTTCGAGCTCCACCGCCGGTGGATCCTCGATGGGCCCGACGCCAATCGCCTCGAAGGCGAGGGGCGATTCGACGGCGCGGCCTTTCAGTGGACGGACTGAGTCTCTGCCCATGCTCCTTTTGACGGCCTGGCTGACCTGGACTCTGGGAGCCGCTGACCTCGAAACACCCGTCTTTCACTGGGTCTCTTCGACGGCATCCGAAGACCTCGAGCTCGGACGACAAGTCGAGCTGCGTCTCCTGTCCCACACCTTTCGTCGCGTCCAGGCGCCCGCCGGCTTTTGGACGGCACCCCTGGAAGCTCGAGTCGAGGCTCTGAAACTGAGCCAGGCTCGGCAACCGGCCAACCTATGGGTCTGGGTCGTCAAAGACGAAGCGCTGTTCCGAGCCTTCGTCTTGGCAGCAGGCGGCAAGGAGATCCAAGTCGTGGAAGGGGGGTCGGGCCCCGAATTGGGCGCGGCACTGAGCCTGTTGGCCGAAGAGGTCGAGCGTCGGCGCCAAGCAGCACTCGTTCCGGCCAGCCCCGAAGAAGCGCCCTCCCGTCGAAAGAAATGGCGTCTTCTGGCCGAGCTTGGTGCAACAGGCCCGGTAGCCGGAGACGAAGCCTCGTCCTTTCTTCTGATGCGGCTCACGGCCGAACGACGACTGAAGGCCCTTTCTTTGGGCGCAGGTGTGGAGGCCTGGCCCCTACTCTTCAGCGGACCGGGCGGTTGGGGCGTAGGTCCTCATTTGCGGGTGAGCTGGGCTCTCCTGCCGTACTTGCGCGTCGGTGCGGGAGCCTCGGGCGTCCTTCACCAGCTGAGAGTACCCCGCGAATTCGAAGCGCCGGACTTGTCTTGGGCCGTGCGAACGGCGGCTCGGGTGGAGACCAGCCATGGATGGGGCGCGTGGCGCTTCGGTCTGGCGGCCGAGCTGGGTATTTGGCCGCTGCGAAGCGAACTCGTGGCCGAAGACCAGGTTCAGAACGCGCTCCCTCGGGTCGACGGAGCCCTCAGTGTATTCATGGGCCCCACCCTCTGAGTTTTTTGGGGCGACCGAGGAAGGTTGAAAGGGTCCGAGACCACGGTCATGGGAAGGATGAAGGCGGCCGAGTCCGAGGTCCAAAGGGTGCACGAGAGTCCTCGCAGCGCCGAGGCCTTGTCAGAGCTGTACCGATGCTACGGCGCCGACGTACGGAGTTTTCTGATGCGCACTGAGCCCAGGGCCGCCCGCCATGAAGTTGAAGACCTCGCGCAAGAGGTCTTTCTCGCCGTCCCACAGGCCGCGCCCAAGTTTCGCGGGGATGCCTCGGTGCGGAGCTGGCTCTTCGGCATCGCCCGCCGCATCGCCCGAAGCCAAGCCAGGCGTCAGGCCATTCGCAACGCCTTGTGGCGAGAACGCCCGCCTTCGGTCGAGACAACGCCAGACCTGCGAGGCCACGATACGAGCCTGGATCTCGAGCGGGCCATGGCTCGATTGAGCCGGGACCATCGGGAGGTCCTCGTCCTGGTGGTGGTGGAAGGTCTGGCGGCCAAAGAAGCCGCCCAGATCCTCGGCGTTCGCGAGAAGACGGTCTGGACCCGACTACATCGGGCAAGGACGGCTTTGGCCGCCTTCCTGAACGAAGGGACGAGCACCCAAGGAGCCCATCATGCCCCACGATGATCCTGAGTTGGACCTTCGGGTCCGGGCCTGGGCCTCCCGTCGGGAAGGCGCGGCGATCGAAGAAAAGGACGTCCAGGCCCTCTTGCGAAAGCAGGCGTCCAAGGGGCAACGGCCCTCCGTCCGAACGGTCTTTGTCGTCACGGGCGTGGCCGCCGCGGCCATGCTGTTCGTATCGCTGGTGAGCGATCCCCAGCCAGCCCCGCCCCTCGCCGAATCCCTGCCGGTCGAGCCTGATCGGGCGCCAATCGCCTCGTCGAAGTCTGTCCAGCCCGAGGTCCGAAGTTCCGAGACCCGAACGCCAAAGGACCGGACGCCCCAAGTCCGGAAGAGCTCGGGTCCGAGGAGGCTCCGAGCTCAGCTCGACGCACCTGCAGAGATCACCGGTCTCCTCGAAACCGAGCAGGTCTACGTGGTAGACGAGGTCGAATTCGTGACGGCGGGGAGCTTCGAGGTCGTCGCCCTTCCCGAAGGCGGCTACGAGATACGAAAGCTCGTCGCTCCCCTTCGGCTGATCGGTCGACAGCACGTGGTTCGACCGGGTGAGCGCCTCCGCATCCAGGGCCATGAGGCCCGCGCCGTCGCGCCCGTGAAGCAAGACACTCCGCGTCGTCCCCGAGTCGAAGCACTGCGCCGGCCGTCGGGAGCTGAGCTTGCCCCGCCACCGAAGGAGCCGGCGCTCCTGGAACCGGTCCGGTCCGAGCAAGCGCCCACCGTGGAGCCGAGCATTGATGCCTTGGAGCTCGAGGCTCTGGCCGCCGACCGCAGGGGGGAGCACGGCTTGGCGGCACGCAAACTCGAGGAGGCCCTGCCTCTTGCACAAGGTCAGCGCCGGGGAAGCCTGGCCTTTGGCCTCGGAAAATCTTCGATGCGCGACGGCCGGCCGCGCGAGGCGTCGGAGGCTTTTCGTCTGGCGATCGAGGTCCTCGAGCCCAGCAGCGTCCTTTGGGCAGAGGCCCACCTTCGATGGGCCGAGGCCGAGGTCGCTCGAGAGCGGCCCGAAGAGGCCATCGTCATTCTGGAGGCCTTCCTCCGAGCTCGACCCTCAGCCTCGGTGGCCGAGCGTGCCAGCGGCCTCCTCGAGCAGCTCCGCGCTTCCCGCCGCTGATCTTTTCTTTTTGCGCCTTCGCTCGGGAAGGTCCGCCTGCCTCGAAACCACCCCCTCTCATGGGACAGCGAACATGGCTCGTGATCCTGTACGCGTGCGCGGGATGCGAAGCGACGCTCGACCCGGGGCGGAACTCGAACGAGCCCGTGTCGGTCGAGATGGAGCCCGAAGTGGAGGTCGATCCGCCGCTTCCGGTCGATGACGAAGAGATGACGCCGAGTCCGGCCTGCGTAGGCGCAGCGGCGCCGCTGCGCCGATTGACGAGGCAGGAGCTCGAGCTTGCGCTCAGCGCCGCTCTGCGGGTCCCGGTGGAGGCCGCTCGGGCCCTTCCCCCCGACGAGACCGTGGGCCCCTTCGCAGCGAACAGCAGCTTGCCACCCTCCGAGTCATGGACGCGGACGATCATGGAGCTCGCGGAGCGCACCGCTCGACGAGTCCCGCGGGAGAGGCTGTCCTGCGACCAGCCCGACTGCTTCGAGGGGACCCTCCAGAACTTGGTCCAGCCTCTTTGGCGTCGGGACCTGGCGCCCGAGGACGAGAACGTCCTTCGTGAACTCTGGGCTCGAGGCCGAGAATTGACCGGCACCTCCACTGGCGCTTGGACCCTCATCGTCGAGGCCGCGATTCAGTCACCTGACTTCCTGTATCGATTGGAGAGCCCCAGCTTGACGCCAAACGAGCTCGCGAACCGCCTGGCCTTTTTCCTGTGGGCGGAAGGCCCGGACGCAAGGCTGTGGGCCGCGAGCGAAGCAGGCGGCCTGAGTACGCGGGCGGGTCTTGAGGAAGAGATCGATCGGATGCTCGACGACCCGCGAGCAGCTCGCTTGAGCGAGCGCTTCGTTACGGGCTGGCTCGATCTGTCTCGCCTGACGGAAGTGCCCAAGCACTTCAGTTTCCTACGCTTCGACGCCGAGGCCCGGGCGGCGATGAAAGACGAGACCATCCGCTTCTTCGACGCCATCGCCCGACGAAGTGAAGGCAACCTCCACACTCTGATGACAGCCGAGTGGACACTCCTGGACCGAGCTCTCCTGCCCATCTACGGCCTCGCCGTCCCCGACGACTTCGATCCCGAACGTCCCATCACCCTTCCCGAGGGTCAGCGCTACGGCATCCTGAGCCATCCCTCGGTGATGACCGTTCATTCGACCTCGAAGGAGAGCTCACCCATCGCTCGGGGCTCGATGATCCTCGACAATCTACTCTGCATCCACATCGAGCTCCCCGACATCGAGATACCGGAGCTCCCCGAGCCCACGCCGGGACAGAGCAAGCGCGAGCGGCTAGCCGCCCACAATAGCGAGCCTGCATGCGCGGCCTGTCACCAGTTCATCGACCCCATCGGCTTCTCCTTCGAGGCCCTAGACGCCATCGGCCAGTACCAGAGCGAGGACGCCGAAGGGCGCCCCATCGACGACCAAGGTGCCCTCTCCGTCGGGAGCCCTTCCGACGGGCCAGCGACCGGCGTGCAGGCGCTATCGGAGCGCATCGTGCAGACTCCCGACTTCACGGAGTGCTTCGTCCGACAATGGATGCGGCTGGGCTTCGGTCGTCCCGCCACCCAAGAAGATGCCTGCGTCTTGGAGCGGCTGACCGAGTCCTTCGTCGACGCCAACCACGACATGAGAACCCTGATCACAGAGCTCGCCATGAGTCCTTCCTTCAGTGGTCTTCCAGAGGAGCCACGACCATGAACTTCTCTCGACGCAGATTCCTGGGCGCGGCGGGTACCGCCGCCTTATGTGGGCCCTTTCTGAGGTCTCGGCCTTCGAAGGCGCAGGCCCTTGCTCCCAACCTCGTGCTCGTGACCTGGCCCGATGGACTGGAGCCGGGTTGGCAGCCCGAAGAGCACGGTCTCGGTTCGCGATTGGAGGCCTTGAACCCGCATCGAGATCAACTCCTGGTCATCGACGGCCTGATCGGAGGGATCGACTCCGAGCTCAACGCCCACAGCGAAGGCCCCCCCTCCATGTGGACCGGGAGCCGACCGGCAGAGGGCCTGTCCCAGCTGCCCTCCATCGACCATCTCTTGGCGGAACGCATCGGAAGGGACAGCCCCTTTCCAAAGCTGCACTTCGGCGTCCAGAGCACGCGGACCGGGGTCTTGGGAAACGCCTCCCCCCGCTACTTCTTCTCCGCGCCCGGAGCACCCGTTCCGTCTGAAGACGACCCCCAGGTCATGTACGAGCGGATTTTCTCGGCCGTCCTCTCCACCGAGGATCGGTCCGATGTCCTCAGGAGCTTTCAGCGCCGAGAAACCATTTTATCCTTCGTGGACGATAGACTCCGAAACGCTCGTCTCCGCGTTTCGGCCGAGGATCGGCCCAAGCTCGACGCCCACCTCGCTAGCATCGAGTCCATCGAGCGGAGTCTGGCTAGGTTGCGGGACCTGAGCTGCGACTCGCAGCTGAGCCGGCCGGAGATTGGCGGTCGAGCCGCGGTGGACCTCGATGAAGGCTTCGAAACCGTGGCTGATGTACAGGGCGATCTATTAGTCACTGCTCTGTCTTGTGGCTTGACCAAGATCGCGACCCTTCAGCTGTCCCAAACGGACAGTGCACTCCAGCTTCCCGGTTGGCCCGCCGCCCTTCACTCGGTGATGCACGACCATCCGACCGCAGATCGGATCGAGGTCAATCTGTGGTTCGTCGCGTTCCTGGCTCGCCTTCTGGAGAAGTTGGCGTCGGTCGACCTCGGCGGTGCCAGCCTTCTGGACGAGACCATCGTCGTCGCGACCAGCGAGATGGCCATCGGCAACCACGGCAACGACCCCATTCCCTACTTCGTGGCCGGCGGGGGCGGCCGTCACTTTCGACTGGGCCGAACCCTTCGGCTTGAGGGCAAACCGCGGAACACCCGCCTTCTGACCTCGATCATGCACGCAATGGGACAAACGGACGTCGGCTCAATTGGAGAGTTCGAGGACGAAGCTTCGCTGGGGGCATTGGAGGAGGTTCGATGACGAGTCTGGTCTTAGGAGTCTGGGCACTCCTCGCTCAACCAACGCTCGAGCCTGCGGCACCGAGGTTCACCGAGTGTCTACCTGGAGAGACCGCGAGCTGCGCCTGCAGCAGTCAGCTCGGGATGACGATCCCAGGGCGAGCTCTGTGCACGGATAGCGGTCGATGGGCAGCTTGCGGCTGCGAAGAGGCCTGGCCCTATCTCGGTCCGAGCTGCGGCTCTATCGAGTGCCCTCCCGTCGCCCCAGAGTCAGGGGGCTACGATGGACGCCACTGCTGTACGGAGGGCGGAGCGTGCGGCATCGAGAGCCCCGAAGCCTTTGGAGCCTCGGGACCCTGCGTGGAAATCGGCCACGATCTCGGGGGCGTGCCCGACGAAGAGGCATGTGGACTTCGGATCCCCTTCGTCGAGACCGTGTCCTGCTGCCGATCGGATGATCGATGCGGTATATGGTTCCCCTATGCGAACTGGGACCAGGTCGGCTGCATGGAGCAGGCCGAGGTCGCCAGCTACTTGAAAGGGAACTTCGTGCTCCGACTGCTGCTTATCTTCAACCCCTTCAGCCTCGATGACGTTGAGACCAGGAATTGCGTGCATCCCGGTGACTGAGTCCCCTGGCAATCGAGCTCTTGTCTCATTCTGGGTCGTCGCAGACTTGGGCGGGTCGGGCGGGTCCAGTGTGCTCGAGACCGGTCGGTCTTCCTTGGGTGGGCGAACCCGGCTTCTTCTATCTCCAGGGCTGGGAGATGCTGGCCGTCTTCTGGGTGTTCACGGTGCTCTTGGTCAGCCTCCCCCGCCAGCTGGTGATCTGGCAGCGTGACCTGAACGGGGCGAATCAGCTCTTTCGCTTCCCCGCCTGCCCTCGACCGCCCTGGCGAGGCCCGACCGCCCTCCGGTCGCCCTTTCGGGCTTCTCGGTCCCTGGGGGCCATCCAACTCCCTCCGAAGCTGGTCCACCAGGACGGCCGATGACTCGACGAGAAACTGATCGAACTTCATGACCGGCACACTAGGGACTGGGATCTCGGCCCCCCGAAGGCCATGCTGCCTCCGATGAGCCACGCCAAGATCGACCTACCCGTCGGAGTGCTTTCAGGGGACCAAGTCAGCGAGACCTTTCGCCACGCCAAGACTAATGGGTACGCCTTGCCCGCCGTGAACACCGTGGGCAGCAACGGCATCAACGCCGTTCTGGAGACCGCCCGTGACGTCAACGCCCCTGTCGTTTGCCAATTCTCGAATGGGGGCGCCGGCGTCGTCGCCGGCAAAGGTCTCTCCAACGAGGCTCAAAAGGCCTCAATCGCTGGCGCCATTGCAGGCGCTCTTCACGTCCATCAGTTGGCACCCGCCTACGGAGCTCGGGTCATCCTGCACACCGACCACTGCGCAAAGAAGCTGCTCCCCTGGGTCGACGGATTGCTCGATGCGGGCGAGGACCACTTCCAGAAGTACGGCCGACCTCTCTTTAGCTCGCACATGCTGGATCTCTCCGAAGAACCGCTGGAAGAGAACATCGCCATCTGTGCCAAATACCTAGCCCGAATGCACGAGATCGGCATGACCCTCGAGATCGAGCTTGGCGTCACGGGCGGCGAAGAGGACGGCGTCGACAACACCGGCATCGACAGCTCGCGCCTCTATACGCAGCCGGCCGAGGTCGCCTACGCCTACGACGAGCTATCCAAAGTGAGCCCCCGCTTTACCATCGCCGCCTCTTTTGGAAACGTCCACGGTGTCTATAAACCCGGCAACGTGAAGCTCACGCCCAAGATCCTCGATAACTCTCAGGCATACTTGGCGAAGGAGAAAGGCACGGAGGCCAAACCCGTCGATTTCGTATTTCACGGCGGCTCAGGCTCCTCGGTCGAAGAGATCAGGGAAGCCATCGGATACGGCGTAATCAAGATGAACGTAGACACCGACCTCCAGTGGGCCCTTTGGAGCGGTGTCCGCGACTTCTACGAAGCGAAAGAAGGCTACCTGAAGACCCAGATCGGAAATCCCGAGGGCCCCGACGAGCCCAACAAAAAGTACTACGATCCCAGAAACTGGCTCCGAAAAGGCGAGGACGCGTTCCGCGCTCGACTCGAAAAGGTCTTCGAGGACCTCAACGACGTCGACCGTCTCCAGTAGCATCCCCGGCCGGCGAGACGGGTGATTCATGTGAGATGCTACCGCCTCTCACCGAGAAGACACGACCGTCTGACCCGTGCGAAGATCAATACTTAATAGAACGCCGGACGCTCCGACACTGCCCGACCGAAACGAGTAGGCCCGTCGCTCCGTAGGATCGACCTCGAAGCCATTCAGGCCCGGGATCTCGTCTACGAGGCGACTGGTCGCAGTCGTGCGGTCGAATGCGATGAGCCCGAAATTGTTGTCGGCGATGAAGAGCCTTTCCGAAACCTGAGGGTCCGGAATCAAGTGCCCCAGAGAAGCGAGCTGCACACCACGGCCTACTCCCCGCCCAAGGATGATGGTCCGATCCCCCGTCGCTGCATCGACTTCCCAGAGGACCGGGAAGTCACCCACCAACAGGTTGGCGCCCGGGGCAGACGACCAGCCCAGCGCCAGCGGTACGTTGAAGCTCACACCTTGGCCGCGGTCCGGACCCGATAGCTCTAGATAGTCTCCGGTCTGCAAGTCCAGGTCGTACACCGCTCCGGGCGTCCCGACCGCTGAAGTCAAGTACGCTCGCCCACCTCCTGGCTGAACGAGCACTCTACGTCCGCCTATGTCCGTCGGTACGACTGAGACCTCGCCCGTCGTGAGATCGACCAGATCGACCCGACCTGGACGCTCTGAAGCGAGAACCGCTCGGGCACCTGCAGGGTCCACGTCGAGGCCGCTTGCCCCCAAGCTTCCCCCCGATACGAAGGCCACCAAGGAGCGATTCCCCGTCGCTGGGTCGACGAGGACAAGCTCACTGCCTCGTGGATTGTTCTTTCCCACGGCAGCCAGGATCCCGCGACCATCTGGAGTGGGTGCCGTATCTCGAACCAGCCCCAGACCGAGCCCGGTTCCGATGGGAGCCAGCCCCGCCTCGCTGGTGTGGGCCCCGGAGCTCAGGTCCACCCGGATGAGCTCGTCCTCGCCGGTGCCGAGGAAAACTGAATCAGAGAGCTGACGGAGTCCTCGCCGAATGGGAGGTGGGTTGGAGCTCTGTCGCTCGAAGACGAGTAACTCGAGATCGAAGGAAAAGACACCATCCCGAATCAAGAGCAGCTCGTTCGTGTCCGCCCGGAGAAGAACACCTAAGAAGTTGCGAAGCGTGAGCTGCTCACTGCCGATGGTGCGAACGGACATCGTGTCGAGTTCGATGTCATAGATCACCTCATTGCCCACCACGACGGCACGTCGAGATGAGGGGTCGACGTCGAGGTACACGCCTCCAAGCAGATCGCTTCCCACCAATCGGCGAACGCCCGTCTGAAGCTCGATTTCTACGAGCGAACTGGTTCCTTGGTCCAGGACGTAGAGCACGTCCCCTTCCGAATCGACCCGTAGATCGACCGGTCGCACGAGTTCAGGTCCACCACCCACACTTGGTCCGCTCAAGACGCCAGCCACTAGAGTCTCCAGGTCGATGGCTGCGATAATGCGCCGCGACGTGTCGCTGACGAAGGCTACTCGAGTCGACCAGTCGACATCGAAGGAGACGGCCTGGAGAAAAGGCGCCTCTCGGCTGCCGTAGAGCCGGCGACGATCGCCGCTATCTAGGTCGACCTCCATCAGACCTGCCCACAGGTCGAGGACCAGGGCGTGTTCGCCATCAGGATCGATGGCTAGGCCCTGGGGCTGACGAAAGGAGGGCTGATTCTGCACCCAGGTCTCGACCTCGGTCGTTTCGCCCGCCACGTCAGTGGCCACGACATGAAGGTCCGTCCTTCCGAATTCGATGGGGACATCGGCCGACCAGCGTCCGTCGACCTCGAGCTCCAGCTGGGCTTCGCGACTGTTGACAGTCACCGATCGGATCCCGCTCCCATCGGGATCCGCGACCCAGCCCGACACGACGATACGCTGACGAGCGCCTTCGAAATCTCCTCCCTCAGTCGGAAAGGTGACACGGAGCTCGGGAGGGGTTCCTCCAGCTACGATCGCTACATCGTCGCTGGCTTCTGCTCCACCATCATCGGTGACAGTCAGAGAGAACGACAAGACGCCCACGTTCCGTGGGGCAGTAAACGAAGGCGTGGGTGCGTCCGCGTCGGACAGCTCGACAGGAATACCTGCCACCTGGGCCCAACGGTATGCGACGATCTGTCCATCGGGATCCAAGCTCGAGCTACCGTCAAGCTGCACAAAGTCTCCTGGTCCTACGACTTGGTCCTCACCGGCATCGGCAAGGGGCGGCAGGTTGGCCACGACCTGAATGCGGACCTCGTCCGTATCGAGGCGCATGTCGTCATCCGTCACGGTCAAGTGGAAGACCAGTTCATCTGGTGCAGTGAACGGAGTGATAAAGGAAACCAGACCTGGGCTGAGCTCATCGATGGCGACGACGCTGCCGGCGGTCTGGGCCCACCCGTAGGATGTGATCACGCCATCTGGGTCCTGACTTGCGGTTCCGTCTAGTCGAACGCGCACGCCTTCGAGTACGTCTCTGTCCACACCTGCATTGGCTCTCGGCTGCTGACCATCCTCGACCGTGACGAGGACCTCGGCCCTGTCGACCGCCCCATCATTGTCCGTCACCAACAAGGTAAAGGCGAGGCTGGCCGCCACCTGAGTAGCAGTGAAGCGCGCAATGGCCCCTTCTTGCTCCAAAGCAACCGCCGGACCCGCCGACTGAACCCAGAGATGCCCGGTGATCTCTCCGTCTTCGTCCCGACTCCGACCCCCATCCAATAGGACCTCATCCAGAGGACCGACCACTTGATCCGATCCAGCCACCGCGAGCGGAGGGATGTTCAGACTTGAACCCTCGTCGGTGCACGCCAAGGCGAAGACAACAAGAAAGCCAGCGCCGTACCGGATCTCGTTCGTCATCAGCGTGCACTCACGACCCATTCGCCAGTGGTCAGTTCGACAACGAGGACTGCATCGGCCCCATCTTGGACGGCGAGGAAAGCTCGGCGATTGGCAGAGTCGACAGCTATGGCGGCGGCTCGAGGCACTGAAGACACCGACGTTCGTGCCCCGGAATCGAGGTCGACGGCAAGGAGGCCCAAACCTGCCGTCACGTAGGCGCTTCGTCGCTGGAGATCTACGTCGAAGTCCGAAGTCAGAGTCAGACGAGGCCCATCACCCACGTCGCCGCCAGAGATGACCTCCCGAGCACTCGTTGCGATGTCGATCTCGATCAGACCATTGAGCTGATCCATGACGAGAAAGCGGGGTCCGGCCTCGGGCCATACGAGATTGCGTATCGACGAATAGCGGACGCCGCCTTGATTTTGCATATTGCTGACCTCGACCCGATCTCCCGTGCCGACGTCCAAGAACTCTAGCGTCGTGCTCGCGCCAATACCGAAGGCGACCGCCAGTCGATCATCGGACTCGTTTGCCGCGACGAATTGGGCACCGTCCTCGGTCAACAAGTCACCAGCCCCCGTGCTCGGATCGATGGCGGTGATCCCTCTGTCCCGAGATGACACGATGACGCGCCCAGTATTGGGATCCCAGTCGAGCCCGACCATGAGCCCTCGGAGTGGGACCTCGGTGAGTTTCCTTCGATGGCCTCCTTCGATGGAGATTTCGATGACGTCTTCTTCCGTGATCGATCCCCTAGACTGAAAGGCAAACAGGCGCTGTCCTCGCGAATCGAATGCGAGCTGAGCCTGCTGGAATCTCACTGCATCTCCGGACCCGACTCTTCGATCCAGGAGCGCGCTCCGTGCACCGCCCTCGAGTTCAATCTGAATGAAGCGGTCGATGCTCAGCGTGAGGATTCGGTCACCATCGATGACCATCGCGTTTCCGGGCGTAGGTCCAAGCTGAGCGGCGTGCGAGCTGATCGGACGCCAGAGCTCCGACGTGAGGTCGATGGCTCCGATGCCGTCGAAGTTCCTGACGAACAGCCACCGACGAGATTCGTCGAACGCAAAGTCCTGAATCGTTCTCTGAGGGGTTCCATCGGGGGGGACGAGCGGGCTCATCGTCCCCGCGATGACGTCAATACTGAGAAACTGGTTGAAGCGGGCCACCAACAGCCTGTTCTCGAGCTCGTCGTACTCGATGCGATCGTAGATATCTTGGCTTCCTCCATCGTAGACCAGGCTTCGGGCGCCTGTCGCCATGTCGATGGCCAGAATATCGTTCCCGGGAAGGGTACTGACGAAGACGCGTCGACCCACAGGATCGACTTCGAGCGCAAAAGGTCCTTCGAGCCGAGGTCCTGGGAAGTCGCGGTTGTCGGTCAGTGTCCCCACTTCCCCCGTGTTCAGATCGATGTCGGCCACACGGTTGGAGTTCCTTCCGATGACGAAGGCTCGCTGACCGACTTCATCGAGAGCAAGGTAGGTGGCGCTGAAGAAAGGAAGCTCATTGGGCGGAACGAGAACCCGTCTTGATCCCGAGACGGCGTCGATGACCAGTAGGCCCCGTGCTGCATCGACCACGTAGGCGCGATGGGCTCCATCATCCCAAGCCCACATCAGCGGTTGGGGGAAAGCGACCTGATTCTGGATGAGCCGTCGCACCTCACTTCGCTCATCGGCCTGGTCGACGGCGACCGCGATGATCTCGACCTGCTGCTCATCGCGTTCGATGGGAATCTCCACCGTCCAGTAGTCGGGCTCGGCCTCGTCGTCGAAGGCAGCTCCGACCCCGTTGACGCTCAGATCGACGATCTGCCCACCGTTCGGATCAGAGGCGCGACCGGCTACGATGAGGCGATTCGTACGGCCTTCGACGTCACTCCCTTCGGTCGGGAAGGTGAGCTCCAAGGCCGGTGGGGCTCCCGATGGAATGAGGCGCACGGTATCGCGTGACTTCGCTCCTCTGGGATCGGTGACCTCGAGCTCCAGCTCCAGCACGCCCGGCTCAGTGGGCACCAGGATGCTGACAGTAGCGCTGGCTGCGTCCATCAGATCTACGGCTGGGCCCTCGATAACCCGCCAGCTGAACTCGAGAACATCCCCGTCAGGATCGAAACTCATGGAGCCATCGAACTCGACCAGGGAGCCCACGTCGGCGATGAGGTCTGGTCCCGCATCGGCAACGGGGGGCGCATTCTGGAACACTCTGACCTCGACCTCATCTAGATCCGTGGCCCCCAGTTCGTCGGCCACTTCAAGCTCGAATCGAAGTGTAGAGGCCCGGGGCGGAGACAAGAAGCGCGGCGTCGGGGCGCTCGGGTCGTCGAGCATCACTCGAACCCCTTCCGTCTGCACCCATCTGAAGGACGCAATTACTCCTTCAGGGTCGAAACTCGAACTGCCATCGAGCTCGACTTCATCGAGGGTGCCGATCTCTAGGTCGGGCCCGGCATCGGCGACAGGCCCTTCGTTTCCTCGGACTTCGACCCAGACTTCGTCCGTGGCGGTCGACCCTCGGTCATCGGTCACCACCAGGAGAAATGCCAGCCTATCGAGGCTTTGGGGAGCGACGAACTCGACCACGCCAGGGCTCTTAGAAGTCAGTGAGACCGAGTCACCTGCTGACTGTAGCCAAGAGAAGCTGACGATTTCGCCGTCGGGATCCCGACTCTCGACGCCAGAAAGCTCGACGATCGCGCCTGGCAGCACACTCAGATCTTCCCCGGCGAAGGCGATCGGCGTCGCATTTAGCCCTTCGCCAGACTCCGAACAGGCCGCACCGAGGAGAGCCAAGCTGCCGGCCAAGGTGGGAAGGAGCGGGCGCGTCATGCCGGGACCATACACAGGCGGTCCCTACGTCCAACGCTCACGACAGGCCTACGGACGACTTCTAACCAATCAAGAAGCGGCATACGGCCCTCGTGACCATCCGTCGGCCATCCCCGGCATGACCACCGACAGTTCGAGAAAAGGTTGCCTCCGTGGCTCGCGTGGCGTGCCATTCCTGCGTGCGGGTCTTCGTCGCGGGAGCTTCGGGATACATCGGCCGGCATGCATGTCAGGAATTGGTCCATCGGGGGCACGAGGTGGTCGCCTTCGTCCGTCCGAGCTTCGAAGGTGAACTGCCCGGAGTTCTCATCCGACGGGGCGAGGTCACGGACCCGCAGTCTCTGGCCAAAGAGGGCCTTCGCGGCGAAGGCTTCGACGCGGTCGTCTCCTGCTTGGCAACCCGAACGGGTGGGGTGAAGGATGCATGGGCGATCGAATACCAAGCCCAACTCGATGTCCTGGCCTCTGCCCAAGCTTCGGGCGTGAAGCAATTCGTTCTCCTGTCTGCCATTTGCGTGCAGCGACCACGCCTTGCCTTTCAAAAAGCGAAGCTGGCCTTCGAAGCTGCGCTCGTGGCGTCCGGCCTGACCTACTCCATCGTTCGACCGACCGCTTTCTTCAAGTCCCTGGCCGGACAGGTGGAGAGGGTGCAGTCCGGCAAGCCCTTCATGGTTCTTGGGAGCGGAGAGCTCACGAGGTGCAAGCCCATCTCCGAACGAGACCTGGCACGCTACCTGGCCGACTGCTTGGAAGATCCCGGCCGGCAGAACGCCATCCTTCCCATTGGCGGACCCGGGCCGGCCGTCAGCGGTCTGGACCAAGCCGAAATGATGGGACGGGCGCTCGATCGTCGGGTTGAGGTCCGCCGCATTCCACTCGCCTTGATGAAGGGGATCGTGGGAGTGCTGAATCTCGCCTCCAAGCTCTTCCCGAGCCTGGAGGACAAGGCCGAGTTCGCCCGCATCGGCCGCTACTACGCGACCGAGTCGATGCTGGTCTGGAGCGACGAGCAGGGCGGCTACAGTGACGATCTGACGCCCGAATACGGCCGAGACACGCTACAAGCCTTCTACGATCGGGTGGTTCGTGAAGGACTGAAGGGCCAGGAGCTCGGCGAACACTCGGTCTTCTGACGAAATCACCCGGAGCGGTCCAGCCATAGCTTGAACTCGGTTTCCAACACCGAGAGGGGGAGTGGACCACCGCCGAGGACGAAGTCGTGAAAGGCTCCGAGGTCGAAGTCCTCGCCTTGCCGTGCTTCAGCCGCTCGCCGAATCTCCAGGATCTTCAGCATGCCCACCTTGTAGGCGGTCGCTTGACCCGGCATCACGATGTAGCGCTCGATGGCATTGATGGCGTCTGGTTTGGGGTTCGGCGTGTTGTGCAGCAGGTAGTCAATGGCATGCTCTCGCGTCCATCGTTTGGCGTGGATCCCAGTGTCGACGACGAGGCGACAGGCACGCCACAGCTCCATGGCCAGTCGACCGAAGTCGGCGTACGGGTCTTGGTACATCCCCATCTCTTTGGGAAGGTACTCGGCATAGAGGCCCCAGCCTTCGGTGTAGGCCGTCGCGCGTCCGAAGCGTCGGAACTTTGGAAGGCCCTTCAGCTCCTGAGAGATCGCGATCTGCATGTGATGGCCCGGCAGGCCTTCGTGGTAGGCCAGGGCCTCCATCTGGTAGATCGGCATCGCGGTCATGTCGTGCAGGTTCACGTAGTAGGTACCTGGACGGGAGCCGTCGGGTGTCGGGCTGCTGTAGAAGGCCTTACCGGCCGTCTTTTCCCGAAAAGGCTCGACCCGCTTGACCCGCATTGGGGCTTTCGGGAGTCGGCCGAACACTTCCGGCAGCCGCGCCTCCATGGCGTCCAGGATCTTGGTGACCTGGCGGAGGTAGACCTCCCGACCGGCCTCGTCGTTGGAAAGGAAGAACTGCTCTCCGGTCCGCATAAGCTGGAAGAAGGCCGGGAGCTCCCCATCGAATCCGACCTGCTTCATGATGCTCCGCATCTCCCCGTGAATGCGTGAGACTTCGTCCAGACCAAGCTGGTGAATGGTCTCCGCGTCGAGATCGGTGGTGGTCATCTGCCGGAGACGGAAAGCGTAGTAGGCCCCGCCTTCCGGGAGCTTCCAGGCGCCATCATCCGTCGTGGCGTCCCTCTCGTGCCGCTCGAGTAGCGCGAGCAGGGAGCGGTATGCAGGCTCGACCGAGTCCTCGAGCGCGGCGACCGCCCTTGCTTCCAGCCGAGCAGCCTGGGCTTCATCCAGTTCCAGCTTCTTCAGCTTCTTGCGAAGATCCTCCAGGATCGGGCTAGGCCGTTCAGACGTGTCGAAAGGCCGGCCCCGCAGTACGTTGGCTGCGCTGTCCTGCAGCTTCGGGTAGACGAAGCGGGGTGGCCTGATGCCCTTGGACTTCTGTCGTTCCAATGTTCGTTCGACTTCTCTCAAGAGCGTCGGGACGCTTTCCAGGCGAGCGACATAAGCCTCCGCATCGGCCAAGGAGTCGACCCCATGAAAGTTGATGAGGAAGGCCGGGATGCCAGAGTGCCAACCGTACATCTGATTGAGGATGTACTCGTGGTCCCGCCAGCGATGAGCTTCGATTCGCATCTGAAGCTCTCGCTCGAACAGATGAACGTTCAGCTGGTTGGCTCGCGTGAGCTGCCTCGGGTCGAAGGCAGCCAGCTCATGTAGCAATGCGCGCGCACGCTCCAGCTCTTCGAGAGCGAAGGACTCCGAGATGTCGTCCCACTCCCCGTAGTTCGTCTTGATCCCGAGACGGGTCTGAAACATGGGCTGACGATCGACCTGCTCGTCGAAGGCCGTCTCCAAGAAGGCTTCGAATCGCTGGTTTTCATCCGGAGCCACAGGCGGGACGGGCGCGGAGGGCTGAGAAGCGCTGCAGGCAAGCGCCAGCGCGGTGCATAGTCCTCCCGGCAAGAGGCGTTTGGGATGACCTGACATTCGGGGGCTATGGCAGTGCCGCAACCCGGGGGTCCACTCATCATGAGAGCGGCCGATCGCGAGCCGAAGACTGGGCGTCATAGGTTTCCGCCACTACGCAGTATCTGCGTTAAGCCCGTGAGGCTGCCTTGAACGCGTAGCTCAGGAAAGGGTCCAGCAGCGGCGCTGGACGAAGGTTCCGAGCAAAAGGAGCCAGACGAAGCTGGACGGCGCGCTGGAGGAGCAACCGCTGCCGTTCGCTCCGGGGTCGGGCGCGTCTTCGCCGGGGCCGGGGTCTTCGGGTCCGACGTCGAGGGGAGGCAGGTCGAAGTCGTCGCGAAGCTCGTCGACGGCGGCCGGACATATGGCCCCGACTGTGGTGTCGGCTCCGCAGGGTACGACGACGTCGAGATCCGTCTCGAAGACCATCACGGGAGACCAGGTCTCACCATCGTCGAAGGAGCGCGTCACCTGCGTCTCGTCATCGATCCCTCCACAGGCCCACAGCTCGGTCCCGATGTAGGTCAGGCACAGGGCGTGGAGATCCTCACGGATCCTCAGGAAGCTCAGCCCGCCGTCCCTAGAGCGCCAAATTCCGGTCTCGTTCGCACCGCTCAGTACGACGACGTCGCCGTCGGGGCGCCACTGAAGAGCGTCGATGGACGACACCTCAACCACGTCCTGAAAGCTGCGTCCGCCGTCCGTGCTGGCCACGAGCCGGCCGGAAAAGGCGCTGCCAAAGCTGGCCAGCACGTGGTTCGGGTCTCGAGGGTCGACGGCGCGGATGCGAAAGGCCCGCTCGCCCAGTCGCATGGACGTCGACGTCGTCGTCCAGGTCGCACCGCCATCTTCGCTCCGGAACACGAAAGCAGTGCTCATGCCCGACGGGTTGGAGGACACCGAACTTCCGCCCACGTACAGGCGTAGGTCATCGCTGGGCGCCACGACCACCGAATCGTAACGAGCCGCCCCGGTCAGCTCGGTGCCGGCAGGCGACCACGTCAGTCCACCATCTCCGGTGGTGAAGACCGCGTTAGACGATTGGGGACGACTCGTGAGCGCATAGGCCACCCGCTCATCGACCGGAGATCGCGCACCGGAGAAGACGGGGACATTCTCCAGGTCCTCAGCAGCGGGCAGCCAGTCGCAGGCGTCGTTGGTGCCGACGGTCAGCCCGTTGAAGCCGGGCATGAGAAGCGTCTCGTCGTCGACGTAGAAGGTCGCGGGATCTTCGATGTCGATCGAGCCCATGGCTTGGGGACAGATCCAGCGCCACGACCCCGGCGTGGGGTCCGTCCAGCGGCCCACCAACAGACCGAAGGTCGTCTGAATGGCGACCTTGGAGCCTGAGGCCGAAATGTTGGTGGCGAAGCTGGGACGGCTGTGGGCGAGGGCAGCGCCGCTCGGCCCGAGCCAAACCGCGGTCAAAGCCAGTGCGACGACGGCACCACCCAACCCAGCCGGCCGACCGGGCCCCAACGAACCGGGGGGCATCACTTCGGAAGGACGCGTAGGAGCTCGGAGCCGAGCATGTCGACGTAGTAGAGGACGCCGTCCGGGCTCACCTCGATGCCGGCCACGTGGCCGGGCTCCAGGCCGGTGTCGAGGCTTCGGAGGTACGTGCCGTCGAGCTCGAAGGCGTGGAGCTCACCCGTGGCGTTGTCGCTCACGTACAGAACGTCGTCGTGAATCGCCAGGCCGCTTGGCGTCTCCAGAATGCCACCGGGCGGTACGACCTCGGTGATGGTCCCGCCGCTGTAGGTCGCATCGAAGGCCAGAGGCTCGTACTGAGGCCGGATCCCTCCGATGCGAGAGGCGTCCGTGGGGTCGAAGCTGATGACGCGGCCGTTGCCGCTGTCAGAAACGTAGACGATCCCATCGTGGAACTCGAGGTGTCCGGGCACCCAGGGCTCGCGGGTGAGGGTGCCGATGGCGTAGCGCTGGATCTCGCCATCCGAGTGGTCGGCCTGACCCGGGCCATGGTCCTCGGCGAAGTCGTACCGGTCGAGGGAGCCGATCTGCCCATTCGCCACCCAGTACACGTTGCCCGTCTCATGGGCGATGCCCATGCACCACGGCGTCGCGTGCAGCATGTCCATGTGGGTACCGTTCCAGCCAGGAGGCTGACTGTTCACGTCCCAGTTCCGATAGATCTCGGGGTCCGAGGTCCAGAGCGAGGGCCCGATGAAGTCAGCAGCCGTATCGTCGAGGAAGTTGCCGGTCCTCGCGTAGCCGCACGTGGCGAAGAAGCCGTTCTCGCCCCAAGCGATGGCCGGCGGACGACGCATGAAGTGCCAGGCGTTGAAGTCCATGATCCATGCTTCGGTCTGGTCGGGCGTCCCGGCCTGGACGATGGTGGTCGTGCTCCCCTGAAGGGCGAAGCAGCCCGTTCGGGCGCCCTGAGCGTCACACGGACGCTCGTCTTGGGCCATGCGGTGCGCGAGCCAGATCTCGTTGTCGCCGTCGGGGTTGAAGGCCAAGTCGGTCGTGCGCGCGTTTTCGGTGCGGGTGCCCTGATGGATGGACTCGATGGTCACGCTCTCCAGCGAACCGTCACCCCAACCGATGAGCCCACCCCGGGGAGCGGGGGCACACAGCTCGCCTACCAAGTCGCAGAAAGGCGTCTCGCCGCTGCAATCGCTGTTGACCGAGCAAGCGGGCTCCGCGCCGGCGTCCGGCTCGCCACCCGCGTCCATCATTCCGCCGCCCATGTCGACGACCACGCCCATGTCGACGCCGCCGGTTCCGTTGCCAGTGCCGTTGCCGCTGCCGTTGCCAGTCCCGTTGCCGGCCCCGTTGCCGCTAGTGCCGTTCCCGCTGTCGGTGGACTCACCGCAGGCGGTAGCGAAGAGGAGGAGAGCGGCGCTGAAGGCTGGAAGAACGGTGCGACTGAACACGAGGGACGGGTTTCACAAGGGACAGGGATTCGCAAGACAGACCCGAAGTTGTGAGCCGTTCGTTTTCGAACGGACCGATCCGGTACAAATGGAACGGTCGAGGGTCGACAGGCCTCATGCGAGAGCCAGGTGGAGCGGGGGGATCCCGAAGGTTTGGCGCGCTTGGGGCCAGTGCCCCGAAGGCCCAAGGTCCCTTTGCCGGGGCGCGCTTTACTTCGTCGGTCCCAATCCCTAGGTCAGCTCCGATGCGAAGAGCAACGCTGCCTGCCCTTGGTACCCTCACTCTATGCACGACCGTTGTCGCCTCAGGTTGCGGGGAGGACCAAGCGACCTTCACCAACGATGTAGAGCTCCGCTTTGCCGCTCTGGCGGGCGGGGAGCCGTTGCGCTGCGGCGAAAGCTACTCGGTCGGCGATGGCAACTTCGAGTACCGAGGTCTTCGCTTCTTCATCTCCGACGTGACCATCGGGTCCGGAACGGAGCGGCAGTCCCTGATGCTCGACGACGATGGTCAGTGGCAGGACGGGCGGGTGGCCCTCCTCGACTTCGAGGACGGCGCCTCGGAGTGCGCGCTGGGGACGACCGAGACCCGGGCCGTCGTGCAGGGCCAGCTCGAAGTCCCAGCGTCGGACGGCGACCCGGGCGAGGCGCCGACCCGTGGACTGGCGTTCACCTTGGGCGTTCCTTTCGAGGTCAATCACCAGGACGTGGCCCAGGCTACGGGCCCCGTCAGCCTGACCTCGATGTTCTGGAACTGGCAGGGTGGCTACAAGTTCCTGCGTCTGGACGGCTTCGCAGGCGGCGGACCCTACAACGTTCACCTCGGGAGCACCGGCTGCGACGGCGGACCCATGGGCGGCGTCACCGCCTGCATGAACCCCAACCGCGTCCGAGTGGAGCTCCCAGACTTCTCGTCGGGCGAGGTCGTGCTCCTCGACATCGGCGCGCTGCTGGAGAGCGCACCACTCAGCAACACCGAAATGACCCCGCCAGGGTGCATGAGCGCTCCCAATGATCCGGAGTGCGGGGCTGTATTCAGTAACTTCGGTCTGTCCTACGGCGGAAGCGAAGCGGGTGATCAAAGGATCTTTTCGAGGATGGGCCCCAACGCCCTCCCTTGAGCTGCCTTGTTCACTGAGGTCCGCGTCCTTGGGTCCAAGAGCCGAGAAGATCGTCCGCCCCGATGCTAGGGCCCGGGCAAGGCAGAGAGTGGCTGCGGCCGCACTGCTCCTGCTCGTCGGGTGTGGCGAGGAAGCGCAGCTTCCCGCCGCGGAGCCCTATGTGTGGGACCTCCCAGAGGGTTTCCCTACCCCCCGGATTCCTGAAGACAACCCGATGTCGGCCGGCAAGGTCGAACTAGGCCGACACCTTTTCTACGACGTACGGCTCTCGCTGAACGAAACCCAAAGCTGCGCCAGCTGCCATCGGCAGGATCTCGCGTTCTCGGATGGGCTGGAGCGGTCGGTAGGCAGCACCGGCGAGCTCCATCCCCGAAACTCGATGTCTTTGACCAACGCGGCCTACAACCCGGTCCAGACCTGGGCGAATCCGCTCCTGGATCGACTAGAAGAGCACGTCCTCGTGCCGATGTTCGGGGAAGAGCCCGTCGAACTCGGCATGGCGGGCCGAGAAGACGTGCTGCTCGAACGACTGGAAGAGGACGAGCGCTACCCCGCCTGGTTCGACCAAGCCTTCCCGGAGGACGAGGCGCCCATTTCGATCGGGAACATCACCAAAGCCCTGGCCGCCTTTCAGAGGACCCTCATCTCTGGTCGATCAGCCTATGACCGCTTCGTTTATGGCAGCGAAAGCGAAGCGCTGAGCGAGTCGGCCCTGCGGGGCCTCGACCTCTTCTTCGGCGAGCGCCTGGAGTGCTTTCACTGTCACGGCGGCTTCAACTTCACGGCCAACGTCCAGCACGACGGCACGGCTTTTCGCGAGGTGTCCTTCCAGAACACCGGGCTCTACAACATCGACGGACTCGGCAGCTACCCGGCCCGAGACACGGGCGTCTACGAAATCACTCTCCGACCGAGTGACATGGGGAAATTTCGGGCACCGACTCTCCGAAACATCACGGTCACTGCGCCCTACATGCACGACGGCTCGATGCAGACGATCGACGAGGTCATCGACCACTATGCGCGAGGCGGCCGCCTCATCGAGACCGGGCCCGATGCAGGGGACGGCGCCTTGAGTCCTCTTCGCTCCGGATTCGTGGCTGGCTTTGAGATCACGTCGGAGGAAAGGGCAGACTTGAAGGCCTTCCTTCAGTCTTTGACCGACGAGAGTTTCCTCCGCGATCCCGGGCTGTCCGACCCCTTCGCGACGGACTGAGCGAGAGGGTCTGCAGAGCGCAGCCCGTCAGAGCGTGCAGGTCTCGGCGCCCGCCGCGCCCTGACAGCTTCCCACTTCGCAACGGCTAAGGAGTTCCGCTGGGTCACAGGCCTGACCTTGTCCAACGACGGGTCGCAGTCGGAGATCCACGCCGAGGTCGATGGACTGCGTGAGCGGGGTCCGACGGGCAGGCTCGACGATCAAGAAGTAGGTCCCCGGCAGGATGTCCAAGACCTCCACCGCGCTCGCGTCGTTCCCCTGTTCGATGTCGTCATTGCAGGCGAGCTGGGACTGAGGGTTCACGCAGTTCTGCCGTAGGTACATGATCGTGTCCCGGGTTCCAGTCGTCTCGTTGTCCGTGGTGGCCAGAAGATCAAAGCGCCCCGCGGCGGGGATCTCGACGGCCAGGACGGCTTCGGCGGCTTCTGCCGTGCCCGGGGCGACGCAGGAAGGCGTGCCGAATGCCCCGGCGCCGAAGGGAATGCGAACCATGACTTCGCTCACCGAACTCGTGTCCGAAAGGCCGGCGTCGATGACGTTCATCGGGTCACAGGCCATCTGAGCCGCCGCGCCTGGGCCGCAGACGTCGGCCTCACAGACGAAAGGCTCGGCACAGATGGCGGACACGCAGCTCTCACCGAAGTCAGCCCGACGACCGTTGAGAATCACGTCTACGATCCGCTCCTCGCTGATCGCGAAGGCGTCGTCGAAGACCCGGACGCCCAACTGCTGGATTCCGGCGTTCTGGATGAACTGGCTCAATGTTGGGTTGAGGCCGACCACCTGGGCGTCGAGGACGAAGACGCCATCCACGCCGGGTGGTGGGGCCGAGGGGAGCATGAAAGGCACTTGGGGCCGGCCGACGTAGTTTCGGACTTCGTTGGGTCGCTGGTCGAAGACTATGGCGCTGACGTTCCCGTCGGCGGTCCCGATTCCGTAGATGTCGGCTACCTGGCCGCCGATACGGAAGTTCAGGATGGCGCCCCGCACGTTTCCGTCGGGATCGTCGCCGTTCAGCCGAATGAACAGGTCCTGCCCGAATATATAGGGGCTCGCATCATCGAGCCTCGGCGGCTCGTTGGAGGTGGGCGTGATGTCGAGTGTGACCGCACCCTGGTCGTCGAGCTGGGGCACTGTCCCCCCGCTGTACCCGGTGACCACGAAGTAGAGGATCTCTCCGCCCGCGGCCTGGATCGCACCCTCACTCCGGAAGTCTGGCGCTTGGAGGCTCTCGGTCGCGTCCTCGAAGCAGGAGGGCGCCGGGAAGCGACCGTCCTCGAGAGGCGGCGGCGCGTCGCAGGAGCCCCGGCGGACCTGAACTACGGTGTCGAAGTTCGTGGAGGTGCCGGCGTTCCGCGTGCTGAATCTGACGGCCACGGGACCGTTTCCGGGGACTTCGTAGGCGATGATCTGTTGGGGAGCCCAGCGGGTCGCGGGGTCCGAGTTGCCGCAGAGCAGACCCAGGTCCCTAGGACGGAGCTCGGTCGCCGAGGTATCGAAGGAGACCTGGATGGTCTCGTTCAGGACGCCGGTTACCACCTGGGGAAGATCGCAGGCAAAGGCGCCTGCGTCCGGCCGCCCCATGTCGGGCGTACCCAGATCCGGCGTGCCGGCGTCCATGACCATGCCCATGTCCATCGAGGCATCCGGCCCCAAGTCCGTCGACGCGTCGGGGAGGCCGACGACCCCCATGTCTTCAGGGTTTTCTCCGGTTCCGGCATCCGCCGGCCCCAAATCGCCGGGGCTATCGCCACAGGCCGTCGCGAAGAGGAGCAGAGCGAAGATCGATAGACTGGATTGGCGGGCGCAACGCATCATGAGGGACCTCGAAGCCTCCGTCGGACCGCAAAAAAAAACGCGATCGTTGACGGTTGCGCAACCGCGCAATACGGCAGGTGTCGTATGTCACGCGCCGCGCGCATCGCGCAACTCGGCTGTCTAGGTTTCGCGCTCGCGGCTTGCAGCTCGGACGGGGACGGCCTCGACGATTCGGACGCTGGAGTCACCGACACTTCAGTGGGCAGTCCGGATGCGTCCACCGAACCCGACCTGGGCGGACCCGACGAGCCGATCGACGCCGGGGCGCCCGACTTGGGCACGCCAGACTTGGGCCCCGACTTCGGTCCGCTGCCGTCGGACTTTGGGGAGTTCTTCGGGCGCTGCATCGCAGACGAAGATTGCATGGACTTCGGCGGCATCTGTCGCAGCGCCGAAGAAGGTTTTCCAGGCGGTTACTGCACGCGGCCCTGCGACTCGCCCAACGACCGCACGGCTTGCGAGATCACCCGGGGCGGCTTCACCGTCTATCACCACTGCGCCGACCGAGGCGCCGAGCCCGCTGGTCAGTTCACCTGTGAGTTCAACTGCTTGAATGGTCTCGACTGCGGCCGCGACGGCTACACCTGCATCGTCAACGCGCTGCCCGGAGGCGGGCTTTGCATACCGGTATGCAGCAGCGACGAAGAGTGCCAGTGGGGAACCTTCTGTGATCGATTCACTGGGGAGTGCCAGGCCGAAGATCCGCCGGACGACCCCATGACTCTGGGACTCAGCCCCAACGGAGGCCCGTGCACCTCCGACGGCCAGTGCGCGAGCGGAAACTGCTTCGAGGGAGGCAGCTCGACCCTGCCTACGGGCTGGGTCAACGGCACCTGCGTCGGCAACTGCATCCTCCCCAGCGGCTTCAACGCCAACGACTTCTTCTCGGGCGACGCCCTTCCGCCGGGCACCTGCCCGGGCGACAATCCCGTCTGCCTTCCAGCGGGCACGGCTCGCTCTCGGCAAGACCTGGGACTTTGCCTCGCAGGCTGCGCTGACGCCAGCGAGTGCCGCGAAGGCTATGACTGCATCCGTAGGATCGGAAACAAGACTTTTGACCTCGGCTACTGTGGTCCTGGCACGTGCGGCGTCGGCGGCAACGTGACCTGCCCGGCCGACCACTCCTGCGTGACCGTCCAGACCGCGCAGGGCCCCACCACCCGATGCGCCCCCAACTGAGGGCGAAGAAAGAAAGAATGGAGACCATGATGAAATTGAATCGAACCGTCGCCCTGTGCGCCGTCGGCCTTTTGGGGGTCTACGCCTGCGGGACCGAAACCGGAAATGGCGGCACCAACAGTGGAAACGGAACCAGCGGAAACGGAACCAGTGGAAACGGCAGCGGGGGGGTCATCGACGCCGGGATGGAGCCTGACCCCATCGTCGATGCAGGCGATTCCATGGGCGACGTCGACATGGGCGTTGCCACGGAAGACATGGGCGAGGTCGAGGTGTGCGAAGGTCCGAGCAGCGGCTTCGGTACCCGTGAAGGCGCAAACTTCCGCCCCTTCGACGGCGTGACCTACTGTGATGGGACGGCTTTCGACTTCTACACCGATGAGGACGGCTTCTGCGAAAGCACCTTCACCGTGCTCATTCGCGCGGCCGAGTGGTGCGGTCCCTGCCGACTCGAGGCCCAAGAGATCGGCCAAGGCATCATGGACGAATACGGACCCCTCGGTGTCCGCTTCCTGACCGTAATCGACCAGAACCAGGCGGGCGGCGCCCCGACGCAGAGCGTCTGCTCGAACTGGGAGAACAGCTTCAGCCTGGACCGAGAGGCCATCGATCACCGGATGCTCATGGACCCGGCCCAGGAGGTCGCCGTGTACTTCCCGCCGGGTCAGAACGGCTATCCGGGGAACGTCATCGTGAACCGCGAGGGCCAGATCGTCCGCCGAATCATCGGCTTCACGCCCAACCTCAGCGGCCTTCGCGCCACGCTGGACGAGCTGCTCGGCCGGTGAGCCGACGCCAGGCGCCGCGGTCTGTCCTGTGGACGGCCGCGCGCCTCACCTTTCTCAGCAGCCTGCTTTCCCTGACCTACGTCGGTGCGGCGCAGGCACAGAACGGGCTCGCCCTGGAGCTTCCGGGCGTGGGCCGGACTTCGTTTCAGCTCACGTCAACCACCCTGATCCGCTATCGGGGTGAAAACTATGACGTGAACCCGTACGACGATGACTTTTTCAGCATCTACCAGCGCCTGGATCTCAGCCTGCAGGCGCAGACCCTTCGGCTGGAGTCACGAATCGACGCCTTCGTGCCCTTCGTCGATCACGCCATAGGCGGCGAAGACTGCCCCTCGGGCATCCAAGACGACTCGCGCTGCTACCTCGACTGGGACCTGCGTCCGGAGCGCCTGGCCCTTCGCTGGGATCCCACGCCGGCGTGGACGCTGGAGGCCGGCGACACCCAGCTCGTTCTCGGTCGAGGCGTAGCGCTGTCGTTCAGAAAGGTCGACCTCCTCGGCGTCGATAACGCCCTGCGGGGCGCCCACGCCAAGCACAACGGGAAGGTCCTCCGCTTCCAGGCCCATGGCGGCATCGCCAATCCACAAAACCAAGACCCGATAAACCTTGCGGTGATCGAGGACCCGGAAGACGTCGTCTTGGGAGGCTCCATCGGCGCCCGAATACCCAACGCGTCCGGTTTCACAGCCAAAGGCCAGGCCGTTCGCGTGTGGTTCGAGGACGACGAGCTGGCGGTGGAGGAACAGCGCGCGGTCGACGTCTTCGGCGGCACCCTCGAAGTCCCTGCTCTGCTCCAAGGCAAGGTGGCGCTCTACGCAGAGGGCAACGTGATGCGGCGCACCGAGACCTTACCCGGCGAGGAAGCCAGCGAACGCTTCGGTCGGGGCATCTACGGTTCGGCCCAGCTTCAGCTCGACCGTGTGACCCTCCTCTTCGAGTGGAAGGACTACACCGACTTCCTCGTCGCGCCGAGCGTACTCGAGGGGCAACCCTGGCGAATCTACAACGCCGCGCCTGCCGTCGAATACGACGGACCCCAGCGACTCCGAGGCATCGGCAACCAGCGGGGTGGCGGAGTTCGCTTCGACTACGCCTTCTTGCCTGGACCCTGGGCCTTCTCAGTCAACAGCGTGTTCTACGGCTTTTCCGAAGAGGTGGAGCGCGACCCCTGGGACGGCATCTGGGCCACCCACTCCTGGGTCGGCATCCAGCGCCGGCCCGTCTACACCGACGGTTGGACCTGGAGCTTCAACGCCGACGTAGGCGCGCGCTTCGAGGTCGTAAACCAGCCGACCCTGGTGGACGATGCCTTGGGCATCGAGTCCGGCGACCTGGATCGCTCCATCGCCCATGGCCGAGGCGAGTTCGTGCTGGGCTACCAAGACCACGCCTTCGACCTCACCTTCGACCATCGATTCGAAACGGAGCGCGCCTTCGACAGCGAGGGCAACTTCGCCCTGCGGCCCTTCGAAATCGGCGGGACCGCGCTCACATACAGCTACGGAATCAAGCTGGCGGTCGCGCTCGGTCTACTATGGACGGACTTTCAGCCTGGCATCGTCGAGCGGCGGGAAGAGAGGGACTACATTTTCGACGGCCGGCTGTATCCTTCGCTCGAAACGCGCTGGACCTTCACACCCGGGACCTTCCTGAGCGTGTTCGTCGGGCAGACGCCGGGAGGGCAGATCTGCTCCGGCGGCATTTGCCGGGACGTCCCGCCCTATGAGGGCGTCAACGTTCAGTTCGTAGGCCGGATTTGATAGAGACCGAGGAGCTCTGATGACGAAGACGAGATCGCGAACCCGCTTCACCCTGGCCGCCCTAACCCTTGGACTCACGGCGTCGCTTTCGCTGCCCGCCCCGACGGCCGAGGCGCGCATCGGAGGTCAGGTGCCGCCCTTCGAGCTTCCCGCCGCAGTAGGAGGACCGAGCAGCGAACCCTTCAGCATCGGCGAGCATCTGGGCAAGGACCCGGTCATCATCCTGTTCTGGGCCACATGGTGCGGGCCCTGCCGCTTGGAGCTCCCCTTCTACGAGGCGCTCTATAAGAAGTACGAGAGCCAGGGGCTCAGAGTAGTCGCCATCAGCATGGACTCCCAGGACACGGTCATGCAGGCGGGCCCTGCGGCCCGTAGACTCGGTATCTCCTTCGACGTCGTCACCGACGTGGACACCCGGGTGACGTCCCAGATCAACCCGCGCCGCTCGGCGCCCTTCAGCATCTGGGTGAACCGAGAGGGACGCATCGTCTGGGAGAACGAGGGCTTCTCGCCGGCCGAGCAGGGAAGGATCTCCAAGGGCGTCAAAGAGCTCATGGCCACCCCGGCCAAAGCCGAAGCCGAGGACGCCACGTCCAAGTCTTGATCCTCGCGAGCTGGACCCATCGGTTCCGGTTCCTGCGGAACGCTGCCCTGATCTCGGCCTCCAAGCCTCCACTCTGCGAAGAGGGATCCACTCTCAGGACCGGGTCAGCGACGGGCCGACCCTTGGTGGCTGGGTCATCGTCGCAGCTCGTTAGGACCCAGCCCGGCTCCGCGCTAGCGTACCGCTATGAGCAGCTCCACGCCTCCACTCCACGTTGGCTGTACCTTCGAATCTGGCAATATCGAGGTGGTCCGATGCGAGAACCCTTCCGATGTCGAGCTCCAGATACGGAAAGACGTCGGCGAGGACCACTTCCAGTGGTTCCATTTCCGAGCGACGGGAACTCGGGATCGGGAACTGGTCTTTCGCATCACAAACGCAGGACAGGCCAGCTACCCTGACGGATGGAAAGACTATCGCGTGTGCGTTTCCTATGGACAAGAAGAGGCTTGGACCCGACTGCCCGCAGACTACGACGGGAATGTGCTATCCTTCCGCTGCCGACCCGACGTCGACCTCGTGCACTTCGCCTACTTCGCGCCTTATCCTTCTAGGCGACACCAGGCTTTGCTCGGCTACGCAATCGATGAACCCTCGGTCCGCTACGAACGACTCGGCGCTACGGTGGACGGCCGCGACCTCGACCTGCTCCATGTGACGGATCGAGAGGGATCCCGGGACGGACGTCTTCAGTGTTGGATCATCGGGCGCCAGCACCCTGGCGAGTCCATGGCGGAGTGGCTCATGGAGGGCCTCATCGAACATCTCTTGGATCCCGACGAGCCAACGAGCCGTGCGCTGCTCAAGCGCTGCGCCTTCCATCTGGTCCCGAACATGAATCCGGACGGGAGTTTTCGAGGCCATCTCCGGAACAATGCCGCCGGTCAGAACCTGAATCGGGCCTGGGCCGAGCCAAGCCTCGAACGAAGCCCCGAGGTTTTCCTTGTGCGACGGGCCATGGAGCGGACGGGGGTAGACTTCTTCCTCGACGTCCACGGTGACGAAGCTCTGCCATACAACTTCATCGCAGGGGCCGACGGCATCCCGTCCTGGTCCCCGGCCCATGGCGTTCGGCAGGCGAGCTACAAAGAGCTGCTCCAGACCATCAATCCGGACTTCCAGACCAAGCATGGCTACCCGGTCGCCAAGCCAGGGAAGGCGAACCTGTCAATGGCGACCAACTGGGTGGCGGAGCGCTTCAAATGCTTGGCCATGACCTTGGAGCAGCCATTCAAAGACACCGCCGACACCCCCCACCCAGACGGGTGGAGTCCAGAGCGCGCCAAGAAGCTGGGACGAGACCAGCTGCTGACCCTATATGCCATGCTGGACCGGCTGCGTTGAGCCTCCGCTGCCCCGCTGCCGACTCTTCTCGCCCGTAGCCGCACTTCAACGCAACTCATGCTGCATTCATGCCTTCTCCGACGGTGGGCTGGTTCACAAACCGTATTCGATTCCGCTATGGCTTCGGCTGATGAATGGTCTTCGCGTAGGCGCGCTGATCGGAGCCGCCGTCCTCTTCTTCTCGTGCAGCGAAGACGAAGTCCCGGATGGTTTCCTGTGCCCCACCGGGCTAGAGAGCTGCAGCGAAAGCTGCGTCGACACGGCCAACGACCCCGCCAACTGCGGCGGTTGCGAGCTGGCCTGCGATAGCACTGAGGTCTGCGGCAACGGTACTTGCTCTACTCAGTGCCCTAGTGGACAAAGCGAATGCGACCGCCAGTGCGTGGACCTGGCGACATCCCTGGGCAACTGCGGGGAGTGCGGCAACACTTGCCCTTCAGGTGAGGTATGCAGCCAGGGCGCCTGCCAGACCTCGTGCGGGGGTGGACTCGTGGAGTGCGCTGGAACCTGCCGAGACCTTGATAGCGATCGGGCCAACTGCGGGGCCTGCGGTGTCACCTGTCCTGGCGGAGAAGTATGCGTCGACGGGGGCTGTGAAGTTTCGTGCCCGGGCGGGCAGGCGAACTGCGACGGCTTCTGCGTGGACACCGACACCGATCGCGCGAACTGCGGGGCCTGCGGATCGGACTGCGCCGCGGGTCAGATCTGCGGGGGTGGTACCTGCGCGATCTCCTGCCCCGACGGGCAAATAGCCTGCGAGGGTCGCTGCGTAAACACTTCCAGCGATCGCAACAACTGCGACGCCTGTGGCGTCACATGCGGCGACGGAGAGGTCTGCACGGACGGCACGTGCCAGCTCTCGTGTGGGGGAACGACGCCGACGGCCTGCGATGGTGGCTGCGTCAACACCGACACGGACCCGGAGCACTGCGGGGGCTGTGGGATCGTATGTGGGCCAGGCGAGGCCTGCAACATGAGCACCTGCGCCGCAAACTGTGGCCCTGGCCTGACCGACTGCAACGGAGCATGCGTCGATCTCACGAATAACCCGGACTTCTGCGGCGCGTGCGACGTCGACTGCCCCACCACTCCCAACACTGATCCCATCTGCGTTCGCAGCGTGTGCGGGCTGTCCTGTCAGCCGGGCTTTGGAGACTGCAATGCCGACATCGACGCCGACGGCTGTGAAACGAACCTCGAGGTCGAAGTGAACAACTGCGGAGGCTGTGGCCTCGGTTGTGAACTCGACAATGCGGCCGCCGGGTGTGCGGACGCTCAGTGTACGGTGGTCGCTTGCGACGCGGGCTGGGACGACTGCGATGCCGACCCGGCGACAGGCTGCGAACAAGACGTGAGCGACGACGAAATGAACTGCGGCGCTTGCGGCCTCTCCTGCACGGGCAGCGATCGCTGCCTGGAGAGCGTATGCTCTGCAACCGGAGAGGACTGCTCGAGCGCGATCCCCCTTGGTCAGGGGCCCGGTACCTACGGCTGGGACGCCTCGCTCAACGATTACTTCGGTACGAAACCCAGCTGCCTATCGGCCTTCGTCGAGGTCGAAGGTCCCGACGTCGTCTTCACCTACACGGCCACGGTGAGCGGTGAGGCTCGACTGAGCCTCGAGAAGAGCCCGCAAGAACGCCACGTCTTTGTTGCCTCCGATGCGGCCTGCGGAACGACAGTTCCCGAGTTGGCCTGCTCGACCGACTTCTTCTCCACGAACTCGGGCGCCAGGTTCGGCGTAATCGCCGGCACGACCTACTTCGTCTATTTCGCTGATACAGATGAAGGAAGCGGCCCCCTCCCGAACCCACTCGAGATCGAACTCAGCGAGACACCCTGCAGCGTGCTCACCTCGTCCGCGGCCATCGCGCTGTCGCCGACCCACTCGTCGACGACGACCTCCGTCTCCCCCACGTTCGAGGCGAGCTTCCCCGGCTCCATCCGATCCGACGTCGGGATCATCACCATCGCCGGAGACTTGGGAACGAATTTGACCTTCGACCTGGCGACGGCTCCCGACGAAGTCGAGCTCCTCGACGAAGCCCGCGTCCTGCGGATCGATGCCGGGCCCTATGAGCCGAGTGAGCGCATCACGGTCACTTGGAACGGCATCGAGTCCGCCGTGGGTTGTGGTCCCATCGCCGCCCCAGCCTGGACGGTCGAACTCCCCACACCGAGCTGCCAGCCCGGACAATCGGGCGTTGTCGGGACGACCCAGACCATACTTCCGACCACGATCTCGACCTTCGTCAAGTACTACGTCGAGGCCGACGACGATCCGTCCGGATTCCTCTACGTCGGGAATCAAGGCGACCTGTTCCAGCAGCCGAAGGCCGGCGGGCCCAACGTCGAGGTCCCCATCCCCGCCAGTCAGGTCGGCTTTGCGATGCATATCGACGACGACGACATCTTCACCATCCAGAACACGACGACCGGCACGTCCGCCATCGTGTTCCGTATATCGACGGATGGCGGGACGAGCTTTGCACCCGTTGATGCCGTCGGCTTCCCGCGGACGCCAGGAGACGACATTCGGGGCGTCTCAGGGGATGGTCAGCGCATCTACCTGATCACCCACGAGAACTCTTCCGTCGTCGACACCGAGATTTGGTCCTTCGATCCGAGCCGCGTCCCGACCACGGCCAGGCTGGAGGGCACCTTCGACGAAGAATCCGAGTGCAGCGGGCTTACGCTGGATGACGACTACTTCTACACCGGGTGCCAATCATCGGAGGTCGTCATTCGCATCGACCGCGCCACCTTTGACGTCACGGTCGTCAACAGGCAGTGGGACATCTCAGCCCAAAAGAACTCTCTGCAGGCGCAGGATCTGGATGCCGACGGCGTCGCGGACGTCCTCTATGTGAAATCCTTCGACGACGAGTCCTACTACGTATGCGACCCGGCAGGCCCCGTTCCTGCGTTCTCGGACGTCCACTTCACGACAGGAGGAAGCAACTACGGACTTGGCTTTGATCCGGTGGCCAATCGTTTGTGGGTGCATGCGGACGGATTCCAGGGCGACTTCACTTCCATCGATTGATCGAGGAACACCCGCACCGGACCTGGCTCAGGTCATCAGCTTGGGCCACGCAGACGACCTTCGATCTAGGGCTGAGTTGAACCGGGCTTGACCTCTGGTGCCTGACCCCCGGACCCTCTAGGTCATGTTGCCGCCGATCGACGTCGAAGGACTCGACTTCTTCGACTTTGGAGGCTCGGTGGGCGGCTCCTATCAGTTTGCAAAACGCCATCTGAGCGGTCAGCGAGGCGTGGCGATCGACCTCAATCCCCGCAAGGTCCAGCAGATGCGCCAGGTCGGCATCGAGGCGTGGGTGCATGACATGACCGACACGGGTCTGCCGGCCAACAGCTCACGCTTCGTGACGATGATGCACGTGCTCGAGCACCTACCGAGCCTTGAACACGTTCGTCTCGCGGTAGCCGAAGCAGCCCGTATTGCTCGGGCCTTCCTATACATCTCCGGTCCCTTCTTCGATGCGGACGAAGTCCTCGCTGAGCAAGGACTAAAGCTCTACTTTTCCGACTGGAGCGGCCACAAGACGCATCTCACCACCGTTCAGCTCCAGCAGATCCTTCGGGAGCTAGGCTTGGTGGACTATCGCTTCTTCGTACGGAGGAGGCTGACGGATTCGATGGCCGATGCCCTCCACCCTCTCGCGTCAGCTCGTAATCAACAGCGCTACGACGCGGCGCGACACCCTCCAAAGCCCTCACTCGAACTAGGCGTTCCCGTCTGGGAAGAGATGATCTGCTGCGTACGGCTCAGCCGCTGCCCCGAGTGGCCCGAGGTGCTGAACGCGAGGCGCGGCACTGAGCCCTTCGATCCCACCCCCGACCCGGGTCTCTTGCGAAAGGGTCGTCTGGCCCTCCGGAAGCTAGCTTGGCGCGCACGTTCGAGGCTGCTCGCCGCTTGAGTCTATGGAGAAGAGGGTGAGGAGCAGAGGACTCTAATGCGAGTCCTTCCTGACCCAAGAGCGACTCGCAACCCTAGAGGTTCTGCGAGAGGGTACCTCGCCAACTCATTCTGAAGGGTGCTGCCCCGCGGTAGCTGCCTTAGCCCGCCAACATCGGGAACACGACGGCGATGGTCCACGCGAAGGCGGTGGCGCTGGCGATTGCGCCGACCGCCGGGTGGCCGGTCGCTCGATGGATCCAGTCGGACCACAGACCGTAGACCATGAAGTAGGGCACGATGAGGATGGCGATGATTAGCAGGAAGAAGAGCTCTTCGAAGGACAACGCGACCGCCAGCCCGAGGGAGGCAAGGAAGGAGCAACGAGTGAGCAAGCGACTGCCTCGCGGCGCATCGGAACCCGCCGTGAACGATTCATCGGCCAGGAAGTAGGCACCGGTCCCCAAGCTCATGACCAAGAACAATGGCCACCTCGGCGCGGTCATCGCAAAGGAAGTGAAGGTCGCATCCATCGCCAAGGCCACCGCACCTGCCGCATAGCTCGTAGCCAAGCTCGTGGCCCCGAGCATTCGTAGAGCCCAGGCCCAAGTCCACGTCCCGGCAGTGGCTGGTCGTCCGAGCAGCACGCGTGTGGTGATCCAGGTAAGGAGGCCGTAGACGCCGAAGTGAACGGCGAGGTAGCCCCCGACCAGCACCGACATGAAGTCGGCCGGAAAGGAGACCAGCATGAGAGGCGTTGCCAAAGCCGGGACGAGGCACAGGATGCAGAGCTGGCTCCATCTCAGTCTTGGTCCGGAGCCGAGCTGCGAGACGCGGGGCAAGATAGAAAAGAGCGGCCAACCCATCAGACCGAGACTCATGAAGAGCAATAGGATGGCGCTGCCCCTGCGGTCGACGGGCGCACGACTGTCCCGTGCGAAGACCTGGTCCAGCCAGGATCGGGCCTCAAACAAACCTGAAGGCTCATAGAGCACACCGAGATGCTCCCGGTATGGGGCGAGCGCCAACCTGCGGGCGGAGCCAGACCCGAAGTCTCCATAGGTATGAAAGGCCTGAGGATTCTCGATCCCCATCTTGAGGACACGCAAAGCTTCTTGCCGAAGTCCACGCTCAAGCCCACCGACCAGAATGAGCAGGTTGGGCGGGGAAGTCGAGGTGACGGCCGGAGAGAACATCGAGACCGCGACCGTGGCCTCCACGCGGGAGTCTCTCTGTGCGTAGCGAACGACGATATCCGAGGCCATGGAGTGCCCGACGATAGCCAGACGGCCGTCAAGGCCGGGCTCTCCCAAGACTCCATCCACGACCGAGCTCGTCTGTTCGAGGAGTCGCTGGGTCGCCCCCTTGACCTTGGTGACGTCGCCGCGCAGCGGGTCGAGGTTTCTGCCATGACCCAAGTAGTCGAAGGTAGCGGCGACGTAGCCTGCGCGCGCCAAGGTCACCGCGAAGGGTCGCATGAGCTGCTGCGATCCTGCGAATCCGTGGCTGATGACCACGAGCGGCGCGCCCTCGAAGCCGTCGACGCTCCGAAACAGGGTGACTGGCGTCGGACCCACCCAAATCTGGCTGGTTCGGACGCCGCGCTCAGCGCGAAAGAGCCAGACTACCGACACGACGAGCCCCACCGTGGCCAAGGCTCCGACGATCCGGCGCAGGGTCTCTACCACCGGCCCCACAGAGCCATATCCCGCCTCTTGGGTCACCAGCCCATGGCATCGGCCTAGCAGTGGTAAATCGAAAGCGGATCGAGGTCCTCGCAACCGGGGCCCTCTCTCGGAGGACGAGCCTATGGCTCCTCAATCAGGGGCTGCCGTACCGCGGGCGCAAGCTCGGTCGAAAGCCACTCGATTGTGGATCTCGATGACGGCTAACTGGTTACCTGGATTGCCTGGCATCCGAGTCAGATCCGATCGCTGATGAAAGATATAGAGCGCGCCCTCGACCACGGCCGGCTCTGGATCGACCTTGGACCGAAAGCGGGGATCCGAAGTTGCCGCGCTCACCCTGCATCGACTCCGCAGACCGTCGATCCGACCCTGCTCGTCTTGGGAGAAGGCGGCGATCCACAGCTCGTTCCAGGTACAGTTCACACCACGACATTCGGGTGCCCGGTCTTCGACATCGGCAATCTGGTAGCTCGCGTAGAGCTGGTCGCCCCAAACGAAGGTCTCGAAGGACAGTGCACTTGACGGCGTCCCCGCAATGGCGCTTTGCGAGGCATCGAAGGGAATGGCAAGCGCCGGAACGAAGGCGCCCTGTTCGTCCTCTTCGTACAGAAGACCGTCCGGGCCTCCGCCATCGTTGGTCAGGATGTAGACGCCGCCCGAGGTCCGAAAGGGGAATGCATCGGCCTTGTTGCCAGGATTCATGGTCAACTGCCGAGTCGTCGCCGCTCCAGTTTCGGAGAGGGTGGTCTCAAATACCTGAATGCTGCCCTCGCGCCAGCGACCTGCGATGAAGCGGGCCTCACCAGTGAACCATCGGGCAACGGTTGCGAAGGTGCCAAATCCACGAAAGCGGTTGGGTCGCGTGTCGGTCCAGGCCAGATGGATGTCTTCTTGTCCGGCCAGTTCCTGAACGTAGACGGACTCCAGGTCGAGAGAGGGGGCATGGCGGTGGAGAGCCACCCAGGCCCGGCCGTCGAAGCCTCGAACCGGATACGGGTTCAGAAGTTCAGTGGGTGGGACGTCTTCGGGCAGACCCCGAAGCGGCACCTCCTCGATCAGGGAGGGACAATCAGGGTCAGGGTCCGGGTCAGGACGAATCACGATGAGTGCAGCGCCGTCCGCTCGTAGACCCACCGCAAATGACTGACCGTCTGCTTCTCCAAACTGCATGGAGGCGTTGGTTCGTAGAGAGGCCTCAGGATACGCACAAACTCGGCGGAGCTCACCGGTCACCTGAATCTCGTAGAGCACCGGGCTCAAGGCGCGCGAACCCCGTGGTCGCTCGTTGAGCGTCGCCCATCGCTGATTCGGAGAAATCTCGAAGTTGAGACGCTCGACGATCTCGTTGTCGAGAAGCAGGCGGTCGACCGCGACCGGTGCGACCGCGCCCGCATCATCGGCTCCGTCCGCCAGGTCCAACCCAGCGTCGGAGCCTTCCCAGTCGCCGTCGATGAGGCCTCCGTCCCAGCCAAGGTCCGCTTCGATGGCGTCAACGCCGCTCACCTCGGTCGGAGAACAAGCAAGGACGAAGAGGGACACGGTCGCGGCCAGCAAGAAGAAGGTTCGGCCCACATTCCCCACAAACCGAACAGGCCCACAAAGTCGCGTGTTCGCCTCATAGACTCAGGGTATGTCAGAACCGAGCTCAAGAGCTCGACGATCGACCAAGACGCTTGCCCAGACTCACCCGGGCCTCGCCGTCATAGCCGAGACTTCGATAGAAGCGGACAGCTTCTTGGTTCCATCTCGGACCTAGAGATTCCGCTTGGGACAGCCCATCGCTGCAAGCTCTGAATGACGACCCCAAGGCGAACTCCATGACAGGTCCTGGGCCACCACGACTTGCCAATGCTCGATGACCCGATCACGGTCCTTGTCCTCAAGGCCTCGGACCATGAACTCTGACTCTCCTTGCTGGGAGGCCATCGCCGGAAAGTAGCGCCAGGCGCTCGACTTGGATCTGACCGATGGCAAGATGCGGGCCTTGCAACCGTTAGGTGCGCGACACGCGTCTTCCCCCCTCCCGCCCTCTCGCCTAGCCTGCTCGGGTGACGCACACGAGCGACGAATGGGCCCAGCACCGGGGTCAGCGGTGGATCGCCAGCCTGGACGGAATCGAAGCCATGCTCGCCCCCATCGACGAGCCGTTGATCGATAGGCTATTGCTCGACAGACCTCTGCGAGTTGCCGACATCGGCTGCGGAGGTGGCGCTACGGCAAGGGCCATCCTCGCCCGATCCAGGGGTAGCGAGGTCCACGGCTTCGACATCTCGGCCGCTGCCATTGAAGCGATCAATGACCGCGCACCCGGCATCCAGGGCCACGTAGCCAATGTCGAAACGGAGGTGCCCGACGGGGCCTTCGATAGGCTCTGCTCGAGGTTCGGCATCATGTTCTTCGACGAGCCCGGGAAGGCCTTCGAGAACCTGCATGGTTGGCTCGAGGCAGGAGGTCTGTTCGCCTTTGCGGTGTGGGCCAGCCCTGAAGACAATCCGTGGATGACTACGGTCCGTGATGCGGTCGCCAGCGTTGCGCCCCTGCCAGCCCCGGTGCCCGACCAGCCCGGACCATTTCGCTACGCCAACATCGATGCCCTGCTCACACTCCTCGAGAAGGCCAAGTTCAAATCGCTCAAAGCCGTCTCTTGGCGGGGAAGACTGCCCATCGGCGGCCAACTCGCGGCCAGCGCCGCAGCGCGCTTTGCTCTCGATTCCTTCGCGACCTTCTCGGAGATCCTAGAGACGGCAGGGCCGGAGGCCACTCGAGAAGCCCATCGGCGCCTCAGTGAGCACTTCGCCCCGCACGAGAAGGGCGGAGCCGTCCTCATGGAGGCTCGCGCCCACATCGTCACCGGCCTTGCTTGAGTGTGCCGGTCTGCTTGCAAACCTCGTGAACGCACTGACGTAGCCAGCGATGGGCCGGAGAGGCTTCGCTGCGGGGATGCCAAAGTAGGGAAACGCGTATCTCCGGCGGAGGACAGGGAAGCTCGAAGCTGTGCATGCCGCGCCTTAGAACGCCGGTGTAGCGTTCGGGGACGCAGGCCACGAAGTCGGCGGCGCGGGTCAGGGACAGTAGGGTTGCAAAGCCCTCGACGACGACCTGGATGTCCCGCTCGGCTCTCTTCTTCGCCAGTGCTCGGTCGACGGGTCCGGGGGCGTGCTGCAGAACCTCGGCGTGACTCGCGGAGCAGAAGCGCCGCAAGGTCACTCGCTTTCGGGCCAGCATATGACCGGAACGCACGACCCCGACGAAGCGGTCGCGAAACAAGAGCTGCGTGCGTACCTCTGGCCCGGTCTTCGCGTTGATGACGCCCGTTTCGAGATCGACCTCACCCGAGCGAAGGAAGCCACTCTCGCGGCTTCGTTTGTGTACGAAGCGAAGCCGAATCCCCGGGGCCTCAGCCCTCAATCTCTGCAGAATGGCCGGACCAAAGTTCTCGACGAATCCCTGCCCGGTGCACAACACGAGGCTGGCCTTGATGGAGGCCACTTCCGTGTGAACCGGCTCCAGGACCGTGCGAGCGTCACGGACCAGCTCCGCGACTTCCTCCCGCAGAGCGAGCGCTCGAGGACTCAGAACCATGCCGCGTCCAGCTTTGACGAGCAGAGGATCACCGGTGGATGCGCGTAGACGGGCCAAGGTGCGACTCGTCGCGGAGGTGCTGAGCCCGAGTCTTCGAGCAGCACCGGCGACGCTTCGTTCGGCTAGGAGCGCCTCCAGGGCGACGAGCAGATTGAAGTCAGGCCGCACTCCGAGACGCTAGGCGGGACTCACCATGGCGTCAAACGCCTCTCATACAGTCCAGAGTTGCGTCTGACGCTGGTCTTGAGCTCCTTCCGATCGCTAGAGTCTGAAGGTTTCACCAAGGAACAGATAGACCATCGCGAAAGAACCCTCCCGACGGTCCGTCATCGGGTAGCTCCGCGGCCCACAGAATGCCGGCGGCGCCTTCCTCGACCGAACGGGACGCGTTCGAACCTCCCATGCGGGTTCGTACCCAACCGGGGCAGACGGCGTTGGCCTTCACTGCGCTTGGAAGGGATTGGGCGAGCTTGAGGGTGAAGGCGTTGAGCGCGGCCTTGGTGTACGCGTAGACGCCAGGCCCGGGGAGGCCTTCGGATATGGCGCCGTACCCACTGCTGACCTGAACGACGCGTCCCCATCGACGCTCTACCATGCCGGGCACGAGGCCTCGGGTCAGTCGCACCGGTGCGAGGAGGTTGATCTGCACTGCGCGTTGCCAAGTCGATTCGTCCATCTTCAACAGGTCTTCGGCCGGGTAGACCGCGGCATTGTTGACGAGGATGTCGATGCCTCCACCTTCGAGAAGCGCTCTCAGAGCGCGCTCCACTTGGGCCGGCTCCGAGAGGTCTGCCTCCAGTAGGCTCGCCCGTGGGACGCCCTGGCTCGCCTCTTGGAGGGCTTCGAGGTCTCGCCCCAGCCACACCGTTGCCAAACCACTCTCGGCGAGTTTCCGAGCAACACACTGCCCCATGCCTCGATTTGCGCCCGTCACGAGGGCTTTGCGTGCTCTCGACATTGTGGGTTCGAGTCTACTGTGCGGGTGACCAAAGTTCGATCGGCTTTATGGGTGAGAGGAGCGTCAGTAGCCGACCAGGACCCAGCACTTGGAACTCGAGGTTGCTTCGCTCAGGCGACGTTGTTCAGCCAACCTCCGTCGACGACGAGCTCCTCACCGGTGATGTAGCCAGCGGCACTGCTGAGTAGGAAGCCGGCGGCCTGGGCTACGTCTTGTCCCGTTCCGAATCGCTTGAGCGGTACTCGAGAGGCGACGTGAGACGCGAATCCATCCAGCTGGGCCTTGTCCATCCCCAGCTTGCCGAGAATCGGAGTCTCGATCGGTCCTGGAGCCACAGCGTTGACGCGGATCCCCTGGTCGGCCAGCTCGATGGCCAGAGAGCGGACGATGGACCGGAGAGCCCCTTTGCTGCCGCCGTAGGCTGCAGCCGTTCCCATCCCCATGTCGTGGACGACCGAAGTGTTGAAGACCAAAGCCCCTCCTTCCTTCAGGAGCGGGACCAGATTCTGAGCGAGAAAAAAGGGCCCCTTCACGTTGATATCGTACAGCGCATCGAACTTGTCCTCCGTCCAAGTCTCGAATGGAGCAAAGGGCGCGACTCCCGCGTTGATGAAGGCGCCGTCGAGCCGGCGATAGGTCTCTTCGATGTGCTGGGCGAGGCGGGCGATGGCTTCCAGATCGCCGGCGTCAGAGGCGATCACCTCGACGTTGGACGGAGCGGTCTTCCGGGCTTCACTCAGGGTATCGGCCGAACGTCCCGTGGCGATCACCTGGGCGCCCGCCTCCGCCAGGTGGGTTACGGTGGCGGCACCAATGCCGGTCGTGCCACCGGTGACGAGATAGGTCTTGTCTTGATGGTTCAAACTCATTTGTTTCTCCTTCCGTAGCACTCGATGCTACAGATAATCCGTAGCTATTCGTGCTACAGATTTTCTGTCAAGCCCTTCGCGGCTCGAGAAGCGAGATTCTTTAACAAGGCTGGGGAAGACTTGGCCGGGTAGAGATGCCTCGGCAGGGACGGCGCCGCTACCTACGGAGGATCTCTTCGTCAAGGAGGCTCTGGAGCGTGACTTCGTCGAGCACGGGGCACGCGCGCTCGTCGATGGCCTGGTCCAGGCGATGGATGATGCGAGGCATACTCACCGACACGTCACACTTCCGGTTGGGCGGGTTCTCATGGCCCTCAATCCAGGCCGGCCGACCCACGGCCCTGTAGATCTCACCCGCGGCAATCGTATGGGGAGGCTTGGCCAGGGCAGCGCCGCCACCGGGCCCAGGCTGAGTTTCGACCAGCCCTGCCTCAACGAGCAGACCCAGAGCACGACGCACGGTCACCGGGTTGGCACCGACGCTGGACGCGATCTGGGTCGAGCTCATGCGTCGATGGGGGTCCCGCGCCAGAACGAGCATCGCATGAAGGGCGACGCCAAAGCTCATTTCGTAACTCTACTTGCGACAGTTAGGGATCACAAGACACTTCGAGTTCGCTCCTTGACGAGCGCTCTGCCACGCGAAAAGAGAAGGCATGAATCATCCTGCGATCGCCGAGGCCAAAGTCGCCGTGATCACTGGGGGCGCGAGCGGCATCGGTTTGGCCGCGGCCATGGCGCTCTCGAAGCGGGGGATGCGCATCTGTCTCGCCGATCTGGAGCAGACCGCCCTGGAGAGGGCGACGAAGCTGGTCGGAGGGGAACCTGGACGACATCATCCACAATCGTCCCGCCCTGTCGCGTTGGCACCCTGAGTTCCAAGACACGTTCACCCGCTTCATGAAGGCGTAGAGGCCCGGTGCCAAGACGCCCGGCCGTTTGCTTCGGCCAAAGTCGCTCACTCCTGTTGCGCAGCTCTCACTCAGCGACTGGCTGGAGGACCGCCGCTTCGACGCGACCGAGCAGCGCCAATGGAACCCGCTGCTCTTTCTCATCCAGAACCTCGCCATGGCCTTGGTACCTCAGCGCTACCCCATGGGAACACATCCGGCGGTAGTTCCCGCCCAAGCTCTGGTTGGGGCTATAAAAGTTGCTTGGGGTCGGATAACCCTAGTGGAGCCCAAACGAAGAACACCGATCTCGTGTCCAATTCGTCTGGAGCTGCACGTCATGAGGCAAGGCAGAGCGCCTAGGAAGGAACGAAGACAATGACGAAGAAGACCTACCTGTGCATGCAGAGAAGCCTGGGTGACGGATCGACGGAGAAGCCATCACCGGCCCAGATGCAGGAGATGTATGCCCAGTTCAGCGCTTGGCAGGACAAGTTCAAGGCTCAGCTCATCGACCCGGGCGGCAAGCTTGGAGTGGGTAAGCTTGTCACGGACGGAACGAGGGATGGCCCCTTCGTGGAGGTCAAGGAGCTCATAGGTGGCTACATGATCGTGGCGGCTGGGAGTCTCGAAGAAGCGATCCAAGTGGCGCGCGAGTGTCCCGGTCTGGTTCGACCTGGCTCGGGCGTCGAGGTCGTTGAAATCATGCGTCCTTGAACGACCCGGCCATAGTCGATCACTTTTTTCGACACGCGTATGGACGACTCGTCGCGATGCTGTCGCGACGAGTCGGGCTGGCTCACCTTGACCTGGTGGAGGACGCGGTTCAGTCGGCGCTCATGGAGGCCGTGCACCGGTGGCCGCAGGGACCTCGTCCCAAAGAGCCCATCGCTTGGCTCTACAAGGTGGCTCATCGTCGTCTTCTCGACGAATTTCGTAGAAGAACGCGACAGTGGAGTCTCTTGGACCGCCACCACCACCGCCTTCCGCAGGTCGTCTCCCCTCCTCCCGATGCGCAATTTGCGGCCGAGTTGTCGGACGATCTTCTCCGGCTTCTCTTCGTATGCTGCGATCCCAACCTGCCTCCCGAGTCTCAGCTCGTCGTGGCTTTGAAGCTCTTGTGTGGTTTCAGTGTCGATGAGATCGCACAACGGCTTCTCATCTCGAAAGCCAATGTCTACAAGCGACTGACCCGGGCACGGCATCGACTCCAGTCAAGCTCATTCGACTGGGTCGACACGGATGCCCTGGGCCCACGGCTGCCGAGCGTTCTTTGCGTCTGCTATCTGCTCTTCACCGAAGGCTACTTATCCTCGCATCCCGAAATGTCGATTCGGCAGGAACTCTGCGACGAGTCACTGCGCCTGGCTGGAATCTTGGCCCGAAACCCTGTAGTTCAGACCGCTGAACTCACGGCCCTTCGTGCGCTGATGCATCTTCAGCGGGGGAGGCTGAAGAGCCGCCGGAACGAGTCGGGCCAACTGCTCCTGTTAGATGAGCAGGATCGCAGCCTCTGGGACCAAGAAGACATCCAAGCAGGGCTGGTCTTGTTGGCTCAGTCTGCCGAAGGAACGGTCCTAACAAAGTACCACGTCGAGGCTGGCCTCGCCGCCGAGCACGTTTTGGCGCCCTCTTTTGCAGAGACACGCTGGGATCGAATCGTGGACGCCTACCTGTTGTTGGAGAAGCTCGCGCCTTCCCCGATTCATCGACTCAACCGAGCCTTGGCGACTGCTGAGTGGAAGGGGCCCGACGCCGGTCTATCCGTGCTCAGCCAGTTCGAACCGCCGAACTGGCTCGAGTCCTCTCACTTCTGGTTCGCCACCCTCGCCGATCTGAACGGTCGCGCGGGCCACAGTGAAGTGTCCGAACGCTACTGGGATCGGGCACTGGGCCTGGCCCCCAGCGAAGCCATCCGAACGGCCTTGATGCGAAGGCGGCAAAGGGCAGCAGGCTGATGACCTTGAGAGCCTAGCTCTCACACATGTCCTCGTCTTTGGGTCGCCGGCTGGCCCAGCTCCCCAGGTAAGGATGGTTCCGCGGGCAGCACAGGCCGAGTCTCGCCCCAAACGAGCGGAGCCGTGGTCAAGAAGTATACGGAGGCCAGAACGACCATGGCCAGGCCATCCAGTACGGGGAGGGGTTCGACACCGAGAGCCTCGGCCATGGACAGATCGGCAGAGCCAAGCATGAAGGCCAAGCCACTTCCGAACACCCCAACTCGGAATAGCCAGGTCGTGAAGCTCCTGCGCGCTCCTCGCCCACGGTCCGTACGCACCACCCACGCTAGCATTCCCACCGTGAAAAGGGCCTCGAGGCCAACGGCGAGGTAAGGCGCGCTCAGATACAGGCCGGTGCCCAATTCTGCCGAGCTGGGCCCCCACACGAAGTGTGGGTAGCCACCAGCGAGGTCCGTGAGCTCGTGTCCCACCATGAGCAGTCCGCCCGCCAGGCCGGGGCGCCAAGCCTGGAAGGCCAGTCGACCGAAGACGATCACGAGGGCCGTCCAGAGCGCTACGGGCAACAGATCATGGCTCAGGTGCATCGGAGGCGCACCCCCGTCAAGGCTCACCGCCATGGGATTGAGCGGCGGCGAAGGCTCGACACCGACAAAGTGGAAGAGCTGCCACAGCAGATCCGGAAGTTGGGAAGCGACGAGATAGAAAGCGATGTGACCTCGAGGGGCCTGCTGTTTGGCAACGATGGCGGTTGCAAGATGTCCTGCGAGCAAAGATGTCTCCTTTTCGAACCGTTCGGTACGAATATGAAGGCTACATCGTCGTGGTCAAGTGGTATTGTACCCTTTGGACCGAAATGCCAGACACGCCCAAAACGGCGGCCCATAGAGGCCGGCCCAAATCCATCGACCGAAATGCCGCGGCAAGGAAGGCGATGACCCACTACTGGACGGCTGGCCTCCATGCGGCTTCGGTCAACGAGCTATGCCGACGGGTCGGGATCTCGAAACCGGGACTCTACCGAGAGTTTGGAGGAGAAGACGGCCTCATGGACGCGGCTCTAGAATGCTATCGGGGGCAAGCCGTCCTGCCCCTCCTGGCCCTGATGGCCGAGGATCGGCCGTTCGTGGAGACCTTCGATCGATGTCTGGCTGCGATGACCCAAGACGACAAGCGGCCCCCGGGCTGCCTGTTCACCCGGATGCGTCTCGACCGGGGCCACCTCGGGCCTCAGACCAGAGATCGACTCGAATCTGTGGAGCATGAGCGCCTGCGCGCGTTCGAAGTCTTCTTCGTTCGCGCACGCGACCGAAACGAAGCGGCCTCGCACATCTGTCCTGCCTTTGCGGCAGAGTACGTCGACGCCCAGCTGACTTTGCTGCTTACTCGAATGGTCATGGGGGATCCGGCGGCAGCGGTCGAGGAAACGGCGCGCCTCTCGCTAGAACCCCTGCGGGCGACGAAGTGATTCTTCTTAAAAGACGCCCCTACAGTTGTCCTGAAGCGAGACGACGAGCCTGTCGACCTCGACTGCGGTCTTTGGAACTTCGTCCAGTTCGAGGCCTGGGTAGAAGTCGTCCTTCTTCCACTCCTCGATGGTCTCACTGAAGAAGCGGGAAGCTGCTCCGTCGGTCTCGTAAACGATGAGGTCGTACTCTTCGTCCTTGTCGCCACCAAATCTAGTGATCACCTGCCACTCACCGTCCCTCTTGTAGGTGGTATTCGTGTGGTCCGACTGAGGGTAGTAGCGATCATCGGTCGGCCTCAGCACGACCCATATGTCTTTGTCGTGACCATCCGGATACACACCCATCGTGAGCATGCGGCACTTCACGACGTCCCCGGCGATGGGCGACACCACCTGGACCTTCTGAACTGGGTACTCGATTGGACGCTTGTTGCCCACGTCGACCTGCTCCATTGGGCTCAACTGGACGACCGCCCCAAAGGAATAGCCTCCGTAGATCATGAGGACGACACCCAGGGATCCGATCACGACTCTCAATTGAGCTTTCATCAAGCCGAGGGACAGCGCAGCATCCAGGACGACGACGACCAGGAGGGCGGCGCCAACGAGTGTGATGACTATGTCTGCGGACATCTCTTCATCCTTCCGAAAGGACGAGCCGTTACAGCTTGCCTCTACGTTCTTCGAGCTTCGCCTTGATCTCCCTCGCGAAATCTTCCGAGAGGTCGTACCTCCACATCACGAGGATAGCCAAGAAGGCGGTGAAGGCGGGGATGACGATGTCGGCGATGCGCAGGCTGAGCAAGGTCTCCGCCGTTTGTTGGGCCGCGCTACCGTCGAAGCCCACCAGTTTGAGCACGAGTCCACCCAGTACCATGGCCAAGGCCTGACCTAGCTTCACCATCCACCAGTAGATGGCGCCGAATGTGCCCTCCTTCCGGGGCATTCCGTTGTTCAACTCGTCCAAGTCACAAACGTCGGCCGTCATGCTCATCATCAAGGTGAATAGCCCCCCCAGCCCAAATGCCATCAGAGGAACGGGCAGGAAGAGGAGCCAAGGGTTGCCCGGATTGAAAGCCCACCACTTCAGCAGGTAACCCACGATGGAAATAGAGGTGGAAATGATGAAGGCGTTCTTCTTGCCGAACTTGTTCGCCATCCAGGAGACGATGGGAATCACGACGAAAGCTGTAATGACGGCCGTAACGCTGGAGAACCAAGCAGGCCAGCTGCCTGCACGCTCGTAACTGCCTTCATACATGTAGAAGACGATGATGTAGACGCTGAATGCCGCCACCATCTGAAAACCATTGAAGACCAAGAAGGTCGCGCCGCACAGCCGCACAAAAGGGACGTTCTTCATGGCGTCCGATATCCCTCGGAACAGGTCGAACAGGTTCGAGAAAAGGGTGCTGAAGCTTATCTGGACCCTGTCTTTCATCTTGGACGAGTCGAGACCGCGGCAGAAGATTCCTGGCAGAACCCCTAGGACCGTGCAGACCACGGCGACCATGACAGATAGCTGACGCACACCGGTGGCCTGAGACTCGAAGATGGTGGGGTCTGCGATGACAACCCAGAACCAAGGCACGATCATCCAGGCGATCTGACCCATGGTCTGGGAGAAGGCCATGAGGCGCGTCCGCTCATTGTAGTCGGTCGTCATCTCGTAGCCGAGCCCGACCAAGGGCGTCGCGAACATGGTGTTCCCAATCAGGAAGACCATGGAGAAGATGAGGAAGTACCAGAAGGTGTACATCTGAGAGTTGTTCTCATCGAGCTGCCACAGCAGCGCGAAGAAGATGCCGCTCAGAACCGCGCCCACCAAGATATAGGGCCTTCGACGGCCCATCTTCGATGACGTGTTGTCGGAGATGAAGCCCATGATGGGATCGGTGACGGCATCGAAGATTCGTGGGAGGCCACCCAGGAGTCCGGCCAAGAAGGGGTCCATGCCGAACGCCGTAAGGAGAAAAAACATGAAGAAGCCCAAGGACCCGGGCAGCAGGTTCAGCACCAAGTGTCCGGCACCAAACGCAGCCTTCTGTCCGAGAGGCACCCTGTCTTTCGCGGCCGTTTCCGATTGTGTCATGTACCTTGCACTCCAGCCCTTTGTTCAAGCGCCCTACGACATAGCCATGAGGGGAGCCAAGGCCTAAGGTCGCCGGAGACACATTGTTGTCCTTCCCTGGGCTTGGACCGACGCGTTGCGTTGTGCGCCGTGCCGTCCGCGGCAGATGCTCGGCCCCGTTCCATCGGGCTCGACGCAGCCTGACTTGCGCATGACGGCCGGGCAGCGAGCTGCAATCCGGCATCCAGACGGGAGCGGGGAGCGGCGTTGAGCTCCGTCAGGAAGCACAGCCAGGGCCTCGAGGGGGTTTTTGAAGGATGCACAGGCCGAATCCTCAGCCGGAAGGGCTTCCATACTTGTGAAGTTCAGGGCTGCCGACTAGGGCGAGGGGATGCGACGCCTTTCCCTCCTTCCCTTGGTGGTACTCCTGTCCTGCGGAGAGGATGGAACTGAGGACGGAGCAGGCTCTGGCGCTACGGACATGGGGTCTTCGGAGCAACGGCCCGACATGGCACAGGATGGTCGTGATGTCGGTCAGGGGACGAACGACATGGGGAGCGAAGCCCCGGACATGAGTGGTGCCGGGACCGAAGACCTCGGCGTCGAAGACATGGGGCGCGAAGGCGACCTTCAGGCCTTGGCGGCTCTGGACGAAGCTGACGCGAACCCGGGCGATTGGACCTGGGTGCCGGTCGAAGGTGCCTTGTGTCGGGACGGTAGCGGCACCGGCTTCCTGATGCGGACCCAGGCCGAGGCCACGAATCTCATGATCTATCTGGAAGGCGGAGGCGCCTGCTTCAACCAGTTCACTTGCCCCACCAACCCGTCCAGCTTCGGAGCCGGGAATGCAGCGTCGCAAAGCGAAGATTTGACGGACGGGATCTTCGACGACACCAGCCCCGACAACCCCGTGGCCAACTGGAACGTAGCGTACTTTCCTTACTGCACGGGTGACGTGTTCGCCGGAACTACGGTGGGCGGCACCGTTTCCGGCGCGGAAGGTCCGCAAGACTTCGTCGGCTTCGACAACGTTGCGCTCTTCTCGGGCCTCCTGGCCGACCGCTACGCCGATTCGTCCAGCCTGTTGGTCACGGGCATCAGTGCGGGGGGCTTTGGAGCTTTCTTCAACTTCGATCAAATCGCGGCCCGCTTTCCTGAAGCCGAAAAGACGCTGCTCGACGATTCCGGTCAGCCCCTCGCCTTCGGCGATGCGCTCAGCCCATGCTTGACCCAGCAATGGGTCGACCTTTGGGGGATCCCGCTACCAGATGACTGCGCCGACTGCACGCCGAGCACGGACGGCCTACGGGGCATCGCGCGCTATCTGCGTCAGAAGTACCCGGACGCCGGACTCGGCCTGTCTAGCTACCTTCGAGATTCGGTCATTCGGACTTTCTTCCTCTTCGGAAAGAACGAGTGCAGCCCGACCAACCCCGCGCCCATCGCTGGGGCCGACTTCGAAGACGCCGTATTGGACTTTCGAGACGACCATCCCGATTGGGCGACCTTTTTCGTAGATGGAGTTGGCCACACGTTCCTGGGCGGAAATCGAGGCTTCCAGCAAACGCCGAGCGGCGGTTTGGCGCTTTCGGACTGGCTGGGTGCTCTGCTGGACGGCGATGCGCAGGACTTGGGTCCCGACCAATGATGAGGTTTGGCGGCTCGCACCTCGCTTGACCCAGGTCTTCGCGAAACATAGCCGCATGGCCCATGTGGACCGTGCTCGCCCTGTCCATGGCCGCCTCCCATCCTGGGTATTTTCGGCAGCCTACACTGCACGATGAAACCATCGTTTTCGTGGCCGAAGGTGACCTGTTCGTTTCTTCTACTCGAGGCGGCCTCGCCCGTCGACTGACCAGCCATCCCGGCATGGAGCGCCACCCCCAGCTCTCTCCGGATGGAAAGCAAGTGGCCTACGTGGGGCACCGCGAGGGAACGCCGGACCTGTACGTGATCGCCATCGATGGAGGTGAAGCGCGAAGGCTCACTTTCGACGGAACGAACAAAGCGAGCGTCGGTTGGACGCCCGATGGCAGAGTTCTGATGCAGACCGATCGCTTTACTACCCTGCCGGGGGTGGAGCTGGTCACCGTGTCCGTAGACACACGTGCCGTCGAACGCATTCCTCTGTTCCGAGCTGCAGAAGGCGCTTATGGCCCGAACGGTCGCCTGTACTTCACGCGATTGCGCAAGCAGTCCAGCCACAACAAGAGATACCGCGGCGGATGGATGCAGCGGATCTGGAGTTGGGCGCCTGGGGACTCGAGCGCGCGCGCAATAGGCGAAGCCCATGCCCATCAGCCGATGGTCATGGATGGACGCTTGTTCTTCCTCTCGGACCGAGATGGAACATCGAACCTATGGTCGATAGCGCTGGATGGTTCAGACGCCCGGCGGCACACCGAGTTCTCGGGTATTGGGATTCAAGAGGCGACGGCTCACCAGGGGCGGACCGTACTGCGGGTCGGCCCCGACCTATACCTCTGGTCGGGCGAGGGCCCAGCTCGCAGACTCGAGATTGGACTGCTCACGGACCTGGAACAGGTTCGGGTGCGCCATGGCCAAGAAGTTTGGAAGTACCTGGACGCAGCCGCTCTCGGTCCGTCTGGTCGACGGGTCGTCCTGACGGTTCGCGGAGCGGGTCAGGTCGTTCCGGTCGGTTTGGGAAGAACCGTGGATCTCGCCGCTGCATCTACGGGGAGACTTCGGAGCCTCCAGTTCTTGGGTCCGGAAGGAGATCGCTTGATCGCATTCGGGGACGGGGAAACCGGGGAGATGAACCTGTACGAGCTGTCCTCAGCTGGAACCTCGGCCCCTCTGCGTAGGACAGACTACGGGGCTGGCTTCAGGAGAGGTCTTGCTTCGGCTCCGGACGGAAAGAAGCTCGCCTTTGCAACCCGGGATCAGACAATCCAGCTGGTGGATCTGGACCGTGCGCGCACGGTTGTCATTGATCGCTCTGAACACTCCTCATTCTTCGACTTGGCATGGTCCGCAGACTCGCGCTGGCTGGCTTACGTCGCCATCGAATCGAATTCGATGTCGACGATTCGGCTCTTCGACACCAAAACGGGGGAGAAGGGCGGGGTGTCTTCAGACCGCACCCCAAGCCGCAGTCCCGTATTCGGGCCAGAGGGCAAGGTGCTCTACTTCCTGACCGACCGGCACCTGTCCAACCTGGTCCCAAGCCCCTGGGGAGACTATCAGCCCGAGCCCTACTACGATCATCGGACCGAGATCGTTGGACTGCCTCTGGCTGGTCCAGCTCGGTCCCCCTTTTCTCCCTTCGACGAGCTCCATCCTCCACCTTCGAAACCCAAGGAAGACAAGGCCTCCGATCCTCCGAGTACGTCCTCGGTTCGCTTTGAAGGCGCTCTGGATCGTCTGTTTCAGGTCCCAATGCCCGCTGACAACTACCGAGACCTTCGCGTGGGAAAGGATCGACTGTACGCGCTCCGCGGCGAGACGCCCTTCGGAGGACCGGCCGAGCTAGTCAGTGTTTCGATCAAGCCTCGTGATCGTACGGGCCCCGAACTCGAAGTTTTGACCTCCGAGGTGATGGCTTTCGACCTCAGTGCCAATCGAGACGCCCTCCTGATTCGCAAGAAGAATTCCATTCTGGTGGTGCCTGCCTCGGGCAGGCTCCCCGACAAGCTGGATCCTTACGTTCTGGACGTGAGCGGCGTGCACTTCCGTGTGGATCCCAAGGCCGAGTGGCGGCAGATGTTCCTGGAGGCGTGGCGTCTAGAGCGTGACTTCTTCTACGATCCGGGCATGCACGGCATCGATTGGGAGGGCATGAAGACTCGCTACCTCCCATGGGTCGAGCGTGTGACGAACCGAGAAGAGCTGAGCGACCTAGTGGCTCAGATGGTCTCGGAACTCGAAGCCCTACACACCTTCGTGTATGGAGGAGACGTACGAAAGGATCCAACGAGTCTGGACTTTGGACATCTCGGAGCTCGCTTCCAACGAACGGACGAAGGCGCGCTCTTGGAGCACGTGTACGTGGCCGACCCCGACCGCCTGGACGTGGCTTCTCCCCTGGCGCGACCTGAGCAGGACGTCCGAGAGGGTGATCTCCTCGTAGCTGTGAACGGGCGTCCGGTGAGTGAGGCGCCCACGCTAGGTGCTCTTCTCGTCGGGACAGCGGGTCGGCAGGTTCGCCTGCAGCTTCAGCGAGGCAAACGGCGCTTCGAAGTGATCGTCACCCCCCTCAACCGGAACGAAGAGTTCAATCTTCGCTACTCGGAATGGCAGTACAGTCGTCGACTACGCGTCGAGGCGAAAGGGAATGGGCGGATCGGCTACGTCCATCTTCGAAGCATGCGTGGCTCCGAGATGGCGGAATGGACGCGCCAGTTTCATCCGGTCCAGGACCGCGAGGCCCTGATCATCGACGTACGCAACAATCGAGGCGGCAACATCGACAGTTGGGTGTTGGAGAAGCTGCTTCGGAAAGCCTGGTTCTACTGGCAGCCTCGGGTAGGACGGCCTTACCCCAACATGCAGTCGGCTTTTCGCGGGCACATGCTCGTCTTGATCAACGAGAGAACGGCCTCCGACGGTGAAGCATTCGCGGAGGGATTTAGGCGCCTAGGACTAGGCCCGGTGTACGGCGTCCGATCTTGGGGAGGAGAGATCTGGCTGAACTCGTCGGCGACGCAGTTGGTCGACCGCGGGGGAGCCACGGCCGCCCAATACGGCGTCTACGGACCGGAGGGCGTCTGGCTGATTGAAGGGCACGGCGTCGTGCCCGACGTTGAGGTTTTCAACGAACCTCACCGCACCTTCCAGGGTGAGGACGCTCAGCTCGATCGGGCCGTCGACGACTTGCTCGAAAGGCTCTCGACCGACCCTCGACCCGTGCCCTCCCCGCCCCCTTACCCGGACAAGGGTCAGAAGAGTGTGCCGTGAGGTCCGACCACTCGACTTCGGTCCTAGGCTGAGACCTCAAGCGTCCTCGCTCGCGATGGCCGCCAAGTTGGCCAGTAGCCATGCGGATGCTGCACTCAGTTGAAGCCAGTCCCCCTGAGAGCTGATTCCATAGCTGAACACGCTGGCTATCCAGCAAAGACTGGCCACCGTCTGACCAAGCCACTCGACACGCAAGGCCTTGGCCAAGCGGCCACGCACTAGCCTGACCCCAACCGTCTCTTCGCTATTCTGGCTCAACAAGTGCACTCCTCTCCACAGCAGGACAAGTCGTCGAGGTACATGCCACAAGTTCGGTAGACCTCCAGTTGTTCGGCCGGCAGACCCAGGGAAGTCGCGATGGCCTTGGCGACGACGGCAAAGCGCTGCCGGTACTTGTAGATGAAGCAGAAGATGAGCCTCTCGTGACGGACTGCTGGTCCGCAGAGGAACATTCCGGGAACGATGGTCGATTCGTCATGCTCGTTGAGCAGCGGGAAACCGTCTTCTCGTTTCTCGAAGAGGTGAGATACCAGCTTATGGCTGCCCTCAAAGCCATGGGCAAGGAGGGGCGGCACATCCGTCTCGAAGGCTTCACCGTCGGCCGTGACCGCCTCGTACCCGCCCGTTGTCCGCTCGACCGAAGCGATGCCCGTGTTCGGATGTAGCTCTACGTACTGATAGAAGGCCTCGCTTCGCATGCGTTCCATGGAGTAGGGAGACAGAGCTACGCTGGGCTCCGAAGTCAGATCTTCCCAAGGACACCCCTTATCGAAGAGCCGCACACGTTTCTTCTGGCAGGCCAGATGATAAGCCGCGTCTACGCCGCTCTCGTATCCGCCCACGACGATAATGTCGTTGCCGTCCAACGCCTCGTAGCTCGGGACGGTCGCAGTATGCCGACAAAGCTCTCCACCGGAGATTCCGTTGGTTCGTGGATACTGGAACTCACCCCCTGCCCAAACGATGCGCTTGGCGCGCAGGATGCCCTGCGAAGTGTCGACGCGAAAGCCCTGGGCGACCGAAGTCACCTGGCTGACCTCGGTATGTTCATGGATGGGTAGCTCGTAGTATTGTGCGACACCCCGCAGATGGTCGGCATACTCCTGACCGTTGGGATGCTCGACCTTCAGACTGAACCCCGGCGAGGCGCCAATGGCGACCGAGTTCAGGTCGAGCATGCCGATCGAATTGGTGGGAAATGAGGGGGTAATGAAACGAGTCTCAGCAGGCCACGAAGCAAAAGACGCACCTACCATTCTACGCTCGATTACGCCGTAGTTCTCGATGCCGGCGTGCTTGAGCGCCACCGCTACTCCGATTCCAGCTGCACCGGCGCCGATGACCAGAACGTCGAACTCCGAGTGTAGGCTGGCGCTTCTCATGTCCGTTCCTTCATGGGCTGGGCATCAAGGGGCCAACCCAGACCCGGAGCGACTACTGTCCCGGAGCTTCTTATGCAAGCCACTTGCATCTTGCGGTCACCGGGGGAGCGTTCTCCCTGGTCCCGAGTCCTCGCTGTCCAGCTCGGATTCAGGAGGGATCGGGCAGAATGAGGTCTTCGACATCGATTCGCGCCGGCATGGGAGGAATGAAGGCCGGCCGACCGACGGCCACTACGGCCACGGGCGCGATGTGCGCGCCGATCCCAAGGACTTCCGTGAACCGACCATAGGCTACTTGGTTGGACTTCCGTGAGGCCACCAGGTCGTCCGCGAAGTGGTTCCAGCAGACCCCGTAGCCTCCGCGATGGGCGGCAAGGACCATCTGCATGACGGCGGCACCGGCATCAATATAGACGCCGCGCTCTGACCTACCAAGCGCACCATAGACACGAGTGTCCATTCCCACGAACACCAATAGGGGTGCAGCGACGCAGTGCTCTTCCTTTATGCCTCGAAGAAGCTCCTTCTTCTCTGCATCGACCAGCACCTTGAAGCGCCAGGGCTGACGATTGCCCGAGGTCGGAGCCCAGCGAGCGGCATCGACGAGCTTCTTGGCGAGCTGAAGCAGAGTCTCTCGGTCCGGTTGTTCATCTGACCAGACACGGACGCTGCGCCGCGCCCGGACGAAGTCGACGAATCCGTCGACCGCATCATTGTCGATGGATTGAGCAGGCGACGAGTTAGGTTGAATGAACTGCTTGGGAAGATCATCGAAAGCAACGTGGATCTGTCGAGCCCACGCAATGGTCGGCTCGTCCATGCTCACCTGACGGCGCTCCAGCAAGCCGAGAATCTCACCCACCCGTACCCACTTCTGACGATAGACCGGGTACTTCTTCTCGAGGATGTCGTTGTAGATGGTCTTCTCTATCCGGTGGGCTTCATGCCGCATCAGAGCCATCAATTGTTCGTTGCTGAGCGTATCGAGGTCGCCGACCTGACTCGGATCAGGTGAGCGCTTCGTGAGCCCAAGGCGCCGAAGCCAAGTGTCCATCATTCGCCCCATTTCTCCCGCCCGGCCTCCTCGATTCGATTCAACAATGGTTGGAAGTAGAGCGCATTCCAATCGGGCGTTTCGAACGCGGATGTCCGAAGCAGCGTGTGCAAGAGTTCCGCCACTTCGCGGGCGTCTCGAGCGAAGCGCACATACTCGAGGCCACGAAACCAGTGTGCCGCGGAGGTCAGCTTATGGTCGACCGTCGGCAGAACGACGGTCGGTCGACGGGTAAGGACGGCAAAGATGAGTCCGTGGTATCGATCGGTGACGATGGCGTCCACGTCTCGAAATCGATCGAGGGTTTCGTCGAGCAGGCGGCTCCTTTGGTCCACCGGAATGGGCTTCTGAAAGGTCGTGTCGAAACGCACGACGGAGGCTCCGAGGCTCTGGGTCAGCTCCCTTCGTTGTGACTCCTCCATACGGGACTCTTTGTCGAGTCGTAGACACGCGAGAATCCGAGGGGACTCGAGCCGAGGTTTCTGGCCCGGACTGGGGGGCAGCGACAAGACGAAGTCGGGGCATCCAAAGGACACTGCTCGGGGAAACAGCTCAGCCGCCAACTCCGCGCTTCGGGGGTCACGACCGAGCACGGTCAAGCGAGGATGCGTGCCATAGACTTCGATACTTCGTGCGCGCTCTTGGTGACCGCGCTCTGTGTTCGAGAAGTGTATGGTCTGGGGCAAGCTGACCACGGGATACTGCGGGAAGGCAGAGATCAAGGCTCGACGTCCCGTCTCGGACCAAGTCCCACGATCGCCCAGATTGCCCCCACTGTGCAGCAGAATCAGATCGCCAGGACCAACCAGCCCACGCAGAGCCGAAAGGACGATGGGTCCAAGGTCTTTATCGATCTCGATCACGGGCCATCCGGGACGTTGAACTTCGATCCAGCGCTTGATGGCCACGACCTGCGCATGATCCCCGATGTTCGCGAGACGGGGCGGAGGCGTCAGACCGTAGATGACCTTCCGGACATTCTTCATTCGGCGATGCTTGAAACGGAATGCAACCCGCGTGGCCATGCGTCGCAACATCAGCTGCCTACCTGCTGATGCAAGACCCCAAAGCCAGCTTGCGGCAGCCGGGAACGCGGGGTCGGCCTCGGTTCGACGTCAGACCCGAGCCCCAGAGTCGGAAGGCACAGTTTGGGATGAGATGGGCTGTGGTTCGTGCGCCGTGGGCGCCTGAACATGGTGGACGCTCGTTGGTCCGCATGGTTCAGCATGTCGGGAGTCGCCTGGTAGCACGCCGGACAGGGCGGTGTCACCGCATCCCGAGAAAACGAGGAATCGGTCTTGCCAAGCAGAGCCCGACTCGGTGCGTGTCTGATGCAATGAAGGAGAGCTTGCTGACGTCCCTCGTGCTTCCGCTGAGCTTGTTCGTCATCATGCTTGGCATGGGGCTCTCGCTGACGAGGGCTGACTTCTCGCGGCTATTGCGAAGACCCAAGGCCTTCTCCATAGGACTGTTCAATCAGATCCTGGTCCTTCCCTTTCTTGGCTTCGTCCTCGCCCTTTCGCTCGCGCTCGACCCCATCTTCGCGGTGGGTCTCATACTGATCTCGGCCTGCCCCGGTGGCGTCACCTCGAATCTGATCACTCACGTTTCTCGAGGTGATACCGCCCTGTCCATCAGCCTGACTGCAGTCAACAGCTTCATCACCGTCTTCACTCTTCCCGCTGTCGTGGGTCTTGCACTTGAGTCCTTCCTGGATGGGGGCTTCATTGAGCTTCCCTTTCTGGAAACGGTGGGGAAGATCTTCGGCATCACGGTCTTGCCGGTCACCCTCGGGATGATCCTGAAGGGTCGAGCACCGGCCCTGGCCGCACGAATGGAGCGACCCGTACGAGTGGCATCGACGCTTCTCTTCGTACTTATCGTCGTTGGCATCATCGCCGCCAACATGGATCTTCTACGGGAGCATCTGCCGCGCCTCCTCGGCGTCTTGCTCACCTTGAACCTACTCACGATGGGGCTGGGGTTTGGAGTGTCTCGCCTGGCTGGGCTGACTCAGCCAGAAGCCATATGCATCACGATCGAGTCCGGCATCCAGAATGGTACCCTGGCCATCGTCATCGCCACATCCATTCTCCAGCGTGGAGATCTGGCCCTGCCCGGGGCCTGCTACAGCCTGATCATGTTCGCGACCGGGGGGGCCATGATGGCCTACTTCGGAACAGGTCGCCGGCCCAGGTGGCTACCGGATGATTCGAACGTCCGAATCTGAAGCATACCTCCATCGGCTGACCTGCCGAACGAGTAGAATGCGGAAGTGACGTCGCATAGATCGGCGCCATTCGTGATGGACGACATCGGGACGACCTTCTCGAAATCATTCGACGGCAAACGCGGGAATATCAACGACGCAGAGGACATTGGCTGTGCCAACACGGCCACTCCCCCGTGCGACAGCAGTGCTGTGGGTTTCATCAGGACCGTCGATCCCAACAACAATTTTGATTTGACCAACAACATCGAGATCGACACGACAGACATCCCGGTGGATTGGATGCGGTACGAGACGCAGATCACGATCGATGCCGGTCTCGTGGGTCAACTTTTGCAGTTCGGCTTTCAGGCCGAGGCTTCGAACGACGAGCCTTCGGGCAACTTCCAGGACAACGTCGTTTTCTGCCCCGTGAACTGACGCCGCACCTTGGCCGCTCCTGGACCTAGAGGCCGGGGCCTCGAACCGCAGAGGAGTGTCCTGGCTCCTCTCGCGCCTGCACCGTCACCCATCGGTTCCCTTCGCGGCGCCGATCGAGTAGCCGCGCTCTGTGGCTTTGAGGCGCTTCCTCTACCTGAGCCCATACTTCCCCCCCCACACCCGGGTAGGCGCGCTTCGGCCGCTCAAGTTTGTCCGTCACCTTCCGGCGTTCGGCTGGGCTCCGGTCGTGATTTCGGACGCTCAGGTCGATGGCCATCAGGATCCCAAGCTCGTCGAGCTCGTTCCTTCTTCAACCGAAGTCTACCGGACCTGGAGCCACCCCACCGTCCCGTCTTTGGAGCGATGGTTGCGAGCACGTTGGCCCTCCGACGATGTCCTTCCCCTCTCCCACCACCGGCTCGATCTCCGCTCGGGGGAGCGGGCGGCGAAGGCCGCCCTCCGCGCCCACCCTGAATGCCGAGCGATCGTCGTCAATGCGGACCCCTTCGCGGCGCTCCTCGTCGGAGCCCGGCTCAGCAAGGCCACCGGCTTACCGCTGATCCAAGACCTACGAGATCCGTGGTCGCCCTGCGAGCTGCGCCGACCCCATCGCGATCGGCTCCGGCAGGCCTGGATCACGCGCTTGGAGCGCCAAGCCCTTGGCCCGGCGAGCGCAATTGTCCTCAACACCGAGACGGCTCGCGACGACTATCGGCGAGCCTTCCCCGAGATCCCCCAGGATCGCTTCCACGTGATACGCAACCACGCGGATGATTCGATCACGCGACAGGGGCAGCAACCCCGTTTCGACCACTTCACTGCGCTCTTCCTTGGGAACTTTCGTCGTTTCGTAACCGGCGAGACACTACTTGCAGCGATGGCCCGCCTCGGTCCAGAGCAGGCCCTCGACCTGGTTGTGACGGGAAGCTTCCCTGACGCGATGCGAGCTCAGCTCCACCGGCTCGGCCTGGACGAGCGGGTCCACGCTCTACCTTCGGTTCCTTTCGTCGAGACCGGTCCCTGGATGGCGGCCGCCGACCTCCTGGTGTCGGTGAGCCACCGGGTACAGCAGCGCATCCCTGCCAAGATTTATGAGTACGCTTCGAGCCCAACCCCCATCCTCGCGCTCCATGACAACCCGGAGCTGAGCCGTATGTTGGATGGGCTCGCGGGGGCGGAGTCCGCCGGTTTGGACGACGTCGAAGAGGTGACGACCGCGCTCAGAAGAGCTCTGGCCCGTGGCCGGAGTCAGAAGTTCGAACGAAGAGGACACGGGCTCGACAGCGCGACCGCTGCGGGGTGCTTGGCTTCCCTTCTCGACGCGGTCAGCGAGGGCGCGACGTGATTCCCCCCGTCGCTCACTTCATCTGGTTTGGGTCAGAGCTGCCCTGGGTCAGCCAACTGGCCCTCCGTTCGGCGCGTCGCCACGGAGGATTCGAACGGGTAGTCCTGCATCACGATGGCCGGCTGACGTTGGCGGCGAGTGCAGAAGGCTGGGCGCGAAAGGACGACATCGAGCTCGAGACCATCGATCCCAAGACCCTGTTCGCCAACGCAGGGATCGAGCCGGACGCCATGATGGAGCTCTACTCGAGCCTCGAAGCCCCCAGCGCTCGCGCCAACGTCGTTCGAGCGGCCATCCTAGCGGGAGAGGGGGGAGTCTATCTGGACTGCGACACCATCACCATCCGGTCGCTTGAATCCCTGCGCGCGCAGGGCGCTTTCTGCGGTCGGGAACGCGTCGTCTATCCGAGCACTGTCGCGCGCTCCCAGCGGCTGAAGCTGGCCAAGCTCCGCTCCAGCGTCCGCCGGCTCCTGGCCCTGACCCCAGGAGGCTGGAGAGTGTTTCGCCAGATCGAGGGCCTGTATCCAGCCGCCGAAAACAATGCCGTACTCGGTGCTGAGGCCGGTCACCCCTTCGTACGAGGTCTTCTTCGTGCCATGGTCGAAGTTCCTCCCGAGCGACGCCGGGTCCGATTCGCCCTTGGCACCCACCTGCTCCAGGAGTGGGTGGCGACCTACGAAGGAGAGGGGCTCGAAGTTCACCCTCCGTTCGTGTTCTACCCCCTCGGTCCAGCCATTTCGCAGCACTGGTTTCGGCTGGGGGGCGCGCCCTCTCTGGACGAGGTGCTCGATGAGCGCACCCGTATCGTTCATTGGTACGCTTCGGTGGAGAACGAGGCCCTAGTGTCCGGCATCGATGAGGCCTACGTCCGCGCCCACGCCGACCGGCAACTGTTCAGCGCGCTGGCGCTTCGCTACGCACTTTGAGGAGTTCGGCGAAACGCGCCTCGAGCTCGGCATTTCGGACCCGGGTGTCGTACTCCCTTTCCATCTTGGCTCGGCTCTGCCGTCCGAGCCGAAGTCGGAGCCCAGGATCACGCGCGAGCGCGATCAGCCGCTCGGCGAGGGCGTCTACGTCCCGCTCTTCGACGAGGTAGCCGGTCGTCCCATCCTCGACGATCTCCGGAATACCGCCGTGGTGCGAAGCGACCACTGGAAGTCCGGTCGCGCAGGCCTCCTTGACGACCAGGGTACCCGACTCTCGGTCTCCCCTGGCGGTTTCGACCGAGGGAGCCAAGAAGAAGTCTGCCTCCTGCATGGCGTTCTTCACACCCTCTGCATCCCGAACTCCCAGAAAGCGGACGGCATCGCCGAGACCGAGCTCTTTCGCTTTGGCTCGTAGTCCCTCGCGGAGAGGGCCATCACCGATGAGTGCCAGTTCGGCCTCGGGGTGTTCGGCGAGCAGCCGAGCGAAGGCCATCAGGCCGAAGACCATTCCCTTCTTTTCCACCATTCGACCAACCATCAGCCCTTTCATGGTCATTGCATCCCGCTCCACGTAGGCGAAGCGGCACAGGTCGATACCCAGCCTGTGGACCACGAGCTTCGACCGCCGTGCGCCGAGCTCCTCCAGTCTGTCGGCGAGTTCGGTCGAAGCGGTGAGAAGAAGACTGGCTCGATCGAACAACTCGGGAGCCAGCCTTTGGTAGCGCCGGTAGCGAAGTGAACGCGCGTTGACAGGGAACAGCCCACCCACGTCATGGCCATGGAAGCTGATGGCCAAGGGTAGCGGTCGGCGCCGCAGCATGGGCAGGGCGAAGGCGCCGTTCAGCCCAAAGTGGGCGTGGACGAGCTGGGCGCCGCTGTCATCGAGGGCGCGGGCGTGGGCTCGACCGAACCCCATGGTCCATCCGAGCTCTGCTGGCAGCGAGAGGGTGTGGACCGGGGAATACGGAAACTGGTGGCGACTCTTGGCCCAGCGGCGAGCCAAGACCGTGGCAACGAAGCGGCGTTGATGAAGGACCTGGTCGTAGATGAAGGTCTCGCTGAAACCGAGCCAGCTACCGACGATCAGCGCCAAGGGGATGGGGTCGACCCCTTCCGAGCTGCGCTCCACCGCCGCCGGATACGGGACGGGCGCCCGCCTCGCAACCGCTCCGGTCGCGGCGGGACCCACGAAACATAGAGGGTAATCACAGAATCGAGACGCTCCACGGCTCACGAACCGGGCGCGGCTCTTGGCGATGGGCCACTCGTTCGAGAGGGCGGGGGTCAGGGCCCGGATGGGTCCGATGATATGCCTCGCAGGGACTGGCGGCTGCGGGGTATGAGCCGGCGGAGTGTGGGCGCCCGAGGCAGGCTGGTTCTCGGCCGAGCAGCTGCGGAAGGACCTCGGGGGGCGGACCGTCCGAGGGGGGGCATTCTTCGCCGCCTCTCGCACCGTTCGAGGCCTAATCGACGTGTTGGCGACCCTCGTCCTCGCCCGCTTGTTGACCCCGGCCGACTACGGCTTGGTCGGACTCGCCGCCGCCGTCACGGGCTTCGTCACGTTGTTCAAGGACCTCGGCCTGTCCACGGCCACCATCCAACGCGAAGACCTCAGGCACGCCGAGGTCTCCAAGCTGTTCTGGATAAACGTCGGGCTCGGCCTGCTCCTCTCCGCGATCACGGCGGCCTCAGCGCCTCTCCTAGGCGCTTTCTTCGAGGAGCCTCGCCTCGTCCCCATCGTCTTCGCGCTCTCCATCGGCTTCGCATTCGGAGGGGCCTCTGTGCAGCACGCTGCACTTCTCGAGCGCAACCTGCTCCAGGGTCGGCTAGCCTGGGTCGAGTTCGGCTCGGTGGCTGGGTCTAGCCTGGCCGCCGTCGGTTCAGCCTGGGCGGGCATGGGCCCGTGGGCCCTGGTGATCCAGTCGGTTGGACTGGCTGGACTACGGATGGTCCTCTTGTGGGGCGCCTGTGGCTGGCGGCCGAGCCCGCCCTGGGTCAGGGCCTCGGTGTCCGAGCATCTCGCCATGGGCGGGCATCTGACCGGATTTTCCATCGTCAACTACCTGGCCCGAAACCTCGACGACGTGCTGGTCGGTCGCTTCGTGGGAACCGAGGCGCTGGGCCTCTATCAGCAGGCCTACCGGCTCTTGATGATTCCTCTTCGTCAGCTGAACACGCCCATCGGCTCGGTCGCGAAACCGGCCTTGTCGCGCCTCGTGGGCGAACCGGAGCGCTATCGGCGCGCCTACCTGCGGATCTTGGACAAGATCCTCCTCTTGACCATGCCGCTCGGCGCCTTCCTTCTCGTGCACGCAGGCTCCGTCCTCTCGGTGGTCTTGGGCGAGCAGTGGCGGCCCGCGGAGAACGTCTTTCGGTGGCTGGGTCTGCTCATGTTCAGCCAGCCCATCGGCAACTCCACCGGCTGGCTGTTCATCAGTCAGGGGCGAACGGGGACCATGCTCCGGTGGGGAGTGGTGGGCTCGGGCCTCGCGATCGTCAGCTTCGTCGTCGGCCTTCCGTGGGGTGCGGAGGGTGTCGCACTTGCCTACGCATCCTCCGGGGTGGGGCTGCGACTGCCGCTGCTGCTTTGGTGGGTGGGCCGCACAGGTCCCGTTCGAGCAAGAGACATCCTGCGGGCCGTGCTCCCCCACGTCATCGGAGGTCTGCTCGGCCTTCTGCTCGTGTGGAGAGCCGAGCTTGCACTCCCAGATACCCCGGTCGTCCTCCGCCTCCTCGTAGGGCTCACCGTCGCCACGGTCACCCAGGTCTCCGTTGTGGCCAGCACGCGATCAGGCCGAGAGGCCCTCGCCGACTGGGCGAGCTTCCGTCGTGCGTTCGGTGGAACGGCTTCGTAGGTGGTGATGACAGCAAACCGGTGAGCTCGGTCGCGGGCCCCGCACAGCTCATCCGCAGGTAGTTGTTGCAAGTCGATTGCACATACACCTTTGCTCTCGCCGGAACGCAAGGTCCTGCGCGGGGAACCTGAGGTTCTTCCGCTTCCCAGAGCGATCCCGGGTTTCCACATTATGAACGTCGGCCGTGACCAGACCCATTCCGTGGCAAAGAGACCGCCACGACCCTCCCTCGTGCGTTGGGTCGCAGCCCTCGGGATAGGGACCGGCATCTTCTTGGTTCTGCAGCCCGGGTTCGCGATGCGCTCGGCCAAGCAGCCGTCGCCTCAGTTCACGTTGGATGGGACGGGACTCGCGGTGTCCAAGGCGTCGCCCCCTGGGCCGGTGTACGGCCCTGAGCGCATGATCGGCCCCGGACTCCCGCCCGACTTCGATCCGCTTCACATAAGGCGTGGCGTGCTGGGCGAGGACGACTTCATGTTCGAAGTCCTGGTCGATGGAGGCGCAACCCAGTTGGAAGCCGACCGGACGGTGCGCGCCTTGAGGGACCACTTCGACTTTCGAAACGCCCGACCTGGCCATCGCTTCGAAGCCGAGATCACCGAGAGCGGGAAGGTCCAACGCTTGGCCTATCGTGTATCGGCAGCTGAGCGCTACGAGGCTCGCCTGGACGAGACGGGTACGCTCAGAGGCCGGCAGGTCGACGTCCCTGTCGAGAAGCGGTTGGTGGAGATCGAGGGGCGGATCGAGCATTCTCTGTACGAAGCCTTCGTGTCCGCCGGAGAGTCTCCGACCCTGGCGATGTCCTTGGCCGACGCCTTTCGCTTCGATGTCGATTTCTTTCACGACACCCGAAAAGGAGATCTCTTCCGGCTCATCGTCGAGAAGCACTCGGTGGAGGGGGAACGGGTGGCCTACGGCCCCGTCTTGGCCGCCGAGTACCGCGGGACCGCGGGCGGACCGGTAGGGACGAAGCGGCTCTTCAGACATCAGACCCCGGGTGCTTCCAGCGCTTACTACGACCAAAACGGCAAAGCTGCGGAGCGTGCATTTCTTCGCTCTCCGCTCAAGTTCACTCGGGTGAGCTCAGGCTTCGGATATCGCCGGCATCCCATCCTGAAGAAACGGCACTTTCATGGCGGGGTCGACTACGCAGCGCCGCTTGGGACCCCGGTCCACTCGGTCGGAGCCGGACGAGTGACCTTCGCCGGCCGAAAGGGCGCCAACGGCAAGATGGTCAAGATTCGTCACACCGACGGCTACGAGTCCTACTATCTTCATCTGTCCTCCATCCTCGTGAAGGTCGGCGCTCAGGTCTCGCAGAGCACGGTGATCGGTCGCGTGGGCTCGACCGGCCGCTCCACGGGACCCCACCTCGACTTCCGACTCCGCCGCCACGGCAAGTACCTGAACCCCAGGCAGCTCGTGGCACCCCGCACGCATTCCATTCCCGCGTCCGAGCGAGCCCAGTTCCTCACCGCCATAGCTCCTTTGGCTGCGCGCCTGGATGGAATGAAGCAAGAATCCTGAACACAGCTCACGAGTCGCCCTCCGCGTCCAATGACCGGAAATGCTTCCACGTTGGGACGGGCGCCCAACGACTCCACGATTGAAGGTCCGACCAAGTGGCCACTCAAGTGAAAGAGGCGCGACCGCGGGGGGCGGACCATTCATGTTTCGAGAACAGTGTGGGCGCGATTGGAGCCCTTTCCGTTAGGGACCAGGGACGTAGATTCAACAGGAGGAATGGAGATGAAGAACGCTCAGACCATCCGCCTGCTGCGGGTCGACGCCAGTCCGCGTCGGAAAGGCAGTCAATCCCGTCGATGGGCAGACCGAGTGGAATCGGAGCTTCGGCAATCGGTCGGACCCCTGGAGGTCATGAACCGCGACCTGGCTGATGGCGTCCCGCTTCTGAGCGAGGACGCCTTGGCCGGGATCTTCAAGGCCGGAGAGGATCAATCAGAGGCGGAGCGGCGGGCACTCGCCCCCTCGGTGGAGCTAGTTCAAGAGCTTCAGACTGCAGACGCCGTCCTGCTGGCGCTGCCCATCCACAACTTTCACGTGCCCGCCGCTTTCAAGGCGTGGATCGATCTCGTCGTCCGGTCGCGGCTGACCTTCCGCTTCGGCCCCCATGGACCGGAAGGCCTGGTGGCCAACAAGCCGGTCTTTATCGTGGTGACGAGTGGCGGAACCCAGCTTCATGGCCCGCTCGACTTCATCACGTCGTGGCTGACCCACGTCCTCTCTTTCATCGGACTGAGAGACCTTCGATGGGTGGAAGCCGACGCGATGAGCAAGAAGGGCGAGGGCGCCGAACGAGCCCTCGAGCAGCGGGTCCAGGCGCTGACCCAAGCCGGCGCGGCCTGAAGCAGCCTATGCGAAGGGATGCCCCTTCCTCCCAAATCCTCATCTGGGTCGGTGGGAAGGTGTTTGGAGGTCCGCCGCTGCGCTGAAGGTAGATGCGGTTCGGCATAGGCGTAGCCGACGCTGATGAGGGCCAGACCGGCGATGGCGGCCACGACGCGGCTCCATCGGGTTGCGGGAAGAAGGGCGCCCAAAGGCCAGGCCATCTGTCCAAAGAAGTCTCGGGGGAAGCGCTCGACTCCTGCGAAGCCGATTCGAGCTGGGGCATCGTTGGGAAGCTTGGCCGTTCCAAAAAGCCAGTCCCAGAGGCTGAAGATGATCCCGAAGTTGACCGTCGTCCTGGCGTCGCCCTCGTAGTCATGATGCCACAGATGCATCCTCGGGCTGTTGAGTACGTACCGGAGGGGACCGTAGTCCCATGACAGGTTGGAGTGATTCAGGTGCCCGATTAGCGTACCGAAGATGGCGTGAGATAGAATCGCCTCGAGCCCAAAACCGAACCAAGCGAGGGGCAGGAAGAGCAAGGACCGATAGATGACGACTTCGGTCCACTGGAATCGAAACGACACGATCCAGTCCATCTCACCGTCGATTACGGAGTGGTGGGTCTTGTGGAACTCCCAGAGCGCGGGGATCCGATGAAGCAAGTTGTGCACACCCCACTGAAGAAGATCGATGATGAAGACGGCGACGAGAATCTGTAGCCCAATCGGCCAAGCCTGAGCCGCGTTCCGATAGACGAGCTCCGTCCAGCCCAGGCTGGCGAAACAATCATCCAAGTGAGGCAGGACCCGATGGACGGCGAGCCCGTAAATGATCACGCCCAGCACGTGGCCATTGAAGACGAGATGGAGCACATCGCTCCAAAGGTAGGGACGAAGCTGCCGCTGCTCTCGACGCAGTTTGAAGGCGAACTCGAGACTGAGGGTCAAGACGGAGATGACGGCGAGGGCTGCCGGGTACAGCCAAGGACTGGAAAGAAGCTCGCTCACTTGCTCCCTCTGGTTGCCATTTCTACATAGTGCGCGATGTCTTTGATCGTCTCCTCGGACAGCTGCCCCTCGTAAGCCGGCATGGCCCCCACTCCGTTGCGAACGGCAGCCTCCACACGAGCCGCGGAAGGCCTGAGGGCGTCCAGCTCCGGCCCGACGGCGCCCTGCAGCCCTGCCTCCTGCAGACCATGACAAGCGCCGCAGGCGGGCTGGGTCTGTTGGAGAAGAGCCTCCCGCCCTCGAAGCGCGCGGGCGTCGAGTTGGCCCGATGCTGTCGGCGCTTCGGGCGCTGGCGGGGCGACGGGCGGGGACGAAGGCTCGACCTCGGAATGCTCCGCACTCGACCTCTGAGCATTCCCCGACGCGACCACAGCCAAACCATGGTCTCGCCAGCTGTTGTTGCCGTAGCCCCGTTCGTTTTCGAGTCGGGCCTCGGGCTGCACCTCACCAGCCTCATCGTGGGCTCGGGAGAATACGCGGTGGGTACCCTCGGATAGCTCAGCTGCGAACGTGAACTGCCGCCAGGCGTACCGACCCATGTCGGGACCCATCAGTTTGGCCTCTGACCAGGTTCGGCCATCGTCGATGGACCACTCGACCTTGCGAATCGCAGGCCCCCCCGAAAAGGCCACACCGTGAAAGTGGGTCCGCCCTGGCGGAATCGCCTCGCCGCCCGCGCCGGGACCATTGATCCAGGACTTCACGTTCATCGCCCACATGGAGGCTTGGTCCGGTGCTCCCTTCCTTCCAATGGGCCGAAGTCGGTAGCCGGAATGCTGAATCTTGGCTTGGGTCTGCTCTTTGGTGAAGGCCAGTCGCTTCACGTATTTGATGTTGTTGCAGCCGTAGTAGCCAGGGACGACGAGGCGAAGCGGACCTCCGTGATCCAAGGGCACAGGCTCTCCGTTCATCTCCCAGGCCAGAAGACAGTCCTCCAGGGCCTTCTCCACGGGAATGGAACGCTCCACGATGGCGGCATTCCGGTCCACCCCGTCCGGCAGTTCCTCGCCACCGGTACTGGTGAGGTAGCGCGCCCCTCGCATCAGCCCGCCCATGGCCTCCACCAATAGTCTTACGGGAAGTCCGACCCAAACGGCGCAGCCGGCCGCGCCCACGCCCCACGGAGAGCCTGACGGCCCGTGCTCGAAGAACTTCCGACCGTTGCCCGAGCATTGAAGGACCGTAGTGAGACTCTCCACCCCAAGGCCCTGGAGCTCATTCAGCGTCCAGGACTGCTCCTTTCTCGTCCCGCGAAGATGAAGTCTCCAAGCGCCACGGTTCCGGACGAAGCGCGGCGGAGGCATGGGAAGGTTGTTCCGGACGAAAAAGCGATCGTTGGCGGTCACCACGCTCGACCCTGTATGCCCTCGCAGGGTCTCTTTCGTAAGAGGCCTTTGCCCATGGACGACGAAGTGGCTGGGTGCGGACGCCGTCCCGACTGAGGGATCAGATGGCGTTGAACTGGAGGGGCTCGCCGGCGATTCGGCGCGAGTGCACGCGGGGACAGCAGCTGCCAGTCCAGCGGCAGCGCCGAGTAACTGACGTCGTTTCAGGCCCTCCTTCGACGGAGCTTCGTCTCGCAGCGCCATTCTCCCGAGCTAACACCGCCGGACAGGATCCGGCTAGGCCACGACGAGGCTGAGCTCGCTTCCAAGCACTGATGAAACGTCTGTGAAACACGTCTGGCCCGCGCAGCGAGCGACTGAGGTCGAGGACCACTCACTTGGACGTCGATTCCCAAGCCGACGAGACGAGCGACAAGCCCCCCGGGCGGCCTCTCAGCCAGACCTGCTTGTTTCACGGCGCAGGCTTTTGGCAAGAGTCCGTCTGCGGGCCGACGACCAGCTAGTCTTGGGAGTCGCAGCGCTCGGTCCGCGACAGATACCCAGCCACGGCGGGGATCGTGTCTCGGTCGTCGTCGATCGGGTAGTTCCAGGCAGCGATGCCTCGATCTGCATCCACCCACGGAGCGGGCCAGTAGGCACCGCAGGACAAGCAACCTGCCGCGACTTCTGCCACCCGGGTTTGAGAACCGCTATCCAAGTCATGTACCGTCAGCTCTCCCACCGCTTCTCCGAGATCGACACCGGCAAAGACAGCGACTGACTCGTACTCCATCCACACGAGCTCCCGGCCGAACAGGATTCGAGGGGCTTCGATCCAGCCTTCCTCCGGTCGAACCGTGCGGACAGAGCCATCGTCCAAGAGCGCAATCAACTCTTGGCCCAAGGGATCCTCGTCGAAACGCATGCTGCCACAGAGGATCAGTACGGTATCGTCTTGTGCGTCTTCGACGGTACATCCGCCGGGGCTGCCAGCCAAAAGGTCGAGGGGCTCAGGCCCACCGCCTTCCCGAGGCACCCGCCACAGTTGCCCGTCGTACTCCCACGTCACCATCTGTTCCGTCACCCAGAGCTCGAAGACGGGTCCACCTAGGCTAGAAAACTGGCCGTAGACCGTTCGAAACGGCGAACCGGATCCGAAAGACCATCTATCGATGGTGATCGTCTCTCCGTCGTCTTGGACCTGGAAAACGTCGTCCTCCTTGATGGTGAGGTGAACCACGGATGGCGCACCCACCACCGGTACGTTCCCTTGATAGACGGTCGAAGCGGTGCCGGCCTGGTTCAAGAATCCAACCACGCTTCGACCCACCCAGCGATTGCGCCTTTCGAAGCCGGTGCGCAAATCGCCTTTCAAAGAAAGGACGGGATGTCCGGCCTCGATGAGTACGACGTCATCGCGTTCAGCGATCGTACCGTCCGTACGGACCAAGACTCGGTCTTCGAAGGCATCCACCAGGACATAGCGACCTTCGTCTGGCGTCATCGTCTGGCTCACCCCAGTCTCGGGCTCGAACGCCAAGACGCTGGATCCGAACAGACCAGGCTCGGGCTCAGCTGAGGAGGCCCCGTCTACGAAGACTCGTCCGTCGCTTACGATCGGAAATGTCCACTGCCCAAACAGCATCGGTAGGTCGATGGTGCCGACTCGATACTCGATCGAACACTGCTCGGGATCGACTTCGGGAACACCTGTGTCTGGCGCGAAAGACGTGACGCCTGCATCCTCGCTTGGGCCGCCGAGAACGCTGCCCGGTTGCTCAGAACAACCCACACTGGCCAGGAGCCCCAAACCAAGAATCGTGATTGGGCAGCCTATCGAGATCCGTGCTGGTTCCAAGCCCCCTCCTGCGTTCCGTCGTCGCAGGAAGCATGCCGCGCCCGACTCAACTCGATCTCCGCCATCGGGTTCAGAAATCTGATGGCTCAGGGCCCGGACCTTGGGGGGACGCTCCATAGAGGTGAATCAGCGCCTCATCCAAGTAGGCCCGCCAATGGCCCCATGAGTGACCTTCGGGCGCGGTTTCGAAGGCGATGTCGACCCCGATCTCTTCTAGGTGATTCACGAGCCGAGTCGAATCGTAGACGTAGCGAGACTCGTAGAGTCCGACCTCGAGAAAGACCTTGGACGGAAAACTGTCCACCTTCATCACGCCTTCCCAAACGTGCCGAACGTGGCGCGGATGATATGCCGGGCTTTGGATCCCGAGGCGTCCGAAGTGTGCGCCGTAGGCGAGACCCATGTAGGTCGCGTGCAGACCACCATAGGAGGTGCCAAGGACACCTCGGGTCTCCGGGTCAGGGGAGACTGGATAGCTCGCTTCGATGGTGGGGATGAGCTCTTCCACCATGAAGTCGCAGAAGGCGCACATGGTCGGGGAGCTCGGGACGAGCTCTTGCTCGCGCCGGTTCTCCGTTCGACCGGTGCTCCACGGGTCGATGAATACGACCACCATCGGCGGGATCAGTCTTTCTTCGTAGAGGCGATCGAGCACGATGACCATCGCCCCCATGTCGTCCCGATAGTAGTCGGACCCGTCGGTCACGTAGAGCGTGGGCAAGTCTCGAGCCTTGGCCGGTAGGTTCGCCGGTGTATGAACCCGGTAGTTGACGACGTAACCCAGTCGCTCGCTCTGGAAAGCAATGTCGGCCGTGAACGAGCCTCGTGGCGTTGATGAGCCGAGGGTGACGTAAGGGGATGCTTGCCAGCCCGACATCCGCGCTTCGGAGTTGGGGCCGAAACCTCCGACCTGTTGGTGCGGATTGTGAGGGTCGAGGATCCACTGGCCATCCACGACCAGCTTGTAATCGAGCCGTGAGCCCGGGAGTAGCTGGGTCGTGAAGCGCCAGAGGTCACTGTCACCGACACGAGTCCCTTCGCGGTCCCAGCCATGCCACTCGTTGTGGTCGCCCCGCCATTCCACGGTGGAGCCCGGACCTCGATAAAAGAAGTAGGCCACGGGCCCGAAGGCCACCGGGATCGTGCCATGGGCCGCGATGCGCGCCCAAACCGGATCTGGGTCCGCTCCCCGTTCAACTTTGGCAAGCGCGCTCTCGAGCTCCGCAGCGCTTCCGAATGGGCCCGACGCCGTGGGCGCAGCGGCAGAGGGCGTACGGCAAGCCGTCACGCCGCAGGCCATGAGCACCAGGACGGATGAAGAGCGGACCAACATGCCCGGAACATACACGACGACAAGTCGGCGCAGCAGTCTCGAAGGATCGCATCCGTGCACGAGCTCTTCTTCCTGCGCGGTGCGTCAACAGGTCTCCTCCGTCCTGATCTGCTTCCTCCGTTGCCTGACGGATTTGGGAGGCGCAGTCAGGGGGGTCGGCACGTTCGAAGTACAGCTGGTGTCTGGTCATGAACTCGTCGGGGCGCTGGCGAGCTGTCCGGTCCGTTGAGGCGAACCTCGCTCTTGCATCCCGCTCGATGCAAAGGACGCGCAGGTATCCTTGCGATCTTGACCCCGGGCTCCAGCCCGAAGATGACCCGCACCACGAGGTCATGGGAGTCATCGGGCGCGCCATCGTCACCTTCTGCTTGCTGGGTTACGGTCCGACTATCACTCGGGCCGAGGAGTCGACGCCTCGAGACGAAGAAGCCTCGCGCTCCCCAGCCGAGGAGAATGCCTCGAGAAAACGCGACGAGAACCAGGCGCGGAGCCGAGAGCTGGCGGGGCACTACTTCATCCCGAGCCAAAACGTCGATCTTCGGCTGGCCACCACGCACTTCAAATTCGGAGTAGCGCTCGGCTATGCGAACGCTACGGTTCAGAACATCGCTCTCGACTTCGGAGCGCTCCTAGAGGGGATCGAGTTTCAAGCCGCCCTCGCGGACGCCGTGCTCATTCGAGGTATCGCATCCGGCGTCACCCTCGTAGGAACGAACGAACAAACCGCCATCCAGAACGGGGCGACCTTCCAGTATGCCTTGGGCGGGGGCGCATCGTATACACATCGCTTCTTCGATCGCCTTCAGATCTCGACCTCGGTCGACGTGACTGGAGGGACCTCCTATGCGCTCAGCCCTGGGCTCGCACTGGAGGACAGCATCAATCAGGGTCAACTGAACGCGGACCGCATCCTTCTTCAGCGCTCCGTCACCAACGTCACCGGCGGGGTTCAGGCGGCACTTGGTCTCCACCCCGTCGTCGGCGTCTACGCAGACATCGGCTATGACCATGAGTTCTTCGGCGATGCAGAAGGCCTTCCGTCCGACGACGACGGCTCGGTGTACTTTGGCGTCGCGCTGAGCTTGGATGTGCACGCCGCCACGCCTGTACCAATCGGCCTGCAGGCCTCCTACTTGGCCACGGTGCCGACCGGCGATGCGCCGGAAGATCGACTCTCCCATGCCGGCTCGGGCGGACTATTCTACTCGGCCCGAGCCGACCTCGCGCTCGGACTCGAGTTCAGCTATCTGGGGATCCCCACCGACATACGGGACGTCAATCTTGAGCTCTACGAAGGCCGGTTCATCATCCAGTACTTCTGGTGAATCATCGAGTCGCGGACACGTTCATGGGCCCAACACGGAAAGACTGGAGCTTCCCGTCTGTACTGGAACGTAGACCGATTCCACGGCGTCCTTCCTCAGAATCAAGTAGCCCGCGACAGCACCGAAGCTGAGCGCAACGCCAAGGCTGGCCACCGCCCACTCAGCGGCCGAATTGTCGCCGGGGACAGGGCCAATGAGATCGTCGGCCAACGCGTGTCCCCCGCTGACGCCCAAGAGAACGAGGGCTCCGATACTTCCGACGGCCCCCACCACGAATCCGGCCGTACGCTGAGGCTGGCGGTCTATATAGCGAACCTCGATTCGTCCGTCCGAAACGACCTGCAGGAGGTTCCCCTCGACTGGAGTCCGGGAGCCCAACCCGGCCCCAAGTCGGAGAGAGGACTTCTCCACGTCGATGGAGCAAGGACGGTCACAAAGAGTCTTGTAGTCGAAGCGATTGACGAATCGATGAAACGACAGCTCTTGCCCGTCCGTGGGGACCAGGCGAAGCGAGAGCTCCTCCGCGACCGCCGCTCTCGACGATCCGCCCAGTCCCCAGAAAAGGACCACGAGCCCTACACGTCGGAGCCGATCTTGGCATCGAGACACTCAGGAATCTATCTTTGGACCGCCGGGGCTGGCGCATGTTTTGGCGTCTCCGGAATCGGATTGAATTCCGGGCCGCCAACCCCATTATCGCCCACGGACGCACCATCCCCGTGCCGAGTGAACCTCACGCAGCAATTCCGTCACCCAACCGCCGGCCTGGAGCGATTGCCCAGAACAGCCGCCCAATGGCCTCAACACCTTCCTGGAGCAGCGATACCGCCCCATCCAGGTTACTAGCCGCACGACACACCGCAGCGGATCGACGTTTCAAAGATTGGATGAGAACCCGAACTCAAAGCGTGGCTGGGGACGTCTCTTCCGGCGTCCTCAGAAAAGCGGGTCTTCTTGAGGTGATTCGACGCCCGATCTCGTAGGAATGGATGAGAGCGGTCATCCGCCTCCTTGGAGGAACGCACATGAAGCCAAGCCCCATTGCTTGGACCGGAATCGGTCTGCTCGTGGTCACTACACATCTCGCCTGTGGAAGCGAGGGCGGACCGATCTTCGGCCCCCCAAACGGCATCGGTTCGATGGATGGGGGTCCGGGGCCCCAGCCTGGGGATGCCGGGACGCCCGTCGACCCGGTCGAGGCCATGCTCGACCTGATCGACACCGAACCGGACCCGGACTACGTCTACCCCTTCGATCAAGCTCGCTTCGTCCCTCCGGAGGACAAGACGCTTCTCATCCTGGGGCAGACCCTTGACGCGGTCGACGAGCTCCTCGCGAACTTTCCGGATCAGCCTATTCCCGGGGGCTGGGCGGCGTACTGGGGCATCCCGAGTATGGACTACGTCGACCGGGAGGCGACGAACGAGACCGGCGACAGACACCACCATCAGGCCCTCGTCGAGAGATTCCCAAACACGGTCCTCCAGAGCGGGATGTGGATGGTGGGGACCTTCAACGTCGCCCAGCGAACCGTGGATGGTGAGTTCGACCCGGTCATCCGCGCCTTCAGCGCCTGGGCCAAGGCTGCTGCTCGCCCAATCTATCTACGGATCGGCTATGAGTTCGATGGACCCCACAACGAGCTCGAACCCACTCAGTACATCACCGCCTACCGTCGAATCGTAGACATCATGCGCGCGGAGGGCGTCGAGAACGTGGCCTTCGTCTGGCACTCCTTCGCAGCGCCCCCCGCCGGAGGTCGTCCCATCTCGGCATGGTATCCCGGCGACGACTATGTCGACTGGGTCGCTGTCTCCCTCTTCGGACAGATATATGCGGCCTCACCGGGACGCTACGTGGACGCCGTATTCGACTTCGCGCGGGAGAAACGAAAGCCTGTGATGGTTGCGGAGGCGAGCCCCATCAACGGCATCAACGCAAGCAACGCCGTGTGGTCGAGCTGGTTCGCCAAGTTGTTTTCTCTGAGCTACCAGAGGAACATCAAGGCCATCACCTTCATCAGCCAAAACTGGGAGCAGAACCCATCCAACGGTGTCGACTGGGAAGACGCACGACTGCAGAACAACGAGCTCGTGTCTCGTGCCTTCTTTGCCGAAACGAACAAGGACCGCTACCTGAAGCAATCACCCACGCTCTTCCAAGAGCTCGGCTACACCCCATAGGCGGCAGTCGAGGCCCCATCCAAGTGGCAACCTGGGTCCAGTTTAAAGAGATGCACCAGACGTTGGGCCCTCGCGAAGGCTCCCAGGGATTCGAACCCAGCGACTTGCTCAAGGCCTAGGACACGTCCGCGAAGCCATGATCCGTGGCCCCGTACACCCGGCCCCGTATCCTTCCCTCCACCTCGACAAGTACCGGCACGAGCTCTTAGCCGTCGGCGCGACGCTTGGGCGTCTGTTGCCTCAGGCCTGGCCGGCATCGTGGGTCCCGGCTGTGAGGCCGGCGCTACTTCAAGTGGCTGAGCGGACCTATCCTGAATTGGGGACTCGAACGCTACTCGACCGGCAAGATACCTGTGAGCGCGACGATATTGAACAACCACAGCAGCGCGCCGATGACGCCGATGACGCCTGCGGCGGCGGTGAAGCCCCGGTTGATCGGCGTGCGCACACCCTCTTTGACGAGGATGTCGTTCACTTGCTCCTGGAAGCTGGTCAAAGCGTAGGCGGCCACGAAGCTCAGTATCGCTGTGGTGAAGACACTCACTCCGATTGGGGCGAGTCGGTCTACGAGGTTCTGGCCGACCCGAGCCAGAAGGTAGAGGTTGGCAGCCCCCGCACCCTCGACCATTCTGCGCACCGGGACCTCTCGTTCGTGGGCCGCGGCGCGCAGATCGTGGGCGAAGCCGAAGGACCAAATCGGCGCGAACACGGTTCGCCAGAACCGCCAGATGTCTCGGCCTTGGGCTTTCTGGGCCGACCACTGCTTCCACCAATAGGCCAAGTCGTAGATGCCAAAAGTGAGCACCGACATGATGAACAGCTTCTGGGTCGAAACGCTGTGAAATGCGAGGCTCTGCTGCTCCGGCCGAGCGACCGGTTCGTCAATCTCGGGTGGCCTGAAGACCTCCTGCGTGAGGTCCCTTTCCGTGCCCATGATCGGAACAGACACGCATCGGTGCGTGTCTGTCCACCGAGGCCGCGGGCGTTCGAATGACACATGCCAGAACGGACGGTCGGTGGGCCTCGACGCGAACTGGAAGAAGGTCGGCTCGTCCATTTGAGGTTCTCCATTGCTGCTAGGCCCTCCGGTCTTGGGACATCGGCTCCGTTGCTCGTGGCCGTCTACACCGAGAGAAGCTGCCGCCGCCGCCTCGCGGCGGTCCCATTCCCGGACGAAAGCCCGCCACCCCTCCGCGTCCTCCGGCGACGGCCGTCTTGGGAGATATGCATCGTAGAACGCTCGAACGGCCCTGGAGAAGCCGAGGATCGCCTGCGTTCACTCGGCCACCGTCCATTCGAAGCTCCACGCCTCCGAGTCGTACTTCGACGCCGTCGGGAGCATGCACCACTGAGCTTTCGAGAGCATGCGGACAACCAATAGTGACGAACTCGCCCACGTCGTTGATGAAGAATGCGTTCGCGCAATGGGGGATGAGCTGCTTTCCGACAGCGTTCACCAGGTCATAGTCTGGGTCCAGACTCCGGAGCAGGAACAGCGCACCCGCCCCGATGGACCATTCTTCGTCAGACGAATCCAGAAGCAGCTCGTCATCACGCCACACTTGAACGCCTCCGTGGGCGCACAGGTCTGTACCGTCGTCGTTCTCCGCAACCCAGGTTGGAGCGATGGGGGCCAGCCTAACCGTCATTGCCGTCGTTCTCGCTGGCCGACTCGAAGGCAACTCGCACGTGTCGGAGGACCTTTCGGTAGAGATGCCTTGGTGCCGTACTGGGGTCTAGACCTTCGGCCAGGAAGACCGACTCGGTGAACCCGATATCCTCGCTGGGTCTCGATTCCGAGAGCCGCCGAGTCTCAGCTTGAGGTAGGCAGAAACCGTACTTCAAGCAAAGCTCCTCCAGCAGGGCACGCGTTCGTCTGGACCCAAGAGCTACCGGCATCAAACGGGCTCTCCTTCTCCAGCACGGAGTCTCCAGAGCGAAGTACTGGGCCCGGAGCACCGCGGCAACCCTTCCAGGCATGGGCTCCTCGAAATGCGCCACGCTTGACTGCGAAATCCCAGAATAATGCCCCTTGCAGTCGTATGGATTTCGACAGACACACAAAGGGAAGTGACGTGGACGTAGCTGTTGGGCTCGAGGCCGGCGCAAGCCTCGAAGCTCAGTATGTGGGCGGACTCATCGTCGATTTGGAGGCGGCGGCGGGTCGGAGCGTAGACCTCGTCATCGTGAACGAAGCGCCTTGCAGCCTCACGTATCGAGTGTTCAAGGACGGGCGTACGTTGTTCCAACGAAACCGCAGTCGGTTCTTGGAGCACAAGCAGCAATCGATTCTAGAGTACCTGGATTCTGCTTGGGTCGAGAGTGTCTTCGCCGAAGCCGTCCTGCGGCGCGCGAGAGAGACAGCCCGATGATAGATCGAGCCATCGTCGCAAGAAGAATTGCGGCGCTGCGAGACGCAGTCGATCGGGTTCGAGAGACCTTGCCAAGGACATCGATGGCTTCATCAAAGACCGAGCCCGATCAACGGCATAGACGAATCCAGCGCTGCCGTCTGGGAGAGCTGGTTCGCCAAGGTCTTCTCACTGAGCTACGCGCGGAACATCAAAGCGATCACTTTCATCAGCCAGGACTGGGGGCAGTACCCATCCAATGGCGTGCAGTGGGCGGACGCTCGCCTTCAGAACAACGAGCTTGTTTCCCGGGCCTTCTTCGCGGAGACCAGCAAGGCGCGCTACCTCAAGCAGTCTCCCACGCTCTTCGAAGAGCTCGGCTACACGCCTTAGGTTCTCCCCTGCCCCCTTCCGCTGGGCGAACACATTAACTGGTCATCCAGGTCGTCTCCGTGAACTCCATGCATGGCGATGGGTCAGGGTCGACGAGTTGCGCTCGCCGTCATCGCTTTGATCGCGACCGAAGCGTTGACGACGGGATGTAGCGACGAGACCGGCCCCCTCGGGCCGGGCCGCATCTTCCCTGCCGCTCCAGCCCCACCCGACGCCGGAGCATCCGATGATGATCTCATCGTCGAGACCTTCGACCTCGGGTTCGCAGACATCGGCATCCGATTCGACGCGGGCCACGATGCCGGGCGCCCCGACTCGGTGCCAGAAGCCTGCGGGGAGTGGGAGCCCATTCCGCCCGCCCCCGAAGCGTGGGCCCGCGAACGCTTCGCCATCGACGCCGTCTGGACCGGTCAGGAAGTCGTGATTTGGAACCAGACCCACACGCCCAACACCAACACCCCTCGCGGCGTCAGCTACCGACCTGCGACAGGCGAGTGGTCCGCACTGCCCGCCTTCGACCTGCTCGAAGGCGCGCCGTCGATCTACCCCTGCATCGTGTGGACCGGGGAGGAAGTGCTCATGTATGCCGCGGGCTGGGGAGAGCTCGGCATCACCGCTGCGCTGGGCCAGTGGACGCCTGGGGAGGATGAGTGGAGCTCTCTCCCGCTCCAGGGCGCCCCAGAGGCCCGCAGCCACGCGTCCTGCTCTTGGACCGGAGAGGCGCTGGTCGTCTACGGCGGGCGCAACGACGAGACGGACCGTCTTCAGAACGGCGGCCTGTTCCATCTAGCCAGCCAAGAATGGCGTCCCATCGCCGAGCCCCCCGAACTCGACATCTCATTCCCCGAGTCGGTTTGGACCGGACGCGACTTCATCGTGCACGGGTGGAACGCTCGGGTGCTGAGCAACCTCGGCTTCGCGGCCTATCGCCCTGCATCGGATCAATGGACCAGCGTGCTGCTCCCGCCGGAGCTTCCCTGGGTCCGCTACCACATCGTCCCGACCCCACGCGGGTTCATCGGGTTTGGAGGCTGGGGAGGCGACTCTCGTACCGTCTCGACCGCCATCGAAGCCGATCTCGATTCGGAGTTGGTCCGGGCGCTCCCGGCGCCTCCGCTTGCACCGCGGGCCAGTACGACCGTCGCCACTTGGAATGACCTCGTCATGGTCTGGGGCGGCATCGAGCGCAGCAGGTTCACAGCCCCACGCCTTAGCGATGGCGCCCTCTTCGATCATCGCTTGGGGACGTGGGCTGTTCTGCCTACGGAGGGGGCGCCGTTGGGTGTCTTCGCCCCTGCGCTCGCCGCCATCGACGATGGCTTCTTGGTCTGGGGTGGCAGCGGCGCCAGCACCGTCCATCGAAGGGGCGTCCACACTGGCGCCATCTTCCGCCCCTGCCCCCGCTGAACGAACGACGAAGCCCTGACTCGATGACGCGCCGCGCAGAGAGCAGACCAAGCCGCCAAAGCCGTCCAAGTCGGCTCCATGCGGTTGGCAAGCGGCTGAAATAGAATGGCTTTTCGCCGTTTCTCGGCTCAGCGACCTAGTGGGACAGGCGCGCGGAATGTTACGCGCTTGCTCTCCAACGGTCCGAGGGAGCCCTCGGCCATAGGGAGTTGAACGGGTCCACACGGAGTCAGCAGGCCGCATCGACGCGCCTTCTGTCTGCCGAGCGGACCGAGGAGATTACGATGAACAGACACACCGCCTTCACAGCCCCCCGGCTGCTCTCCGCAGCCCTGCTCATGACCGCTTGCGCGAGCGAGCCGTCCACCCCCTCGCCCAATGGTGGGAACCAAGGCGGCGTGGTCGACCCCGGCAACGGCGGAGACCCGGGCGGCGGTATGGACCAGGGCGGCAGCGGTGTCGTCGTTCAGCCCCCGACGGCTCGCAACGGAGACATCCTCTTGGGCAACCCCGCCTATCACGCGATCTCGTACGGAGCCTTCAGGACGACGGAGCGCACCGAGGAGAACGTCCCCAGCGTCCCCGAGTTGAAAGAAGACTTACGTCTCATGGAGGCGATGGGCGTCAAGCTGTTGAGGACCTACAACACCCAAGGCTTCAGCGACACCGCGCTGCTGCTGGTCGCGATCGAGGAGCTCATGGCCGAGGATCCGGACTTCGAGATGTACGTCATGCTGGGCGTGTGGATCGACGCGCTCAACTCATGGACCGGTCAGCCGACCGTCCCGACGGAGAACAACCCGGCCAACTTCTTGGAGATGAACCGGGGTGTCGAGCTGGTCCAGACCTACCCCGACATCATCAAGGTCATCGCCGTCGGCAATGAGGCGATGGTCCACTGGGCCCCCTACCACGTGAGCCCAGGGATCATCCTCGAGCATGTCCAAACCCTGGTGGACCTCCGGCAGGCGGGCGAGATCCCCTCTGACGTGTGGATCACGAGCTCGGACAACTGGGCTTCGTGGTCTGGTCAGGGCCAGTACGCGAACCCGGACCTCGACACCCTCGCCGAGGCCGTCGACTTCGTGTCGGTGCATACCTATCCGTTCCACGACACCCACTACAACGACGGGTTCTGGCTCGTGCCCGACGAGGAGCAAGGCATGGACCGAATGGAGCAGGTCGACCGCGCCATGGAGCGCGCCGCGGACTACGCCCGCTCGCAGGTGCAGTCGGTGCGAGACTACCTGGACAGCCTTGGACTGGATAAGGAGGTTCACATAGGAGAGACCGGTTGGTCCTCGACCACCAACGTCCTTTACGGCGACGTCGGCTCCCGAGCAGCCGACGAGTACAAGCAGAAAGCCTTCTTCGACGAGATGCGCGCGTGGACCGACGAGAACGGCGTGTCGCTGTTCTACTTCCAGGCTTTCGACGAACCGTGGAAGGGCGACGCCACCAACCCCGGCGACTCTGAGAAGCACTTCGGGCTCATCGACATCGAGGGCAAGGCCAAGTACCCGATCTGGGACCTGGTCGACCAAGGCGCCTTTGAAGGCATCACCCGCGGCGGCTTGCCGATCACCAAGAGCTTCGACGGTGACGAGCAGGCTGTTTTGGACGCCGTACTCCCACCGAAGTCACGCTAGCTGCTGTTCCGGCAGCTTTTGACCCATCCTCTTCGGCCTACCTGTACGTCTCGACGTATACCTTGTTCTCGAAGGTCGGGCCGCTGCCCCTCGTTCGGTCACGCTGAAAGCGGCGTTCCGCTCCACGCCCCCGGGATCCGGGCGCCGACTTGGATGTTGCTGATACTCGGGTCCAGGCCGGGGAAGTCGCCGCAAGCCAAGAACGCGTCCCGCTGCAGCTCTTCTCCTAGGCGCCGACCAAAGCTCCAAGCGAGACTGTCTCGGAAGTCCGTGTCGGGAACCGGCTGGTCGTCGACGAAGAAGCGAACCACGAGGGCGTCTCGCCAAGGATCGGCGGAAGGACTCAGCCGCAAAGACATGGGAATCCAAACGGAGCGTCCCCCCGGCCCACACGTACTGCCTTCTGACGTCCGGGACTGCTGGTCACTGAGCTCGACGAAGCCGAGCTCGGAGGGAAGGAGCGCTGCCTCGACAGTTCTGAAGGTATAGGACGCTGGTTGAGAAAGCGCCTGACTCGCGACCTCGACGACGTAGGTGCGATTGGGCGCGAGCGGTGCCTCGAACAGAAAGTTGAATCCGCTGCGACGAAGGCGAAGCGGGACCGGCACGGCGAGGACGTGCCGCTCCTGCTGCCGGAGGTCCTCGAAGCGCTGGAGGCGCACCGA
>JBCCQA010000011.1:0-136334 GCA_039024635.1 Myxococcota bacterium | reverse complement strand
TTCGTGTCGAAACCAATCAAATTGAGAACCGTCGTGCTGTCATTGATGTCCATGTCAAGTGCCGCACCAGAGGTCCCGTTGATGTCAACAATCTGCGGAGTCCGCAGGACATTGGAATATTCAAGTGATTCTTTGAAATAGGAGTTCTGCGCGTTCGTGACTACTGTTGGGCATAGACCCTGCGCCCACAGAGTCCCTGGAGTTCCCGACCCACCCTGTGACGCCCAAACGCTTGCGAGCTCGACATTTTTATTCGACCTCGTAATAGCTCCTGTGGAATTATTGAGCTCTGGCGTGTAAAGTCTCTGACTGATGTAGTCGCTATTGTGAACAGTATAGAGCTTGCTTATCGATGTGTCGAATTCCGAGCGCATGATGCTGAATGTGGGTTCTCGCTGAAAAACCTGATTCGAGAGCAAGGTCGTGGCGTCAGTGTCAGGGTCGAACGCGAAAGACTGGAAGTCAAAACTGCTGCCGCCACCCAACCTGTTTACACCCCGGAAGTAGAGCCGACCATCCGACATGAAGTCGATATTGGAAGGGAGACCGTAGTAGCGGCGCTCATACCCACTTACTCCTCCCTCAAAGGTATCCTGAAACACTACGGAAGGGTTGGTGCCGTCTGCGTCGAGCCGGACGAGTCTGAAGGCAAAGCTATCGATGTCGGGGTTGGAAGTCCCAGTCTGACTGATCCAACCGGAGACGTAGATCTCATGGTCGCCATTCGGGTCCTGAGCAATATCCATCGGAACAAAAGTAGGCAAGAGAGTTGCGATAGCAGTTCCGAAACTCTCCTTCTCGCCGATGAGCACGTTTTCGAAAAAGTCTGGATAGCCCAGTCGAACAATCATGGTGGACCGGTCGATCACCAACACTCCGCCTGAACCAGCTTCCGACCAGGCCTCACCGAGTCCTCGGATCTCTGGCACAGCGAGGTTGGGATCCGGATCATTCAAGCTCACCGAGTTCCACTTGCGTCCGTCGGGAAAAGTAAAGCGCAGCTCTGGGCTGTCAAGATTGTAGGTGACCATACCGCCGTGCTGAAAGCCATGTAGAACCTGGAGCTATCGGAGCTCGGTGTATTCTATGAAGTGCCACGGGTTGTCAGTCCGCCCTGGCAGTAGGCCCCGTCAACACTGCGCGACACGATTGTCGAGGGGAGTCCTACCAGTGAATGCAGCGCTGTTCTTTGGGTCGCTAAGGACGGAAGAAAACGGGGTGCCGCCATCGAGATTTCGCAATTGCCGCGAGAAAGGGCTCACGAGGGAGATCGATTGAATATAGGACAACTAGGCTCAGTTCCAGGGGCAGTCTTGGACCCCGGCGGCGCCGGGGGGTCGTGCCAGAGCCTGATGCTCAAGTGCTTCCGGAGCTCCTGTGGTCCTCTTGATATAGCTTCAACTTAGACGACGTCTGCTGAACTGGCGGGCTTTCGCGAGTATGCGGCCAACACCCGGTCTCCCTCGTCCACCGAGCCCACGAACGACTCCCCGTGCTTCTCGGTTGCCTTGCCGAAAGCTACCAAGGCCTTCTTCACCTTCTGCCGGAAGGACCTCAGCTCTGCGTTCTCAAGCCAGAGAGCTCGTGGAGCTTCTCCAGGGAGTACGGCAGCGGGGAGCGGTGGGACGAGAAGAAGGCGTGCAACCACTGAGCGAGAGGGGCCCGAACGAGCTCCTTCCGCACCCTCCCAGTTCACGAAGGTGTACTGAGAGCTCCCGAAGAGCTCCGCCATCGTTGGCGGGATGGAGATCGCGTACTTGGCGTCCCTGGAGACGAGGCTCTCGGCCCAGTCCACAGAGCAGAGGCTGCCCGAGTACCCATAGACCTGGTGCCCCCTTTTCTCTCGTGTACGGACGACGGCGCCTAAGAGCTTTTCTAGCTGCGCGTAAAGGCGCTCGCCCTTCTTGGGGTTGCGACCCAAGCGCCGCTGCAGGCCCCGCCGTGAGACGCGGCTGACGGTCCCTAGAGGCGTCGTCGACGTCGAGTAGAGGACCGCCTCCCAGACGTCGAGGTCACCCTGGTCAAGCTCGAGCCCAGAGAATCTGATGTCGTAGGACAGATTCGGGCCCGTCAGACAGGCGACCATCTTGTCGCGCACTGGAATGGCGACCCGGGCCCCCTTGGCCTCCAGGGCCAGTTGGACCACCCCTTAGCGATTTCGACCTGGTCCTTTTTAAGGGAGCAAGTTCGACTCGTGCGGGAGGTGTCGTGGAGGTGTTTCGAACCCCAGATGTCCTCGGGAATAACTCCGGAAGAGGGACTCGAACCCCCGACCTAGTGGTTAACAGCCACCCGCTCTACCAACTGAGCTATTCCGGAATGGGCCCTCTTGGGCTGTGGGCGCTGGAGTGTAGCCCGGGCCCAGGGGCTGTCAAGGAGGATTGGGGTTCGTGGGCCGTGGGGGCTGGGTGACGCTGAAGACGGCATTTTGATGGGTCTGGGGACGGTCTCGGCTTTGCACCTCCCCCGATCGTGACATCTGGTTCCAGCTCGGTGACGGTCTCGCCCTCGGCGTCCAGTGACCCTCCCACGACCGGCCGGCGGCTGCCGGAGATCGTTCTCGAGGCCAAGAACCTGACCAAGGTCTACCCGATGGGTGAGCTCGAGGTTCGAGCCCTGGAGGGTGCCGACCTCGAGCTGTGGTCCGGAGAGCTGTTGGTCCTGGTCGGACCTTCGGGCTCGGGGAAGTCGACCCTACTCAACATCATGGGCGGGCTCGACTCGCCCACCCGCGGGACCCTGCGCTTTCAGAACCAGGATCTCTCCCGGGCCGACGCCCAGCAGCTCACCGACTTTCGCCGCGAGCACGTGGGCTTTGTCTTCCAGTTCTACAACCTCATCCCCAGCCTGACCGCCCAAGAGAACGTCGCCCTCGTCACCGACATCGCCGAGGACCCGATGCGCCCCGTCGAGGCCCTGGAGCTCGTGGGCCTCGGGCCCCGGAGAGACCACTTTCCCTCCCAGCTTTCAGGCGGTGAGCAGCAGAGGGTCGCCATCGCCCGGGCCGTGGCCAAGCGGCCCAAGCTTCTCTTCTGCGATGAGCCCACCGGCGCCCTAGACTACAAGACCGGTATTCGGGTTTTGGAGGCCATCCAGCAGGTCAACCAGCAGCTCGGCACCACGACCGCCGTCATCACCCACAACATGCCCATCGCGGCCATGGCCGACCGGGTCGTGACCATGGGCGACGGACGGATCCAGTCCACCCAGATCAACGAGCGCAAGCTTCAGCCGAGCGAGCTCCGATGGTAGGCGCACTTCACAAGAAGCTCGTTCGGGATCTGTGGGGCCTCAAGGGCCAGATTATCACCATCGCCCTCGTCATCGCCTCGGGGATCGCGACGTACACCTCGCTCCAGAGCTGCTACCGCTCTCTGCTCCTCTCGAAGTCCGCCTTCTACTCCGAGCACCGCTTCGCCGATGCCTTCGCCGTGCTGGAGCGGGCGCCCCGGGCGCTGGCCGACGAGCTGGCCCAGATCGAGGGCGTAACCAAGGTCTATGAGCACATCGTCGAGGCCGTCACCGTTCCGGTCGAGAGCCTGGCCGAGCCCGCCATGGCCCACGTCGTGTCGCTGCCCGAGCACGGCCCGCCCGCCCTGAACGCGGTCATGCTCCGGGCCGGCCGCTGGCCCGAGCCGGGCCGGCCGGACGAAGTCGTTCTCCTCCAGGCCTTTGCCGAGTCCCACCAGATCAGGATAGGCGACACGCTCCCGGCCATCCTCAACGAACGCATGCAGCGTTTCAGGGTCGTCGGCCTCGGCGTTTCGCCCGAGTACATCTTCCCGGTCCAAGGCGGCGTGGTCACTCCCGACGAAGCCCGCTTCGCCGTCCTCTGGATGGGGCGGGACGCGGCGGCGGCCGCCTTCGATCTGGACGGGGCCTTCAGTGCCGTCGCTTTCCGCCTCGAGGCCGACGCATCGGTCGACGCCATCCAGGCCGAGATCGACACTCTCCTCGAGCCTTACGGCGGAGTCGACGCCTACCTCCGAGAGGACCAGCCCTCCAACAGCCGACTGGAGGGTGAATTCCTCCAGCTTCAGGCATTCGCCACGGTGGTCCCCAGCATGTTCCTGGCCGTGGCCGCTTTGCTGCTGAACATCGTCCTCGCTCGACTGGTCCAGCTCCAGCGCACCCAGATCGCCACCCTCAAGGCCCTCGGCTACCGAGATCCTCAGATCGCGCTTCACTTCGTCCTGCTCTTCTCCAGTACCCTCCTCCTCGGCTCGGTCATCGGGCTTCTCGGCGGCGCCTGGCTGGGTGAGGCCATGACCGACCTGTACCTTCATTACTTCCGCCTCCCGGCCGCTCGCTTCGTGCTCGAAACTCGGGTCGCCCTCACCGCGGTCGGGATCAGCGCCGCGGCCGGGCTCTTCGGCGCCCTCCTCGGGATGCGTTCGGTGGTCCGCCTGGTCCCGGCCGAGGCCATGCGACCGGCCGCGCCGGCCCGGTACCGGCGCACACTCCTCGACCGTACCCATTGGGCCCGTCGCATCGCCGCGCCGGCTCGGATGGTGTTGCGAGAGGTCGAGCGGCGCCCCTTTCGAACCCTGCTCTCTTCCTTCGCGATCGCCTGCGCGACCGCCATCGTCGTAACCGGGCGCTTCTCGGGCGATGCGACCGAACACATCCTGACCACGGTCTTCCGCATGGCCTGGCGGGAAGACCTGCACGTCGAATTCCATCACCCCGTCCCCGTCACGGACCTGAATGTGTTCCGCCACTATCCCGGCGTCCGGGAAGTAGAGCCCATGCGGTGGATGGGGGCCGAGCTCGAGTTCGACCATCGTGAGAAGGTCGGCCTCGTCGTCGGCTACGAAGCGGCCGAGCTCCGTCGGCCCTTCGATGACCAGGCCCAGCTCCCCCGCGCCCTCCCCGCCCACGGCGCGCTGGTCTCCCAACAGCTCGGCAAGGTCCTGGGACTGGAACTGGGCGATCGCCTGCGAGTTCGAGCCCTGGAGGAAGAGCGTCCGCGCTTCGAGCTGCCGGTGGCCGGATTCATCGACGAGTCCTTTGGACTGATGGTTCACGTAAACATGGACCAACTCGATCAGCGCCTCGGACAGGAGCCTCGGACCAACACCGTCCTCCTCAACGTCGACGGCCCTCAGCTGGCGTCCGTTCAGGCCCGGATCAAAGAGCTGCCTTTGGTCCGCTCCGTCCTTCGTAGGGCGTCGATCATCGAGCAGTTCGAGGAGCAGACGGCCGGGATGCTAAACGTGACCATGTGGATCCTCTCGGCCTTCGCCTCCTGCATCGTGATCGGCGTCGTCTACAACAACGCCCGGGTCGCCCTATCCATGCGGGCGAGAGATCTGGCCACGATGCGGGTCCTGGGCTTTCGACAGGGCGAGGTGGCGGCCGTCCTCTACGGTGAGCTTGCGGTCCAAGTCCTCCTGGCCCTGCCTCTCGGTCTTTGGATTGGCCAACTCCTTTGTCAAGGTGTCGCAGCCACCGTCGACCCCGACGAGTTTCGGCTGCCCGTCGTCCTCACCGTTCGTACCTATCTCTTCGCGTCGATGATCACGGTGCTCGCGAGCTTCGTAGCTGGACTCATGGTTCGGCAACGGCTTCGAGCCCTGGACCTCATCGGCGTCCTCAAGACCACGGAGTGAATCTCATGAGCGCATCCCCAAAGAACGAAGCCTGGAAGCGGCGCCTCCTCCTCGGAGGCGGCGCGACTCTGATCATCGCCGCCCTCGTCTGGGCTTACCAGCCTCGGCCTCAGGTTGTGGACGTGGCCGAAGTCAGCCGAGGCGAGCTGGTGGTGACCGTGGTCGAAGACGGCCGGACCCGGATCCGCGATCGCTACGTGGTCTCCAGTCCCCTTCGGGGCGAGCTGGAGCGGCTGGAGCTGGATACCGGAGACCTGGTCGAGCGGGGCCAGGTCGTCGCGAGAGTGCTCCCTGCGATCGAACCGCTCCTCGACCGGCGGAGTCGCGACGAAGCGCGAGCCCGGGTGCAGGCGGCAGAGGCCGCGGTCAAGCGCGCCGAGGCCGCCGTCCAGTCGGCCGAGGTGGCGGCCGAACTCTCGACCACCGAGCTGAAGCGCAGCCAGAAGCTGGCCGACGAGCAGGTCCTGGCCGCGCTGGAGTACGATCGCCTTCGGCTGGGGGCCGAGAGTCGACAGGCCGAGCTCGAGGCCGCCCGCTTCGGGGCCCGGGTGGCCCACCACGAGCTCGACCTCGCCCGCTCGGCGCTCGAGCGCTCTACGGAAGCGACGGCCGGCCGAGTCGACGGCGAGGAGCTCCTCATACGTGCTCCGGTCGACGGCGTCGTCCTCAAGGTCTTCAATGAGTCCCAGGTTTCGGTCCAGGCCGGGACCCCGATCCTGAGCCTGGGTGACCCCGCTCGGCTGGAGGTGGTGGTGGACGTCCTGACGCGAGACGCGGTCAAGATGAAGCCAGGAGGCGCGGCCACCGTGCAGCGCTGGGGAGGTGAGGCCGCCCTCGAGGCGCGAATCCGCCGGATCGAGCCCACCGCTTTCACCGACGTGTCGGCCCTGGGTGTCGAGGAGCAACGGGTCGACGTCGTCCTCGACCTCATCGCACCCCAAAAGGCGTGGGCCGCCCTGGGTGACGGCTACCGGGTCGAGGCCCACATCGTGACTGACGGTCGCAGCGAGGCCCTCCTCGTTCCCGAGGCTGCCCTCTTCCGACACGCCGGAGAGTGGGCCGTGTTCGGCGTGAAAGCGGGTCGCGCTCTTCGTACCCCCGTCCAGATCGGGATCGGAAACGACGAACACGCCGAACTCCTGAGCGGGCTTCAGGCCGGCGAAGCCGTCATCCTGTATCCGAGTGACCTGGTTGAAGAAGGGATTCGGGTCACGGCTCGGACCCAGGCTCATTGAAGGGCTCGCCCTGGTAGGGACGGCCGAGCTCGGTAATGGTCTCGAGAAGAAAGCGCCAGACGGCGTCGACCCGAGGGACCTCTCGCAGGGCGGCGTGTCCGACCAGCCAACCCGTGTCGACCGGGAGAGAGGGCAGTCTAGCCTGCAGCTCGGGATGAAGGGGCAAAGGCGCCAAACCCGCCACGCCGTGAAAAAGCGGATTCAGCAGCATCACGCCCAGGCCAGCCCGAGCAGCCTCCACCAGAGCGCTGACCGAGTTGCTGCGCATGCAGATCCGATCCTCGGGCACCACCGACTTCACCCAGGCCCCAGTAGGTATGTGGAGCATGGCCTCGTTCCAGGTCAGCCATTGAACCTGGTTCAGATCCTCGAGGCGCTCGACCTGCGCCACTAGGGACGGGCTCGCCATTAGGCCCACCGGCAGGTCGCCGATCTTGCGGGCTACGAGATCGCCGCGCTCTGGCCGCTTGGCCCGAACCGCGAGCTCGGCCTCTCGCCGCTCCAGGTCCGCATAGGCGGTCGAGGACAGCAGTTCGACCGTGAGCTTGGGAAAGCGGGCCCGGAGCGCTCCGAGTCGAGGCGCTATGATGTGGTCGGCCAGGCCCGGCGGCATGGATACCCTGACCAGGCCCTCGGGCGCCTGCTCGAAACCCTTGGCCTCCATCACCAAGCCGTGGGCCGCCGCCTCCAACCGCTCGGCGTAAGGCAGAAGTCGCTCGGCGGCGGCGCTGGGCGTCACCCCTTCGGTTCGGCGATCGAACAATCGCAGCCCGAGGGAGGTCTCGAGGGCGTCCAGCCTCCGCCCCACAGTCGAGGTGTTCACCCCCAAGGCGGCCGCGGCTTTGGCCATCGAGCCGGCACGGACCAGGGCCAAGAGCAGGGCAGCGTCATCCCAGCGGAATACGTTGGGCTCCATCCAACTCAGGTGAATCCAGCTTCGGCGCCTCTGGCAAGACAAGCGCCCTGTCGAAATGCCCCCCAGCCGATCGTCATCAGGGTGGAGACCGAAGCCGATGCATTCCCAACGAACCGAAGAGGGCAGCCCCAAAGACGGACGCAACAACCGTCCCTACCCTCCGCAGAGGGTGGAGGACGGGCTCGTCCTCAGGACACCGTGGCCCACGGGGCACCGATGGCTATGGTTCTGGTGGGGCTGATGCAGCTTCGCAACGCGGCGTCGCGAACTCGCATCGTGCGCTACCCGGCCTTTTCCCCCAGGCTGAACCCATGAAGAGCCCAGCCCTCCATGTCGTTTTTGGGACCGGACAAATCGGGCCCCGCCTGGCCCAGCAGCTCCTTCCTCAGGGGCACCGGGTCCGGCTCGTGAGCCGCCGGCCCGACGAAGGCGCCCTTCGGGAGACGGTCGGCCCCGCAGCGTCCGGGACCCTCGAAGTCCAAGCCGCCGACGCCAGCGACCCCGAAGAGGTGGCCGAGGCCTGCGCCGGGGCCGAAGTGGCTTACCACTGCGCCAACCCGCCCTATCACCGATGGTCCCAAGATCTGCTTCCCCTGGCGGACGGGCTCCGCATCGGCGCCGGGCGGAGCGGGGCTCGGCTGGTGGTGCTTGATAATCTGTACGCCTACGGACGGCCTCCGACCGCCCCCTTCGACGAAGACACCCCGCTCGCGCCCTGCAGCCACAAAGGCCGCCTTCGCGCCGAAGCCCGGCGCCGGCTCTTTGCCGCCCATGCTTCGGGCGAGGTCCAAGCCCTCAGCGCCCATGCCTCGGACTTCATCGGCCCCCGCACCCCGCGAAGCCTGTTCAGTCCGCGCTTTCTGGAGCGACTCGCCAATGGCCGGTCGCTGGAGGGCATGGGTGACCTGGATCAAGTCCACGCCTATACCTACGTCGGCGACGTGGCCCGGGCCCTCGCGGCCCTGGGCCAAGATGGGGAGGCTTTCGGACGGGCCTGGCACCTGCCTTCGACGTGGACGGGGAGCACCCGGGCCCTCTTCGCGGCCTTCGCCGAACGGGCTGGCCACCCTGGAACCATGGTCAGCCTGTCGCCCTGGCTCCTACGGCTCGTCGGCCTATTCGACAAGGATGCGGCCGGCCTGGTCGAGATGCTCTATCAGTGGTCTCTGCCCTACGTGCCCGACGCGCGCCGATTCGAAGCCCGATACTTTGGGGCTACACCCATCGACACGGTCATCGAGGCGACCCTGGGAATGCCCGAGACTCGGACCGCTTCGGTCGGAAGGCCGCCCTCGACGACGATGGCCTAGTGGGCCCTCGATACACTTCACACTTGATGGACGGGTTGCGGGTTGATTCTGCTCTGCCCATGAAACGATGCGTGCCGGCCATCCTCATCCTTTTCGTTACTTCGTGCGGAAACGACATCGAAACCACCTGCGAGCGCGGCGTCCTGTGCGCGACCGAGTTAGACACGGGGGGGACCATCACCGAGGCCGCTTGTACGGCCGTCCTCGAGGAGAACGAGGAACTGGGCGGCGCCGAGGAAAGTTTCAACCAGGCCTTGTTCGCATGCGACGATGACGCCTCCACGTGCACGGAGTTCAGGGACTGCGCGTGCCGGGAAATCGAAGCTTTCGATGTCGACGACGTCTTCGGCGTTTGCGACTAGTCGTCCGGCTCCTGGAGGCTCAGAACGGGGTCGAGGCCGAGTCCGAGAGGCCAGCCCGACACCGTCTCGGTCTCGGCTTCGCCGTCCCGGTCGAAGCGGCCCACCCAGGTCGACGGTCGGCCGGCCCCATCCCTGGCTACCCGAAGGAGGACCTCGGCGCTGCGGCTCCAGGCTTGGGCTTCAACCTCAGTCGGCCCCAGTCCGCGGAGCACGGTCTCGCCGTTTCGGCTATCGATGACCCGGTCGATGCCTTGGGTATCACCGAGCACGAGGGCCCCGGAGGGCGAAAGGGCGAGTCGGTCGAAGACGGGAAGGCTTCGGGAAGCGAGGCCATCTACCCGGCGCAAGCGAATCGAAGCTTCGCTCCCGGTCACCAAAGCCAGAACGGGTCCGTAGCGGGCCGCGGTCACCGTCGCCGAAGAGGCGAAGCCGGTTTCGAAGTCCAAGCGTCGGAGCTGACCACCGACCTCCAAGAGCGTCGCCCATCGGTTACCCGCCACTCGAAGGGCGGCCAATCGCTGGTCAAGGCCCCAGGTAATCTGGGGGCGGCCCGCAAAAGCTTCGACGGCAATGGACGCGCCCTCGGAAAAACTTGGGACGAAGCGCAGAGGCTCGGCGGCCGGGGCCTCGACCACCCACCGTCCCCGGGGCGACGAGGCGGCCAGGGTCGCGGATTGAAAGAAGACTTGCTCCCGACTCAGGAGATCGATGCGGCCCAGCCCCGGCACACCTTCCACCAGGAGGCTCTCGTCGTCACCAAAAGCTGCATCTCGGATCCCGAGCAACTCGGTGTCCCGACCCCGCTCCGGCTCGAGCAGAAGTCCGTCCATCACCCCGTCCAAGACCACGACGCGGGGCGTGGCGCCCGAGCCCACGCGAAAATGGCTCAAGCCGCGAAGGGGCCGGGTCAGGCCCTCAGCTTCGTCTCGTCCCAGCCGAAGCTCGTCCGCCGTCTCGAGCAGAACCCAGCCGCCGCTCCCTACCGGTCGGATGCGAAGTCCATCTGTCCCGTCGAGCGCGACCGGCTCGGGTCCAGGCGCCAGGGACGAGAGGTCCACCCGGAACGCCCCACGGTCGGTCCCTGACTCCACGAGGTAGGCCAGCCAACCCGAGGCCACCCGGGCATCGACGATGTTCCCTTGGACGTCGACCCGAGCCTGAGGCAGAACGCGACACTGGTCGATGAAGTCGAAGCCGCCATCTCTTTGCAGGCTCAGCCAGTGGGGTGCCCCCGTGCGACGGACTTCGATCTCCAGGCGCCCCTGTCTTCCCTCGGCGTCTTCGACCGTGATGGCCACGGTCCCGCTGCGGCCCTGACCGTCTGTGGCGGCAGAAGCAAAGGCGTCGAAGACGCCCTCCTCTGTGCTCCCGCCCTGAAGGCCCACCGCGCCGCCGCCCTCCAAGAACCACCGAAGGGGCGCGGTCCCGGTCGCGGTGTGAGTCATCCGAAAGGGCAGGCAGGAGGAGGTCTCGACGGTGTCCGGGCCCACGATGCGCAAGGCCCCGCCCGACGGGAGCCTATCGGTCCCCGCATCAGGCGAACCACCCGGTGCGGAGGAGCCCCCACAGGCGGTGAGCGCGCACAAGGCGATGAGCGGAGCGCGCATGGCCTCAGGGTTGCCGTGCGGCTCTTGGCCTGTCCACGTCAGACGCGCCAAGGGTCCCGCCCAATCCTTCGCTCTAACTGTGTGAGCCCGCCCACGGGGGTCTTTTCAAGTGACCGAAATCGGCGGTAGTCCCCTGACGATGGTCCAGATTCGACGCCTGTCCTGGCTCGCACTGCCCTTTTTCGCCCTGGCCTGCGGTGGCTCTGAGGGCAACGGAGAGGGGAACGACTCCACCGGGAACGTGCCCATGGACATGGGATCCCCGCCCGACATGGGCGACCCGGTCGTCGACATGGGCAACCCCGTGGACCTGCCCACGGTCCGGGCCACCCCCGACGAGATCGACTTCCAGTTCGTCCTCGTCAACACGAGCGTGTCCCAGAACATCACGATCGAGAACACCAGCGACGTCGATGCGATCATTCAGTTCGACGACTTCGTGAACGTCGACCTGTGCCGCTTCATGACGCGGGACTCCTTTTGCATCGACGTGGAGGACGAGCCCGACGGCTTCCGCCTCGACGCGGGCGACACCCTGCAGGTTCAGGTTCAGGGCACGGCCCAGCTGGCCGGCGTCGATGAAACCGGCTCCTTCAACGTCGTCTTCTGCGACGAGCCCAACGGGTGCACGGCCCAGGTGGAGCTGGCATACTCCTCGGTCTCTTCGGCCTTCGACTGCGCGACCGGCGACGACCCCACCTTCGATATCGGCGAAGTCAACCTGGACTCGACCATCGTCCGCAACCTTGATTGCGAAAACATCATTGCCCTCCCGGTGGCCCTGGCCGAGCCTCGTTTCGAGAGCGCCTCGAACGACGCCTTCAGCATCGACGGGATGGCCGTGGTCGGCGACGTGGACCCCGGCCAGACGGTGGTCCTTCCGATTCAGGTCGAGGGCGATGTCCAAGAAGAAAAGACTGGTGGTCTGATCCTTCAGTACCAGGTGTTTGGGATGACGGTGAGCAACCGCATCGAGGTCACGGCCGAGGTGGGCGGCGCCGACCTCCAGCTGAGCCGAGAAGCCGTCGATTTTCGCCAGTGCAGCACCCTGGCCACCTGCTCGGAGACGGTGGTCATCACTAACGCTGGGGTCGATCAGCTCGTCTTCGAGCCCTTCATCGAGAGCTCGAACAACGCCACCCTGATGCTGGAGCCCAATACGGCCACCGACGTTCAGCCCGGGCAATCGGTGAACTTCGTCCTCTCACTCGACGCGGCTTCGGCCGGGAACTTTGCCGGCGCGGTGCGCTTCGAGAGCAATGATCCAGACAGGCTGGAGTTCGAGCTCCCGTTCATCGGCGAAGGCGTCTCCACCGGAACTTGCAACAACTTCGCCATCGACCGGAACTCTATCGACTTCGGCCTCGTGCCCAGCTTCCGCTCCGCCCAGCAGTACGTGGTGCTCGACAATCGCTCGGGCTCGCCGTGCTTGGTCCGCGCCATCGGCCTCACCCCCGACACCAGCGACACCTTCTCCCTCCCCATCGACGACAACCTGCTGCTGATTCCGGCCAACAACCGCGCCACCTTGCCCATCGAGTTCACGCCCCCTGGACAAAGCACCAGCAGCGGCACAGTCGAGTTCCAGATCAGCAGTCCCTTCGACCCCTTCCGAAGCGTCGACATCGCCGGTGAAGGGACCGAAGCCCTGCTGCTGAGCGCAGCGCCGACCGAGATCGACCTCGGCACGGTCCCCACCGACTGCGTATCGACCAGCACCCGGGCCAGCTTGAACAACCTGGGAGTCTCGGCCATCAACGTGAACGCCTTCAGCACCCTGGAGGGTGAAGTCAGCTTCTCGATTCCCAACGACCCTTCGGGCCCGGTCTCGCCCCTGTTCGAGCGCCCCTTCCAGATCGACTTCACACCCATGGGCGACGGGCCGGTGGCGGACACCATCCAGGTTCAGACCAGCGCCGGCACCCAGTTCATAAGCCTCTTCGCCGAGCAGGCGCCGAGCCGAACCGAGCGCTTTACACAGCCCGTGTCCAACCAGGCCGACGTCTTGATCGTCGTCGACAACAACAACACCAACTCGCCCAACGGGACGACGGTGTCGACGCTGGCCCCCGACTGGTTCGACCGGGCTGCGGCCAACGGAATCGATTTACGGATGGCCGTCACATCGACCGATCTAACGCAAGAAGACGGCCTCTTCGCGCCCATCGATGGCGGACCGGAGCGGGTGGTCGACGCCAGCGCCCTGCCCTCGCCCGCCGAGGTCCTTCAGGCCAACGTCGGCAGCTTGAGCAGCGGCTTCGCCACCCCAAGAGGCCTCGACGCCCTGGTTCGGGCCCTGACGCCACGGGCCGTTACCCTTCTGAACCCGAACTTCTACCGGCCCGACGCCATGCTCACCGTGGTCTTCGTTCAGGACGAACAGGACCAGAGCTCGGCCGACGCCGACGAGCTCTTGGCCTTCCTGCAGCAGTTCAAAGGCCATCGGAATCGGGAGGCCTTCGCCGTCGCCGCCATCACCGGTGGCGACGAAGGCTGTAACGAGCCCAGCAAGTCCGCCACGGCGTCTCCTCGGCTCGTCACGATGCAGGAGGCCACCGCTGGCCCCTTCTTCAGCATCTGTATCATCTCGGCCATTCAGCCCGACTTCTTCGACCGGGCGCTGGGCGTTCGCGATACATTCCTCCTCGACTCGGTCCCAGACCCGGACACGATCTCGGTCAGCCTGGACGGTACGACCGTTTCGCCCTCGGCCTACAGCTACGACGAAACCAGCAACGGCATCGTGTTCGACGTCGCGCCGGCCAACGGGAGCAGCATCGAGGTCACCTACGGCAGCGCCTGCGACCCCATTCCCTGACGCGATCCTTTCGCTTCACGGAGCGGGCCCCGGGGTGTTGATGGAACCATGAGCACCCACTTCCCCCACGGCACCTTCAACTGGACGGATCTCGTCGCCAAAGACATCGGCGAGATCCGACCCTTCTACGAGCAACTCTTCGGCTGGACCTACGAAGAGCAATCCGCCGACCACCAGGGTGCCCCGCCCTACGGTGTCTTCTTCAAGGACGGAAAACAGGCGGCCGGTATCGGCCAGATGTCCGACGCCATGAAGGACGGGGGCACCCCTAGCACCTGGAACACCTACGTAGCGGTCGACGACATCAAGGCGACCGAGACCAGGGTGAAGCAACTCGGCGGAAGCCTGATGTTCGACACCATCCAGGTCGGCGACAACGGTCGGACCAACTGGGTCCGAGATCCCGAGGGGGCCGTCTTCGCCCTGTGGGAAGCGGGACGGCACGAGGGGGCGGGCATTTTCAACGAGCCCGGCTCCTTCAGCTGGAACGAGCGCGCGACCCGGAACATGGACCAGGTCAAGGGCTTCTATGGGGAGCTCTTCAACTGGCGTTTTAAGGACGACGGCAACTCACCGAACCCCATGGCCATGATCCACCGAGCGGACGGTCGAGAGCAGGGCCACGTCCTCCTAATGAACGAACAGTGGGGCGAGCTCCCGCCCCATTGGAGCGTCTACTTCACGGTCGCCCGCTGCACCGAAGCCATGGACCAGGCCAAGGCTCTGGGCGGAACGAGCCCTTTTGGTCCCATCGACATCGACGTCGGCCGGTTCGCCCTATTGACCGATCCCCAGGGCGCCCACTTCTATGTCTTCGAGGCCAAGAGCTAGCTCGCGACGTCCCCCTTCGGGGCCCGGATCGTTGGCTTCCTGACGGCCCGGACGGCACGGGTTTTGCTGCTTTTTGCATCCATGGACCGAAGAGGCGCAGGGCTCGGGATCCTAGGGCTCCTGACGGCCTGTGGCGTCGGTTCGGGGCCCGGGCGTCCGGACCCGACCGTCGCTTCCGCCCCACCGGCAGGTCCTGCACCCACGACACCGACGCCTTTCACCATCGAGTGGCCCCTGGACGGGAGCGATCTTCTCGGGGCCGCCTCGGTGCGCTTTCGAGGCCGACGAGAGGCGGAGACCTCCATCATCATCGACGGCGAGCTGGCTCAGGGGATCGAAGAGCAATGGTGGCTTGACGTCCCTCTCCAGCTCGGACCGGACCAGACCATTCGGGTCACGGGCCTGAAGAACGAACGCTTCACCCATCGTGACCTCCGCCTCCATGTCACCCAGCCCATCGGTCCCATCCGAAGAGCGGTGGCGGCGGGGGCTGAGCTCATCGCCCTGCAGGACGGACACCTGCTCGTCGTCGACCCCGTTCTGAACACCGCCCGCCGGGTGGTTCCGGAGCGGGCCATCACCGGGCACCCTTTGGACGAACCCATCGTCGATCTGGCCGCGAGCACGGAGCGGCTTTTCGTTCTCACCGCAGGCAGCCTCTACATGGACGCCGGCGGCCCCGAGGCCCTGCGTCGTCTCTTTCGATTTCCCATCGATAGCCCGGGACGGCGGGTCCGTGCTTCGCCGGACGGACGGCGACTCGGTTTGGTGCTGGGCCCGGGGAAAGCATTCGAACACAGCCTGGAGAGCGGAGAGGTCATCCTGCATCTTCCACCGGAAGGATCCGTCATGGCGCTCAGCGACGGCGGAACCTGGTTCGTGGACGGCACTCAGCTGCTCCGAGGGGCGCTCCAGGGGGGAGCGCCGAGCCCAGTCATGGCGCTGTCCCTCACCCAGCCGCCCCAAAGACTCATGGTGGGGGACAGCGGCCGACTCGCCCTCGTCGACGGAGGCGAGCTCCTGACCATCGAACCAGAAGCGCGACGGCTGACCCGGGTCGAGCTCGATTTCGTGCCAGAGGCGGCCGAAGTCCTGATCGGCGAACGGCTCTGGGCCTCGGTTCGGGTCGGCGCCGGTCCCGACCAACTCATGGCCTTCGACGTGCACACGGGGTCGGTCGTGGCCCGGGTTGGAGACTCACCGAGCGCCAACCTAGGGCTCTTCGAGGCCTTCGCCGAGGATCTGCGCCCTCGCCCCGGATTGGGGTTGGTGGTTCGACAAGACAACTTGCTCTTTCCCCGGGCCAGCCGTTCGTCGATGTTCAGCTGGCACCTCGACGATGCGAGCTTCGACAGCGCTTCGCTCGAAACCGAAGGACCTCACCTGGCCTTCTTGGACGACGAGGAGCTGGTCCTCGGGGGCCAGGCTCGGTCTTGGCTTTGGCGTCCGGACGGCGCCAGCCTCGCTCGCCCCGGTTTCGGAGAGGGCTGTCCTTTGAGCCGGGCGACCGCGGTCAAGGACCACTGGGTCGGACTCTGCGACGTGTCGACCGTCCTCGTTCGGGCCCGGGGCGCCCTCGGCTTCGAGGCCATCAAGCTCGAACGCCCTCTCAAGGGTCTGAGCGCTGGAAGCGGTACGCGGGTGTGGTTGGCCGACGACGAGCTGATCTTCGAGTGGGACGTGGAGCGCTACATCACCCTTCGCCTACGTCGACTCCCTTCGGGTACACCGCCGGCGACGGCCCTGCTCGAAGAGGACGAGATCCTCTACGTCGCTGCCGGAGGCGGCGTCCTCCGCTTCGACGCCGACGGGCGCGCCGGTGTGATCGCGCCCCCGCCGCCGTTCGCAAGCCAACTGGTCGAGCTCCACGCCGTCCCCAGTCGAAGCCTGTTGATGCTGGTGGACGCCGCCCAACGAGGCGTGTTCGCCCTCGACCTCCGAACGGGCCAGCGTGCCCTCGTCCTTCGCTGAGCTGCGCTCAGCGAAAGGTGGGTCGAAGTAGGCCGAAGCTGCGAAGGCCCTCACGTATGGCGCTCGCCTTGGCCGAGACCAAGGGCGATGCTACTTCCACCAGCATGAAGCGCACCTTCGTGACCCTCGCTATCGCTGCTCTTTCGACCCTGGCCCTCAGGGCCGAGGCCAAAGAAGGCGTCGCCGTGGCCATCGACGTCGGCCCCAACTTCGTGGTGGAAGATCCGAATCCACCGGAGTCCGTCGGGCTCGGCTTCAACGGCCGGCTCGGCTACCAGTTCGACAGCGATGTCGTTCGCCTCATCCCAGAACTCAAGGTCGGCTTCGAGGCCCCCGGCACCCCCAGCGCCTTTCGCGTGATGGGCGGGATTCGGGTCTCTCTGCTCAAGGGCCTCCAGCCCGTGGTCTTCGCTCACCTGGGCGGCCTGGCCGGAGATCTAGAGGGCTTCACATGGGACGTGGGCGGCGGCCTTGACCTGGCGGCCGGGCCCTTCACCTTCGGCGCCAACGTCAGCTACAACCGGGCCGAGGAACAGACCCTCACCTTCGCCACGCTCGTTGGCGAGCCGAGCGCGAGCGCCTACGAATGGATTCAGATCGCGGCTTCGGTCGGCATCGTCTTCTGAGGGCCGCCCTCAGCCTTCCGACGCTTTCTCCTCCAGGGCCGACTGGGCGGCAGCCAGGCGGGCGACTGGCACCCTGAACGGACTGCAGGAAACGTAGTCCAGCCCGATCTCGTGGCAGAAGGCCACCGAGGCCGGATCCCCGCCATGCTCCCCGCAGATACCGAGCTTGAGCTCGGGCTTGGTGGCTCGCCCCAGGGTCCCAGCCATTCGAACGAGCTGACCGACGCCAGACGTATCCAAGGTTTGGAACGGGTCGGCGGGGAGGAGCTCGGTCTCGACATAGCGAGGAAGAAAGCGGCCTGCGTCGTCCCGACTGAAGCCGAAGGTCATCTGAGTCAGGTCGTTGGTTCCGAATGAAAAAAAGTCGGCTTCACTCGCCACGTCGTCGGCAGTGAGTGCTGCCCGCGGAATCTCGATCATGGTGCCGATCTGGTAGTCGATCCTTTTTCCTTGGGCCCTGAAGACCTCTTCCGCCGTATCTACGATCATCTTTCGCTGGCGGGCTAGCTCCTCCACCGTGCTCACGAGGGGGACCATGATCTCGGGATGAACGTCGATGCCGCGGCTGTGGGTCCGAACGGCGGCCTCGATGATGGCCCGGGTCTGCATGACGGTGATCTCTGGATAGGTGATTCCGAGCCGACAGCCCCGGTGACCCATCATCGGATTGATCTCGTGCAGTCGTGCTACGTGGGCGGCCAGCTCTTCGGGCATGATGCCCAGCGCTCGAGCCACATCTCGCTGCTCATCGGGTTCGGTGGGCAAGAACTCGTGAAGCGGCGGGTCCAGGAGCCTGATCGTGACCGGACGCCCAGCCATGACCTCGAAGATCCCCGCGAAGTCGCTCCGCTGAAAGGGAAGGAGTGCATCCAGCTGCTCTCTTCGCTCGGTCTGGGACTGGGCCAAGATCATGCGCCGCATGATGTTGATCCGCTCCATCTCGAAGAACATGTGCTCGGTTCGACACAATCCGATCCCTTCGGCGCCGAACTCGATGGCCTTCTGCGCATCGGACGGATTGTCGGCGTTGGTCCGAACCTTCAGACGACGGAACTCGTCGACCCAAGTCATGAAACGCGCGAAGTCGCCCGACAGCTGTGGGGTCTGCAGCCGGCGCTGCCCCCTGATGATCTCGCCCGTCGTTCCGTCGATCGATATCCACTCTCCGGCCCGAATCGTCAGTCGACCGTTGGTGAAGCTCTGGGCCTTGTAGTCGATGACGATGTCGCCGCATCCGGCGACGCAAGGTTTGCCCCAACCGCGGGCCACGACTGCGGCATGGCTGGTCATCCCGCCCCGAGCAGTCAGGATGCCCTTGGCGGCGTGCATCCCCCCCACGTCCTCGGGGCTGGTCTCGATGCGTACGAGGATCACGTCTTCGCCTCTTTGAGCGGCCGCTTCCGCGTCTTCGGCGCTGAACACGACCTGACCAACGGCCGCACCCGGTGAAGCCGGAAGGCCTTTGCCCACCGACTCTTCGTCCTCGCTTCGGTCGTCGAAGGAAGGATGAAGAAGCTGGTCGAGGTGGCCGGGCGTCACGAGCTTGCGCACAGCGGTCTCTTTGTCGGCTACACCCTCGTCCACCATGTCCAGAGCGATCTTGAGAGCGGCGGGGCCCGTGCGCTTTCCGCTTCGAGTCTGGAGCATAAAAAGCTTTGGCCCCTGCACGGTGAACTCGATGTCCTGCATGTCCTGGTAGTGATCCTCCAAACGCTGAGTGACGCCGACCAACTCGTCGTAGGCCCTGGGCATCACGGCCTTCATCTCTTCGATGTCCTTCGGGGTGCGAATGCCTGCGACGACATCTTCTCCTTGGGCGTTCACGAGGAACTCGCCGTAGAGCATACGCTGGCCGGTATTGGGGTTGCGAGTGAAGCAGACGCCGGTTCCACTGTCGTCACCCATATTGCCGAATACCATGGCCTGCACGTTGACCGCGGTCCCGGAGAGGCCGGTGATGGCGTTGATGTGCCGGTACTTCCGAGCCCGCTCGCTATCCCAGGAGCGGAACACCGCGTCGATGGCCAGCCGAAGCTGCTCCCGCGGATCGTCGGGGAACATGTAGCCGGTCCGTTTGCGATAGACGGCCTTGTACTGACCCACGAGGTCCTGAAGGTCTTCGGTCTTCAGCTGCACGTCTAGGGCGACGTTTCGGTCTCGCTTCATGGACTCCAAGACGTCCTCGAAGAGCTCGTGAGGAACGCCGACGACGACGTTGCCGAACATGTCGATGAAGCGGCGATAGGCGTCGTAGGCGAAGCGCGGGTTGTCGGTCTTTTTGGCCAGACCATCGACGACGTCGTCGTTGAGGCCGAGGTTGAGCACCGTATCCATCATGCCCGGCATGGAAACGGCGGCGCCGCTCCGAACCGACACCAAGAGCGGCTCGCTCGCGTCACCGAAGGCGCTGCCGAGCTTCGACTCGATATGCTTCAGGCCCCGCTCGACGTCGCCATCCAGCCCATCCGGCCAGGCGCCCGTCTCGGTGAAGCTGCGGCAGCAGTCGGTCGTGATGGTGAAGCCGGGCGGGACGGGAAGACCGATGCGGGACATCTCGGCCAAGTTCGCGCCCTTGCCGCCCAAGAGCTCTCGGTCCTCTCGGCTGCCGTCCGCGCCTTCCTCGCTGAACAGGAATACTCGCTGAGCCATGGGGCTGACTCGCTTCGGAACCACCCAAATTCAAGCTCCCATTCGTCTCCCGCGTTCGAACGAAAAAGCGCGCAGTCTCGCTTCGAGACTCAGATGGAAATCCAGCCTCGGAAGAGGGCCAAACCCACACCGATCAAGACGATGCCGGACAGGCTCATCGCTCCGCGAAGGATGCGCTGTCGCGACGCGTCAGACATCTGGGCCGCGATCAGGCGACCCATCATCGGCTCGGCAATGCCGAGACCGATGAGCACGAGTCCAATGATCTGCTGGGTCTCCATCACGCGGGCTCGCGGTGCACCCAAGTCCCGTGAAAGCCAGGGGGTAAGTGGTGGGGCAGCTCCAGCCTCGCGACCGTGGCCAGGCTCGTGGGCTCGACGAGCCAGAGCTCGCTTCGACCCGTCTCGGCCCGATAGACCACGCTGGTCAGCCACCCATCGTCCTCCCCGGGACCACCGGGAACGAAGACAGGCTCTCCGGGCAAATCGGGATACAGGTCGCGGACGACGGCCTGCCCGCTTTCGGGGTCCAGCCGAGCGAGTCCGTTCAAGAGCGGCGGGCCTTCGGGATGGGTGCGGGCGGTCGCGTAGAGCACCCGATGCATCTGGGTGCACCGTCGCTCGTCGATCCGCGGCAGCTCCATGCCCATCTCGTGCAGTTGGCGGGCCTGAACTTTCTTGGTCCCCAAGTCGACGGTCCAGCGCGTCGGGAAGGCGGGCTCGAACATGGCGTCTCGGACGGCCGACGGGTCCCGGAGGTCGATGGTTCCGCCCTTGAAGTCGGCCATTCGACAGCCGTCGACCACGATGGTGGAGCCCGACTCGTAGGCGTTGAAGTAGTGAAACAGGAAAAAGCCGTCATCGGCCTCGAAGCGCTGCGGCTCGCCGCCTTCTCGGGGGACGAGGACGATCTGAGTCGAGCGGCGAGGGTCGCGCCGGATGGACTCAACCGGCGTGTTCACGCCGGACAGCGCCCGAGGAAGGTCGAACTTGATCGGCGTGGCAAAGAAGACGGCGAAGCGTTCGGTGAGCACGAAGTCATGCATGAAGCATGGCTCCTCGAGTCCGACGCGACGCGCGCTCATTATCCGACCCTCGGGACTGATGCGATAGACGACGAGCTCGATCCGAGGGCCGATCACGAGCCCAAAGTTGTACATCTCCCCTGTGATGGGACAGATCTTGGGATGAGCGCTAAAGGGTCTTTCGGGGGCAAGGATCCGCCACAGAAAGTGTTCCCGGTTGGATAGAGCACCTTCGTAGTCGTGTCGCTCCAAAGTCTCGAGGGTCTCGGGGTGCAGCCGATGGGGCTGGCCCGCTTCCCAAAGGGCCAGCAGCTTACCGCCGTGAAAAACGATGCTGGTGTTGGCCGCGTTCTTGAAGCGCATGCGAAAGGCGTTGGCGCGAAGGCCCCCGGGGATGTTGGTGCCGAAGCCCCGGTAGAGCATGCGCTGGGCCTGCTCCTCCTCCAGGAACTCTCGGGTCCGAACCCATCGGTTTCGGTAGTGGACGGCGCCGCCCTGGAAGTCGAATCGGCTCACCATTCCGTCGCCGTCGAAAGGGTGCATCTGGGGCGTTCCGTGCACGTCCAGCCGGCCGACGCCGTTCCGGTAAAGCACGCCGCTCAGGCCATGGGGCACCCGGCCTTCCACACAAGGGAGCTCGGCGTCGACCTCGCCGTCGACGCTTCGATAGGCATCCACTACGACCTGCGCCGGATCGGTTTCTCGCCCTTCGGCCAGCACGTCCTTCTTGTCCGACGCCGCCCTTGGCCCGACAAGCGAAGGTCCACACACGGATTCGAGGGTGGACCCGTAGCCTGGGGCTCAGACGGCGTCGAAGATGGGCCGGTTTGCTCTTGGTCCGGCCCGAAACCTGCAAGATCGTGCGGAGGTGAACGGTCGACGACGCTGGCTCTTTGCGCTCGCGCTCTCGGGTTGCGGGGGGACGCCTTCCACTGACCCGATGATCATCAACGACCCCGTCCTGCCAGGTGGGCTCCGGGTAAGCTGGAGTTTCGAGCTCCAGGACGGCACCGCATCCAGCTGCGTAGAGCTGGAGGTGGCTCGGGCTCTGGTGAGCGTGGGGGGCCTCCCCGGCACGGGCGATGGCGGCAGCTTCCTGGAGGTGGAATGCGGAGAGTCTCAGGTCGTGCAGTTTGACGGACTTCCGACCGGACCCCGCCCTGTGATCCTGGCCGCGCTGGCCGCCGACGGTGACACCGTCGCCGAGTACTCGACCACGATCTCGATTAGCTCCGAGATGACAACGGAGGTCGAGCACATCTTCACCCTCTCGGGGACGGGCCCCGCAGTCGGAGACTTGGCCATTGGCTGGACCATCGATCGCCGGGAGCCGGCCAGCCGCTGTGCTGAAGTCGGCGGGAGGACGACCAGGCTCGCCACCACCGTGGGATCCATCGAAGACTTCGACGTCAGTCTGCCCTGCGAAGAGGGCGCGGCTTCCTTCGAGGACCTACGACGAGGCACCTACTTCGTCCGATTGACGTTGCAGGACGCCGACGGCCTGGCCATCGCCTTCGCGGAGATCGAAGCCGCGGTCACGCCAGGGGGCCAAGGGATCGAGCTCACCGACTTTGTGGTCGACCCTCCGCAGCCGGCTCGGCTCGTCGCCACCTGGACCATCGGCGGCCAAGCACCGGCCTCCGCCTGTGGCAACTTCGGGGCCGACGAGGTCGAGGTGCGCGTCCAGAACTTCGACCCCGATCGGCTGCGCTTCATCGACGGAACCCTGACCGGGACCGCAGCTTGTGACGCCTCAGGCATCGACCTGGGAGCGGTCAGCACCGTGGGCTTGCGACGCCTGGCCTACCGCTTGGTCGATACCAGCCTCGGCGACCGGCTGACCCTGTCCTCCACAGTCTCTCAGTCTTTTCTCGTGGAGGAGGCCCAGACCTCCACCATCAGCACCGACATCCCGGCCCCCCTTTGAGTTTCAGCTTCCGCGAAAGCAGCGAAGCTCGATGACCCTTCGACGTAAGTGTTCCGGCGGGCGCTCGATGTCTTGAAAGCCGCGCTGCAAGGCTTCGCAGGCCTCGTCGATTCGACCCAATCGTCGTCGAAGATCGGCCAAGAGTGCGACGTACTCCGGCTCTTTTGGACTCATGAGGAAGACGGCCAGAGCCATGGACTCGGCGAGCTCCAGGTCACCGTCGAAGTCGGCCTCCAGCTTCGCCAAACCGTAAAGAGCCGAGGGCTCGTTGGGATCGAGGTCGAGGGCCTTCATGAAGACGGCCTTGGCTTCTTCAACTGCCCCGATCCGGGCCAGCTCATGCCCGAGATCGACCCGTGCGCTGGTCATGCCCGGGAAGCGCTCCACCAGTGCTCGGGCGTCCTTGAGGCTGGCCGGCTCCACCAAGCGCACCTGCTCCACCAGGCGCTCGAGCAGGCTGTCGTACTCTTCGGCCCACTCGGCCGGGGCCGACAGCACGATCGCGTATCGGTAGTAGCCCCTCTGCACGAGGACGTTGCGGGAGACCTGAGGCCCGGCCCGAGACTCGAGCTCCACATCGATCTCGATGGCCCGGGCTCCGTCGAGGAAGAAGGGACGCTCACGCCCTACTTCGAGCTGGGTGATGTCTCCGTCGGCGGCACGGGCCTGGAGTTCTTGCTCTAGGAACCACTGACGGGTCTCCCGCAGGGTATAGGGGGCCGAGCTTCGTCGCTCGGCTCGAACGCCGAGCGCGGTCCCCAAACTGTTGCCCTTGGCGACGTAGCCCAAGTGGTTTTGGCCGGTTTTCCAGTAGGCCGGATACACGAAGGCAAGACCCGATCGTTCGTCGCGGACAGGCTCGAATACGAGGCCGATCTTCCGAATGACTGGTCCGAGCGCAATGACGCTGCCGACCAGAGCGAGGCTCGCGGCCGAACTCCACCAGCGCTTCCAAGAGCCCCCCTGCACCAGCCCTCTCGGCGCGAGAGGAAGGGTGGCGAGCAAACCGCCCAGGAAGCCACCCAGGTGGCCCCAGTTGTCGGTGTCGGGGCTGGCCAAACCCAAGTAGAGAATGAACAGAGCGTAGGGAAGTACCGCGCTACCGAAATAGCGTCGATAACGAGGCGGCAGATCCCTTCCGTAGACGTAGCCGAAGACCGAAGCGCTCCCGAAGAGACCGAGAACCATCCCGCTCGCGCCGACCGAAGCGAGGCTACTCGACATGAGCGTCGAAAGGACAGTCGTGCCGACCGCGCTGACGAGCAAGATCCACAAGTAGTCCCTCAGTCGAAAGGTGTTCTCGATCGCGCCTCCCAGATTGAAGAGAAAGAAGCTGTTCACGAACAGATGAAGGACGTCCCGATGGAGGAAGTTGGCGCTGAGCAATCGCCAGGTCTGACCGAGCTCCAGGATGTTGGGCCGAGCCTTCGCGCCGGCGCGAATGAGGGGGTCGAGGGCGATGAAGCGGTTGGGGCCGGCCAAGATCAGAAATAGGACGATCTGGCCCGTGCACAAGAGGAGCGTGAAGTGGGGAAAGCGACCGAGGCTGAAGGCGCGGACGAAGGCCAGTCGCGCCGGCGCATGCAGCCGCTGGAATATCTCGAGCTCCTCGGCCCGGACGTAGTCGGCGCCGGTGACGACGGGGAGCCGTACCTGGGTCGAGGGGAGGATCTTGCCCTCCCGGACCCGCTGCTCGAAGACCTCGAGCTCAAGGGTCTCGACCCGTCCGCGGCTGCGCACCGAGATCATCTCGGGCCAGCCTAGACCGAGGCGGCCCCCGCCGTCCTGCAGGGCGGGCCTTGGGACCTTGCCCAAAACGAACGGTCGTGCTTTGCTCTGAGTCTGTGGGACCGAAAGGCCAGTCGACCAAAGAGCGGGTCCTTGCCCAGGCGATCCGCCAGGCCAGCAAAGAGGGTCTGGAGGGTCTGACCATCGGTAGCCTGTCCAGCCAGCTCCAGATGTCCAAGAGCGGGCTCTTTGCCCATTTCGGGTCCAAGGAGCAGCTTCAGCTGGCGGTCCTCGAGGAGGTCTTTCGGCGCTTCGTAGAGGAGGTCCTCAAGCCTGCTTTCACCGCTCCTCGAGGTGAGGCCCGGATTCGCGCGATGTTTGAGCGCCACCTGGCTTGGAATTCCAGTCGCGCCTTTCCGGGGGGCTGCGTGCTGATGGGCGCCGCTCATGAGCTCGACGCCCGAGACGGCAGCACGCGGGATTTTCTTCTCGAGCAGCAGCGGAGGCTCTTGGAGACCATGGTGCGAGCGGCCCGAATCGCCGTCGAAGCCGGCGACTTCCGGGAGGACCTGGACGTCGAAGGCTTCGCTTTCGAAGGCTTCAGCCTGCTGCTCGGCCATCACTACTACGCCCGTTTCCTTCGGGACCCCGAGGCCGAGCGCCGGGTCCGGGCCGGATTCGAGCGGCTGGTTCGAGCGGCCCGGGCATAGGTTTTTTTGCAAATATGAGCACGAACGTTCGTAGAGGACAGCATCAATGAAACGTCAGCTTTGGAATCTGATGCAGACCCTTTCGCCCCACCTCAGCAGTGAGGTGGTGCTCCGGCGATTGACCCGACCGCCCCGCAGGGCGCCGCGCCCTTGGGAAGATGCCGCCGTGGCCGAAGCCACGCCCGTCGACACCGGCGAGCGTCACTTCGGTTGGGCGTGGGGCCAGGCGGGGCAGCCCCGGGTGCTGCTCGTTCACGGTTTCGGCGGCCGAGCCTCCCAGATGGGCGTCATCGGTCAGGCTTGCGCGAAGGCCGGCCTGCACGCCCTCGCCTTCGACGGCCCGGCTCATGGCACGAGCAAGGACCGAAGCACCGATCCCTTCGAGTTCGCCGAGGCCTTGCTTCTCATGGGCCGCGAGTGGGGTCCTTTCGAGGCCGTGGTGGGGCACAGCTTCGGCGGAGGCTGCGTCCTCCTGGCCGCCCTTCAGGGGCTGCCCAGCAAGCGCTTGGTCTTCATGGCCGCACCGAGTCATCCTCGAATCTTCATCGAACGACGTGGCATTCGCTCGGCGACCCGCGCTCGAGTTCATGCCGCCCTCCAGCGCAAGCACGGTAGCCTCGAGCGCTTCCAAGACGCCGACATCGCTCGTCTCGAGCGACCCGCGCTCGTTCTTCACGATGAAGAAGACCGCTGGGTCCCGCACCTCGAAGGCCAACGCCTGGCCCGCCTGCTGCCCAAAGCGCGCCTGGAGCACCTACGAGGGGTGGGTCACTTTGGGATGCTGCGGGACGAACGAACGGTGTCCATGGTGGTAGACTTCTCGGTCAGCCGCCCCAAAGCCCGTCGTGACTAGTCGAAGAGCGGAGTCTCGGTTCGGTTTCGGCCCTTGCGCTTCGCTTGATAGAGACGGGCGTCGGCCCAGTCGATGAGGTCCGAGGATGGGTTTTGCTGGCTGGGATCCAGAGTCGCGACCCCGAGCGACACGGTGCAGGTGATACGCCGTCCCTTGTGGACGATCTCCAGCCCTTCTACCGCGCGCCGGATGCGCTCCGCGACGATGAAGGCGCGCTCTTGGCTGCACGCTCGCAGCAAGAGGGCGAACTCCTCGCCGCCGTAGCGGGAGAAGATGTCTTCCTTGCGCTTGGTCTCCATGACGGCCTGAGCAACCGTCCGAATGACCTGGTCCCCCGCCGTGTGACCGTGGGTATCGTTGACCTTCTTGAAGTTGTCGAGGTCGAACATGATGAGCGACAGGGGCTGATTCTGTCGTCGGGAATGGCTGGCTTCTTTGTCGATCTCGGACATGAACGCGCGGCGATTGAAGGCCTCGGTCAAGTGATCGTGAGTCTTGAAGTTCTGCATCATCGTGTGGAACTCCAACTCTTTGGCGTCTTGATAGCGAAACTGCAGGATGGTGGCGGTTCCCAGCTGAATCTTGACGGCATCTTCCAAGGTCACGACCTGAATGCGCTCGCCGTCATGCCAGGTGCCGTTGGTGGACTCGAGGTCGAGCAAGACCAGCTTGCCTTCTCGACGAACGATCTTGGCGTGGTGCCGGCTGACGCCTTCGTCATCCAAGAAGACGTCGCACTCCGGCGCTCGGCCCAAGGTCGTCTCGTCCTTGTTGAGGACGAACATCTGACCAATGGACCGGCCGCTGATGCAAAGAAGAGCGGCTGAGCGGGCGACGGTGCCGTCCGGGCCGAGGGGTGACACTTCGTGCACCGCCGTCTGGTCCTCGTCCGCCTGTCCGAAGCCTCCATCGAAGAGGTCGTCGTACGCCATTGCGTTCGAAACACATTACGCGAGGCGTCGGCGATCTGCCAGCCGATGGGGGCGCAGTCTGCGTGTGGGTGAGAGTGAGAGTAGACGTTCGCTAGAAACGAAAGTCGACCTGCCCTCTCGACTTCACGCTTCCCCCGTGGGACAGCCTCCTACCCATGAAGACCTGGACCTTCATCACCGGCCTGCTCTTCTCGACCACGGTCCTGGCCGCACCGCCCTTCGCCGGCGACCCGGATGCGGACGCCATCGGACCCCGGCCAGAAAAGCGGACCTGGGGCATAAAGCAGGGCAAGATCGAAGTGGGCTTCCTATTCGAGCCTGGCATCCCCACAACTGGTGAAGTGATGACGATCACAGTCGTGCCCGAGGAGGTCTCGGGCCGTGGCCTGGCCGGGCGAAAGCGCATCGAAGGGGCCGACATGGTGCTCACGGTAACCGATCCCGAGGGCAAGGAAGTGGGGCGGTACCGGCTCCACGCCTACCCCCGGGCCCGGGCCAAGTACGCCACCCACTTCACTCCCACGCGAGAAGGCATCTATGCCCTTCGCCTGGAGGGCCGAACCTCTTCAGGCACACTCGATGGTCGCCTGGAGATGCCGGTGGACATCTGGCCCTTGCCCGAGCGCCTACAGGGCAGCGGCGCCACCAAGGTCCAGACCCGGACGCCGCTTCGAGGCCCCATCACCAAGTGACGAAGCCGCTTCGCCCTGGGCGAGGCGCTAGCTAGACCTGGGGCGTGGAGCGTCCCTCCCCCGCTACCCTGGATCGTCTCGCCCTGAACCTGGACGCCCGGCTGGGCGACGAACGTGTCGTTCGAGACCGGGACGTCCTGGAAGCCTACTGTACGGACTGGTCGGGGAGCCCTCCAGCCTGGCCTGATCTTCTCGTCCGCGCCCGCTCCTCGGAGGAAGTGAGCCAGGTGCTCTCGGCGGCCCACGAAGCTCGAGTCCCCGTGATCCCGAGGGGACTGGGCTCGGGCAAGTCGGGAGGCGCTCTCGCCACGCAGGGCGGACTGATCCTGAGCCTAGAACAGCACGTCGGGGTCGAGGAGGTCCACGTGGGCGACATGGTCTGCGTGGCTCGAGCCGGGACTACGCTGCAGGGCGTGTACGATGCCGTAGAAGCCGAGGGCCTGTTCTATGGACCGGACCCGAGCTCGGCCCACCTCTGCACCATCGGAGGCAACGTAGCCTGCAACGCCGGCGGTCCACGAGCCTTGAAGTACGGCGTCACCAAGCAGCACGTCCTCGGAATGGACATCGTCGCTCCGGCCACGGGAGCGATGCAGCTGGGCGGCCGAGGTATCAAGCAGTCCACCGGCTTCGACATGACGGGTCTCATGGTGGGCTCGGAGGGCCTGCTGGGTGTGATCACCCGGGTCACCCTCCGCCTGCTTCCCGAACCGCGGGGGCGGCGCACCCTCCTCGCGGGCTTCGCGGACGTCGAAAGGGCGAGCGAGGCCGTGACGCAGCTCTTCCGCGCTGGGGCCTGGCCCAGAGCCTGCGAGCTCTTGGACGAGACCGCGACCCGAGCCGCGATGGCGGCCCACCCTGATTGGCAGCCAGGGGGAAAGGCCGCCCTGATCGTGGAAGCCGACGGCCTCACCCAAGAGGCCGCCGACCAAGCCCTCGACCGATTGGCCGAGGTCCTCGACCACAGGGCGCTTCACCTCGCGGTAGCCGACACTCGGCCCCAGCGCGACCGAATGTGGGCGCCCCGCTACATGTTGAGCGAGACCCTTCGGGCGACCGCCCCCCGCAAGGTGTCCGAAGACGTGACGGTTCCCCGCTCTCGCATCCCCGAACTCATGCGCGGCCTGCGAGAAGTGGGCGCCAAAGTCGGCGTGCGGGTTGCAGCCTACGGCCATGCGGGGGATGGCAACTTGCACGTGAACGTCTTGTTCGAACCCGACCAGACCGAGGCCTCCCGAACCGCCCTGTTCGAAGTGGGACGACTGGCCGTTGGCCTCGGCGGCACTCTGTCGGGCGAGCACGGTATCGGCGCCCTCAAGCGCGACCTCCTCCCCCTAGAGCAGAGCCCCGAACTCATCGAGCTTCAGAGGCGCATCAAGGCCCAGTTCGATCCCCGCGGTATCCTGAACCCAGGCAAGGTTCTGCCCGAGAGGTCCTCGTGAGCGAAGTCGTCGAGATCACCGAGCGGGCCCTAGAAGAGGTCGCGGTCTTTCCGCTCTCCGGCGCCGTTCTCCTCCCTCGCACGCTCATATCTTTGCATGTCTTCGAGCCCCGCTATCGAGCCATGACCCAGTACTGCCTGGACGGCTCTCGCCTGATGGTCGTGGCCATGACGCGACCGGAGTCACCCCCCGACGCCTTCGGTCGCCCGGCCGTCCACAAAGTGGCCGGCCTCGGCATCCTTCGCCAATCGGCCCGACTCCCCGACGGCCGCTACAACATCGTCATCGAGGGACTATGCCGAGTGAACATTTCCGATGAGCACGACCCGGGTCCTTCCTTTCGCCGCGTCCGGGCCCGGATCCTCGAAGATCAGATGCCCGCCGACAGTCGAAGCCTGCTGCCGGCCATGGCCAGTCTGCGGTCCTTGTGCACCCGGGCCATGGTTCACGTCAGCCCCAGCGACGCCAGTGAACTGCAGGGTCTCAACGAGGTCGACGAGCCGGGGCCGCTGGCCGACCTGGTGGCGGCGGCGGCACTGACCGACCCGAGTGAGCGTCAAGACGTGCTGGCTGAACCCGACGTGGAGGCTCGCCTGGGCTTGGTGGCCGGGAGCCTGGGCGCTTTCCTTCTCGTTCAGCAGTCGGACGCAGAAGAGGACAGCCCGATCGGGTGGGGTATCACGCCCGGGAAGGCCTGAGGTCCGAAGAACCCGAGGCCTGAAGGCGGTTCAAAGCCGTCCTCAGCTCCACGCGGGTCACCGGCTTGGCCAAGAAGGCGTCCATGGCCTGGTGTGCGTTCTGGACCATGGCTCGAGCTTCCTCGAGCTCCGTTCTCAGGCTCTGCTTCGCGGGTGATTCAGGGCCGAAACTGACGGACCACGAAGATGACGATGGCGAGGTAGGGCGCGATGAGACCGGTGAGGCTCAGGAGGTGAAGGAGATGTGTTAACCCTCAACGGGCGTGATCATGTGGCCACACTTGTCCCGCTTGGTCGCGATGTACTTCCGAGAGTGGATGTTGACCGGCGTCTGAAGAGGCACGCGGGCCTCCACTTGGACGCCGTGGGTCTCGAGCTGTTGCACCTTGTCAGGGTTGTTGGTCAGGAGTCGGACCGAACTGACGCCCAGGTCATCGAACATGGCGGCTGCGATGTCGTAGGTCCGCAGGTCTGTCTCGAAACCGAGCTGATGGTTGGCCTGCACCGTGTCGGCGCCCTTGGCCTGCAGAGCATAGGCCTTGATCTTGTTGCCCAGGCCGATGCCCCGCCCCTCCTGACGGAGATAGAGCACGACGCCCTGGCCCTCTTCGTAGCAGGCGCCGATGGCAGTTTCGAACTGGTCGGCACAGTCGCATTTGAGGGAGCCGAAGACCTCTGAGGTGATGCACTCACTGTGGACGCGCGACAAGACGCTGGAGGCCTCGAGCTTTCCGACCACGAGGGCCACGTGCTCCTTGTTGGAGTCGACCTCACCGTCGACCACTTCTCGGTAAACGACGGCACGGAGCGGGCCTCGGGCCGTGGGGATTTCAGATTCCGCGTAGCGCACCACTCGCGAGAGAGGCGCGGCGGACGGAGATTTCGGCAGTATCATGGGAAGGCGCCAGGCCGGCTTTCTCAAAGCTAGGAACGGCCCAGGGGGGAGTCAACTTCCGTGCGCACAACACGCGGCAAGGCCGAGAGTCCTGCGCGCATCTTCTCCCGTTTGCTAGTCTCAGCAGATGGACGACGTCTGCCTTCGGGCTCGAACGAAGGACCATCTGGAGCTGACCGTGGCCCTCACCACCACCACGTGTCGCAGCGCACAGGCAATTCACGGCCTCGGCTGGACCTCTGGCGTAGCCATGAGCCGTTTGCTCACCTGTGCCGGCCTCATGGCCGTTTCTTCCAAACGAGAGGGCAAGACCAGCCTTCAGATCCTGTCGAAAGCCCGCATCGGCCGGATGCTGGTCGATGCCACCCACTCAGGCGAGCTTCGAGGCATGCTTGGCAACCCAGGCCTCGCTTTCCCTCGCGCTGGCGAGACGAAGCGGCCCGTCATTGCCCCCGCTCTCTTACCCGGCAAAGTGTCCGTGGTGCGCCGCGGCGCGGCCGGGGACTACATCCAGTCAATGACGCCCCTCGTCTTGGGCGAAGTGGACCGAGACATCGAGTTCTTCATCGAACAGTCCGACCAGGTCCTGACCGGCCTCGCGGCCGACGTATTGCTCGGCGAGCAGTCCCGCATCGAGGTCGCCGGAGGCCTCTTGGTCCAGGCCCTTCCTGACGGCGATCCCGAGCACCTGAGCGCGATCCGGGAGCGGGTGGTGGCGGGCGGACTCATTCCCATGCTCCGTGAGGCCCCGAATGCCGAGGCCTTGCTGCGCGAGGTGGAGCCCGAGGCCGAGCTGGTGGACGAGCCCGTGCCCCTCCGCTGGTACTGCCCCTGCAGTCGGGAGCGAGCCCTGAACGCGGTGCGGCTCATGGGGCCCAACGAGCTGTCCCAGATGGTGGTGAAGAACGAGCCGGTCCGTGTCGATTGCGACTTCTGCACCAGCCAGTACGAGATTACGGTCCAGGACCTGGAGCAGTTGGTCGCCGAGACGACCACGGCCGAAGGATGAAGACGGTTTCCATCGTAGCTCGTGGCTTTGCCATGGGCGCCGCAGACGTCGTCCCCGGGGTCAGCGGTGGCACCATGGCTTTGGTCCTCGGCATCTATCCTCGCTTCATAGGCGCCTTGTCGGGTCTAAGCCCGGGCCTGGTGCGGGACCTGCTCTTGGGGCCTCGACGACTCGAGGCCGCGCGCAAGGCGGACCTCCCCTTCTTAGTCACCCTCGGGGTCGGCATCGTTCTCGCCGTCCTCAGTCTTTCCAAAGTCATCCCCCACCTGATGGCCGAACATCCCGAAGCCATGAATGGCCTCTTCTTTGGAATGATCGCAGCCTCGCTGGCCGTTCCTCTTCGACTGATGACCCGGGTGGGGCCGGTCGAAGCCTTCGCCCTCCTCAGCGCGGCCGTGGCCGCTTTCGTTCTGACGGGCCTAGGTCAACTTCCGGTCCAGGACTCACTCGGCTTTCTGTTCGTGAGCGGGGCCATCGCCATCTGTGCCATGCTCTTGCCCGGAATCTCCGGCTCTTTCCTGCTGCTCATCATGGGGCAGTACACCCGAGTCTTGGGGGCCATCCACGAGCGCGATCTCCTGCTGCTGGCCGTGTTCGGATCCGGGGTGGCATTGGGCATCCTCGGCTTTAGCCGCCTATTGAAGGCTCTCCTGCACATAGCGCCGAATCCAACCTACGCCGCCTTGGTCGGCCTCATGCTAGGCTCACTTCGGAAACTCTGGCCGTTCGGGGTAGAGCTGGAGGCGCCGGTCGTCATCGCCGGCAAGACGGTCCAGGCCACGCGATCGGTATGGCCCTGGGATGGAAGCTACGCGGGTCCAGTCCTGCTGCCGGTCGGTCTCGGACTATTGGGCGTCGTCCTAGTTCTCGGGCTAGAACGCTTCGGTCGTCAGAGCAGCATCGCCAGCCCTTCGAGCCCGTGAAAGGCCCGATAAAGCCGGGCCACCGTCGACGCGTCGGGCATCGTCGCAACTACGGTCATCGACACGTGATTGCCTTTGGCTGAAGCCCTGGTCGAAACGTCGGGCTCGGCGTTCGGATACTCGCGGTCGAGCAGCTCCAGGGCCTGGGCCTGAAAGGCCCCGTCGCTGGCGCCGATCAGCTTGAAGGTATAGCGGGTCGGAAACTCGTGCGCCGCCTCGAGCTTCTCGATGAAGGCCTCCTGGGAGTTCATGCCCGAACCATGCCCCCAGTGGACCGGTCCTCAAAACTGAAAGTAGATGTAGGTCTGGACCTCGAAGTCGGCGATGCGCTTGATGAAGAGCGCGACGGCGACCAGGACCAAGGCCCGAGCCGGGACCGGCAGCCGAACCAGGCCCTCCGAGATTCGGTCCCATAGCCTCGTGGGCCCGAAGTGCAGAGCGGTCCCCGCGAGCATCACGGTGAGGACGCGAGGCGTCAGATTGGGGGCGGTCCAAGTGTCGGCAGGAAGCAAACCGGCAAAGATCTCCGAGGCGCGAAGCATGGACTCGGCTCGAAAGAAGATCCGGGCGAGCATGACCGACAGGAAGGTGATCGCGAAGCCGAGAGCGGTTCGCCACCACGCCGGCTGCTTCGCGATTCCGAAGCGCCACCAATAGAGCCGGGTCAGGCAGAGGCCAACGCCGTGGACGCCTCCCCACAGGGCCATTCGCCAAGAAGCACCGTGCCAGATTCCACCCAGGATCATGGTGATCATCACGTTGCGGAGGGTGAACCAGCGGCCAGCACGATTGCCGCCCAGCGGGATGTAGAGATAGTCACGCAGCCAGGTGCTCAACGAGATGTGCCAGCGCTGCCAGAACTCCGGCAGGTTTCGAGCCTTGTAGGGCCGGTTGAAATTCTCTGGAATGTGAAATCCAAAGAGGGCGGCCGAGCCGATGGCGACGTCCGAGTAGGCCGAGAAGTCGTAGTAGATCTGAAGCGTGTAGCTGAAGACCCCAGCCCATACCTCCACCGGCGTGTAGAGTTCAGGGGACGCAAAGACCCGGTCGATGAGGTTGGCCGCCAATAGGTCTGCGATGAGCAGCTTCTTGACCAAGCCCTTCGCGATGCGAAAAAGGGCCGCCGAACCCGAGTCATCCGGAAGCTGCGGTGGGCGGTCCAGCTGAGGCAGGAAGTGGCTCGCGCGCACGATGGGGCCCGCGATGATCTGAGGAAAGAAGCTGATGAAGAGGGCGACGTCGATCCAGGAGCGCCGTGCCTCGCAGTCTCCTCGGTAGACGTCGATGGTGTAGCTGAGAGTCTGAAAGACCACGAAGGACAGACCGATGGGGAGGAGAATATCGAGTCGGTGGTAGACGATCTCGATCCCAATCCACGCCCCGACCTGGCTTGCCGTTTCGTAGAAGAGGTTCGCGTACTTGAAGAAGCCGAGGACGGCCAGGTTGCTGACCACGCTCAGAGTCACGAGCAGCTTCCTTCGCCCGGGCGCGGTGCTTCGACTCATGGCCCGAGCCAGGCCCCAGTCCACCGTTGCGCAGTACAGGACGATGAGAAAAGGAAGCGGATTCCACGCCATGTAGAACACGGCGCTCGCGATCAGGAGCAGCACTCGCCGGAGCCCAGGTCGATCCCCGATGCCCCAGTAGAGGAAAAAGACGACGGGGAGGAAGACCAGGAACTGAAGGCTGTGAAAGAGCATCTAGTCTCGGGCCTCCGTTCGGGCGAGAGGATTGTCGTAGGCCTCCATCAGGGACTCGGCGAACATCTCGCCGATCAGGTCCGAGCCTCGGCTGCGCGGATGGATGAGGTCGGCCAACATGAGATCGGCGTCGATCCAGCGCTGCAGTGAACCCTCTCCGCCCATCGAGGTGTACATGTCCCAAAGACCACAGCCCCGAGCCTCGGCCAGCTTACGCTGGAGGGCGGCGATGTCTTGGACTTCGGGCTTGGGCAGCTTTCGACCGTCGGCCTTGGCCCGAACGGCCTCAAAGGGGGTGACGATCAGACAGTCGGCCTCTGGGGCCGCTTCGGCCACGCGGTCGAAGAAGGCGTTCATGGCGGCCTCTATCTTTTGGAGAGCGGTCCGCTTCTTGGAGAGCATGAGACCGTCGTTGCCGCCGACCATGTGGACCACCAAGGCCGGCTGGCGGGCGGCCAACATCTGAATGAAGTCTTCGCGCTGAGGACGGGTCCACACCTCCGAGGTCGCGCCCGGCAGCCCGATGCTCTCGTAGACGACGCCCGGCCCTCGGCTTTCCAAGACGACCCCAAAGACGCGAGCCCCAGGACTCAGCGCCTCCAGCTCCAAGGCCTCAACGCCTGCGCCGAGATCGAATCGTTTCACCCGAGCATCGCTGCGAGGTCGGTCGGCCAAGGTGTCGACCCGGCCCAGGACTTCACCGTCGGCCCGGAGTTCCAAACGACCTCCCTTGGGCTCCTCCAGATAATGAAGCTCGACCTGCTCGGCGCCCGCGACCGGCGCAAAACGGGAGACCTCTCCCACCTTTTGGGCCGTGAAGGAGGCGCCAGTATAGCCGAAGAAGCGGTCGCGCAGGACACCCTGCGTGATGATCTCCAGTACCCAGCCCGGCGAGCCGTCTCCGCTTCGATTGCCCCGCTGGAAGCGGTTGAACTTACGGACCATCAGGAATCCTCGGCCCGCCGAACCGAAGCGCTCCTGCAGGCGCTTGCGAATCGTGTCGCTGATTTTGTCGCTGGCGATCAGCGAGTCACCGAAGTGGACAACCCGGACCGGACTGCCCTCCCCGTCGGCCGCTTGGTCGAGCCGCCGAAAGAAACGCTCCATCGCAAAGCGCCGACAGCCCTCAGGGCTGGGATCTGCACAGCCTCGCTCCATTGGGGCCGCCGACAGGTCTAGGGCCTTGGCGTAGCGCTCGAAACGAGGGCGGGCCGGCCTTTCCCAGACCCCGCTCGGGGCACGCTGCACCGGCAGAGCGGGGACAGGAGCCTCGGCCTCGGCTTCGGTCGGAACGGTGTCCTCGGTGGCGATAGCCAAACCGCCGGCACCGGCGACGTAGCCCTGGGACGGCCGGGGCACCGAAGCGGGCGGAGAGACCACCTGGGTCACGAAGGCCCACAGCGGATCCTTCCGCTCGAAGATCAGGAGGGGGCGAAGAAACTCGGGGATTGGGAGGGCCGAGAGCCCGAAGCAGAACAGGATGAACAGGAGCAAAGTGCCCGCCGTTCCTGGAGGAAATGGGTTCCGCGCAAACAATTCTGCCTCGGGCGCTCAGGGGGGCCCGGCTGCCAAGCTCGGGCTTTCGCCAGCACGGGCCCTTAACATTCGAGATGCGTGGGTGCTAGCGTCCGGCGCTCCTGGTTCAGTCACAAAAGGAGGTTCTCGTGACTCAATTCATCGTCCTGAGCGATGGCCCCGAAGTCATCGGTCTATGGCAGACCGAGCGGGAGACGACGGCCGTCCGGTTTCGGCTCACCTTGGGCCTGACCTACCCCCACTGCGATGTCGACGTCGTCGCGGCTCGAGACCTGACCTCTTTGCGCCAATCCCGGCCCGACCTCCAGAGCCTGCGGCCCGAAAGAATCGACGCCTCGGCCCCGGCCTGAAGCGGCGCCCTCCCAGGCTGGCCGTCCGGAAGCGAGGCCGCCCCGGCTAGCCGGCCTCCGCCTCGACTTTGGCGGCCGCCTTAGCCTCGGCTTCGGCTCGAGCGGCCTCGGCTTCCCTGACCAGTTTCGCGCGATCCTTCAGCTCCTGAGCCTCGGGGAATCGCTGGGCCATGCCATCGAAGGTCGACTGCACGTCCTCGACCTGGCCGAGTCGGGCTTGAACTTGGGCGATCTCCAGCAGCAGCTTCGGGTTCAAGCCCACGTCTTCGAACTGGTCCCGAATGATGGTGAGTCGACCCAGATAGGCCCGGTCCCTACCGAGCTTTCGGTAGAAGTCGGCGGCGTAGCGCTCGTGCTTCATCAGCTTCTGACGCACTTCGGCGTAGACCTTCTGGGCCTCCTCCACGTTTTCGTCCTGGGGAAAGCGCCTCAGGTAGGCGCCCAGCGCTTTGGCCGCCTCCTCGACCGCCGTTTGATCCTTCTCTTCGGCCGGCGGGAGGAGGAAGAAGCTCCCAGGGATTTGTTCGTACTGAGACAGGCCGGTACGAAACATGGCGTAGGGGACCAGTCGATGACCAGGGTGGAGGCGAACGAAGTTCGAGTAACTATCGACCGCTTCGAGCCAGTGCTCTCGTGCATATTGGCAGTCGGCGATCCGAATATCGGACAAGACCGCGAAGCGTGCGTAGGGGAACTTGGTACGAATGAAGGCGAAATACTGCTGAGCGGCCAAGTAGTCCTTTCGCTCGAAACGCCGCTCCGCCTCCTGCCAGTTCTGCTCTGCCGTCAAAAAGAAGCGCACCTTGGGGACGGTCTCTCCCCGGTCGGGGTTGAGGCCAGCCGTCTGGAACTCCTCGTCAAATTGGGGGGCCTCACCAGCCTGCCCCCCACCACTTCCGCCGGACTGGCAGCCGATCGCGAGGGGAAGGAGCAGCATGGAAGCACTGGCCCGGGGCATCGCCGCAGGCTAGCGCCCCCGGCGCGCCGCGCCTATTCGAAGTTTCCGTCCAGGGCCCGCAGGAGCTCGTCGACGTTCTCGGTCTCCTTGGTCTTCCCTGAAGGCCGGCCGGCCGGCTCCTCCATGAAGCCTGTGTCCTCCTCCGTGAAGCCGCCCAGGTCGTCGTTCACGGGTGGGAGTCCGTCGGCCGAGTCGAGCGAAGACAAGGCCGCCTCGAACTCGTCGTCGAGGGTCGCGGCGCGCCCGGCCGAGGCTTCGGCCTTGTTCACCCGCTCCTGAAGCTGCTGCTTCTCGAGCTCCAGGGTCTTGATGCTCCGCTTGGCATCTAGGAGCTCTTTCCGCAGGCCGTCGACCTCTTGGGCTCGCTGCTCGTCTGAGTCCTTCAGCTGCTGCATGAAGTCGTCGTTCATCTCCTCCAGCTCCCGGAAGTATCGGTTCTCCAGCTCCTCGAGCTGCTTGGCGCCTTCGGCCTCCGCGGTCTTGGCCACCGCCAGCCCACGTCCGGCCTCTTCGGCTCGCTGGGTTTGAGCGTCGAGCTCACGCTCTCGGGCCTCCAGCCTTCGCGCCAGCTCTTCTTTGGCCGTCCGCTCCGCCTGGAGCTCACCGGCCGTCCCCCGTCCTTCTTGCCGCGCCTCGTCCCGCTCCTGCAGCGCGCGCTCCGATGCGGTGCGCAGGGTGGCCTCCTGCTGCTCGAGGGTGCTGACCCGGCCTTCGAGGCGACCGATTTCGGCACCGCGCTGGTCGAATCGGCCTCGCAGCGCCTCCAGCTGCTGATGGGCCTTTTGGGTCTCTTCCTGCTCGAATTTGTAGGCTTCGTGGAGCTCGGAAAGCCGTCCATCTCGCTGGGCGAGGGTCTCGCGAACCTGGGACAGCTCGCCTCCGGTGCTCTTGAGCCGCTGGCCGGCGTCGTCGAGACGACTTTGGGTCTCGGCCAGCTCTTGGCTCAGCGTCCGGCCGCGCTCCTCCGCCTCCTTCAGCTGGCCGGAACGGGTCTGGAGCTCGGTCGCCGTCTGCGCCCGCTGCTGTTCTTCCGCCCTCAGCGATTCCTGGGCACGGCCGAGATCGGCTTGCAACCGCTCCTTGTCGGCCTCGAGCTCGCCCACCCGCGTCTGGGACTCGCGCCGCTGTTCGGTCTCTTCGGCCAGCTGGGCCTCCAGGCTAGCATTGAGGTCGCCGAGCTCGGTGAGTCGAGCCGTGGCTTCGGACCGAGTCGCATCCAGCTGGTCCCGTAGCTCGGACTCGAGGGCCTTCCGGTCCGACTCGGCGGCCTGCCGAGCCTCGGCTTGGGCCTGCGCATGGGCCTCGTCCTTGGCCGTCAGCTTCTCCGCGTGCTGAGACCGGATCTGCTCGATGTCGTCGAAGAGCCCGGCCAGTTCGGCCTCTTTGGAGGCCAAGGCGTCGCGCTGCTCGGCCGCCTGGCGATCGGCGTCGGCCTTATGAGCCGCGAGTTCGGCTTCAAGTGCTTCGACCCGTGCCTTGGCCTGGGCCTGGTCTGCGTCCAGCTGAGCTCGGAGCGCTTGGGTCGCAGCGAGATGGGCAGCATCACTGTCCCGCTGCTGGGCCCGCGCCGCATCAGCCGTGTCTCGAGACTCGGAGAGTTCACCTCGAACCTCGCTGATGAGCCGAGTCTGCTCCTGAAGAGTCCGCGCCCGAAGCTCGAGCTCCGATTCGTTCTCAACGGCCTGGGACTCCAGGGTCTGGATCTTATCGTCTCGGTCCGTAAGCTCGTTCTGCAGGCGGCCCACGTCGTCTTTGCGGTCTTGGAGCTGAGCTTCCAGGTCGGCCGCGTTGGCCTCGGAGCCGGCCAAGCTCTCCTCTAGCTCGTTGACCCGGGCCTCCATACGGCGGGAGGTCTCTTCCAGGTTGCCTCGAGTCCGAGTGAGCTCGCCCTTGGTGTCGGCGAGCTCCTTCTCTTTCTCGGCCACCACCTGGATGAGTTCGTTCTCGCGGACGATCTTCTCTTCTTGGAGCGCATCATAGGAGGCGTGCTGCTCCTTGGTTCGCTTCTCGAGTTCAGCTCGGGCTTGTTCCAGCTCTCGCGTTAGCTCCTCCGCCTGCATGCGAAGGCCCTGAAGTTCGACGTCCTTTTCGACCAGCTTCTCGTTCCACTGGTGGTACTCGCGCTCCTTGGCCCGAAACAGCTCCTTGAACTTCGCGACCTCCGACTCTTTTTGTCGCAGCTGCTGACGGAGACGGTCGAGCTTTGCGTCGGCGGTGGCGCGACGCACTCGACTAGTAGGCGCCTCCTCGACCGGCGCCGGCGTTTCGTCGACTTCGTCGACGATACGTCCGATGAGCTCCTGATCTTCGGCGCTCAAGGTCGGGGGCTCGGATGCGGCTTCGGTGGGCAAAGGAGGGGGAACGTCTTCTCGGGCCACCCGAGCGAGGGCGATCTTGGCCGCGCTCTTGAGATCCTCCCATCGGTAAGGAGGTTGATTGGGAAGGACGGCATAGCCGTCGGCTGGGGTCGACTGTTGTTGGTGTGCATCGAGCGCAGGCTGGTTTTCAGGGTCCGAAGTGTAGAGCAGCACCGCCGTCCGCCGAAAGCGCCGGTTGTTCTTTATCCGACCCACCAACGCAAAGCCCGACTCCGAACCTCGCCCTTCGGCCCGGACCACGACGAGATCGGGACGCTGACGTTTCAGCAACTCCATCGGGTCTTCAGCTTTCTCCGGGAAAGAGACGACGAGACCCTCGGATTTGAGCGGCGCACCGACCATCAGCGCGAAGTCGTGATCGGAGTCGATGATGATGGCGGTTTGATCGGGCACCTGGATTCCTCTGCTGCGAAGCCGTCGAAGGATATGCCATCAGCCGAGCCCGTCCAATCTCCGTCCCTCTGACCTTGATGAGCTGTATCACCCGTCGGTGGGTGTGGGTGCATGTCACGACTTGCAGGCTCGAGGTGCGAATGGCAGGGTTCGAACGTGGTGCGCCCGTTCACGACGCGACGAGTTCGAGGCGGCGGCGTGCTCACTTCGGCCTTCGCGCAGCGTGCCTTGCACGATCCGGAAGAGCTCGTCGCGCAGCGCGGCACCCGCGTGGTGGGTCTTCCTCACCGACGGGGCGGGGCGCTGAAGCGACGCCCGTCCGTCCGAGGACCTGGGAACGGCGGTGGGCGCTTCAAGCCCCTGTGATCCCAGGGCTTTTCGTCCCCCGCTTGCCCGTCCCGAGCGGGTCCCCTAAGTTGCGCCCGCGGCCGAGATGACCCCCCTCAAGCTTCTCCATTGGGCTCTCCGCGTGGTGGCCTTCATCCTCTTGGTCGGGGGCGCGGTCGGCTTCGCCGTCGGGGTCGGCGCCTACGCCCGCTTTTCGGAGGACCTGCCCGAGTTCCGGAGCCTGGACGAGTACCGACCCCCTCTGGCTTCCCGCATCTTCGGCGCCGACGGTCAGGTGGTGGGCGAGGTCTTTCGGGAGCGTCGGGAGGTCGTCCCGTATTCGGGCATCCCACCTCGACTCGTCCAAGCCCTGGTCGCTTCGGAGGACGCCCGCTTCTTCGAGCACTCGGGGATCGATTACTTCGGCATCGTTCGGGCCGCCTTTGCCAACTTCAGGGCCGGGCGGGTGGTCCAGGGCGGGTCCACCATCACCCAGCAGGTGGCCAAGTCCCTCTTGGTCTCCCAGGAGGGCTACGCCGCAGGCACCGCCCGCAAGATCTCCCGTAAAGTCCGCGAGGCCATCCTGGCGCGGCGCCTAGAGCGACGGCTGAGCAAAGGCCAGATTCTGGAGCTGTACCTGAACCAGGTCTTCTTGGGGAACCAGGCCTACGGCGTGCAGGCCGCGGCCCAGAACTACTTCCGGAAACCGGTAGCCCGCCTGAATCTGGCCGAGATGGCCCTCCTGGCCGGTCTACCCCAGGCGCCGAGCCGATACTCGCCCTTCCTCCACCCCAAAGAAGCCCGAAGTCGAAGGGCTTACGTCCTGAGAAGGATGGTGGAAGAACGCTACATCGAGGAGGCGGAGCTGGTGCAAGCCGAGGCCACGCCCATCGAGGTCTTCAAGGCCCCCAACTACTCACGTAAGGTCACACCCTTCTTCACCGAGCACGTTCGGCGAAGGATCCAGAGCCGCTTCGGCGAACGCCTTCTAGAGGACGGTCTGAAGGTCTACACCAGCGTCGATCCCGAGCGAGACACCGACGCGAGCCGAGCCGTGTACGAGAAACTTCGACTGGTCGACAAGCGCCAGGGCTTTCGAGGCCCGCTCCTGCGCCTGCCCGACCCCGACGCCCGCGACCAATTCCTGGCCCGGTACGTCCAGGAGCTGGAGGCCCAGGCACGAGAGGGTACCCTCGAGATGGACGAGCTGTACGTCGCCGTCGTGACCGCCATCGATCGGAAGCGAGACCGACTCCTGGTTCGCGTGGGGAACCAACCCGCCATCTTACCCCTGGCCGCCATGCGCTGGGCCCGCGCCGTCGACCCCCAAGTCCGCTACGACGCAGGACTCCTGGAGAGGATACCGACCAGCTTCGCCGTGGGTGACGTGCTGCAGGTTCGACGCACCAGCCGAAAAGCCCTCCGTAAGGATGCAGTGGCCCGCCCCTTCCTGCGGGGATTGAAGGAGGACGACGTCTTGGTGCAGCTGGAGCAAGAGCCCAACCTGGAAGCCGCGCTCCTCTCCCAGCAAACCGAGACCGGCTACGTTCAGGCCATGATCGGGGGCTACGCCTTCCAGCGCAGCGAGTTCAACCGAGCGTTGCAGGCCTGTCGCCAGCCCGGTTCCTCTTTCAAGCCCATCGTCTACTCGGCCGGACTTGCCCTGGCCGACCTCAACCCCTCGTCGATCATCCTGGACGCCCCCCTGGCCTTCAACGACGCTGCGGCCGGCAACCGCTGGAAGCCCAACAACTTCGCAGGGAAGTTCCTGGGCGAAGTTACGCTGCGAACGGCCCTCAAGAACTCGATGAACGTCCCCTCGATACGGGTGCTGGACAAGGTGGGCGTGGGCGAGGCCATCCGCTGGGCCCAGCGGCTGGGCATCGAGAGCGAGCTCCGTCCCGAGCTCGGCCTGGCCCTGGGCGCCAGCTGCGTCAAGATGGCCGAACTGGTGGGGGTGTACGCGAGTTTTGCCCAAGGCGGCGTCCAGGCCAAGCGACGCTTCGTCACCCGCATCGAAGATCGGGATGGCCAGGTCATCTTTGACGATGGCGCACCTCAGGACCCGTGGACTCCCCTGGGCCTCAAGCTGGAGCGAGCGCTGCGGTGGACGGATGAAAGACCAACGCGCGTCATGGACGAGCGCGTGGCCTTCATCATCACCAAGATGATGCGGAACGTGGTCGAAGAGGGCACGGGGACGGCGGCCAAACGGATCGGTGTTCCCGTGGCAGGCAAGACCGGAACCACCAACGATTCCTTCGACGCGTGGTTTTCCGGCTTCACCCCCGACCTCGTGACCTCGGTCTGGGTGGGTTTCGACGATTACGTGCTCCCCATGGGTCGCTACGAACAAGGAGGCCGAGCGGCGCTCCCAATCTGGGTCGCCTACATGAAGAAGGCGATCAAAGCCCGGGACGACGACTTCCAAGCGCCGCCCGGCGTGGTGTTCGTGACCATCGATCGAGAGACCGGCAAGCGGGCCCAGCCCGGCCAACCAGGTTCGGTCCTCGAGGCCTTTCGTGAGGGCAACGCGCCCTTGGAGTTCGCGGCCAAGGAAGGCGAGGCCGAGCCCGATGCCTTCTTCATGCTCGACAACTAGGGGGCCCAGTGACGGAGGAAATCAGCCCCATCGACCACAAAGGCAGGAGCCGCCCCATCTACGAACGCCGCAGCGGAGGAGGCGGACCGGTCCGAACCAACCGGTGGACCCGCCTTTTGGTGGGCCTGTGGCCCGGCCTCCGCATCATGGCCCAAGGAAGAGCGAGCGCGGGCGCGCCCTACGCCCTTTTGGGGGTCCTGCTCGTCAGCCAAGCCGTACTCCTGGGCTCCAACTGGAAGGTCATGGAGGAAGCGATCGCCCAGTACGGCGCCCAGGCATCGCTGCTCCTTGTGCCCGGAGTCCTGACTTGGTCCTCGGTCATGGCCTTCGAACTGCTCAGATTGGCTACCGCGCACCTCAGACCGCCGGTGCCCTGGGCCCGGATCATGGCCAGCTTCCTGGTGCCCTGCGCGGGCTGGTGCATCTTCGCGCCCGGCTTGGTTGCCTTGGCCCCACGATGGGTCGAAGCCTCGGCCTTCGCGGCCGCGATTCTGGCCGCGGCCGCCGTGCCCGCCACATTCGCATCGGTGGTCGAAGTCTTGACCGTGGCCTCTCCCAGCCGCCGACGCTGGACCCGCTGGGCCTACGCGGGCATGGCCTGTCTAGGCTTCTTGATCGTCGCGCTGGTCGTCCTCGTCCCCCATCCAGAGGCGGCCGGTCAGGCCGAGGGGGCGGGTTGGCGGGTGCTGGCCGCGCTCCTGGACTGAAGGCGCGTCAGTCCTCTCCGCGCTTCAGCTGCTCCAAGAGCTCTGCCATCCGGTCTTGGTCTGCGGACTGGGTGTTCTCGCTGGGAATGCGTCGAGCTTCGATGCGCTTTCGAGCCTCTTCGAGGGCGGCCGAGCCCCGAGGGTCGTACTGTGTCTGGGCGTCGACCAGCGAGGCGTGGCGGGCCGGCGTCGGAGGGACCGTGTCCTGCTCTTCGAGCTCGGCTTCGAACGTTGCCTCCGACTCGGGCTCCGCTTCGAGCTCGGGCTGAGAGTCAGGGTCCGCGGGCACCATGGAGGGATGGGGACGGACGTGGACCGAGGCCGCCGACTCCGGGCCCAAGGAGGTCGGCGTCCGAGGCTCCATGGCTTCGAGCTCTTCGGAGGATAGCTCCAGGTCGAGCTTCAAACCCTCTCGGACCAGGCTGTCGATGTCCTCCTCGGACGGGGCTGGGGTCGGTTCGGCCGGCGCGGGCGGGGGAGGACGGGCCCCGCTCATCGACCCTGGATCCTCGAGACCACGGGCCCGTCGAAGGGCGGCCTGCGCCTGGTCCGAGAAGCCGTTCTTCTGATGACGAACGGAGGCTTTACGCAGCGCGTTGGCTGCGTCGCGGCTCAGGCCGAGCGCGAGGTAGCTCTCGGCCACGGCCTCCCAAGGCTCCGCATCCTGGGGTCGCAGCTCGGCCAAGGCCTTCTGAACGGCGACCGCTTTTCGATGCATGCCGTGCTGGCCGTAGAGCCGCGCCGCCTTCACGTAGGCGGCCTCGGCTTGATCGGGAAAGCCGCGCCGAATGCTCTCCTGAGCGAGCCGAATCATGTCGGCATCGGCAATGCTCTGATCGATGCGGGAGACGAGGGTCTGCGGCGGCTGCTTCACCCCCGCCACCTTCCTCTTTCGCGGACGGAACCACCTGCGGAGGAAGGCGAACACGAGTGGAGCATGAGCCATCGAACCGGCATCGTCGACCCCGAGCCACCTGCTCGGGGCCTCCGTGGGCTCGCAGCGCTAAATCAGGTCGAAGGTGAGGGCGAGATTCACGCCGTTCTGGACCTGGAAAGCCTCCAGGACCCTCGGCTGGCGAATCACGTTGAGCGTGTACTCGAAGGCGAGCCAGTCGGCCACTGCGACCGAAAGAAGGCCTGCGATCTTGATGTTGACGGAGTCTTCGAACGAGAAGTCCTGGGTTCCGTTGCTGACGGCGGGAACGTAGGCGTTGGCCGAGAAGTCGTATGTGAGCACGTCTTTGACGATGTCACCGAAGATGCTCAGCTCCAGCTCGCCGCCGAACTCCTGAATCGACTCGAGCTCCTGCAGGGTGATGACACCGTCCGCCTCGTCGGCGACCACCAGGCCGTCTCGGACGATGATCTGCTGTGCACCCACGCCGGCCTCGATTTCGATGTTCACGGGCTCGGTCTTGTAGGGGTCGGCAAAGAGCCCGACGGACTCCCTGAGCTGGAGGGGCTCGAAGGCGCCCGTGATGCCCACGCTGGTCTGGGTTTGCAGTGGGTCAGCTGCTTCGAGCTCGTCCCCTGCAGCATCAACTCGACGAACCTGGAAGGGGTCGGAGCGGATGATCTCGCCTTCGAAGACCGGGGTTTGGAGAGTGAAGCGGGCGAAGGGCCCGAGCCAGCTCGGCTTGTTGAGCTTGTAGATATAGAGGCTCTTGAAATCGAGGAGGTCGAAGGTCTTCACGAACTGTGCGAGCTGAGGGGTTCGCTGCACGTTCTCGGTGATGCTGAGGCTGTTGGTCCAGCGGTGCGGGCCCTTGGCGTAGTCCAAGGTTGCCTTGGCCAGCAGCCCGAAGGTCAAAGTGGTTCCGTCGTCGGTACCGACCACGTTCTGTGCGTCCGTGAAGACGAAGGTCAGGCCGAGTTTGAGGGTCGATGACCAAGGACCCTTTCCTTCTTCGACTTCGGCGTCGTCCTTGATCTTCTTCTTGAGCTCGTCGTCGGGGGTGAAGACTTGCTGAGCGAGGGCAGGGCCGCTCAGAGCGCTCGCGAGGAGCGTGAAAGCGAGGATACGCATGACCGGGCGTCTGACCCGGACGCAGGCTTTGGGCAAGGGCCCTCAACCCTCGGCGGCGGCCTCTTCGCTCTTGGCTCCAGACTTGCTTTGCATCTCCTGGCGGAAAGCATGACGAGCCTTCTGGTCGAGGTCGTTCCAGCGTCGCTTGATGTCCCGTTCATTCTCGCCCGTGGCGTCGGCGTAGCGACGAATGAGCTTGGCAGTCTTCTCGTTCATGGCTCGGAGCCGCGGGAACCTATCAGGGGCCTCTGGAGTGTCAATGGTTGCCAAACCTCCGGCCGATCCCGCAGACGGGGCCCATGTCAGAGGTAGCCCTGATCACGGGCGCGAGCGGCTTCATCGGCCGCTGGGTCCGGGACGCGCTGCTCGAACGGGGCTGGGACGTGGTGGCTCTGCGTCGACCGGCCTCGCCCCCGGCTTCGGTCGGTCGATCGGCGGAAGTGGACTACGCTCGGACCGACACCGTTCGCGCCGTCATCGCGGACGAAAAGCCGAGCATCATCGTCCACGTTGCGGGGGCCACCAAAGGCGTGACTCGGGACGACTTCTCCCGGGCGAACGTCGTCCCCACCCAGGCGCTGGTGGACGGGGTGAAAGGGGCCGAGGCGCCCCTTTCCCGCTTCGTCCTGGTCTCCTCCCTCGTCAGTCACGGACCCTCACGACCCGACCGCCCCCACCGAGATGGGGACCCAGCCCAGCCCATCGAGTTCTACGGAGAGACGAAGCTGGAAGCCGAGCGGGTAGTTGAGAACTCAGGTTTACCCTATGTTACCCTTCGGCCGGGCGGCGTCTACGGCCCGGGAGACGTCGACTACTTCAAGCTGTTCGAAAGCGCGGCCAAGGGCATGAACCTCTACTTCGGCAACCGGCGCCGTCTCTTCTCCAAGATCTACGTCTCGGACATGGTCGAGTTCATTCTGAAGAGCATCGACGTCGCCCAAGCCGAGAATCAGAGCTACTTCCTGTGCGATGGGGCGCCGGTCGCGTGGGAGAGCTTTCAGGACGCCATCGTCGCCCAGGCCGGTCGGAAGGTTCGCGAGCTCGACCTGCCCGAGTTCTTGACCAAGCTGGCCGCTTTCGGGGGCGAGACCATGACCGCATTCGACGGCAAACCACGATTGTTCAACAAGCAGAAGGTCCGGATGGGGGCGCAGGAAGCTTGGACCTGCGACCCGAGCCGCGCCTTCGAGCATCTGGACCTTCGTCCAAAAGTAGACTTGGAAGAGGGCGTGCGCCGAGCCTTCGCGTGGTACCGCGAGGCGGGCTGGCTGCCGAGGCTTGAGCAATGAGCACCGAGACGAACACCCTAGCCGAAGAGCTCTTCGGTGCGCCCCCCAAGAATCTGCCTCGTTATCGAGAGGCGCCGAGCACGCGACTGACCCACTTCGGACAGGTCGAGCTGCGAGAGCTCGATCTCTCTCGGCGCAGGGAGCGTCGAGCCTTCCTGGAGATTCCGAGCGAGATCTACGCCAACAACCCCAACTACATCGAGCCTCTTCATCTGCAGCAGATGAACACCCTCGACCCGGCCCACAACCACGCCTTCCAGTATCTGGAGGTCCGGGCCTGGCAGGCCTTCAAGAACGGTCGGCTCGCCGGTCGGATCACGGCCCAGGTCGACCACAACATGGAGCAGCACAGCGGCAAGCGGGCCGGTCACTTCGGCTTCTTCGAGACCGTCGACGACGCCGAGGTCGCCCACGCGCTGATGACCACGGCAATGGATTGGCTGGAGAAGAAGGGCTGTCAAGACGTCTTGGGCCCGGCCAACTTCACCCTCAGCCACAACAGCGGGCTGCTGGTCGACAACTTCGACCGACCTCCATTCGTCGAGCAGCTGTACAACCCGCCCTTCTACGAGACGCACCTGCTGTCCTTCGGCTTGAACAAAGCCAAGGACCTACTCGTTTGGTGGATCGATCTCGACGAAGGAATGAACACGCCCAAACGAAAACGGATCGACCGCATCGCCCAGAAAATCCAGAAGAAGGAGAGCGTGTCCTTTCGCCACGCCGACCTGAAGAATCTGGACAAGGAGATCGCCGTCATCCACCGAATCTTCACCGAGGCCTGGGAGAAGAACTGGGGCTTCGCACCGGTGCCGGCCGAAGAGTTCGAAGCCATCTCTCGGGAGATCAAGCCGATCGTGATTCCCGAGCTGGTCCTCTTCGTTCAGGCCCAAGGAAGGGACGTAGGCTTTTCGCTCACCATCCCCAACGTGAACGAGAAGATGCCCCGTGACGGGAAGCTCTTTCCTTTCGGCTGGACCGGTCTGCTGAACCTCAAGCGGACGCGCTGGGCGCGGCTCTACTTGCTGGGCGTGCTGCCCGAGTATCGTAAGCGAGGGCTGGAGAGCATGATGTTCGCCGAGACGGTCCGCAGAGCGATCTCGGCCGGTATGGGCGGGGGCGAGATCGGCTGGACTCTCGAGGACAATCACCTGATCAACCGGGCCATCGAGTCGATGGACGGGCGACTCGACCGAACCTATCGGATCATGGGAATGACCTTCGAGACGTGACCGACGTGAAGCCCCCTCGGCCGGCCTCGGTGCTCCTCGTCGTCGATACGAAGGGGCGTATCCTAGCCGGTCAGCGAAATCCCAGCATGCCCTTCCTGGGAGGCATCTGGTCTTTTCCGGGGGGAGGGGTAAGCAAGCGACAGGATGGACCGGCAGAGGCGGGAGGCTTCGAGCGAGCGGCGCTCCGTGAGCTGCACGAAGAGACGGGCCTTCACCCCGACGTCCTGGGTCTCAATCCGGGCGACCTCCGTCCGGTAGTCAGATGGGTGACGCCGCCCTGGTCCCCGATGCGCTTCGACACTCAGTTCTTTCACGTCGCCCTGGACCAGGACGTCCCCAGCGCCGCCATCGAACCCTTGGACGAGCAGCCGGAGCTGCTGGGCCTGGACTTTCACGAGCCGGCAGAACTCCTGCGGCGGTGGGAGGCATTGGACGTGGTCTTGGCGCCACCGGCCTTTCTCGTCCTTCATGCTTTGGAGAAGCAGGACCCTCGAGATGCCCAGGCATTGGCCGCCGCCCTTGCCGAAACCGAAGGACAGACCCACGAACACTTCGAGCCGATGCCCGGGATTCGGATGCTGCCTCTTCGGTCGCCGACCCTGCCGCCGGCCACCCACACCAACGCGTACATCCTGGGGCACGAACGGATGGTGGTCGTGGACCCCGCCACCGAGGACGAGTCGGAGCGTGCCCGTCTCTTACGGGTCCTGAACCGGATTCATCGCCCGCTAGAGGCCATCTTCCTGACGCATCACCACGCCGACCACGTGGCGGCGGCGGCTTGGCTCAAAGACGAGACCGGCGCCCCCATCTGGGCCCACCCCGAAACGGCTCGCTTGGTCGACCTCCCCGTCGACGACCTGTTCGAAGACGGAGACGAGCTGGACCTGGGCCGGGACGAGCAGGGGCGGAAGTTCCTTTGGCGATTGCTCCACACCCCGGGTCACGCAGCCGGTCACCTTTGCCTCCAAGACGAACGACCCGGCGCCCGGGGCCTCATCTGCGGCGACATGGTGGCCAGCATCGGCACCATCATCGTCGACCCCGACGATGGGGATATGGCGACCTACGTGGCGCAACTCGAACGACTCGAAGCCCTGGGCGACACGATCTTGATGCCTTCCCACGGGGGCCCGATCTTCGACGGGGCGACCAAGCTTCGGCAGTACATCGACCATCGTCGGGCCCGCAGCGAGAAGGTCCGGGCCGCCCTGGAAGCCTTCGGAGTGCCAGCCCGCCCGGAGGATCTGCTCCCCCAGGCCTACGCCGACGCGGACCCGAAGGTGTGGCCTCTGGCCGCCCGGTCCTGCTTGGCTCACCTCATCGAAGGGGTCACCCTGGGCTGGGCCGAACGGAGCTCCAACGACCGTTTTCGACCCAAGGTCCCCAGATAGCGTCCCTTTCCGGGCGAGAGGCGCGAGGGCTGCGCTTGACTTGTGAGTCAGCACGACGCACCGCGGCAGGCATGGTTCGTTCCGTCAGGTCTGTCGAGCTGGACCGGGTGGCCATCGTCGGGGGCGCTCGAACGCCCTTCGCTCGGCGGGGCACGGTCTACAAAGAGCTGTCGGCCTTGGAGCTCGGCGCGCTGGCCGTCCGAGGTGCCTTGGACGCGACCCAGCTCGAGGCCAAGCCCATCGACGCCCTCGTGTTCGGTCAGGTCGTCCCGAGTGTGAAGGCACCCAACATTGCCCGTGAGATCGTGTTGATGCTCGGTCTGCCCAAAGATGTCGACGCCCACTCCGTGTCTCGGGCCTGCGCCACCAGCACCCAAGCCGTGGCCACGGCGGCCATGATGATTCAAACCGGACAGGCCGAAATCGTCGTGGCCGGGGGCGCCGACTCGATGAGCGACGTCCCAATCACGGTTCGACGTCCTTTGGCCGATGCTCTGGTCACAGCCAGTCAGGCCAAGAAGCCGATGGACAAGCTGAAGGCATTTGCCGGCCTCGGGCCGGGCGACCTCCTGCCGGAGCCGCCCGCCATCGCCGAATACTCCACTGGCCTCAGCATGGGCCAAAGCGCGGAGAAGATGGCCCAGGAGAACGGCGTCGGTCGGGCCGAGCAGGACGCTTTTGCCCACCGCTCCCACGAGCGGGCCGCGGCCGCGGTCAAGGCCGGCCTCTTTGAACAGGAGATTGCGCCCGTCTTCGTACCCCCCGACTTCGAGGCGGTCCGCCAAGACAATCTTCTTCGGCTGGACTCCAAGCTGGAGGCCTACGCGAGCCTGCGTCCCGCTTTCGACAAGAAGTACGGCACGGTGACGGCCGCTAACGCTTCACCCCTCACCGACGGGGGCTCGGCCCTGGTCCTCATGCGGGCCGAACGGGCGGAGGCGGAGGGACGCCGAGCACTCGCCTACGTGAAGAGCTATGCCTTCGCGGCCCTGGATCCGAGTGATCAGCTTCTGATGGGCCCGGCCTACGCAAGCCCCCGCGCCCTCGACGCGGCCGGACTCGAGGTGAAAGACCTCGAGCTCGTCGACTTTCATGAGGCCTTCGCAGCCCAGATCCTATCCAACCTGCAGGCCTTCGAGTCCCGTAGCTTTGCCGAGGAGAAGCTTGGCCGCAGCCGCGCTCTGGGCGGGATCGACATGGATCGATTCAACGTTCACGGGGGCTCCATCGCCCTCGGCCACCCCTTTGCGGCCACCGGGGCACGACAGCTGCTGACGGTAGCCAAGGAACTCGACCGCCGTGGCGGCGGCCAGGCCTTGGTCGCCCAGTGCGCCGCCGGCGGCCTGGGCGCGGCCATGGTGCTGGAGCGATGACGAACATGAGTCCCTTCAAGAGCGAACGTCGAGCCGACGGCGTCCACGTCCTCACTTTCGATCTTCCGGAGTCGCGACAGAACGTCTTGCGTCCCGACCTGCAGGACGCCCTGGAGGCGGAACTGGACGCCGCAGAAGAAGCGGGGGCCAAAGCCATCGTTTTCGCGAGCGGAAAGCCCGGATCCTTCGTCGCGGGTGCGGACATCGAGATCTTGCGGGAGGTGGAGAGCGCCGACAAGGCGACCCAGATGTCGAAGTCTCTGCAGAAGGTTCTGAGCCGCATGGCCAGCTTCCCGGTGCCCATCGTCTGTGCCATCGACGGCGCCTGCCTTGGCGGCGGCTTGGAGCTCGCCCTGGCCTGTGCCGACCGCGTCGCCAGCACCCATCTCAAGACCCGACTCGGCCTCCCCGAGGTGAAGCTGGGCCTCTTGCCCGGCGCTGGGGGCACCCAGCGGCTGGTCCCTCGGGTCGGCATCGAGTCCGCCCTCGACCTCCTCCTGACTGGTCGGACCGTCGACGCCCGGAAGGCGAAAAAGATGGGTCTGCTCCACGAGACCGTCGCCCCGAGCCTCGTCGTCGAGGCGGCGGTCCGTCGGGCCCTCGAGCTCGCCGAGAGGGAAGCGCCGATCAAGTCGAGCTTCGGTCCCGATCTGGAGGCCCTGCAGAGCTTCGCCCTCACCGGCAACGCCTTGGGCCGCAGCATCGTCTTCGCCCAGGCCGAGAAGGCCGCTCTGGCCAAGTCCGGCGGGCACTACCCCGCGATCCCGAGGATCTTGGAGGTGGTGCGGGTCGGACTGGAGAAGGGCCTGGAAGCAGGGCTGGAAGCCGAAGCCTTGGCCTTCGGTGAGCTGTTGATGACCGACGTCAGCCAGCGGCTGGTGGAGCTTTTCTTTGCAACCAAGGCGCTGGAGAAGGACCCCGGAGTGGACGGCCCGGTGGAACTGCGGCCCACCCGTCGGCTCGGCGTCTTGGGTGCGGGTCTCATGGGCCGAGGCATCGCCTTCGTGACGGTCGAGAAAGCCGACCTGCCGGTCGTTCTTCGGGACCGCGACGACACGGCCGTCGGAGCCGGCCTACGCACGATCCACGGACTGTTGGAGGATCAGGGCCGCCGCCGGAAACGAAGCGACTTCGAGCGGCGGCGACGACTGCTGAATATCGAAGCCTCGACGCGGCGAGAGGCCTTCCACCGCTGTGACGTGGTGATCGAGGCCGTCTTCGAGGACCTGGAGCTGAAGCGTGCTCTCTTGCGCGAGGTCGAAGAAACGACGCCGGAAGGCACCATCTTCGCCTCCAACACCTCCTCCATTCCGATTGGCCGGATCGCCGAAGCGGCTCGGCGCAAAGACCGGGTGGTGGGCATGCACTACTTCTCTCCGGTCCACAGAATGCCCCTGCTGGAGGTCATTCGAACGCCCGAGACCAGCGACGAGACCGTCGCCACCTGCGTGGCCCTCGGTAAACAGCAAGGGAAGACGGTCATCGTGGTGAACGATGGCGTGGGCTTCTACACCAGCCGTATCCTAGGTCCCTACCTCAACGAAGCTGCTTGGATGCTGACCGAAGGCATCCCCATCGAGACCATCGACGCGGCGGCCAAGCGGGTCGGTTTCCCGGTTGGACCCATCACGCTCCTGGATGAAGTAGGCATCGACGTGGCGGCCAAGGTGGCGAAGATCGCCGAGTCCGCCTTCGGGGCCCGCCTCCACCCGCCGAGCAGCCTGGAGCGCTTGGTCGAAGACGGGCGAACAGGCCGGAAGGGGCGAAAGGGGTTCTACGTCTACGATGAAAGGAAGAAGATCGTAGACGAGAGCGTGTACGAGGTCATCGGCGTCAAGCCCGACCGAAGGGCCAAGGTAGAAGGCCGAATCCTCGAAGATCGGCTTCTCGTCATGATGGTCCAAGAAGCGATCCGCTGCTTCGATGAAGGCATCGTTCGCTCCGCCCGAGACGCGGATATCGGCGCCGTGTTTGGCCTCGGGTTCCCGCCCTTTAGGGGAGGTCCCCTGAGCTGGACCGACGCGGTCGGCCCCAGCGAGCTCCTCCGCCGCATGCGGGGCCTCCACGACCGTTTGGGGGCGCGCTTCGAGCCCCCAAGCCTCCTGGAGCGCATGGCCAAGGACGGTCGGCGCTTCCACTGAGCAGGACTGTGGTGACGCCAACCGGCTGTCCGTGTCATGGCTCGACGCCATGACCGGGCTGCGACTGAGCCTCGAACAGCTCCAAGATGTGCGGGACGTTCTGAGCGAGCGCATCGGCGAAGGTCTCGACGAAGCCCAACGCGAGATCGCATGCCTTCCTGCCTTCCTTCCGCCGCCCCCGCCCGAGGTTCAGGGCGAGGCGTTGGTGTTGGACCTCGGAGGGACCAACATCCGGGCCGCCTTGGTCGCCATCGACGGCCCTGGCCAAATGCGCATCCTGGCCGGGCCCGTGAAGGCCAGCCTTCGAGGGGGCGGTCAGATGGACGCCGACACTTTCCTCGGCAAGCAGGCAGAGCTCATCACTTCGCTCGACCTCGGCAGCAAGTCCTATCCTCTCGGCTACGTCTTCTCCTTTCCGGCCCGGGTCGAGCCCGACGCCGACGCCGTACTCTTGCGCTGGACCAAGGGCCTCGACATCCCGGGCGTGGTGGGCACCCGCGTTGGGGCCCGCCTGGCCGAGGCCCTGCGGCATCGAGGCGTTCAATGCCGTCGGACCGTGGTCCTGAATGACACAGTGGCTTGCCTGATCGGGGGGGCCTTTTGTCACGGCGGCGACGCGAGCCGAGTGGTCGGCCTCATCGCCGGGACCGGCACCAACATGGCCGGTTTCGTGGACGCCGGTCGGAGCGCCCGGCTCCGGGCGGCTGGGCTCGAGGGCGCCTGGGCCGTGAACTTCGAGAGCGGTAACTTCCACCCTCCCCATCTCGACAACCTCGACGAGGCTCTGGACCAGGCCAGCCTGAATCCCGGCGCCCAGCGCTTCGAGAAGGCCGTCTCCGGGTACTATCTCCCCAAGCTCCTTGCCCGCGCAGAGAGCCTGGACGAGGTGCCAGACTCGGCCGCCTTTTTGGATCAACAGATCCGAGAAGTCGGACCGTACGCCGAAACCTCACGCCTTCTGTTCGAGCGCTCGGCCGATCTGGTGGCGGCGGGCCTGGCTGCCGTCTTTCGCCCCTTGGGTCCGGGCCGAATCGGCGTGCTGGCCGAGGGTTCGCTATTCTGGTCCAGCCCCGGCTATGAACAACGGGTCCAGGCCCGCTTGAGCAGACTCTGCGACGCCCCTCAGGTCGAGATCTTCGGACGGGACGACATCAACTTCTTTGGCGCGGCCGCAGCGGCCTTGACCATGGCTTGATCTCTTCAGGGCGCTGTCGAAGTTCCGGCCTCGTCCAGCTCCAGCTCCAGCTCGAGCGGAGAGGCGTACCGCGGCGAGAGCAGGATCTCCTTCCCCTTCACGAGCCAGACGGTCAGCCGTCGAGGGAAGGAATCGGCGGACGCCTCGACGGGAACGAGAAAGGTCCTTTTCTCTCCCGGAAGACGTCCGGGCACGGTTTCCACGAAGCGAGCCAAGTCGTCGCGGCGTGGGCTGACTTGGGCTTCTTTCACGGTCTCACCGTCGACCTCGAACTGAAGTTGATGGGGACCGGAGCGAGAGCCGATCAAGGTCCGCACCGAAACGAAGACCCTGCCTGGAGCAGACAGTTTCAACTCGAGCGGACGATCACTTCGAATTCTCCGGTACGCCTCGTAGGCTTCTCCCTGCCGCTCGGATTCGACGAAGACGATCGGGTGAACCGTCGTGATTTCAGCCCCTTCCGACCCTTCACCCTGAGCGGTCGCCAGGCCCATGAGCAGACTCAAGATGGATCCCACGGGTTCATCCTGCCATGACCCCGCCTTCTTGTGGGAGATCAGGCGCGCCTAGCGCTTGACTCGAATTCAGGCCCTCCCCAGGCTCCCTTGGGTGAAGCCTCCTGGTCTGGAGGATTGCATCATCCGAGCGAAGCCAAAGCTCGATGAGCTCGTGCGACTCGCCCGCGGCAAGTCCACGCTCCTCGCCCAGACGCATGACTACCCGGACCCCGACACCATCGCGTCGGCGATGGCCCTCTGTTGGCTGATGCAGGAGCTGACCGGGGTCGACGCCACCGTCGGCTACGGAGGCATCATCGGCCGGGCCGAGAACAAGGCGATGATCAAAGCCCTCGGGGTCAAGATGAAGCGCAGCAGCCGCAGCGACTTCCAGAAGTACGACCTCGTGGCCCTCCTCGACACCCAGCCCGAAGTCGGGAACCACACCGTTCCCATCGACAGGCCGCCCGACATCGTGTTCGACCATCACTTCCCTCGCCCCCTTGAGGGCCCTGAACCGACCTTCTTCGACGTCGGGGGGGACTACGGCGCGACCTCTACCAAGGTCACCGAGCTCGTGATGGCCTCGGGCCTCGTCCCTCCCACGGACATCGCGACGGCGCTCTTCTACGGCGTAAAGTCCGACACCCTGAACCTGGCCCGGGATGCCTCGCCCGCCGACGTCACCGCCTATCTCTATCTGTTCCCACTAGCCGACAATCGGATCTTGGCCGAGGTCGAGAATCCTCAGGTGCCACTCGACTACTTCCGAGTGTTCAACAAGGCCATCATGCAGGCCAAAATCTACGGAAGCATGGTCGTCTCCGACCTCGGAGAGATCTACACGCCCGACCTGTGCGCCGAGGTGGCCGACCGCCTGCTCCAGATCGACGGTATGAAGCACGCCTTGGCCGTGGGCTGGTACGAAGAGTCCCTGGTCCTCTCTTTGCGCACGCGATCTCGGGCCAAGAACGCCGGCAAGATCCTTCACGGAATCGTCGACGGCGGGAACTTCGGTACCGCGGGAGGACACGGCCCAATGGCTGGCGCGCGGATCCCGGTCGAGAACAAGTCCCAGCGCAGCCGCACCGACCTGCGGCGGACGGTGGTGAACCAGGTCGTACAGGCCTTCGGGCAGGACTACCGCCACTTCACCCGCATCATCAGCAAGAAGGACCAGGAGCTAGCCATCGAGCCTCCGCCCCCCAAGGCCGCCAAGAAGAACGGCAGCGAAAAGAGAGCGGGCGACAAGAAGAACGGTGCCGAGAGGAAGGCGAGCGATAGGAAGAGCGTCTCCGAAAAGAAGAGGACGGCTCGGAAGTCGACGCCACCCGAGCCGTCTCAGGCCCGCGAATGAAGCCACGCCGGGTCTACGTCGACTACAACGCCACCGCTCCCGTACGGCCCGAGATTCGGACGCTCGTCGAGCCCATTCTCTTCGGCGAGCTCGAGACCGGTCAGTTCGCCAACGCCTCGTCGGTCCACTGGGCCGGCCAAGCGGCCCGAAAGACCCTCGAGAAAGCCCGGAGTGAACTGGCGAAGATCTTCGACCGAAAGCCGAGCGAGATCTTGTTCACCAGCGGGGGCTCCGAAGCGAACAACCTGGTGCTGCAGGGTGTCCTGCTTCATCCCGGCTGTAGGCATCGAAGACTCGTGACGAGCTCGGTGGAGCATGCGGCCGTACGGGGTCCGGCCAAGGACCTCCAGACCCAGGGGGTCGAATGGGTAGAGATCCCCGTCGACGGGCGAGGCCATCTCGACCTCGAAGCCCTGGAAGCGGCCCTGGAGACCCCGACGGGCCTGGTCTCGATCATGGCCGTCAACAACGAGACGGGCATCGTTCATGACGTGGCGGCGGTCCGCCGACTGTGCGCGACGCGCTCGGCGCCCTTGATGGTCGACGCGGTCCAGGCCCCTGGACGAATCCCGCTGCCCGACGGTGACTTCGTGATCCTCTCCGGCCACAAGCTCGGGGGCCTGAAGGGCGCCGGCGTCCTGATCCGGCGTGACGAGATCCCGCTTCTGCCGCGGCTGGTCGGCGGCCCCCAGGAGCGCGGGCTCCGAGCAGGAACCGAAGATGTCGCGGCGGCGGTGGCCTTGGTCGAGGCGCTCCGACTGGCCGAAGCGGAGCGAGGTGCCGAAGTCCGACGTCTGACCGAGCTGCGAGACCGTCTGGAGGAGGGCCTGAAGCGCCTAGGTGCGTCGGTGGTCGGCGCCGAGGCCCGGCGAATCGGCGCTACGTCCACCGTCTTCTTCGAGGGAATCGAAGGCGAAGTCCTGCTCCAGGCCCTGGACTTGGAGGGCGTCGCAGCCTCTAGTGGAAGCGCCTGCTCCAGCGGCAGTCTGGAGCCCAGCCACGTACTCCTCTCCATGGGTTACACCCGGCAAGCAGCCCTGAGCGCCATCCGATTCAGCCTGGGTTGGGCGAGCCGCTCCGAGGACGTGGACCACCTACTCAACCGCCTCCCACCGCTGCTGGAGCGCATCCGCGGTTGACGCAAAGGCCCTCGTGTACTCGAAACGGGTCGGTGATCGAGGTCCGAGGGCTGACCAAGCGTTACCGAGACAACGTCGCGATCGACGGGCTCGACTTCTCCATCCAGCCAGGGGAAGTCGTGGGCTTTCTGGGACCCAACGGCGCGGGCAAATCGACGACGATGCGGATCCTCACTGGCTCCATGCCGGCGACATCGGGCTCAGCCAAGGTCGCAGGCATCGACGTCTTCGACCGGCCCATGGAAGTGAAACGAAAGATCGGCTACCTGCCCGAGCTCCCGCCGGTGTACTTGGACATGACGGTCCAGGGCTACTTGGCCTTCGTGGCCGACCTCAAAGGCGTGCCCCGTCGTGAGAAGAAGACCGAGGTCGACCGGGTCGCGTTGGAAGCGGGCGTGGACCACGTATTGAATCGACTCATCCGCAACGTATCGAAAGGCTACCGTCAGCGAGTAGGCATGGCCCAAGCGCTCCTCGGAGACCCGACGGTACTTATCATGGACGAGCCGACGGTTGGCCTCGACCCGATTCAGATTCAGCAGGTGCGTGAGCTCCTGCTCCGGATCGGTGAGGACGATCGACGAACGGTTCTCTTGTCCACCCACATCCTCAGCGAAGTGAAGGCCGTGTGCCAGCGCATCATCATGGTAGCTCGGGGTCACATCGTGGCCGACGCCCCCATCGCGGAGCTGGAGCGAGAAGCGCCGCTGGAAGAGGTATTCGCAAGCCTCGCCGTGTCCTGAGATGAGAGGCCTGTTCGCCATAGCTCGCAAGGAGCTGAGCATCTTCTTTACCACCACCATCGCCTACGCCGGCCTCGGGGCCTACGCTTTCCTCATGGGGCTGGTCTTCGTGTCCTCCCTGAATCAATACCAGCAGCGAACAGCCATCTTCCTGTCCCAGCAGCAGCCCCAGATGTTGGAGCGACTGAACTTCAACGACGCCATCCTCACGCCGATGTTCTCGACCGGGGTGTGGATGTTCCTCTTCTTCGTCCCCTTTCTCACCATGCGCCTGCTGGCGGAGGAGAAGAACCAAAACACATTCGAGCTGCTCATGACGACGCCGATCAGCTCCTGGCAAATCGTGCTCGGGAAGTTCATCGCGACCTGGGTCCTTATCCTCGTCATGTCGTTCATCCCTCTCGTCTTTCCCTTCATCTTGGAGGCCTACGGGACGACGACCGGGACTTCGAGCGCCGTGGAGTGGAGTCCTGTCTTGGTTTCGGTCCTCATGGCCACGCTGATGGGGTCGAGCTTCATCGCCCTCGGGATGCTCATGTCTTCGTTGACCGACTCCCAGATCGTGGCCGCCCTTCTGACCTTCGCGACGCTCCTCCTGAGCTACACTCTGCCCTTCGTGGCCAACCGGCTGGAGGGAGACTGGCAGACGGTGCTGGACTACGCCTCTCCGCTTTCCCACGTGAACCGAGCCTTTCAGGGCCGGCTCTTGGCCGAAGACCTGGTCTATTTCCTTTCCTTGACCTTGGCCGGCCTCATCGTGACCCAGCGGGTCGTGGAGTCGAACCGGTGGCGCTGAACGAGGACAAAGCAGGTCGAGACACGACCCGAGAGGGTCGCCTGAGCGCGGTGCCTTGGAGCGCTACCATCGGACTGGTGCTGGGCGTGCTGGGCACTACGGCCCTCGTCTTCGGCATCGTGCTGGTGGTCATCGAGCCTCGACTCGGGCCCCTTTCGGCCGGCAACGTAGCCTTCGGCCTGGTCGGCTTGGTGGTCTACGTGGCGACGAATCGGGCGGCCATCGGTCGAGCGGTTCGAGGGCGGTCGAGCCCGCTGCTTGCTCTCGAGGTCGTGATATTCGTCGGGGTCCTGGGCCTCGTCGTGGCCACGAACTATGGGGTCGTTCAGTGGGAACAGGAATGGGATCTCACCCGGGACCGCCTCTACACCCTACAGCCCCAGTCCCAGCAGGTGGCCGAGCGGCTGGACCGTCCGGTCTTCGTGTACGGCTTCCTGAAGTCCGAGAACCAGCAGCGGGGCATCCTCGGAGAGCAGATTCGACTCTATCGACAGTTCACCGACCAGCTTCAGCTCGAGTTCATCGACCCAGATAGAGTCCCTGCCCCCTTGATCGAGCGCTTCGAGCTGGACGCCAAGAGCGCGCGCATCGTCCTCGCCACTGAAAGCCGCCACGTGAAGATCGAGCGCCCCACCGAGGACGGCCTCACGAACGCGCTCATTGACCTGCTGGATCGACCGGTCCGCCACGTGGTCTTCGTGGAGGGCCACGGTGAACCCTCAGCCGAAGACAAGAAGACCGAGGCCGCCATGGGCCAGGCCGCGGCCGCCCTTCGGGCCGACGGCTATGAGGTCGAGAACAGCCGCTTGGATGCACTCCCGGAAGACGCCGAACTGCTCGTGCTCGTCGCTCCGCGCATCGAACTCCTGCCCTCCGAGGCCGAGGCACTGGACCGCTTTCTCGAAGCGGGGGGCCACGGACTCATTCTTCTGGATCCGGGGAGCCCCATCTCAAACCTGGGTCCGCTCTTCGAGGAGCTCGGCGTGAACGTGGGCGACGATCTCGTGGTCGACCAGAGTCCGGTGGGTCAGTCCCTCGGCTTCGGACCAGACGCGCCTCTCATCCGAAGCTATGAAGCGCATCCCATCACCCGTCCCATCCAGGGTCAGCCCACCCTTTTCCTGAGGGTCCGAAGCGTCCAACCCGCGTTGGGTGCGCTGAACACGACGACGCTTCTTCGGACCAGCGAAGAGAGCTGGGCGGAGGCCGATCCACTGGCTTCGCCTCCTTGGCGCCTGGACGGTCCGGATGCCCCCGGTCCGATCGCCATCGCAGTGGCCATCGGCCGTGGAACTGCCGGAGCCGTGGACGCCCGGGCCGATGAGAGTCGAGTCGTCGTCTTTGGCGATGCAGACTTTGCCTCGAATCGCCTCATCGGCGTGGGGGCGAATCGAGATCTATTGGTCAACACGGCCAACTGGCTGTTGAACGAAGTGGATCGCGTCACCGTGCGGCCGCGTCAGCGAAGTGGAGATCGCCTCGCCATCACGGCCATGCAGCACTATGGGATCATGTTCTTCGCCGTGAACCTCCTCCCCTTGCTTATCGTAGGCTTCGGCTTCTCCGTCTGGGCCCTGAGGCGACGGCGCTGACCGGTCATGACGCGACTCCAACGAACGCTCTTGGCCGCCGGGGTCGCCCTGCTGGGCGTCGGAGCCCTGATCTGGATCTCGACCACTGCCCCGAGCTCCACCGAGCGGGCCCAGGCCCGCTACGACGCGGAGCGCCCCTTCTCTTTCGGCCCCGACGACGTCGCGTGGGGCACCGTGACCAGTACCCACGGCAGCTTTCGTTTCGAACGGGACGAGGTCTTCGGCTGGCGGATCGCCGAACCCTACTCGTGGCCGGGACACGCCGAGCCCTTGGAGGCCGTGCTGGTGCGGGTGGCGGGTCTGGCCGCAACGCGAGAGGTCTACAGTGCACCGTCGACCAAGGACCTGGCCCAGTCGGGCCTGAACGATCCAAGAGTTCGAATCGAGCTCGCCCTCGCTTCGGGTGAACGTCATGGCTTGAGCCTCGGGAAGCTCCATCCCCTGGAGTCGACGGTGTACGCCCGCGCCGACGAGGGGGCGGTTTTCGTCGCCGAACCCTCGGTGCTTTGGTCCAGTCTTAGACCCATCGACGAGTTCAGGAACAAGCGAGTGCTCCCTTTCGACCGAGCGCAAATCGAGACGCTGGGCATAGAGCGCGAAGACGGCAGAGGCTGGACCCTGCGAACGAGCACGAGCGGCCTGCAGGCCTCCATCGACGGCGGCGCCTTCCATCCTGCAGATGAGGGTCAGGCCGCGGTGGCGATGGCCGCCGCCTTTCTTCGTCTGGAAGCGGACCGATGGCTCGTCGACGGCGCTCACGACCTCGAGAGCGCGCTGGAGACGATGAAGGCTCCCAAGTGGCGAACTGCATTCACCCTCAGCGTGCGCCACCCAAGCGGCCTCGTCCGAAGGGCCACCGTCGGTGTAGCAGCGAGCAAGAACACCCCCGAGGCGAAGCCCTTGGCCTGGATCGACGGGAGCTTGATGCAGCTCTATCCCCCGCCGGCCAAAGAGCTGCTGACCCTGGATCCCTTCCTGCTCCGAGACCGAAGCCTGGCCGAATTCAGACCCAAGGAGGTCAGCAAGGTCTTCCTGATCTTCGGCTTGGAGTTCGCCAGCCTAACGCGGGCAGAGGACGCTTGGCGCTTGGAGCGAAAAGCGGGTTCGGCGGACGCGAGCCAGGAACATCGATTGGCGTCCGACGCGGTGGAGCCCCTCTTGAAGAAGCTCTCCACGCTGAAGGGCGTGGAGCTGGTGAGCGAAGAGCCGAGCGCCGAAGAGCTGGGCCGCTGGCTGCTTCAGCCGCCCTCGCGTCGCTTCGGGTTTCAGGGTCGAGGGGGCGAGACCCTGGGTGTGATCACGATCGGCGACCTGTCGGATACCGGAGGCTTTTATGTGCGAGGCCAAGATGGACCCGTCTACACGGTGCCTCGAAAGGTCCTGGAGGACCTTCCACTTCGGGTGACCGACTTCGCTCAGTAGATGGACTTCCGCCGGTGAAGGTCGAAAGCGACGCCGATCGACCACCAGAAAAAGGTTGCCTCGGAAAGGCTAGCCAGTGAGCTAGGATCGAGGTCGGCCTCCACTTCCAAGGTGGCGTAGATGGAGGTCTTCTCTCCCGCCACGACGTCCAGCCCGATGAAGGGACGTATGCGTGGGGAAAGGAAAGAATCGGAAGCATCAAGACCTTCCGATGTTATGAATTCAAAGAAGTAGAGAGGTACCTGGGCGCCGAGACTGAGCTGAACCCTAGGACCACCGAAAGAAACGCCCAGGCCTGGGATGCCGGCGAGGTCGAAACCTTGGACGTCCACGATGCCCGATCCTCCAGGAAAGAAGAAAGCATTGGAGGCGAGCTGAGTATCGAGGAACAAAGAGAAACGCTCGTCGCCGAAGAGGCGGCTGCGCAGCCCAAGATGGAGGCGGTTGAAGATGCCAATGGTGGAGAGCCGCACATCGAAGGCGATGGGCTTGGCCAGCCCGTAGCGATAGCGGAGGTCGAGGGTGGGTACGAAGTAGAGCACTGTCGCCCCCACACCGAAGACGCTGTCTCCTTGAACCAAGCCGCCGACTGAGTTGGCGAAGCCGTGGTGCTGAGCCTGGAAGTCGTCCTCGGAAAGGCCATAGCGCGGAGTGAGACCTCTCTTGTCGGTCGTGTCTTCCAAAGCACCTTGGGGTCCTAAACCGCCGCCTTGCGCTTCGGGTTCGTCCGGTCCTTCGAATTCGGACAGGTCTTCGTCACCGAATGCCGAGGATCGCCCGTCCACGCCTTCTGCCGCCTCTTCCAATGTTCGACTTAGGAGGCGTCCGTTTCGGTACACCCGCCGCTCCACGACGTTCTTCTGTCGGTCGAAGCGCCGCCAGTTGCCGTCAGGCCGGCCGTTGATATAGCTCCCGGCCCAGCGCGGGCTGCGGTCGTCGGGTCGTAGCTCTAGATAGGGTCCGTTCTTGGCCACGCCGCCCACTAGATTCGGTCCAAGGCAGTAGACGGCGATGGCGTTGGGACGTTGCTCCACCTTTCGTTCGGCGTCGAGAGGACACTTGAACTTGGCGGCCGGAGCCTGATTCAGCAGGGAGACCAGAAGCAGCGAGGCCAGCATCGCAGCTGAGAAAACCCGAAAAGCGAGCGAGCCGCCAGAAGCCGGGCAGGCTGTGATAGAGCCCAAACGATGTCCCACGGTTTTTCGACCCGCAGCGTCCACGTTCACGGAACGGAACTCGACGTCGAGACGGAAGCGATAGCGCCTCCCATCGTCCAGACCTCTTCTTTTGGCTTCGAGAGCATGGAGTCGATGGACCGGGTCATCGGGCACTCCAAGCGGGGCTACGCCTACAGTCGCCTCACGAATCCTACCGTGGACCTCTTCGAGCGAGCCACCGCGGAGCTCGAGGGGGCCGAGGAGGGTGTGGCCTTCGCATCGGGCATGGCTGCCATCCACGGCGTCATGACGACCCTTCTTTCGGCAGGAGATCACATCGTCGCGCCGCACTCGGTGTACGGAGGCTCGCACGCCTTGTTCACCCAGATGCTCCCGCGCTTCAACGTGGAGACCAGCTTCGCCCAGACAGGCGACCTGACGGCGATGGAGGCGGCAATCACCTCCCGAACGAAGATCCTCTACATCGAGTCGATCACCAATCCGACCCTCGAAGTGGCCGACCTGGCCGGCGCGTCAGCCCTGGCCAAGCGTCACGACCTAACCCTGGTCGTGGACAGCACCTTGGCCACGCCCGCCCTTATCCGACCCATCGAGCACGGCGCGGAGGTCGTCATTCACAGCGCTTCGAAGTACCTGGGCGGACACGGAGACCTCATCGCCGGGGTCGCGGTAGGCCCCAAGGCCTTGATGCGCCCTCTACGGAAATCGCTCCTCTTGGCGGGGGGCAACTGCGCGCCCTTCGTGGCCTGGCTCGTTCTTCGCGGCATCAAGACCTTGGATCTCCGAATGGAGAAGCACTGCCGCAACGCCCTCGCCGTCGCTCGCCACCTGGCCGAGCACCCGCAGGTGCGTACAGTGCGCTATCCGACCCTGGACGTCCCGGAGCAGGTGCATTCGGAGCTGGGCGGCCGAGGCGGCGCCATGGTCTCCTTCGTCCTGGAGGGCGGAGACGAGCGCGCCTGCCGGGCGCTCAATGCCCTCCGGCTGTTCAAGCGGGCGGGCAGCCTCGGCGATGCCCACAGCCTGGCCCTGATCCCAAGCTTGGCCAGCCATCGCTCCTTCAGCCCCGAGGAGCGGCTGGATGCAGGTATACCCGAAGGCTTCGTGCGGCTCTCGATCGGGTTAGAGGACGAAGCCGATCTCTTGGGTGACCTGGATCGCGCGCTCAGCGCCTCTCTTTGAGCTCAAGGGGCACATGGCGTTGACTTGCCGCCCGGAGCGAGTACGTTGCCTCATCCGTTGTTCCGGATAGGCGGATGGAGCCTCTTACCGGACTTACCCGGAAAGAAAGAAGAACCATGGACGAGACGAAGAAGTACAAAGTCAAAGACCTCAGCCTCGCCGACTTCGGTCGGCACGAAATCCAGATCGCCGAGACCGAGATGCCTGGCCTGATGGCCCTCCGTGAGGAGTTCGGCAAAGAGAAGCCGCTCAAGGGCGCCCGCATCGCCGGCTGCCTCCACATGACCATCCAGACCGCGGTTCTCATCGAGACCCTGACCGAGCTGGGCGCCGAGGTCACCTGGACCTCCTGCAACATCTACTCGACCCAGGACCACGCGGCCGCCGCCATCGCCAAGACCGGCGTTCCCGTCTTCGCCTGGAAGGGCGAGACCGAAGAAGAGTACGTCGAGTGCCTCGACAAGCAGCTCGCGGCCTTCGAAGGCGGCAAAGCACCCAACATGATCTTGGACGACGGCGGTGACCTCACCGTCCACGTGCACGAGAAGTACGCACAGTTCTTCGAGGGCGAAGACCCGATCCGCGGCGTCTCGGAAGAGACCACAACCGGCGTGCATCGACTCTATGACATGGAGCGCAAGGGCATCCTCAAGTGCGCCGCCATCAACGTGAACGACTCCGTCACCAAGTCGAAGTTCGACAACCTCTACGGCTGCCGCGAGTCGGGCATCGATGGCCTGCGCCGCGCCACTGACGTGATGGTGGCCGGTAAGGTTGCCTGCGTGGCTGGCTTCGGTGACGTGGGCAAGGGCGTCGCCGACTCCCTCAAGCAGGCTGGGGCCCGCGTGCTCATCGTCGAGGTGGATCCCATCTGCGCTCTGCAGGCCGCGATGGAGGGCTACCAAGTCACCACGATGGACGAGGCCGCGCCTCAGGCCGACATCTTCGTGACCGCGACCGGCTGCTGCGACGTCATCACCTCGGAGCACATCAAGGTGATGAAGCATGAAGCCATCCTGTCGAACATCGGTCACTTCGACTCGGAGATCGAGGTCGCCTGGTTGAACAACAACCCGGAGATAAAGAAGACGCCGATCAAGGACCAGGTCGACCACTACACCCTGCCCAACGGCCGCAACATCACGCTGCTGGCTCAGGGTCGGCTCATGAACCTGGGCTGCGCCACTGGCCACCCTTCTTTCGTGATGAGCGCCTCGTTCACCAACCAGGTCTTGGCGCAGATCGAGCTCTGGAAGAACGAGCAGGACCACGAGAAGAAGGTCTACATCTTGCCGAAGCGCCTGGATGAGAAGGTCGCGGCGCTCCACCTGGACCGGCTCGGCGTGAAGCTCACCAAGCTCAATCAGAAACAGGCTGACTACCTTGGCCTCCCGGTCGACGGACCGTTCAAGCCGGACTGGTACCGGTACTGAGTCTGGGGGACCCGGGTCCGGCCTAGCCGGACCCACACCTTTCCGGTCACTCTGCGAGGCTGGGTCGTCCGGCCGGGGCCCGGCCGGGGCTTGGCCCCGGCCACCCTCGTCGCTCCCAGGCTCGCTGCGCGAGTCGACGAACGCTACGCGGTCTCTGACTCTTGCGGTCTTGGGGCCCGGGTCCGTTGGCTCCGGGTCAAAGGCCGAGGAGGTGACACCAAACTTCGGCATAGGCTGATCGGCCTTCTGCGTCCCTTGGGGTGGACGTGTCGGCGATGGGCGAGTTGTGAGGATTCGGATCGGTCGGATTCGGCGAGGCGCGCGTCAGCAACTGATGGGTCCCTCCAAAGGGCGGTCGGGCAGAGTCGACGATGGACGGTGGGCCCGGGATGCCCAAGTTGTCCCAGGCGCGCCGGAATGCGCGAGAGAGCTGATCATCGACGTGTCCAAAGCCCCAGCTGCGAGCGGGTGGCGTCATCCTCGGCTCTAGCGTCCACGGCGCGGGTTCGGCCCCCGCGACCATGATGACGCGCTCGGTTTCGAAGAAGCGCCCGATCATCGCCGCGTGACCGGAACCCTGGGAATGGCCCGCGACGGCAATGCTGGACCAGCGAGGCTCGTCGCCGTCGAGATAGTTGGTCCAGCCCAGATGCTGCAGGACCTTCACCAAGCGGTTCGAGATGGAGTCCGCCGGACCTACGTCCACGTGAGGACTTCGCGACTCTCCAAAGAGAACCTCGATGCGGAAGCTCTCTTGGCAGTCCGGATCCGGATCGCTCCCGCAGACCACGAAGATTCGGGCGTCGTTCACGTAGGACAGACCCAGGGCATCGTCTCCCCCTGCAGCTGCGTTTCGAAGGACGTCAACGTAGTCGGAGGGTTGGGCGGTCGCGCCGGGGAGGAACAGGAAGAGTCGGCCGGTGGCGGAACCGGCGGCGGCGAGATGCCGATGATCGGGGTCCCCGGACCGGATCTCCGGATCCGTGACGGAGGGCGGGAGGGCCTCGACGCTCAAACCCTGGGCCATGACGCTTCCGCAGCCTCCTTCCTCATCCTGAGCCATATCCCCATCCCCGAGGTCGAGCGGGGCCCCGACATCGAGCTCCTGACCGAGATCCAAGGGACCCCCGAGGTCTTGGCCAGCATCGTCGGCCCGAAGTCCCTGGGCCCCGTCCTCGGAAGCACAGGCCACGAGGACGGTCAGAATGGACGCGAAGACCGGGTGGAAACGACTATGGAATGGTTGGCAGTAGAGGCCCACGTCAGGCCCGAAAACCCAAGCGTGGGCAGAGTTGCGCCGCCATCCACCCTTTGCAGCCATCGGGGTCGGATGCAGAACGGACTGTTTCCTTCGCTTCCTTTGACCGGCTGGTCCGACCAGCCGATCCAAGAATCATGGGTCTCCTCGTCGACGGTCAGTGGAAGGACAAGTGGTACGAAACCAAGAAGTCCGGGGGTCGCTTCGTGCGACAGGACGCGAAATTCCGAAACTGGGTCACTTCCGACGGCGCGCCCGGACCCAGTGGCGAGGGCGGCTTTGAGGCGGAGAAGGGGCGCTACCACCTCTACGTGTCCTACGCCTGTCCGTGGGCCCACCGAACCCTGATCTATCGTTCGCTCAAGAGCCTGCAGGATCACGTGTCACTGTCGGTCGTTCACTGGTTCATGGGCGAACAGGGCTGGACCTTCGAAGAGGGTCCGGGCGTAGTCTCGGACCCCATCAACGGGGCGCGCTACATCTACAACGTCTACCAAGCGGCCGACCCCCACTTCACCGGTCGATGCACCGTCCCCATTCTGTGGGATAAGAAGCGCAGCACCATCGTCTCGAACGAGTCGTCCGAGATCATTCGGATGTTCAACTCTGCCTTCGACGGGGTCGGGGCTCGTCCCGGGGACTATCTTCCGGAGGCCCATCGAGAAGAGATCGAAAGGCTGAACGCTCGGATCTACGAGACCGTCAACAACGGCGTGTACCGCTCGGGTTTTGCGACCTCTCAAGAGGCCTACGAAGAAGCCGTCGTCCCGCTCTTCGAGACCCTGGACGTGTTGGAAGAACGCCTGGGCCACTCGCGCTTCTTGTGCGGGTCCCAACCCACCGAGGCCGACTGGAGGCTCCTACCGACCCTGCTTCGCTTCGACCTCGTCTACTACGGCCACTTCAAGTGCAACCTGCGCCGCATCGTCGACTATGAAAACCTGTGGGCCTACACGCGGGACCTCTACCAACACGCTGGAGTCGCCGAGACCTGCAACTTCGAGCACGCCCAGCGGCACTACTACCAAAGCCACGAGTCGGTGAATCCGACCCGTATCGTCCCAAAAGGGCCACTCTTGGACTTCAACCAAGCCCACGGCCGGACTTGAGCTGGCAGCGAACGAGCTCGCGGCCCTGAGGGTTCCCTCAATCGCGCGAATGGGGCGCAACCCGTGTGTGATCTTCATGACGAGGGCGCCCAAATCGGGGGGGGCCGCGCCCAGCCTCGATTCCCTTCGGCAAAATCGAAAGAAATCGAGGGGAGCCCGTTCTACTCACGACGAGACAGGTCGTGCAGGAAACCACGTCAGAAAACGAAAGTACCGTTCGACAGCAGCGGGTCCGACCTTCACCAGTGCGACCCACCTCCCTTCGCTGCGTCTACAGTCCGGACAGCTCGCTTCCGGGCCGGAGGATTCACCTGGATGGAAGGCGCCTGATCCTGGGCCGAAGCTCGGACTGTACGGTTCAGATCATGGACCGGGAGGTGTCCCGACACCACATGGTATTCGAGCCCAGCAGCGACGGGACCTACATGCTCGAGGATCTGGGGAGCCCAAACGGCACTTTCCTGGACGGTACGCCGTGTCGACGAACACGGCTGGACGGTCAGGTCCTCGTCCTCGGACGAAGCTTCTTCGTCCGCGACGACGAGCCAAGCTTGGATGCTCTTCCCCGATCACCGCTGGTCGGTTCGGCCGAGCTCCCTACCCTGGTCGGAAACTCCCGCACGACGTTGGCGCTTCGACAGTGCATCCTCACAGTGGCCCAGACCGAAGGAAGCGTGCTCATCCAGGGGCCGACCGGGGTGGGCAAAGAGGTCGCAGCCCGAGCGCTGCACGCAGCTTCTGGACGAAGGGGCCCGTTCATTCCCGTCAACTGCGCCGCCGTGCCCAACGAGCTCGCCGAGGCGGAGTTCTTCGGTTATCGCAAGGGCAGCTTCACCGGCGCCGAACGGGACGCCGTGGGCTACTTCGAGCGGGCCGAGGGCGGAACCCTCTTTTTGGACGAGGTCGGAGACCTCCCCCTCGCCCTTCAACCCAAGCTGCTTCGGGTCTTGGAGGACCACACCATCGAGCCTCTCGGCAGCGCTTCGCCCCGAAAGATCGACACTCGAATCGTGGCCGCGACCCAGGTACCGCCGGCCAATTCTCTCTTCCGAAAGGACCTGCTGGCCCGGCTGGGCGATTGGGTGATTCGCATCCCCGCGCTGGCCGAGCGGCGGGCAGACATCATCCCCCTTTGGCTCCACTACCATGGCTCCAAGCGGCCCATGCACGCCGAGTTCTTGGAGGCGCTGCTTCTCCACGACTGGCCGACCAACGTGCGCGGTCTGATTCAAACGGCGCGAAAGCTCCGAGCTCTGCTCACGTCGGACGTGGCCCTGAGCGCCGAAGTACTCCCTGACCACATCCGAGAGGAGGTCGCAGGGAAGCGTGCCAAGCCCCAGCCCATGCCGCCGCCCGTCGACCTCCGCCCTCAGGGAGAAGGCGCGCCCACGCGTGAAGGCCTCATCGAGGCGCTACGCGCGGCCCGAGGGAATCTCAAGAAGATCGCGCGCGACCGTAACTGGCACCGAAACCAGGTCTATCGCTGGTTGCGAAAGTACGAGCTCGATCCCAACGACTACCGAGCGACAGCGACCCGGTAGTCAACCGCAGCGGCTCGTCTACAGGAAAGGATAGAAGGTCCGGGCCCAGGCCATGGGTTCGACCGCGCCCCGGGATCGCAGCTCGTTCAGCCCTTGCTCCACCCGCCGTCCATCCTTCAGAAGCCGCCCCAAGCGAAGTTCGACAATGGCGGCGAGATTGGGGTTGGCTTCCTGACCCCGAAAGCCCGAGAGCGCGTCCTCCAAGGCGACGACTTCGGCCGCCAACTCCGTTTTGAGAGCCGCTCTCCCCGCCTTGAGAAGCGTAGCCCGAGGCTGAAAGCAGGGCAGCTCCAAGCCGTGCAAAATGCGGATGTCCTCCTCCAGCTTCCGAAGGTAAAAGTCGAACCTCTCCGGGTCCTGCTGGGCCATCGCCAGACCGAGGCGGCCCCGCAGCTCCACGGAAATGGAGTGTTCCACCCGTACGATGGGCAGAACGTCGCTGAGGTCGCCGAGAGTCTCCTCCAGTCGACGCCACCCCGAAGCCGCCTGTCCCTCGTACAGGTCGATGTTGCACTCAGCGACGAGCAGACTCCAGCTCGGGTAGTCTGCGGCCCCGCCCGTGTGCTCCTGCCAAAGGCGGCGGGCGGTGTGAATCCGCTCCCGCGCTCGCTCGGACTTGCAGGCCAGAACGTCCAGTCCCCAGGTGGCGCTGCAAATCCAAGTGGCCGCGTAGAGGTCGTCCCTCAGACTGGCCTCACGGCGCTGTGGTTCCGCAATCCGAGCCATCTCCTCGTAGCGACCGAGCACATCCAGGGAAAGGAGCTCGTAAGCCACGACCGTGGCGCGCTCCCTCGACAGGCGACTGCGGCCGTGCCGCCACTTTGATTCGGCGACGCGAAGGCGAGGAATCGCCTGACCATGTCGTCCTTGCCAGAAGTGCACGCCTGCCTCGGCATACGTGAACCAGGCCCAGGAGTCTTCTCGGTCCAAGCGCTGGGCCACGCTTCGGGCCACCTCTAGCGTCCGCCCGATGGTCTTGCTTCCTGGTCGTCCCACCGCCGCCCAGTTCACGATGTACAGGCAGAGCGTACGAGCGATTCTTCGGGGCTCGCCGAGCTCGAGGACGTCGAGAAGGCAGCGCAGCACGAAGTAGCCACCACGAGGTCCGTCGACGGCGGCCCACGCTACGGCGAGGAACCAGGCGACATCGACCCGCTCTAGCTCGTCAGGGTCGATCTCTTCCTCTCGGCGCCAGACGAAGTCGAGTCCTCGATCGCGAAGACGATTGTTGAGCTCGAAGTTCTGAGACACGTGGGCCGAAGTGTCGTCGAGCAGACCGTAGCCGAAGCGCTCAAGGGTCTCGGCCAGCTCCGACATGCCCTCGGCGACTCGGCCGCTTCGTAACAGGTGCTCGGCTGCGGTCTGTCGCAGCCGAGCTGCACGCTGGCCGGAGAAAGCGTTGGCGACGTGCATGAACTCTCGCGCTGCTTCGGCGTCCATGCCCGCGCGCCCCAGAGCCTCGGCCCTGAGCGCGCGAAGAGAGCGTTCGACTTCGGGCTTGGGTCGGGTGAGCTCGATACCCATCTTGAACAGCTGGGCCGCTCGATTGAAGGCCAGGGCCTTACTCGCCCGGTGCGCTGCTTCCAGCGCCATTTCTCCCGCCCGAGCGTTCCGGCCGGACTCTGCGTAGTGGTGGGCCAGAACTTCCGGATCCGGATCCAAGGCCTGGGCATACGCTTCGGCCAGCCGGGTGTGCCAATGCCGGAGGCGTTCTGGTGACAGTTGAGAGCGCACCGTCTCTCGGATGCGATCGTGATAGGCCTCCAGCAGCTCGTCCTGCACATCGGTCCCGTGGGGGCGGGACTTGATCAGGTGCTGGACGGCGAGCTCTCGGGAGGCGCCCACGGCCCCATCCCGATCTTCGAGGGCGACGCCGGCCAGGGTCCGAGGCATGGGGCGAGATGCCACGGAGACGATTTCCAAGAGTTCCCGCAGCACGGGCTCCAGGCTCTCGAGGTGAGCGACGAAGGCCTGAGCCCACGAGCGCCCGGCCGCCGTGACGCCACGACGACGAAGCCGTGCGAGTTCGGCCACGAAGTACGGACTTCCTTCGGCCTCCCGCGCCACCGCCTCCGGCTCGGGACCCTCGTCGTCGGCCATGAGGCGGCGAGAAAGCTCCTCCAGCTCATCCACCGAGAGTCCGCCCAAACTGAGCTCCTCTCGCCGGGCTCCGACGAACTCTTCGGCCAGAAGGATCCGTAGGCATTCACTGGAGGCGAAGTCGTTGCTCCGATGCGTGGTCACCAGCATCAGCGACGGCGCATCGGGCGCCTTCAAGAGCTGCTGAAGCATCGTCGCCGAGTCCGCGTCTCCCCACTGCAGGTCGTCGATGGCCAGGACCAGCGGGCGCTTGATCGCGATGGCGCCGAGAAGCTCGCGAAGGGCCGAGTTGGCGGCGCGTCGGAGACTCTCCGGATCTTCGGGGAGCCGGCCACGGCTCTGGTCCCTCACGATCTCGCTGCGGGCGAGGACAGGGAACAACAGGGTGAGGGCTTGAATGTGCCGAGGAAGCAGAGCGGCCGCCTCGACCGGAGCGAGGGTGCGCAAGTAGCGGCTCAGTGCGTCGATGACCCCGTCCAGCGCCTTGAAGGGAACGGACTCTCGCTCGTAGCACCTCCCACTCAGCACGATGGCGTCCTGCTCTTCCCGGGCGTGGCGGAGAAAGGTCTGGGTGAGGAAAGTCTTGCCGATGCCCGAGGGACCGTGGACGAAGAGCACACTCGGAATGTCACGACGGGTCGTGTCACCGAGCAGACTCTTCATCCGATCGAGTTCCACGCTCCGACCCACGAAAATCTGCTCCTCCGGACCCTTGAGCCGGAAGCTGCCGGAGGGCGTCTCTGCGGCCAGCGCGACGGCCCGGACGTCTTCCCCTGAAGGCCGCTGTGCGGCTCGAGGCCGCATCAGGGCCATGGCCAGACTCAAGAAGGGCTCCAGCCGTGGCGCCACTTCCTCGGAGGGTGGAAGGGGCTCGGCGTTGCGCTGTTTGGCGAACAGAACCTGGATCGGCTCCTTATCGAACGGCTTCTGACGAGCCACGGCCCGGTAGATCATGGCCCCGACCGCGTACCAGTCCGAAGCCTGCCCGCAGCATTCGCCCCGGGCCTGCTCGGGCGACATGTAGATGGGGGTCCCCGCCACGTCGTTGCCCACGGTGTGGCCCGCCCCGACGCCCTTTTGGTCTGCTACCAAACCAAAGTCCAAGATGACCAGGCGCCCGTCCGGTCGAACCAGAACGTTGGGCGGCTTGAGATCTTTGTGCAGCTTGCCCGCCGAGTGGATGGCTTGGACGCCGGAGACCAGCTGAGGAAGAACGCTCCGTAGTCGGCGCTCCATCTCGGCATCGGGTACATCGAGGTAGGTTCGAAAGTCCTGCCCGAGGATCAGATCCATGGTGAAGTACCAGAGCTCGCCCTCGTTCACGAGGTCGCCCAAACCCACCAGATTGGGGTGGAGCACGTCTGCCATGGAGCGGAATTCGTTCTTGAGCTGGTAGATGCCGTCGCCGTCGACGTGGGTAAGCGTCTTGATGGCGACGTGGCGTCCATCTCGATGGTCGATGGCCTCGTAGACCACCCCCATGCCTCCGGAGCCGATGGTCCTCAGAATCTCGTAGCGCCCTTCGGCCAGCCGATGGATCAGCGGCCGGGACCCAAGGTTGTGGGTCCGCGCGGGTCGGACCGTCGTGGCTTCGGAGCCGTCGTCGGCGCTCATCTGGGTTACCGCTCTCGCCGGACTCTCACCGCCGACTCCCATCCATCAACGCAGAGGCCTCCGCTTCTTACATCCTATGGGAAGAAAGTTCTCAGCCCAATGCCGACTGCAGCCGCTTGGTCACCGAGGCTTCGACTCGGTCGGCCTTGATGCCGGCGGCCTTTGCCATCATCCCCAGCTTGATTGCCACCACAACCATGTCAGAGCGAACCTCGACGTCTCCGGAGGCGCCGAGACCCTTGAGACGCGCCGTATTTCCGTCCCAGCTCATCGAGAGCCCGAAGCGCTCTTTCATGTCCTGGCCAAAGGCATCGACCTTGGACTTGGCCTCGTCGATGCTGAGGCTATGGGCCTGCTCGACTTTGATGGTGCTCATAAGGGAGCCTTAGCAGAGGGGGCCCGAACCCGACCAGCACCGCGGAGCTGGGCCTTTACCAGAGGTGACTTCGTCGGCACGCTGGCGCGGTGCTCGAGCTCAATCATCCGCTGACCCAGCAAGCCCGCGAACTGGCGGAACGGGGCGGACGGGCAGCGCTGGAGGGCTTTCGTCGCAGCCATAGGGTGGAAGACAAGACGGCAGGCGTCCACTTCGACCCGGTGACCGAGTTCGACCGAGCCGCCGAGCGACAGATGCGGAGCTGGCTCGACCAGACGCACCCCGAACACGGAGTCTTGGGGGAGGAGGAGGGTGCCAAGCCCAGCTCAGGCCCCTACCGGTGGGTACTGGATCCCATCGATGGGACCCGCGGCTTTATCTGTGGGACGAATAGCTGGACCACCCTCGTGGGCCTGGAGGTAGACGAAGAGGCAGTCGTGGGGGTGATCCACCAGCCCTTCACTGGAGAAAGCTGGGTTGGCGCCGCCGATGGCGCGCGCTTCCACGGTCCCGTCACCCGTCCCCTCCATAGTTCGGGCTGCACCCGGCTGGAAGAGGCCCGGCTCAGCACCACAGATCCTCGGCCTTCGCCCTTGGGTTACTTTTCGAAGGAAGAAGCCGAGGCCTTCCGGTCCCTTTCCCAGCGTACGCGGGTCGCCCGTTTCAGCCTAGATGCTTATGCCTACGCTCTCTTGGCGGCAGGAAGTCTCGACCTAGTGGTCGAGACTGGGCTCGAGCGCTATGATGTGGCGGCTCTGATCCCTGTCGTTCGTGGCGCGGGAGGCCGGATCAGCGATTGGGCGGGCGGCACTGCCGACGGCGCCTCCCGGATCGTCGCCGCAGCCACGGAAGCTCTGCACGAAGCGGCCCTCGAAATCTTGAACGCGTCCTCATGAGGGCTGGAGCCTCGGGCTCTCGCCGATCACGAGGGCGAGGAGCTGGGCCACCTCGTCGGAAGGGTCATCCTGGAAGACCTCCCGCGCCATCTCCAGAAGACTTCGCTCTCGCTGGCGCCAGCGCTCGGCTCCGAATCTACCGAGCATCTCTGCGACCTGGGCGAAAGGACGCAGACGCTTCTCTCCGCCGTAGCCTCGACAGCGGAGCAAGGCCCGTTCTTCTCGCGTCAATCGCTCTTTCCAAAAATGGCGCACCTTTCGGAGGAGCTCGCTCTCCTCGATGGCGAGCTCAACACTTTTTCGACCGTCGTCGTAGGCATCGAGCTCCGTGCTCCCATGCTCACGGGGTACCAAAACCAAACTCCGCGCCCAGACGTCTACGAGCTGGGTGAGGGTGAGAGGCGCTTGAGCGGCTTCCAGGAGGGTGAGAATGGCCTCGCAGGGGCCGAGCCGCCGCACGTCGACATTGAGTGCATCCAACACAGGGGGCAGCCCATGGCGACGCGATACTGGCCAGTGGGCGGGGGCCCAGGCCGGCTCTCCTCTCCACGATGCTACGGGCTTGAAGAAGCTGGTCTTCAGCTGGTTCCGTGCGTTCCGTCGCAGGCGCTCCATCGGAGCGAGCTGCTGGGCGGACTGTCGGCGTAGCCACTGCATGCATGCGGAGCGAGGCCAGTAGTATAGCCAGGACAGCTCTTGGCCTTCATGCTCGAAGTAGGCCAGTTCGAAGGCCGTCAGGTGACGACGAAGGGGCTCGTTGGCGAGATGAGCGTAGGCCCCGTTGGCCAAGGACCGGACCGCCTCTCCGGATTTCTCCCGGCCAGGGAACCAGTTCGCTGGCAGACGCTCGACCCTTCGCGAGAAGTGGAAGACATGGAGCTCGATGAACGAACGCTCACCTTGCTTGGAGAGGCGACCCTCCACGAGACGGCGAAGATGCGTACAAAATCGATTCTCCATGGTTCGCCTTCGTCGAACTCAACGAGGGCACCTTCCACATCTTTCATTTGGTGACGGCTTTGATGACACGGCAGCGTCACGCAGACCGACAATCGCCACTAAAGATTTTGAATCCGAGCCCTCACGCTCCTTCGATCTCGCTGAACGCTCTGTTGAGCGAGCAGAAGGAGCACGAAGATGAAGGAACTCATGAAGAATACTATCAGGATCACCGCCCTATACCTGGGCGCGCTGATCGCCAACCATGCCTACGCGGAAACCAAGCAGTCTCTCGACATCGAGCGTCTCGCCCTCGAGCCGGACGGGATCGAAGAAGGGGGCGTCGTCGAGTTCAATCGCACCTACGTTCCCCACATCGTGGTGGCACCTCGGATCGAACACGGGGTCCAGGCTCGTTTTGACGTCACTATCGGGAATTGGCCACTGCGCTCCGTCTTGCTCCTCACGGTGGAGTCGGTGGGAGAAGACGCTCGTTTCGAACGTTGGCGCTGCATCGCGATCGCTTCCATCGAGGAATGCCTGAGCGATAAACAGCTTTTCCGCTTTCTGCCCACCGACGAGCGTATCGTGCTGACGGCCATCGCTCTCCCCACCGACGACCGCGAAGCCATCGCTTTCCTGCGGCCCTAGGGAGCTCCGCGATCTTGTCGACGGTCTCCTGCAGACCAGCTAGTCCTCGCAGGATGAAGTCCATCGGTGAGGCCCTTCGGAGCATGCTCCCGGCCTTCGAGCCTCTTGGCTCGGAGAGCCTAGCGGTCGACTCGGCCTTGGATCGACACTTGGCCGAGGACGTCCCCGCTCGAGTGGATGCCCCCCCTTTCGACAACAGCGCTATGGACGGCTACGCGGTTCGGACCGGGCAGACCACGGAGGGGGCCAAGTCGAAGGTCGTGGGCGAGAGTCGGGCCGGAGGTGGTACCCCCGCCCCCCTGGCCGAGGATGCGGTCATGCGCATCTTCACGGGGGCGGTGATGCCGGAAGGCGCCGACGCCGTTGTCATCCAAGAAGACGTCGACCGAGACGGAGAGCAGATCTGGTTCAGAAAAGGCGCGAGTCCGAGGGCCAACATCCGCTTCCGGGGTAGTGACTCCAAGGCCGGCGAGACTCTGCTCGGACAGGGCCTGCGAGTGGGTCCGGGGGAGATCGGGCTTCTCGTCTCGCAAGGGATTGCGACCGTCGACGTCTTTCGCCAACCCAGCGTGGCCATCATGACGACGGGGGACGAACTGCGCGAACTAGGCGAGGCGCTGGACGAGGGTACCATCTACAACAGCAACGCCCACGCGCTCGCGGCCCAGGTCCGGGCGGCGGGCTGTCGGCCTGTGGTCTTTCCCATCGTGGGGGACTCCGAGCACGAACTCCGCGGGTCGCTGGCTCGTGCCCTGCGACACGACGTCGTCCTCACATCGGGTGGGGTCTCGGTCGGTGAGCATGACCACGTCAGGGACGCTTTCGAATCCTCCGGTGTGAAGGCCGACTTCTGGAAGGTGGCCGTAAAGCCGGGAAAGCCGCTCAGCTTCGGGGTCGGTCCTGGGGGTCGACCGGTGGTGGGCCTTCCCGGCAACCCCATCAGCAGCATGGTGACCTTCGAAGCCTTCGTGCGCCCCTGCCTTCGCAAGATGCTGGGCGACCCACGGCCTTTTCGGCCTCCTCAAAGCGTTCGACTCACCCATCCCCATCGGCACAGCCCTCGACGGCCCGAGCTGGCCCGCGGTAAGCTCACCCATGGCCCCGATGGGTGGGAGCTGACCCTCCATCGGCTCCAGGGCTCCGGCTCTCTACCGTCGATGGTGGACGTCGACGCCCTGGTGCTCTTGCCGGCCGGTGAGGCGGAATTCGAGCCCGGTCGACGTCTTCAGGCCATCCTGCTGCGAGACGAGACCGGTCATATCCATCCTCCCTTCGAGGCCTGAGTCGAGACACCGAAGGGCGCACTTTGGCCAAGATGGCCGGGTTGCGGGTATGCTCCGGGCGCCCGCCCATGAGACCTCTTCTCTTGTTCTGCGCTTTCGCCGTCGTCGGCGTTGGCCTCGCGATTCTCCTCGTTGCCTCCCCTCAGCCCTCGCCGCAGGTGGAGGCTCAGACTCCCCAGTCCGAGGTGCGCGACGAAGGAGAGGATCCTGCCAGGTCGGAAGAGCACGCCGACACGACCGAGACCGAAGGCGTGTCGCCGCGGCGAAACGGCGCTCGATCCTCATCAGAGAGCCCGACCGGTTCGAGCCCAGAGGCTGGGCCCGCCCTCTCGGGCCCCCGAGCCTCGGCAGCGGTCGAAGGGAGGCATCCGGGCCACCACCCGCCCCCTCGGCTCGAAGACCTAGCCCCCGCCGTCAGAGCTCAGGTGCTGGAGCTGAAACGACAGGGCGCCGACCCCCGCCTGCGGACCGCCTCTGATGGATCGACCTTCGTCGAACTCGGCGGCCCTGCCCACTTCGTCCCCGTCGCCACCATCGACGAGGACGGTGAAGTCACCATTACCGAGTACTGAGCATGCTGCGTTCCACCATCAATTTCTTCATTGCGCTCGGGCTGACGCTGCTCGGTCAAAGTGCTTCTGCGCAGACCACCCTCACCGTGACCGGCAAGGGCTCGACCATCGTCCTTCAGTTCCCTGCCAACGGAGGCTACACTCAAGACAGAGGGGACACCCTCGAGGATGCGGCCCAGTTCTGGGCGGACCGACTGGAGAGTACGGTCGACATCGAAGTTGCCGTCAGCTTCACGAGTTTGGGCTGCACGGCCACCAGTGCTGTACTCGGCTCCGCGGGCGCGCGGAGCGTGCATCAGAACTTCACCAACGCGCCCGCTATCGACACCCTCTATTCGGCGGCCCTCGCCAACTCTCTGGCCGGCGTCGACCTGAACACCTCCAGCCAAAGCTCTTTTCCTGAAGACATCTTGGCCCGCTTCAACTCCGACCTGGACGACCCAAACTTGCCCAACTGTCTCGGCGGCGCCGACTGGCACTACGGAACCACGGCTGCCACCAGTCCCGACGTGCCGCTCTACCAAGTAGCACTTCACGAACTTGCCCACGGCCTCGGATTCCAGACCTTCGCCAACTTCAGCACCGGCCAGCTGGCGGGCTTTACGGGCAACCCTGCCCTGTTCGGAACCGACGACCAGTACGTCATCTTTTTGAGAGACGCGGCCAACAACCGAGATTTGGACTCGGCGGGCGCCACCGACGCTCAACGCCAGAGCGCGGGGACGGGCGGCGACATCGTCTGGACGGGCAGCGGCGTGAATGGCGCAGCGACCGGGCTCACGAGTGGACTCAACAACGCACGGGTCGAGATGTACGCCCCAGCCACCTTCGCGGCCGGCTCATCCATCTCTCACTTCGACATCACCCTCTCTCCCGACGAGCTGATGGAGCCCCGCCGGACGCCCACCTTCGACTCTGATCTTTCGGCCGAGCTCCTGTATGAAATCGGCTGGGTCGAAGCCAACGAAACCCCCGTCATCACTGGTCAGAGCGCGCTGTCGGTCGACGAAGACACGAGCATCACCCTCGGACTGGGTGATCTGACGGTTAGCGACCCTGACAACGCCTACCCCGCCGACTTCACGCTCGACGTTGAAACAGGGCCCAACTACTCCGTGTCGGGAACCACCGTCACACCGGACGCAGACTTCGACGGAAGCCTGACCGTCCCCGTGACCGTCAACGATGGGGTCCAGGACAGCGCACCCTTCGACGTCATCATCACCGTCAACCCCATCAACGATCCTCCGGTCCTGGCCGGCCAGCAGCCACTTTCTACCGACGAAGACGTGGCCACCACGCTCTCTTCCAGCGACCTCCTCATCCAGGATCCAGACGATACGAGCTTCACCCTCACCCTACAGAGCGGCGCCAACTACAGTTTCATGGGCGCCGTTGTCACACCGGACGCAAACTTCGTCGGGACCTTGGTCGTCCCGGTGACGGTGAGCGATGGCGACCTGAGCAGCAACAGCTTCGACGTGAACATCGAAGTCGTGGCCGTCAATGATCCACCGAGCATCACCGGGCAACGCACACTATCGGTGCCCGAAGACACCGCTTTCACCTACGCCATCGGGGACGTGATCTTCACCGATGTCGACGACAGCTCCGGCTTCGCCATCCGGGTACTGGCCGGAACAGGCTATGCTCTGTCGGGTAACACCATCACGCCGGACACCAACTTCTTCGGAAATCTGACCGTCCCCGTCGTCGTGAGCGATGGGACCGACGACAGCCTACCCTTCGACACCGTCTTGACCGTCACGCCCGTAAACGACCCTCCCGTCATCACTGCTCAGTCCCCTCTTCGAACCGATGAAGATACGCCCATCACCGTTCGCGTCACCGACTTCACGGTCGTCGACCCGGATGACACGAGCTTCACCCTCCGGCTCACCATGCTCAGCAACGCATCCGAAGTAAGCGGCGTCGTCACCCCCGCCCCCGACTTCGAAGGCGTGGTGACCGCCATGGCCACGGTGAACGACGGCGCGTTGGACAGCGCGCCCTTCCCGGTCAGCATTACGGTGGACGCGGTCAACGATCCGCCGGTCATCACCGGCACTGCCCCTTTAAGTACCGACGAAGACACACCGCTTCTCATCGAAGCGTCGGACCTCACCATCGTCGATCCGGACAGCCAAAGCTTCGCTGTGACCGTTCTTTCGGGAACGAACTACACCGCCAATGGCGCGACGCTCACTCCCAACCCCAATTTCTCAGGGAATCTGCAGGTCAACCTTCAAGTCGACGACGGTCAGGCCAACAGCTCCCCCTTTATGGCTATGTTGACCGTCAACCCCGTCAACGACGCGCCGGTTGTGACCGGACAGTCTGACATCTCGCTTCCCGAGGACGATCGGCGCACCATCCTCATCGACGATCTCGTCGTGAGCGACGTCGACGACGATCTGGCCCAACTCGACGTGATCCTGCTGCCAGGCAACGACTACACGTTCTCGGGCTCGGAGCTGATTCCCGACCCTGATTTCGCGGGGATGCTGTCGGTCGCTCTGCAAGTCAGCGACGGCGTCGACGCCAGCGAAACCTTCGTGGCTACGGTGGACGTGGCGCCGGTCGACGACGCTCCGGTGATCACGGGCCAGCGCATCCTGAACGCGGTCGAGGACGAAGCCTTCGAGCTGAGCCTAGATGATCTCGAGTTTGGGGACGTCGACGGAGAGGGTGACTTCGTACTTCTGGTGGAGATGGGGGCCGACTACAGCGCGGTCGGGACTACCGTTAGGCCAGGTCCCGATTTCTTTGGCCTCCTCCAAGTCCAAGTCCGAGTCGACGACGGTGCACTTCGCAGCGACGCTTTCCTCCTTGAGGTCGACGTAACCCCGGTCAACGATGCGCCCCTGATCACCGGACAGGATGTCATCGGCACGTTTCAGGACGCCCCGGTCACCATCCGCATCGACGACCTCATGGTCAGCGACGTGGACGACGTCTTCCCGGATGACTTCAGCCTTCGGCTGGATGCGCCGGTCGACGGCAACTTGGACGGTCTGGTCTTCACCCCGGCCCTCGGCTTCACCGGGCTGGCCGAACTGACCGCCGTCGTGAACGACGGAGAGGCAGATAGTCCGCCCTTCACCGTCGTCATCGCCGTGGCCGAACCGACCCTCGACGCCCGAATCGAATTGGAGTCGGTCGGCCTCTTCACACCCCTGCCGCAGCTCGACGTTCCCGACGCGCTGGGTCTGGTACCCAACGGTCAAGTCGAGTTGAGAGAAGCCCCGGAGCTTCTTCGGCCAGGCCGGAGCTTCATTCAGTGGCGAGAATTCAACCAAGCTGGCGACGAAGCCTTCTTCGAGCAACAGATCGACGTTCGGCCCTTGATCGACTTCGCCCGCTCTCCGGTAGTCCAGGCCGGGGAAGAGGGACGTTTCGACGTCTGGCTGAACGGCTTCAGCCCTGAAGCGCTCGAGCTCCCCTTCGCGGTCCGCGGCGCCGAAGACAGCACCGACCTCGAGAACGGCGTACTGAGCTTCGACGCCGAGACCCTCTCGGTCAGCCTCTCCTTCCAGAGCTTCGCGGATCCTGCGACGCCGACCGAGATTCTGACCATCGAGACCAGCTTCGGGACCGAAGAGATCCCGATTCTCCAAGGGAGCAACAGCCCGCCCCGCATCGAGCTCTCCGTCGAGCAGGATGGCCGGGTCGGTTTTGTCGTGCTCGCAGACGGTGGTCCCGTCCGCTTCTCCGCCGCGGTGCTCGACGCCGAGAGTCCTTCCATCCCACTGGTCTGGAGCTTTCCCCCAAGCGTGAACGTGACGGAAGACGGCGCGGATCGACTGGCAGATCCGAGCTCCTTGGAAACGGGGCTCGTGGTCGCGGTTCGGGCCACCGACGAAGGAGGCGCGACGACGGTGCGTAGGGTACCGCTTCGCGTCTTGCCCAGCGCTCCCCCGTCCCAGCCCGACGACCTGGACGGCGACGAGATCGAGGAGGAGAGTCTTGTCTCCGACGAGGACCAGGATGGACTGGTCGACGCCCTCGACCCCTGGACGCTCCCCCACGTGATGCCGATGGGGCTGGAGATGGCGAACGGTCGACTCAGTCCCGACGTCGTCGAGGCAGAAGCGGGAACCCGACTGGTGTTGGGCGAGCTCGCCCAGCGAGCCGGTGGTGAGGGCGCCGGCCTGTCGGCACCCGAGCTGGCCCTCCAGGGACGAGCCGACGTGCGCTTCCCCGTCGACGCCTACGTCGACGTGGTTCTCACCGATCTGGCGCGGACGGGGCAGGACGTACAGCTGGTCATTCCGCTTCGCGCCCCCCTCGGCGCCGATCCCGTCGTCCTTCGGACCTTCCAGAGTTCCGCTTGGTTCGACTTCGCAGGTCCGGGCCTGGCCAGTGCCCCGGCCGATGCGTCCTGCCCTCCGCCGGAGTCCTCGGCCTACGTCGACGGGCTGCAGCCCGGGGCTCGGTGTCTCCGAGTTCGGGTTCGAGATGGCGGGAGCAACGACGGGGACGGGGCGGCCAATCGCGAGATCACGCTGCTCGCGGGTATACTGGAGGCCGAGCGAGTGCCGGACGGCATGGTCGACCCCATCGACGACCCCGGTCCAATCGCGGGCACCGACGGCGAGTGCAGCTGCCGCGAGACGAGGACGAGCTCTGGCTGGTGGATCTTGCCCATCTTTGGGCTCGCCTTCGGCCTCAGGAGACGACTGAGCGTCGTGCCCGTAGGACGAGCAACGTCGCAGAGAAGATGATCACGGCGCCGAAGGCGGCCAGCAGCTGAGGTCTCTCGCCGAAGAGCAGCAGGCCCCAGGCGGTCGCGAAGAGGATCTGGACGTAGCTCATGGCCATGGCGCGACCCGCGCGCTCGGCGTGGAGTCCTTTGGTCATCTCGACCTGGGCGAGCTGGGTGAAAACGCCGACACCGAGCAGGTAGAGCCACTGCTCGCCTCGAGGCCATACCGCGACCGGCAGGAGAAAAGGCAAGCACGCGGGCACGGCGACGAGTGGAAAGAAGAAGACCACCACCAGCGGATGGTCGGTCTTTCGCAGCTGCCGAACGATCACGTAGGCGATGGAGCTGAAACAGGCACCGAGCAAAGCAATCGCGACCGGAAAGAGTTCGAGACTTGCTCCTTCAAAAATGAAGCTGGGGCGCGCGACCAAGATGACGCCAAGTACAGCCATCCCGCCCGCCACGAAGTCACTCGCATGAAGACCTTCGCCCAGGGCCAGGGCGGCGAAAAGTGAGGTCAAGACCGGATTGACCTTGTGGAGGACCGAGACGTCGGCCAGCGGAAGGTGAGTCACGGAGTAGTAGAAGCAGCTCAGACCGCAGACCCCGGCCAGTCCTCGAGCCAGTAGCAGTGGACGATGGACACCCCACGGTGAAATGCCGGCCCGGCGAAGCATGATCGACGACAGGGCGAGCGTTATCAAGCCTCGAGCCATCACGATCTCCGCCGTAGGCAGACCGGACTCTCCGGCCCGCTTCACGCAGACGGCCATCAGCGAGAAAAGAAAGGTCGCGGCCAGCATGTGTCGGAGACCAGGTGACACGAAGGCTGCGGTCTAACAGTCGGCCGGGGGGAGGACTAGTGTCCTCGCCTTCGATGGGATTTTCGATGATCTGGTTCTCTGAGATGCAGGGAGTGGCGAGCGTTGGAGGCTACTCAACGACCGCCGCGACGCAGACCGCCGCGGCTTCGGCCGCCAACGCGGGCACTGCTCTTCCGACCCGAGTGGGGTCGGGCCCGGTTGATCTGTCGGCTGCCACGGGTCCGCACGGGCGTCGCTCGTCGGACCTTGGGGGCGGACCGCCCAAGACTGGGGGCAGGCCGTGCGGAGCGGCGAGGGCTCGACGTGGGTCGCGAAGTTCGATGAATGCCCGGTTTGGAGCGACGTACATCCCGTCCCCTACTGCCCGAGCGCTCGGCGGACACCCTGCGCCGCCGAGCAGCGGAACGCGACGGGCTGTTCGCAAAGCGTCGAGCGCCGTTTCCCGATCGACGGCTGACCACCTGACCGCGGTTCGGGTCGACGGAGCGAACCCCGTACGGTCTCCGCGGCTCGGGGCCGACGCGGCCACGACGGGTTCGAACCACACGGCGACTCGGGGCGCTCTGAAACTGCCGCGGGTTGTGACGAACTACCCGGTGACGAGAACGAAGGTAGGGACCGTAGGCGCGGTGCACGAAGCGAGCCCGCGGCGCGCGAAGATAGGGACGAAAGTACACCACCCGGCTCCGGAAAGCGGCACGAGGCGCGTAGACCCATCCGAAGGCGGGTATTACGCCGACGAAGGTCTGTCCCTGCCAGCAGGGGCCAGGTGGAAGGGGTGCCCAAGCCGAGTGAGCCTCCGCGTCCTGCCAAACCGTCCAGGAGGGCGCGTAGTCGAATCCGGGGATCCAAACCCAGCCGAAGTTGGCGTGGCTGTACCAGCGACCGTAGTGAAAGGGGATCCAGCCCCAATCATGGTCCGAGACCCATAGCCAGTCTTCGCCGTCCCGCTCCCAGTGGCCCTCGGTATAGGGACGCCAGCTCGAGCGCAGGCCGGTGGGGCGCCAGGCCTCTCCGTACTCGGCCACGTCGACCCAGGTCCCATGAGGGTCGAGGGTCAGATGGACATCCTCCCAGGTCAGCTCACCTTGCGCCCAAGCCGAAGAAGGCGCGATGGCGAAGACCGCGCTCATGATCAGAGCCAATGTCGCGAGCCGCATGCCTACACTACGACAGAGCGTTCGAAGATCTTCAAACCTGTGGGGGACCTCACGGCAGGGTCTGGGGGGATCTTGCCCCGGTGAAGCCCCGCTTCTACCTCGAAGGTACCCTTGGCTTGGATTTCCGGGGGCACCCTGCCACGGTTCCCACGTGCCTTGGTGGGACCGCGTGAAGTCGGGTTTGGACGAGGCGCGCAGTCAGGTCGACAAAGCATCGAAAGTCGCCCAAGAACGATGGGTCGAAACCCAGGGTCAACTCGAGCGGGCTTCGAAGGCCGCTCAGAAGCGCTGGTCGGCCACCCAAGCCACGGCCAAGACCTCGGCCGAGCAGTGGGGTCGGCTCTTCGCCCTCGCGCGGACCGAATCCGAAGGACGGGTCATCGCCCGTCATCTTGCGGATGCACTCGAAGGCGCCAAGTCACAGCTCGATCGTGAAGCCCCGGCCCTGGCCGTCGGCCTCTTTCGTCAGGCCGGCGTCGGCCTGGCCTCGGTCGACGGCATGAAGATCAGCTACGTGCGTCGCGACGGTCCGGTGCGGGCACAGCTCAGAGCGAGCGAACTGTTCGGAACCTCGGCCCACCTGTCGGTGGGGGCCGGCGCGGCGGGCTTCGTTGCCAGTGTGTACGGAGACCGGGCTGCCCTTCTCGAGCCTCTCCCTTGGCGCGGCGGGGACGCTGGCTTCTGGGTGGCCTCGGTCGGCCTCTTCCGCAGCCGAGGAGGCCGGAGCAAGGCGACGGGATGGATGGTCGGTCTCGGTCTCGGCGTCGGTGTCGGCGTGCCGATACTCTCCGACCTAGGGGGATTCGATTTCGAGGAACGGATCTTGAACGCCTGGAATCTCGGCCCGAGCGAGGCCGAACCCCTGGAAGAGCTCTTGGACGGCGCACCCGACGCCCGGATGCGCCGCGGCCTAGCCAAACGCATCTGAGCCCGACGGACGGCACTCTCCCGGGGCGGGTCCAGCTACACGAAGCTCTGTTGGTACGCTGGATCCTCGACTTCGCTCGCAAAGGGCGTCCACCAAAGGGGCTTGAAGGTGTCCATCATGACCGCGAGCTCGGAGGTCTCGCTGGTTCCGATGGAGGCTTCGTAGGCCCCGGGATGGGGACCATGGGGGACGCCAGCCGGATGGAGGGAAAGGCTGCCCGGACCGACACCCTTGCGGGAAGTAAAGTTGCCTCGGCTATAGAAGAGGACCTCGTCGCAGTCGACTGAGGCGTGGGGATAAGGACAAGGAATGGCTTCCGGATGGAAGTCCACCTTGCGCGGAACGAAGCTGCAGATGAGTCCACCCCGGGTGGCGAAGGTTCCGTGCCAATCGGGTGGCAGGTGCACCAGACCGGCTCGAGGCTGGAAGTTCAGAATGGGGAAGACAAAGGGGAAGGCGGAGCCGTCCCATCCCACGACGTCGAGGGGGGAGTGGGGCAGCTTGAAGCCGTGAAAGCCTTGTCGCTTCACCACCAGCTCTCGGATGCCTTCGTCCATGGGCCCTTTGAACTCGGGCCGTCGGAAGTCCCGGTGACAGAAGGGCGCATCCATTCGGAGCTGACCGGTTTCCGTACGCCACTGCTTTGGCAGGCGGATGCCGCCCGGACACTCGATGCTGAGCCAGTACTGCTCGACCCCTTGGTCAGGGATGAAGCGGTAGGCGATGCCTTTGGGGATGACGACGTAGTCGTCCTTTTCGTAGCGAAGGTCGCCGAGAACGGTGCGAAGCAAGCCAGCGCCCTCGAAAACGTAGAAGAGGTCGTCCCCCTCCCCGTTCACGAAGTAGACCGGGTCCTCGGCATCGGGCTGGACCACGCCCAGGACGACGTCCTCGTTGAATATGAGCGGAAGCCGGGCATCCAGGGCCGGCCCGCCCTTGGGCTCGAGCTCCTGGCTCTTGAAGTGCCGCTTGCGCAGGCCCGAGGTCGGCGCCGCTTCAGGGAGAGCATGGCCGTGAGGTAGCTCCACTGGCTCGTGAGTCTGGGGGCGATGCAAGTGGTAGGCGATGGTGTAGGGCCCGTCGAAGCCCTGCCGCGTGATGCACTCCTCGTGGCGGAGCTCGCCCTCGGGCCCTCGCATCGCGATGTGATGCTTGGGCGGAACCTCACCCACCTGCATGCGCTCCAGCATCCGCTCAGACCCGACCTTCCGTCTGCTGCTCCCGTTCGATGCTCTCGAAGAGGGCGCGGAAGTTGCCGGCGCCAAAGCCCTCGTCGCCCTTGCGCTGGATGATCTCATAGAAGAAGGGCCCGGCCTCTTTCTCACCGTAGAGCCCGGCCGACTCCTTCAAGAAGATCTGGAGCAGGTAACTCTTGGCCTTCTCCCCGTCGACCAGGATGCCGAGGTCGCGCAAGACTTCGACGTCCTCGTCGATGCTCCCAATACCCATGTCTTTGATCCGCTGAGGGAGTACGTCGTAATAGGTGCCGGGTGTGTGCATGAAGCCGACGCCTTGGCCTCGGAGCGAGCGAACGGTCGGGATGATGTCGTCCACAGTCAGGGCCAGGTGCTGAACACCGTCCCCTCGTAGGTCATCGCAGAACACATAGATCTGAGACTGCTTGAAGAAAGGCCGCCAAGGCTCGTTGTTGGCGAACTTGATGCCCGACTCGGGGTCCGTCATCACCACCGAGCGCAGGCCTGAGCCCTTGTCCGTGCTCTCGGAGACGTCGGTGGTGTGAAATTGAACGTCCCAGAACTGCGTCAAGCCCATGACGTGCTTCATCCACAGGAGGGCAGGACTCATGGTGAGGAAGTTGGAGGTGACGTGGTCGATGCCCTTGAAACCGTGCTTGTTTCGACCACCCTTGGGGCTGGCGAAGGTTTCGACCCCGGGACCGAAGCCGGTGTAGCCCGGACCTCGCTGGGCGAAACGAAAGACGGTCGGACCGAATGGCGTCGTGATGTCGAACCAAGCGTAGTTCTGCCCCTGACGCTGAACGGTATCGATGGGCGTCCCACCCCGCTCCTCGATGAGGCGAAAGGTCTTCTCCACGTCCTTCACCTGGAAGGTGATGCGACCGATGCCGTCTGGGTGCTTGGCCAAGTAGGCCTGGGCCTCGCCCTCACCGGAGGGCGCGGTGCACTGGACGGTGATGTCGCCCGCATGGAAGACCCGCGAAGTGTCCGCACCCTGGCCAGCGCCCACCTCGGCGAAGTCGAGGTGGTCGACATAGAAGCGGTGGCTTCGGTCCAGGTCGTGTACGAAATACTGAAACGACTCGATGCCGGTCAGTCCGATTGATTCCAACTTGCTCATGTTCAGTTCCCTTTTGGCTTCGCGTCGACCTGACGGTCCGGGTGAGCCGCTTCGAAAGCAGGGTGAGCCCGGCACGTCGCCTCGACGCGGAGCAGCGACGGAAAGTCGCCAAGATCGATTCCAAATCGCCGCGTCGAATACAACTGCGGTACGATGCACAGGTCGGCAAGACTTGGCTGCTCTCCGAGGGCGAAAGGACCGCCGTCGAGCTTACGCTCCAAAGCCGCGAGCCCCCGGGTCAGGAAAGGCCGAACCCATTCCTGCTTGCTGCTTCCAAGCCGCTCCACGGCCTGGAGCACACTCAGGTTCTGCAGCGGCTGCATGCCACTGTTGACGATCTCGGCGATCTCCAGGGCTCGAAAACGAGCCCAAGGCTCGGAGGACAGGATGGAGGGCTCTGGCTGGAGCTGCTCCAGCCAGTCGATGATGGCCAGACTCTGGGTGAGATGCCGAAGCTCGCCCCTTTCCTCCACTTCCAGGGTGGGGAGCTGGGCCATAGGATTCAGGCGCAGATAGTCGGCCTCGTGCTGCTCGCCACCGTTCCGCAGCAGGTGCACAGGACGAGACTCGTACTCCAGGCCCTTGAGCCCGAGGGCGATACGCACGCGCCAGGCCGACGAACTGCGCCAGTAGCCGTAGAGCCGAAGCCTCATCGGCCGACCACAGTCTGCTCGATGGTCCCAAATACAGAGCGACCGTCGGCACCCTTCATGTCGATGCGGATCTCGTCACCCACCTTCATGAATGCGGTTGAGGCCTCGCCCTCGTCGATGATCTCGATCATCCGTCGCTCGGCGAGGCAGGATATGCCGCGGCTCCGGTCCTCGTTGGATACGGTCCCCGAGCCGAGGATGGTGCCCGCCGTGAAGGACCGGGTCTTGGCGATGTGGGCGACGAGCTCGGCGAAGCCGAAGTGCATCTCGGGCCCAGCCAATGTCCGCCCGATCTGCTCTCCGTTCAGGAAGGAGTCCATTGTCAGGTGGATGCGCCCATCCTTCCACGCTCCCCCAAGCTCGTCCGGAGTGACGGCAAAGGGCGCGAAGGCTGTCGCCGGCTTGCTGTTGAAGAAGCCGAAGCCCTTGGCCAATTCGGGGGGAATCAAAGCCCGGAGCGAGACGTCGTTGCAGATGGTCAGGAGCCTGACGTGGTCGAGGGCCTCGGCCGCGGACGTGGCCTGGGGAACATCGTCCAGGATCGCACAGACCTCGGCTTCGTAGTCGAGTCCCCAGGCCGGATCGTCGAGCCGGATGTCGTCCCGCGGTCCGAGAAGTACGCCCGAGCCGCCTTGGTAGATGAGGGGGTCGGTCTGCAAGGTCTTGGGCGGCTCGGCCCCTCGCGCCTTGCGGACGAGTCGTACGTGATTCAGGAATGCGGAGCCGTCGATCCACTCGTAGGCCCTGGGGAGCGGGGGTCCGAAACGGGTCAGGTCGACGGCCTCACCCTGGGTTTGATCTTCGTTCAGTCGACGAGAAACGGACGCCAGCCCGGGGGCGCATCGGGTCCAGTCGTCCAACGCAGCCTGGAGCGTCTGGGGCCCGTCGAAGGGCTCCAGACAGCGGCTTCCGTCCTTGGAGACGACGACCAAACGGCCGTCTCGGGTTCCGTCGCGGAGGGTCCCCAGCTTCATGGACGGAGGGCTATCACCCTGCCCCGAAACGGGTCGAGCGCGATCATGACTCGGGTTTATCCGAATCCAGCTCCGCGATCCATGCCTGCGCAGCGGGCAGCTTCAGCAGCCCGCGAATGATGGGCCAGCTGAGCTCGGCCCAGGCCTCGAAGGGCGGCTCGAGGCCTCCCAGACCATGGGCTTCGAGGAGTACCTGGACCGGACGATCCCCGTGCAGAGCGAACCAGCGGCGCACGGCTCGCTCGGTCCCATCCCGGAGGGTCTCTGTGTGCACCCAACGGCGTGCGACGGCCCCGAGCAGGGCCTCGCTCTCTTCACGTGGGGGCAGGATTCGAGCCGTCTCGACCACCGGCTGGCGGGCGAGGAACTCGACGAAGCTGCGCCGAGCCGCCACGGCCTGGTCCGAATCGATCTGCTTGACCGCGAAATCAGCAGCTCGCTCCAGGGCCTTTTGTGAGCCCCGGTCGACGAAGCGTTTGATCTCGGGTTCGAGCCGCTTTTCGACCTCTTCCGCTACCGCCCCTACTGCGCTCCCGCCCACGCGGGCGAATCGACCGAGGAAGCCAGGAAGCATGGTCTGAACCAGGCGAGGGATCGCGGTCGAGAAGTCTCGAACCGATCGGTAAAGCGTATCGGCGATCAGCATGTCGGCCGCGGGCTGAGCGAAGAGGTGCCGAATCCAGGCTTCGGGAGGTAGTCCGGGCCGAGCAGCCAGGGCCTGGGCGGCGTGGACGGCCTCAGGCCCGAAGAGCGCCTCCGGCGTCTCCGCAGTCGCCTCCAGATCGACGCGAAGCTCCTCCAGAACGACCATGAGGGCGCGGGCCCAGGCGAGGGCCACGGCTTCCTCGCGGTGAGCCTCCACCATGCCGAGCAAGGCGTCCTCGTGGATCCAGGCCCGAAGCGGGCGTGAGAGCCCCTCCCTGTAGAGCTCGGGGAGAAGACGCCTCCAGTCGTCCTCGGCTCGCTCGTCGGTCAATCTCTGCTGCAGCCACTCCACGCCTGCATCGTCGCAGCTTTGCCTTTCGGCGCGCCAGCGGGTTTGCTAGCTCCATGAGGTGCGCGGGCCCCGACTGTTCGCTTTGCTCGTGCTGGTCTGGCCCCACATGAGTCTTTCGCAACCGATTCGCCACGCGGAGCTCCTCGAAGCCGCCACCCGCAGCGACAACTTCAGCCTCGGACGTCCCTTCCACGTCCGACCCATGAGCGACGGTCGAACCGTGCTCTTCCTCCGAAGCGGCCCTCGAACCCGCAAGTCGGACATCTGGTCCTACGACGCCGAAACCGGAGAAGAGCGGCTGCTGCTGGCGGCAAGTGAGCTCTTGGCCGGCGAACGAGAAGCAATCTCGGTGGAGGAGCAGGCACGGCTGGAGCGAGCTCGAATTCGCACTTCGGGCTTCACTGGCTTCGCCGTGGCCGGCCAGCGGATGATCGCGAAGCTGTCGGGTCGGCTGTACCTCTATGATCTCGGCCGGCGTCACTGGGCTCGTCTGGTCCTTCCTGCGGGCACGGTCCTTGATCCCCGACTCTCCCCCGACGGGGGCAGGCTCGCCTTCGTGCTCGACCATGACCTGTACGTGGCGAAGGTGCCCCGAATGACGGTGAGCGGAGACGAACTGAAGCTGCGGGTGAAACGACTGACCAAAGGGGGGACGGCCGTCAGGCCCAACGGTCTGGCCGAGTTCGTGGCCCAAGAGGAGATGGGTCGGATGAGCGGCTACTGGTGGCGGCCAGACGGAGAAGCCGTCGCCTATCAGTCCAACGACTCGAGCGGGGTGGAGACCTTCACCATCGCCGACGCCGCTCGCCCCGCGGCCGAAGCCCACCAGTTTCCGTATCCCCGCCCAGGAAGAAAGAATGTCGAGGTCCGACTGCACGTGATCGACCGCAAAGGGAAGAAGCGAGTCGAAGTGCAGTGGGACCGGGTCTCTTATCCGTACCTCGCCCGCGTGGCCTGGACCCCCAAGAAGGAATTGAGCCTCCTCGTTCAATCCCGGGACCAGCGGCGGCAAACCATTCTGCTTGCCGACGCTGACGGCCTGACCCGAAGCTTGTACGAAGAACGGGATGAGGCCTGGCTCAACCTCAAAGGCGGCACTCCACGCTGGATCGAAGACGGGGCAGCCTATCTGTATGCCACCGAAGAAGGAGGGGCGTGGCGGCTGGAGCGTCACGAACTAAACGAGAGCCGGGATGGTCTGGCCCAGAAGTCGGTCTTGGTGCCTCAGGAGGCGGGCTACGAAGAGCTGGAGCACATCGACGAGAAGGCGGGCTACCTCTATTTCTCCGGTGGTTCTCGTCCGACCGAGACCCACGTCTTTCGCGCCCCGCTGACCGGCGGACCCGTGGAAGCCTTGACCCACAGCCACGGCATGCACGGCGTGTCGCTGTCCGGCCGATTGATGGTGAGCCGTGAAGTGACCTTGGCCCAGTTGCCGGTGGTCCGGGTCCGCACCTTGGACGAACAGGGTCAGCTCGGCCCTTCGTCGGCCCTTCAGGAGACGGCGGAGGAGCCGGAGATGCTTCCGCGGGTGGAGATCGTGCCGCCCGAAAAAGCCGGCGGATTCAACGGAATGATCGTGCGCCCTCGAGACTTCGAACCGGGCCGCGCCTATCCAGTCATCGTCTACGTGTACGGAGGGCCCCATGCCTTGGTAGTCCAGTCCGACTGCACCCGCTACTTCCTGCAGCAGTTCCTGGCCGACCAAGGCTTCGTCGTCATCTCCATCGATAACCGCGGCACGCCCCGTCGAGGACGGGACTTCGAGCGGGCCATCAAGGACCGATTCGACGAGGTCCCCCTCGAGGACCAGGTAAAGGGTCTCCAGGCCCTGGCCTCGAGCTACCCCGAGCTCGACGTGAATCGGGTGGGCATCTATGGCTGGTCTTTTGGCGGGACCATGGCCACTCTGGCCACTCTGGATCGTCCCGACGTCTACAAGGCCGGCGTATCGGGCGCGCCGGTCACGGACTGGCTGTATTACGATAGCCACTACACGGAACGCTACTTGGGCATCCCCACTGAAGACGAGGCGCCCTATGTCCGGGCCAACCTCATTCGCAGGGCGGCCAAGCTGACGCGCCCCCTGATGCTCATTCACGGAATCGCCGACGACAACGTGTACTTCGCCCACAGTCTGATGCTGAGCGATGCCCTTTTCAGGAACGGGCGAGCCCACGACTTCCTCCCCTTGGTCGGATTGACACACCAGCTCTCGGACCCAGAGGTCCGCCTGACCCTCTTCCGGCGCATCGTGGCCTTCTTTCACGAGCATCTGTGATGCGCCGGCCCGAGGAGGCCCAGGCGACCCATCCCGCCGCGGTGCAGGCCCTGAGCCATTGGTCGATCGAGGCCGTGGGCTGGGCGCTCCTTCCCCAAGGAAACATCAACGAAAGTCATCTAGTACAGACGATCGACGGCGACCGTTTCGTGCTTCAGCGGGTTTCGGAGATCTTCGACCCCCGGGTCTGCCGAGACATCCAGCAGGTCACGAAACACTTGAAGGCCAAAGGCTTGAACAGTCCCCAAGTCGTCGAAAGTCGGGAGGGTGGCGCATCGGCCGAAGTCGAGGGCCAGACCTGGCGCCTGTCCACCTGGGTGCCGGGACGGGTCTTCAAACGGGTGGAGGCTTCCTGGCAGGCCGAGGAGGCCGGGCGGGCTTTGGCCGCCTTTCACCGCGGGATGGCCGACTATGCCCGTCCTTTCGAAGCCCGACGGCTAGGCGTCCACGACAGCCCCGCCCACTTGGCCGGTCTGGAGGCGGCCGTCGCTCAGGGGCAGGATGCACCGAGACGGGAAGAGATCGTCCCGGTCGCCGAAGCGATCTTGGAATTCTGGCGGGCCACGCCCAGGCTCGAGCTTGGACCCGAGCGGGTGGTCCACGGGGACCCCAAGTTGGCCAACCTGGTCTTCGAAGAGCATCGAGATCGCTGGGCGGCGTGGATCGACTTGGACACCGTGGGCCCAATGGCCCTGGCCTTGGAGTTGGGAGACGCCTTTCGCTCCTGGTGCCAGCCGGCGGGGGAGGACACGGAGGGTCAGTTCGAGCGCCCGGTCTTCGAAGCGGGCTGTCGTGGCTACGCCGCGGGCTGCCTGTGGCCCGAGGAAGCCTCGAAGCAGCTCGTCCTGGCCGTGGAGACCATCTCGATCGAGCTCGCCGCCCGTTTCTGCCGGGACGCCTTCGAGTGCCGCTACTTTGGCTGGGACGCGCGTCGCTTTCCCGACGCCTCGGCCCACCATCTGGCCCGGGCTCGCTCTCAGCTCGCCTTCGCGCTCAGCGTGCGCAGCTCAGCCGCGCCCGCCCAGGAGGCTTGTGAGCGGACGTTCCATGGGAAGGCTTCCGGGCCTTGATGAGGAGCCGCGCATGGTGTCAACGGGAGCCATGACGATCTTCCAGAAGATCATCGACCGGGAGATTCCCGCCGACATCGTGTTCGAAGACGACACTGTGCTCGCGTTTCGGGACATCAACCCGGCCGCCCCCGTTCACGTGTTGGTCATTCCCAAGAAGCCCATCGAGCGAATCGAACACGTGGAGCCAGACGACGAGGCCCTTCTCGGCCACATGATGTGGGTCGCGACCGAGGTAGCCCGTCGGGAAGGGCTCGATGGAGGCTATCGGCTGGTCCTGAACAATGGACAGGACGGCGGCCAGAGCGTCTTTCACATCCACCTGCACGTCTTGGGAGGACGGGCCTTGGCCTGGCCGCCGGGCTGAATCGTGCGTTTGCTCTTGGGGATGCTCCTTCTGCTGCTGAGCCTGGTGGCCGGCGTGGTCTGGATGGCGGGCGGGGTTCAGAGCCCGCACCGCTTCGAGGCCCCGATCCTCGACCTGGGCAACAGTCGACCGGTCGTGGCCTCGTCCACAATCACGGTCGTGGTGTGGAACGTGGCCTGGGGCTACGGCCCGGGAAGCGAAGGAAGCGGCCGTCGAAAGGACGCCGCCCACTTCGAGACCAGCCTGGAACGGATGGGCGCTCTCCTCGCGGAGAAGGATGCCGACATCGTCCTCCTCCAGGAAGTCGACTTCGGCGCCACTCGGAGTCATCACGTCGACCAGGCCGAACGGCTGGCTCGAGCGGCCGGCTTGCGCTACGTGGCGCCCGCCGTCAGCTGGGTGGCGAACTGGGTACCCTTCCCGTACTGGCCTCCCCGGGACCACTTCGGCCGGATGCGCTCGGGGGGCGCCGTGCTGAGCCGCTTCCCCATCGAACTGAACGAGGTCAGCCTGCTGGAAAAGCCCGAGGGGAATCCGTTTTGGTATAACCTCTTCTACCTTTTTCGCTACGTGCAGGCGACCAAGCTGCGCGTGCTCGGCGCGCCCTTTCGGGTCTACAACACCCACCTGGAGGCCTTTGATCTCGACAACCGCAAGGCCCAGGCTCGCGCCCTGTCCACCATCATCGGAGATGGGCCTGAGAACCTGGTGCTGGTGGGCGGCGATCTGAACAGCGTTCCTCCCGAAGCAGCCCAGCGCGCCGACTTTCCTGACGAGCCCGAGACCGACTTCAGTGAGGACGACACGGTGGCCCTTCTTCGGGCGACGGCGAAGCTGAGCGATGCTTTCACCCAGACCTCTTCCGCGGGGCCGGAAGAGGCCTCCTTCACTTTCCCTGCCGAGTCACCGAACCGAAAACTGGACCACCTCTTCCTTAGTCCCGAGTTCCGAGTCGTTTCGGCGGAGGTCGCCCGGGAGGCAGGTTCGCTCAGCGACCACCTTCCCCTCGTGGTTCGCATCGCCCCCGCCCAGTGAGTGCTCAGGCTCCGAAGCGCTGGCTCAAGTAGCCGTAGACCGCTCTGAGGGCCATGGCTTCGCCGCCCGAGGGGCGGCCGGGCTGGTTGTCCAAGTTGTAGGCCATGACGTCGAAGTGCACCCAAGGCACCTCCTCGACGAAGTGTTCCAAGAACAGAGCGGCGGTTATCGCGCCTCCAAAACGAGAACTGCCGGTGTTGGAGATGTCGGCGTTGGGGGAGTCGAGAAAGCGTCGATAGGGCTGGTGGAGGGGTAGGCGCCAGATGGGCTCCTTGGCTCGACTCGATGCGGAAAGCAGCTCTTCCGCCACGTCGTCCCGGTTGCTGAACATGACCGGGACCTCCGTGCCCAGGGCGACACGGGCGGCGCCGGTCAGCGTGGCAAAGTCGATCATCAGCTCCGGTTTCTCGGTCGCCCCCTCGAAGAGGGCGTCACTGAGGATCAGTCGCCCTTCGGCGTCGGTGTTCCCGACCTCGACTGTGGTCCCTTTGCGCGTGGAGAGAATGTCCATCGGGTGGAAGGCGTTTCCGGAGATGGCGTTCTCGACGGCGGGGATGAGAAGCCGCAGCCGAACCGGAAGCTTGGCGTCCATGACGGCCTTGGCGAGGCCGAGCGCGATGGCCGCCCCGCCCATGTCCTTCTTCATCATCAGCATGCCGCCCGCAGGCTTGATGTCGAGGCCCCCGCTGTCGAAGCAGACGCCCTTGCCCACGATTGTGAGCTTGGGATGAGCCGGCTTGCCCCAGCGCAAGTCGACAAGGCGCGGCGCCTGCGCAGCTGCCCGACCGACGGCGTGGACGCTTGGATAGTTCTTTCGAAGCAGCTGGGCCCCTTCGATCACCGAAACCTTGGCCCCGGCGGCCTTCCCTTCACGCTGCACGGCGGCGGCAAGCTCGATCGGACCTAGGTCCTGGGCCGGGGTATTGACGAGGTCCCGCGCCAGACAGATGGCGTCGACCAGCCGTTCGACCCAGCTTCGGTCCGCGCCCGAAGGCCAGACCAACTCGACCTCCGGGGGCTTGGCCTTCTTGTAGCGATCGAAGACGTAAGCTCCCAGACCGAAGCCCAGCGCGGCTTCCGAGGCCTCTTCGGGTCGAAGCTCGGTCGAAATGGCGTAGCGTCCCTTGGGGAGTCCCTTCTGGAGGGAGGCAAAGGGCCATGGCTCGAAAGCCTCACCGAGCCCAAGAAGAACGGCATGGAGGCCGCCCTCGGACGTGGGAAGAAGGCAGAGCTCTCCAGAGCGGCCGCTGAAACGACTCCGCTCGACCCAGGCGACGTGGGCGCCTTCGGCGCCCGCCTTCCAGTCGTCGAGCTGAGCCTTCGTGAGAGAGATGATGGGGGTCGTCGCCTTGGTGGCCCGAGCGACCAGTTTGGCCCGCATGGAGACGGGCTAGAGGCCCTCGGAGCGGAGGTCAAGACAACGTTGTTTCACCGGCTCGCCTCGGGTAGCCGTCGAGGCCATGGCCGAGTTTCCCAAGCGCTTCGACTTTCGCGAGGCGGAGCCCCGCATCTACCAGCGCTGGATGGACGAGGGCTGCTTCGGGGCGGCAGTCGCTCCGGACGGGACGGTCAGAGACCCAAAACGGGCACAGGCTCGACCCTTCGTCATCGTGATTCCACCCCCGAACATCACGGGTCGTCTTCACATGGGCCACGCCCTCAACAACACCGTGCAGGACGTCCTCATCCGCTACCATCGCATGGACGGCGATGACGCGGTGTGGATTCCGGGCACCGATCACGCGGGCATCGCCACCCAGACCGTCGTGAAGAAGCAGCTCGACGCCAAAGGCGTGGACTACCGTGAGCTGGGTCGGGAACAGATGATCGCCAATATCTGGGAATGGAGAGCCGAGTTCGGCGATGCCATCCTGGAACAGCTTCGCAAGATGGGCTGCAGCTGCGATTGGGAGCGGACTCGCTTCACTATGGACGAGGGCATGAATGCCGCCGTTCGGCGCTGCTTCGTAAACCTCTACGACCGCGGCTTGGTCTACAGGGGAAAACGGATCGTGAACTGGTGCCCCGTGGATCGCACCGCCTTGTCTGACGACGAGGTCGAAAAGCAGGACGAGAAAGGCAAGATGTTCCACCTCCGCTATCCGCTTGCCCAAGACCGAAGCCGGTGGATGGTGGTAGCCACGACTCGTCCCGAGACCATGTTCGGCGACGTGGCGGTCGCCGTGCACCCGGAAGACGATCGCTACAAGGAACTGGTGGGGACCGCGGTCATCCTTCCCCTGATGGACAAGGCGATTCCGGTCATCGCAGATCCGCACGCCGACCCGGAAAAGGGCACCGGCGTCGTGAAGATCACTCCGGCCCACGACCCCAACGACTTCGAAGTCGGGTTGCGCAACAATCTACCAATCGTCGACGTGATGAACGACGACGCCACCCTGAACGAGCTCGTTCCGGGGCGCTACCAGGGCATGGACCGCTACGCGGCCCGAAGAAAGATCTTGGAGGAGCTCGAGGCGGCGGAGCTGCTGGAGAAGGTGGAAGAACACGTTCTCGCCATCGGCCGCAGCTACCGCAGCAAAGTCCCAATCGAGTTTCGACTCTCGGACCAGTGGTTCGTGAAGATGGCGCCCCTGGCCGAAATGGCTCTACAGGCCAACGGTTACGAACAGGCCGAAGAGGGCTGGGCGCGAAAGACCCCCGACGCCGGCGTAGCCTTCCATCCCGATCGATTCGAGAAGGTGTACCTGCACTGGCTCTCGAACATCCGGGACTGGTGCATCAGCCGCCAGATCTGGTGGGGTCATCGCGTACCAGCCTGGCACCACCTGGAGACGGGCGAGATTCTGGTCGGGGAAGGAGAACCCGAACGGGTGAGGGACGCGCCTGAGGAGTGGCGCCAGGACGAAGACGTTCTCGATACCTGGTTCTCGTCTTGGCTGTGGCCCATGAGCACGCTGGGCTGGCCGGAGCGGACGCCCGACTTCGAGCGCTACTACCCGACCTCCGTCCTCAGCACGGCCAAGGACATCATCTTCTTCTGGGTGGCGCGGATGAACTTTGCGGGCTTGGGGTTCGAAGACCGACTGCCCTACCAAGACGTCTACCTTCACTCGACCATCGCCGACGACCGGGGCGTAACCATGTCCAAGTCCAAGGGAAACGGCATCGATCCCCTGACCCTCATCGAGGGCGCCACCCTGGACCAGCTCAAGCGCCCGGTGCAGGAAGCCTTGCCATCCAACGCAAAGGAGATCTTGAGGCGTCTGGAAAAGAACTTTCCCGAAGGCTTCGAGGCCGTCGGCGCCGACGCCATGCGGTGGACGCTGATCTTCTGCATCACCGAAGGCGAGAACGTGAGGCTGGCTCTGCAGCGTTTCCTGGAGGGTCGGAGCTTCGTGACCAAGCTCTGGAACGGCGCGGGCCGAATCATCAGTTCGCTGGAGGCCGAATCAGATCGCTCTGTGGCTCCTGGCGAGCCGACGGATGAGGACGCCTGGATCCTCGCCCGCGTGGATCGGACCAGCAGGACGATCCGAGCGGGACTAGACGGCTTCGACTTCGGGAATGTGGCCCAGGAGCTCTACCGCCTGGTCTGGGACGACTACTGTTCCTGGGCCCTGGAGCTCTCGAAGACTCGCCTTACGGGCGAGGACTCGGTGGAGCGCCTCGGTGTTCTGCGGGTCATGGGGAGCGCCCTCGCCGACATCCTCCGGATGCTGCATCCCATCGTGCCATTCGTGACCGAAGAGTTGTGGTCTCGGCTGGTGCCGGCCATGGACCGGCTCGACCTTTGGCTCGGCGACCCGCCGACGTCCAAGCAGCTGATCCGAGACCGCTTTCCGCCGGGGGATGGTCCGGACCGGGCCGACGTAGAGCATCGCTTCGCCATCCTGCAGCGCTTCGTCAGCGCCATCCGTCAGCTTCGATCCCAGTACCGGGTGAAGGACTCGGAGCGAATCGTGGTCCACGTGAAGCCCCTGGAGGCGGACACCGCCCCCATGTTGGAGCGCTGTCGCAGCGCGGTATCCTTCTTGGCCAAGCTCGACAGGGTCGAGCTGGTGGAGGCTCGCTCCAAGGGCATGGCCGCCCACTACGACCCGGCATTCGAGCTCTACCTCGACCTCTCCCGCTACGTGGACCTGAGTGAAGAGCTGGCGCGCTTGGACAAGGACATCGGCCGGACGGAGAAGGAGCTGGGCGCGACCTCGGGCAAGCTCGCGAACGCAAGCTTCGTGGAGCGCGCCCCCGCCGACAAGGTCCAGGAAACGCGGAACCGAGAAGCAGAGCTGAAAGAAAAGCTCGAGAAACTCGCTGCCACCCGTGCCGAGCTCGCCGAGGTCGCCTGAGCCGCTCGTCGCTCAACCCTCACCTCGCCGAGAGCCGCCTATCACCGCTGCCCGTCGGACCGCTTCGAATCCGAAGCGGTCACGGATGGCATCGACGCTGGCGTGGACGCGGGCGTCCTCTTCGAAGAGGGCAAGCTGGTCATCGAAGCAGAGCTTGGAAAGAGCCACGCCGAGCAGCCGCAGTCGTTGGCGCGGATCCCGATGGGCAAGCAAGAGGGACCGAGCAGCAGGAATGACTTCCCGCTCCGAGTCGGTTGGGGGCAAGACGCGGCTTCGGTGTTGGGTCTTGAAGTCTCGATGCCTGATCTTGAGCGAAAGCCGGCGGGTCTTGATGCGCCGGCGCCTCAGCCGCCAGCACACCCGCTCGCACAAGCCGACCAAGACGGCGTCGACCTTGGCCGGATCGCCCAGCCCCTCGAAGAAGGTCCGCTCGTTCGACAAGCTGCCCACGATCTCGCCTTCTGGGTCGTGCTCCGAGAAGGCGGGGCGATCCCGGCCGAGGTGGCTCGAACCGAGGCCTCGTGCCCGGCTCTGCACGCTCTCGGCCCAGGCGCCGAGAGCCCCCCGAAGCACCTCGACCGGGGCAGCGGCCACCTCGCCCAGGGTTCGCAACCGAAGCTCTGCGAGCTTGGATTCGGCTACGGGGCCAATGCCAGGTAGCTTGCGAACAGGCAAAGGCGCCAAGAACGCCGCCTCGGAACCCTCCGCAACGAGCCGGACGCCAGCCGGCTTCGCGACCCCACAGACGACCTTGGCCATCGAGCGTGAACTGGCGATGCCGGCGCTGGCCGGCAGGCCCAGCTCGGAGGCGATGCGAGCCGTCAGCTCGCGAACGGTCCGCAAGATCGTGGCGTCGCCGTCAGCGTCTTCGGGTCGGGCGTAGAGCTGCTCACAGCCCCGAAGGTCCATGTACATCTCGTCGATGCTCGCCATGTTGACGACCGGGGCGACGTCTTCAGCCATCGCACACACCCGAGCCGACCATTCGCCGTAGGTCCCGCCTCGACCCCGAAGATAGGTAGCGTCGGGGGCCAAGCGGCTGGCGTCCCGAAGCGACATGCCCGAACGAACGCCCAGCCCCCTCACCTCGTAGCTGCAGGCCGTCACCACTCCGGGTCCACCACGACGCCCCCCCACGATGACCGGCTTCCCAGCGAGGCTGGGGTTCAAGACGCGCTCCACCGACACGAAGAAGGTGTCGAGGTCGAGGCATACGATCCGGGATGGACCAGGCATGCTGAACACTTGTTCACCAAACGGGACATGTCAACGTGGGTCCCTGGCACCCTTTGCAGGTCAGTGGAGCAGCGGAAAATCGAGAGACACCCCGAAGCCCAGCGACGTTGGGTCGATGTCTCCGAGCTCCGAATGGCGTCCTTCGACGAAACCCGCCCAACGGATACCACCCGGCTGTCCAAACTCCAGCCCGGTGGCAGCTTGGAAGCCAACGCCGATGCCCTCGTTGGCCAGGGTGAAGGCCCAGCGCAGATGGGGGCCACCCGACAGAAAGAGGCCCAGCCTCTCCGTCATGGGAATTCGAAAGTCGGCCCCGAGATCCATACTCACCGAGCCGAAGTAGCTCGCCGATGGGGGCCGAGTTTCGCCCGGCTCGCCCGAGGCCACGAAGGCCTCACCCATGAGCAAGCCCGGACCCATCCAAAGCTCGATGAATCGACTCAGCTGTCGCTCCAAGCGAAGGCCGAAGAAGGCACCCATGATGCCCTCACGTTGGGCCCCTCTGCCCAGACCAACGAGCGCATAGCCTCCTTGGACGTCGATGGCCCAGGTGCGGGAGAATCGAGGAGGAAGCTCCAGCTGCTCGGACACGGTGGAGCTTCCGATGGGACCAAGAAAACGCTCGCCCTCGACGACGTGGACGGGCTGAGCGCCCAGTATCAAGAGGCACGCGCCCAAGAGCACATCGGAAGGATGGGCCGGGCAGCAAAGCACTGTCCAGGGGGACCGGGCCCACTACGTGTCTTCCTTTGCGGCGTACCCGAGTGTGGCCGCGACCACATCATTGCCCTCAGTGCTCTATACCGATAGCGGCCAAGGAGTGGGCGGGCGGCTGTTCAGCTTGCTTCTCTTTGCGGCCGAGCTTCAGGCCTGCGCGCTAGCCCGACCAGCCATGCCGGAGGACCTGACCGGGGCCGCTCGGGTCCCACTCGACTACACCTTTTGGTGGCAGTCGGGAGGGCGGCTCGACGGGCTGCGGATGGAGGACTGGCACTACCTGCGCCAGAGCGGAAGAACCCAATGGATCGGCTTCCGGATCGTGGAAGAGGAGAGCCAAGACACGGCATGGGCCGTCGCCTGTAGCTCGGGCCATGTGCGCAAGCAGTCACCACCGGCCTGGTCTGTGTGCACCTTCAGACCAGGGAGCGACGAACGACCGCCCATGAGCCTCGTGCTCGTCGCCAGGGGCGATACAGACCCTATGAGCGGCCTTTTCCTGCGGGAGGAGACCTTCGAGCTGACGGGGAGTGCGCGTCTTCGCGATGACCTCTTGTATCGGCTGAGCAACGACCGTGAACGACCGCCCACCGCCGGCCTCGTGGTGGGAAAGGACGGGAAGGCCCTCGGCTTCGTCAGCATGCTGGCCGACACCATCCAGGAGGCATGGCTGGATGCGGCAGTCGAAGACCGGACCCGCTTGGCCCTCGCCCCCCTCTTCCTGAGTTTCGGAGCCGTCTGGGACCCGCGGGAGCAGCGCTCGAGTTTCTTCGGAAAGCGCAAGGCGGCCCCAAACCCCTCGGTCCAGCCCTCTTCTCCGTGGACACCTCACGTCGAAGAACTGGCCGAGCGACCCGAGCTGCAGTCGGCCCTCAAGGTTCATGTCCTTCACCGCCCGACCGAGCTGCGCTTTGACCCTCCGCCTCGTCTCGGCCCGGATCTACGCCCCAATCGAAGACGGGCCCTGACCTTCGACGTCGGCTTCCTAGGCCTAGCCTTTGGAGCGCCGTTGGACGACTCTCCCACGGGCGGGCCTGAGGAAGGCTGGGCTTTCGGCTATCCCATTCAGCTTGGAACGACGCTGTTCGACTTCATCCACTTTCAGAACAGCGTTCAGTTCGGCGCGCCCCGCAGCGACGTCGGACCGCTGGCCCAAAGCCTCGGTCTGCCTGGGTCTCAAACGAGCTCGAATGCGGTCAGGGTGGCCACAGGTCTCCGCGTCACCGTCGCTCGCTTCGGCCCTTTCCGCCCCTTCGTGGGCGGCGAGGCCGTCTTCACGTGGACCTCTGCAGGTCTTGAGGTTGGCGACGCCGACGTGCAGGTGCAGCGCTGGGGTATAGGAGGAGCCCCCGTGGTGGGGCTTCGAATCGTTGGAGACGCCGGGAAGGCAAGTGTGGAGCTCATCAGCGAAGCGCGTCTCGACTTGCTCCGGCTCACCGGTCAGGAGGACCGTACGCCGACCGGGGATCCGCTGACCGACTTCGAATCTGCGCTTCGAATGGACGCCCGGAGCGTCCAAGGCAGCGGAATCATGTACGTCCTCTTTCGCCTCTGAGTTCGTACTGCCGGCCCCGACTCGGCGGAGTGGCGACGTGAGCTCACAGGTATTCGATGCGCTCGATGACCAGCTCGACTTCACCCTTGGGGCGGCGGACCGTGACTTCGTCGCCCACCATCTTCCCGAGGAGCGCCCTACCGATGGGCGACTTCAGGCTGATGCGACCCTGCTTCGCCTCGATCTCGTCCTCGCCTACCAGCGTGTAGCGCTTCGCGTTCCCGTCCTCGTCCTCGACGTGGACGGTGGCTCCAAAGTCGGCCTGTTCCTTCTCGTTGCGCTTGGGATCGATGACCTGCAATCGGTCCAACAACTTCGAGAGATACTTGATGCGTCGATCGATCTCCCGAAGCCGCTTCTTTCCGAAGATGTACTCGGCGTTTTCCGAGCGGTCTCCCAGAGCCGCAGCGTCCGCAACCTCGTTCACGAGCTTCGGCCTCTCCTGGTGCCACAGATCCTGGAGCTCCCTCTCCAGCTTCGCATAGCCGGCCGGAGTGATGGGTCGGGGGCCTTCGTCTGTCACGACATATAGTCCTCCAGGATGATCATGGCCGCGAAAGCGTCTCTTCGCTCTTTCCGATCTCTGGGCGGGATCTCCGCCTCCGTCATGCGCTGGTCGGCCTCGAAACTGGACAAAGCCTCGTCCCACTCCGTGATAGGGACGGAAAGCTCGACCCGAAGCATCTGGGCAAAGGCTCGTGCGCGCTCGGTGGCCGGAGTGACCGTTCCGTCGAGCTGGGTCGGTACACCGACCACGACCTCCTCTATCGAGTAGTCTTCGACCACTCGGGCGAGGTGGCCGAGATCCTGCAGCAGGTCCTGTCGCTTCCAAACCTCGAAGGGCTGGACCACGCCCTCTTCGGCCAGGGCCAGGCCGAGGCGCTTGGTCCCGAAGTCCAGCCCGAGGAGTCGAGCGAAGCGTCTCGACTCAGGGATAGGCTTCGCCCAGGTACGCTTCGACGCCGGCCATGCCGTTGTCGTCGAGGCTGATGGGCTTGTCCATCAGCAGCCGAGCGTGGGCGTCGGCGACCTTCTCCGGTTCGCCGGCCCGGGCGTAGTACTGGGCCATGCGAAGCAGCCACTGATCCATGGAGTCCCGGGACTGGCTCATCGCTTCCGTGACGGCTTCGCTGATCTTCTCGGACAGGACGCGTCGGGCCCCTCGACCCGAGGCCACCTGCTCGTCTTTGGGAATGATGGACGCATCGACGACCGCGCCCAGTTCGCCCTGGGCCACGACCTCACCCTCCGCCATTTGGGGGACCCGGACCGTCCACTGGAGGGTCGCCTCCGCCGAGCTGGGGGTGATGCTGCACGCGCTCAGGACCACTTCGATCTGCCCCTCGACCGAGGGCACCCGATCGTCGCCCTTCTTCCAGGCCTCGGTCCAGGCTGGACTCAAAACCCACCCGCCGAGATCGTCCCGCTTGGAGGCGGTGGTGGCGAGGGCCGACTGCAGGACCGAGGGAAGCTCGGTGCAGGCCGAGGCGCCCTCCTCCAGCCGAGGTGCAGCGATGACCATGATGAAGTCGCCGCGCTTCTTCAAGTCGGCCCGGGCCTCGTCCCTGATCTTCTGCAGCTTGCTCGCGTTGGGGGTCAGGGCGAGACCTTTGCTCGCGACGTAATGGGCGGCGCCCCAAGCCTTGGCCTCGGCCAAGGCGCTGGCTCGAGCGGAGCGGGTCGCGACGAGTCGACTGGCCAAGTTCTTCTTGCGGGCCAGGGCGGCCCTGTTGTTCGCGTCGACGTCGAGCAGGGCCTGGACGACCTTGGACTCGGCGATCACGTCGTCCGTGGCGGCCACACGTTTCAACGCCTTCTCCAGCTCGGCGATCCGGCGACCTCGAACCCAGGTCTCGCCCAAGGCCGCGACCTCACTGGTGCGGGCGCCCAGAACCCCTTTGCGTGCGTCGGCATAGGAAGCCTGGGCCTCACCCAGCTTGCCCGCCTTCAAGAGCTCCCCCGCTTCGGAAAGGCGGGCCTGCATGTCACCTCCGATGTTCTCGAGCATGCCGAGCGCCGAGACCATCTGGGCCAGCTGCTCGGGCGGGACCGCGCCGTAGCTCTTTTGCGCCCGGGCCTGCAGCTTGGCGTATGCGGCTTTGGCCCGAGGATTGTTCTCGTCCACCGCATAACCCGCAGCCAGGGTCGCGGCCGCTTCGCGAGGATCTTCGGCGGTCCCGATCTCGGCCAGAGCCTGCTTCTCCGCCCGCTCGCGCGCGGTGCTCGCCAGCTGGTAAGCCAGGGACGCAGGCTTGGATGCGGGGTCGGTTTCTTTGGCCGAGGCGAACAGGCGCTCGGCCTTGGCCAAGGCACCGGACTGCAGGTGGGCGAGGCCTGCTCGCATCTTGCCTTCGAGCTTCTCGTCGAAGGTGCCTCGGAGGGCAGCGATGGCCGCCGCGCCGGCCTGGACGTCTCCCTTGGACGCCGCTTCCTCCAGGGACAAGGCGGCTTTCTGCGTGTCCTCGGCCGAAGGTGGGGGTGGGGGCGCCTCGCCCGGCTTGATGGGCGCCCGACTCCCGTCCTTGGTCACGGGGACCCGGGTCTGGGTCCCTTGGGCCAGTGCGGTAGAGGCGGTGGCGAGCGCGAGGCCAACGATCACTGCTGTGCGCATCGGTCCCCCCATACCGGACACGTCGGACCTGCACCAGCGACGGTTGCGGTCCGGCCGAACTTCGAGTTTCTTCGGAGTCGTGCGGGCGATCCTGTGTGTGCTGCTGTTGAGCGCCAGCGGCTGCCGAGGCGAGGCTCCGCCGACGGTCGCTTCGGCCAAGTCCTTGCCCGACTGGAAGTCGGCTTTCGAATACGTGATCGAGGTGGAGGCCGACGCCATCCGAGTGCGCTTCTCCGTGGCGGATGGCTTTCACGTGTACAGCCAGGGAGAAGCGGTGGGCAAACCGCTCCAGCTCCAGTCCGCCCAAGACAGCGCCTTCTTGATCGAAGGGGTGCGCTATCCCGAAGGCGTGACGAAAGACCTGCCGATCGGTCGCTCGGTGATCGTCGAAGGTGAAGGCAGGGTCGAAGCCACGCTCGCCCGCCGAGAGGACGCCCGCGACGACCGGGTGCGTGGGGTCCTCCGATATCAGGTGTGCACCGACGAGGCCTGCGACCGACCCCGGACCGATGCATTCGAAGTCGAGCCCGAACCGGAATCCTGACGGGTCCACCCCCATGGGGTGGGCATCCGCTTGCCCAAGGTCCCAGGTCGTGGCGAGCATCCGAGGTCGTGACGCCGCCCGAGCTCGTCGTTCTGGGGACCTCGAGTCAGGTCCCGACCCGGCACCGCAACCACAACGGCTACCTCTTTCGCTGGAACGGTCGTGGTCTTCTCTTCGACCCGGGCGAGGACACCTCGGGTCAGATGGCCCGGGCCGGGGTCGGCTTCGAAGACATCGACCACATATTCTTGACCCACTTCCACGGAGACCACTGCCTCGGTCTGGCCGGCATCTTCTATCGCATGGCCATGGACGCCGTGACGGGCCCCGTCCGCGTGCACTTTCCGGGCTACGGTCGGCCTTTTTTCGAGCGCGCCCTTCACGCTTGCGAGTACGCGCAAGACCCGCCGGTCGAAGCCCGACCCTATGAGACCGAGGGCGTGATCCTGGACGACGGCACCTTCTTGGTCTCGGTCCAGAAGCTGTCCCACTCCATCGAGACCTTCGGGTACCGGGTCGAAGGCCCAGCCGGACTGTCCCTGGCCTTCGTCATGGACACCCGCCGCTGTCGAGGCGCTTACGAGCTGGCCCGAGACGCCGACCTCTTGGTCTGCGAGGCGACCTACCTGGATGCGGAGGAGAAGGAGGCCAAGGAGCGGGGCCACATGACGGCCCGGCACGCGGCGGAGCTGGCTCGCTCGGCCGGAGCCAAGGAGCTCCTGCTCACGCACTTCAGCCAGCGCTACCCGAGCACCCGCGGCCATCTCCTCGAGGCCAAGGCGGTCTTTCGGCCCGTCACCGCGGCTGGAGACCTCAAGCGCTACCGCATGCCCCGGCTCCAGGAGGCCGTCTCGGAAGGGCTCAGGCGCTGAGCTCGGCTCGGATTGCGGCGACGACCGCATCGGCCGTGGACGCCCGTCGGTCCCGAACACCGGGTGCGCTGCGGAGCCAAAGGCCCAGGCCCTCTCCCTCTCCCACCAGAACCGCCGCGTCGTAGCCCCGCTCGTCTGCCTCTTTTCGGGCTCTGGCCGCCTTGAGAGGGTCGGGCGCCAGACTGACCGCGAAGCCTGCGTCCCGAAGGGCGCGAGCGAGCTCCAGGCTAGCTGTCGAGGCTCCGGCCTGGGTCGCCGCGAGCAACACCCGAGGCTGGGCCCGGTCCTCGGCCAAACCTCCGCGCTCCTGGAGCAGGACCAAGATGCGCTCCAGCCCGAGCGAAAAGCCACAGGCGGGGACGTCCCTGCCGCTGAACATGCCCACGAGACCGTCGTAGCGGCCGCCGCCACCCAAGGAGGCGCCCAGGCCTGGGTCTTCGACCTCGAAGATGGCCCCCGTGTAGTAGCCGAGCCCCCGAGCCAAGGTGGCGCTGAAGAGGAGGCGCTCGCCGGCCGCCGTTCCCTGGGCCAGCTCCAGGATGCGGCGCAGGTTCGCGACGGCTTCCACGCCCTCTTCGTCCTGGGCTACGAAGGCCCCCACGCTGTCCAGGGTCTCGCGGGCGTCGAGCACGCCGAGGAGGCGCTCGGCCGAAGCGGCTTCGATGCCCCGCTCCGCGAGCTCCGCGCGGACGCCGTCCGGACCCATCTTGTCGAGCTTGTCCAAAGCCACAATCGAAGTCACCTCCAGGTCCGAAGGCACCCCTGCCACCCGCATCACACTTCGCAAGAGGCCGCGGTGATTGACCCGGACCCGCGCCGCATCGAACCCGAGGCGAGCCAGGCAGGTCGACACTGCGGAGACGACCTCCACCTCCACCAGAGGGGAGCGCGAACCGGCCACGTCGACATCGCACTGGTGGAACTCACGAAAGCGGGCCTTGGAGGGCGTGTCGGCTCGCCATACGGGCTGGATCTGATAGCGCCGATACACGGGCGGCAGCTGATTTCGATACTGGGCCACGACTCGAGCCAAGGGGACGGTCAGGTCGTAGCGTAGCCCCAAGTCGGCGAGGAGGGGCTCCACGCTAGGCGCCGTCTCCCCGGTCCGACCGACGACGATGGTGCCGGGCTGGGCCAGGGCCGCCGCCGCTTCTCGCACCCCGGTCACCAGAGGTTGGGCGCGATGCAGAATCTTGAAGACGAGCTGGTCTCCTTCGTCGCCGTACTTCCCGAGCAGAGTGTCGAGGCGTTCGAAGCTCGGCGTTTCCAGGGGCTCGAAGCCGAAACTCTCGTACACCTCCTGAATGATACGGATGACCCGGTGGCGCAACACGAGCTCCGGCCCGAGGAAGTCTCGCGTGCCCTTGGGGGGCTTGGTGCTCTGCTTGCCCACGACTACTGAATGATCTTGAGGCCGCGCCCCGGCTTTACCGACTGCTTGGCCGCCGACACGGCGAGCTCGGTGGCGACGCGGTGGGCCAGCTTGTCGAAAGCCTGGGCGACGCCACTTTCGGGGTGGGCGATGACCTCGGGGACGCCCGCGTCGCCGGCCTCCCGGGTCGATTGCTCGAGCGGGATCTCGCCCAGAAGCGGCACCCCGATCTCGGAGGCCAAGCGATTCGCACCGCCCTTTGAGAAGATGTAGTGCTTGGCGCCGCAATCGCCACACACGAACCAGGCCATGTTCTCGACCACCCCGAGGACCGGGACGTCGACTTTGTCGAACATGGCCTTGCCCCGGATGACGTCGGCCAGGGCCACGTCCTGCGGTGTGGAGACCAAGACGGCGCCCGCCACCTTGAGGTTCTGTGCGATGGTGAGCTGCACGTCGCCGGTGCCAGGCGGCATGTCGAGGACGAGGTAGTCGAGCTCACCCCAATCCACGTCCCGCATGAACTGAGTGAGGGCGCCGTTGAGCATCGGACCCCGCCAAGACATGGCCTGACTCGGCTCGACGATGAGACCGATGCTCATCAGGGCCAGGCCGTGCTTCTGGACAGGCTTGAGTTTTTGTCCCACGACTTCGGGTCGCTCGGTCACGCCAAACATGGTGGGGACCGACGGGCCGTAGATGTCCGCGTCCAGCAGTCCGACTTGGGCACCTGTTCGAGCCAGGGCGGCGGCCACGTTGGTGGCAACGGTCGACTTTCCGACGCCACCCTTGCCGGAGGCGAAGAGCAGCACGTTCTTCGCGCCCGGCACCAGACTTTGGGCGGTGCCCTGAGGCCGAGCTGGCTTCACGTCGCCCCGGACGTCGAGGCGGATGTCTCGGGTTTCGCCCGCCTCCTCGAGAGCCTTGCGAATCGCCACCTCTGACGCCGCTCGCCCCTCCCAGGCCGTACTCGGGAACACGAGTTGGAGTTGGAGGGCATGCTCGCTCTTCACCGACTCCAGACGCTGGTCCAGAGGGGTGTCGTCGACCGGGTCCTTGAGCCCGCCCAATGCCGCTCGAATCTGGGCTTCGTCCAGGCCGCCCTTGCCCTTCTTGCCAAACATGACGCGCTTTTGTACGTGCCCGACGGATGTCGTCTCCGCTGGCTTCGCTGCGGAAGGAACTCGCATCCGCAGTTGCTTCCAGCCAAGGCCTTTCGAGCGAATCTGAAGCCGCCGTTTTGGCCCAGATCAGGGAGGCCGACCCCCAGCACGGCGACCTGACCCTGCCCTGCTTTCCCTTCGCCAAAGCGGCGGGCATGAAGCCCCCCGAGTTGGCCCGCGCGTGGGCGACGGCTCTCGCAGATCCGCGCTGGACGGTGCAGGCGGCGGGCCCCTATCTCAACTTCAGCTTTGGCGCGGCCACGCTGGCCGAGCGGGTGGTCCCCGCTGCCCGAGCCCCGGACTACGTGCGGAGCAACAGCGGCCAGGGGCGGACCTTGGTCATCGACTTCTCCTCCCCCAACATCGCCAAGCCTTTGGCCTTTCACCACATTCGGAGCACGGTAATCGGCTCGGCCCTGTCCCGAGTGCATGCCGCCTGCGGCTGGAATGTGGTGTCGATCAACTACTTCGGAGACTGGGGCAAGCAGTTCGGCCTGCTGGCCACCGGCTTTGCACGCCATGGCGACCCTGCGCGGCGAGGCGACGCCAAGCACTTGGTGGAGGTCTACGTGAAGGCCAGCCACGAAGCCGACGTCGCGAGTCGAAAGGCTCGCATCGCTCGACCGGACGAAGCGAGAACGCTGGCCGAGGCCCTTCGTGTCGCGCGGAGCGAGGCGGATGACGCGGACGGCAAAGCCAAGAAGAAGGCCGACAAGAAGGTGAAGGGCCTGGAGAAGAAGCTCCGGGCACTGCTCGACCTCCCGACCGACACGGATCCGTTGGAGGCGCCACCCGAAGCGTCGGATGTGCTCCGAGCCGACGCCGATGCCGCGCGGGCGGAGCTTCCCGATGCCGAGGAGAAGGACGGAGCGGCCCGGGCCTTTCTTCGCCGAATGGAGGAGAAGGACGAAGAGGCCTTGGCCGAGTGGCGGCGCTTCCGCACCACGTCAATCGACGACTTCTCCAAGGTCTACGCCCGGCTTGGCGTCCACTTTACGGCCTTGGAGGGCGAGTCCCTTTATCAGGACGTCCTGGAGGCCACGGTGGATGAAGTGCGGGCGCGCCCCGGAACCCGAGTCGACCAGGGGGCCGAGGTCGTGGACCTGCCTGTCCCCGACGACGAACCGCCGCCCATGCTGAAGACCCGGGACGGCACGACGCTCTACCTGACCCGAGACGTGGCGGCTGCTCTGGACCGACAGTCGCGGTTCGCCTTCGACCGAGCCCTGTACGTGGTGGGGGCCGAACAGAGCCTGCACTTCAAGCAGCTCTTCTCCGTCTTGGAGGCGATGGGCCACGACTGGGCGAAGCGATGCCACCATGTGCCTTTCGGGCGAGTCCTCGGCATGAGCACCCGGCGGGGCAATGTGATTTTCCTGGACGAGGTGCTCGAAGAGTCGGTCGGCAAAGCCCGAGCGATCTGTGAGGCCTCGGACAAGATCGACGCCAGGGTCCTCGACGAGGTCGTGGAAGCCATCGGCATCGGCGCGATCCTGTTCGGTGACCTGAAGAACCTGCGGAGCAGCGACTTCAACTTCGACTGGGACGAGGTCCTCCAGTTCACCGGATTCACCGGGCCCTACGTCCAGTTCTCCCACGCCCGGGCCTGCTCCATCCTTCGCAAAGGGGGCTCGAGCGATCTCGACGCCGCCCCTCTGTCCCGGCTTAGCCAGGACGAAGAGCGAATGGTGATCCGCGCCTTAGCCCGCTTTCCCGACGTCTTGGAGCGCGCCTGTGAGGCGTTCGAGCCCTCGCTCCTCGCCCGAGCCCTCTTCGACCTGGCCCAGGCCACGGCCAGCTGGTTCACAGCCGGCAACCAGGACCGCAGCAAGCGGGTCTTGCTCGAAGACGATGAGGCCCTGCGCCAGGCGCGACTGGCCTTGGTCGACGCGGTCCGCAACACGCTGGCCGCGGGATTGGAGCTGCTGGGCCTCCAGGCCCCGCAGGCGATGTGAGGCTGACCCTCGAAGAGGCGGCCCGACGTCTTCGGGCGGGCGAGATCGTCGCCTTCCCCACCGAGACCGTCTACGGCCTTGGCGCGGACGCCACGAACGAGGACGCCGTGCTGAAGATCTTCGAGACGAAGGCTCGGCCCCGTTTCGACCCTCTGATCGTCCACGTCCCGGACGTCTCTACCGCCCAGACCCTGAGCTTGGGTCCTTGGGAGCCCCGAGCCCTCGCGCTGGCTGAGGCCTTCTGGCCCGGGCCCCTCACCCTCGTTCTGCCCAAGGGCCCCTTGGTCCCCGACCTGGTGACGGCCGGCCTGGAGACCTTCGCCGTCCGAGTTCCAGACCACCTGACGGCGCTGGAACTGCTCCGCCTCACCGCTCGACCTCTGGCCGCCCCAAGCGCCAACCGTTTCGGACGACTGAGCCCAACCACGGCCGAGGCCGTCGAAAGCCAGCTCGGACCAGGTCTGCCCTTACTCGACGCAGGTCCTTGCCGAGTGGGCGTCGAATCGACGGTGGTCTCTTTGGCCCGCTCGGAGGCGATGCTCCTTCGGCCGGGCGGCCTTCCCCGTGAGGAGATCGAGGCGGTCGTCGGCCACCTCCAGATCCCCACGAAGGACAGCTTGCAGCGAGAGAGTCCGGGTCGGTCGATTCGGCACTACGCCCCACGCACCCCACTCCGATGGCGAGGCCGCGAAGATCATCCCCGCTCCGATTTGGGCCTTCTGCAATTCGGGACCTCGGATGAAGTGGGCTGGGGCGCCGTCGAAGACCTGAGTCCGGACCGAGACCTTCGGAAAGCGGCTCGTCGACTGTACGAAGCCTTGCGCCGTCTGGACGGGCTCGGGCTTCGAGGACTCCGAGCCGAGCCGGTGCCTGACGAGGGACTCGGTCAGGCCATCAACGATCGATTGGAGAAAGCGATGCAGCCATGACGCCGCCTCAGTGGACCGTCTTCATCATCAGCTGTCTGGGCACCATCTTGGGTTCGCTTCTCATCTACCCCGGGGTGCGAAAGAGATCCGATGCCTGGGTCAACGCCGCCCTCGCATCGGTGATGACCGCCGCTCTGACGAGCGTGGCCTTGGGCCTATTTTTCGGCGCGCTCCACAATGGATTGCTCTCGCTCCTGGCTCCCGGCTAGCGCTGATGTCCATGAGTGCCCGCATCCGCATCAGCCCCCACCCGCGACCGGTCGAGATCGTCTTCGACGGATTCACCGTCGCCTACACCAAGCGAGCCCTGAGGCTCGAAGAGCAAGGTTGCCCACCCCGGATCTACGTCCCCGAAGAGGACGTGAACCCGGGAATGCTGGCCAAGACGAGCAAGCAGACCTTCTGCCCCCACAAGGGAACGGCGTCCTACTACAGCGTCCTCGCGGGCGGCAAAGAAGCCACCAACGGCACCTGGGTGTACGAGAACCCCATCGAAGGGGCGGAGAGCATCCAGAATCACCTCTGCTTCGACGAGAGCCTCGGGCTCACGGTGAATGGAGACGCGGGCGCGGCACCCGCCGCCGCGCCCGGCCCGTCTTGAGTCAAGTCATGTTGCGGATCATGTGATCCGCGAACTCCGAAGTCTTGACCTTAGTCGCACCCTCCATCTGCCGATGGAAATCGTAGGTCACGGTCTTGTTGCCCACCGTGAGGTCCAGGCTCTTCACGATGAGGTCGGCGGCCTCGACCCAGCCCAGATGGCGGAGCATCAGCTCGCCCGACAGGATGACGGACCCCGGATTCACCACGTCTTTGCCCGCGTATTTGGGGGCCGTCCCGTGGGTAGCCTCGAATATGGCGTGGCCCGTCTCGTAGTTGATATTACCCCCTGGCGCGATCCCGATGCCGCCCACCTGGGCTGCTAGGGCATCGGACAGGTAGTCCCCGTTCAGATTCATGGTGGCGATGACGTCGAACTCGGTGGGTCGCGTCAGAACCTGCTGCAGCATGATGTCGGCGATGGCGTCCTTGATGATGAGCTTGCCGGCTCGCTTGGCCTCCTCGAGCTCGGCGTCCGCCGCCTCCTGCCCCTTCTCGGCTTTGGTCCGCTCCCACTGCGAGCCGCCCAGCGTACCCCAACCGTAGGTCTGATCTCCGAACTCCCGCTCCCCAAGGGCGTAGGCCCACTGCATGAAGGCGCCCTCGGTGAACTTCATGATGTTGCCTTTGTGGACGACGGTCAGGCTCTTCCGACCGTTGTCGAGGGCATACTTGATGGCGCTCCGAACAAGGCGCTCCGTCCCCTCGGACGAAACGGGCTTCAGCCCGATACCGGAGGTCTCGGGGAATCTGATCTTCCCGTAGCGCTCGGGAAAGTGCTCCTTGATCAGACCTAGAAAGCGTCGAGCTTCGGGGCTACCCGATTCGAACTCGATGCCAGCGTAGATGTCCTCGGTGTTCTCCCGGAAGATCACCATGTCGACATCGCTCGGCTTCTTCACGGGCGAAGGCACATTCTGGAACCAGCGGACGGGGCGCAGGCAGGTGTAAAGGTCCAGTGTCTGGCGTAGCGCTACGTTTAGGGACCGTATCCCCCCGCCTACCGGGGTGGTTAGCGGTCCCTTGATGCCGACCTTGAACTGTCGGAAAGCCTCGATGGTCTTTTCGGGTAGCCACTCTTCGAAAAGGTCGAAGGCCTTCTGGCCCGCGTACACCTCGTACCAAGCGATCGTCTTGGTGCCCCCGTAGGCCTTCTCGACCGCCGCGTCGAAGACGCGCTGCGACGCCCGCCAGATGTCCGGACCCGTTCCGTCTCCTTCGATGAACGGGATGATGGGGCGATCACCGGCTACGACCTGCTCGCCCTGGACTTCGACTGTGTTTCCTTCCGGAGGCACGAAGTGCGTCATGGGACGGGGCTAGTACAGCGATCCCGGGGTGTCCACAGGCCCGTCAGCAGCGTTGGTTCCGGGCCCTACCCCATGCTAGGGGGCCGTCATGCAGGTTCTGGCCATGGTGCTCGCCGGGGGTGAGGGGAAGCGGCTGCTGCCGCTGACCGAAGAGCGGGCGAAGCCTGCCGTGCCTTTCGGAGGACGCTATCGAATCGTCGATTTCGTCCTCTCGAACTTCGTGAACTCCGGCTACCAGCACGTCAAAGTACTCACCCAGTACAAGTCGGACAGCTTGCTCAAGCATCTCCTCCGCTCTTGGAACCGGTTTGCGGGATTCGGGGGCTACATCGAACCCGTGCCCCCTCAGATGAACCTGTCCAAGGAGTGGTACAGCGGCAGCGTCGACGCCATCTTCCAAAACCTCAATTTGGTCGAGGACGAAGCCCCGGAGATCGTCGCCGTGTTCGGCGGCGATCACGTCTACAAGATGGACGTCCGTCAGATGGTCGACTTCCACATGGCGCGCCAGGCCAAGGCCACGGTGGCCGCGATTCCGGTGCCCCGGGAAGAGGCTTCGCGCTTTGGCTGCATTGCCGTCGACGCCGACTGGCGGATGACCGGCTTCGTCGAAAAGCCCAGTGACCCTCCCGAGATGCCCGGTCGGCCGGGATGGTCCTTGGCCTCGATGGGCAACTACCTATTCGATCGAGACACACTGCTCACCCAAGTGCGAGCCGACGCGGGCCGTCCGAACTCGAAGCACGACTTCGGCGGGGACCTCTTGCCCCAGCTCTTCGAGAAGGCCCCTGTCTACGTCTACGACTTCGCCGAGAATCTGGTGCCCGGTGAGTCCGAGGATACGAAGGGCTACTGGGTCGACATCGGAACACTCTCCGCCTACCACGAGGCCTCGATGGACCTGGTGTCGGTGTCGCCGACCTTTAACCTGTACAACCGTGCCTGGCCCATCCGGGCCGCCGAGCCCGAGGGCCCACCGGCCAAGTTCGTGTTCGCCGATCAAGAGAGCAAGCGAATCGGCATCGCTACCGACTCCATGGTCTGCGACGGTTGCGTCATCTCCGGCGGCCATTTGGAAGAGAGCATCTTGGGCACCGACGTCCGCATCAACAGCTTCTCCCACGTCTCCCAGTCCATCCTCTTCGACGGCGTGGAAGTCGGTCGTCACTGCCGCATTCGTCGAGCCATCATCGACAAGAACGTGGTCATCCCGGAGGGGACCACCATCGGCTACGATCTGGACGAGGACGCCAAACACTTTCACGTGTCTCCGGAGGGCATCGTGGTGGTCCCGAAGCAAGGTCCCTTGTCGAAGGCTCGTTCCTCCTGATCTCGAATGGGCCTCGACGCGTGGCTGACCGTGGCGGCCATCACCGCGACCTTCGTGACTTTGGCCTTCACGAGGTTGGCGCCCTATCTGGTTCTCAACGGGGCCCTGGTCGGTCTGATGGCCCTGGGCGCCCTCCCCGTCTCGGTCGGGGTGGGGGGCTTCGGGAACGAAGGCGTGGTCACGGTGGGTGCCCTCTTCATCGTGGCGGCGGGCCTGCGTGAAACCGGAGCCGTGGGCTTTGTGGTCCAGCGCATGCTGGGCCGTCCGCGCTCGACCTCGGCCGCCGTGCTCCGGTTGAGCGTGCCCGTCGCGGTGCTGAGCGCTTTCTTGAACAATACCCCCATCGTGGCCGTCCTCCTCCCCGTGGTGTCGGACTGGGGGCGCCGCCTGCGCATCCCGGCTTCCAAGCTGCTCATCCCTTTGAGCTACGCCGCCATCCTGGGCGGCCTCTGTACCCTGGTCGGGACCAGCACGCACCTGGTGGTGCAGGGCCTCCTCTTGGAGGCGGGTCGACCCGGCCTCTCGCTCTTCGACCTCGCTTGGGTCGGCGTGCCCTGCGTTCTCGTCGGCATCACCTTCATGGCGTCCGGTGGCCACCGGCTGCTGCCGGCCCATGACGACGGCCTGCGGGAGCTCTTGGACCCGCGAGAGTACACCCTGGAGATGGTGGTCGAAGAGGGCGGCCCCTTCGTCGGACGAAGCATCGAAGAGGCCGGTCTCCGTCACCTACCTGGCGTCTACTTGGCCGAAATCCACCGTCGAGGTTCGGTCCGGCCGGCCGTCGGAGCCAAAGAGCGCCTGGAGGCCAAAGACCAGCTGGTGTTCGTGGGCATGGTGGACTCGGTGGTCGAACTGCGGCGCACGCCCGGACTACGGCCTGCGAGTCGGACCCTCTTTGCCCTGGATGGGGGGCGCTCCGATCGGGTCTTCGTCGAGGCCGTTCTGTCCCAGGCCTTTCCGATGCTGGGCAAGACGGTGAGAGAGGCCCGTTTCAGAAACCAGTACAACGCCGTGGTCCTCGGCATCGCCCGACAGGGCACCCGCATCCGGAGCCGGGTGGGCGACATCGAGCTGGTGGCAGGGGACACCCTGCTGCTCGAGGCGCCCCCCTCCTTCGTGGACCAGAACCGGCTCTCCAATGAGTTCCACCTTGTCAGCCGACTGGACGCCGAAGACCCGCCCCGCCACGAGCGCCGCTCTTGGGCCCTGGCCATCTTCATCGGCCTCTTCGCCGCGGTGATCCTTGGCGTGTCCCTGACCGCCGCCGCCCTCGGCGCTGCCATCGCGATGGTGCTGGCCGGCTGCTGCTCGGAAGAGAGCGTCCGGCGCCGAGTGGACTGGCCCCTTCTCCTGGCCGTGGGGGCCTCCTTGGGCCTGGGACGGGGCCTCGAAGTCAGTGGTGCGGCCGAGGTGGCCGCGCAGCTCATCCTGGCCGACGTCCACGATCCGCGCCTCGTCCTGGTCCTCATCTACGGCGCGACGGCGCTCCTGTCGCTGTTCGTGACCAACGCCGGCGCGGCCGTAGTGGCCCTGCCTGTCGCCTTGGCCGCGGCCGACGGGCTTCAGATGCCGACGCTTCCCGTGATCCTGGCGGTCCTGGTTGCGGCCAGCGCCGCCTTCGCCAGCCCCCTGGGCTATCAGACCAACCTCATGGTCTTCGGCGCCGGCGGCTACCGCTTCCGGGACTTCTTGCGCTTGGGCTTGCCCATGAGCCTCTTGGTGGCCGCGACCGCCCTCGGCCTTCTCGTCACCCAGCTTTGATCTTTGACGGATCCGCAGGCCGGGCAAGGCCTCGACCACCGACGTCCGGTGGGGCTACCCAGGCCACACCAAGGACGCGGCAGGAACGGAGACCTCAGCCCCCAAAAGGACTCTTCGGTCTGTTTTGGGCAGGTTGGGAGCCCTGTTTGGGGCCGTCCTGCTGATCGCTGATCGGTCGTTTTTGGCGGAAATAGGTCTGGCTTGCCCCTCAGCAGCCTTCGGCCGAGCCTGGATGTCCGCTCAATCCGCCGCCGCCACAGCGCTTCCTTCCTCCCCGGGCTTCGGTCCTCGGGCACCGCTCTCGACCGATCCGGGAGATCGGTCCCAGGCCCGATTTCCTAACCGTTTCGGGATCTTGGAGCAAAAACGTGATTCGGGGAATAAAACACCAGGGGTTGTGTTGACGAGCTTACCGAGCCCCCATATATCGATATGGTGCCCAACTTCTGGGCACTCCACCAGGGAAGGAAAACGACTGATGAGCAGCTTGCAGAACGGCACCGGTACCTCTGGAGGTCTCGTCGAGGAGACCAGCGATCCGGCCCCCAACCTTGCAGAGACCCCCCAACGCCCCATCACCCAGCCGCCGACCCGATTCGATCGCGTGGAAACCCCGACCGCGATGCGGGTACGGAAGCGTTCGGGCGCCTACGAGCTGGCGGACCTGAACAAAATCGTGAAGGCCGTCGGGCGCTGCTGCAGCGGCCTTCCAAACGTCGACGCCAACCGAGTGGCGATCCGGACCATCGGAGGACTCTTCGACGGCGCCACCACCCAGGAGCTCGACCAGCTGTCCATCGCCACGGCGGCGGGCTTCATCGCCGAGGAGCCCGAGTACTCCAAGCTGGCCGCTCGGCTGCTCGCGACCTTCATCGACAAGGAGGTCAAGATGCAGGACATCCAGTCCTTCTCCCAGTCGATCCGGGTCGGCAAGGAGGTCGGGCTGATCAACGATCGGCTGGACGAGTTCGTCCAGACCCACCGCCGAAAGCTGGACCAGGCCATTCAGAGCAGCCGGAATCAGCTTTTCGAGTATTTCGGGCTCCGGACGGTCTACGACCGCTACCTGCTCCGCCATCCCACCCGGCGAGACGTGATCGAGACGCCCCAGTACTTCTTCATGCGGGTGGCCTGCGCCCTGAGCCACGACGTCAAAGAGGCCATGGAGCTGTACCGGCTCTTCTCCTCCTTGGAGTACGTCCCGAGCTCCCCCACCCTGTTCAACTCGGGAACCCGACACGAGCAGCTGTCTTCTTGCTTCCTCCTCGACTCTCCCGAGGACGACTTGGGCGCTATCTACCGGCGTTACGGCGATATCGCCCAGCTCAGCAAGTTCTCGGGCGGCATCGGCCTGGCCTACAGCCGGGTACGAAGCCGCGGCTCGCTTATCCAGAGCACCAACGGTCTGTCGAACGGCATCGTGCCCTGGCTGAAGACTCTGGACGCTTCGGTGGCAGCGGTGAATCAGGGCGGGCGTCGCAAGGGCGCTTGCTGCGTCTATCTGGAGCCTTGGCACGCAGACATCGAAGACTTCCTGGAGCTGCGCGAGAACACGGGGGACGAGGCGCGCCGAACCCACAACCTCAATTTGGCCAACTGGGTCTGCGATCTGTTCATGGAGCGGGTCGAGGCCGACGCCGACTGGTCGCTCTTCGACCCCCACCAGGTCCCCATGCTCGTCGATCTGTACGGCGAGGAGTTCCGCAAGGCTTACGCCGAGGCTGAAGCAACGGGTCTGGCCGAGAAGGTCGTCAAGGCCAGAGACCTGTACGGCCGGATGATGCGCTCCCTGGCTCAGACCGGGAACGGCTGGATGACCTTCAAGGACAAGTCGAACTTGGCCTGTAACCAGACCGCCCTCCCCGGCCGGACCGTACACCTGTCCAATCTCTGCACCGAGATCATCGAAGTGACGAGTCGGAACGAGACCGCGGTGTGCAACCTGGGCTCGATAAACCTCGCCCGTCACGTGCGCGACGGCGCGGTAGACACGGATCAACTGGCTCGGACGGTGCGGCTGGCCGTTCGTCAGCTCGACCGCGTCATCGACCTCAACTACTACCCAATCCCATCCACCGAGCGCTCGAACGACAAGTGGCGTCCAGTGGGACTGGGCCTGATGGGACTTCAGGACGTGTTCTTCCAGCTGGGCCTGCCCTTCGACAGCGACGAGGCTCGCAAGATCTCGAGAGAGATCTCCGAAGAGATTTACTACTGGGCGCTGCGCGCCTCGCTGGAGCTGGCCCAGGAAAAGGGAGCGCACCCGGGCTTCCCAGAGACCCGGGCCGCCCGGGGCGAGCTACAGTTCGATCACTGGGAGACCAAGCCGGTGGACATGGAGCGTTGGGAAGATCTCCGAGCCGCAATCCAGGAGCATGGGCTCCGAAACTCCCTGCTCATCGCTATCGCGCCTACCGCGACCATCGCGTCGATATCGGGCTGCTACGAGTGTATCGAACCCCAGGTCAGCAATCTCTTCAAGCGAGAGACCCTGTCCGGTGAGTTCATGCAAGTGAACCGCTATCTGGTCGCGGACCTCAAGCGCCTCGGTCTTTGGTCGGAAGAGATGCGGGCCCAGATCAAACAGGCCGAGGGCTCCGTTCAGCACATCGAGTCGATCCCCGCCGAGCTGCGGGCCGTCTACCGCACCGCTTGGGAGCTACCGCAAAAAGCACTCATTGATATGGCGGCCGAGCGAGGCGCCTTCATCGACCAGAGTCAGTCCCTGAACCTCTTCATGGAGAATCCGAACCTCGGACCCCTGTCCTCCATGTACTTCTACGCTTGGAAGCGCGGTCTGAAGACGACCTATTACCTGCGCTCTCGGCCGGCGACCAAGATCGCCAAGACCACCGTGGGCAGCGAGGGGAGCAAGAAGGCGACCGACGCCGAAGCCGTCGCCTGCTCCCTCGAGAACCCAGAATACTGCGAGGCCTGCCAGTAGGCCCCCCCCCACCAACGAGGAGTCACGAAATGCTTTTGGATCCTGGAATGAATCTGACGCTTCGGCCCATGCGCTACCCGAAGTTTTACGAGATGTATCGAAGCGCGATCAAGAACACCTGGACGGTCGAGGAGGTCGACTTCTCTCTCGACGTCGTCGATCTCCGCTCGAAGATGTCGGCTGGAGAGCGCCACCTCATTAGCCGCTTGGTGGCTTTCTTCGCCACCGGCGATTCGATCGTGTCCAATAATCTGGTGCTCAACCTGTACCAGCACGTGAACGCGCCCGAGGCTCGGATGTATCTGTCTCGTCAGCTTTTCGAAGAAGCGCTGCACGTGCAGTTCTACCTCACCCTGCTCGACACCTACGTCCCCGACCACGACGAGCGGGCAGAGGCCTTTGCGGCCATCGACAACATCCCGTCCATCAAGAAGAAGGGCGATTTCTGCCTCAAGTGGATCGACAGCATCCAGGAGCTGCAGCGCCTGGAGACGAAGGCCCATCGGCGGCAGTTCCTGCTCAACATGATCTGCTTCGCGAGCTGTATCGAAGGCCTGTTCTTCTTTGCCGCCTTTGCCTACGTCTACTGCCTGCGGTCCAAGGGCCTTCTTCACGGACTGGCGAGCGGGACGAACTGGGTATTCCGGGACGAGAGCGCCCACATGGCCTTCGCTTTCGAAGTCGTGAAGACGGTCAAGGCCGAAGAGCCCGACCTCTTCGATGACTACATGAAGACCCAGATCCACGAGATGCTGGAAGAAGCCATCGAGTGTGAAACCCAGTTTGCTCAGGACGTGCTGAGCGGCGGCGTGACCGGCATCTCGGTTCAGGACATGCGAGAGTACCTGATGTACGTGGCCGACCAGCGGCTCCAGATGCTTGGCCTGCCGAAGCAATACGAAGCCAAGAACCCCTTCTCCTTCATGGAGCTTCAAGACGTTCAGGAGCTGGCCAACTTCTTCGAGCGCCGCGTCTCGGCCTACCAGGTCGGCGTGAGCGGAGACTTCAGCCTCGAAGCCTCCTTCTAGACGAAGCAAGCCCTCCTGGCCCAAGGCCCCTCCGGCTCACACTGAGCGCGAGGGGCCCTCTCGTTTCTGCACCCATCGAGAAACTCGTCGGCGGGCGTCCTTGTCTCAGTTTGAGGCGGTGGTGGCGAAGCCTGGCGGCTGGCCGATGAAGGGCTTGTGACCCCAGGGAATGCCGGCCTAGAGGACGATGCCTTCGGCCTCCATGAGGCGCGCCATGGCGTCTTCGAGCTTGGCCCGACTTTGGGCCGTCGTACGCCGCAGCATGGCGTGGATCGACGCGTCCTTGTCATTCCGGTCCTCGCACTCTTGGCTGTACTCTTCGAAGGCGACCAGCTGAGTGATGATCCCCACCAGATGCTGGGGGCATTCGCACTCGACGGCGCTGGACACGGTGGACAGACGCGCCAAGTGGGCGTTTGTGAAACGGCGTCCCGGAATCTCTTCGGCCTCGTCTCCGACCGGGCGGGTGCGCAGCTGGTCGTCGGAGCGAGCGCTCTCGCTCTCGATGATGGCCCGGCGAAGCTCGAAGTTGTTCATGGGGCCCCGGAGGACCCGGACCCGACCCGTGGACAGGCGCTGGATGTTGTCTCGGGTGCCGAAGCCGTAGACCACGATGACCCTCAGGGCGCCGGTTCGACGGAGCAGAAGCTGGGTCGTCTTGGACGTTCGGTGGTCAATGGTTGGGCACTCCAACACGATCACACGGGGTTTGCGCGTCGCCGCGTCCGGACCGACGTCGCTTGCGTCGAAGGCGGTCCCGACGATCTCGACCCCGTCCATATCGGCTTCCCCTTCCATCACCATGGTGGCCACGGTCTCGCCGACGACCAAGGTCGCGATTTCTTTGCCGTCGTACTCGGGGTCGACGGCCGCGATGCCCTGCAAGTGATGCTCCTGGAGCCGGGTCTTCAGCTCCTCCAGGTCCAGGGAGGCCACAGTGCTGATCGCGTGGCCACGGTCGACCAACTGCTTGATTACGGTGAGGCGTTCGACGTCATTGCGGTCGTACAGTCGGGTCTGCCCCCCGCCTCGCCGAGGCTCGACGACGTGATAGCGACGCTCCCAGACACGGAGGGTCTCGGCCGGGATTTGGGTCAGCCGGGAGACAGCCCCGATGCGGTAGGTGGGCGTATTGACGTCTTCGGACTGGCTCATGGCGGGCGACCGCAAGAACTCCCTTCTGGGAATCCCTGCCTGAGGGCGGCTGGGCTTGCAAGCAAAGCCAAGCGAATCAAACGGACCGTCGCGCCCCGTCCCGGTCATTGCCTCGAGGTCTGAACATGGAATTGCCCAACGAACTCCGATACTCGCTCCCCCCCCACATCAACGTGAATCGAATCACGGAGCACGTAAAGCTGCCCTCGGGCCTGGCTTCTCCTCTCGGCGAGACCCACCTGTTCGCGGGCGAGGGGCGGCTCCTGGTCCTCTCGAGGAACAAGGCCAACGACGAGTTCTCCTTCTTCGAGACCCATCCGGAGTCCCCAGCCAAGCTTCTGCACGAGGAGTGGCAGGACATCTTGAGCCTCAAGGGCGCCAAGGGAGACAAGGTCCGGATTCCCATTCCCAACGACCAGGTGGGTCCGGTCGCCTTCCTCATCAAGGAAGTCAGCAGTGTCCAAACCGGAGATGCTGTGATTCCAGGTGCCGAGGCTATGGAAGCCCCTCCGGGCCCCTCGAACGTCACGCTCCCCGAGGTCGCCACCGATGATGCCCCATCGCTGATGCAGGGCATCGTCGCCGCCACCCAAGCCGGCGCCTGGGACAAAGCGGAGGCTTGGGCCGACGCCCTCAAGCAGTTGAGCGCCAAGTTCTCGCCGGAGGCTGACGATCTGCTGCAGGTCATCACCGCCATCCGGGAGTCTCGCCTGACCGAAGCCTTCCTTCGGGTCGAGCTGTCGGACCTCGGCTTCTTCGGCGGTAAGGATGCCCTTCTCCAAGGGGTTGCCTTGGCCTTCGAGCGGGCCAACGAACCTATCTGGGCCGCCGCCGCCCACATGGCCTGCATCGAGTACGTCGACGAGGCGGCGCTCGCTCGTCTCTTCCGCCAGCTCGGAAAAGACGCCGCCCAGGAGGAGCATAGGGGCTGGCTCTTGGCGGAGTTCGAGCAGGTCCGCTCGAACCTGATCTCGGAGCAGATCATGAAGACCCGAACCCACCACCTTTGGCGAGAACTCCGCGCTCGCTTGGCGGGGCGGCGAGGGGGGCAAGCCATGGCCTTGCGAGAGCTCAAGGTGCTCAGCGAACGCTTTCCCGGCACCGTGACCGTCGAGTGCGCCCGGCTTCGCTACCTGTGGGAGGGCGGACAGCGCGGGGTCTTCGAACGCCTGCTGGCCAAGTGCGGCAGCGACTTCGCCGAGGCCCCGATGAGCCTGGTCCGGATTTGCCGAGTGGTGGAGTCGGTGGGTGCGCCGGTTTCCTCTGCGGCCGAGATGTTCAGTAACCTGGTCCAGCGCTTCCCCCAAGACCGCGAAATCGCGCGATGGGTGAGTTCACTCGACCTGGCCGGTGGCTCCGGGGGCGGCCTGATGCTGTGGCTGGGCGCCGCCGCCGCCGCGGCTGCTGCCGTGGTGGGCGCCCTCTTCGTCTTCTAGACCTCGGTGCGCCCCGACCAAGGCGCGGCCCCCCTCCGAGCTCGGCCGGGTCCAAAAGCCCTTCGCTTCGTTCTCTTCGATGATCCGGCCCTGGTCTACGACCACCACCCGGGTCGCCAGTCTTCGAGCTAGAAACAGGTCGTGGGTGAGGAGGATCAGCAGATGACCCTCCGACGCCAGAGGTTGGAAGAGCTCTCGCTCCAGGGCGCCCGCTACTTCGGCGTCGAGGCCGACGGTCGGTTCGTCGAGAATGAGCACTGGCGGCGAACGCACCAAAGCCAAGGCCAGGACGGCTCGACGAAGCTCGCCCCCCGAAAGCCCAGACGGAAGCGCGTCGAGCCGGGAGTCCGGGAAGCGCCAGCGTCGAAACCGCCGTTGACAGGCGGCCGGGCTGCTGGCCACGCCGGCCGCTCGGCTCGCGATTACCATATGCTGACGAGGCGTCTTTCGACCGTCCAAGGCGAGGATCGGATCTTGGGGCACGATGCCGATGGGCCCGGGCCGATCGGCCCATAGGGACATGTCGTTCAGGCGGAGTCGGCCGCTGACCCGTCGAAGACCGGGAGGCAGGAGGTCGACCAGCGCCCAGGCCAGGCTGCTCTTGCCCGCACCCGAAGGCCCCAGAACCGCGGTGACGCCTCCAAACCGGGCCGAGCCCGAGAGGACCGGCCGGTCATCGTCGCTCCGGACTTCGAGGGCCTCGAGGCAGAGCTCCTGCACGACCTGGACTCAGCCCAGCCAGCTGGACACATCCGAAAAGCCGACCGCCTCTTGCCGAGCCCGAACCCGCGACCGGAGAGAGTCCACCGCCTCCAGGGACAGGCGAGACAGTCGCTGGGCTTCGTCGACCAGACCGCGGGCATGGGCCTTGGCATCGGCTTCGATGGCGTCCACGAGCTCGACCTCGTCTTCGTGATCGCCCTCCAGACCCAAGAAGGTCTCGAGCAGTCGCTCCGCTGTTTGGCTAGCATGACGCCGCGAGGCGATGATGTTGCCTTTGCCGGTCACAACGTTGCCCACCGCGAATACGTGAGGATGACCTTCGAGGCGCGGAATGGGCTCGTCGCTGAAGTCGAAGAGTTCGCCCTTCATCATGACGCCTTCGATGGGGTCTGGAATGCTGCCGATGGAGCTCACGACGAGCCGGGTGGGGAGCTCGAAGGTCTCGTCGGTATCGACCAAGCGGCCGGCCTCGTTCTTCTGCAGCCGTCGGAAGCGGACGCCCTCCACTTTGCCGTCACCCAACAAGGCCTCGGGCTTGCACAAGGGCTGAAAGCGGAACCCGAACTTGCTCATCGCCTTGTCCAAAGCCCGAACCCTCGTCCGCTTGACCTTCTCCTGTCGGGCCTCGTCGGCGCCGGGCGGCATCTCCAGGAGGGGCATGTCTTCGGCTTCGCGCCGGTAGCACAGGGTCGCCGGTTCGAGACCAAGCTGCGCCATGTCCAGGTCGAGGCTCTCCAGAGTCCGAGGAAGACCGGCCTTCTCCATCTCTTCGATGTCGACGTCGATGCCTAGCTCGGCGAGCTTCTTACGGACGCCGTCGAGCTGCATCACCTTGCACACGTCGATCGAGGCCAGGCCGCCTCCGATGACAACCGCACCTTCTACTACCTCGCCCAGCGGCGCATCGGCTCGGTTGAAGGCAATGATGAAGGGGTTTTGGTAGCGCAGGCCTCTGTCGACGAAGGCCTCGGCGCCATCGACCGGCAAGCTGCGATCTCGCCATGCCCCGCAGGCGAGGATGACGAGGCTGAAGCCCTCTTTCCCCACCAGCTGGTCGAAGGACAGGTCTCGCCCCACCTTGGTCTTCGGAACGAAGTCGATGTCCGGATGACTCAGCTTGTCCTTGATGCGACCGAACTCGGCCTTTCGGAGAGCCCGGTGCCAACGGGGCAGGCCGTCCTCGATCTTTCCGTAAGGCCGCTCGTTCTGTTCGAAGACCGCGACGTAGGCGCCGGCTTCGGCAAGAGCTCGGGCAATCTCGGCGCCGGCCACGGCCCCGCCGATGACCGCCGCTGCGTGTCGGTTCGACATGGTGCGCATCATCGATGCCCAGGCGAGGGAATTCAAACGAGGCGTCGCAAAAGAAGAAACAGGGCCAGGCCCAGGGTCGAAATGCCCGCGCCCGCACCCAGGTTCGAGCATCCCCCGAAACCGTCTTCGGTCTCCACCACCTCGAAGCCAAGATCGTCCGCGCCGTGACAGACCTGGGTCTGGCCCGACGAGGGGTAAATCGTACATAGGCCCTCCACGTCCCCGGTGGAGAGACTTCGCTTGGCGGTTTCGCAGGGGCTGGAGGTCGCGAACATAGTGGTGGCTCGATTGCTTGGCGTCTGCGGCGGATGGGCGAGGCCCAGTAGGTGCCCCACCTCATGGGTCAAGACGTTGCCGAGGTCCATCTGCTCCTCGGCGCAGCCGTCCTCGACCAGTACGAAGTCGAAGCTCGCCCCATTGAGCTCGATATCGGCATCGAGCAGAACGCCGTCGGTGGTGAAGGTCGAGACCGTGATGGCGATGGCGTCGGCATCGTAGAGCCAGTCTTGCTGAAGGGCGATGGCGTTTCGCGTCTCACCCTGCTCGTTGAAGCCGGGAACGAAGCGGGCGTCAGCGCCGACGAACCGAAAGGCCATGTCGGAGCAGGCGGGCCCTTCCCAAGCCGCGAAGGCGTCGTCGACCGTCTGGAGGACGCGCTCCCGTCCGCCCGAGACCGTTCGTAGAAGGGTGGGCTCGACGCCCCAGGGCACTTCGCGGATCTCCCAGCGCAGGGAAGGTCCTCGGTTACCGTCGCTCCGGGCACAGCGAAAGGCCTCGGCCCGGGCCTGCTCGCCGGCCAGGACGAGGAAGGCCACGATGATGATGAGGCTCCTCACGGCTCGCTGGGTCCTGGGCTCTTGGGAGGCGCCACCGGCGGGACCGCGGGAACCGAGGGGACGGCGGGGACCGAAGGCGCCGCCGGGACAGTGGGCGGCTGCTCGGCCGTCCCGTCCAGGGCCTGACGAAGCGCGGCCAATGCCATGGGGACGAGTCGGGTCTGTCCCAGCTGCTCGGCACGCAAAGGTACGAAGGCCAGCCCCTCGAGCAGCGGAACCGCCACCACCAAGTCCGCCTCTCGCTGGACGCGGAGCGCCCCTTGGGAAAGGCCGACGATGCCGTAGCGTCGAGACGGTCCAGCCCGAAGGAAGAGAACGAACTCTTCGCCCGAGGCCAGGACCGGACTTCCGCTCACGCGCATGCTGACCTCGCCCACTGTGCCGCCCACCATCTGAAGCGTGAGGAGCTCGGGGACGGTCTGGGTGCCTCGAAGGTCTTCGAGCACCTCGACCTCGGTATAGGTCCAGATACGTCGATGGGCTTCGTCCCACTGAGACCAAGCGCGACCGATGCGGCCCCGAACCACGAGGTCCGCTTCTTCGTTCAGGCTCTCGACGGTGTGCGGAACGACGAGGCTGGCTTCGGCTGCAGAGACGAAGCCAAGCATGGACGCAAGCAGGAGCCCGAAGCGCATCATCGGAAGGGTAGCAACATCGGCCTGAACGGGTCATCCCGCTTTGACCCAGATGCTCACCCGTGGCTTTCTGGGACGGTGAAGCGCGCCTCCTGGCTCCTGGCTTGGGCTCTCTTCGCGCCCTCGACCGCGGGGGCGGTCTCCTTTTCAGGGGCCTCCCTGCCCGAGAAGGTGCGACCGGCCGGAGAAGATGGCCGCTACCGGAGCCTCGAGAGCTATGACCGGACCCTTCGCTGGTTCCGTCGGGTCTACGGACGATCCGAAGGCCTTTTCTTTCAGCCGATCCGAGGCGCTGCTGGGGTCGACGGCGTCCACATTCACAACCTTCGAGCCGGTCGGCGTTGGGACACGATCAATGTCTACGAAGCGAAGAAAGTGGTTCACATCCTGGTCCTTCCCCACCGTTGAGTGGGGAACAGGACGGGCTTGACCGGGAAGGTCACATGGGATTTGACGCCGTTTCCGTGCTGAGCGAGACTTTCAGCTCGCCATTCGGGCTGGGGTATCGTCTAATTGGCAGGACAGCGGATTCTGGTTCCGTAAGTCGAGGTTCGAGTCCTCGTACCCCAAAGGGCGACACCGCGGCCCTATCGTCTAGCGGTCTAGGACGGCGGCCTCTCACGCCGCAGACCGGAGTTCGAGTCTCCGTAGGGTCAAACACGTCGCTCTTGGCCGCCTCCCGGGAAATCGGGAGGCGGCCCCTCTTCGTGTTGGGACCTCCGTGCTGAACTTCCTGAGCCTACTGATCTGGCTCATCGTCGGATACGGCCTGGTTCGGGGAGGCCTCGCTCTGGGTCGGGCCCGAAGACGGGCCTTGGGTTGGCTGAGCGCCGAGGAGCTCCGAACCTTGGAGGGCCACGCCGCCCGGATCGAGGGCCCCTTGGCCCAAGGCCTCCGCGCCCGGGCCTCGGTCCAACCGCGGGCCGATCGCAGACTGCGACTCCTAGTGGACCGAAGTCTGCGAGCGCTGTCGGCCCAGGAGCTGGACCGTCGGGAGATCCGAGAGCTCTTGGCCGCCCACACCCAGCGGGATCTGGATGAAGGCACGCCCATGCGCCGGGCCGAAGAGCTGCGCAACCTGCAGGCCCGAGAGGCCGAGCTGGCCGAGCGTAGTCGTTCGGTGGTTGCAAAGCTGGAGAGCCTCGCCATCGGACTGCTGGCGGAAGGGAACCCCGGCGAGTTGGACGGGACCCTGGCCGAGCTTGAGGCCGCCTGCGCCTACGTCAAGGCCCGAGAAGAGCTCACCGCGCTCACCCGTGGAGACTCCTGAGCCTAGGAGGGTCCGTCCACCGTTGACCTGCTGCTCGTCATGAATGCTCTTGCAGGCGTGGACGGGCCAAACGCTCTCAGCCGAACTGACGCCACCCTTCGTCAGCTCATGGGTGCCCTTCATCGGGTGCTCTCCCGACGGGGCCAGCAAGCAGTCGCAGACGCCTTGCCGTGGCCGGAACTTTGGCGTCCCGCATCCGAAGCCCGCGGAGAGGTCCGCTTTCCCGAGCCCCTGGCCGAAGCCTGCGTCCAAGCCTACTCCCTCGCTTTTCAGCTCCTCGACAGCGCGGAGGAGAACGGTACCATTCAACAGCGACGTCAGGCCGAAGACGCCGGCGATCTCGGTGAGGAGTCCGGCTCTTGGCTTCAGAACTTCCAGCTCCTGGAGGCCCGAGGCTGCGACCCGACGACCATCGCAGCCGGCCTGCGACGGATTCGGATCGAGCCCGTCCTCACCGCCCATCCCACCGAAGCCAAGCGACGCACCGTCTTGGAGCACCAGCGTCGGCTGTACCGGCTTCTGGTCGAGCTGGAGAACACGATGTGGACCCGGGCCGAGCGCGCCGACCTGGAGCGCGAGCTCGAGGCTTGGGTGGAACGGCTGCTCCGAACGGGTGAGATCTATCTGCAGAAGCCCAGCCTCTCCGACGAACGCCGGATGGTGGTCCATCACCTGCGCAACATTCTCCCCAACGCCATCCCCCGGGTTCACCGCTCGCTTCGCGCCGCCTGGCGGGAGATGGGCTTCGACCCGGCACTCCTTGAAGGCGCGGCCGCCATGCCCCGGATCGTGTTCGGCAACTGGGTGGGTGGCGACCGGGACGGTCACCCCTTCGTAACGGCAGACTTCACGGCTGAGACCCTGGTGCTCTTTCGAAGAGAGGCGCTGAGCTTCGTCGGGGAGTACCTGGAAGATCTGGCCGCGCGGCTGTCTCTGTCCGAGAACCGGCAGCCGACCCCGCCGGGTCTGCATGCTGCCTTGCAGCTGTGGTCGGAGGCCTTGGGCGAAGAGGGCCACCAAGCCATCCTTCGCAACCCCGAGGAGCCCTGGCGCCAGTACGCCAATCTGATGCGGGCCGCCCTTCCACCGCCCGAAGGTGAAGCTGCTCCACCCCCGGGACGCTTTCGGAGTCCAGCCGAACTCCTGGAACGACTGGACGCCCTGGCGGAATGGCTGCGCTCGGTCGGCGCCGACCGCTTGGTGACGGTGGACCTGGAGCCGGTCGCGGCCTTGGTCCGAACCATCGGCTTTCATCTGGCCACGGTGGACGTCCGACAGAACAGCGCCTTTCACGACAAGGCCATCGCCCAGCTTCTGACCCTGGCCGGCACCGAAGCCGGCGCCGACTACGCGGAATGGCCCCTTGATCGCCGTCGGGCTTGGCTCGACGCCGAGTTGTCCAGTCGAAGGCCCCTCGCCCGCCCCGAAGACACCGAAGACGAAGCCCGAGCCATGTTCGAGATTCACCGAACGCTGGACGTCCACAAGGACCACTTCGGGACCGAGGGTCTGGGGGCGCTGATCGTGAGCATGACCCGGAGCGCCGAGGATCTTCTGGCTGTCTACGTCTTGGCCCGGGAAGGCGGCCTGCTCGACCGCCAAGGCCGGATCCCGCTCAACGTCGTGCCTCTCTTCGAGACGATCGAGGATTTGCAGCGGGCCCCTGGCATCATGGACGACTATCTGGGCCACCCAATCGTCCAGGCCAGTCTGGACTGCCAAGCCGAGCTCGCGGGTCGGGAAGAGCGAGTCCAGCAAGTCATGGTGGGCTACAGCGACAGCGGAAAGGACGGCGGCATCGTGGCCAGCATGTGGGGCCTGTATCGCGCCATGGACGCCCTGGCCGAGGCGGGACGCAAGCACGGCGTCCGGCTGGTCTTCTTTCACGGACGCGGAGGAACCATTGGCCGCGGGGCCGGTCCCACCCACCGCTTCGTCCGGGCACTGCCCGCTCGAACGGTGCAGTCCGACATGCGCTTTACCGTCCAAGGCGAGTCCATCCGACACCACTACGCCAACCTCGCCACCGCTGCCCATCAGCTGGAGCTGTTCACGGCCTGCGCGCTAGGGACCTCGCTGAGCGACGACGTTCGCCCACCCGACCCACCTGGGCTGGCCGAGGCCATGGAGGCCCTCAAGGTGGAGAGCCGAAAGGCCTACCGAGCCCTGCTCGAGCATGAAGGCTTCGTCGCTTTCTTCGAGCGGGCCACGCCCATCGACGCCATCGAATCGAGCCGCATCGGCTCACGGCCTGCGCGCCGGCCAGGCCAGCGTTCGCTAGACAGCCTACGGGCCATTCCGTGGGTCTTCGCGTGGAACCAGTCTCGCTTCATCCTTCCCGGGTGGTTTGGCTTGGGAACGGGACTGGAAGCCCTGTCCAGGGCGCGTCCGAAAGACTTCGAGGCCCTCGTTCGGGCCAAGGACGAATCCAGCCGCTGGGCCCCGCTTCACTACCTGATCAGCAACGCGGCCACCGCCTTCGCCATGACCGACACCGAGCTCATGGGTCGTTACGCCGAGCTGGCCCAAGAGCTAGCGCAGTGCGATGCGCTGCTCGCCCGTCTCTTGGAAGAGCATGACCGAACCCGGGCCATGCTGGAGCGCTTCTATCACGGACCCTTGGCCGAGACTCGGCCCGGTATCCATCGGGCGGCCGTCCGCCGCAGCGAAGCCTTGCGCCCTCTGCACCTTCGACAGATCGAGCTCCTCCGGGCCTGGCGGGTCGCCGACGAGGCCGAGCGAGGCCAGCTCACGCCCTCCTTGCTTCGGACCATCAACGCCATCGCCGCCGGTTTGGGCTCCACCGGCTGAAGACCGGACATCAAAGACCAAGACTGGGCTCAGCTTCGAGGTCAGTGCTTCGGACCTCAACCTTGCCAGTGTCTCGGTGATCGAGGGCCAAGTGTCACCGACAAGCCCCGGCCACCTTGTGTATTCGAGGCCGGCGGCCGTCCGGTCAGGCGCTGCGCTGCTCTTCTTCGTAGATGAGGATGGGCGGCTCGCCCTTTTCGATCACTTCCTTGGTGATCCGACACTCCTTGACCCCGGGCAGGAAGGGCACCTCGTACATGATATCGAGCATCTGATTCTCGAGGATGGCCCTCATCCCTCGGGCGCCGGAGGCCCGGCGAATGGCCTCTTGGGCGATCGCCTCAAGGGCGCTGCGCGTGAAGGACAGCTTGACGCCCTCCAAAGCGAAGAGCTTCTTGTACTGCTTCACCAGGGCATTCTTGGGCTCGGTCAGGATGGTGACGAGGTCGTCCGTCGTCAGGTCTTCGAGGGTGGCCACGATGGGCAGCCGGCCCACGAACTCGGGGATGAGTCCGAACTTGGTCATGTCCTCGGACTCGACCCGGCTCAAGATCTGTCCGACCCGCTCCTGTTTCTTGGCCTGGATGGTAGCGTCGAAGCCGATGCCGCTGCGGCCGATGCGACGGCCAATGATCTGGTCCAAGCCCACGAACGCACCGCCGGCCATGAAGAGGATGTTAGAGGTGTCGACCTGAACGTACTCCTGCTGGGAGTACTTCTTGGCGCCCCGTGGAGCGACGCTGCACTTGGTCCCCTCCAGGAGCTTGAGGAGGCCCTGCTGCACGCCCTCGCCGGACACGTCTCGGGTGGCCGAAGGGTTCTCGCCGCGCCGGGCCACCTTGTCGATTTCGTCGATGTAGACGATGCCTTTTTGGGCCCGCTCGATGTCGTTGTCGGCCGCGGCGAGCAGGTTCTGAATGATGGACTCGACGTCCTCGCCCACGTAGCCGGCTTCGGTGAGGGTCGTGGCGTCAGCCACCGTGAACGGCACCTTGAGGAAGCGGGCCAAGGACTGGGCGAGGAGGGTCTTGCCGGTTCCGGTCGGTCCGATGAGCAGGATGTTGGACTTCTGGATCTCGATGTTCTCGGGATGCTCCCGGAGATTGATCCGCTTGTAGTGGTTGTAGACCGCGACCGAGAGGACCTTCTTGGCCTGCTCCTGACCGATGACGTACTCGTCGAGGAAGGCCTTGATCTCGGTGGGAGGCGGGACCCGCTCCTTGGGGCCCAGCGCACTGTCCTTCATCCGCTCTTCGGCGATGATGTCGTTACAGAGGCGGATGCACTCGTCGCAGATGTAGACCGTAGGCCCGGCGATGAGCTTTTTGACCTCCCGCTGGCTCTTTCCGCAGAACGAACAGCTGAGGTTGATGTTTCGGGAGTCTCGCTGACGGGCCACCGGTGCTTCAGGGTACGCGGCGAAAAGCTCCCCCACAATCGGAAGTCGGCTCGGGAACCAAATGCACCCCAATGGGGTCAAAGGGGTCGGGTCGAGGCATGTCGCGGCCATCACATTCGAGCTCCGAACGGCTCGACGATGGCGGTCTCATGTGCTAGTGGCCCGGAATTCTTGGGTTTTCGGCGATGATGGCCGGAGCCCGGAGGTGAGCATGGCGTCCAAGACCGATAAAACCCCGAACACCCCCGACGTAGACGCGCCCCCCGCCCGCCAGGCTGGCTTTGGCGGCTTCCTGCGTGACGTCCTCATCGTCCTCGTCCTCGGTGGAGCTGCCGTCTACTGGTACCTCGGTTACACCGAGACCCAGGAAGAGATCGCCAAGCGAACCCTGGACGCCCGGACGGAGATGAACCGGCATGACCTGAAGTCGCTCCAGGACGCCGAAAAGCTCTATCGGGAGATTCTGACGCTGGAGGCCGGCCATGCCCCGTCGGCCGCAGGTCTGGCCCGAACCCTGTACTACCAGCACGAGCACGGCCTCGACACCTTGGGCGAAGCCAAGTCGATGCTCCAGCAGGCCCGCAGCGGCGAAGCTGAGACGCCCTCTCGCTACGCGGCCGAGGGCTTCCTGATGGTGGCCGACGGCCAGGCCGAGCGAGCCGTTGCCCAGGTCAAGGAGTGGCTGGAGGGAGGCCGCGCTGCGCCGCCGGTCGCCCACGCCCTGGCCGTGGCTCACCTCGCCAACGGCGACTATATCGAGTCCAACCGCGTCGCCCGCCAGGCCAAGGAGGCCGACTTTTCGAACATCGCCGTCCGGCTGACCATGGCCGAGTCTTCCCAGCGAAACGGACAGGACCGCGAGGCCATCAAGGACCTGAGTGCCGTCGTCCGCAACAACGCCAACGCCGAGCACTTCCTGGCCAAGGCCTGGCTGGCCGCCCTCCGAGCCAAGAACTATGGCGTCCTCGACCGGCCCCTGTCCCTCCTCAACGAGCTCAACGAGCTAAAGGAGAAGCAGCCGGACCGCATCGGCCCCCGGACCAAGACCTTCATCACCTGGGGTGAAGGCGAGCTGTCTCTGGCCGTCGGGAACGCCGAGGGCGCCATCGAGAAGGCGGACGCCGCGCTGAAGGAGCTACCGAACTTCGCACCCCTCCTCGACCTCAAGGCCAGGTCCTTCGTGGCCCTCGGCAAGAACGATGAAGCCATGGCCGCCTACGACGCCGCCGTCGCCGTCAAGCCAACCTACCGCGGTATCAAGTGGGACTACGCCCGCCTGAAGTCCAAGCAGGGCGACGACGAGGCCTTGGCCCTGGTGGAAGACTTGGAGAAGACCGACCCCGCAAAGTACAAGGGCCCGGACTACCTGGTCTTCAAGGCCGAGCACGCTCTCAACAAGGGCAACCTTGAAGAGGCCATGGAGCTCTTCAAGGCGGCGGCTGAAGAAGGAGACTCGGCCGACATCCTGTTTGGCATCGCCAAAGTTACCTTCCTGGAAGAGAAAGAGAACGGAAAGAAGGCCGACATCGAGAAGGTCACGCTGGCTTTCCAGGACGCCCTCAACAAGAAGAAGCGCTACCCTGAGCTCCACGAGTACCTGGCGGGCGTGAACCTCTGGAACTACCTCGTCGAGGGCGCCCACGGCTCCCTGTCCCAGGCCGAATCCCAGTACAAGGCGCTCAAGAAGCCCATCCCGGAGATCGTGGCCTTCTACGACCGAGCCATCGCCACCTTCGAGAACGCCGAGCCCAAGGTTCGCCGCGAGGCCTCGAAGTTCGCCGAAGAGTGGAAGCAGAAGAAGCAAGAGTTCCTGGGCTCGCTTCAGAGCAGCTGAGCCTGGCCCGCGGACGGAGCCCTTTGGCGGCGCTCCGTCCGCCTTCCCTTCCCATTCTTCGATCGTGTCCGATGCGCGTTGGTCTCCCTCGGGGCCTCGCCAAGAGCTGAGACCCTCGCTCGAGGCTTCCTTGGCCCCATCCAGGAGGAGCCTGGAGCTTGGGACCGTCAAGGCGCAGTACCAGACTGATTCCTCATCGAGTGAGCCTGAACGCTTTTCATGGGCTCGCTATCGAAGGCACCGCGTTCACGATTCCCAGGCCCACAATCCAAGGAGCCGGGGACGCGGTTCGATCAGGCGGGGGGCAGCGCCAAGCGAGCCGACAACCAGCTGACCAGGGGCACGGGGGGACTTGCGGCGACCAAGTGATGGGTGGTCTCGATGCCCTCGGCCTGGCCCTGGTCTCGCCATGCCCCATCCAGCAGAGGCGGCAGCACCGCCTCCGGCACAGCTGCCCGTCCCGGGACTCGCAAGGACTGCCAGGTCTCCAGATCTGGGAAGACGGAGCGCGGGGAGCGAGCCTCGCGCAAGGCTCTCAAGAGCTGCGGGGGCTCCCAGCCGCTGAGGCGCACCCAGTCACCGTCCCCCCAGGGTGGCACGACGATCCGCCAAGCTTGGGACCAGCTCACCAGAGCCTTGAAGCCGGGCGCGGGTCGGCACTGGGTGACGATCCCATCAGAGCGCTGCCATCGGCTCCGGTCCCCCCGAGAGGTCGGACCAGCCTCGATCCGAACCCGTACGCGGGGCGCCTGGGCGGCCAAGATCCGGCCCAGCTGACCGCCGAAGACCCGTAGTCCCCAGGTGTCCAACCCCAGTCGAAGTCGACCCCGAGCCTCCGATGGTGTAAACCCAGGGCTCGGACTCAACACGTCCCGAATGCCCCGGACCGCGGTTTGAACCCGGGGCTGAAGGCCCTCCGCCACCGGGGTCCGATCCATGGAATTGCCAGAGCGCGTCAGAAGGGGGTCGCCGAAAATCTTGCGCAAACGACCCAAGGCGTGGCTCACGGCGGACTGGGTGACGCCCAGCTGCTGCGCCGTCCGACTCACGCTCCGCTCCCGAAGGAGAAGATCCAAGACCACGAGGAGGTTGCTGTCGAAGCCGGCGAGGTCATGCATGGCGCGCGTAGAGCACATCGACCCAGAAACTGAGTTCATGAGTCCTCCTCGAAGCCCCGAAGCAAAACATGAACCCCGCTCATCCCAACCAAGCCGAGACAAGAAGCATTTGCCCCCTCACGAAGTGCAGGCGCGCAGCGGCCGGAAGGGTGGGCCCGGCTTAGCCGGGCCCGGGACCCTAAGTACGCAACGAAGGCGCAGGGAGGC
>JBCCQA010000010.1:0-138752 GCA_039024635.1 Myxococcota bacterium | reverse complement strand
TACTTGGCCGATCTTTGGAACGCAGAGACGGTCCTGCGGCTGCTGCCGAACTGGATCGAAGACTACAACGAGAATCATCCCCACAAGGGCCTCAAGATGAGGTTCCCGAGGGAGTATCGCCGGGGTAACTCGGCCTGAATTGGGTGTCTGGTTTGACGGGGGCAACTACACTTCGAAACTGGCCTTGCTCGGCGCTTTCATTGAACCAGGCAAGTCTGCACGACTGGCGTCCGCGTTGAGCTTCTAAGTTACGAGGTAGATTCACTTCGGCTTTCCAAGCATGGATGAGACGGCTGCTCAGCGCCCGATACGACACACTTAAATGGAGAGTTGGCTCAATCAGACCGCTCTAAACACGCCAAAACTGGGGACCGAGCTCGTCAAAGCGCTCGACCGACGGGAAGGGACGCGCCACCCGAGTTTGCCATTCGAGGTTGAGGGAGAAAGCACAGGCGCCCTCGGGCAGCGCGATTCTTGTTTCTTGAGATTGATTCTCAATTTCGTCAAGAGTCTTTGCCTTTGGCCGCCCTCGCCTCGCGCCGAATTGCCGTCGCGATCCGTTCGGTAACCCTCCTCCCGTCCCACGAAAGAGACCAAACCGCCGACGGCCAGTTCCTGCATGCTGCACCGGAGGCGCATGCTTGCCAGCAGCCCCTGCCTACTCTCTGCCGTCGGCTTGGAGTTCGTCCAACGCAGCGCCGAACTGGGCTTCGGCCGACTGCTGGATCTCTTCGAAGCGTTGGGCCAGATCCCGTCCGCTCTCGTGGGCGCCCCGGTAGCTTTCGAGCCAGGACTCGAAGCCCTTGCCGTGGTGGTAGTAGTCGTTCAGCCGGTAGCGAGCCACCAGGGACGCGCAGCGGGCGCAGCGAACGAGGACCACGGTGTCTTCTCCTGCCTCTCGAACCAGCAGGTTGTTGAGCTCTCGGCTCCCGCATGCCTGGCACTGCTGCCGGTTGACCCTCATGGCAATCCCAGGGTCCGCCAGGCGAGGGCGCTGAGCAAGATGCCCCCCACGCCGAGCACGCTCAGGACGCCGCCCAGACGGATCATGTCCCGGACCTCCAATCGGCCCGATGCGAAGGCCATGGCGTTGGGCGGCGTGGTGACGGGAAGCGTCATGCTGACCGAGCAGGCCATGGCTACGGCGACCAGTACCGACTTCACCATGCTTGGGGGCAGGCCTAAGGCGACGGGGATGAGGAGGTTCGCAGTGGCGGTGTTGCTCATGAACGTGCTGATCCCGCAGGCCAGCACCGCGAAGCTGGCCGCGACGGCAAAGCCCGAGGCCTTGGTCGGCACCAGCCCAACGATGGCCTCGGCGAGGCCCGAGGCCGAGACCGCGACCCCGAGTGACAGGCCTCCACCGGCCAGCATGAGGACGTCCCAGGGAAGGCCTCGGAAGTCCGAAGTCTCCAGGGCTCGGCTGCCGAAGAGGACCAGGATCGGAATGAGCGCGATGGTCCCACTGCTCAAGCCGTGGAGCCCGCCGGTCAGCCAGCCCAAAATGGTCAGGATGGTAGTGCTGGCCACTAGTGGGGCCTGACGGGACATTTCCCTTCCCTCCAAACCGAGGGCCAAGTCCTTGGCCTTGGGAGGATAGCTTCGGGCTAGCGTCCACCACGCAAAGACGATGAGGACCACGAGCATCGGCAAAGCCATCCCCAGCCAGCCCAAGAAGCTGATGCCGAAGCCAGCCTGTGCCATGTACTGCATGGCGATGGCGTTGGCGGGGGTGCCGATGGGCGTGCCCAGTCCGCCCAGGTTGGCGGCGAAGGCCACACCCAAGAGCAAGCCGGTTTGAAAGGGCTCGTCTTCGTCCAGCTCGGCCAGGATGGGGGCAGCCAGGCCGAGCATCATGGCGGTGGTGGCGGTGTTGCTCATCCACATGGACAGAAGGGCCGTCGTGCCCATGAAGCCGGCCAAGACTCGATCCGGGCGTGGGCCGGTTCGAGCCAGCACCAACAAGGCGATCCGTCGGCCGAGGCCGTGCTTCTGAAGGGCGGCCGAAAGAACGAAGCCGCCCAGGAAGAGCAGGATGACGTTGGAGAAGAAGGGCGCGATGAAGCGCTCGTCCTCGATCTGGGGAAGCGTCGGGCTGAGCAGGGCCAGGTTCAGGAAGAGGACGAGAAAGCTGGTCACAAAGAGGGGTAGGGCCTCGGTGGTCCAGAGCAAGCCCGCCACAGCAAGCACCGACAGGGTCATGCCCGCGGGTTCGGACAGCCCAAAGAGGCTGGACCAAAAGCCGGCCGGTCCGGCCAAGAGGAGCCCGAACGCGGCGAGGAGGCTCAAAGCCTGGGGCCGTCGCACGCCACAGGGTCTAGCAGGCTGTCGGAGAAGATCGAACCGGAGGTCTCCCTTCGGTTTCGAGTTCAGCTCTTTCGTCGGCGTAGATGACCGAGCAGACCCAGGCCCAACGACAGGAGCCCGAGAGTCGAAGGCGGGATGCTTCGACATCCCCCGTCTTCAACCGAAGCAAGCTCCCCCGGACCGGAACGCGAGGGCACCGGGTCGTCGGGCTTGGGGGCGACGGGCGGCTCTTCTTCGCCGACTTCGTACTCGAGGAGCTCACTTTCCGGGCAGCTGAACGCGGTATCCGCGAAGCCCTGGACACAGAAGCCCCGCACCCACTCGGGCTCCGCCAGCTCCATGTCTCGAAGACAGTTCTCGTAGCTTTCGCGAAGTCGGGGTGCGGCCTCTTGCTCGACGATCGAGAGTCCCGCCTCGCAAGGTTCGTCAATGAGGCGAACCTCGCCCCCGGGTTCGTTTTGTCCGAGGACGGATACAATGCGGTGCTGATCGGAAAAGGTGACGAGTAGTCCGTCCCCGACCTCGAGCTGGAAGAAGTTCTGACGAAAATCGCTGTCGAGAACAAAGGTCTCTTCGAGCTCCTCGCTCGGTCCCCAAAGCTCGTTCTCGATTCGGGCGAGGTAGCCGCTCTCGGTTGCCTGGACGACCCGCGCGCGAACCATGGAGGGCTCGGGGAAGGGGCCGCCGGTGCCCAAACAGAAACGCTCGGCAAAGCTCGAGCAGTAGCCGTAGGCGGGCTGGACGTAGGCGGCCTCTTCTTGTTCCAAACCCGATCTCGACACGGCCTCGATGACGCCCGGCATCTCTGCGATCTCGGCTACATAGCCCAAGTTGTTCTCTTGGCGGATCTTCTCCACCATTTCGAGCAATCCATTGGAGCGAAGGATATGAGCGACTGCGCAATGGGTTCCATCGTCGTCGACGAAGATCGGCGCATCGAACTTCTGGGAATCGCTCCAAGGGAACGCACCCTCTTGCCAGTAGGCCTCCAATGCGTCGAGGCTCTGCTCGCGTCGAAGCCGTCGTTCGGGCGACCAGTCCGATACGTCTCGCTGGCGAAGAAGCGACTCCGCTCTATGCAAGTGAAGCTGCACCCACGCATCGTGCTCCCGGAGGAAGTCGGCTCGCTGGGCCACGAAGTCGGCCCGGGCCACCTCTCGAACCGCGTTCTCGCCCGGCGACGGCGCCGACAGCAGAAGAGCGAAGGTGAGGGCGGACGAAAGGGTCATGCCTCATGGGTGTCCGCAGACCGGCCTATCCGTCACCTCATCTGGGCCCTGAGCTTGGTCTTGGCCCCTGTTTTCGCCCGGGCCGAGGAACTTCCCACCGGCCCAGAGGAGCCCCTGCGCCTTCTGCGCGACGGCGAGAAGCCGGGGTGGGGTCTGGAGGGGCGGGAGCGGGCCGCCTTCTTGAAGCTCCTGGACGAAGGTCGATTCGAACCAGGGGTCGTCACTGCGATGCCGCGGGAGCTCATGGAGCGGGCGGATTGGGAGACCAGGCTGCAGGTCCCGCTCAATCCGCTGAGCCTGGATGGCCTGGGCTACTTCGATCGCTTCCGAACGCTCTGGCAGACCGACGGGACCCGCTTGGGCACCCACGCCGTGGCCGAGCTTCCCTACTATCAGTTCGTGAACAACGGCGGCGGAGCCCGGCTCTTCGCTCGGCTCGGTGACGGGCTGTTCATCGTTGCTCGGACCGAACCCCAAGACGCGGTGCTTCTGCGATGGGATGGCCAGTCGCTCCGCGAGCTCAGACGATGGACGGACCCGAGCTCCTCGGCCCGACCGAGCGGACTCAGCGTTGCCGGGGGCTATCTGTGGTTCGGCATGAGCTCGGACGAAGGGGATTGGCTCTACCGCGTGGGTCCTAAGGGAGAGATCAGAGCGGTCCGTAACCTGAACGACTCCTGCGCCTTTTGCGATCGCGGCGAAGACTTCGGGGCGGTGCGCGCGCTAGGCGAGCGCCTCTTCGCCTTCGAGGAGCTGACCGTGACCGAGATCTTCGATCCTGCCTCAGAGGAGCCTCGCTTCGTCCGGGTCACCGGGGCCTCCCAAACCCGAACCGAGGGCAAGCGTGCGGCTTTGGACAACAGCCTGTGGTTCATCGGCAACGACGGCCTGCGACAAATTGATTCCGAGCGAGAAGGACGTGCGGTCCTCGTCCTTGCGGGGACCATCGATCGAGACTATCGCCCCGTACGTCGGGACCGCGTCTTGGTGGAGGGTCGGCTCTTGGACGGCGGCGGTCAGCTCGTCGCTGACCTGGGCCCCTCTATCGCCGGTCGCGGCGTCGTCTCCCGGATCCAGGACGACGGGATCTTTTGGGTGCGGCCAGTCCATGAAGCGGGCGGCGATCCCACTCTCCTGCGGCAGGAGGCGGTGCGGGCGGACCTGGAGACCGGTCGCGAGGAGGCCCTGGTCGAGTCGTCTACATCGAGCGTTCAGCTGCGCTGGGTCGATACGGGCCAACAGCTCTTCCTCGAGACACATGCGGTCAACGCGGCGCCGAGCTATCGACGGTGGAACGGCTCCGGGCTCGATGCCCCCATCGTGCTCGAGGCTCGACGTCAGTCGGGGAGAGAGAGCCGGCTCACCGGGTTGGTTGGCAGCGAGGGGCTCGTGACCACGTCCTTCTCTGGTCAGGACGTGGCGTGGATCGAAAGGCGCAGCGGGGCCTTGGTCCTTACCGCTCGGGCCCAGTTCGGGGGCTCTGTCGGCGACGACACGGTGCTCTTGGCCGGAGACGAGGTAGCCATCAGCGTCTTTCGCTTCGACCCCGAGCGCAGCCCAGAGCCCGAGCGGATCCGCTCTTTCGTTGGGGACGAGGGCGCGCTCCTCGGCCGGATCGAGGATCAGCTGGTGCTTCAGCTGGGACCGAGCTTTCAGGCCCAGATTTTCGCCCTCGATGTCGTGGACGGAGATGTCCACTTCGTCTCCTCCAATGATCCAAGGCTGCTGCCCTACTTCGAGCCGGTGACTCTGAGCGCTCGAGGGCTATGGCTGCGGGGGACCTCGGAAGGGCGAACCACTCTGGCCCGCTGGCGCCCAGAACTCGCCGAGCCCGAAACCTTGCGCGTCTACCCAGAGGAATTTAACGTGAGTCTCATCCCGGTCGGGGAGTCCGCGTGGGGCACGGAGTTCTCTCGTTCCACAGGAGCGTGGGAGCGACGCTTCCACGCCCTTCTGTCGCCGGGCTTCGATCCTGAGCGGCCCGCGCTCGTCCTATCCGCCGGCGACCTCGAGTTGGACGAGCGGATCTTCACCGTGGTCCGAAGCGATGCCTTTCCCCGCGCACTCGTGCAGGTCCAAACCCAGCTCGTTCACCTCGATCCCGAGGAGGCTCGTCGGGTCGAGGGCCTGCCCGAGGACATCGAGCTCCAGGAGGCCATCCTCACCGAGTGGGGGGCCTACGTGCTCGCGCAGGACCTAGAGTACGGCTTGGAGCCCTACCGCCTCGTGCGCCCAGAGCTCGGCGGACCTGTCGAGCGAATCGACATCGCTGTCGGCCCCGCCGGCTCGAACCCTGCCGACTTCACGCCTGCTTTTGGGGGTCACGTGTTCCTGGCCGACGACGGCGTTCATGGTCGGGAGCTCTGGTTCGACGATGGTGAAGCGGCGCGGATGGTCTGCGACTTCGTGCCGGGTCCGATGTCGGGGGCCGAAGCGTTCGGAGTCCTCGCCGATGATGAGGGGGTGTTCCTCCGGGTCGACACGGGAGAGCGGGGGCGCGCGCTCTGGAGGGTCCGGCGCGAAGTCGTCCTCGGGCAGAGGCCTTGCCCAGAGCTCCATGTCTTGACCCCCAACGTGTTGGGAGCGCCCGATGATCCGCGAGCCGGCGCGTTGATGGCTAAGGACGGGGGCTGTAGCTCCGGCCGCAGTGGGGTGCCCGCCGTTCTGCTCCTGATGGGGCTCTGGGCCGTTCGCCGAAAGCTCAGCGGGCAGGCTTGATGGCCTCGATCTTGGCCGAAACGACGTGCGCCTCGACGCCGCTCCCCGGGAGCCAGTCCTTTATGAAGTCTCGGCTGTTCTCTTCGATCTCGACGCTGACCTGCTCGAAGCCCGCGTCCTTGAGAAGGCTCTCAATTTCGGTCACCGGGACCGCGCCCGAGATGCAGCCGGTCAATGCGCCGGCGTTCTCTTGGATGGCCTCGGGCAGTTCGCTCAGCCGAACGATGTCGGAAATGGCCAGTCGACCCCCGGGAGCCAGGACTCGGAAGGTATCCCGAAAGACCGCCGCTTTGTCCGGGCTTAGGTTGATGACGCAGTTCGAGAGGACGACGTCGACGCTGTCGTTGGCCACTGGGAGGTGCTCGATCTCACCAAGTCGAAAGTCGACGTTCTTGGCCCCGATGGACTCGGCGGCCGCCCGGGCCTTGGACAGCATGTCCGGCGTCATGTCCACGCCGATGACCTGGCCGGTCTCTCCGACCTGACGGGCAGCGAGGAAGCAGTCGAAGCCGCCCCCCGAACCGAGATCGAGGACGGTCTCACCCGCCTGCAGCTTGGCGATGGCCTGAGGATTGCCGCAGCCCAAGCCCATGTTCGAGCCCTCGGGAGCCGAAGCCACCTCTTCGTCCGAATAGCCGAGAGCCAGGCTTCCCAAAGCGCCGGGGCTGACGGTGCCCTTGCCGCAGCAGCCGACGTCGGCCCCCTTTGCGATCTCGGCGTACTGGTCACGGACGGTCTGGCGAACCCCGTCGTTCTTCACGTTTTCGGTCATGCCGAAGCGCTACCTCGTCCGTGGGCCGCGGGCTTGGGATATCTGACCAAAGCTGTCTCGAACCCCGCCGCCCAACGGAATCCACTTGCGGACGACCAGGTGGAGGGGCCTAGACCCGGCCGAAGCTCCGTCCCGCAGCAGCGGCTTCACTGTAGGCGATCCAAACGCAGTCGGTGGTCGGGGCTCATGAGCCGCCGATAGGCGAGGAGGACCATGGCCAGAGTGCCGAGGGCGGTGGCGGCGACGATCATGAACGCGATGACGATCTGGTAACGGACGGCGTCGTCGGGCGTTCGTCCCGCCAGAATCTGACCCGTCATCATGCCCGGTAGACTCACCAAGCCCATGACCGTCATGGCGTTGATGATGGGGGTCATTCCGGTGCGAAGCGCGGCCCGTACCGGCGCCTTTGCCGCCTCCCAGCGCAGAGCGCCGAGGGCGAGCAAAGCCTCCACCCGGGCGGCCTGGCTTTGGAGTTCCTCCGTGAGGCGGTCGAGAGCCAATGAGATCCCGTTGAGGGTGTTGCCGAGAACCATGCCCAGCATGGGGATTACATATTGGGGGGCGTACCAAGGCTCGACGCGAAGGATGCCGCCCACGACGACGCCGGTCACGAGCACGGAGGCTCCAAAGACCGAAACGAAGCCGTCCCAGTAGGCGCCCGCAAACCGACGCTTGCTTCTCGAAACCGCCGCCCGTCCCGCTACGACCGACATCACGAAACCGACGCCTATGACGAACAGTGGATTCTCCATCTGAAAGAGCCACTCCAGGACCAGGCCAACGAGCAGGAGCTGTACGACCATCCTCGTGCTAGCCACGGCCAGAGAGCGACTGAGACCGAGGCCGAGCGCGGCCGAGAGTGCGAAGTTCAAGAGGACCAAGGCGCCGGTGGCGACCAGCTGGAGCACCGACACCCGAACGTAGAGTTCGCTCACCGGGGGACCTCCAGTCGAAGTCGTTGGTCCGCCACCCGGTCCAGCTGTCCGGCGTCGTGGCTCACCCAGAGACAGGCTCGGTCCGGAGCCTGGTCCAAGAAAGCGCGCACCAGACGTTCGACGCCACGGCTCGCGCCTTCATCGAGGGCCGCCGTCGGCTCATCGAGAAGAAGCACCTGGGGCGAAATGGCTAGCACACGAATCAGGGCCATGATCTGGGCCTCTCCTCCCGACAGATGGCCTGTGGGCCGGGCAAGGAAGTCTTCTCCTCGACCGAGGGCCGCCAGTCGCGTTAGGGCCTGGCTCCGATCGAACGAAGTGCTCCTGTGCATCCTGAGCGCGAAAGGCAGTCGGAGATTGTCTTCGACGTTTCCGGGAAAGAGGGCGGGTCGCTGGGCCACATAGCTGACTCGGGCTCTATGGTGAGGCAGATGCCTGGAGTCGAGGGCGCGGCCTTCAGCTCTTATCTCTCCTTCGTCAAGTGGGTCGAGGCCGACCAGCGCTCGGAGGAGCAGCGTCTTACCCGTTCCCGAGGGTCCGGACAAACCGAGTACTCCGCCTCGAGGAAGGGAGAAAGTGAGATTGCGCCACGTCCACCCCTTGGCGATCCGACGACCGATCGCACGTCCTTCGAGGAGAGGTAGCCGGGTCGACCTCGTTTCGGCGAACCCACCCATCCCGGCAGGATTGTGCACGCTCAGTCCAGTGCGGTCGATCCCACTCGTCGGGGCTTGCGGGGGAGGTCGGGATCTGACCAGGCTCCGGCCGTGGAGTCTCGCTCGCCTCTCTGCCTCATCTACTGCGATCCGGCGGCCGACCTGTCCCCAGGCATCGGCCGAGCGCTGGGCGTGGCCGCTACCCCTAGCGAGGATGTGTGGTTCCCCTCCGGTGAAGCCAAGCACGTCGTGGGAGACAACGTCCGCGGCCACGACGTCTACGTCTTTCAGCGCACCCTCGATCCGAGTGGAGGCCGCTCCATCTATGACAACTTCATAATGGCCCTTCATGCAGCCGACGCCCTCAAGCTGGCCGACGCAGCGCGGGTGACGCTGGTGTTGCCTTACTTGCCGGGGACCAGGCAGGACAAACGTAAGCTTCGAGAGGGCGTAAGTACCGGTCTGTTCGCACGGCTCATCGAGGCGAGTGGAGTGTCCATGGTGATCACCGTCGAGCCGCACAACCGGGCCCTCGTTGCCGGCTACGATCCACGGAAGTGTGTTCTGGAGAGCGTGAGCTTGGTGAAGAGCTTCGCCAGCTTCCTTCTCGAACGAGGACTCGTGGGCGACGTCGTCGCTTCGCCGGACGTCGGTGGACTGGAGAACGCCCGCTTCTACGCCCAAGTGCTGGGTCGAGACCTGGCCGCCCTCTCCAAGGAGCGGGACTACAGCCAGGTTGGGGTCGTCACCCGCTCCACCGTCCTCGGGAACGTGGCAAATCGGAGCGTTCTCTTGGTCGACGACATCGTCGATACGGGAGGAAGCGTGGTCTCGGCGGTGCATGCCCTGTGGGCCGAGGGGGCCCAGGGGGTGGTCGTTGCCTGCGCACACCCCGTGTTCTCGGGACCGGCCTGGGAGCGGCTTCATCGCCTGCGCGAAGAAGCCGAAGAACGAGGGCTGAGCTTTGCAGTGGCCGGAACGGGGAGCATCATTCAACCCGATCCCCCGACTTGGTACCACAGCTTCTCGCTCGAGCCGCTCCTGGCTGAAGTGGTGAAGCGAGTGAATACGCGGGGGAGCCTGCGGGTCCTGGCTGGGAGCTGAGGGGCGCTCAACCCGAAGGCGACACTAGACGGATCCCGGGACAGTCCGGGCACTCGCCATCCCGATCGTAAAGGGCCTTGCAGCGGGGGCAATAGCTTCGGGCGCTGTCCGCATCGGCGGGGGGCGCGCTGACAAGGGCCTCTAGGTCGAGGGGATCGGCCAGGGTCCGGGCGCTGCTTTGGTGGGCTTTCCAGATGCTTTGTCGGGCCACGGCCGAGGCTGCACCGTCCTCTCCCAAAGGGTGGCGGAGCCGGCGGCCCACCCACTCCACGAACTCCGACCGGGCTTTGGCGTCTCGAATGAGCGCGACTCCGACCGGCAGGGGGTGATGCAGCGCGAGAGAGTCCAAGGCCAACCACTGTCGGGCCCGGATGGGCGCAGGTGGAGAAAGAAGGAGGAGCGCCATCAGCGTCCAGCGATGAGCTCGGTCTTCCGGGTGTAGACGGCGATGGGCCACGAAGAACTCGATCCCAATGGTGAACCAAAGAGCGAGCAGGAGGCCGACCCACCAGGGCCAAGAGGCGCGGAACTCGGGACTCTGAAAGAAGCCCCACGTCCCGGCGAAAAGCACCAGGCCGTAGAGCGCTGTCCACCATCCAAGCCGCGCCGTCCAGCCACGGAAGTTCTGGAGTCGCCGCTTCAACGCCGGTCCGTCGTGGGTCTCTTTCAACCAGGACTGAGTACTCTTCTCGGCCGACGCCCCGGCGTAGCGCTTCATCCAAGATTGGACCTGCCGAGCTCGCGGCCGACTCCCCAGCTTCAGATGTCGACCTCGGAACTGGAGCTCCAGGCCGTCTCGGCGCATCGGCGTGTCAGGGGGTAGGAGGGCCGGCTTCCCCCTCGGGGCCTTCCAGGTCTCGATGCATCCAAGCTCGAAGCCGTCCTCGTGGCCGAGGACCGGCCAGGGCTCGACCACGAACACGTCCAGCAAGGGTGGCAGGCTCGGAAGAAGGACGAAACGACCTCGGACGTTCCCAAGGCCACCGTCCATCCCGTCGACGCGCCCACCTCGAAAGACGACGGCCTCCAGCCGGACCCAGACAAGGCCCTCTATCAAATGCAGGGCGAGCAGCGCGCCGAACAGAGTCCAGACGGGGTCCATGTCCTCCGTCTTGTCAGGCCGTTCGTCGGCTGAACACTTTCTTCACCGCGGCACCGACGGCCACCAGGCCGAGGATCACGAACTTGAAGCCCTTTTTCAGGAACACAAGCAGGCTCGCAAACAGACCGGTCTTGACGGCCAGCGCACCTGCGCCTCCGGCGATGAGGGCCACCAGGCCATACTCGGCGATCTTGTCGCCCGTCGTGTACTGGGCGTAGCGCTCACCATCCAAGAACCGGAAGTTCTGCATCACGCTGTTGAACTGGGGGAGGGTCGCCTCCAACTCGCTGGGGTCCGTGACCAGTATGACGCGCATGACGCCCTTTCTTCCGAGGACGCGCGTGTTGTAGTTGACGACGTCGCCGTCGAGGCTGCTGAGGCGAGACGCCCATTCGAGCTGCTGGTTGTTCTCGTTGTAGCGAGGCTCCATGGCCCAACCCGCGAACTGCATAGTCATCAGTCCTCGCTCCTCACGAATCTGGTTGGAGTACTCGAGGTTCTCACGAATGGTCTCGGCCAAGGCGTCGGCATCTAGCTCGTCCTTCTCGTCGTCCTGCACGTAGCCGATGTCGTCGAAGAAGAAGATGACGAACCACTCGAGCTCGTCGCTGCCGATCAAGCCCAGCTCATCCCCGTCGCTGATGTTCCCCATTTCGGTGAGCAGTCGGCTGGCTTCGGCGCCGTCCAAGAAGCGATGGTCGAGCGGGATGCCGATCTCGGCCCGGTCCCCCAGCTGGCCTGTTCCCGAGGTCTTCCAGCTGAATGCCTCCTCGAGGGTCAGGCCCTCTTCCTCATCGCCTGCGACGGGGGGCGGGAGATCTTCGGCCCAAGCCCATGAGCTCGCGAACAGGATGATCGCCAGTGCCGTGACTGATCTAGCCATTCTCGTGGCGTGACAGAAGCGGTCTGCGAATGCAAAAGGCGGGGTGGCAAGGGCGCCCATGAATCGCCCGAACCGGTCAGAGCGACGAGGACGCCAGGATCAGTTGGGGCTCGACTGCTCGTAGTAGAGGTCGTCCACCAGCAGGCGCTCGCCGGCCACGTTGCCCTGACCGCTGATGATGAAGGGCGCGGTCATCTGGCTCAGATCGACCGTTCCAAAGTCGGCGAGGGGGACGGTGAGATCGTGCCACATGTCGTCGTTTTGGTAGCCGTAGGTGTTGGCGCTGACCTGCCCGTTCCCGCCCTGGGTATTGATCTCGATGGTGACCTCGCTGAAGGTGGGGTCGCCGCTCAAGAAGCTCACCCGCAAGGTGTCGTAGGCGCTGAAGTCTTCGGGAAGACGCACGCCGGCTTCTTCATAGACGACGCCGCCGCCCCAGAATGCAGGCGATCCGGTCAGGACGATAGCTTCTGACTCGCAACCCTCGACGCGCTCCGTCGATGGGGCCGTGGTGAAGGAATCGCCAGCCGGAAAGATGAAGAAGTTCCGGCCCATCGAGAGCGGAAACCTCTCGCTCGCCCCGCCCTCGTAGAAGATGCCCACGTCGGCCCGGACGTCGCCGGTGCTAAAGGGGTTCGATGATTCTTCGGCCGGCGTGAGGTCGGCGCACAAATCGGGGTCGTTCAGACCTACATGACCCGAGTAGTCCGCGGTACCGGGGTCACCCCGGCAGGCGGAAAGGAGGAGCAAGAGCCCGAGGCTCGGGGTTGAGTGTTTCATCAGTCATCACCTCGGAATCGGTCGAGCTGGAAGACCGCTTCGCCATCCACGAAGACCCAGCCCGGGGGAAGCCGGAGCTGGCTGGGCGGCAGGAGGCCTTGCAGGCCCTGCAGACGCTCGGCGGCCAGAGTAGCCAGGCTGAGCCCGGGTGCGGTCGGGTCTTCGGCAAAGAGCTGGTCCTTCGGGAAAAAGACGAGAACGTTGCGGTAGCCCTCGGCCGCCATGAAGCGGAGCGTCGCCGGGTCCGCGTCGGGGGCCTGGAGGGGCTGGTTGGCCGCGATACGCACCAGAGCGTCGGCCGCGAAGAGCTGGGCCAGGCCAGGCTGGGTCGCCACGCGCCCGGTGAGCGCGGTTGCCCAGCCATAGAAGGATGCGACGTTGCCCACCCCATCGAGTTCGAAGAGGTCAGGCTCGGCGAGAGGGAAAGAGTCCTCCTGGAAGGGGTTACAGTCATCCGCGATGACGGACTCGGAGGGATGGACGCCGACCGTCTCGTCGATCAGGTAGAGGCGAAGGGGCTGGAAGCGCCGGAACCTCTCCTGCTGCTCAGTGCAGACCCGGCGGCCCTCGTTGAAGGTGCGACCCTCAATCTCGACGACTCCAGGAGGCTGGGTCGCGTCGGAAAGGTCCTGCTCGAACCGGAACACCCGTGCGTCCAGGTCGTCTCCACAGGCCGATGCCGCAACGCCGACGACGGCCAGCAGCATCCAATCAAAGCGCGATCTGCACATAACTCATGACCTCCCATTGCTCTCCCGTCCGGTCGGCGGGCGCCAAGTCCGTGGCGATACCGTCCGAATACTGGTCCAGGCTTCGATAGGTGAATTGTGCGCCAAAGTTCGTGTACACGTCCATGAACCACTCCGGCGCCTTCAGTCCGTAGGTGAGATAGGTGGCGACCTGAACGGGGAACGTCAGGTTCAGGTCACGCTGGAAGTCGTAGGGACCCCAGTCGTTGAACTTGAGGAAAGCCCCCCAGTCCAGCCGACGGTAGAGAAGGCGGTAGTCGAAACCCACCCGCTCGATGAGCCGGGGGTCGATCCCCGTGGACTGGATGGTGCCGCCGTAGCCGCTCAGGGTTATCTTGGTCTGAGGGTTGGGCACCATGATGACCCGGCCCGTGACCTCCCACAGGTCCCGAGCCGGCGGGGCGCCTCCGAAGACGACGAGGGCATTGCTTCCCGGTTCGGGCGGAGGCGCGAAAGTCGCCAGCCCTTCCGAGGCTTGCTGGAGGTTGAGGATACCGACCCCCGAGTCCTGGGAGGTCGGCAGATGCCGGTAGACGAAGTCGATGTAGCCCGACAGGAAGGCGTCCTCCTGGCGGATGGCGTCCCAGGCCCACATCCAGGTGGCGGGCGTCGGGTCGAAGGCGATGAGCAGCTCGCCGGCCAGCATCTGACGGTTGCCCCGGACCCAGAAGGGGTCCGCTACCTGGTTCCGGGGAGCCACGCCGGTGAACACGCGCCCATCGGCAAGGGCCAGCTGCGGAATGCTTGGAAGAGGGCCCTGCAGGGGCTCTTGGTAGATGAAGTTCGGCGCGATCTGGAAGTCGCCGATCATGTAGGCGAGGCCGCCGCCGACGGCCCAGTGGTTGCCTTGGCCGACCTCGTCCAGAATCCAGCCGGTGATGGTATCGGTCGGATCGCCGAAGCCGTCGGCCACCAGACCCTTGAAGGAGCCCTGAAGATAGAAATTGAAGGGCTTGCCGGTGTACACGAGCTTCGCTTTGCCGCCCAGGGTATCGATGAACTCGATCTCGTCGTCGAGGATGTCGTAGCCCGAGTCGAGGTACCCGTTGCCTGGTCCGGTCGCCTCTCGAGCGATGGTGTAGTCCCGGTTCAAGCGGTCCGAACCTGCGATGATGCCGCCCGCCTTCAGCTGGAACTTGCCGAACTTGTAGCCCAGCGAGACCGTACTCTTTCGGGTTCGAGGGAGCGGAATCGCGGAGCTCGTGCCCGCGTCATCCGTAAACTGCTCGAAGTCTTCTTGGTGAATGATGCCCAGATCGAGCTTGCCCCACTCCTTGTAGTACTTGGCGATCATGCCAGGGTTGGCACCCCAGTAGAGCTGGGGTCCGAAGGCGATTTTGAAGCCATCGAACCACTTCTTCCCCGTCCACACCGCGCCGAGGGGCGCGTCGGCGTTGAAGGTGTCCACACCCTCCACGAAAGCCATGGGGACCGAGGGGTAGTTGGCTTCCTGGTAGAGACCGAAGAAGTCGCCCTCGTAGCCCCAGTGGTAGTGTTGCGTTCGGTAGTAGCCTTCGAGCTTGAACCACTTCTCGTCCCACTCGAACTCGGCCTGGTAGAGCTGGAATCGTTCGAGGTCTTCCTCGGCCGCCAAGGCTCTGTTCTCGTAGAAGATCGGGTTGATGGGGTTGGTCGGAATGTTCCCGAGACCGTTGATGGAGGCTCGGGCCGAGAAGTTGTTCGTCGGTTGCAGTCCGAAGTCGAAGTAGAAGGACTCGAGATGGTCAAACTGGCCTCGGTTCAGATCCTCGTTGGCTAGGCCGGAACCGCCGGTGGTGAAGGTCTTGAAGTCCATCCGGACGTTGAGCATCTTCACCATCTGTAGCTCCTTCACTGCGTTGCTGAGGGAGTCGATCTGGTACTGCTTGGAGAAGTCCTGTGGGCTGAGTCGACCCCAGTGATCCCGAACCTGTTCCAGCGAATTAACGTTGTAGGGGTTCAACTTGAACCCTTCTTGGAGGAGGTAGTAGGCGGTCCTTGGGTAGACCTCATAGAGGCCGTTTTCGTCCGAACGGCTCTTGGCCGCGATGCCGAACCACTCCTCGTTCATGTTGTTGGCGTCGGGCTGCCAGTCGAAGATGTAGGCCTGGTTCGACCAGGAAGCCTTGGTGTTCTGCTTGTCCAGGTCCACGGTCTGGCCGGTCTTCCACCAGCCGTCGACCCACTGAAAAATCATGCCGCCGATGGCGGTGCCCGAGCGACCTTTTCCGTAGGCGTGCTCGTAGATCTCTTGCCACTGCGTGCGCAGGTAGGCGGCCTGCTCGATGTCGGCCTCCTGCTTCCGCTTGGCGTCGTAGGCGTCGCTGCCGAACTCGGTGTAGACGAAGGGGATGCCGAGCTTCTCTTTGACCTCGTCGAAGAGGTTCCCAGAAATTGCGCCCCGGTAGACGTTCGCCCCCATGATGTCCAGGGTAGGACAGTACTTCGCGATGAGGTCGATGTACTGGATGTCGCCGTTGGCGATGGCCACCGGGTGGTTCTTGTCCCGGGCCTGGATGCCCTCGGTGATCTCACCGTATAGGGAGTAGAGATACTGGGCTCTCAGCTCGCCTTTCTTCTCCTCGGGTACGTCCTCCGTCTCGGCCGACTCCCAGAACAAGCCGTAGTTGTTCTCGTTGCCGAGGAGGTAGAAGAGCAGACCGGGCGTGTCCTTGTAGGCTTCGACGATCTTGTAGATGTCGTTGGCGATGACTTCTCGGTGCCGAGAGTTCTGGTAGTTGATCGGGTCTTCATAGGTCCCGTCCACCAGGTAGCCGTAGCGGCCCATTGCGTGGTTCAGCACCGTGTACATCTTGTGCTCTTCGTAGATGTACCGGATCCACTTGGGCGGCACCCCGACATAGAGGCGGAGGACGTTCACGCCCATGCCTCCGAGGACCTTCAGGTCGTAGTCGAGCGCCTTCTTGATGAACTCGTCGGACTGTGCCCAAAAGTTGTAGGTGTAGTTCGTGCCGACCGGGAAGTAGTCCCAGTTCATGCCGAAGACGAAGAAGTCCTCGCCGTCGACCTGTAGTTTGAAGCCACGTTCATCCTCGTAGACTTCGACCTTGTTCGGGGCCGCCGATGCGCTCCCGGTGGCTAGGGCCAGTAGGGCCGCCAACATCCATCTCATGATTCGTACTCCCATCCCCGCGACGCGATGATCTCTGCGTAGCGGAGTCCGCTGTCCTTCAACGTTCGTGTCTGTGTCTCGTAGTCGACCCAAGCGAGGCCGAAGCGCTTGGTGTAGCCGTGGGCCCACTCGAAGTTGTCGAGCAGGGACCAGACGAAGTAGCCCGCCACCGGCACCTCGGCCTCGAGCGCCCGCGCCACGGCCCGAAGATGGCCCTCCAGAAACTCAACGCGCTGTTCGTCGCGAATTCGACCTTCCTCGTCCGGGCCCATGGCGTAGGCGCAGCCATTCTCGGTCACGTAGATGGCCGGGGGCGCGTACTCGTCGGCCAAACGCCTGAGCGTCTCCTCCAGACCGTCGGGATGGACCTCCCAGCCCATGTCGGTGAGCGTCTCGGCCGAAGGGGGATCAAGCTCACGGGGCGCGTTGTCGGCTTCGGCCAACGCTCCCGAGCGCAGGATGGCCCTGGAGTAGTAGTTCAATCCGAGGAAATCCGTCGGGACGGCGATGGTCGACATGTCGCCTTCCTGCACGAAGGGAAGCGGCCCCTCTGGAAGTTCGCCGCTGAGCCTTCGGTCTCGAACGCCATCCTCGGGGTATTGGCCCCGGAAGAGTGGGTCCAAGAACCAGCGATTGAAGCGCGCATCGAAGCGGCGGGCCTCTTCTCGGTCAGCCTCGCTCGGGGAGGCAGGGTGGGCGGGAGTCAGGTTGAGGACGATGCCCAGCCGAGCATCCTCGGGCACCTCGGTTCGCATGGCTTCCGTGGCCCACCCGTGAGAGAGGAGGACGTTGTGGGCCGCGCGGAGGCTCGCTTCCACGTCCTGTAGGCCCGGCGCATGCTCGCCGAGTTCGTGACCAAGCACCGAGATGCACCACGGTTCGTTGTGCGTGACCCAGAGCTTCACTCGGTCGCCGAGCCGTCGCGAAACGAGCTGTGCGTAGTCGGCAAAGGCTAGACCGGTGTCCCGTTCTGGCCACCCGCCACGGTCTTGCAGTGCTTGGGGCAGGTCCCAGTGATAGAGGGTGAGCATCGGCTCGATGTCGGCCTCCAGGAGCCCGTCGACCAGTCGCTGATAGAAGTCCAAGCCTGCTTCGTTGAGAGCTCCGCGACCGTTTGGAAAGATGCGGGGCCAGGCCATCGAGAAGCGATAGGCGTCCACGCCCATCCTTCGCATCAGGTCAATGTCATCGGCCCAGCGGCGATAGTGATCGCAAGCTGGGCTGCCGTCCGAACCGTCGGAGATGGTCCCGGCTCGGCGGGCGAAGCTGTCCCAAATCGAATCACCTCGGCCATCGGCTTGCGTGTTGCCTTCGACCTGAAAGGCCGAGGTCGAGGTGCCGAAGACGAAGTCTTCAGGGAATTCACGCACGAGGCGGGCTCCAGGGGGACCCATGCTCTTCGTTCGCGAAGCGTGGGGCAAAGTGTGATGAGGACGGCATGGTTTGTTTGAGCCACGGACGAAGTAGGAGTCTGGTTGCGTAAAATCAACCCCAGGTCCGAGGAAAGTGCCTCCTGCGTTGACGCTCCGCGTTAGTGAAATCAAGGAGTTGGGCGGCGCCTCGGTTGACCTCGCCGCTCCGAGCTCTCTAGGTTTGTTTGCGCCTCGAACAAATGAGCCGGTCCGACCGCCCATATTCCGGGGATGTCCTCGACGCCCAAGCCATCCGGTTTAGCCACCGGTCGGTTGTTCTGAGAAAGATTTGGGACTCGGAGGCCATCTCTCGCGCCGACCTGGCTCGGGCCACGGGTTTCAGCCGATCGACCATTTCGGCCATCGTCGGAGAGCTCTTGGGCGCCGGCCTGGTCGTCGAGACGCGCCGGGGCGCCTCCCGCGGCGGTCGACGCCCCATTCTCTTGGAGCTCGTCAGCGACTCTCGGGTGATGGTCGGCGTCGAGATCGGAGGGGGCCACGTGAGCTGCGCTCTCGTCGACCTGCGAGGTCGGGTTCTGGAGCATGTGAGCCAAGACTTCGACACTCGAGATCGTCCCCAAGAGACCATCGACATTGCGGCCACCATGATCAGACGCTGTGTCCTGGAGCCCGCACCCATTCGACCGCGGCTGCTCGGCATCGGTGTCGGTCTTCCGGCGCCTGTCGCGCCCGGTACCAGCGAGACTCTAGCCCTGGTCCTTCCAGCTTGGGAGGGCGTCGACGTCATCCAACAGCTGGAGGCTCGATTTCGGGTGCCCGTCTTCGCCGACAACGACGCCAACGCCGGCATGCGAGGCGAAGCCCGTTGGGGGGCTGCGCAGGGCTGCGAACACGCCGCCTTCATCAAGGTGGCCACCGGCATAGGGGCCGGCTTCCGCCTCGGAGGCCAGCTCTTCAGTGGTCACCAAGGATTCGCAGGGGAACTCGGCCACATGTCGATCGACACCTCGGGGCCTCCCTGCGTGTGCGGGCTGAACGGATGCCTGAACGTGGTGGTCGGGACCCCGCCCCTTTTGGACCGCTGCCGCATTCGGCGCTCCCGCTACCCCGATACGCTCCTGGACCTCGACAAACTCAGCGTCGCTTCTTTGGTCCAGGCGGCCCTGCAAGGAGACTCGCTCGCCCGCGAGGTCGTCGGCTACGCCGGCAGCACCCTGGGCATCGCGATCGCCAACGTTCTGAACCTCCTGAACCTGGAGCGGGTGGTGCTCGGGGGACGCATCACTCGCGCTGGTGACCACCTGCTCGGCCCACTGCAGGCATCCCTCAACGAGCGGGCTCTGTCCCCCGCCATCAGCGAGTCGACGGTCGTGATCTCCGAGAACGACCAGGCGGTGTGCCTGGGAGCGGCCTGCCTCGTGCTCGAAGCTGCCCTGGCGGAGCAGCGTATCTCGATTTTCAGCAAGGAGGACATGGCGGCATGAGTCTCGGCCTCGCCCGGCCGGATACGCCGTGCCTTTCATCCTCCATTCTTCAGCCCTCGCCCGTCGCTTAGGTGGCGGAGCATACGAGAGACGGTCCGCGATGAGTAATACAGAACACTTCACCACGAAGCCCGAGGAGCGCATCCCGCTCGCTCAGAAGTTGATCTACGGCTTGGGAGGTTTCGTGAACAACCTCCTGGCCGCCGCCGTCGGCGGGATGGTGGTCGTCCTGAACCTGCACTTCGGCATGTCGCTGACCCTGGTCGGCTTGGTGAGCTCGCTCCCACGACTCACCGACGCCATCACCGACCCCCTGATGGGCTTCATTTCGGACAACACACGCACGCGCTGGGGCCGACGACGGCCCTACATCTTTGCGGGGGCGATCCTGGCTGGCTTGACCTTCTTGCTCCTTTGGCAGCTGCCGCCCGGAAAATCGGACAGCTGGTACTTTTGGTACTTCCTGGTCGTCTCCTTCGTCTTCTACTTGGCGTACACCATCTTTGCGACGCCCTGGGTTGCGCTGGGCTACGAGCTTACGCCTGACTACCACGAGCGAACGCGCCTCATGGGCGTCCAGAACTTCTTCTCACAGCTGGCCTACTTGGTCTCCCCCTGGTTCCTCTACATCATGCAGTACGACGCCCTCTTCGACGACTTGATCGAAGGAGCGCAGGGCCTCGCCCTCGGCGTCGCAGCGCTCACCATCGGCTTGGGGATCTTGCCCGCCATCTTCTTGAGGGAGCGGCTCCACCCCGGCTTGCAGGAAGCCGAGAAAGCGCCGCCCAAGCGTGAGCGAATGAAGGCGATCGGACAGGGCGTGGTCGAGTTCCTGAGGGGCTTCGCGGCCGCCATCAAGGTCAAGGCCTTCCTCCAGCTGTGTGGAGCCACCTTCCTCGTCTTCAATGGCTTCATGCTCATCGCCAGCTTTCAGCTCTACGTGATCATCTACTACGTATGCGCGGGCGACCAGGAGATGGGCTCCAAGCTCGCGGGCTACGCTGGCTCCTTCCAGACCATGGCCGCCTTCGTTGTCATCGCCATCGTGACGGTCCTCGCCACCAAGATAGGCAAGCGGAAGGCCTTTTTCGTGGCCACTGGCCTCTCAATGCTCGGCTACGTCATGAAGTGGTTCTGCTACACGCCGGACAATCCTTGGCTCACTTTGGTTCCAGCGCCCTTCATCGCATTCGGTCTCGGCGCACTGTTCACGCTCATGCCCTCCATGGTGGCTGACGTCTGCGACATGGATGAGCTTCAGACCTCGCAGCGTCGAGAGGGCATGTTCGGCTCCATCTTCTGGTGGGTCGTAAAGCTGGGGATGGCGGTGGCGCTGGCCGGCGGAGGGGTGCTGCTCGACTGGACGGGCTTCAACGTCGATCTCGGCGCCAGCCAAGCAGCCGAGACTCTGACTTGGATGCGCCTCTGCGACGCCTTCGTTCCCTGTATTGCCTCCGGGCTCGCGATGTACATGGTGTTCATCTATCCCCTCACCGAGAAGCGAGCGCACGACATCCGCGAAGAGCTGGAGCGTCGCCGAGGCTCAGTCGAAGCGGCCGTGGCGGCGTGACACGTGCGCTACGCGATCGGACTATTGCTTTTCGTGGGCTGCGCCCACGGCACGCCGGGTGGGGAAGGAACTGTGGGTTTGCGCGCTCAAGATGAAGACGCCCTGGTCGCCGGGACTTGGCGAGCCATCGCCTACTCGGGCTTTCGAGAGGGGCAGCATCCAGACCGGGGCCACGGGGCGGTTCTCCCCAGCCGGAGCGAGGTCGAGGAAGACCTCGGGATCCTGAGTCGGGAGGGTTTCGGGCTCATCCGGTTGTATGACTCGGGGGAGAACTCCAAGATGGTGTTGGAGGTGATTCGGGCCCAGGAGCTTCCGATGAAGGTCGTGCTGGGTGCATGGCTCGAGGCCGAACTGAGTGCCCACGAGACTTGTGCTTGGCTCGACTCACCTATCCCGGACGAGGTGCTGGCGAAGCACGTCGTGTCCAATCAGAGGGAGCTTCAGCGAGCCATTGGCCTGGCGAACGATTTCTCGGAAATCGTGGTGGCGGTGAACGTCGGGAACGAAGCTCTCGTGACCTGGAACGATCACTTGGTTTCTATCGACAGCATGGTCGGGTACCTAGAGCTTGTGGCCGATGCCATCGAGCAGCCTGTCACGACGGCCGACAACTACTTGGCTTACGTCGAGCACGCCGAAGCCCTTTCTCGAGTGGTCGACTTTGCCTTCGTCCACGCCTACCCGGTCTGGGAGGGAAAGAGCATCGACGAGGCCTTGGAGTTCACGCTTTCCAACCTGGCCATGGTGCAGAAAGCTCTGCCGAACACCCCCCTCGCCATTGGCGAAGCGGGCTGGACCAGTCAGGCCGAAGAGTTTGGGGAGCGCTCTACGCCTGGGATTCAGACCCGCTACGTGGCCGAGCTCTATGGCTTGGCCCGTGAGAAGAACATCAGCACCTTCGTATTCGAAGCCTTCGACGAACCTTGGAAGGGCAACCCGAGCCGACCCCTCGGGGCCGAAAAGCACTGGGGTCTTTGGTATGTAGACCGCACCCCCAAGCCGGTGGCTCAGGAAAAGCCCTGGAAATGAGGCTCAATCGAAGTAGTTCGCGGGCAGCCAGCTGAGTCCGTCCATAGGTACGCTGGTCTGGCGGACGAGCGTGATGACGCCGCTCCTCCCATCGAGCCTTCCTACGTGAGTCGCTGCCCCCTCCGACGCATCCTCAGCCAAGAGAACGAAGAGCTGATCGTCCGCCGGTCGGGCGGTCATGGAGACCACGAGGAAGTCTGCTACGCTGGTTGGGGGATTCTCGATCGTCAGATCGCTGATGAGCGTCGGTGTTCCCGAGAACGGGTCGATGGACCAGAGCTCCTGGCCCGAGGCGAGGAGCAAGTCGTCACCCGCGAAGGCAAGTCCATTGCCCGTCTCCGCGATGGACTCGATGTCGTCGGCGTAGGGCGAAGCTTGACCGTCGATGCTTCCCACCACATCCAGGTCGTCATCGTCATCGCTCGCCATGATGAGCTGGCTGCGCCGGGACTGAGCGAGGTCGAAGCGACGATCCCCATCGTCTTCTGCTACGGCGAACGCCATGCCGTTCTCATCCACGCTCACCAAGAGGTTGATGTCTCCGCTCCCCTCGGCATCGAGGGTCTGGGCCGATAGCCAAAGCTGACCGAGCCGCTCGTTGAAGACCATCCCGTCGATGGGCCCCAGAGGTGCGGTGCCGGGCGTCTCAACGTCGATAGTCGCAACCTGTCGTTCGCTCCCCTCGTCGGCGCCCAGGAGGTAGAGGGCGCCTTGGGCGTCGCCGGCGATCAGCGTAGTCGGACCGGCGGGGGGCGGATCGGGCAGCGGCTGGATTTCGCCGCCGCAGGCCTGAAATACGATGTCGTTGAGGAGTCTTCCGAGGTCGAGCTGCGGGTCCACGGTTCGGGCGGCCCGCCCGCCGGTCTCCTCCCCGAGTCGACGCCCGAACTCGGCCGTGAGGGGCCGGGCGTTGTTGGCGATGAGCGGCGACACGATGACCTCGTGCGTGTTCGCCTGAGTGATGGCGTTCTCGATCGCGGTGAGGTCGTCGGGTTCGTCCGGTGGATCCCCTTTGCTCGGACCTTCGTCGCTGATGGGCACCATGATTCGGGTGACCTCGGGCCGCCACTGAAAGCCGCTCGAACGATCCTCGGAGCCGAGGTTGGCGACGACGGCGACCGCGTCTGCCCAGTCTTCGTCTCCCTCGTCGCTCGGATCTGTGAGTCGATCCCCATCGGTTCCGGGTACTACTGGGTCACCGAACACGCGCTTGACGTGGTTCTCCAAGCAGGGAAAGACGCCGTCTTCTTGGAACTCGGGATCATTTCGATCTTGCACGATCCCCCATTTGAAGATGCGTGCGTTCTCAAGCCCCAGTGAGGCGAGGCGAGCGAGGACACCATCGGCTTGAACGCACAGCGCTTGTGCTTCGTCGTCCATCGAGCCCGAAGTATCCATGGCGACGACGATATCGACGGCCCCGCAGCGACTGAACACCTCTCGTTCGTCCGGATTGTTCACCCGCGTGAGCTCCACCGTCGCGCTCGAGCCGGCGGGACAAAGCATGGCAGAGTCCGAGTCGACGTCGATGGGACCGCTGATCAAATCTTCGAGATTAGACTGCTCGATGCGGAGGCTCATGTTCGCGGTGATGACGCGTCCTTCCGGACTTTCGACCCGCAGGACAGCTTGCCAGCGGTCGTCTTCGACCGGGCCGCTGATCTCTACTTCATTCCCCCGTGAATCGGTAAAGCTCGCCGTCACTTGATTTCCGCTCTGCGCTAGTCGGAAGTCTTGCTGGGTGTTCAGAACGCCGGAAAGAACCTGGCAGTCGAAGAGCGTGATGCTCCATTCCCAGGTGCCCGCCAGCTCTTGGGGAATCGTGGGCTGAGGTCCACCCTCATCCTCCGAGTCAGAACAGCTGACGAAGCCCATGAGAAGAATGGAAAGAAAGACTCGCATGTCGACCTCCTTCCAGGGCTCGTATCGGTGCCGAGGATCCTGGTTCGAAAGCAGGCTTTCACACGAGCCGGGGGTGGGTCACGGCCCTAGGGGCCGGAACCTCGCGCTGACGACAGGTCGAGTCTTCGTGCTAGCGGTTCGCCGCAAGGCTTGCCGAGAGGACGGCAGATTCGTCGGGTTTGCTGAGCTCAGGGTTCGTGGAGGAGAGGGTTCCGGCGGATGACTTCGATCTGCTCCGCGCTCAGGCGCAGTCCGGGCTCGGCTGGAAAGCGGGGGAACATCAAGTTGCGGTAGTCCGGGCAGTCTTGGAGCCGAGTGCCATTTTCGCAGCTCGGGGTGTCGTCCAGGGGATCCGTTCGGCCATCGAGCTCGGTCGTGTGGCGCAGGCCCAGAAAGTGACCCATCTCATGGGCGGCGAGGACGCCGGTCCGTGTGCCTCCACCGATACGTTCGATGAGGACGCAGCTTGCGGTGCTGGCAAAAACTCCAGGCGGCCCTGGTATACCGCCGGCCTGGCCGCTCGTATAGATGATGTCGCCGACCACGAAGAGGTTCAGGTTTGCGCCCCAAGTCCCGTCGATGCTGAGGTTTCGACACATCCTTCGGGTCTCGTCACCATCTTCGACCCGCTCGTGCTCTTCAGGGAGGACGCTGAACAGTACGCGACCGAAGTCCACGCCCGCCGGTGTCAGGAGGGTGGCTCGGACCTCTTCCAGCAAGCCACGAACGAAGCCCGAGTCGCCGGCTGTCGTCGCGGTCACACCGAAGCTCGGCGCGAGGCCGACATGCAGGTCGAGGAGGCCGCCGACTTCGGGTTCGGGTTCGAAGATTACCTCGATGGTGTCCACCACGCCGGCGAGCGGAACCAACCGATCGAAGACCTCGGGGTCGTAGGTCCCCAGTTCCAGGGTCCAGGTTCCCGACTCGGCGCGAATCCCGCTCGCATTGGGAAGGAGCATGCTCGAGGTCTCGATGTAGACGACCATCGGATTCAGCTCGACGTTGGCCTCGCCCCGGTCGACGTAGAGCGTGCCATCGGGTCCTTCGAGTCGGCTAATCGCCGGCCGTAGGCCCTCCTCGCTGGAAAGGACGATGGTCATCGAGGCCTGACCGGGCGGAAGCTCTATAGCCAGGGGTGAAGAGCGTCCGGTGGAGCTCGTCTCCACCGGCCCAAGCACCAACTGGGGGGCGGCTCTTCGAGGACGACATACGACCTGTCGTCCGGCGCCGACCAGGCTATCGACATCGCTCTCCAGACAGGCTGCGCCCTGCTCGCAGGCCATGCAGAAGTCGGTACACACGCCTTGGGCGCAAAGACCAGTGGCACAGTCTTCCGCTCGTTCGCATTCGGCGAAACGGGCCGCCGTACCGGTGTCCACGCATAAGCGAGCGCCATCGAGCTCGAGACCGCACCTGCGTCCCGCCGTGCACTCGAGAGAAGTGCTGCAGCGTCTTCGGCAGGTGCCTGAACGACATTCCAGACCGGGCTCACAAACGACCTCTACGCCGCAGGTTTGTCCTTCCTGGACCAAGGGGGCGCCGTCGGCACCACCGATGGCGCCCTCGCAGGCACTGAGGCCCAGGAGCACGACGAACGACAGACGTCCCACCCTTGGGACACTACCGATTCCCGGCGCCCGGTCCACTGTGCTCAGGTGTCGGCCTGGCTCGCACGCTCTTCGATTCGGATGGGTGTGGGCTCGTCGCCATCGAGCTCCACTCCTTCGATCTGACGGAATCGATGGCGGATTCGCTCCGCTTCTCGTTCGGCCTTGTTGGCTTTCTCGCTCGCGATACGGATGTTCTTGGACAAGCCCTGAAGGTGCTCGTGGAATCGATCGAATTGCGAGCCCAGGGCACCGAGACAGTCCTGGATGACATGAACCTGGTCTCGAGTGGCTCGGTCTTTGAGCACCGTGGCCGCAGTCGTACACACGGCCATCAGGGTGCTGGGTGAGGCCAAGAAGATTCGTCGCTGCTGAGCGTGAGTGACGAGCTCTGGGTGGCGCGCATGGATCTCGGCGAAGACGGCTTCCGATGGAATGAACATGAAGGCCCCCGACCAGGTCTCTCCGTCCAAGATGTACTTCTCCGCCACGTCGTCGATGTGACCCTTGACCGCGACTGGAAAGCGTTTGCGAGCGGCCCTTCGCTCGACCTCCGGAAGCTCAGGGTTCGTGAAGCGCTGGAAGTCACCGAGAGGGAACTTCGCATCGATGCAGATGGTCCCCGTCGGTTCGGGCAAGAGCAGCGCACAGTCCGGGCGACGTCCATTTCGAAGGGTGGGCTGAAAGGCGTAGCTGTTGGGAGGGAGCATGTTCTCGACCAGGGCTTCGAGCTGGACCTCGCCGAAGGCGCCCAAGGACTTCCGGTCCGCGAGCACCTCTTGAAGGCTCACCACGTTGCTGGAGAGCTCCTGCAGTCGCTTCTGCGCCTCGTCCATTCGGGCCAGCTGCATCATCACCTTGGTGAAGGTGGCGTTCGTCTTTTCGAAGCCCTCGGACAGACGCTCTTCCACCTTTCCGCTGATCCGGCGAAGGCGTTGGTCCGTCGTCTCGACCAGCTGCGCCATACGACGGTCGATTGGCTGGCTGCCTCGATCGAGGGTGGCTTGCAGTTCGCCGCGGACCGAATGGAGGCCTTCGTGAAGTCGCCGTAGCAGGCGCTCTCGCGCCTCGCCCCCTTCTGCCCCGAGCTGCCTTTGAATCTGCCCCAGTCGGCCCTCGATGCGGAGCTCCAATCGATGGAGGGCTTCGCTGGAGGCCTGGGCTTCTCGCCTTTGCTGCTCCGTTTCGACTTCGGTCTCTCGGCTGCGCTGCTCGAGCTGGTCCTCCAGGATCCGAAGATCCCGCAAGCTCATCCATCCTTGGACGAAGATCAGGCCGAGGCCGAGCAGACAAAGGACGGCCAGGACCACCAGGAAGGGAGAGGCCACGAAAGGACAGTGCCCTCGCAATAGGACACAGTATGTCCGGTTCGGCGTCCCGAGGGCGCCTTCAGGTTTGGAGGAGCTCGGGAGCCTCTTCCCCCTCCGGCTCCACCGGAACGACGGCGTCGGTCATCCAGCAGCCGTTTTCCTGAAGGCTCAAAACCCACATGTACATCTGGGTTTTGCTGCCCCGACGAACTTCCACCACCACGTGGGCGCCCGAAGGCTTCGCGTTCATCACGACCACGCTGGAGCTGTCGAAGCCGAGGAGCGGCGCGTAGGCTGGTGCTTTGACCATCGGAATGAAGCGCTCGATGGGGCCGGTCTGGGCTCGATTGGAAGGCGAGGCAAAACGAAAGGCGAGGCGAATACCCGCGTCGTCGTCGAGCTGAGGATTCAGCTTCAGTGCCTCGAGCTGAACCCGGACCACGGCCTCCACGCCGAGCTCTGGGCTGGGCTGGGCGTCGGCGGAGAAGGCGAACAGAGCCGAGGTCAACAGGTGGAGCATGGTTTCAGTGTGAAGAGGATGAGGCGTCCATCGAAGCGCTTTCGTCCCATCTCTTGACCTGTAGAGAGCTCTCCCCAAGTTCTCCGAACGGTCGGTTCGCCCTCCGCATCTCGTGAACCCAGCGAGGTCTGGGAAGGGTCGCTTGCATGCTGTCCCGCCCTAGCCCTTGGGCTTTTGAAAGGCCACTCGGCTCCAAAGGACCCGAGGGCGGTCGGGAAGGAGACTGGGCTGGTCTTCGATGCGGAGAACGAGCTCGAACCCGAGACCGTGGGCCTGTTCCTCGGTCTCACTGATCTTGGTCGGGAAGACGTGGGTGCCCAGCCCTGGGGGGCCGTTGCGAAGGGAGATGGCGCAGTGCCCGCCCGCCCGGGTCAGTCCGTACAACCGGGCCAAGGCCGAGCGACGCTCCATGGGCGCCAAGTGGTGCCAGACGCCGTCCACGAGCACGAAGTCGAAGCCCCGACCCTCGCTCAAGAGCAGCTTCGACAGGCTCGGGAGGTGGTCGTGGACCCACAGGACCTCGCTGTCCGGGTAGTTCGTCTGGCTAGCGCGAAGGAAGGCCTCTAGGGGCTCCACGGCCACGACGTCGTAGCCGCGCTCGGCCAAGCAGGCCGCGTTCTGTCCGAGCCCGGAGCCTACGTCGAGCACACGGGCCGGGCCTGGAGGCAGCAGGTGGAGGAAGTCTCGGTTGACGACGTCGAAGCGGAACTCAGAAGGGCCTCCCAGGAGGGCGCAGGACTCGTAGCCCTTCGTCCCCAAAACCACCTCCTGCCGCAGCTTGGTCCTCATCAAAAGGCGCCCCGAGGGCTCAGGTCGGCCTGCTCCGCCTGTTCGTGGCTGGGCTCGCCGATCAGGCAGGCACCCTCCGACGGGCAGGACTCGCAGCCAGTACCTCGATCCCGGTAGGTACCAAATCCCGCCGGCTCAAGGGTCAAACACGTCCGGCCCGAGCACTGCTGGACGGGGTGTCGATGCCGTTCGGTGGCCGAGGAGGCGCCCTCATATAGAGCCAGCGCGAATCCCAAGACCGCGAGCGCGCACAGCCCGTCGTGGAACCAAAATGAGAATGACACGCATTCTCAAAATCATGGTTGTAGGGTGCATGCAAGCGTCCAATTCGCACTCGCGCCGTTCCGAGCGAGCGACACACCCCTGTCGCGCCCTGAGGCCCTCCAGGGAGCGGACGGCGGGCGTTCTGGAGATGGCCTAGGCCTAACCCTAGAATCCGGAGGATTTGACGGCGCGCCTGGGCGGCCACACTTCGCACTTCGCAGGTAGGGCGGGCTCGACGGACGAAAACGAGGGGCAGAGCTCTTCGTGGCGCCTTCTTGTCGAAAGAAGCCTCTTCGCTTCGACCGGCCATCGGACGGACTGGACGCTGTACGGCCAGTTGTTCGGCCCCACGTAATCGCCGTCCGAACAAGAAGTGCAAACGGGTGCGAACGGGTGCGAACAGGGATCGCTTCTCGCGAACCTCAAATATTTGAGAATGAGAAGCCATTGCAAAAAGGACCGCGACGAGTTTATCGCTCCCCGCAACGCAGTTTCTTCGACCGAAGGAATCGAGCGACATGATGCAAAAGACACGAACCAACAAGTGGTCCTGGGTGGCCGCAGCTTCTCTCATCATCGGACTTGGCGCAGCCGCCGCCTGCGGAGACGACGACAACAATGGCACTTCCGGTAACGGCACCGGGAATGGCAGCGGCAACGGCAGCGATCCGAATGATCTCGACGGCATTCGGGCGGTGCTCAGCACCAACGTCGACCTCGCGGTGGCGATGTACAGCGACGCCATCGACACGGCGGGCGCCCTCCGCACAGCCATCAACGCCATGGTCGCCGACCCCACGCCGGAGACCTTGGCCGCCGCCCGTCGGGCGTGGCGGGTCGCCAACGAGCCCTACGGCCCAACGGAGGTCTATCGATTCCGGGCCAGCCCCATCGATGACACCGACTTCGACCTGTCCAACGGCGAAGACGGACCCGAAGGCGAGCTGAATGCCTGGCCCCTCGGTGAGGGCCTCATCGACTACGTTGTCGAGGGCACCGACTTCGGCGACGACCAGATCAACGTCACCGAGCAGGCGACGGGCGTCGTGGACCCCGTCCCCAACAACATCATCAACTCCACCAACATCGCCATCGACGAGACCCTCCTCGCCGCCAACGTCTCGGCCGAGGACGAGCGCGACGTCATCACCGGCTACCACGCCATCGAGTTCATGCTTTGGGGCCAGGACCTGAACGGTGATGGCTCGGCCGACGCGCCTCGGGATGCGACCCCTGGGCAGCGGCCCCACACGGACTACCTGCAGGACGCCAACTGCACCAGCGGGCCGACCCAGAATGCGGACGGCACTTTCTGCACCCGACGGGCTCAGTTCATTCAGCTGCTGGCCGACAAGCTCGTGGCCGACCTGACCCAGGTCCGCGATACCTTCGACGGCTCCTACCGCGCCACTTTTGCGAACCCCGCAAATCTCGATCAGGCCAAGGAGTTTCTCATCCAAATCCTGGCCGGGATGGGCAACCTCTCGGAGGGTGAGCTCGCCGGTGAGCGCATGCAAATCGCCTTGTCCGCCAACTCGCAGGAGGACGAGCACTCCTGCTTCTCCGACAACACCCACCGCGACATCGTGCTAAACGCCGAAGGCGTCCGCTTCGTCTACATGGGCTCCTACCCGGGCTACGACAGCGATCTCGACGGCGTGGTGGACAACGTCGCCCGGGCCACCACGGGGACGGGCATCGACGCCTACCTGCGGCAGGTGGGTCTCACCAGCCTGGCCGACGACGTCATGGCGGCTTTGGCCACCACGCGCACGGCCTACAACCAGGTAGACGCCCTGGCTCGGGATGCGAACAATCCACTCCCCGTCGACCTTCAGATCGTGCCCGGCATGAACAGCTCGCAGCCGATGATCGACACCATCCTCGGCCTGAACGCGCAGTCCAACGAGTTCATTCAGATCGCTGCCGACCTGGAGTTGGGCTCGGCGGACCAAGTCGTGGATCCCGACACCTCCGAGTGTGACACTTCGGATCCGACGTCGCCCTGCTGAGGCGTTCGGCGGAAGGCGGTCGACGGAGCACCGAGCGTGAAGGTGCGGCCTAGTTCGCCCAGGGTGGCCCCGAGCTTCAGGCTCGCGGCCACCCTTCTTTTCTCGTGCGGGCTGGCCTGCCAACGCAGCTCCGCCCCTCCGGTCGATCCGAGCGAGCTGCGACCCGGAGGCGGGACTACCGTCTCCGTTCGTCCTCGACCGTCGTTCAAGAAGCCGGCCGCCAGCCTGTCGTCGGCCCAAAAGCCCGACTTCTATGCCGGGCGGGCTCTGGCCCAGCAGCCCTGGGTCCGAGCCCCCAGCAGTACGGATGCCCGGGACGGCCTAGGCCCGCTCTACAACGCTCGAAGCTGTCTCGGTTGTCATGCTGATGGAGGACGGGGCGCCGTCGCCGCCCAAGACGGTCCGACGAGCTTGGCCACCGTCGTTCGCTTGAGTATTCCCGGAGCTCCCTCGGGCGCCGCGCCGCGACCCGAGCCTCGCTACGGCACCCAGCTTCAGATCCAGTCGACCGACCTCATGCATCAGCTCCGCATGGTCCCGGGTCTGTCCGGCGCGGGCCAGATTCCGCCCGAGGCGGAGGCTGGGCTTCGTTGGCAGAGAACACCCTTTCGCTACCCCGACGGAACTACCGTCGAGCTCCGTCGTCCCGAGCTCGAGGTCTCGAACTGGGCCTACGGGACCCCGGAACCGACGCTGCTGACGGGGATTCGAGCCACGCCTCCCCTCCACGGAATGGGCCTGCTCGAGGCCATTCCCGAGGAGGCCATCCGGGCCTTGGCCGACCCCAAGGACGCGGATGGGGACGGTATCTCGGGCCGTCCGAATCAAGTGAACCACCCCGTGAGCGGCGAACGGGAGATGGGCCGCTTCGGGCTCAAAGCGAACCAGAGCACGCTGCGAAACCAAGTGGCGGCGGCGCTCCGGGACGATATGGGCATTACGAACCCCGTCTTTCCGGAGGAGTCATGCACCTCGGTCCAGGCAGGCTGCGCGGCGGCACCTCACGGCAAAGGTCCAGAGGGGGTGGAGATTTCGAATGCGCTCCTCGACCTACTCCTCGAGTTCGTGGAGTCCATAGGTGTGCCCGAGAGGCGGAAGCCCGAGCACCCGATGGTGCTGGAGGGCCGCAGGATCTTCATGGAGGTCGGATGCCAGGGCTGCCACACGCCCAGCTTTCGGACGGCCATGCGGCCCGAGGAGCCTCATCTTTCCGAGCAGCGAATATGGCCCTACACCGACCTTCTACTCCACGACATGGGCAAGGAGCTTGCGGACGGTCGTCCGGATCATGAGGCTTCAGGACAAGAGTGGCGAACCCCTCCCCTTTGGGCCACCGGGCTAGCCCGGTCCGTGGGCACCGAAGTCGGCTTTCTCCATGACGGGCGAGCGAGAACGGTGGAGGAAGCTGTGCTGTGGCATGGCGGCGAGGCCAGCAGAGTCCGAGACCGGTTCCTGAATCTGGAGGCCAAGAAGAGGCGCGCTCTTCTCGCCTTCGTGAAGTCGCTTTGAGAGAGACCAACTGGGGTCGCCGTCGATTCCTGGCCCAGGCCGCTGCTTCCAGCACGCTGATCCCGGGATACTGGGCCTGCGGGCCCGACGCCCGGCCCGACGCCCCCAGGGAGCGTTGGGTCTCCGCCCAGGGCGACCAGTCGGGGACCTTCAGCTTGGTGGTGGCCGGACCGGACGGAGCTTCGCCGTTTCTGATCTCCTCGGGGTTTCGGGGGCACGACGTGGCGGCCCATCCGATGGACGGTGCGTTGATGGCGATGTTCGGACGACGTCCAGGCGAGGCGTCTTTCGTCGTCGACATCCGAGCCGGCCGAGTCCGCCATCGAATCGATGCGGCCGTAGGCCGGCGGTTCCAGGGCCATGGGTTCTACTCGGCCGACGGCGCGTGGCTGTACACCAGCGAAGCCGACGAGCGGACCGGCCAGGGCTGGCTGGGCGTTCGAGAGACCAGCAACTATCGACAGATAGGCGAGTACGCCACCTTCGGCATCGGGCCCCACCAGGTCGAGCTGATGCCCGACGAACAGACGGCGGTGGTGGCCAACGGAGGAATCCTCACCCGTCCCGAGACGGGTCGAGAGAAGCTCAATCTGGCCACGATGGATCCCTCTTTGGTCTATCTGGAGCTCGGCACGGGGCGTTTGCTCTCTCAACACCGCCTCCCCGAATCCAAGGCCAGCATCCGCCATTTGGACGTGTTGCGGGACGGGACGGTGGTCGTTGGCCTGCAGCTTCAGCGTGAGGCCCTGGACCACCTGCGGGTCCTTCCCTTGGGCGCCATTCACCGACCGGGCGGGGCACTCGAGTACCTCGAAGACAGGATGGGACTCTTCGGCGCGCTCGAAGACTACGTGGGCAGCGTGGCCGTTTCGGAGGCCAGCCGCATCGCCGTCTTGACCAGCCCTCGAGGTGATCTGGCCGGATTCTGGGATGTCGATTCCGGCCAGCTAGTGGCCTACCATCCTTTTGCCGACGTCTCCGGTGCCGCCACGACCCCCAGGGGTGAGTACTTCATCCTCACCAGCTCGCTGGGAGAGGTCCGTCGCCTCGACGCTTTCGACCCCGGTACGCTCGAGAGACGATGGCGCAACGAAGACATACGCTGGGACAACCACCTCCACGTCGCCTTTGCCTAGGAACACCATGAAGCATCTACGATTCTCGATAGCGTCCTTTCTTCTGACTATGAGTCTGGCCTGCGGGAGTGAAACGGAGACCCTCCCTCCGCCCGCTGACCTTCAGCCGGCGCTCGAAGCCGTCGTGGACGGCACCATCGTGCCGGCCTTCTCGAACTTCGCCGAAAGCGTCGGCCTGCTGGAGGGCGCGATTACCAACTTCTGCTCCGACCCGAGCGAAGCCAGCCTCGGTCTCGCCCAGCAGCAGTGGCGAGCTACGGCGGAGGTCTGGAATGCGGCCGCGCTCTACAACATCGGTCCCCTGGACGACGACGTCATCGTCCCTTCTATCCTCTTCGTCGAGTCGATGCGCCAGCGGGGCAGCGACTTTACGAACACGGTCCAAGACGCCATCGAGCGAGATCTCGGCTCTGATGCTACCCTCGACGGCAGCTTCTTCGACAATCTGATCTTCCGAGAAGTCGGCCTACTCGCCTTGGAGATTCTGCTCTTTCAGGACACGGCCGAGGAGCCGTCGACGGACCCGGTCGACGTCGTAGCCGACTTCACCGCCCGTGGCCGCAAGTGCGCCTACGCCGAAGGCATGGCCGACCTTCTCCGGCGGCGTGCGGAAAGGGTCGAGAGCGGTTGGACCACGGCCTTCCTCGACACGGGGCGCCCCTTCCGAGACCTGTTGCTGGAAGGCGAGCTCGAAGACGGCTCAGATCCCATCGTCGAAACCTTGGTGGCGGTCATTCGCCACGTGGAGTACTTGCGCCGCCGGAAGCTTCAAGCCCTGCCCGATGCCCAGCTCGCCGGCAGCTTCTACGATAATATTCAGGTCGGGGTTGCGGCGGTTCGGAGCTTTCTAGACGCGGATACCAGCATGACGGCGACCACCGATACCTTTTACGACGCGATGCGGGCCAACGACCGTGCCGAGGCCATCGACGTAGTCAACGGGATCCTGGCTGAAGCCGACGCGGCGGCGTTGGCGGCCGACCAAAGTCGCTCTGCGGCCGCCTTCCTGGCCCTGGAAACGGCGCTGCGAAGGGACGTGCCCATCGCACTGCGGATCGACATCGGTCTGACCTTCACCGACGGTGATTGAGCGCTGCCTTCAGTCGGCGCAATCGATGCCTGGCTCGTCCGGTATCCGATCCTCGAAGCGGGCATCGGTGAGAGCACGGAGGAAACAGACTAGCGATTCGATCTGAAGATCAGTCAGTCGGTCCCCGACCCGGAGCAAGTCGCGCGCCACCGTTTCTGGAACTTCGGGGGGCGCCCAGCGTTCGCCTGTCTCTGGGTTGAGTCGACGATTCTGAGGATCCGTGAACTGGGCGTAGAACTCGACCACGGTGCTGAGCCGCACGAAGACGCCGTTGTGCATGTAGGGTCCGGTGACGGCGACGTTGCGCAGTGTCGGCACCTTGAACTTGCCTCGAGCGTCCGCTCGGTCGGCCTCGGGCACGGCTGGGTTGGCGGCGAGTCCGATGTCGGGTGCGCCAACCTGACTGAGCCTTCTGGTTGCGGGGTTGGCCGGGGTGCCGACGTTGTGGAACTCGAAGCCGGTGAAGGGCTCCCTGATCTTGTTCACCGGGTCGCCGACCGCATGGAGCTGATGGCAGATCCCGCAGTTGGCGAACTCACTGAAGAAGACGGACTTCCCCGTCAGCTCCTTGAAACTCAGCTGTTCCTCGTTCCTGAGCGACCGGTCGTACTTGGAGTCGAAAGGGGCAAAGGTCGCCTCGTCGGATTCGTAGGCGGCGATGGCGCCCGTCATCGAGGCATAGGCGCCCAGCGGATCATCGAAGATTTCGGATCCGAACAGCTCCCGAAAGGCCCGGCCATACCGCGGGTGGGCCTCCAAACGGTCCATCAAGGCAAACTCGTCGGTCATTCCCATCTCGATCGGATTCAGCGGGGGTCCACCGGCTTGATCGGCCAAGGTTGGGGCGCGGCCATCCCAAAAAAGACCGCCGAGATAGCCTTGGTAGAGGCGGTTCGAGTTCTGCTTGTTGAAGCGCTGCCGCTGGCCCTTCGAAAAGGGGGGGCTGAAGAGGGCGTAGGCGGCCGAAGGTGCGTTTCGTCCCCCGAAAGAGACGCCGTCGTCGCCCAAAGACACGGGACGGACCCGGCCGGCCGCATCGGTACGACCGTCCGCGTAGCCCCCTTCAGGGTCGTGGCAGGTGGCGCAGGCCTGAGTCTGATTCTGAGACAAGACGGTATCGTGGAAGAGTTCTTCGCCCAGCTCGCTCAGACTCAATCCTATGGGTGGCTCTGACGGCGGCTCCTCGCTGCAGGCCGAGAGAGGGGTTACTAGCGCGCAGAGTCCCAGGGCCCGCAAAGCAAGGTGGGTCCAGAAGGGTTTAGGCTGTTGGCTCATCCGCAACCCGATCGAAGTCTAGCAGCGCCCGGAGAGAACGCATTTGAAATCCCGCGCTATGAATTCGCTTCCCTGGGGCTCCCCGGCTTCAGGGTCCGTACCTGAGCTTCACACCGCCAAAAACGGTCAAAGTCTGGCCCGGGCGAGGTCCGAAGGGACGCCGTCCAACGACATAGCGGGCATCGGTCAGATTCGTCCCGCTGGCGTAGATCTCCAGCCAGGCCGTGGGTCGGTAGCGGGCGCTGGCGTCGAGTACGGCGAAGGCATCGCTGAAGAAGGCGCTCCGGGGGGCCAGCTCCTCGTCGGGAATGGCGCCCTCGGGTACGTCGAAGGTCCGGCTCTGCCCACGTAGGGTCACGTCCAGGCCGAAGAACTCATTGCCTATTCCGCCCGTCAGGCTGCCGACGTGCAGCGGGAGAAAGGGAAAGCGGTCTCCAGCCTCGGCGCCGTTGAAGACCGAAACGACGCCGTCCTCGATGTCGCTCTCAATCGTGGAGCGGGTGAAGGTGTAGACGAGCCCGAGCGTGCCGGTCAGCCCGAACGGAAGTTTAGTTTGGCCTCGAAGCTGTGTCTCGACGCCGAAGGTGTTCACCCCGCCCAGATCCTGCTGATCATCCAAGTCCTGGGCCGAGCAGCCGGCCGACCGGGTGCAGTTGACGATGAAGTTTTCGTAGAGATTGGCGAAGCCGATGGCCTCGGCGCTGAAGCTGTCGGAGACGAATCGGAGTCCACTCTCGACATTCCACGACAGTTCGGGCGGCACGGTCTCTGGATTGCCGCTAACCCCGAGGGGTCGAGCCGAAGATGGTGCAGCGGGGCTGAAGCCTCGGTGGACGCCGGCCAAGACGAACAGTCTCTCTCCAATGCCGTAGCTCGCGCCGATGCCCGGAAGGGCAATGGCGTTGAACTGGGATCGGTTGGGCGCGATGCCGAAACCCGGGTCGTCGGTCAGGATGGCCCGGTCGATCTGAATCAGCTCCACCCGGACGGCGGGGACCACGGCCAGGCTACCCACCGAGAGCTGGTCCTGCAGGAAGAAGGCGCCGGCCAGCGCCTTATCTCGGTTCGCGGTCGTAGCGAAGCGCGGGTTGTCCGTCCGCAGCATTCGGCCCCTCTCCATCGCGTACTCTTCCGAGTCGTGGTCACGCTCCACCCGGTCGAAGTGAAGTCGTGCACCGGCTCGAACGTCGTGCCGAAGCCATCCCGTCTCGAACTGCGTGCTAAACTCCGACTGAATGCCCTGACTCACGAAGCTGCGATCGTTGAAGGTGATGAGCAGAGTCTCGTTTGACTGCGAGCTGTTCTGGTCACCGGTCAGGGTTGCAAGCCGCTCCTCGTTGCCGGACAGCCGAAGGACGTCGTTGATGCTGGCGCCCCCGAAGGGACCAAAGCCGTCCAGACGTCTCCAGTTCCTCCAGAAATCGTGGCGGTAAAATGTGGTCCTAAGTCGCCAGCGTTCCTGGCTGATCTCGTGGGTCAGCTCGGCCTGAAGCCGATCCCAAGTCATGCGGTCGAGCTGCGAGGCCGGGTAGCGTAAGGCCGCGTTTCGAGCAAAGTCGGCTTCCGAGAGTCCGAGATAGGTCTCGTTGGAAACCTCCGAGCCCCAGCCCAGCTTCAGTCGAAGCTGCTGAAAGACAGGCGCACTCAGGTCCGTGTTGACCCGCGCCTTCACCATGACGTCGTTACGATCGAAGCCCGTCCCTGCGTCGTCAGCGAGCTCGAAAGCCTCCGTCGCGAGTTCCTTGAATCCGTCGGTCCGTAGGTGAACGCCCTCGACGAGGATCCCCCAGTTTTCGGTGCCGGTGCCCGCGTAGCCATGAACCTTGGCGAAGCTGTCGTTGCCCCCCGCTAGATCGAGGAAGGCCACCGTCGACCCGGGAATGGACTGGGTCTGAAAGTTGATGGCCCCGCCGATAGTGTTGGGACCGGTCACGATGGCGGCGGGACCTTTGAAGACCTCCACTCCGGTCATGCGCGTCATGAGGGGGAAGTAGTAGGCGGCCGGGGCCGAGTAGGGCGCAGGGCCGAGAAGGATGTTGTCTTCGAGCAGGACAATCTTGGAGCTTCGAGTTGGGTCGACGCCCCGGAGGCTGATGTTGGGTCGGAGTCCGTAGCCGTCTTCACCCCGAACGTAGACGCCTGGGACTTGGCTCAGAATCTTGTGGATGTCGTTCTGCTCGAAGCGCTGCAGATCTTCGTCATCGAGGAGATGAGCTGAGCCCGCGATCCTCGGACTGTCGACCTTGCGACCGAAGATCGACACCCTGTCCATCAGCCTCGGATCCAAGCTCGGGAGGGCTCGTTCGTCTGTTGCGCCGTCCTTGATCTCCGGCGCTTCGGACGCGTCTTCGAAGTACTTCAGGTCGTCCCTTGTCATCGGCGGGGTCGACGTGTCCGCCTCTTCGGGTTGTGCGAGGACCCGCGTGGGCCACGTACTGGAGAGGCATGCGCCAAAGGAGACGAGGGCGGCAAAGAGGGCGCGAGGGGTCATTGGGGCGGGTCCGAAGCAAGCGGGCCGCATCCCAAGCGCATCAGGGTGGGAGCCGGCGCCGGCGATTCGCTCTAAGCCCGTGCGCACTCGGTCGTATTCCGTCAACCGCGCAAGAGCGAATGGCCTTCGTGCCGGGTTGGGCTGGATTCGTTAGTGTGCGGTCGAATCGGGGACCAAGGCGAGCTTCATGCGCTCACCGGCGCCCGAATTGAGCAGGTAGCCTGAGGCCTGCTGCAGCGTATTCACGAACTCTTCGAAGGCGTGCGCCTCGAACTTGATGGTCAATCCACCGACCAGGACTTCCCGGATACCGCAGTCCGAGACTTCGACCCGAACGACCGGGCTGTCTGCGACGAGGGTTCGGGTGCAGGGCTGGCGTCGAGCGCCAGGTCTCGGTGATTCGTCCATAGGCCGTTCAAAGCGGAAGATGCGGCCAAAATCAAGCTTGACGAGAATGAGAATCAATCGCAAAAAGATCAAGCCGACGTCGATCCGAGTTCTTGGACTGTCCCTGTCGAAACAACTCTCGAGCCTGGAGCGGCGTCGGCCCTAGCCTTGGTCTGGACTCGGGTCGACTCGACGGACGAGCCCGACCAGATCCGCGTCGGACAGTGGTCCAAAGTGACGGGAGTCCTGCCCTTCCAGCGGGTTGTCGCTGCTCACGGAGAAGCGAGCGTTGCCGAAGGAGCTCACCCGTTTGACCATGAGTAGCCCTGGCTCACAGGGATGGCGGACGACGACGAGGTCCCCAACCGCGAGGTCCCGAAAGCCGATGCTCGGGTCGGCCCAGACGACGTCGTCGTCGTGAAGGGTAGGGTGCATGCTCGCACCCCGGGCGAGGAAGGCTACGCAACCGGGCGGTGGCGTCGACGAGGTCGTGGGCTCAGCCTCCTGCGAGCACCCATTCGACGTCGCGCTTCTTGGTCGACCAGAAGATCTCATGAATGCGCTTCACGGTCTCCATCAGCTCTTGCGCGTGCTGCAGGCTCACTTCCACCTTGCACGAAGAGCAGAGCTTGGCCGCCTTCCAAAAGACGTCGTGCAGGTCTGGGTGGCTCTCGAGGTGGGGAGGCTTGAAGTAGTCCGTCCACAACACGAGAAGATCTTTCTTGGTCTGGTCCGCCTGCTCTTCCTTGATCGCAATGTAGCGGCTCAAAGTGTTGTGGTAACGCGCGACGGCGTGGGCGTCGCTCGCATCGGGGAGCTGAAGGTCCAGGATCTTCTTCGTCATGGAGAGGACGGCTTCGGCCGTGATCCGGGCCGAAGCCGGGTCGTAGATTCCGCATGGGCCGTCGCAGTGGGCAGAGACGGTTGGGAGGGCGGAGGTCGATGGGTGGTTTGTGCTCATCGCTTCGTAGGCTCCATTCAGTTGGGGCCGAAGTGCAAGTCCGGAGGGGTACGAATCGTTGGGGCGTCGGCGGCCATGCGCTGGGCCAGCTCCAGGGCAAAGCGCACACTTTCGGCCGCCTGGCCCTCGAAGTGGACCAGACGCAGGGCGATCAGCTGGAGCGTGGACACCTGTACGCACACCGCGACCCAAGCGCGAAAACTTGGGTGGTCGCAGTGCAGGCAGAACTCGTCCTTGGGGGCGCGCGCGAAGAGGGTGGTCATGCCTTCGCCCATGCCGGCTCGAACCAGACTCTGCATGGTTCCGGGCGATGCATGGCGGGCCGCGGCCCGGGTCCAGGACTCGTAGCGGCTGATGACTTTAGCGTCTGCCAGTGCCTTGGACAGCATGACGGTCGAAAGGGAACCCATGGCGAAGACCAGGGTGTCGCGCTCGAAAGTGCCTTCGACGTTTTCCGGATTCACGGGCGGACCATTATGAGAATGAGTTGCAAAGTCAATAAACAGGGAAGCTCTGCAGGAGGCGACCCTCGGACGCTTGCGTTCGAGCTAAGCGCCCGAAACGACTTTCTTTTTCAGAGGGGGGTGCGCGCCCGGTACGTGTGTGTTTTTGAGAATGCGTGTCATTCTCACGCTCAGTACTCGACGGGGTGAACCGATGCTGATGACGCCCGCCGTGGTGATCTGCATGCTGCTGCTTTGTTCCTTCGGGCCCAGCGCCACCGCCCTCGGACTGCACGGAACGCGCTCCTGCATTCGACGGCGCCGACTTTCTCACGGCCACTGCTGGGCCTGCATGCACAAGAGCAAACCAGGCTGCTCCGTCTGCCACAGCATTCCCATCGGGGCGCTCTCGGTCGTGGCGCCAACGCCCGTGGGCGGCGAACTGGGCATGGCTGCCGCGCGCTCTCTCCGTAGGCGCTGTTGACTTTGCGAATCATTCCTAACTAGGACCCGCAGGGTGAAGAACACCGCCCTCTGGCCGCTCATGGCCGCTCTCGCCCTCTGCGCGTGCGGAGACGACGACAACAACGGCGCCGGCACCGGAAACGGCAGCGGAAACGACAGCAGTAACGGCACCGGAAACGGCGACGCCAACCCCCTCGGGCAATTGTGCGGGGACGGCCTGGACGCCTGCCCAAGCGGCAGCACCTGCGCCACGCCCGGCCTCGTCGGTGCCAGCGACACCCAGGGCTACTGCACCCCCGTCTGCGCCAGCACTCCGGACTGCACCACCGGCTACGACGGACCCGGTCGGGCCTCCTGCTTCTCGGCTCCTGAGTGCGTGATTTCTTGCGACAACCCCATGGCGGCCGGCGAGTGTCCGGATGGGCTCACCTGCCTTCCGACCGGTGGGCCCACGAGCGCCTGCGGCGTCGCCGACACCTCCGGACCCGTCAACGCGCTCGGACAGCTTTGCGGCGACGGACTACCCGAATGTCCGGCCGACCATACCTGCGCCACGCCCCCCCTCGTGGGAGCCAGCGCCACCCAGGGCTACTGCACGCCCATCTGCGCCGGCAACCCGGACTGCACCGACGGCTACGACGGCCCCGGTCGACCCTCCTGCTTCACCGCCCCCGAGTGTGTGATCTCCTGCGACAACCCCATGGCGGCCGGCGAGTGCCCGGATGGGCTCACCTGTCTTCCTACGGGCGGGCCGACCAGCGCCTGCGGCGTCGAAGGCTGATTCTTCAGGCGACCGGATCTCCGCGGCCCGGCCTTGGGTCGCGGAGCAGTCGATCGATCCGCTCTTCCGCCCACTCGCGATGAACCGAAGCGAAGAAGGCGCCCACGAAGCCCAGTAGGAAGGTTCGCTCGCAGCTTCGCTCCATGGCCTCGCGGGCATCCGCTTCCAAGAAGGCCTCATACTCCCGCACTCGGTCCCAGAAGCCCTTCATCGCTGCATCGACGAAGATGAGCCCAGCATCGACGTCGAGGTCCGCACGGAGAATGCCTTCAGCCTGAAGGGCCTGGATGCGGATCCGGACCTCATTCCAAACCTCTTGCCCAGCTCGGGGGAGGCGCTGCTCGAGACGTGCCCACTGAACCAGGCGCAGCATCTCCCGCTGCTCCCCAAGCCATCGGAACAACACCAACAAACCGACGAAGAAGAAGTCCGGGTCTTCGGGCGAAAGAGAGAACTGGGCGGACTGGGCTTCGACGTACTCGGCCACGCTTTCTTGGATAACCGCATCGAAGAGGCCTTCTTTCGATCCGAAGTAGTGGGAGACCAAAGGCTGGGTCACTTCGGCGTGTTTAGCGACCCAGCGAAGGGAGGTCCCAGCGTAGCCGCGCTCGGAGAAACAGCGCCGGGCTGCACGCAAGATCCGCTGGGAAGTCGCCTGAGCTTCGGGGGAGGGCGGAATCACGGAAGCCACCTTCCGCTGTGTAGCACGCTTGACAGGCGTGATTTATCAATCAATCAATGAGAATGCGTTTCATGTTCAAATTCATGCGACACACCCACCAGCCGCGAGCCTAGCGTGGGTGCTTTCGCCGAACTCCTGCGGGCTCATCGTCTTCGCTTGGTCGCGTCGGCGGTTCTCGCCGTGGCGGCGGCCGCACTCGAACTCGCGCCCGCTCTCGGGATCTACGCCGCGGCCCTGGTCGTCTTCGCCCCTACCCCGGAGCTGGACCGGCTTCCCTGGATTGCCTTGGCCATCCTGGGGCTGGTTCTGCTGCGTTACGTCTTCTTCGGAACGTCGATGATCCTCTCTCATGCCTCGGCCTTCGCTCTGCAAAGAGAGTTGAGGACCGAGCTCGCCCGGAAGCTCGCCGTCCTTCCGGCCGGCTTCTTCGACCAGAGGTCTCCCGGGGATCTGAAGAAGGCCGTCGTCGACGACGTCGACGCCTTGGAGGCGACCTTCGCGCACCACGTCCCTGAGCTCGCCTCCGGGGCCGTGACTCCACTCCTGGCCCTCGGCTTTCTCTTGTTCGTCGATTGGCGTCTCGCGCTGGTGAGTCTGTCCTTGGTTCCGGTCAGCTTCGCCGCCTTTGCCTTCACGATGAGAAACTTCGACGAGCTGATGGCTGGTTGGCACGCAGCCGAGCGTCGAGCGAACGAAGTCGTCCAGGAGCTGTTTCGAGGCATCGTTGTTCTGAAGGCCTTTGGACGGGAGGCCTCTCAGATGAAGCAGGTCCGTGAGAGCGTGTTCGGAATTCGCGATTTCGCCGACACTCTCAATCGGCGAATGGCCCCGGCCTACACCCTCTTCATGATGCTCCTTGGCTCCAATCTCTTGGTCGTTCTGCCGACGGGGGTCATTCTTCATGGGGGCGGCAGTATCGATTCGCCCACGCTGATCCTCTTCCTCGCCTTGGGCTACGGAATCACGGCGCCTCTCCTCAAGCTGATGACCCTCTTCGGCGACTTTCAGATGAACATGGTCCGAATCCAGCGGGTGAGCGCGATTCTGGACCAACCGCCTCGTTCCCGCGAGTCCTCGACCGCGAGTGGCGCCGGCTCTCTGGGCATCATCGTCGAGGACCTGAGCTTCGCCTACGATGAGGAGCGAGGTCCGGTCCTTCGCGGGGTCGACCTTGAGATCCAGCCCGGTCAGAAGGTCGCCCTCGTCGGTCCTTCCGGCTCTGGGAAGAGTACTCTGGCCCAGCTGCTGGCTGGAGCTAGGAGGCCCACCCAAGGTCTGGTCGCTCTCCTCGATGCGGGCCGTCGTCGCGACCCCCTCGGCTCGGTGAGCCTGGTCGGGCAACGGGCTGAGCTCTTCTTCGGAACCCTTCGCGACAACCTCTTGATGGCGCGACCGGAGGCCACGGAGGACGAACTAAGGGCGGCGCTGGACGCGGCCGGACTATCGGCGGTAGTCGAACATCTTCCCCTGGGCTGGGATACGCCGATCGGAGAACGGGGCGCCCACCTGAGTGGGGGCGAAGCCCAGCGCGTGACCATGGCCCGAGCCTTCCTTCGCGACTGTCCCGTGCAGGTCTTGGACGAGGTCACCTCCCATCTGGACCCCGATAACGAGAGGTTGCTTCAGCAGAGCGTCTCTCGGCTTTGCCAAGGAAAGACCGTCATTCTCGTTGCCCATCGCCTTCGTAGCGTCATGGGCGTGGACCAGCTCGTTGTCCTCGACGAGGGGCGCGTCGTGGACCGAGGTCCGCACGGGCTGCTGCTGGACCGATGTCCGCTCTATCGGCGGATGTGGGAAGTCCAGCAGTCCGCCGAGGGCTGGCGCCTGGGCACACGACGACGAGAGCTGCGGGTGTCGCCATGATGGACCTCGGGTTCGATCTGGCCGGCCGCCGTGACCCCCGACTATTCACGGGGCTCTTGTTCGCCTCTCTGGGGGCGATTCTCGAGGCGGTCCCTCTCGGGGTGGCGGTTTGGGTGTTGGAGGCCTTGCTCGTGAGGGGCGAGCCGCCTCTGTCGACGATCGCCCTCGTTCTCATTCTGCTCGCCTGTCTCGTTGGTGCCTTCATCTTCAAGATCATCGGCGGTCGATTGAACTTCTCGGCGACTTACGATCTGGTGGGCCGGACCCGGCTCCGACTGATCGAGCACCTTCGGAAGCTGCCGATGGGGGTCTGGAACCAAAGGCGTCTGGGGAGCACGGTGAGCGTCCTGACCGACGAGTTCTCCCTCTACACCGAGATTGTCACCCACTCTTGGGGTCTGGTGGTGGCCAACATCGCCCTGCCGGTGGTCATCGGCATCGTCCTCATGTTCTCGGACTGGAGGCTGGGCGCGCTTGCGCTCCTACCCGTTCCACTTGCACTCCTGGCCATCCCCTGGAGCTTCCGACTCGTGAACCGCGCCGCGGATCGGGCCTTCGCCGAGAAGCAGGCGGCCGTCGATCTGCTGGTGGAGTACGTCCGCGGGATCGAGAGCCTCCGCGATTTGGAGGCTGACAGAGGATACAGGGCCCGCATCGAGGCCCAGCTCCATACGGTGGAGCGCGAGATGATGCGAGCCGAACTCCTTCCCGCGCCCGCCATCATGACTTTCTCGATGTTGGTCTTCACGGGCTTCACACTTTGCTTCGGCGCGGGCGCATACTGGCTGGTGCAAGGAGAGCTCGAAGTCGCTCGATTCTTTGCCGTGGCGATGGTGGCCCTGCACTTCGCTCGAACCCTGTCCCAGCTCGTCCTCTATCTCGCCATGGCTCGACATGCGGCTCGAACCTTGGAGCGGATTCGGGCCCTCTTCGACGAACCAGTCCAGTCCGAAGGGAAGGACCCGCTCCAATCGGGTCCGATCGAACTCGAGGTCCATGACCTATCCTTCGCCTACGAGGATGAGACTACGCTTCAGGGTGTCGATGCCGCCTTCCCGGTGGGCAGCCTCACCGCCTTGGTCGGGCCCTCAGGCTCCGGCAAGTCGACCCTCGCCCATCTCCTCATGAGGCTTTGGGACGTCGACGCCGGTCGCGTGACCATGAACGGTCTCGATGTACGAGATCTGACGCTCCAGACGGTCCAGAGCAAAGTGGCCACTGTCTTCCAGGACGTGGTGCTCTTTCAGGAGACGGTGGCCGAGAACATCAAGCTCGGTCGACCCGAGGCTTCCGCTCGAGACGTCGAAGAGGCGGCGCGAACAGCCCGGGCCCATGACTTCATCATGGAGCTGCCCCAGGGCTACGATACGGTGCTAGGCCCCAACGGGGCTTCGCTTTCAGGGGGTCAGCGACAGCGCTTGTCCATCGCGCGGGCGCTCCTGAAGAACGCCCCCATTCTCGTCCTGGACGAGGCCACGGCCAGCGTCGACCCCTATGAGGAGAGCCTCATTCAAGAGGCGATCGGCGCCTTGATGGAGGGGCGCACGGTCATCGTGGTGGCTCACCGACTCTGGACCATTCAAGGCGCCGACCAAATCTTGGTCCTCGACGGCGGTCGGGTGGTCGAGCGCGGCCCGCACGAAGCCCTCGTGGAAGCCGGCGGGGCCTATCAACATCTATGGGAGACCCAAATGGAGAACAGGCAATGGCGAGTTTGAGCGAAGTACGGCGCGTGCCGGTACGTCTGGGAGCGGTTCAAGAGACCCTTCTCGTTCCCCTTCTCGGTCGAGCGGAGCAGACCCGCCAAAGGACCGGGTTGATCGACGACCCGAAGGCGGTAGAGATCGTCGAGTCCCTCGACTACGACTTCAGCAAGTGGATGGGTACCCAGAGTCTGGTCGGCGCCACCATTCGGGCCCAACTGTTCGACCGCGAGGTCCGGGACTTCTTGGACCAGCATCCGGACGGGACGGTGGTCGAGATCGGCGCCGGACTGAACACCCGTTACGAACGCCTCGACAATGGTCGGGCCCAGTGGATCGAGCTGGACCTCCCAGACAGTCTAAGTCTTCGGCGGCAGTTCTTCGAGGACACCGAACGAAGGCACATGGTCGCCGCCAACGTCATGGATTCGAGTTGGCATCAGGAACTCGCCCAGCACCGGGGCCCCTACTGTTTCGTTTCGGAAGCGGTCTTGATCTATCTCGATGAGCCCCAGGTCGAGACCACCCTTCGTCAGCTCGTAGAGAAGTTCCCGGGGAGTACGCTAGTCATGGATACGACCTCGGCCAAGATGGTCGACGGCCAAGCCAAGCACGACATCATGAAGCATTTGCCTCCGGAGTCGTGGTTTCGCTGGAAGTGCGACGACCCGAAGGCTCTCGACGACTGGGGTTTGAGACTGTCGAAGTCCCTCAGCTTGGCGGACTCGCCCCCCTCGACCGTCGCCGCGATGCCGTGGACGTACCGAATGATGCTCCGCTTCGTTCCGGCCTTGGTCCGCCGAATGGTCCAGGGCTATCGCATCAACCGCTTCGTCTTCGAAACTTGAGGGGAGGACTGAGCGTCATCCCAAGACGCAATGAAGCGAGGGGGCGACATGCCCCCTCGCTCGTTCGCAGTGTAGCGAGGCGTTCAGTTGACGATGAACTTGCCGTTCATCTGCAGGTAGTGGCCGGGGAACGAGCATAGGTAGGTGTACTCGCCCTTCTCGGGAGCCGAGAAAGAGATGGTGTCCGACTCGCCGCCGCCGACGACCTTGGTGTTGGCGATGACCTGATCCTTCATCCCGTCGGGGATGTAGTTGGTGGCCTGAGCGCTGATCGCCGCGCTGGCGAAGGCCCCCATGTCCGTGCCCTGCTTGAGGAGCACGAAGTTATGGCCCATGGCGCTCGCGGCCATCTTGCCCGTGTGGTTGATGGTGACCTCGACGGTCGAGCCAGCGGCCACTTCGATCTTCTTGATGTTGTAGGCCAGACCATCGCCGACCTCGAGCGCCACCTTGACGGTCTCGCCACCGCCCGCAGCGGCTTCGTCCGCCGCGCCGTCTTCAGGCTTGGAAGCGGGCTTGGAAGCCGCCTTGTCGGCCGCGGGCTTCTCGTCGGTGGGCTTCTTGGCCATCTCTTTCGGCTTTTCAGCCTTGGCTGCGGGCTTCGAGCCTTGCTCGCAGGCGGCCAACCAAAGGCCACCGGCCGAAACGGCCATCACCTTGAGCGAGCTACGTCGGTCCATCTTGTCGTTCTTGGTCTCCATCAATTCTCTCCAAAAGCATCGACCGAGAAATTGCTTCCTCGGTCTCGGGCTTACAGTCCTTCACGACGGCTGAGCCCTGAGGTCAAGCCCGATGAGGTCGAGATTCGACGCGACCCCGAATTTCTTCAAAGCCTCCACCGCCGCCACCAGAGCAGAAGCGGGGCGCCCACGATGGGGCCACCGGGTGTTCGACATCCGCCCGCTTCGTCCTCGCCCAACGGTGCGGAGGGACTTGGGTCGGTTCCGGGTTCAGGTTCGGGCTCGGGATCCGGTTCAGGGTCGGGATCCGGCTCAGGCTCGAAGGCCGCCACGCAGGCCGCTGTCTCTTCGACGTCGCCCGCGCAGACGCTGGCCCGCGCGCTTCCGCCCCGCATGCGATCGTTGACCACGATGAGCAGCCCTTCCTCTTCGGACTCGACCTCCAAGGATGCGGCGTCCTGGCCGACCTGGAAGCGGGCGCCGTCGGGTCCCCAGAGCAAGACAACCAGCCGGAGCCCGTCCCGGTCGGCGTCAGGGCCAGCGAGCTGGGCGGCGATGGTGGACCGGCTCCCATCCAGGGCGAAGCGCCGGTACCGGGCCGAAGCCCGAAAGTGCCGAGGTCGTTCGAGCACCAGAGGAAGCTCCACCGCGTCCGCCGCCACAGAGGGATAGCGACGAGCTTGGGCGTAGCTCGTCCCCAGCCGATGGCGTTCGCCCGAGAAAGCGTTCCACAACGCAAACTCCACGTACGCCTCGGCGAAGCTGCTCTCGTACGCATCGACCAAGAGTCGGTCGAGGGCGAGCAACCACTCCGGGTCGGCGACGTCATCTGTACCGTCGGTGCAGCGCAGCCAAAGGCGGCGCACCAGGTCTGGGTCTCTGTAGTACTCGGTCAAGAACTGGAAGAAAAGGGCGGAGCCGTAGGCGAAGCCGTCCAGGACGACGCCGGCGATCTCCTGGTCCAGACTGCGCTGGGGTTCGGCCAGGAAGAAGCCGATGAATTCTTCGAAGTCGTTGGAGCTGGGAACGAGGGCCTCGGTGGCCCAGACCGCCGTGCCCTCACGAAGGATGCTCCCTTGCCCGTCGTCATAGGCGGCCTGGACGGCGTGGAACAGCTCGTGGCTGGCCAGGATGTCCGTAGCCACTTCGAGGCTGGGGTAGCCGTATCCGGCGAAGTCGTTTTCCTGGGCGGCGTAGCCCGTGCACGTCCCGCCTTCGCAGGCATCGACCGAAAAGGCCCCGTCGGCCCGCCCGAAGAAGTCCAGTAGATAGACGTCGAAGCGACCGTCCCCGCCGTTGCCGTCCGTGATGTTCTCGTCCGAAAGCGGCGTCCGGAAGCCCAGGTCCACGTAGTCGTCCCAGAAGCCCTGGTAGCGATCGGCCACCAGTTCGACGTAGTCCGGGAGATCGTTCAGGTCCTCGTCTTCGTCCGGGACCGCGTTGGGGCCCTCCTCGACGAAGTGGACCCTGATGTCGAGGGCGTCAAAGCTCTGGACCTGGTCGGAAGGTCGGTAGCGAAAGATCTCGGTCGACTCCGGAGAGTCCGGACGAAGCTCCATGACGCCCGACTCGAATTCGATTCGGCTTGGCGAGCAGGCGGCGCCGAGAAGAGTCCAAATCAGAATCGAGGGTCGTTTGTGCAAAACGTCAGTCCAGGAAACCCCAGAGGATGGTCATGTTGCCAGAGCCGCTCGGTCCGCCGCCAGGCAGTCGTCCATTCGCGTTGCAGGCGGCCTGCACGTCGGGCGAGTAGTAGGTCTCGAACTCCATCTTCACGCTCCGACCGTCGGCCAGCTTGACGACGTAGACGTTGCCGGTCATCTCCACGCAGCCTCGGTAGGTCCAGTAGCTCGACAAGGCCGTTCCCGGTGAGCCGATACCCGACCCGTCCGACACGATGGTGCAGTCCGGCGTCGTGAAGTAGGCCTCGGTCCGGTACTGCAGGCCCTCTGGCTCGGTGGTCAAGGTCTCGAACTCGGTGTCCGGCGCGGTGCGGGCCGCTTCGATACAGGAGGGTCCGGAGACGCCGGAGTTCAGGCGCACGACGAATCGACGGGCCCCGATGTCCCAAGCGCCCGACTCGAAGGCGTCGAAGTCCGACACCTCGACTTTCTCGAGGCCCTGGTTCGTGAACCGGACATAGACGTAGGCCTCCGTGGGTGAAAGGCCGCCTCCGGTCGTGTCGATGACGCTGCGGTAGCCTCCGCCGGCCAGGGCCTCGTTCGTAACCATGGCGTCCGAAACCTCCTCGAACAGGCGGAGCTCGACAATCTGCTCGTCCGTACACTCGGCGCTGTCGAGCTCGCAGAGCATGGGCTCCTCGCCCATGTCGACCGGGCTCCCCATGTCCTCGGTGCCGCCCATGTCGACGGTCATCCCGTTCCCGGCTCCGTTGCCGCTGCCATTGCCGGTTCCGTTTCCGCTGCCAGTGCCGGTGCCGAGATCCGGCTGACCCGCCGTCCCCGTCCCGTTGTCGAGCTCGGGGTCGTCACCGCCGCAGGCCGTGACGGCGAGGGCGAGGGTCAAAGCGAGGCTCCCTGTTCGAACCATGACCTCGCTCTTGATCCGGACTGAGAATGATTGTCAAAATCATTCGTATGACATTCGGGACGATGGCGGTTTGGGCCTGCCTCGCACCCCTCGCTCAGCCCGCCGTGGATCCCGAGCCCGGGGTCACTCCCGACCCCACGAAGCCGCTGCGCTTGTTCGATGGGGGGCGGTGGGTCGAAGCCCGCGCCCTTTCGACCGACCGGCTCCTGTGGGACGGGCACGAGGTCGGCTACGACGCCCATGCTCTTCTCTGGCTGGAGCCGGAACGGAGCCTCTCGACGGCGGAACTCCGTCGGTGGGGCCTCCAAGTGGTCGGCGTTCCGTCCCCCCGCCTCAATCTGCTCCGCGTCCGGGGTCGCGCCAATGAAGACGCTTGGGCCCTCAGCCTTCGCCTTATGCAGGACGGCCCGGAGGGTGTTCGGGCCGTTCTGCCCGACATTCACCTCCCCCATGAGCGGCGCCAGACTAGCTTCCGACCCGACGACCCGGAGTACCCGGGTCAGTGGTTCTACGATCGAATCGACATCGAGGATGCATGGGCCCTCGAGACCGGCGACGAGAGCGTCGACATCGTGGTCGTCGACAATGGCTGTGACCTCGAGCATCCCGACTTGGTTGGCAAGTTCGACGAGGGCAGAGACGTGCTCGACGACGATGACCTTCCCAGTTTCGAAGCCGGCGAACGCAGCAACGAACACGGGACGGCCTGCGCAGGCCTGGTCGCGGCTTCGACCAACAACGGGCTGGGCATCTCCGGCGCCTGCCCAGGATGCCGCCTCCGCTGCGTCCGCTTGCTGAGCGATACCCAGCCCATCCCCCTGTCGGCGGACATTGCGGCCTACCAGTTCGCTCTCGACATCGACGCCGACGTGGTCTCCAGCAGCTGGGGTTTCGTAGGCGCCGTCCCGGTTCCGACCCCCTTCCGCACCATCCTCGAAACCTTGGCTGACGAAGGGCGGGCGGGATTGGGCGCCGTCCTCGTCTTCGCGGCCGGGAATGACAACCGGGAGATTGGTCCGGAGGAGCTCCAGGCGGTTCGGGGCGTCATCGCCGTGGGTGCCACCAATCTCTTCGACGAGACGGCCCCATTCAGCAATCGAGGCCGTGCGGTGGACGTGGTGGCGCCGACAGGGACGCTGACCACGGATATCAGCGGTCCGGACGGTGAGAGCGAAGGGGACTACACCGTCCTTTTTGGCGGGACCTCTTCGTCCTGTCCGATCGTGGCCGGGATTGCTGGCCTCCTCTTGTCGGCGGATGAGAGCCTGACGGCGGCGCGGGTGGCCGAGCTCCTCGTGGAGACCGCCGAGCAGTCCTTCTTCGCCACCCCCGGCGACGACGGACATGACCTTCTCTACGGCTACGGTCTCGTGCAGCCGGCGTCCGCTCTTCGAATGGCTCTGGGCATCGAAGAGTCGGGCGGACCCGACGCCGGGGTCGACATGGGTAGCGCCGTCGATGTCGATGGGGGCTCCACAGACGGATCCGACCTCGGTCCGACCCTGAGCTCGGATGCGGGACCTGTCGTCTCGCCCCCTGCTCTGGACGAGGACGACGGGTCCTGCGCGACGGCGGGCCCCCCGGCCCTCTGGCCCCTCGGCCTGGCCGCAGGGGTGGGCTTCCTCCGTCGAAGACGGGCTGCCGCCGTCAGACCGAGGCCAGGCGAGCCCGCGCTACTTTGACCGACTCGACCACCCGGACCCGAAGGGTGTCGGGGTTGGCGGGCTTCTCGAAGTCGATGCGGTGGCGACCGTGCTCCGCCACGTCGATCCAAAGGCCCCGCTCGTCGACAGCGGTCATTTCGACCGCGGCCGGCGGGACGTCGAGCCCGTAAAAGCCTTTGACCATGTCGGCCATTGCGTCCCGATGGTCTTCGTTCATGTGGGCCACGGCTCCGGCGGACCCCTCGGCCAAGATGTCCTTCTGCGGATCAACATGGAAGGCGGTCGGGTCGAGCCAGAAGATCTTCCCGAAGCCCCCGATGTAGCGGATGCGCTCGATGTCGACCTTGAGGAACACGAAGTCGTGGGTGCCGTGGTAGCTCCGCGACCCTGGTAGGCGGAAGTAGTAGCGCGGCGCCATGTCCTGTCGCTCTTCGGGGGTGGCCAGGCTGGCTCGGCCCATGACTGTCACCCGACCGAAGGTTTGCACGTCGACTTCGGGGTTCTGCTCGGCCTCTTGGCCGGCTTGGACGAAGAGGCTGACCCGATCGTCAGCCTGGACGTTCTTGAAGTGCTCGGCGATGGTGGCCACCATGAGGATGGGCCGGCCCCGGGCATCGATGGCGTAAGGCACCACGCTGCCGAAGGGCCAGCCGCCGACTTTCGCGGACAGGGTGCAGAGCACACCGTGGCGCGCACCCCAGAATAGTTCGCGCGCACCTGCGGAAGCCTCGGTTTTCCCGATGCGCTGGCGGTCTTCGCGCTCGTCCAAATTCGTTCCTGTCGTCTCGGTCATGAAGTGGGACGCTACTTGACAATGAGAATCAGAATCAACACTTACGGCAGGTCTGATGGGCGTTCTCTTCCTCGTCATGGCGGCGGCGACGGAGACTTCCACCGTCGCAACGCCCAATCCGGTTGCGGCTGAAGTTTCCGCACCCGCCGATTGGAGCGTAGAAGACATGGACCGCGTCGTGGTGACAGGAGCCCGAAGAGAAGAGCTGCAGGCTGAGGCCGTGGTCCGGACCGAGGTCCTGACCCGGGTCGAGATCGAGCAGTCAGGCGGGGAGAACCTGGCCGAGATACTGGAAGGCTTCCCTGGAATCCGGGTCGAGAACAACTTTGCCGGGGCGGGCATCCAGGTCCGCGGACTCGACGCCCAACACACTCTCATTCTGATCGACGGCATGCGGCTCAACGGACGAGTCGGGGGCGTCGTCGACCTCCAGCGTATTCCGGCCGAGCGCATCGAGCGCATCGAGGTGGTCAAAGGGCCTGCGAGCGCCCTCTACGGGAGTGATGCCCTGGGCGGAGTCATCAACATCATCACCAAGGACGGAACCACCGAGCCTCGGGGCCACGTGCACTTGGCGGTCGGGAGCTTCGGGGACGAAGCGCAGAGCATCGTCGACGGCGACGGCCCCAAGACCCTGGACATGTCGGCCGGCTTTACGACCTCCGAAGGACCTTGGACCGGAAGCGTCAATGGCGGGTTCCACTTTCAGGACGCTTTTGACCTCCAACCGGACGACGTCGCCACGACCGGGAGTCAGCTTCGCTCCTTCAACTTCGAGAGCACCAATCAGTTCCGACTGAGTCCCAAGGTGCGGCTCCGGCTGCGAGGCGACGTGTTCCGGCGTGAACTGTCAGGCACCGAGATCGGTGCGGAGCTGGACGAAGTCGAAAACAATCCTTTTCGCGACAGCGACACCCGGGCGGTCTTCGGCCGCCGCAACAACACCACTACCTGGAGCGTGGCCGCCGGTCCCAGGGTCGACCTCGGGGCGCGCCGACGTCTCGACGCCACCGTGAGCTACACCCAATTCGAGGACGACTTCATCCGGGACCAGCTGGGCGAAGACCTCAACGACCTGAACCAACGGACCACCGACCGATTGGCAACGATGGTCACCCAATACGACGGAGAGTTCGGAGACCGCCACCACTTCACGGGGGGTGTGGAGCTTCTTTATGAAGGCCTCGAGACCCCTCGGATCCGGCAAGAGAGGGCCGACCGCGGTCGCTTTTCGGTCTACGCCCAGCACGAGTGGGAGATCCTGCCCCGCCTCCAGCTCGTGCCTGGCATGCGGGCGGAGGTGGACTCCCAGTTCGGCTTCTTCCCCGCCCCCAAGATTGCCCTCCGCTACAACCCCATCGATGAGCTCTCCCTGCGGGCGAGCTATGGCCTCGGCTACCGCGCGCCGACGGTTCGGGAGCTGAACCTCACCTTCGTCAACGTGGCGGTGGGCTATGAAGTCCAGGGCAATCCGGACCTCCAGCCCGAGCTGTCCCGAGGGCTGACCATCGGCGCCGAGTGGCGGATCCTCAAAGACCTGTTCGAGGGCTCGAGCTTCAACGTCGAGTTCTTCCGCAACGACGTGGACGACCTGATCGTCTTCGTCATTCCCGAGGATGCGCCCCCGCCCGGGCAACGCCAGATTTTCAGAAACGAGAACGTCGAGTCGGCCCTGACTCAAGGGTTGGAGCTCCTCTTCATCACGGCCTGGACCCGCTTTTTCAGCACGGACTTTGGCTACACCTTTCTAGACGCCCAAGACTTGGCCCAGGACCGGGAGCTGCCCGGACGAAGTCGCCATCTGCTGACCTTCCGGGGGCTCTTGATGGCCCGGAAGATCGGGTTGTCGGCCTGGGTCCGCGGCTACTGGGCTTCGCGCTCGGTGTTCTTCGTCAGCAACGGCGATGGGACAGAGAGCGCTCGCTTCATCCCGGAGGTCTTTTCCCTCGACCTTCGGGCCGAGCAGCGATTCTACAAAGGCGTCTCCGCCTTCTTGGGTGCCGACAATCTGGCCAACGCCGGCAACCTAAACAACCCACTCCTCCCCCGCACCGTATACGCGGGACTCAACGGAAGATTTTGACCATGAAGAAGCTAACACTACCCATGACCTTCATTCTTGCTGCCTGCGGTGAAGCCGTGCCCGTGGACACCGGGGATGGCGCGGGCAACGGCAGCGACAACGGCAGCGACAACGGCGAGGTTGTCATCGAGGGCGAGCTCTTTCGGACGGTCGAAGAGGCGCCCGGGATCTTCGTGTCCCAAACCAACGCCTCCGATCGAGAGGCCTGGGTCTACGTCGACATCGACGCTCAAGAAGTCATCGAGCTCACCGAGCCCGGCGACGTGGCGGAGTGGGACCTTGCCTTCCGCCGGTCCAACATCAAGATCAACGGCGGTCACAGTGGACGGGGCCCGGTCGAGCTCGCCCCCATGGCGGGCGCGAGCTTCGATGACGTGACCCAGGCGCCGGTCGCCCTGTACCGGGTGGACCTGCCCGCCGTCGGCGAGGTCGATCCCGAGCGACCGAGCTTCATCAACGACGACGGCACCGACTTCGCCTTGGGCAGGTCCCACGATGCCTCGCCCACCGGCTGGTTCGACTACGACATCCGCTTCCACACCCTGAGCGGCGCCAACGCGGTCTTTGCCGTCCGAAGCTCCGAAAACCAATATTTCAAGGTGCGTTTCATCGACTACTACAACGACGCCGGCACCTCTGGCTTTCCGACCTTTCGATGGGCCCCCATCGACCCCCCGAACGCCGATGAGGCTACCTTCAGCGTCGACGCGAGCTCCAACGAAGCCTTCACCTACGTGAATCTCGAGACCGAGAGCGTGGTCGAAGTGAGCGACCCGAACAGCTCGATGGACTGGGACCTGGCCTTCCGCCGAACCCTCATCCGAACAAACGGCGGACAGAGTGGCGGTGGGCTGGGCGGCGGTCGTGAGGTGACCGAGGCCGAAGGCGAGACCATCGCTCGAGACGGATTCGTCCTCGATGCCCTAGTCCCGCCCCCTGGTCCTCCGGTGCCCATGGATCAGTGGGCCCTCGCCAACGGCGCTCTCTCGAACTGGTTCGACTACGACCCCGAAACCCGGGCCGTGAGTCCACGGGATACCGAGTTCGTGGCGCACGCCGCGTCGGGCTCGACCTATCGGCTTCGTGTCATCGCATGGGAGGACGGCCACTTCGAAATCCGGAAGTGGCAGGTGCCTACGATCGGTGTGGTTCGCTCGACGACCTTCGACATCGACGACGAGTCCTGGACCTACTTCAGCCTTCGGGCTTCGGGGGAGGTCGAGGTCGAGGATGAAGCGGTCGACGCCTGGGACATCGCGATTCGCAACGGCCAGATCCGAACCAATGGCGGCGGTGTCCTGACGACGGGCGAGGCCAGTATTCAGTCCTTGTTCACCGCGCCCGAGGCAGGCTACCAGACCGACGTCGAAGGCCTCTCCGAGGTCATGATGGAGGAGGCGGCGACGGGTGAAGTGTTCGCCATCCGCTTGGCTGACGGCACCTTTGCCAAGATCGCTTTCCAGAGCTTTAGGGACGGGCGTGCCGAGTTCGAGCACGCCTTTGCCGGACCCGCCACGAGGACCTTCCGGTGAGTCTGAGCTGCCTGGCTCTGGCCGCCTCCCTGGGTCTGTACGGAACGGCGGCTGAAGAACGGCTCGTCACTCTGGGCGGCGCGGTCACCGACATCGTGGCCCACCTCGGCCAGGGCGAGAAGATCGTCGGCATCGACTCGACGAGTACGACGGTCGAGCTGCCGGGCGAGCCGAAGGAGCTGGGCTTCTTTCGTCGGGTCGCACCGAGCGGGGTCCTGTCCTTGCGTCCGACCCACGTCCTCGCCGTCGACGAGACCGGGCCCAAGGAGCTCTTTGATCTCTTGGCGAAGGCCAAAGTGAAGGTGACCCGCGTCGGCAGCCCCACCTCGGTCGATGGCGCTCAGGCGCGGATCATGAAGATTGCCCAGGCCCTGGGCGTAGAGGCCAAAGGAAAGGCACTCGTGGCCAAGATGCAGGCGAGTCTGGACGCGGTCCAACGCCCGGCCTCCAAGCCCAAGGTCCTCTTCGTCTACGCTCGGGGTCCCGGGACCCTGCTCGTGGCCGGTCGTGATACGGGGCCTGAGTCCCTCGTTCGTCTGGCCGGCGGTGAGTTTGCCGTGAGCGCCTTCGAGGGCTTCAAACCCTTCTCGTCCGAGGCGGTGCTGGAGAGCGCCCCCGACGTCTTACTCATGACGACCAACGGCCTCTCCTCGATGGGGGGGCAGGACGGTATCCGCAAGCACCCCGTGCTGAGCAAGACGCCGGCCGTCCAGGCCGGCCGGATCGTCGCCATCGACGATCTCCGTCTCCTCGGCTTTGGCCCTGACCTCGGAGAGGCGGTGAAGGAGCTGGCGGAGAAACTCGACCCTTCATGAGCACATCGACCGCCGTGACGGCGGGTCGGATGGGGGTCGAAGCCCGATTCTCCTGGAAACGCTGGGGGATCCCGATCACCGCGGGCCTCCTGATCCTTGCCAGCTTGGCCTCGCTCTTCGTGGGGGCGGCGCAGCTTCCGGCTAGCCAAGTGCTGCAGGCCTTGGGCTCCGCCTCGGGGCTCCTTTCGGACACGGCTGACCCGTGGGCCGACACCATCATCATGGAGCTGCGTCTGCCGCGCATTCTCCTGGGCTTGCTCGTCGGCGGTGCGCTGGGGCTTTCGGGCGCGATGATGCAGGGGATGTTTCGAAATCCCCTGGCCGACCCGACCCTGATCGGCGTCTCGAGCGGGGCGGCCTTGGGGGCCTCGACCATGATCGTCATGAGTCGACGCTGGTTGGTCTATGAGGGCTGGATCGCTCAGCTCCTCGTCCCCTTGGCTGCCTTCGGAGCGGGCTTGCTGACGACGCTGCTCGTGTACCGCTTGGCTGTTCGGGGACGAAGGACTGTGGTGGCGACGATGCTGCTGGCGGGGATTGCCGTGAACGCGCTGGCCTTCGCCGGGACCGGCCTGTGGACCTTCGTGGCCGACGACGCCGAGCTTCGTGACATCAGCTACTGGACGCTGGGAAGCGTCGCCGGTGCGAACTGGTCCAAGATCATCATCCTGGGGAGCGTCATGCTTGCCGCCGTGGCCGCGTCCTTGCGCACGGGACCCAGCCTCGACGCGCTCCTCCTGGGTGAGGTCGAAGCCGAACATCTTGGCGTCGATGCCCATCGCCTGCGACGCGGCTTGGTGACGGGGGCGGCGGCCATGGTGGGCATCGCGGTGGCGGTATCGGGCCAGATCTCTTTCGTCGGTCTTGTCGTGCCTCACGTGATGCGCCTGATCTTCGGTCCTGGGCACCGCCGCCTCTTGCCCCTCTCCCTGCTCGGTGGCGCCTTCGTCCTGGTCCTGAGCGACATGATCGCGAGGGTCGTGATCGCGCCCGTCGAGCTGCCGATCGGTATCATGACCGCATTCCTGGGTGCGCCTTTCTTCGTTTGGCTACTCCGCAACCAGGGGGGCATATGACGGACTGCCTGCGACTGGACGGGGCGGGCTACCAGGTCGACGGTGCCATCCTTCTCGACCAGGTCAGCTTCGAGGTGCACCCGGGGCAGATCACCGTCATTGTCGGGCCCAACGGAGCAGGCAAGTCGACCTGCCTCGCTCTCGCCAGCGGTGCTCAGCGTCCGACCTCAGGTCGCGTCGAGCTCGATGGTCAAGACCTCCGAAGGTGGGAGCGCAAGGCGCTCGCTCTTCGGCGCGCCGTCGTCACCCAGCAGTCGGAGCTCGCATTCGCATTCAGTGTGCTGGAAGTGGTGCTCCTTGGGCGCCATCCTCATTGCCATGGTCTGCCCGGCCGCAGCGACGTCGAACGTTGCATGGACGCTCTGAGGCGGGTGGACATGGATACGCGGGCTACCCGCAGCTATACGACCCTGTCGGGGGGAGAGCGCCAGCGAGTCCAGGTCGCGCGAAGCCTCGTCCAGCTCCCCGACGAAGGCTCGGCGAGTACGTGGCTATTGGACGAGCCCAGCTCGGCCCTGGACATTGCTCACCAGCACCGGCTCATGAAGATCTGCCGCGAAGAGGCCGAGCGATCTCGGGCCGTGCTCATGGTCCTCCACGATCTCGACCTGGCCCTCCGCCATGCGGACCAGCTCGTGCTCTTGAAGAGCGGGCGGATCCACGCTGTGGGCCGACCGGAGAAGGTCCTGACGCCGGACAATATCCAGGCCGTCTACGGGGTTCAGGCCGAAGTCCACCTTGGAGACGGCGAGCGCCCTCCTCACGTCCTCGTGCTGTCTTGAGGAGCACAGGCGGACTCAGATCACCAGATGGCCGCCGCCGACCAAAGTGCTGGGACCCCAAATTCGGGGTCGGCGGTCCGCGTCGACCTCGACCTCGATTCGGCTGGGCCTTCCCATTCCTACGCCTTGATCCACGCTGAGGCGGCCCGAATCCAGGCGCCCATTGCGCTTCAGAAAGGCCGCGAGCGGCCCGGCTGCGGAGCCTGTAGCCGGATCTTCGTCGATGCCCGGTACCCCGAGCAGGCGGGCGCTGACCCGGGCCTCCTCGGTCATTGCGAAGGGATAGAGGCCGGTCGCTTCGCAAGATAGGGCTCGCCAGGCTTGGGGGGAGAATCGAGCTCGACTCAGGCTCTCCACGCTCCGTACCCCCACCATGGCGAAAGGCGCGCCCACCTTGGCCGTCTCCACCGGCAGGTCGAGAAGCTCCCGTTCGTCCAGCCCGAGGCTGGCCGCCACATCGCCTCGCGGGAGCTCCGGGCCGAACTCTACCTTGGGCTGGACCATGCGCCAGGTGTCCGCGTCGAGACGCTCGACCGTCACGGGCCCGGCGGCCAGCTCGAAGACCACCCGTTCGCCCTGGTCGAGGACGAAGGCCGTGCCCACAGCCGGATGGCCGGCGAGGGGTACTTCGAAGCGCGGTGTGAAGATCCGGACCCGATAGTCGGCGGTGGTTGAAGGGAGAACGAAGGTGGTCTCGGACAGGTTCAGCTGTTGGGCGATGCTCTGCATGGTCTCGTCGTCGAGCCCCCCCCCGTTCCGAAAGACCGCCAGCGGGTTCCCGCCGAAGGTCGCACGGGTGAAGACGTTGACGATCGAGAAGTCCAGCCGCACCCACACAATGTAGCAGGGCCGCCTCGGCGAGCCCATGGTCAAACCCACGGGGCCTGGGAAGGGGCCCTTCGAGACCGTGAGAGCGCTCGCGACGACGGGCGCTCTCGTTTCAACCCGCGCTCATCGGCCGACCGGGGCGATTCAAGTCTCGCTCGAGAACAGGTCGCCGGTGAAGGTGATGCCGAGGATGATATAGGGGAGGGCGACGCTGACGTCCTCGCCGGTGCGAAAGCGGTGCTCCAGCCACCAGTTGGCGATGAAGATCAGGGTCGGATCCTGGAAGAACTTCGACTTGGAGTTAAAGGTGTAGGTGACGAAGGGCCCCACCCGGTTGCTTGGGTTGTTGGGGTCATCGGTCGAGGCGCCTTCTGCGAAGTCGGTGTCGCGGTAGAATGCGGTGGCGTAGGTCCAGCGGGCGCCGAGCTTCCATCGGCCCGTGAAGTAGAGCAGGTCGACGTCGTTGTTCACGAACCAACCCCCGTTGGGAATCAGGATGTCGAAGAGGGGCTCGTAGTAGAGCTGGTCGCCTTCCCGGATGTCGTCGTAGTCCGGGCGGCCGGCCCGGAAGGTGTCCCGGACCGCGATAGGGCCGACCTTGAAACGGAACTGGGCTTGGCCACTGAACTGCCAGCCCGAAGTGGAGTAGTTCTGCTCGTCGGGATCGTCCGAGGCCTCCAGGGCGTCGATGCCCGAGTCGCTCCAGTCGTCGGTGGCGAATTCGAAAGACTGAAAGAAGCCAAAGGATCCAAAGTAGTCGACCGCCTCGAAAGTGGCCTGAAGGTAGAGGATGGAAAGGGGCTGAAGCTCCAGCATGGGCCCGACGCGGAAGAAGGCCGGCGTCAGCACCATCTGACCACCCACGCCGATGAAGTTGTCCTTGAAGAGGGGAGAGTCGGACTTGAAGAGGCGGAAGCGGTAGCTGGAGTCCGTCACGCTGATGAGGCCCAGAGGGTTGGCCCGGGCTACGGTCAGGTTCTTGTAGCGGAGCTGCTCTTTGGGTGCGGCTTCCTGAGCCAGGGCTAAACCGGAGATGCTGCTCGCGCTCAATAAGAAAACGAGCGGGCCGAGAGTGGACTTCATCAGCCGGACATTCCACCGAAACGAAGCCCGCTGGCAATAGCGCGCCGCGTTCGTCGCGTTGCGTCAGTCGCCGAAGCTGCGGTCGGCAAACTCGAACTGAACACCGAAGGTTCCGTCTTGGGCCTGGGACAAGGCGCCATTCACGAAGACCTGGCCGGCCCCGTCGACGACGATGTCGTCTTGGCAGCCATAGTCCACGAGGCGACCGCGACCCTCGCCGCCCGTATAGAAGCCGACCGTGAATATCCACTCGCCGGGTGGGACGTTGTTGGTGAGGCGGACTGCGTCGTCGACCTGATTACCGACTAGACCGAGGCGAGTCGTATTGACGACCTGCACCTCGTTCAGAACGGGATCGCACCCGTCGAGAGCGAGAAAGTCTTCGCAGGCCAGCGTTCGGCCGTCGGCGGTCATGGGCGCGATCACGCTTCCGATGTAGCTGCGCCCGTATCTGATTTGCTGATCGGTCAAGATCAAGAAGCCGGTGAGCGGAAAGCCGCTTCGGTCCAGTCGATCGAACTCGAAGCAGGCCCCGGCCAGGCAGAGCCCGGTCCGACCTTGATCCGATTCTTGGTCCCACTGGGCAGGGTTGCGGTTGGGGTCGACGCCGCACTGGTCGAGGACGCTGCATTCGGTCCCTAGCGCGCCGGCGGGCCCGCAGGCCTCTACGTCGGGATCGGGAACGACCAGTCCGAAGCCCAGGTCTTCGGGACCGACGTCGGCCGGATCGCCCAGGTCGTTCCCGCCGTCATCGCACGCCAGGAGAGCGAAAGAGAGGAGCCATGACCATCGCATCGGACCAAGCCAGCCCAGGGGCAGGGAATTGGCAAGTTTGCCGATGACCTCGCTCAAGTGCCGCAGAAGGTCTGGGCGACGAGCTCATCTGACCGGGGCGGGCGGGCGAAGTCGACGTGGGTCTCGTAGGGTCGGAGGAGGGCGTCGACCAGGTCATGAAAAGGCTGGAACTCGCCCTCTTCAGCGGCCGAGAGCGCGGCTTCGACGAGGTGGTTCCGGGGAATGATGGCGGGATTTGCGTGGCGCATGCGGGCCCGTCGCGTGGGGAGGGGCACGTCGTCGGCCTCCAAACGGGCCCGCCAGCGCGGCAGCCACTCGCCCAGCTCAGGAAGCGAAGGCTCTTCGCCTTCTGTCACCCTTCGAAGACCATCGAAGGTCTGGGTGAAGTCGAGACGCTCTCTCTGCATGGTCTCGAACAGGGCCAGGGTGAGGGCTTCGTCTTCCGAATCGAGCTTCCCTAGCCCGAGCTTGTCGGCCAGGCGAGCTCGCCATGCTTCGGTGAAGAGTCCCGGGAAGGGCTCCAGAGCCTCTTGGGCTCGGGCGATGGCTCGGTCTTGGTCTTCGTCGATGAGCGGCAGGAGGGCTTGAGCGAAGCGCGCCATGTTCCAGTGGGCGATGCCCGGTTGTTTCGAGAACGCATAGCGGCCGCCGTGATCGATGGAGCTGAAGACCTTGTCGGCTTGGAAGGCGTCCAAGAAGGCACAAGGGCCGTAGTCGATGGTCTCCCCCGAAATGAGGACGTTGTCGGTGTTCATGACGCCGTGAATGAAGCCCAAGCTTTGCCAGTGCGCGACGAGGCGAGCCTGTCGAGCCATCACCTCGCCCAAGAGAGCCAAAGGTGGACATACCGCCTCTCGAAGCTCGGGGTAGTGCCGTTCCAGGACGTGGTCGATGAGGGCGCGCAGGCCGTCCAGATCGTCTCGGGCGGCGAAGAACTCGAAGGTACCGACTCGAATGTGGCTCCGAGCCACCCGGGTCAAGAGCCCGCCGGGTCGCGCTCGGTCTCGCACCACCGTCTCGCCGGTTGCCACCGCGGCCAGGGAACGGGTGGTTGGGACGCCCAGGGCCGCCATGGCTTCGCTCACCACGTACTCCCGCAGGACGGGACCCAAAGGGGCCTTGCCGTCTCCGCCCCTAGAGTAGGGCGTGCGACCCGAACCCTTGAGCTGGACGTCGAAGCGCTCCCCCCCCGAGACGAGCTCGCCCAGCAGAAGGGCTCGGCCGTCCCCGAGCTGGGGGTTGAAGTGGCCGAACTGGTGGCCGGCGTAGGCAGTGGCGATGGAAGCGGCGCCCTTGGGGGTCCTTTGGCCAGCCAAGATCTCGAGGCCAGCTGGGCCGGCCAGGGCCTGAACCTCCAAACCCAGGCTTTCAGCCAGAGGCTCGTTGAGCCGGATCAGCTCCGGCGAGGGCGAGGGCTCAGGACGAACTTCGCTGAAGAAGCGCGAGGGGAGCCGGGCGTAGGAGTTGTCGAAGGACCAGCCGCCGTCCATGGCCCAAGGCTAGACGGGACGGCGCCGAAGCCCAACGATTGTCGGCTTCCGACGAAGTCCGCCCATGCCTTGCTTCCCCAGATCAAAGACATCCGCTGTTGCTCAAGAAGTGGACGAGGCCGACTCGATGAATCTCTCCCTCGCGAAGTCGCCCGACCCGCCGGCAGACCAGGCCTTCTGCACCAGCGGCCTGGGCCGCCTCCAGGAGGAGGAGCTCGGCTCGCTCGGTCTTGGCCCAGGCAGACCGCCACGACTTCGATGAGACAGGGGTCCCTGGTGTGCGGTACCTGCACTTTACTCCTGGTCAGGCCCTGTCTGGGGCAGAGGCCGGTCTCGTACGCTTTTCGGCGAATGCAGGCTTTCCGGCGCATGAGCACAAGGGTCGCGAGCTGACCTATGTGCTGCGAGGCACGCTGTACTTCAGTGACGGAACGGTCTTGCAGCCGGGCGACAAGGCGCTACTCGAAGGCGGACGGCACTCCGTTCGGGCGGGCGACCGGCCGGTCCTGTACGTCACCTATCATGAAGGCTTCGAGGTTGTGGATGGTGTATGAACGCTCAGCCCATTCGTCCCGTATTGATGAAGCCTTGAATTCGTTCTAGGTGGGGCGCGATGTCGAAGCCGTTCTCGGTCAGCCATTCCTCGTCGTAGTAGGTCGAGGCGTAGCGCTCGCCCCCGTCGCACAACAGGGTGACGACGCTCCCTCGCTCGCCCGAGGCCGCCATCTCTTCCATCAGCTGGCAGGCGGCCACGAAGTTGGTTCCGGTCGAGCCCCCGACCCGGCGATTCAGAAGCCTCTCCAAGACGCGAATGGCGGCGAAAGCTGCCGCGTCGGGAACCTTGATCATTCGATCGATGACGCTGGGGGAGAAGGAAGGCTCGACCCGAGGCCGGCCGATGCCTTCGATGTTCGACCGCGGGCAGGCCTGAACCGGCTCGCCGCGAAAGTGATCGTAGAAGACCGAGTTCTCGGGATCGGCGACGCAAAGCTTGGTCTCGTAGCAGAGGTAGCGGATGTAGCGTCCGATGGTGGTCGAAGTCCCTCCGGTCCCCGGGCTCACAACTACCCAGTGCGGGATGGGAAGGGGCTCCTCTTTCATCTGGTCGAAGATGGACTCGGCGATGTTGTTGTTTCCCCGCCAGTCGGTCGCGCGCTCGGCGTAGGTGAACTGGTCCATGTAGTGACCGTTCAGTTCATGAGCGAGGGCTCGGGCTGCTTCATAGATCTGCCCCGCCTCGTCGACGAAGTGACAGCGCCCGCCGTAGAAGCCGATATCGTCGATTTTCTGTTGGGAGGTCCCGCTTGGCATGACGGCGATGAAGGGAAGGCCGAGTAGCCGAGCGAAGTAGGCTTCGGAGACGGCGGTGCTCCCGGATGAAGACTCGACGATGGTCGTCCCCTCCCGGATCCAGCCGTTGCAAAGGCCGTACAGAAAGAGGGAGCGGGCCAGTCGATGTTTGAGGCTGCCAGTGGGGTGGGTGGACTCGTCCTTCAGATAGAGCGTGATCCCGGGCAGGATCGGGAGCTGGAGTCGGATCAGGTGAGTGTCGGCCGAGCGACGAAAGTCCGACTCTATGGCCCGGATGGCGTCGCTCTCCCAGCCGCCCATGCCTTCCTCTTAGGGGCAGGGCGCTCTCCAGTCCAGATTCAGAACTTTCGCGGCACCACGCTCTGCTCGTCGTAGGGCGGGCGCACGTAGGTCGAGCGAGCGGGCCGAGGCGCGAGCTCGATCTCGGGACGAATGTGGCTCGTGTAGTCGAACTGGTCGAGGAAGTGGTTGATGCAGTTCAAGCGGGCTCTTCGCTTGTCGTCGGCCTCCACCACATTCCAGGGGTTGTGGGCGAGGTCGGTGTAGGCGAACATTTCGTCTTTTGCTCGCGAGTAGTCATCCCAGCGCATCCGCGACTCAAGATCCATGTCGCTGATCTTCCAGCGCTTGGTTGGGTGCTTGATCCGGTCCTTGAATCGCTTCTCCTGCTCGTCCTTGCTGACCGAGAACCAGTACTTGATGAGCGTGATCCCCGAGCGCACCAGCATCCGCTCGAAGACGGGTACGGCGTGAAGAAAGTCCCGGACCTCTTCTTCGCTCGCAAAGCCCATGACCCGTTCAACGCCGGCTCGGTTGTACCAGCTGCGATCGAAGATCACGATCTCGCCGCCGGCGGGCAGATGGCTGACGTAGCGCTGAAAGTACCATTGGGTTCGTTCTCTCTCCGTGGGTGTGCCAAGGGCGACCACCCGCGCAACCCGGGGGTTCAGAGGTTCGGTCAGGCGCTTGATGGTGCCGCCTTTGCCGGCTGCGTCTCGACCCTCGAAGATGACGACGACCTTCCTCTTCTTGGCCACGACCCAGGACTGAAGCTTGACCAGTTCGACGTGAAGTCTTTCTAGCTCCTTCTCGTACTTGTCCCTGGAGAGCTTCGAGAGCTTCTTGTGGTTGGGAGGAGCCGTATAGCGGGTCGTGCTCCCGTTGCTCGCGACGGAGGTCATGGGCCGACAATGGAGCAAGCTGTTCGAATCGCCAAGTCTTCGTCCCCGCCGAGGGTCGGTCTCGTGGTCGGAAGGGACGTGTTTGCTTTGCCGAGGACCTCCTTTCGGAGGAGCTAAAGCCATGAATCGTGGCCTTCAGGCCGGGATAGGCGGCCTTTTGGTCCTCAGCGGCTTCGTGTACGCCGCACTGTGGATCATTCAGGGCGGGACGTGGGCAGGGCCTCTGTCACTCCGCAAGCCCATTCTGTTCGGTGTCTCGACCGGGATCACCTTGCTGTCGGTGGCTCGAGTGTGTGGGGGCGTCCGAGCTCGGCTCGGCGACCGGTGGCTGTACGGGGGCATGGCGGTCGCACTCCTTTTCGAAGTCGCTCTCATCGATCTTCAGCAAGCCCGGGGCGTGGCTTCTCACTTCAATCGAGAAACAGCTTTTGACGCAGGAATCGCCAACCTCATGGGACTGCTCATCCTCTTCGCGACCCTGTGTTTCGTGGACCTCACGATTCGTCTTCATGGGCAGAGCAGCTTTCCGCCCGACGAAGCTCTGGCCTCCCGAGCCGGCATGGTGTTTCTGGTGCTGGCTTGCTTGCTCGGCATTGGGATCACCGCGATTGGCGAAGTAGCCATGGATGCGGGTCGACGGCCTGAGACTTGGGGTCAGGCTGGCGTTCTGAAGTTTGCCCACGGCGTTCCCATTCACGCGATCCAGGCATTTCAGCTCCAGCTCTGGATCCTTCGGCGGTGGCGTATCCCGCAGAGCGAGCGACTGCGTTCGCTCTGGGCGAGCACGTGGGCGGCGGGTGCCTTCACCCTCTACGGCGTCCTGCAAACGGGTCTGGGTGAGGCCCGCTTTCCCCCCACCCCTTGGACTTGGCCGTGGCTCCTGGTTGCCATGCTTGCCAGCGTCAGGGCGCTGCTCGCCTTCAGGCGAGTCCGATGATTTCCAGCTCCAAGTCTTCACCTCGCACGCCATGCTCGACGACGTCGCCTATGCGCTTGCCGAAGAGCTTCCGACTGAGCGGTGAGCCAGGGGCCAAAACCACGTAGCTGTGACCTTCCAGCTCCAGCTTGCTGCCACCCCCGTGGCCGCACAGAAAGTAGCGTCGCTCCTCGCGTCCGTCGTCGACGAGCACGCATGCTCCGAGCCCGATCGGGCCATCGCTCGAGAAGGACTTGGGTCGAAAATGCTCCAGCTCCGCGATAGCGGCCAGCACGGCCTCGGCCCGTGCCGTCTGTGCGCCAGCCAGGTAGGACTGCTCGAGCCCCCGGGTGTCGTATTCGTTCTCAGGCTTGGCTTCTTCGTGGGTCGCGCCCTCGCGTGCCGCGGCCACGGCTGCGGCCACGACCTCATACTCTTCTCTGAGCTTTTGCTGCAGCGCCGCCACGAGTGCCCGCTTGTCCACGGCCCTCAGGTTCGCACAATCCCTGGGCCGTTCAACTCCTCTTGCCACCGCTTTGCCTCAGGCCGAGCCTCATCAGGTGCTGCAAGATCAAGATCTGGGCGTACTGAGTTCATCGGGGACTGCCTGGGGTCACTTCTTGGCCATCTGCACGGCTCACGCCGGCTCCGCACGCCTTTGGCTGGTGGACGAAGTCCACGACCAGTTCCTAGGCCCAAGCCTGGATGCTGCCGTTCTCGAAGGCCTACGAGCCCATGGCGTGAAGCCGCCCCAGGTCTTCGCGATGGAGGATGGTTCGCCCCAAACCGGGGACCCGAAGGCTTGGGGACGTCTTCTGGCGCCCGACTTGTCTCAGGGTTCCCTGGCCCAGGTTGAGACCGAGCTCCTGGAGCCTCTCGAGTCGCTGGTCGGGCTCCACGATCAGGGGGCCTACGAAGCTGCCCATGCCCGGCTCGCCGATAGCTTCCGCACCTGGGACGCTCGTCTGGCCGAGCAGCGCTACGTCGACGGCGAAACCTGGGGGCTCGCTGACGTTTTGTTGTTCGTAATCCTGGTTCGCCTGGATCCCGTCTACTACGAGCTTCACAAGGCGACCGTCGGTCTGCTGCGTGACTTCGACCACCTGTGGGCCTTCGCGCGGGACCTCTACGAAGAACCCGCGTTCGCCGACACGACCGACTTCAACACCATGAAGTTCGTGGCCCAACGCGGTCGGCCGATGCTCAATCCTCAGGGGCTGGTTCCGAGGGGCGGGATCCCCGATCTGGACGCACCCCACGAACGTCACTTCCGATTTGCGCTCGTCGATGTGCGCTCCGGTGGGGCCGAGGAGGCGCCTCGAGGCCAGCGGACACGTGGAGAGTGGGTTCGGCCCGCGTCCAAGCTCCGGAGCTGGCTCGGAAGCGACGAGTTCCCCGCCGTCCCCGGCCGCTACCATCTCTACGCGCCCTACAACTGTCCGTGGTCCCACCGGGCCCTCCTCGGGCGAGCGGTCAAGGGCCTTCAGGACTTGGTCGGTGCCTCCATCGTCTACTTTCGTCGAGATCCTGAGCAAGGCTGGCAGTTCAACCCGAAGATACCGGGCTGCACGCCCGACCTGGAGGGCCAGCGGACCTTCGTCCGAGAACTATACGAGGAAGTGGGTTCGGCTGAGCGCTCGGTACCCGTCCTTTGGGACACCGTGAGCAGGCGCATCGTGAGCAACGAGTCGGCGGACATCTTGAGGATGTTCAACTCCGCCTTTGGAAAGGAGGCCAAGCGCCAGCTCGAGCTGGTCCCTCCGGAGAAGGAAGCGGAGATCAATCGCTTGAATGAGCTCGTGTACCAGCGCTTGAGCAACGGCGCCTACAAAGCCGGATTTGCGAAGTCCCAAGCTGCCTATGAGCGCGCCTACGCCCGGTACTTCAGCATGATCGACTGGCTGGAAGAGCGACTCCGAACCCGAAGCTGGTTGGCCGACACCGAGCAGCCCTCAGAGGCCGACCTTCGGCTCTTTCCGACCATCGTCCGTCACGACACCATCTACTACAGCCGCTTTCGCCTCAACCGGAGTCGGATTCGGGAGCAGCGGGCGCTGTCCGGCTGGCTGAACCGCATGATGGGGCTCCCGGGCGTATCCGAGGCCTCGAACCTCGACCACGCTCGAAACGGTTACTTCGGACGGACCGGCAACCAGATCGTCCCCGCCGGACCAGTTCCCCTGGAGCTGTCGCCCAAGGACTATGGACCTGAGGTCTGGCGACGTTGAGCTGAGAGTTCATCCGTGAGCGGAAAGAAGCGGATCCGGGACGCGTTCAGCGGGCCCACTCGGTTGCGCCTTCGACCTATAGGATTCAGCCCATCAAGCCATGGATGGAGTCGCCCTCCAGTCGAAGCTTCTCCGAGCGCGGCACTCGCGGCAGCCCCGGCATCCGCATCATGTCGCCGGTCAGGATCACAAGGAAACCAGCCCCGGTGCTTATTTCGACGTCACGGACCGTGATGTCGAAGTCGGTCGGTCGACCCAGCTTGCTCGGGTCGTCCGAAAGAGACTTCTGGGTTTTGGCCATGCAGACCGGGAGATGGGTCAGGCCGAGCTGTTCGACCCGCGCAAGCTGCTTTTGGGCCTGGGTCGTGAATAGGACCGATCGGGCGCCGTAGATTCGTCGAGCGATGCTCTCGATCTTTGTGCTTACGCTCGCGTCATCTTCGTAGAGGTACTGCAGGGGCTTGGATTCGCTCGTGTCCAGGACTGCTTGGGCCAAGTCGTCGGCGCCGGCGCCACCGTCGGCGAAGTGACTGGCTTCGGACATGCGGATGTTCAGCCTTCGACAGAGCTCGGCGACCACGTCGACTTCTGCCTGGCTGTCGGTGGGGAACTTGTTCAAAGCGAGGATCGGCTCCTTGCCGAAGGCTCGGATGCTGTCGATGTGCTTCTCGATGTTGCCGATGCCCTTGGCCACGGCTTCGGAGTTCGGCTTGCTGAGCTGATCCAAAGCCACGCCGCCGTGCATCTTCAACGCTCGAATGGTGCCGACCAAGACGACGGCCGCCACGTCTAGCCCCGCCGAGCGGCACTTGATGTCGAAAAACTTCTCTCCCCCAAGGTCGAAGGCAAAGCCCGCTTCGGTGACGACCCAGTCTGCCAGACCGAGGGCGGTCTTGGTGGCGATGACTGAGTTACATCCATGGGCGATGTTGGCGAAAGGCCCTCCGTGAATCAGCGCAGGGACGCCTTCGGTGGTCTGGACCAGGTTGGGCAAAAGCGCATCCTTGAGGAGGACCAGCATTCCCGTGGTCGCGTTGATGTCTTTGGGCGTGACTGCTCGGCCTTCGTTGTCGAATCCAATCCAAGTGCGGTCGATGCGCTGCTCGAGATCTTCACGGTTCTCGGCCAGACAAAGCATGGCCATCACCTCGGAGGCCGCCGTAATGTCGAAGCTGGTCTCCCGGGTGAAGCCGTTTTTGGTCCCGCCTAGGCCGACGACGACGTTGCGCAGGGCTCGGTCGTTCATGTCGAGCACGCGTTTCCAATTGGCCTGCCGAATGCCTCGCGGGTTGTCGAAGTGAAGATGGTTGTCGAGCATGGCGGCCAGCAGATTGTGGGCTGAAGTGATGGCGTGCAGGTCACCGGTGAAGTGGAGGTTGATTCGGTCTTCCGGGTGAATAGATGAGGCACCGCCGCCAGTGGCGCCGCCCTTCATGCCCATACAGGGCCCAAGCGAGGGCTCTCGCAGCGCGAGCATGGAGGACTTGCCCTTGCGCTTAAGTCCTTGGGCCAGTCCGATGGAGGTGGTCGTCTTGCCTTCTCCGGCTGGAGTCGGGGTCATGGCCGAGACCAGAACGAGCTTGCCTTTCTGCTCCGCGCTAGCCCGGTCCACCACCGGCTGGGCCAACTTCGCGATGTAATGCCCGTGAGGCTCGATGTCCGCCGGGCCTAGGCCCGCCGCCTCCGCGATGGCTTGGATGGATTGAAGATTCGGCATCGGGGGTCTGATGGTCGAGGCTTCTTGGCAGGGCAAGCCTGAGTGTCAATCGGACGGTACGTCTGCGGCATACTTCGCGGTCGCTTTGTGGCTCTGTCAGGACACACTAGCCAAGTGAGTTCGGCATTCGGTGAGGCCTATCGGTCGCAGCTTTCTTGGGGAGGAGATGGGCCCGAGGACCTTCAGCGGTCGAGTTTTGATGGCTCGGCGGCCGGCGGTTGGGCTGTGCTCCGCCCGTGAACGCCCAGGCCGAACTTCCGACCGAGCTCTTCGTGCCCGAGCGGAAGCCCTTGGCGCTACTTCGAGGATTCGGCGTGGCCGCCACGCTGCCGGCCGTGTGGCCCCGCATCGCCGACCGGCGAGGCCACGCCAACGTGGTGGTGGTCCCGGGTTTCATGACCGGAGACTCGGTGACCTTCGTGCTGCGCCGAACCCTGGCTCGCCTCGGCCATCGCGTCGACGGCTGGGGTCTTGGCCTGAACTTGGGGCGCGTCGAGTCCGTGCTCCCTCGGGTTGCGGGCCTCGTGCGACGACGGGCCCGGCAGGGACGGGTCGATATCATCGGGTGGAGCCTCGGCGGCTTCATGGCCCGAGAAGTAGCCCGGGAGGCCCCCGCTCTAGTTCGCCAGGTGATCACGATGGGGAGCCCTATCGTAGGAGGCCCCAAGTACACGACGACGCACCGTTTCTTCCGGGAACGTCGAGGGCTCGACCTCGACGTCCTGGAGCAGGAGCTCCTTCTGCGCGACCGTCGACCCATTGAGGTGCCCATCACCGCCCTCTTCAGTCGAAGCGACGGCGTAGTCTGTCCGGCCGCCTGTATCGACCGTGTCAGTCCGAAGGTGGAGCACGTCGAGGTCCAATGCGCCCACACCGGATTTGGCTTTAGCCCCGAGGTCTACGAGGTGATCACCGAGCGCCTCCTCCGATCCTGATCTTCGGATCTGGGTTTTCGTCGCGTCCATCGATTATCGAATCGCCGATGCGCTGGGCTCGCCATTGTATCGTGGCGCGGGAGAGGATTGGATGGCCGCGTGAAGCGCGTCGTCATGACGGGTGGGACCCAAGGCATTGGGGCCGAGGCCTTGGCTCGACTCCTGGAAGTGGACTGCGAGGTGGTCCTCGCGGCCCGTGACCCAAGCGGTCTGCCGACCCATGGACGGCTTCAGGTGGAGAAGGTTGACCTGAGCGCACTGGCTCAGGTTCGCGCTTTCGCGCGCTCGATCGAGCGGGCCGACGTGCTGATCGCCAATGCGGGCGTTCAGGTGGTGAGCGGCGACCTCCATACCGAGGAAGGTCACGAGCTCAGTTTTGGTGTGAACCACCTCGCCCACTTCTTGCTGCTGATGGTGCTTCTTCCCAAGCTGGAAACCGGAGGCCGCGTGTTGTTCACGGGAAGCGGGACCCACGATCCCAACGAACACCTGGCCCGGCTGTTCGGATTTCGCGGGGGGCGCTACACGACGGCCGAGCGCTTGGCCCGGGGCGACGTCGGGGACGATCGGGGACCCAGGCTCTTGGGCATGGACCGCTACGCGACGAGCAAGTTGTGCAATCTCATGATCGTCAACGAGCTGGCCCGGCGGGTGCCAGCGGAGCGGATGGGCGTCTTCAGTTTCGACCCTGGGCTCGTTCCCGCCACCGGACTGGCGCGGGATCATGCGCCCTGGGCACGGCGCGTCTACTCTGCTCTGGCGCCAGGCATCGCGCGGCTCCCTGGTGCTTCCACGCCGAAGAAGTCCGGCCGAGCCCTGGCTTGGACGGCCCTCACCGATGAGCTCCACGGTCGCAGCGGCGAACACTTCGGATACCAGAAGAGACACGTGCACGTCTGGTCAGGCGCCGACGATCGAGAGCGTTGCCGGGAGCTCTTCGATACGTCCCTTCAGTTGACGGGGACGGCCTTCGCGCTCTGAACCGCTCTTCGCGGAATGTCGCCGAGCACCGCCGCCAAGAGGACCAGAACGCCCAGGTAGAATTCGAAGCCCAAGGTCAGATGCTCGCCGAAGAGTAGGGCACCCAGGACCACGGCGTACACGGGTTCTAGGTTCACAGAGAGCTGGACGCTGAAGGTGCTGAGATGCCTGAGAGCTCGCAGGGAAAGCTGCATGGGAACGAGCGTGCATCCGAAGGACAGCGCGAAGAGCATCCCCAGGTCCGCGGTCTCGGGCCAAGGCCAAGTGGCGCTGAAGGGAATGAAAAGGCTCAGGAAGAGGGTCCCGGCCGTGATCTCGATGAACAACACCGTCACTGCGCTCGCGGCGTCGATGAGCTGCTTGTTGAAGACGCCAAAGAAAGTCACGATGAGGGCGGACAAGATGCCGATCGCGATGCCCGGGCCCATTCCGCTCGGAGCGCCGTCGACCACCAAGGCGACACCCGCGATGCCCAAGAGCCCGATCCACAGCTCTCGAGAGGCGAATCCGCGCCGCCGAATCCAAGGCTCGACGAAGGCCAGGAAGACGGGGCCAGTGGCGATGCAGGTCGCGCCTACGGAGGCGTTCGACCACTTAATGGCCGTGTAGAAGGTCAGCCAGTGGAGGCCGAGGATGACGCCGATCCCGGCGTAGCTCAGCACCAGGCGGGGGCGCATGCGTCGCAGCTCACGCCAGACCGGAGGCCACAGAGCCAGGCATACGCTGACGAGAAGCATCCGCCACCACACCAAGGGAAGGGCGGGGAGCTGAATGGCCTTACCCAGGATGGCCGTAAAGCCCCACAAGACGACGGCGGCGTGGATCTGTAGGTAGGGGACCAAGGCGCACGAAGATGGGGGCTGACGAGCTCTCCGCCAAGCGAAAGTCGCTCTCGTCGAGGGACCGTCCTGGCCTTTGACCCGGGTCGTCCGGGCGAGGATACAGGCCCCGTGAGCAGTCTTCATCTCGGTTTCGATGGACGGGGCGAGCCCGTCCATTTGAAGTCCTCTCGCCTGACGACTCACGGGGTCGTGGTGGGCATGACGGGCAGCGGGAAGACGGGCTTGTCCCTCGTCCTCTTGGAAGAGCTGATCGACGCGGGCGTTCCCATCATCGCCATCGATCCCAAGGGCGACCTGGGCAATCTCGGGCTGGTCTTCCCAGAGCTATCGCCTCCGAGCTTTGCGCCGTGGTGTGGGAAAGACGACCCGGAAGAGACTGCAGCTCGCTGGAAGAAGGGTATCGAGGCGGCGGGTCTCGAACTGAAGGACGTGGCCCGGATCCGCGCCAAGATGGACTTCGTCGTCCATACGCCGGGCTCTACGGCAGGGGTGCCAGTGGACGTCATGGCTTCCCTCTCGCGCCCTCCCGAAGAACTGATGGCCAATGCCGAGGCGCTCCGGGACCTGATCTCGGACACCGTGTCCGGTCTGTTCGGATTGGTGGGACGGGCCGCCGACCCGGTCAAGGACCCGGCGCACGTACTAAGTGCGCGGATCGTCGAGACCGCTTGGCGAGAAGGCGAAGACTTGGACCTGGAGCGATTCATCCTCCGGCTCATGGATCCGCCCTTCGCGAAGCTGGGCGTATTCCCGGTCGACAAGTTCTTCCCTCCCGATGAGCGCACCGAGCTGGCCGTCGCCTTCAACGGGGTTCTAGCTTCGCCTTCCTTCGAGGTCTGGAGCCAGGGGCCGGACCTGGATGCCGAGCGCTTGCTGAGCAAAGCAGGGGCGCGGACCCGTGTGTCGGTGTTCGCGCTGGCCCATCTCGATGAGGGCCAGCGTCAGTTCTTCGTCTCTCTCCTCTTGTCCAAGGTTCTTTCTTGGGCTCGCGCCCAGCCCGGCACAGAGGAGCTGCGTGCGCTGCTCTTCTTCGACGAGGTGGCGGGTTACCTCCCTCCTCATCCGCACAATCCTCCCAGCAAACGTCCGCTGCTCACGATGATGAAGCAGACCCGAGCCGTCGGGGTGGGCGTGGTCCTCTCCACTCAGAACCCCGTCGATCTCGACTACAAGGCGCTCAGCAATGCCGGCACCTGGGCCATCGGCCGTCTGACAACCAAACAGGATCGAGAGCGGCTTCTGAAAGGCATCGACGCGGCCGGACTCGACAGGACCGTGGCCGCCCTAGAGAAGCGGCAATTTGTCCTCCATCAGGTGGCGCGGGGCGAGCCGGCGGTTCTGGGGTCCCGTCACGCCATGTGCTTCCTTCGGGGTCCGCTGACGGGGGCCGAGATCGGGCCGCTCAACGCCCTTCACGGCCGGCATGACGCCGAGGCGGAAGCACGCCCGTCGAAGTCCGTCACGGTCGACGACGGAAGGCTCCCCAGCCCGCCGACTGTTGAGGGCTCGGCGGTTCGTCATTTGGATCCTCGAGCCGCCCGGGCGAAGCTCCTCGAGCGGATGGCCGGTCCTGGGCTCCGACCGGCCGGTCCGGGGGCCGAGCCGGTTTGGGTGCCGACCCTCTTCGCCGAGCTGGCGCTTCGCTTCGACGAGGATCGTCTAGGATTCGTTCTCGATGAGCGCCTCCTCCGAGTCTGGGGCCCTCTGGGCGGGGTTCCGCCCGATGAAGGACGCAGTCTGGTCTTGGAGGACGGTATTCTTCTCACCGAGGCTCCGACCGAAGGTCGCTGGTGCCCTCTCCCTTCCTGGTGTGACGCCCCTTCAGAGATGCGCAAGCTTGAGAAGCGAGGGGTCGACGAAGTCTATCGAAGCGAGTCCCGGGGCATGTTCTCCAACAAGGCGCTGAAGCTTCATGGACGGGCCGAGGAGTCTCGAGACGCCTTCGATGAGCGCTGCCGGGCGGAGATCGACAATCGAATCGCGGAAGAGATGGTCGAGCTCAAGGCGCGTTTCACGAAACGGGCCGACCGCTTGGACGACCGACTTCAATCGAAGACGGCTCGGCTGGCCGAGTTGGAAGGGGTAGCGAAGTCGCGGCAGCTCGAGGAGGCGGTGAACGTCGGGGCGACCGTTCTCAGCCTCTTCGGTATCGGCCGCAAGAAGAGCCTGAGTACCGCCGTGAGTCGGCGTCGTCAGTCAGCACGAGCCTCGCAGCGGGTGAATGCGCTCGAAGCTGAGATCGAGCGCTTGGAGGAGGACGCCCAGGCCCTAGAGCAAGAGCTTGAAGAGGCCATCGAAGCCTTGCGGCGAGACGAGGAAGAGAAGCTGGAAGAGACGGTGGTGCGGGAGGTCAGGTTGGAGAAGTCCGACATTCAGGTTCTGAGCTTTGGGATCCTCTGGCTCCCTACGGCGGGCTCATGATTCGGCGCCTGCTCATTGGCTTCGGGGTCCTGATCGGTGTCTTGCTGGTGGGGCTCATTGCTTTGGTTCTTGGGGCCCACGAGCCCAAACCGAAGGGTCAGCCAGGTCCCGAGGCCGATGCCTTCGCCCGGCGAATGCAGTCCGCGGCGGGGCAGGATGGCTGGGAGAAGACCGGCTACGTGAAGTGGTTCTTTGGGGGGCGCCATCGACACCAGTGGGACCGAGAGCGCGCTTTGGTGCGGGTTCGCTGGGGTCACCACGACGTACTCTTCGATCTGCAGAACGAGCGCGGTGTCGCCCGACAGAACGGCGATATGCTCCTTGGTGCCGATGCCGACTCCGCTATCTCGCAGGCTCGCAGCCATTGGAACAACGACAGCTACTGGCTGAACCCCGTGGCGAAGCTCTTCGACGCCGGCGTTCGCCGGAGTCTCGTTCAGTGGGAGGGAGAAACCGGCCTCCTGGTCGAACATGACGCGGGCGGAGATACGCCGGGGGACGCTTATCTTTGGCTCTTGGGGCCCGAGGGCCGTCCGCGAAGCTGGCGAATGTGGGTTCAGATCATCCCTGTGGGAGGCCTGTCGGCGAGCTGGGAAGGATGGACCCGAGTCCCGACAGGTGCGTGGCTCAGCACGAATCACCAAATCGGGCCCCTGGAACTAGCCCTGACCGAAGTCGAGGCTTCCGCTCACTGGTCCGAGCTCGAAGGGAGCGACCCTTTCCTCGAGCTGGCCGGTCCTTGGAACCCTTAGCCGAGGCGTCGTGCCGGCGGATGAATGGGCGGCGTGGGCCCGGACAGGCTCGGGTCATCGGACTCGAGCATATGAAGTTCGAAGCGCGTCCCTTGGCCCGGCTGGGTGTGAACCTCCAAACGGCCGTCGAAACGCTCGACGAAGCCCCGGACCATGGGCAGACCCAGTCCCGTGCCGCGGGCCCCCTTGGTGGTGAAGAAGGGCTCGAAGATCTTCTCCTTGGTCTCGGGGTCGATGCCCCCACCCGTGTCGGCGACGCTCAAAACCATCCACCCGTCGACCGGAGATGGACGACAGGACAGCTGGAGTCGCCCCCCTTCGGGCATGGCGTCGATGGCGTTTCGGATCAGGTTCAACACGGCTCGGTGAAGGCTGGCCGCATGGAGCGTGACGGGTCGTCCTCGGCGAAGGTCGATCTCGAAGTCGACGTTCGACGGCACGATCCGCCGAAAGGCTTTGCTCCACAGCTCGAGCGCATCGTCGAGCTCGAAGGTTTCGGCTTCGTCGATGCCTTTGCGGGCCACCACGAGCAGAGAGCTCGTCAGCTCGGCGCCCTGGCGTGCCGTCTCCTGAATGGAACGCACCGCCTCCGCCCCCTCGCCCCTCTTGACCTCGTCGGCCAGCAGGTCGGAGAGGCCCAGCATCACCTGGAGCAGATTGTTGAACTCGTGGGCCACGCCGCCAGCCAGCCGACCGACGGCCTCTAGACGCTTCGATTCTTCCAGGGCCTGCCGGGTCTGATCCAGGGTGCTTTGGGTCTGATCCAGAGTGCTTTGGGTCTTTGCCTGGGTTCGGCTGGCGCTCTCGAGCCGGGTGAGCGCCTGGGCGGCGACCTGTCGGGTTCCTTCCAAAGCTCGGACGGTGGACCGGAAGAGGGCGGCGCCGGTCAGGCTGACAAGCACGAAGGCTCCGGCGTGGACTAGGCCTGGAACCTCGATCGGGGGAGGCCGAAGGCCGACCAGGGTTACGCAGGCCGAGCTGAGGAGCAGAGCCCCGACCATCCATGGGGTGCCCATGAAGAGTCCCGTGCAGGTGATCGCGATGAAGGTGAGAAGGACGGGGCCAGGGGCGAGGCCTATCAGGGCCATCGACCCTAGCGCGGTTCCGAGCAAACCGGCCACGAAGAGACCGGCCCGCACTCCATGCGCTCGATCGGGTACGACGGCCGCGACCGCGACGAGGCCAAAGCTCCCGTAGGTAAAGGCGGCCAAACTTCTCGGGAGATCGGGCTCTCGGGCGAGCGCCCAGGCGAAGAGCAGGGCCAGCACGGTCCCTGGCGCAAGGGCCCATACGAGCACGCTCGACAGGAGGCGGCGCCGCCACGGAGCGGCGCTTCGTGGCGGCGAACCCACGTTTTCACCCTATCATCTATTCGAACGGGGCCTGAGGCCGGGGCCCCCGATGGCGCGCGGCTTCGCGTTCACCTGGCGCACAACCGGGTGTACCGGCGACCGCAAGGAGACCTTTCGACGGCTCCCGTGGCCGCCGAAAGCGGTCAGCTTTCTCCTCAGATCTCTGAGAGTACAATCGCCCCAGCCGGGCTGCTATGCGTTCGGCATGCGAATCGTCATCGTCGCCTTTGGCGCCCTCTGGGCCTTGACCGTCGGGTTCGTGGAGCTGGCCGTTGCATGTGGCTGCTTCGCCCAGCCCAATCCCGTGCAGCGGACCGTCCAAGCGGGAGAGCAGATCGTCTTCGCCCAGCGAGGGCAGAAGGTCGAGATGCATGTCCAGGTCAACTACGAGGGCGACGCCGAGGACTTCGGTTGGCTCCTCCCGGTGCCTAGCGTTCCCGACATCAGCTTGGGCTCGGACCAGCTCTTCCAATCACTGCTCGCGCAGACTCAACCCCGCTTCCAGCTGGAGTTCATCCCGGCCGACTGCCAAGAGGAGACCGACGAATTCCTCGGAGGCGGCACCAACGGGGCCGGAAACGGCGGTCCCAACTTCGACGCGGGCGGCGTGGCCGACATGGGCGCGGCGCCGCCCTCCCCGGTGGTGAGCCAGAGCGACATCGGCGCCTTCGAGGCAGTCGTGCTCCGGGCCGATGACGAGCAGTTGATGTTCGACTGGCTGGATGACAACGAATTCATCGTCCCCGTCGGAGCAGGCGACCCCGTCGTCCAGCGCTACGTCGGCGAAGGCCGTTTCTTCGTCGCTTTGAAGCTCCAGGCCAACCGAAGGGCGGGCGACCTTCAGCCCATCGTCCTCGAGTTCGATGCCAACGGATATTCGATACCCATCACCTTGACCCAGGTGGGCGCGACGCCCGACCTCCCGGTGACCGTCTTCGTCTTGGGTGAGAGCCGGGCCATCCCTCGCAACTACCTTCACACCCAGCTGAATCCCGAGCACATTAACTGGTTCACGGGAGGTTCGAACTACCTGGAAGTCGTAAGCGCCGCCGTGGATGAGGCTGAAGGCGCGCACAGCTTTCTGACCGAGTACGCGGGCGAGACTCGGGGTCAGGTTTTCGTGCCCGGCGACGACGACACTCGGAGCGAACTCGAAGCGGCCATCAACGCTGCCGACGTCATCCTTGCTCTCAACGCTTCGAACCTCCCTCGAGACGCCAAGCTGACCAACATCCTGCGCCGCCACGTGGACTACCCAGCGACGGCCCTCGAAGAAGGCGTCGACGAGGATACGTTCTTTGGCGCCTTCTTCCAGTACGTCACCATCGATGGAAGTCAGAACGGCGCCTTTCCTCAGTTCGACGGACGGGAGCTGGTGGCCATCGGCGAGCGCATCGCGACAGACGTCTGGGCCGAGATCGTCGAGCCGGCCGAGCAGGCGGAGGCGCTCCTTGGCGACTTCTCCCATCTCACCCGACTCTTCACCACCCTGTCTCCGGAGGAGATGACGGTCGACCCCGTCTTCGACGCCAGCTCCCAGCTGCCCGACGTCGACAACGTACAGGAAGCAACCTTCGAAGAGCTGTGCGGTCCAGATGGCTTTCGCAGCCAGTTCGGCTTCCTAGAGCTGCCGGACGGCCGTCGCTTCTTCACCTCGTTCCAGCAGTGGCAGGCTGAGACACCCACCGCGCCCTTCTCGACTCGAATCGAAGCCCTTCGAATGGAGGGCGATCCCGTGGTGCAGGTCGACAACACCGCCCGTCTGACCCCCGCTGACCCCAATCCTGAGGCTCTGGCTCGTCAACAAGGGTTTACTCGAAACGGTCAGACCTTGGGTCAGGGGGACGGTTGTCAGAGTACGCCTGCCAGCCTCCTCGCGCTGCCCCTGTTCATGGGTTTGGCGCTGTTCATCCGGCGACGCCGAGCCTGAAAGAGCCGCCGAGCGCGTTGTGGGTTGAGCCTGAGCAGGAGGGCTGTCACGCTGCTTCGCATGCGGGCTCCATGGCTCATGGCCGCGTTGGCTCTTGGGGCCTGCAACGCCGAGATTGGTGCCTCGGGGGTTCCGGGGTCACCAAGAGCTCAATCGTCGGCCGACGTTCGTGATCTGGGCTCAATCGAACCCCTCGACCTCGGAGAGCCCGAAGCGCCCATCGACCTCGGGGATCCTCAGGAGGATCTAGGCAGCGAGGCTCCCGTGGACATGGGTACGGCGGTCGACCTTGGTCAGCCAGACCTTGGCCCGCCCGACTCGGGCGTGGAGCCTGAGCGTGTCCCGGTATGGATCGCCCAGGGCCACGTCGGTCGGACCATCATGTCTTGCGACGACGGACGAACGTGGATTCAGGACCGCGCTTTTGATGCCGAGGGGGACGTCGACGCCTGCGGTGAAGTCCAGGCGAACCGCTGCTTCGACCCGAACGGGGGGACATGCCGTTTTCTCGACGGCGAGAGCTGCCGGACTTCGAGCGGCTGCGACTGCGACCACTCTCCAGGCGCGGGTCGAGGCATCGCCTACGGGGGGGGCTGGTTCGTGGCGACCTGGGGCTGGGGTCCGGTCGGAGGCATTCGCATCTCCCGCGACGGACGTAGCTGGACGAAGGTTGTCGATGACACCGTGTTCGCGGGTCTTCAGTACGTTGGCGGTCGATTCGTGACGGGGAGTCGAGATCCTATGGTGGCCGACGATCCCAGGAGCTGGCGGCAGGGCGGCTCCGCCGAGCTCGTGACCAATGATGGACGGCGGATCTGGAATCCTCGGACCCTCTTCGGCTTGGACCACGGAAGTGGGCTCGTCCTTCTGACCGGCGAATCCGGGTCCGCCCATGGCCTGATGGTCTCCGACGATTTCGGCGATAGCTGGTGGACGCCCAATGAGATGCCCACCGGCTGCGGCGCGCGCTCGGTCGGCGCGGCCGCGGGCGACGGCGTCATCATCTGGGTCGGCCGAGAGCTCGTGTGCCGAAGCACCGACGGGGGTCGCAGCTTCGAAGCGGGCGCCTCGGATCTCGATGCCCGGGCCGGGCCCATCTGGGATGGCCGTGAGTTCAAGCTATGGCGAAGGGGCACGGCCTTCCGCAGTCCCGATGGCATCACGTGGACGTCGGTCCCGCTTACGGGCCCTGACTTGGGCACGGGGGGGGCGGGCGATTTCTCCGTGGTGGGGCGCAGCCCTGTGACCGGCAACTATGTTGCTGTCAACGGTGGCTGGCAGCAGTGGTACGAGGACCAGCGGTTCTATCGCAGTGAGAACGGCATCGACTGGGAGCGGCTGGATGGTTCAGATACCGTCGGCTCTCACCCCATCCAGGAACTGAGCTTCGGGTGGGTGGATGCGACGGCCGACTGCCCGGCCCCTTGAGCTGGGCCCTCTTCAGGTCCTGCGGCCTTTGGGCCCAAGCGCTTCGAGCAGGCTCTCCCAGGCTAGCGTCACACAGCGTCTACGTCCGGGTAGCTCGCGCAATTCAGCCAACACGGCGAGCGACGGAGGGTCTTTTGTCGCTTCTCCGTCTAGCGCCCGCTCCAGGGCGTGAACCAGTTCGGTCGCTGCGGCCGGGGAAGCGCCGACCAGGAGCTCGGTCAGGATCGAAGCGGAGCCTCGACACAGCACGCAGCCGCGAGCTTCGAATCGGGCAGCGACGATGGTCTCTTCTTCGAGTCGAAGGTGCAGATGCATGCGATCTCCGCACAGAGGGTTGCTGAGCCGCGCCCCGTGGGTGGCCGAAGGGAGCGGGCCCTCATGGCGCGGGGTTCGGGCATGGTCCATCAGCAGCTCGGGATAGGGTCCTTTCATGCGAATAGGCTCCGGGCTCGTTCGACCGCCCCCAGCAGGCGCTCGACCTCTTCCAGTCGGTTGTACAGCGCGAAGCTCGCCCGCACCGTTCCGCCTTCGAGCTTCAGGGCGTCCATGAGGGGCTCGGCGCAATGGTGGCCGGCGCGAACGGCGACGCCCTCTCGGTCCAGGACCGTCCCCACGTCGTGGGGATGGACGCCGTCGACGATGAAGGACACGACGGGTCCCTGGTCCTCCCCATCTCCAATGACGCGAACGCCTGGAATTCGTTCGAGGCCGGATCGGGTGCGCTCGAGGAGCCGCGATTCATGCTCGGCGATGCCCTCTCGGTCTAGGCCGTCCACGAAGTCGACGGCTGCTCCCAAGCCCAAGATGCCGGCGATGGGGGGTGTTCCGGCCTCGAACTTGGCTGGGGCGGGTGCCACCACGGTGTCCTGGAACGAAACGGACTCGATCATGTCGCCGCCTCGACGAAAGGGCTGCATCTCATCCAGGAGCTCGGATCGAGCCCAGAATACCCCCACCCCATCGGGGCCGAACATCTTGTGGGCTGAGAACGCGTAGGCGTCGCATCCGAGGGCACCCACGTCGACCGGCAGGTGGGCGACTGCTTGCGCTCCGTCCACGATCACCTTCGCCCCGACCGAGCGGGCCCGCTCCGCCATCCAGGCCACGGGCAAAATCGAGCCCAACGCGTTGGACATGTGGCTGATGGCCAAGATCCGAGGCGGGTGGTGTCGGAGCTCGCTTTCGAAGGCCGCTCGTCGAACCCGTCCTGCGCCGTCGATCGGCAGGACCCGGAGCTCCGCTCCACGCTCGCCACACAGCCACTGCCAAGGGACCAGATTGGCGTGGTGCTCGAGCGCGCTAATAAGGATGCGATCTCCGGTCCGGACCAGGTTGCGAAGCCCGTGGCAGGCGAGGTTGAGCCCGTCCGTCGTCCCCGCCGTGAAGATCAGCTCGTTCGGCTGTGCGCCCAACCAAGCCGCGACGCGCGCTCGTACGCCCTCATGAGCCATCGTGGCCGCCGCGCTCCAGGCGTAGACGCCTCGATGAACGTTTGCTGAACGACTGTATCCGCGGACGATGGCGTCGATCACGGGCTGGGGCTTCTGGGTGGTCGAAGCGTTGTCGAGGTAGGCAAGCGCTCGCTCGTTGACGAACTCTTGGAGGGCCGGGAACATGCTACGGACAGCCTCCATGTCGAACCGCGACACACCGGACGAGTACCACGGGGCCCGAGCTTCGTCCGCTGATTCTCCCCCGTCCTCGAACCTGCTCGATTGGGCCCAGGCCCTCTCCAAGGACGGCCATCGCGTAGCGCTGGCCACGGTGGTCCGGACATGGGGCTCGTCGCCCTGTCCCCTCGGCAGTCAACTGGTGGTCGTAGATGACGGCCGCTTCGAAGGCTCGGTATCTGGCGGCTGCGTCGAAGGACGGGTCATCGAACGAGCGAGCCGCCTCATGCATGAGGGTGGGGCCGAGCTAGTGGGCTTCGGTGTGTCGAATGAGGAGGCCTGGGGGGTCGGACTGCCCTGCGGAGGGCGCATCGAGGTCTGGGTCGAGTCCCTGGACTGAAGACAGAATCATGCGTCTTCAGATCCTGGAACAGCTCAACGCTGCTAGGTCCCGCGCCGAGCCCATTGTGCTCGTCACCAACCTCGATAGCGGAGAGCAGCTCATTTGGAGAGAGGGGGCGCAGAGCGAATCCCTCGATGCGGCTTGCCGACGGGCCCTCGACGAGGAACGACCTCGCCGACTCGAACTCGAGGGGCGGGCCTACTTCCTTCATCCCTTCCTGCCTTCCAGGCGGGTGGTGGTTGTGGGGGCGGTGCACATTGCCAAGGCGCTGGTGTCCCTGATCGTCCAGGGCGGCGATCAGCCGGTGGTGGTCGACCCCCGAGAGGCCTTCGCTCGGTCTGATCGATTTCCTGGGATCAGCCTGAGCACGGACTGGCCGGACGAGTACCTCGAACGAGCCCCCCTCTCGGCCCGAGATGCTCTGGTCACCTTGACCCACGACCCTAAGCTCGACGATCCGGCCCTGGAGTCGGCACTTCGCTCCGAGGCCCACTACATCGGTGCGCTCGGTTCTCGGAAGAGTCACGCCGATCGGCGGGACCGCTTGCGCCGCCGAGGCTTCAGTGAAGAAAGCCTGGATCGAATCCACGGACCGGTGGGTCTGCCCATCGGAGGTCGTTCGCCCTTCGAGATCTCGGTTTCGATCGCGGCCCAAATGATCGAGGTGCGACGCCGATGAGCGAGGTGTCGAGCGTCTTGTTAGCCGCGGGTCGTTCTTCCCGCATGGGTCGCGAGAACAAGCTGCTTTCGCCTGTGGAGGGGGAGCCCATGGTTCGGCGCCTGAGCGAACGGATCTTGGCTGCCGGGGTCCGGGAACTGGTGGTCGTCTTGGGGTTTGAGTCGGAGATCGTGGGCGCGGCCTTGCCCACTTCCGCTCGCTCGGTTCGCAACCCAGACTTCGAAGAGGGGATGGGCCGCTCGTTGGCGGTCGGAGTCGCCGCCCTAGCCACGGATGCCGAAGGCATTCTCATCGCCTTGGCTGACCTACCCTGGCTTCGGGCGGCGTCGGTTCGTCGACTGCTGGAGGCCTTCGAGGCCCGTCCGTCCTGGGCGAGCATCGCGGGCTTGCGTCATGGTGAGCGTCGGGGTCACCCGGTCATCTTCGAGGCAGCGCATCGGCCTTACTTGGAGGCCTGTCGGGGGGACGAAGGAGCCCGATCCCTGGTGCGAGAACGGGCGTCGGAGGTGCTTTGGGTCGAATCGGAAGACGACGGCGTGTGGCGCGATATCGACCGGCCGCAAGACTGGTCATGGGACTCAGGCGGACCGCCCTAGCTCAACTCGTCCAGGCAGTCGGGGCAGGTGCCTTCCAGCTGGATGTTTGCTTCCTTGAGGGCCTTTCGCCAGCGGCCGCGGGCCTGGGGCTTGGGCGCCACGTCTTCTGGAAGACACGAGACGGTTCCGCAGTCCGAGCACACGAAGTGCGGGTGATTCTCGTGGGCGGGCGCTTCTGCCCGCACGAGTTCGTAGTGCGCCATGCCTTCCGCTCGGGAAGCTATCCGGGCCAGCCCATTCTCGGTCAGCTTGACCAAGTTTCGATAGATGGTCGCAGGATCGGCCACGTGGGCTAGACGGTCGACAACCGCCGTGTGGGTGAGGGGCTGAGATTCAGCGGACAAGAGGTCGAGCACCGCGAGGCGGGGCGCCGTCACCCGCAGTCCGTGGGCCTGTAGGAGGGCCCGCGCGTCTTCTCGTCCTCGATCCCTCTGGCTCATGGTTGGTTGGGCTCCTTTTGCAAGCCGCTTGCGATAAGCCTCGCACAGCCTGCTCCGGGATCATAGCGTCTGCATTTCGAAGGATGAACCGGAGCTTCGAGCTTGGGCGTTTGGGTCATGTCATCAGGGAGTCCGTGCTCAGGTTCTTCCCTCATATCGCGGAGTGGAGTCTCGCTCAGTCTGAGTCAAGCACCTCGGCCTGGGCCGCCGTCCTGCGTGCTTCCCAATCGGCCGGATCCTCCTCCAGAACTCGGCGTCGAGCTTCCGCGAAAGACATCGGATTCCCGCAAATGGGCGCCTCGTAGTTGCGGGGCCTATCTCTCAAGTCGGTGTCTTCGTGCACCCGCATGTCGACTGGGCCCTCGGGCAGGAAGAGCGTCGTCAGTCGCTCGCCCTCGGCCACCTCGATGGCAGGACCGACCGCCCGGTAGGCGCCCCCTCGAGCCTCGATCCGCAGGGATCCGGCCACGCTGCCGACGTCGAAGCCGCCTCTCACTTCGACCCGGCGACACCGGGTCCCGACCAGGACCCCACCCTCGATTCGTCCCGCGTCGATGGTCACCTCCAAGAGCACCGAGTCGCGGGCGTCGACCGCTCCGATTCGGGCGCCCTCGCTGATGAGGTTACCTCTGTCATCGAAGTGCTCCGGTAGACCGGCTAAGGCTCGTGCAATGGCTCCTGTAGCCGTAGGCTCGCGCAACGCCATGAACACTTGGCGCATCTGGGCGTGCTGACCAACGTCGCCCCAGTATTGGGCGCCGAAGTCCAAGGCGACTAGCTTTGGCGCCCGACCGTGTCGTTTTTCGAAGCGGCGTACGCACTCGACGAGTCGTTCGAAGATTCCGGGCATGTCTCGCTCCAGCTTGTGGAGTGCGGGGCTGTCTCGGGTCGCGTCCTTCCAAGCCTCGGGCCTGGGGTCGCGCACGGCCAGGGTGAGGGCGGTGAAGAGTTGGGGGTCGAGGTCGGGTCGAGTCTTCCGATCTGCGCTCGGGTCCATGACTTCGGCCTCGAAGGTCTCGAGCAGGGCGTCCAAGAGCTCACGGGAAAGGGCGACCGAGCCGAGGTTGATGCCACCCCACAGGCCATCGCCTCGGGCCTGAAGTAGGCCTCGTTCGGCGAGCGGCCTCATCTCGGCCAGCGTTCGCCTGGGAATGAAGGCGGTGACGAGGCCTTCGGCGTCGACGCCTACCCAGTCCTTGTTTCGGGCGCTGTCCTCGTCCATTCTCTGAAGAGAGACGAAGCGGACCACGTCCGCCCCCTCCAGTCTGGGATCTACGTTCGACAGGTCCAAGGACGGGATCTGGACCTCGTCGCCCCACTTGATGACGACGCCCCGGAAGCCGGAGCGGAAGAGGTGGTCTTCGACCGGCGCAAAGGTCCGCAATGCGAGTTCGACCGTGGACAGCCACCGACCGTCCTGCCGCACGAAGGATGAAAGAGCCGGCTTCTGACCGCACTCGGCTTCGGTCAGAGGGGCGGCTCTAGAGCCTTCGCCAAACACGAAAGCGAAGAGGGCCCGCTCTTCGGTCTCGAGGAGGGGACGTAGTCGGCGCCACATCAAGAGGATTCCGAAGGCTTGATTGACCGGGAGGTCTTCGTGCTGAGAGACGGCCACCCGCAGGCCGAGGTCGTCTCGGGCCCGGTCCAGCTCCCGCTGCCAGAAGCGCCGAGCGCCCTCGGTGCCTGAGACCGCGCCCATCACCTGCGGGCCCCGGCGCTCTTGAAAGAGCTGGGCACCGAATCGGATGTTACGCCGTACCGCCTCGACGAAGCTTCGCTCATCGCTTCGTTGTAGGAGTCGGTCCAGCCAGCCATTGGAGGCCAAGGCACGGTCGACGATGGCCCGAGCCTCTTCCGCCTGGTCGGCCTGGGCATAGACCCGAAGCTGTGGTGCGTTCCCGGAAGGACGAATGTGGGCGACCTGCCCCCCGGCGAAGCGAAGGCGAAGGCCGTCGGTGCGATCCATGTGCTGGGCTTCGCCTAATCCGATCTCCAGCCGGGCCGAGGGGTCTTCGTCCAAGAGACGCAGAAGTGCTCGACTGCGGCTCGGCGCTACGCCGTCCATGAGCCCGCTCGCTCCGTATCGAGCGGGGAGGGCGCGAAGCGCTTCTCCCAGGGTTCGCGAAGCAGCGGCCTGCGCCACGCAGACGATGGGCAGAAGTGCATCCCGGGTGGGCAAAGGGCGGAGGGGGCTCTTGGATCCTGGGATCTCGTCTCGGGTCAGGAATCCACCGTTGGCTTCCCAGCCTACCACCCGATCTCCCTGGGCTTCGGCCATGCCGGCGATCACCCAAGGCGAGCCGATTCGAGTCCGGGTCACACGCGCTGGAAAGACCTGGTCGATGCCGTCATTCGCGCTCACCGGCAGCACGACGCCATCGGCGCCCAAGCTTCGAGCCACCAGACAACCCAGGAGGTCGCCAGGAATGAAGCTGAGCCTGCCGTCTTCGGGGACGAGAACCAGGGGGCGATCGCTGTCGCCGTCCGTCGATACAAAGAGATCCACCGGGCCGACTTTGGCCACCAGCTGGTCGTGAAGGGCCTGCATCTCCTCCAAGTGGGAGCGGTCGATGGCTTCGGTGTCGATGGCGACGAAATCCTCCGAGCGGCCGATGACGTGGACCTGGGCGCCCAGGGATCGGAGTGCTTCCGGGAGCAGATCTCGGCCGGCCGCGGAGTGGGCCCAAAAAGCGATGCGCACCCCTCTGATGTTCTCGAAGGCCTCGAGGTAGCGCCGGTGGTAGCGTCGCCGAGCTTCGTCGTCGGCCTCGGGTTCCGCCTCCGGCGATCGAAGGGCGCCTTGGTCGTCGAAGGGCGAGACCGCTCGTGCGGTCCCATAGGCTCGGCGTCGGACCCGGGCCACGGCGGCAAGGATGCCCGGCTCGTCGGCCTTGCGGACCTCGCCCTCGGGGAAATTAAACTTGATGCCGTTGCGGTCGAAGGGGATGTGACTCCCGGTGACCATGATGCTGGGACGTCCGGTCTCGATGCCCTGAAGGGTCAAGGCGGGGGTCGGCAACACGCCAGCGTCTACCGGTCGAAGGCCCAGGTCTCGGGCCGCCTTGCTGACCGCTCGAGCGATTCGAGGGGTGCTTGGGCGTCGGTCACGGCCCAGCTCGACCCTGGTACCCGGAACCGCCGCGCCTCGCGCGATGCACGCTTCCAGGAAGCCTCGCGCATTTACGTAAGCTTCAAGATCCGTGATGTCTTCCACGAGGCCTCGAAGCCCGCTCGTTCCGAAGCGGAGTTCGGTCGGCGCTCGGTCCCGAAAGCGTCCGGGCTCATCGGCGAAGGGGACGCGAGCTCGCCACAGGTCCGTGTCCTCTTCGAAGTGGACTCGGTAGGCGGTTCCGTGGCCGAGAAGGCAGGCGCCTCCGCTCTGGAGCGTGACTGTGCGGCCGGAATCCAGGTCTTCGACTCGGCCTCGCCCGCCCAGGCAGAGGAGGGTCTCAGGGCCTTGGGCCTTTCGTTCCCATCGGCTCCCGGCCGCACCCTGTCTGAGGCCCAGTTCGAATTCGGCGGTGGGGCTCAGGTGGAGCGACTCACCTTCCCAGGGCACGGGACGGCTGATCGGCGGTCGAGTGGCGTCGAAGCGCACCACTTCGAGGAGGGCTGCCGGGTCCACCGGCTTGGCGGTAAGCCCAGCTCGCAGGACGTTGTCGGAGCTGGCCATGATCTCGACCCCCGCCCCTTCGAGGTAGGCGTGGGGGACGCCAGCAGGAAGAAACAGCCCCTCTCCTGGCTCCAGATGGATACGCTCCAAGAGCAGCGTGAACAGCAGGCCCCGGTCCGGTTCCGAGCTTCCGTGACGTTGATGGGCTCGTAGCGTCCAGTGGGCCAGATCGTCTGGACTTCGAGCCTCTTCCCCCAGTCGCTGAAGCCAGGCGGCCAATCCCTCCTGCGCCTGCTCGTCTGAGAGCGCGAAGAAGGCCCGCAGGAAAGCTGGCAAGTCCCGTCCTGGGTCCCCCAATTCGGGCCAGGCCTCGGCCAGGCCTGCGTCGCGGTAGTTCTCGCTTCGTGTTGCCGCAGAAAGGAAGCCGCACAGGCCAACGAAGGGCGTCAGTGCCACGAGGAGCTCGGGCTTGTGTCTCGGGTCTTTGAAGCGCCGCTGAGAAGACTCGGTGCCGGCTTGGGTCTCGCGCTCGTGGCCCTCTTTGGCTTGTCGCGCGTTGGGGTGGACCTGGATGGAAAGAGGACGGGCAGCGGCGAGCAGCTTCAGTAGATAGGGAAGCCCGTCGTGCTGCGCCTGGAGCTCCGGGCCCAGCCAGGTGGCGGGGTCCTTCGCAATGACGGCGTCCAAGGGCTGACCATCGGCGTCCGCGGGTGCGCTCGGATGGGCGCCGTACCACGCCTCCGCGACCGGTCTCCCGTCAGGGGAACGGCCGAGGAGTCGAGGAATGCTCTCGGTATCTCCCCAGGCGTAGTGCTGAAGGCGGGGGCTGAGTGGGAGCAGCGCCATGCCGGCCCGCTGAACCTAGCGCAACTCGGGCATCAAAGGACCGCCGAAGTCGGGCCGGAAGCGCCGCTAGGCTCCCATCCGCTGTTGAACTCGGGTTTACTCTCTGGCCCCTCGGGGCCAAGGTCCTCAGCCGTGACCCGCGCTGCCCCGGCTCTCGCCTTCTCGCTCCTCGTTTCGGCCTGCACCCGGACTTCGGCGCCCGAGCCCACGCCCGAGGCGCTGCCGGAGTCGCCGCCTGCCTTTTCGGAGGGCGACCTGGGCGAAGGTCCCGAGGCTCGCTTCCTTCGTTTGGCCCTGGACTGCATCCATCGCCCCTATCCCAACAAGATAAGCCATGTCCTGCGCTCGGACGAAGACGTCGCGCCCCCCCGAGCCCTGACCCCAGCCTTCCATGGTTGCTTCGACTGGCACTCCGCCGTCCACGGGCACTGGATGCTCGTCCGCTGGCTCCGACGGAGCGAGGGACCTCGGGCCGAGATGATTCGGGCCGCCCTCGATCAGAGCTTCACCGAAGCCAAGATGGTGGCCGAACTCGCCTACTACCGAGACCGACCAGCCTTCGAGCGACCCTATGGCATCGCCTGGTACCTCCAGCTCGTGGCCGAGCTGGAGGAGGCGCGAGAAGACCAATGGAGGGCCAGGCTGCGCCCCCTCGAGGAGGCCATCGTTGGCAATCTCATGACGTGGCTGGAAAACCTCGCCTACCCCATCCGGCTCGGCACCCACAATCAGAGCGCCTTCGCCTTCGGACTCATGCTCGACTATGCGGACACCGTTGGGCGCAAGGAGCTCCGGGCGCGACTGGTCGAGAAGAGCCGCGTCTTCCACGCCAAAGATCGGAACTGTCCCCTTCACTATGAGCCCTCGGGGGAGGACTTCTTGTCGCCCTGCTTGATGGAGGCCGACCTCATGCGACGGGTCTTCGGGGCGGACAGCTACGGGCGCTGGTTGGACGGCTTCCTGCCCCACGTCCCCCGTGACGGGGACAGCAACTGGCTTGAGCCGGGGGTGGTCCTGGACCCCAGCGATGGGAAGCTCGTCCATCTCGACGGATTGAACATCAGCCGGGCTTGGGCCCTGGAGGGGATCGCTTCCGCCCTCCCGTCGACGGATGCTAGGCGGCCGGCGCTTCAAGCCGCGGCACGTCGACATCGTGAGGTCGGTTTGGCCTCGGTGACCGGCGAGCACTACGAAGGGGGCCACTGGCTCGCGAGCTTCGCGACCTACTTGATCACCGAACGGGGGCTCCGCTGAGAGCCCGTGGATTCGGGCCGGGCGTCCTGGTCGCTGCTGCCTTCGTAGGGCCCGGGACGGTGGCGACTTGCACCTTGGCCGGCGCTCGATCGGGCTACGGTCTCCTTTGGGCGCTGATCTTCTCCATCCTCGCCACTCTCGTCCTCCAGGACATGGCAGTGCGGCTGGGCGCGCGGACGGGAATGGGGCTCGCGACCGCCCTCGTTCGAGGACGAGGGCCCTTCTTGCGAGGGGTGATTGCGAGTCTGGTGCTGGGCGCGCTGCTGGTGGGCAACGCGGCCTATGAGGCCGGGAACATGACCGGCGCCCTCCTGGGTCTCGAACTCCTAGTCGGGCCCTCGCTTCCGAGGCTGCCCGGTCTGCTCATTCTTGGCGCCGGGGCCTCGATGGTGCTCTGGTCGGAAGGACTCGGCTCTCTGCAGCGGGTCCTCGCTGCTGTCGTCCTCGCCATGAGCCTGGCCTTCGGCGTGGCTTACTTGGGGAGCGCCTCTTCCCCCGCCTCGAGTGTGTCCGGTATGGCGCCCAGGAGTGAGGCCGAGCTCGCGGTGGCGCTCGTTGGCACCACCATCGTCCCCTACAACCTCTTCCTCCATGCGGCCGCCGTTCGGGTGGAGGGTGAGGGCGCGCGACTGGGGGGCGCCTTCGCCATTGCTCTCGGCGGGCTGGTCTCTTTCTTTATTTTGGGGACGGCAGCCGAGCTGCCGGGGCATACAATCCAAAGCCCCTTGGACCTTGCCCGGGGCCTGGAGTCTTCGATGGGGGTCGCCGGTCGCTACGCCTTGGGCCTGGGGCTCTTGGCGGCGGGCTCGAGCTCGGCCCTGACGGCGCCTCTGGCCGCGGGCTTGGTGATCGGGGAGCTGTTTCCCGGGACGCGATGGTCGCGCCGGGCTCGGCTCTTGGTCGTAGTATGTGGCGTGCTCTACGGCGGGACCGAGCTGGATCCCTTGGCCCTCATCGTGACCGCGCAAGCGGCCAACGGACTCTTGCTCCCGGTGGTCATCGTCTTCTTGCTCGCGGCCATGAACCGTCGCGATCTCTTGGGGCGAGACGTCAACGGATGGGCCGCCAACCTGGCCGGTGTCCTCGTTCTCATCGTTGGCTTGTGTTTGGGACTTCGTCTGCTGGGGCGAGCCTTCGGCTGAGCCGACTCCGATTTGAAGGCGGCCTAGGACTCGGGCAGGCTCGGCCCGTGCCGGGTCGAAAGAAAGGTGAAGCGACCCAGGCCGTTCGGATGTTCCAGATGGTGGAGGTCATCCGGGCCAAGCGCTTTGGTGTGCGCTATCAGGAGCTGGCCGAGCACTTCGCGGTCGACCAGCGCACGGTCAAGCGGGACCTCGACGCCCTTCAAGCGGCCGGACTGCCCATCGAGCGTGAGCGGGACGAGGATAACCACGTTCGCGTGAGGCTGGACGAGCCGGGCTCGACCAAGCTCAAGCTCACGATTCCCGAGTGTTACGCCCTGCTCGCGACGCGACGCCTCTTCGAGGTGTTCGAGGGCACGCCGCTTCGAAAGGACGTGACGAGCATCTTCAACAAAGTCGTGGCCTCGCTCCCCCGGCAGCAGAAGATGAACGTTGAGGACATCGGCGAGCGGATAGCCTTTGTCCCCGACGACGGTCACAAGAACTACGAAGGCAAGACCGAGCTCATCGTCACCCTGATGAACTGTGCCTTGGAGGACAGGGAACTCGCCTTCCGCTACCGAAGTCTGGGCACCCAGGCTCGCGAAAAGTCCGGCGTCCTTCGCCCCTACGCCATCGTCCTGTACCGCTACGGGCTGTACGCGGTCGGGGCCCGAAGCTACCGCAGGGACTGGACTGACCTGGCGGTTCGCATCTACGCGGTGGAGCGCTTCACCGAGGTCGTCGCTCGAAGTGTCAGCTTCGAACGTCCCTCGGACTTTTCCTTAGACCAGCTCTTCCGTGGCGCCTTTGGACTGCATGCGGGGGGTCAGGAGACCGAGGTCGAGCTTCTCTTCTCTCCAGAGGTCGCATCCTACGTCACCGCCCGGAGCTACCAACCCGACCAGCGTTCGGTTCTCCAGGACGATGGTTGGGTTCGTCTCAGCTTCTGGGTCACGGACCTTACCGAGGTCGTCCCCTTTGTCCTCCGCTGGGGCCGCCATTGCGAAGTCCTGAAGCCGGCCGCTCTTCAGGACGAAGTCCGTCTTGCCCTCGGCTAGGACCTGATCATCCCAAGCCAGGGATGGCCCAAGCCCCAAACAAGCGTGGATGAGCCCAAACCAAGGCCGCGTACGCGCCGAGGGCCGCTACCCACTGCCACCATGCGATTTCGCCGAGGACCAGTTGGTTCTTCCCTCGAGCTATGGCCGCGAAGGGCACGATGCTGGTCTTGTCGGCGAAGCGCGCCCAGACCTCGCCGTGCTTCCGAGCACGCTTGGCGTCGATGGAGGGCGCTCCGGCCAGACAAACGAGGAGAAGAGCTCCGAACAGGACCAGGGAGGCCGTGTCGCCATTTACGACGGCATGGAACACCGCAAATAGAGAGGTCCCCATCAAGAAGGGGTGTCGGGTGATGCGCAGAACGCCCTGGGCAGGTTCGGGTCGGGCCAAGGCCATGGCGTCGACCTGAGCCAGGGTAGGGCTCGGGGTGGTCAGGCCCAAGACCACGGCCAAGACCGCCACCGCCATCAGTGGGGCGCCGGCCAGGACGAGCCAGCCTGGCGCAAACCACAGAAGGGAGGCGCCGACCCGCGCCGATCCGTAGCTCGCGATCAGGCAGCCCATGCCTGCGAAGGAGGCCAAGGAGAAGACCCCCGTGTATGGCCCTTCTCCGATCCGCCGAACCAGCTTGTCTCGGAGCGGGGTGCCCGAGATGCCCAAGTGAATGGCGACGAAGAAGGCGGCCGCGAGGAGCAGGCTTCCCATGGGCCTCCCTCTCATCCAGTCGGCCTGAGGGGCAAGTCGTCCTGGAGGGCTTGCTCGGAGCCCGGGCATGGCCGATGGCGAGCCATGGCGAAGCGAAAGCTGAAGGCTCAAGCCTTTCGGGGCTTCTCTCCGGCTGCCTTTCGGTTCTTGGCCGAGCTGGCCGAGAACAACGAACGGGCTTGGTTTACGGAGAACAAGGGTCGGTACGAAGCCTTGTGGAAGGAACCGCTCGAGGCTTTCCTCGAAGATGCCGAGCCGAGTTTCGGCGCCGGCAAGGTCTTCCGGGTTCATCGGGACGTGCGCTTCAGCAAGGACAAGCGGCCTTACAAGACCCACGCCTCGGTGGTCATGGAGGCGAAAGGCATCGTCCACTACCTGCACCTGGAGGCGGACCACGCTTTCGTGGCCACGGGCATCCATGACATGGCCAAGGACCAGTGCAAACGTCTGCGGGAAGGCGTGGATGACGGGCGCACCGGCCCGGCACTGGTGCGGATCGTCGATCGGCTGGAGGCCGCAGGCTTCGAGATCGGGGGCGAGGCCCTGAAGACTGCGCCCCGAGGTTACGCCAAGGACCATCCCCGGGTTCGGTTCCTGCGACACAAAGGGCTGACGGCGAGCAAGACTTGGCGCTGGAAGAAGCGACCGCCGGCCTGGATCGTCCAGTCCGATGCCCTGGAGCGCATCGCCGAGACCTGGGCCGAAGCGCGGAAGATGAACGCCTGGCTAGCCGAGCAGGTCGGTCCGAGTGAAGAAGGCACGCGCTGGGTTCAATGAGACCGGCGACGATGGTCTCGAGCCGGAACGAAGCCTCGGGTCCGCGTGTCGATGGGGGTCGAAGTCTCTGGGAGTCCTAGGGCCTCCCGAGCGAGAGCCTGACGTCGGACCCGCGATAGCTCTCCCAATCGAAGCCCGAGGAGGGCGGCTTCGAGCCCGAATAGGTCGTGTCGCAACGAAGGGTTCATGCCCGCTCGCTTCATGCGGCGGTAGGCCTGGACGGCCCCCAATCGATCCAGGTCGCTACGTCGCAAAACGCCAATTCTGCTGAGTCGTTCAGCGACTCTTGGCCCGATGTTGGGAAGCGCGAGGACCTCGGGGTCCGTCTCACCGTTCGGATACGGTCGTCCTTTCAGGACTCAGATCCCGTGGGTGCCCTCGGGCGCGGGCTCGTAGCGCATCATAGGGCAAGGGCTCTCGCCTCGGCCTTCCTGGACCTCTCCGTCGTGGGCGCGCTCGAAGGAATGGGTGGGCGCCGTTCGCCGGGCGTGGCACCCGGCCCTGCTGGCGACGGTATAGATGACGGTGCCCAGCGAAAAGAGGACACCCAGGATGCCCAGGGCCAGAGAGGAGGGGATAAAGGCGCGGAGTCGCATGCTTCGATTCTGGGGCCAAGGAGGGCCGAACGGGAAGGGGCGGACGCCATTTTGTGCCGAGCATAGGGGTTGTCTCGATCCGAAGACCGGCACGCAATCGGGAATTGCCTCAGCTTGACCCCGCGGCTCGGGTGACTATCCCACCCTGCGAACATGAAGCGGATCTTGCTCTTCGTGGGGACCAACCTGGCGGTCCTCGTACTGCTCTCCATCGTCGCCTCCCTGTTCGGGGTCGATCGATTCCTCACCGCCAACGGGTTGAACATGCCGGCCCTGTTGGGCTTTGCGGCCGTGTTCGGCTTTGGCGGGGCCTTCATCTCCCTGGCGCTGTCGAAGAAGATGGCTCTCTGGACGACGGGTGCCCGGGTCATCGACCAGCCCAGAAACGAGGTCGAGGCCTGGCTAAAGAGTACGGTCGAGCAGCAGGCTCGACAGGCGGGCATCGGCCTTCCGGACGTCGCCATTTACGACGGGCCCGAGATGAATGCCTTCGCGACCGGCGCTCGACGCAACAGCGCTCTGGTAGCCGTGAGCCATGGTCTCCTGCGGGGAATGAGCAAGTCGGAGGTGGAAGCCGTCCTGGCCCACGAGGTCTCCCACGTCGCCAACGGCGACATGGTGACCATGACCTTGCTCCAGGGTGTGCTGAACACCTTCGTGATAGCTCTCTCCCGGGCAGCGGGGTGGATAGCGGGCAACGCCCTCGGTCGCTCGGACGACCGAGGGGGCGGCATCTCCTACCTCGCCTACATGGGCGTCTCCCTCGCGACCCAGGTTCTCCTCGGCATCGGCGCCACCGTGATCGTCATGGCCTTCAGTCGGCATCGTGAGTTCCGGGCCGATGCGGGGGCTGCCCAGCTCGTGGGTGCGCCTTCCATGATCGGCGCGCTTCAGCGCCTTCAGTCGGACCATCAGCCTTCCTCGCTTCCGGAAGCGGTTCAGGCCTTTGGGATCCGCACCGGCGGGAAGAGCATGATGCAGTGGTTCTCTTCTCATCCCCCGATCGAGGCCCGCATCGAAGCGCTTCGACAGGCAGGATGAAGCCCAGGGTTCCTTCGGGACGTCCAACCCAGCTTCGGGTCGTCGAGCGGATCGCCCGGCCCAACAGCACCTGGTCCGACCTCTACGCACGACTCTTGGAAACGAGCTGGGGCGGACTGCTCCTCGGGCTGTTCTCGATCTACCTCTTTGGCAATCTCGCTTTCGCTACCCTGTATTGGGTCGACCCGGGTGGGATCGAGCACGCCCGGGCCGGTCACTTCGGCGACGCTTTCTTCTTCAGCGTCCAGACCATGGCTACCATTGGCTACGGAGCGATGTCCCCGATATCGGCCTGGTCCAACGCCCTCGTCACCTGTGAAGCTTTCATCGGCTTGATGGGATTCGCGTTGGCTACGGGCTTGGTCTTCGCAAAGCTGTCTCGACCTCGCGCCAATCTTCTCTTCGCCAAGCACGCGGTGATCACGAACTGGGACGGGGTCCCTCACTTGATGATTCGGGCGGCCAACGCCCGCACGACCGAGATCGCCGACGCCCATGCCCACGCTTCGGCCCTCACGACCCATGTGAGTCAGGAGGGGTCGAGAACCCGTCGATGGGAGCGCTTGCCTCTGGTCGTGGCCGACAACCCGCTCCTCTGGCTGAGTTGGCAACTGATGCATCGCATCGATGAAGGGAGCCCCCTTCATGGTTGGGACCCCTCAAGCGATCCGAGCATGGTCATCTTGGTCAGCGTGTCCGGCGTCGACGCCGTATACGCCGATTCGGTTCAGGCCCAGCAGGTCTACCGGCCTGCGGACGTCGTCTTGGGCGCTCGCTTCGCCGACATGATGAATGAACGCGCCGACGGCGTCCTCGAAATGGACTATCGCCAGCTCGACCGACTGGTCCCGGATACCGACGACGCTCATCAATCCTAGCCATGCACCTCCTGTGACATTAGTGATACTCCGAGTGTCACAGTGGCAGAGGGATCCATGCAGACCCGATGTAAGAACCCCTCGCTGGGTCGTTTTACGGGGGAAGAACGAGGCCATGGTCCACTCTGTCCAAACTACTCTCTCGCTGGGCGAGCTGCCCTTGGGCCCCCGTCGGTCTCACGGGCCGCGCCGGGTGATGAGGCCTCGAGCGTTCCCCGTGGCGGATGAGGATCCACCCTCGGTCGGGGTGGGGGCGCCGTCCGAGCCGAGCTTCTCCGAGCAGGTCGCGGCTCTACATCCTCGTCTGCTCCGCCGCGCGCTCATGATGTTTCGGGGCGACGAGGCTGAGGCTGATGACCTCGTGCAGAACATCGTCGTCAAAGCGCTGGAGAAAGAAGACCGATTCCAGAAGGGTACGAATCTCCACGCGTGGCTGGCCAAGATGCTTACCCACGCCTTCATCGACAAGATGCGGAGCGACGGAAGGTTCCAAATCGATGCAGGCGTCGACGTCGAGCGGCTGGCAAAGACGCCCGATGAACCCGTGGACCGCACGAACCCCATTGAGATCTACGGCTCGGCCGACGTTCGGCGCGTGGCTCAGAAGCTCCCGGCCAAACAGCGCCTCGTCTTCATGGAGTTTCATTTCAATGATAGGTCCTTCAAGGACATTTACACTGCCCACGGTATCCCCATGGGCTCCATCGGCGTCATCCTCTCCCGCGCCCGGGCCAAGGTGAGGAACTGGCTCGAGGACGAGTCGGAGGGGGAAGACGAATGAAAGAGCGCAGCCTTCAGGCCTTGATGGCCGAATCCGATGCTGACGCCGAGCGCTTTCGCGTAGAGAACCCGGACCTGCACGAGCTTTCCCTCTTCATGGATGGCGAGCTGTCCGAGGAGCGGCACGAAGCCTTCATACAGAAGCTCATGGCTTCGGAGACTCTCCAAGCCTCGATGGAGGCTTACCTGGCCATGGATCTGGCCGCGGCTGCGGCGGGACCCGAGGAAGTCGGCCAGGTCGTCGAGGAACTCGAGAAGCAGGCCCATGCGCCGCCGGCGCCGATCATCCCGCTCTTCCGATCGCTGATCAGCTTGGCCGCGGCGGCCAGCGTGCTCATCGCCTTCGGCACCATCCAAAAGTCCACCGGCCCGATAGAGGTTGCGGTGCAGCCGGTCGGCGAGCGGGTGCGCTCCGCCATGGTGCTCACCGGCGACTCCGTTCGGATTGCCGCCCCTGCTTGGCCCTGGGCTTCGAGGGCGATTCGCATCTACGCGTCCGAGTCCAAGCTCGTGTTCGCGTGTCCCGGCGAGGCGTCTTGCTCGCCCTCATTGTTCGAGGCCGGCGCGCAGTGGACGCCGGAGAAGCCAGGCAGCTACCGGGTGGTCTTCCTGCAAGGGCATTTCAAAGACATCCCGCCCTCGACCGGCGAGCTGTTGGACGACGTCGAGCTCTGGGAAGGTTTGGACGACAAGACCGAAGTCATTCGGGTCGCTGCCAGACCCTAGTGTACCGATCACAGAGTTCGGATCGCTTACGGTCGGCCTTCGGCCGCCCTTTCGCGCTTCTCGGTCCCTGGGGCCCACCCAACTCCCTCCGAAGCTGGTCCCCTAGGCCGGCCGATGACTCGACGGGAAGCTGATCAAACTTCATGACCGGCACACTGGTGCCTTGGCACGACTTCCTGAGCTATCGAGGCATCCAAGGCCGAGAATCCGCGACGTTCTTCCTGCCTCATGGAACTCGGACATAGTGAGTCGTGCGGACAGTCTTCTGAGTGCTTCCGAGTCAAGCCATGGACTGCCGAGAGCCTTTCCATGTCTCGGGTGCAGGACGCGACAAGCGAACGCCCATTCATGCACGGGTGTGCGGGCCCCCTGGGCGGTTTGGTCGACTCGTCGGCCTTGTGCGAATCTTTCCCGACCTCGATGATGGCGGAATGTCGGCCCCGCCGGAATTCGCGCCCGTCCCGGCCAAGAGCTTCCGCCGTCGGGTCTGGAGCCGGCGCATCGCCTCCACGCGCTTTGCCTTCGAGGTCGCCAAGTACACGGTCTTCGGGTCGACGGTGTCCTTCGGGAGCTGCGCGATGTTCGTCGGCTTCGGCCTTCATGGTCTGCTCGCCGGCGCTGCCTTCGGCCTCGCTTTTGGGCTCTTCGTGGGCGTGGTCAGCCTGGCCGTGGGTGTTGCCCACGACGGGAGCCGAGCCGTCAGTGAGGCCATGGGCCGGCCTGTCCTCACCAACGTGGTGGAGGAAGAGGAGGGACAGCTATCCATGCAGGCCGACGATCCTGGGGGCACCGTGGCCTTGAGCCAGGTCGTTCGCCGCCATGATGAGACTGGATGAGCCAGAGGATCCTCGACCCGAGGATCCCGAACCGGGGCGAAGGCGCTGCACCATCTGCGGTGCATCCATGGAGTTCACCGGTCTTCCCGACATTTCGGGCCCCATTCGCCACCGCTTCTATCGCTGCGAAAACTGCGGGCTGGTCCGCGTAGACGTCGATGAAGATGGCGACGGTTACGGTTGAATTCGGCCCCCTAAGCTAGGCAGCCTTCGGCCATGGCACAGTTTCCGCACGTGTACCAGAGTTCGGCCCGCATCGACCCCGAAGGCCTGGTGGCCATCACCGGGCCCGGACTGCCCAAACTGGACTCGGCGCCCCCGGCCGAGTTCGGAGGGCCTGGGGACCAGTGGTCGCCCGAGACTCTTCTCACCGCGGCAGTTGCCGACTGTTTCGTCCTGACCTTCCGCGCCATCGCCCGGGCCTCCAAGCTCTCCTGGAACCGACTCGAGGTCGACGTCGAGGGGACCTTGGACAAAGTCGATGGCGAGACCCGCTTCACCTCCATCTTGGTCAAGGCTCGCCTCCAGGCCCCCGACGGAACCGACGAAGGGAAGGCGGTTCGAATCATGGAGAAGTCGGAGAAGATGTGTCTGATCACCAACTCCTTGATGGCCGAGGTTCATTTGGAGCCTTCGGTCTCCTTGGGCTGATCGTCTTCAGCGCCTGCCGGGCTCCCGCGCCGCCCCTGCTCGAAGGGCCTGCAGGTCCGGTGCGCCTCGGCGACCTGGACGCGATGACCCGAAACCTCCACGACATCGTGGCCGACGAGTCCCGGGGCTTCGTGGGCGTGGACGCACTGCAGGCCTTCGAACGGGCGCTGGGTGGGCTCGATGGCGAAGCTGTCGTGCTGCGCTGTCGTGACGGCTACCGCCCGCGGGTCCAAATCGAGGATCTGAGACGAGAGCGTCCGCTTCTCAGCTACGCGTCGGCCCAAGGCCCCTTCACCACTTCGGGCGGAAAAGCGCTCGGCCCCTACTACTTGGCTTGGCGAAGAGATGCCGAAGTTGCGCCTTCCGCCTTTGCGTATCAGGTCGTGGGCGTGGACTGGGCGCCTGAGCGGCCGCCCTATCTGCGGGCAGAGAACCGAGGTGCGCGCGACTTCGAGATCTGGTGTTCGGCCTGCCACGCCATGGAGGGTTGGGGAGGACGGGTCGGACCGGAACTCCAAGCCCCGCGACCCATCGCGAGCTGGGTTGAGCCCCCCTGGCTGAAGCGCTGGCTCCTGGCCCCTCAGAGCATGCGAGCGGGCACAGCGATGCCCGGCCTACCCCAAACGCTGACGGATCGAGAGGCGGTCGCGGAGCGCATCGTTGAATTTCTCGTGGCGAGGGCTGAGGACGTCGAGTCTTCGGAATAATTCGCGGGTCCGCCGGTCCCTTGCCTTTGAACTCGGATTTTGAACCCTTTGGGCGGCGTGAAGACTGCGAGCGGCGTTGGGCATGACGGGTCGGGACTCATCACGAGCCTCGCGGAAGAGCTTCGGCTGAGGAAGGGCGCGGTCGAGGACCCGGGGGCCTTTCACGGCCGCATCGCCGCTCGAGAGCTGCACTGGTTTGCGGAGGAGCAATGGTTGCACCTTGGGGTCGACGGCGGCTGGAGCGGGTGGACCCTAGACGGCGCGGCGCAGCATCTCGACCCGGAAGACAGTGATTGGCGGCCCTGGACCCGGGCCTTCGACGACCAGGCCGCGCCCTTCTACAGGTGGTTCTCGGGCGGTCGGACCAACGCCTGCTTCAACGAGGTCGACCGCCACGTCCTCGCTGGCCACGGCAGCAAGCTTGCTTTCATCTTCGAGGGTGACCGATGGGACCCATCCAAGAACGGAGGCCGAGGCGGGCCGGTCGTCCAAGAAGAGATGAGCTACCGTCGCCTCCTGCTGGAGACGGTACTTCGGGCTCAGGTCCTGACGGATCTGGGGCTGAAGAAGGGTGACCGAATCGCCTTCAACCTTCCCAATATCACCGAGCAGCTCTACTACACCGAGGCGGCGAAGCGGCTCGGGATCATCTACACCCCCGTCTTTGGTGGCTTCTCGGCCAAGACGCTCTCCGACCGCATCTGGGACGCAGGGGCCCGGGTCGTGGTGACCGCGGACGGGGGCTATCGAAACGCCGAAGTGGTCCCCTACAAAGAGGCCTTCACCGACAACGCCCTCGACAACTTCATCCCTCGGGTCATGGCCCTCGACGCCATGGAGTCCACCCTGCGGACCTACGAGCTGGGCGCGCTAGGTCGAAAGCTGGTCCAAGAGGTGCGTGCGGCCTTGGCGGGAGAGATCACGCTCGAGCGGAGCGACGTCATGCGAGAGCTGGGGCGGGGCTTGGACGGGGCGACGCGAATGCCAGCCGAGCGGAAGGCCGAGATACGAACCGCCGTGGCTCGCAGCCTGACCGAAGCCCAACACTGCGTCGAGACGGTGGTGGTTGTGAAGTACACCGGCCAGGATGTGGTGGAGCAACCTCGGGACCGCTGGTCCCACGAGCTCTTGGCCTCGGCCGAGAAGAAGGTGTTCGCCAGGTCCGGATTCGAGAGTCGAGCTGACCTGGAGGGCCTAAACGACCTCGACTATTGGCGGGCCCTTCACGGCGTTCATCCCGCGATTCCGGTCGACGCCGAGTGGCCGCTCTTCGTCATCTACACTTCGGGCTCGACCGGCAAGCCCAAGGGTGTGGTGCACACCCACGGGGGCTGGCTAGCCGGCATCAGTCACACGATGCGGACGGTCTTCGATGCGGGGGAGGACGACCGGCTCTACGTCATCGCCGACCCGGGTTGGATCACGGGCCAGTCCTATCTCATCGCCGCGCCTCTTTCGGTCGGAATGACCTCCATCGTGGCCGAAGGCTCACCCCTCTTTCCCCACGCAGGGCGCTTCTCCTCCATCATTGCCCGTCACCGCGCCACCATCTTCAAAGCGGGCTCAACCTTCCTGAAGGCGGTCATGACCGACCCCTCGAGCTTCCGGGACATGACCGACTACGACATGTCGAAGCTCAAGGTTGGGACCTTCTGTGCCGAGCCCGTCTCGCCTGCGGTGCAGCAGTTCGCGATGGAGAATGTGTGCGATCGCTACATCAACTCGTACTGGGCGACTGAGCACGGGGGCATGGTCTTTTCGTGCCCTTGGGGCGAGGCCCACGCCCTGAACGCCGACGCCAAGACCTGGCCGCTTCCCTGGATCCAGGCCGAGGTTCGAGTACCCGAGGCCCAGGACGAGTCGGGTCGAGCGACCCGATGGCGCAGGGCCGACACGGGGGAGAAGGGCGAGCTCGTGCTCACTCATCCCTATCCCTATTTGGCCCGGACCATTTGGGGCGACGCTGACAACCTGGGCTCGCCCCACTGGGTCGGCGACTTGGAGCGTTTCCGAAGCGTCTACTTTGATCGCTGGGAAGGGGGCCTCGCCTACACCCAAGGCGACTACGCCCGTGAGCATGACGATCACGGATTCACCCTGCATGGCCGCTCCGACGACGTGTTGAACGTGTCCGGCCACCGGATCGGAACGGAGGAGATCGAGGGCGCCATCCTTCGGGACAAGGTCCTTCGCGCCGATTCTCCCGTTGGTAACGCGGTGGTGGTTGGGGCGCCCCACGAAGAGAAGGGTGAAACTCCGGTCGCCTTCGTAATTCCGGCACCGGGCCAGAAGATCAGCGACGAGGACGTCGCGCGTCTCAAGGGATTGGTCCGAAGTGAGAAGGGCGCTACGGCCGTGCCTTCAGACTTCTTGGTCGTACCCGAGTTCCCGGAGACGCGATCCGGTAAGTACATGCGCCGCACTCTTCGGTCCGTTCTCTTGGATCAGCCTCTGGGCGACACCTCGACCCTTCGCAACCCGGGTTCAGTGACGGCCATTCAGAAAATCGTGTCGGACTGGAAGGACTGGGGGCGCATTTCGGACATGCGCCAGATCCTCCAAACCTATCGCTATCTCCGGGTTGAAAACCACGAAGTGGCGCCGGGCAAAGTGGTCTCCATCGTGATGATCGCGAACCCCCCGGTGAACTCTTTGAACGAGCGCTCTTTGGACGAGTTGAACACGGTGCTCCAGCACATCGTGCATAAAGAGGAGACGGCGGCGGTCATCGTCACCGGTGCTGGCAACGCCTTCGTGGCCGGCGCCGACGTCAAGGAGCTCTTGGAGATCGGGGAAGCCGGCGACAGGGAGAGTGCGTCGACCCTCCCCAATGCTGCTCATGAGGCCTTTTCGACCATCGAAGGTCTGGGCAGGCCGGTGATAGCAGCCGTCAACGGAGCCGCTCTCGGAGGCGGCAACGAACTCGTTCTCGCCTGTACCTACGTCGTGGCCGACAATCGAGCCCGCTTCGGTCAGCCCGAGATCAACCTCAATCTTTTGCCCGGCTACGGCGGGACCCAGCGCCTGTGTCGTCGTCTAAGCGATCGACACGGGGAGGGGGGGCTTGCCGACGCGCTACGCTTGGTCATCGGCGGCCGCAGCATCGACGCGGCGGAGGCCGAGGCGATTGGGCTGGTTGACGAGCGGGTCTCTAGCCATCCTGTCGCGCGAGCCATGGAGCTGGCCCGTGCCTACGTGGCGGGCCAGGGGCCGCTTCCCGAAGCCTTGGCTCGGCATGAGGTCCGGCTAGCCGGATCAGAGGCTGCACTTCCTCTTCCGGCAGAAGTCTCGAGCTCGGCCAAAGTCGACCGAGCGGTCCTGCAGGCCAGGGCCAGCGGACGGGGGGCCTCGGTGGAGCGAATCTTCGACGCCATTCGAGAGGGTCTCGGCCAGGGTCAGAAAGCCGGCTTGCGACGAGAGGCCGCGCTCTTTGCGGAAGCCGTGTGTGACCCGAGCTGCGGTCCGCCGGGCATTCGTGCTTTCTTGGAGCGGCGGAGCGCGCCCTTGCCCCTGCGGCACGTCGAGGTCCATCCCCACGCCGACGAAGCAGTCTGCAAAGAGCTGGAGAACGCGGGTCGACTCTTGCCGTTGGACGGGAGCTTCTATCCAGGTGTCACGCCTGTCCCGGAGTTCATGTACGCCATGGGGATCCTCAAGAGCGAGGAGGACGGGCGTCCCCTGCACGGGGATCCCAAAGACAAGGAGCGGCTGGTGGTGGTGGAGACACCAGAGCCCGGTGCCAACGACGCCCTGGTCTACATGCTCACTTCGGAAGTGAACTACAACGACATCTGGGCCGTCACCGGCATTCCGGTGTCGCCCTTCGACGGTCGAGACGTCGACGTCCACTACTCCGGATCGGGGGGTGTCGGCCTCGTCGTTCGAATGGGCGAAGAGCTTGCCCGAGAAGGCCGCGTTTCGGTCGGCCAGCTCGTCACCCTCTACTCCGGGCAAAGCGAGCTGCTCTCGCCTGACCAGGGGCTGGATCCCATGGCGGCCGACTTTCGAATTCAGGGCTACGAGCGCCACGATGGAAGCCACAGTCAGTTCCTGGTCGTCCAGGGGCCTCAGCTTCATCCAAAGCTGCCGGGTCTGACCCTGGAGGAGGCAGGCTCCTACGGCCTCAACCTGGGAACGATCCATCGCGCGCTTCACACCACCTTGGACATCGAGTCGGGTAGGCGCTTGTTCGTGGAGGGAGCGTCGACGGGGACCGGGCTCGAGTGTCTGCGGACTTCGGTACGAACTGGCCTCGATGTCGTAGGCATGGTCTCCTCGGAGGAGCGTGCCGATCGCGTCGTGAGCTTCGGAGGTCGGCCAGTGAACCGAAAGGACCAGCGCTGGTCCGACATCTTCACGCCCGTGCCGGACGACGCCAGGGCGGCGAAGGCCTGGGAGCGAGCCGGGCGAGCCTTCTGCGAAGAGGTGGAGCGCCAGGCCGGCGGACCTCTGGATTACGCGGTGTCCCACGCCGGAGAGCGAGCCTTCTCCCGCACCTTCCAACTGCTGGGCGAGGGCGGCGTGCTCACCTTCTTCGGAGCTTCTTCAGGCTACCGCTTCTCCTTCGTAGGCAAGCGGGGCGCCGCATCGACGCGGGACATGTTCTCGAGAGCCAAGCTCCGCGCGGGGGGCTCGGTGCTCATCATGTATGGGCCCGGTGCGGTGGACGACATCGTGGATCCAGTCGCCATCGAAGCCATCGAGGTCGCCATCGATCTCGGGGCGCGGACGGTTGTGCTCACCGATACCAGCTCCCAGCGGGAGTTCGTCACCTCATTGGGGTTCGGAGGGAGCTTCAGTGGCGTGGTCAGCATCGAAGAGATTCAGCGCAAGTTGGGGGCTGACTTCGACCCCCCCGGGCCCTTCCCCGAATTGCCGAGCGCCTTCTCGGAGTCCGTCGCCTTCAAGGAGGCCGTTCGCGCCTTCAGCGATCGAACCCTGAAACCGGTGGGCTCGGCCATCGCCAGGCACCTGCGAACCCAGCTCGACAAACGAGGGCTTCCCGACGTCATCTTCGAGCGATCGGGCAGAGACAGCCTGGCTCTGTCGACGGCTCTCGTGAAACCCAACGTGGGCCGAGTGGTCTACTCAGAAGAGTTGGCCGGCGTTCGGCTCAGCTTCTACGCGCCCCAGGTGTGGATGCGTCAGCGTCGAATCCTCATGCCCAGCGCCGAGATTCGCGGAACCCACCTCAACACAGCCCGAGAGTTCAGCGAAATGCAGGAGAAGATTGCCTCCGGTCTCACCGACGTCGTGAGCCCGACCCTCATCCCGATGACCGAGGTCGCCGAAGCCCACCAGGCCATGTGGGAGAACCGCCATGCCGGCGCGACTTATGTCGCCGTCCATGCTCTTCCTCGGCCAGGTCTGAAGACCAAGGACGAGCTCTATCGAGCCTGGGCCATCCGCGACGCCGAGCGTCAGGGCAAAGAGGTGCGTCGCATCGACACCGGCTCGGCAGGAGCCCTCACGTGAGTCGTCCTCGGCTTCTCGACAGTTCCATCGTTCTGACCGGAGCGGCGGGCAACATCGGTCGCCACATCAGCGCGCAGGTCCTGGAGGAAGGTGCTCGCGTTCTGATGACGGGGCGCAACGAAGACAAGCTGAAGGCCTTCGTGGAAGAGATGGTTGAAAGAGGCTTCGACCGAGAGGCGATGGTGCCCTTCGCCGCCGACAGCGCGGACCCTGAGGCTTGCCGAGCGGCGGTGGCGAGGGCGGTCGAGGCCTTCGGAGGGGTGGACGTCCTCATCAACAACGCAGGAGGCGCAGGGCCAAAGCGACCCCTAGAGGAGATCCCGTTCACCGAGGCCGATCGCGCCGCCTATGGCGAGAGCGAGACCATGCTCGATTCGGTGCGTAATCTGCTGGGCGGACCCTGGAACATGGCCCGCGCCGCGGCGCCTGTTCTCCGAGCGGGGGGCGCCATCATCAATGTGTCCACCATCTTCTCCCGTACCGTCTACTACGGCCGCCTTCCCTACGTGGTGCCGAAGTCGGGTCTCAACGCCCTCTCTTTGGGGCTGGCACGAGAGCTGGGCGTCGGCGGACGGGGGATCCGCGTGAACACCGTCTTTCCGGGGCCTATCGAGTCGGAGAGGATCAACAGCGTCTTCAAAGCCATGGATGAGCTGCAGAGCATGGAATCCGGGACGACTTCGGCCCAGTTCAAGCAGATCATGACCGTGGAACGGGCGACAAACGAAGGGCAGATGGCCTTCCGCTATCCCACGCCCGACGACGTGGCTTCCACCATCACGTGGCTGTCGAGTAAAGAGTCGGCCGCCTTCTCTGGCCATGCCTTCGAGGTCACGAACGGCATGCAGGTCCCTGCGCAGAGTCGTTCCAAGCTCGTGAGCTGGCCCGACAAGCGCTTGGTGGATCTGAGAGACAAAGTCGTCCTCATCTTGGGAGGAAGGGATCTCGATGAGGCTTTCGCCTTCATGGAGAAGCACCAGGCCCATGGCGCGCACGTCGTGCTCGCGTTTCGGGCTATCGACTCCCTAGAGATGGCGCGGGCCCGTTTGCAGGGCCTCCGAACTCCGCCCACGCCCCTCCTTTTGCTGAACCCTCTGCGAAGAGAGAATGTCGAGCGCTCGATGCAGCTAGTCACCGACCAGTATGGGCGCTTGGATGGAGTCATCGTTCTTCCCGCTCGACGCTATCGTGACTATGACCTCTCGACCGCGAGCGACGCCGACGTCGAGATGTTCCTCCGGGACGAGATCGTCGCGCCGGTGGCTCTTTCCTCCGCCGTGGCCAAGCTCATCCGAGACTGGCAGAGCATGAAGGAGCCTCCGGCCATCACCTTCGTGACCAACGCCGATGATGGACAAGGAAACCGGTTGAGCGACGTGAATCGCGCCGCCATGGAGGAGCTGATCCGCGTGTGGCGCTATGAAGAAGAGCAGGATGTACGAGCCGGAAGGCGTCGGTGGAGCTGTAAGCCGAACCAACTCGTACGCTTCACGAATCGGGAGTCAGACAACTTGGCCTTCTCGGCCTCCTGGGCCGCGACGCTGACGAACCGAGTCCGACGAATGGACTCGATCAACCTCTTCGTCCCCGAGCAGATCGAACGAGCCACCGGAAAGTCGGCGGACCCGGTTTCGATTCAGCGTGTGCTTCTCGGACTTCATCAGGGCAAGAACGTCGTCATCACTGGAGGGAGTGTCGGTATAGGCTTCCAGCTTGGTCGCTATCTCGCCATCGCAGGCGCTCGGGTCTTGCTGGCCGCAAGGAACCCAAAGCGCTTGGCCGAAGCTCGAGAGAGCATCGTCACCGAGCTCCGACGCATAGGATATCCGGAGCCGGAGACGCGCATTCACGTCCTGGCGGACGTGGACGTCGGCGACGAAGCCTCCCTAGACCGCCTCCACGAGCACTCGATGAGCCTATTTTCTGGCGTCGACATCCTGGTCAACAACGCGGGCATCGCGGGCGCCGAGGAGATGGTGGTCGACATGAGCCTGGAAGACTGGAATCGCACCATGGAGGCCAACCTCATCTCCAACTACTCGCTGATCCGTAAGTACGCGCCGGCGATGAAGGTTCGAAAGACCGGGCACATCCTCAACGTCTCGAGCTACTTCGGCGGCGAAAAGTACCTCGCTGTGGCCTATCCCAACCGTTCCGATTATTCGGTCTCCAAGGCGGGCCAGCGCGCGCTGTCCGAGATCCTCTCCCGACATCTGGGGCCGGAGATTCAGATCAACACCCTGGCCCCGGGTCCCGTGGATGGTCAGCGTCTTCGAGGGACCCCCAGCTCGCCTGGACTATTCCAGCGGCGAGGCCGGCTGATCCTCGAGAACAAGCGACTGAATCTCCTTCATGCTGCCTTTCTGGAGGCCGTTCGTGAGGGCGTGGACGCCAAGCTCCTACTGGAGCGCTTGGCGATGAACGAAGTGGACAAAATCGAGTTCGGCGACTCCAAGGGGATTCATCGCACAGTGGAAGGCATCAAGAAGGGCAAGCCGGATGCTACGTCCAGCCGTTTCTTGATGAGCGTCGGGATTGCACCCAAGCTCGCAGGTCGTCTGGTCGGGGGAGGGGTCGTGGGCGCCGAAGTCGGCGCACGCTTCGTCGACCAGCTGACGGGTGCGCCGGAGCCTTTCTTCGACTCAGACGACATCGAGAAGGAGGCAGGGAAGGTCGAGTCTGGCATCGTCAATCGACTTCATCTCAAGACCATGCCCACCGACGAACAGGTCGCGGTCTCTACGGTCTTCTCTCTAGCGGACGAGATCGTTTCGGGTGAGACCTTTCACCCCTCGGGCGGCTTGAAGTTCGAGCGCTCGGTCACGGAAGGCGAGCTGATGATCAAGCCCGGGCAGGATCATCTCGCCCAGTTGGCGGGTAAGAAGGTGGTCCTGTTGGGCGAGGAGATGAAGGAAGAGCTGCTGTCGCTGTGTGACGCCTTCAGTGAGCTCTCAGCGGCCGAGGTTCGGGTCTTGACCCGAGATCCCGACACTGCGGTCGAGATCGAGCGCCGGGCCCAGCCCATGGAAGGGGTCCTGCTCACGGCACGAGCCGTCGGGAACGACATCGAGGGCGGGCTCATGGCTTGCCGGGAGGAGATGGGCCGAATCGACGTAGTGGTCAGCGCCCCCTTTCCTCGTCTTCCGATGAATGCCTTGACGGCCGACTCCGCCATGAGTTGGGAGCGCGTCTTGTCCAGAGACGACTTCGCAGGTGTCATCGAGGATCAACTCACTCACCACTTTCGGGTCGCCCGCCTGGCTGCGCTCTGGGAACGCTGTCAGGTCGTACTCGTCACGCCCGACACATCCCGTGCCTCTACGCGAGAGGAGTTTGCGCTCGCGCTCTTCGTGAAGAACTCTCTGCACGCCTTCACCGTGACTCTGGGCGTCGAGGGGGAGCGTCTACCGACCGTCCCTGCCGTCAATCAAGTCCAGTTGACGCGCCGTGCGCGCACCGAAGAGCCGGGCAACGACGCCGAGGTGCGAGAAGAAATGGATCGCTTCGTGGCCGCCGTGCTGCAGTGTTCGCTGCCAGCACCCAGCCCAAAAGAGAGCCGATACCTCGCGCGCATCTATCGAGGAAACGCAGTGACGGTGTAGCTCCTGCGAACTGTCCCGGCCCCTAAGACCCTAGGTCTGCCGCCCGGCTGTCACACCGCCGTTGACGGCCGAGACCGTGCCGCTGATCCAACTGGCGGGCTCCGAAGCTAGAAAGAGCTCAGCCTCCTCGACGTCGGCTGGCTGACCGTTCCTGCCGATCGGTTGGAAGGCGTTGAAGCTCGGCAACACCTCCTTGACCTGAGCCTCGCTCATGCAGGTCCCAAAGACGGGGGTCTCGACCACGGCCGGGGCCACCGCGTTGACTCGGATTTGGTCGGGGCCAACTGGCGATCCTCGAAGGGGCTCTTGTGGTGGCGCGGGGCCAGGTGAGGCAGGGGCATTGACAGAGCGATTCGGGCTTACCCGGACTAAATCACGTTCGCTTCAAAATCGTTCAGTGAAATCTACGGGCACCAACTCGCCCACCACAACGGGGGCACTCGACCTCCAGCGGAAGCCCAAACCAGATTCCCCGACAGGATCCGCACCACTTTCCGAACAGATTTGGTGGGCGTCGACTCATTGACTGCACGATTTTCGAATCGCCCAATTCTCGGTAGACCTCTCTTGGAGGCAGCGAGCGACCGCGAAGGAGTCGCTCCAGCTTCTCGTCCTTCTGCATCCCGCACATTGTAGCGGCAAATCGCTTGAAGAGACGAATTGGGCGGAGAAGAGCATTTGATGCAATCCGTCAAGTTCAAGGGGTCTATTCAAATCACTTTCGCTCGCGTACCGATGATCTCGTTGAATTTATCCCCGCAGGATTGTCGGGGAGAAGGCGAGCGAACGATGACGAACGTACTTTGGCTACAGGGCGGTGCTTGTTCCGGCAACACCATGTCCTTTTTGAACGCGGAGGAGCCCAGCGCCGTCGACCTAGTGACGGACTTTGGACTCAACCTCTTGTGGCATCCCTCCTTGGGTTTCGAGTTAGGACCCGGGGTGCAAGACCTCTTGAACGACTGCCTCTCCGGCAAGATCCAGCTCGACGTCTTCGTCTTCGAAGGCAGCGTTATCCAGGCCCCCAACGGCACCGGGAACTGGAACCGATTCGCCCACCGTCCGATGATGGAGTGGGTCGAAGAGCTGTCCAACGCGGCGGGCTACGTCGTCGCTATCGGAGACTGCGCGACCTACGGTGGAATCCCAGCAGTGCCGCCGAATCCCTCGGATTCGACGGGGCTTCAGTTCCACAAGAAGTCGGCAGGTGGCTTCCTGGGCGCGGACTTTCGCTCGAAGGCCGGCCTGCCGGTCATCAACATCCCGGGCTGTCCGGCCCACCCAGACTGGATCACGCAGATCATCGTCGCCCTGGCGACGGGTCGGGGTGCGGAGATAGGGCTCGACGAATACCAGCGGCCCAAGACCTTCTTCACAAGCTTCACCCAGACCGGCTGCACCCGAAACATGCACTTCGCCTACAAGGTCTCGACGACGGAGTTCGCGCAACGCAAGGGCTGTCTCTTCTACGACCTCGGCTGTCGCGGACCGTTCACGCGATCGCCTTGCAACAGGATTCTTTGGAACCGTCAGTCCTCGAAGACGCGGGCCGGCATGCCGTGTATCGGCTGTACGGAACCTGAATTCCCGCACCACGACTTGATGCCGGGAACGGTCTTCGCGACCCCTACTACGCTCGGCTTGCCGAACGAAGTTCCGGTGGGAATGAGCAAGCGCTCTTACTTGACGATGGTCGGCGCCGGCAAAGCCAACGCGCCGCAGTGGGCCAAAGACGACATGTTCGTCGTCTGATCAGGAAGGAATTGAACGAGATGAGTACTGAGACACTCGACATTTCTCCGGTCGGCCGCGTGGAAGGTGACCTCGACGTGCGTGTCGAGATCGACAACGGCGAGGTCGTAAACGCCTGGACCCAAGCGGAAATGTTCCGCGGTTTCGAAATGATCCTACGGGGCAAGGATCCTCAATCGGGGCTGGTCGTCACGCCTCGAGCTTGCGGGATTTGTGGGGCCTCCCACCTTACTTGCGCTGCCTGGGCCCTCGACACCGCCTACCAGACCGAGGTCCCGAGAAACGCGATCATCGCTCGCAACCTTGGTCAGCTGGTCGAATCCCTACAGAGTCAGCCGCGTTACTTCTACGGCCTCTACGCCATCGACATGGTGAACGAGAAGTACAAGAACATGCCCTCCTATGCGGAGGCGGTTCGGCGCTTCGCACCCTTCACCGGAAGCAGCTACGAACTCGGCGTCACCATCTCGGGCAAACCGGTCGAGATCTACGCGCTCCTGGGAGGCCAGTGGCCTCACTCGTCCTACATGGTCCCAGGTGGCGTGATGTGCTCGCCGACTCTGACCGACGTGACCCGCTCATGGGGTATCTTGGAGTACTTCCGACGGAACTGGCTCGAACCTTGCTGGCTGGGTTGCTCTCTCGAGCGCTACGAGGAGATTCAAACTTACGACGACTTCATGGCCTGGATGGAGGAGAAAGAGGAGCACCGAGACTCGGATCTCGGCTTCTACTATCGGCTCGGCAACGAGTTCGGACTCGACAAGTACGGGCAGGGTCTCGGCCGCTACATTACATGGGGCTACCTGCCCCACGAGGATCGGTACCAGCGACCGACCATCGATGGCCGCAACGACGCCGTCATCATGAAGAGCGGCATCTATGACGGGAAGTCGGACAAGTGGATAACGATGGACCAATCGCGCGTCCGCGAGAGCACAAAGCACTCTTGGTATGACGAAGGCGACCACAGCGTGCACCCGTACGACCGCACGACCAAGGCGATCCCCAACAATGAGACGAGCTTCTCGGGTCACTATTCCTGGTCGACCGCGGTGAGTGACCACGAGTTGGGACGATGCGAGGCCGGTCCTTTCGCCCGTCAGCTCGTGGCTGGAGGGACTCACGGTCAGTCTTGGCAGCACCACGATCCCTTCGTGCACAGCATGTTCAAGGCTGTCGGGCCGAGCCTGCACCTGCGGCAGATCGCCAGGATGCACGAGACCATCAAGCTGTACAGGCAGGCCGAACGCTGCCTTCGGGAGTTCCGACTGGACGAGCCTTTCTACGTCAAACCTAAGCCTCAGGATGGCAAGGGCTGGGGCGCGACCGAGGCCATCCGGGGCGCGCTCGCGCACTGGATCGAGGTCGAAGGTGGAAAGATCAAGAACTACCAGATCATTGCGCCTACGACTTGGAACGTCGGACCTAGGGACTCGGACGAAGGCCGAGGTCCGATCGAAGAAGCGCTGGTTGGGACGCCCATCGCCAATAAGACCGATCCGGTCGAGGTTGGCCATGTGGCGCGGTCCTTCGACTCTTGTCTGGTGTGTACGGTTCACGCCTACGACAAGAAGACGGGCAAGCAGCTCGCCAAGTTCAGGACGGCCTGAGCCAAGCCACACCGAGGATTCGTCATGTTGACCATCATCGGCTGTGGCAACCCCACTCGACGCGATGATGGGGTTGGTGTTGCGGTCGCTCAGCGGCTGCAGCACCGGCTCCAGCGTCACCCCGTACCCGGCGTCCAGGTCTTCGACTGTGGAACGGCGGGGGTCGACGTCATGTTCAAGGCTCGCGGAAGCGAGGCTTTGGTCATCGTAGACGCCGCCCAGACGGGTGCTGAGCCAGGCTCGATCTTCGAGGTCCCCGGTGAAGAACTGGCGGCCGACTACGAAGCTTCGCTTTCTCTTCACGACTTTCGCTGGGAGAACGCCCTTGCTGCCGGTCGACGGATCTTCAAGGACCAGTTCCCCCGAGAGGTCCGGGTGTGGCTGGTCGAAGCGGAGTCCGTGGGCTACGGAATCGAGCTTTCGGCGCCGGCCGAACGGGCCATGGAGACGGTGTACGGCCGGCTCCTTCGCGTGGTGGCGGATCACGCGGCTCGACGGCACTCTGATAGAGTGGAAGGGATCCCGCTCCGAATCGAGCGGGGCTCGATTCACATCGAACAAGCGGTCTACGAACGCTTCTTCGACGGGCGTCAAGGGGTCTTGCTCATGGCCAAGGACAGTCGAGTGGCCCTCGTTCCGATCGACCAGACCGACGGCGGTCTCATCGTCAAACAACGCAACGCCAAGGGTGACCGCGTCATTCACGCGGTCGAGCACCTCATGGCGTCGGGCATCGGCCCGGAGCAACAGCACGAGCTCATGGCCGACTGGGATCCGCGCCTCGGCGCAGTCTCCTTCGTGCTTCCAAAGGAGAGACTCCAATGAACACCAGTCCCCACATCGCCGAGACGATCCGAACGCTTCTCGCCGCTGATCATCCTCCCCTCGAGAAGGCCGAGTCCTTCGTCGAGATGGCGTTCGATTTGCAAAAGAAGCCGAAGGCCCTTCAAGACCTCGTGGACGCGCTGGCCCTGTACGATCAGGCCTTGGCGCTGGCAGGAGATGACGCTCTCGCCCGCGCCCGTGCTCTGGCCGGCAAGGGTGGTGCTTTGCGCCGCCTGCCTGGGACGGACGGGTCGGCGTTGGAGGATGCACGAGCCTGCTTCGACGAGGCTCTCACCGTGCTCCGCCAGGTTGGAGAGGATGAGGAAGTGGCGGAGGTCGAGATGAGCCTCGGTCTGGTTCTCCAGGCCTTGGCCGCCCAGGGGTCGGCGCCCCTGCAGCAGGCCGTGCAGGCCTATCACCGAGCGCTTCAGACCTTCACCAAGGAGGTTCATCCCCGAGAGTTCGCGACCATCCACAACAACCTCGCGACGGCTTACCTGTCGATGAAGCTCGCCCCAGAGCGGGAGGTGATGCGGGAAGCCATGGCCGTTCAGTCCTTCCAGGAGGCCCTGAAGGTCGTCAGTCTCATCGAGGACCCGACCGAGTACGCCATGCTGCAGAATAACCTCGGCAACGCGCTTCAGGCCATGCGTACTTCCCACCCCCTCGAGAACCTCTCTCGGGCGGTGGAGGCCTACGATGAAGCTCTCAAGGTGCGTACTCGAAGGGACACGCCCGTCGAGTACGCGAATACGGTAACCAACAAGGCCAACGCGCTCATGAACCTTCCCGACGACCCCGAGCGAAGCGATCTCGGGAATCCAAGGAACCTCGCCAGCGCGGTGGAGCTCCTGCGAGACGCTCAGAGCATCTACCTGGCCCACGAGGTCGGTGACCGAGCAGAGATCGTGGGCGCCCTTTCCGACGAACTCGTTCGAGAGCTGGCCGAACTGGGGATGCCGGCATGAGCACCGAACGAGACTTCGAGCAGCTGGCAAGGGACCTCGAGCGCTTGGAGAGCGTGACCGAGGCCTGGAGTACGGAGCAGCAGGCGACGGTCCAGGCCATTCGTAATTCGGTGGAGGCCATCCAGGTGGGCGCCTTTCGTCGCCTCATCCGGATCGTCAAGGAGGAGCCCGGTGGCCTGGAGGCCCTCAAGGTCGCCGTGCAGGACCCCTGGGTCCGGGGCGTGCTCGCCTTCAACGGCCTCCTCGCCAAACCGGAACCCACCCTCGAAGAACGGGTCGAGGCGGCCCTGGAGTCGGTGCGCCCGACGCTCGCATCCCACGAGGGGAACGTCGAGCTGGTGCGAGTCGTCGACGAGACTGAAGTCGAAATCAGACTGCAAGGGAGCTGCGACGGCTGCACCCACTCTGACATCACGGTCCGCCAGGGCATCGAAACGGCGATCAAAGATGCGGCCCCCACCATCGAACGCGTGACGGTGGTGAAGCAGCGCGCACGCGCAGAGCTGGTCCAGCTACCCGCGGTCGGCTCCAGCCCCTTTGCCGTCCCTTGGACCGATCTGTTGCCGGTCGCTGAGCTGGGCGAAGGGCGTCTCACGGTGATCGACCTGGCACAGATCTCCTTGTTCGTGACCTTGGTCGGGGGCGAGCCCAAAGCCTATCGAAACGCCTGCTCTCATCTGGGGATGCCGCTCGACGAGGGTGAGGTCGACGGCGAGATCCTGACCTGCCCCTTCCACGGCTTTCAGTTCTCGTTGAGCAGCGGCGAATGCCTGACGGCGCCCGAGATCCAGCTGCCCTCTTATCCCGTCCGGATCAGCGGGGAGCGGATCGAAGTGCAGGTGGCGACATGAGCGTCGCGGCCGAAATCGATGTCCCTGCCCCGGCGTTGGAGCCCAGAGGGCCGGCGATCGTACTCGGAGGGGCCGATCCCTTTTCCCCCGACATTCGACCGACCCCAGGGGCCCTGTTCGGTCCGAGGAGCGCTTTTCTGGCCGGTTCGGACGGTCCGCTCCTGATCGCCGACACGGGCCACCATCGTGTCGTCGTCCACCATCGACTGCCGAAGGAAGACGGTCGAGAGGCCGACCTCGTTCTCGGTCAGCCCGACTTTCATACCGAAGGTCGCAACGCCCTTCGGGACGAGCCGACAGCCGAGACCATGAACGTCCCCACGGGGATCTGCCGCTTTGGCGAGGGTCTGGCCGTCGCTGACTCGTGGAACAATCGCGTCCTGGTTTGGCGGAACATGCCCGTGCACTCCTCCCAGCCCGCCGACTTCGTTCTCGGCCAGGGCGACTTCGAGCATCAACGGCCCAACCGAGACGGCGAGCCCCGAGCCGACACCATGCATTGGCCCTTCCAGGTCATGGTGCACGGAGGGCGGCTCTACGTCTGCGATGCGGGCAACCGACGAGTACTGGTATGGCGTGATCTCCCGGGCGAAACGGGGCAGCCTGCTGACTTCGCGCTCGGGCAAGCCGACCTCGAGTCTCGTTCCGACAACGGCGGAAAGTCGGCCGATGCCCGAAGCGTACGTTGGCCCCACGACATGACCATTCATGGAGGGCGCCTCCTCGTGAGCGATGCCGGCAACAACCGGGTCTTGGCGTGGAACGAGCTACCGAACGAGAGCAACGTCCCAGCCTCCTTGGTTCTGGGTCAGGCCGACTTCACGGGAACGGATCACAATCGTGGGATCTATCTGCCCACCGCCGAGTCTTTCAGTATGCCCTACGCGCTTCAGAGTGGAGGCGACCGGCTCTTGGTGGCGGATACCGCAAACTCGAGACTGCTTGGCTTCACGGGTCCGATTCGTTCAGGACGGGCGGCCGACTTGCTGACCGCCCAGCCGGACTTCCGAAGCAAGGGCGACAATCGCAACAAGCTCCCGGTGCGGGACAGTCTGTGTTGGCCCTACGGCCTCCACTGCGTCGAGGACCTTGCCATCGTCTCCGACACCGGAAACCACCGAGTGCTGCTTTGGAGTTTGGCGGATGCGATCTGAGCGGATTCGAATCCGTGGCACCGTCCAAGGGGTTGGCTTCAGACCCACGGTGGCCAAACACGCGCGACGTCGGGAGCTGAGCGGCTTCGTTCGAAACGACGCTGAGGGCGTGCTGATCGGCGTTCGTGGAGAGCACGAGGAGCTCGATCGCTTCATCGAAGAGCTCCTCGACGGGCTCCCGCCTCTGGCGAAAGTGGAGGCGGTGGAGCGTGAGGCGGCCGACGATCTCGCCTTCGGGAGCGGTTTTCACATCGAGTCCAGCGCAGGCGGCGAAGCTCTCACGGACCTCCCGGCCGATGCTGCGGCCTGTCCGGCCTGCCTGGCCGAGGTCCTGGACCCCCTTTCCAGGCGCTACCGATATCCCTTTACCACCTGCACGCACTGTGGACCTCGCTTCAGCATTGCGACCCGGATTCCTCTCGATCGCGAGTCGACGACGATGGCCGACTTCGAGATGTGTGCCGAGTGTCGGGCCGAGTACGAAGACGAAGACGATCGGCGGTATCACGCCCAGCCCATCGCGTGTCACGGATGCGGACCGAAAGCGCGTCTGGAGAGGGCCGATGGTCGGGCCTTCAGCGTCGAACGGTTCACGATGATGGATGCGGTCGACGCGGTGGGAACCCTCCTGCAGCGAGGTGAGATCGTGGCCGTGAAGGGCCTTGGCGGCTGGCACCTGTGCTGCGACGCGACGTCGGAGGAGGCGGTGGCCGAGCTACGTCGCCGAAAGCGACGCTTCGGAAAGCCCCTGGCCATGATGGCGAGGGACCTCGACGTGATCCGCCGTTTCGCCCGGGTGCGGCCCGAGGAAGAGAAGGCCCTGAGCAGCTCGGTCGCGCCCATCGTCATCCTCGAAGGCTTCGAGAAGGGCGAGCAAGTGGCACCATCGGTGGTACCGGATGGGGGCGGACTTGGCTTCATGCTGCCCTACACCCCGCTACACCATCTGATCTTGCGCCGAGTGAAGCAGCCCATCGTGTGTACGAGCGGGAACCTCAGCCACGAGCCTCAGTGCATCGGCGACCAGGAAGCCAAGGAGCGCCTCTCGGCCATTGCCGACTGGTTCTTGTTTCACGACCGCCCTATCAGAAACCGTGTCGACGACTCCGTCGTTCGCCACGCTGCAGGCGAGCTCAGGGTCGTCCGGCGCGCCCGCGGCCTGTCTCCGGCCAGCACGCGGCTTCCATTGGCGGTTGATGAAGGCCTCTGGGCCGCGGGCGCCGACCTGAAGTCGGCTTTCTGCATGGCCCAGGGGAAGCGCGCCATCGTCTCTCCTCATCTTGGCGATCTCGACGAGGTTCGGACGCTGGACGCCTTCGAACAGACCCGAAGCCTGATGAGTGCCCTATTCGAACACGCACCGAAGGCGGTGGCGGTCGACATGCACCCCGAGTACCGATCTCGGCAGATAGGACGAGACTGGGCTGAAGCTGAAGGTGCCGACGTCATCGAGGTTCAGCACCATCATGCCCATATTGCTGCCGTCATGGCCGAGCACGATGTCGAGGCCGGTACCGAGCCCGTCTTGGGAATCGCCCTCGACGGCTTGGGCTGGGGTCCGCAGGGCGAGCTTTGGGGTGGCGAGTTCCTCTACTGCAACTACGTCGACTTCAGGCAGACGGGAACCTTCAAACCCGTGCCCTTGATTGGCGGCGACGTAGCAGCGCGACAGCCCTGGCGTAATCTGTATGCCCAGCTCCGGGCCGAGCAGAGCTGGGGTGAACTCGATGTCCACTTTGGAGGGCTGCCTGTCTTGGATCGATTGAGTGCCCGCAGGAGTCCCATGTTGGAGTCCGCCATGGAGAAAGCGCCGCGCACCTCGTCATGTGGACGGCTCTTCGACGCTGTGGCTGCTGCGCTGGATCTGCATGCGGAGGCGATCAGCTTCGAAGGCCAAGCGGCTATGGCGCTGGAAGCGTCCATAACGTCCGACGACTTGGACGCTGCGCTCAAAGAAGAGCGTTATCCTATCGGGATCCCCAGCCTAGACAATGACCTCCCTTACCTGGAGTTTCTAGGCATGTGGCGTGGAATTTTGGGCGACCTCTGTACGGGCATATCGCGGAGCCGCATAGCGGCCCGCTTCCACGTGGCTCTGTCAGATGCTCTGGTGCGAATGACTTCGCTCCTTCGCCAGCGAGAAGGCGGAGTGTTGCGTCGTGTGGTCCTCGGGGGTGGCTGCTTTCAGAACCGCATCTTGTTGGAAACGACCGAATCTGGACTCCGCGCGGCCGGCTTCGACGTTTTGAGTCCCGTGCGGTTTCCCGCTCATGACGGTGGTCTCGCCTTGGGTCAGGCCGCCGTGGCTTCGGCCAAGCTGGCCCTTCGAAGAGGCCGCTGAGCATGTGTCTAGGGATCCCTGGTCGGATCGTCGCGCTCGACGAGACCAATGAACACCTGGGCGTCGTCGACGTAGGTGGCGTCCGGAGGACGGCGAACCTGACCTGCGTACTCCAGGGTGAGGCACCCGAGAAACTTCTCGGGACCTGGGTATTGGTGCACGTCGGCTTCGCCATGAGTCGCATCGACCCAGAAGAAGCCGAGCGTACGATGCGCCTCTTGGAAGAGATGGGCGAAGTGCAAGATGAGCTGCAAGCGATGAGGGCGACGTGAGCTCTTCCTTGCAGCAGCTCTATCCGGGGCTCCAAGCTCGACCGGAGGTCTCGGACGGGGAGCTCACGAACTCCATCGCCGCGAAGGCCGCCAACTCGGTCGAGGTGAAGACGCGTTTCTTTGCCGCTTCGGCGCCCACGCTCATCGAAATCGCCCGAGGTTTGGCCTACTGCTTTCGAAGAGGCGGGCGCTTGTTCACGATGGGCAACGGGGGTTCGGCATCCGACGCGGCTCACGTGGCGGTCGAGTTCAATCATCCGGTGACGGTTGGGCGTCCGGCCCTGCCGGCCGAGCATTTGGGTCACGACACTCAGTTCATGTCGGCGGTAGCCAACGACGTCGGCTTCGACCAGGTCTTCGCCCGCCAGATTTCGTCGCTAGGTCGGAGTGGTGATGCGTTACTCGGCCTATCGACGAGCGGCAACTCGAAGAACCTCCTGGCCGCTTTCGCGGCCGCGAAACGACGGGGTATTTTGACCATCGGTTTCTCGGGTCACGACGGAGGCCAGATGAAGACTGCCGTCGACCACTGCTTGGTGGTCGACAGCGATAGCGTTCATCGCATTCAGGAGAGTCACGTCGCAGCCTACCACGTGCTGTGGGACCTGGTTCACACCTTATTGGCTCAAGAACGCGGAGGCGAGCAATGAAGTACGTTCAAGAGTTTAGAGACCCTGTTCAAGGCAAGAAGCTCGTCCGGACCATTGAAGGCTTGCTCCTCGAGCTCGGACGCAGCGCAGAGGATCCGGTCAAGATTATGGAGGTCTGTGGTGGTCACACCCATTCCATCTTCAAGTTCGGGCTCGAAGAAATGCTTCCCGACACCATCGAGCTGGTGCACGGCCCAGGCTGCCCCGTATGCGTTCTCCCCGTTGGGCGAGTCGATGATGCGATCAGCCTGGCCGAGGAACCTGGCGTCATCTTTTGCACCTACGGCGACGCCATGCGGGTGCCGGGCTCGAAGAAGAGCCTGCTACAGGCCAAGGCAGAGGGCTGCGACATCCGCACGGTCTATTCGCCCACCGACGCCCTGGCAACGGCCCGGCGGAATCCAGATCGAAAGGTCGTGTTCTTTGGCCTTGGCTTCGAAACCACGGTGCCCAGCACGGCTCTCACCTTGCTGGAGGCAGAAGCAGAGGAGGTCGCCAACTTCTTCGTCTTCTCCAATCACATCACCATCGTGCCGACCATCAAGGCCATCCTGGACTCGCCAGACCTCAGACTGGACGGATTCATCGGTCCCGGCCACGTGACGATGGTGACGGGTCTGGCGCCCTACCGCTTCATCGCCGAACACTACCGGAAGCCCTTCGTGGTCAGCGGCTTCGAGCCTCTCGACGTCCTTCAGTCCTTGGTCATGCTCTTGCGTCAGATGGTCGAGGGGCGATGCCAGGTCGAGAACCAGTACCGGCGCCTGGTGCCTGATGAGGGCAACGAAGCCGCCCTCGATTCCATCACCAGCGTCTTCGAGCTTCGGAGCTTTTTCGAGTGGCGGGGCCTTGGTTCAGTCGACCACTCGGGCCTGCAGCTCACCGAGCGTTTCGCACGGTTCGACGCCGAGAAGGCCTTCCGCGTTCCGTCGCTCTCCATAGCTGACCCCAAAGCCTGCCAGTGTGGGGAGGTCCTCAAGGGCGCCATCCGTCCCTGGGAATGCAAGGTGTTTGGCACCTCGTGCAAACCTGAGACCCCTATCGGCTCGTGCATGGTGTCCTCCGAAGGAGCGTGCGCGGCCTACTACAACTATGGGCGGCTGAACACGCTGCCAGAGCTGAAGACGGGATCGTGACGAGTAGCGAAGACCATCCCCTATTCCAACGCATCGAGAAGCATCGTCGTCGCTCGGGACGGCTCCGCGAGAAGGTGATCGTCCAAGCCCACGGCGGGGGCGGCAAGGCGATGCGTGACTTGATTGACGACCTAATCGTGCGAGAGCTCGGTGAGCCCGAGGTCGACGAAGATCAGGCCAAGCTGTCCTTGGCCGATCTCAGCACGGGCGGCGATCGTCTTGCCTTCACGACCGACAGTTTCGTCGTGACGCCCCTCGAGTTTCCCGGAGGCGACATCGGTCGCTTGGCCGTCAACGGAACGGTCAACGACCTCGCGGTTGGCGGAGCACGTCCGCTCTTCTTGTCCTGTGGTCTCATCATCGAGGAGGGGCTGCCGGTCGACAGGCTTCGGCGCATCCTCCGGAGCATGGGTCAGGCCGCCAAGGAGGCCGGCGTTCGCATTGTCACTGGGGACACGAAGGTCGTGTCGACGGGCGCGGCCGATCAGCTCTTCATCAATACGTCCGGCGTCGGCGTCATCCCAAAGGGTCGAGAAATCGGCAGCCGCCTTGTACAGCCCGACGACGTGTTGATCACCAACGGTTACCTGGGAGACCACGGGGCAGCGATCCTGGTGGCCCGAGGAGAACTCGAGCTCGAGTCGGACATCCCCAGCGACTGCGCACCGCTGAATGGCCTCATCGAGAGGCTCTTGGAGGCGGCGCCCGTCCACGCGATGCGGGACGTCACCCGTGGAGGCCTGGCGGCCGTGCTCAACGAACTGGCCCTTTCCTCCGAGGTCGGTGTGGTCGTGGATCATGCTGCCCTGCCGGTCCGTCCCGAAGTGAACGGCTTCTGCGAGCTTCTTGGACTTGATCCAGTTCACCTGGCCAATGAGGGGAAGCTGGTCGCTGCCATCCCAGCCGACCATGCGGATGCAGCTTTGGCCGCTCTCAGGCGTCATCCTCTAGGTGAGAACGCGTCGGTCATCGCTCGCTGTCGCCCTCGTCCTCCCGGAGTGGTCACCCTGGACACCGGTTTTGGCGGCGAACGGATACTCGACATGCTGGTCGGAGAGCCTTTGCCGAGGATTTGCTGATGCATGAACTCGCGATCACTCGAAACATCGTGGCCATCGTGGACGAGAAGGCGGCCGGGCGCGCAGTTCGCCGCGTCCGGCTCCAGGTCGGCCGATTGTCCGGCGTCGAAGTGAAGGCCATAGAATTCTGCTACGAGCTTTGTGCCGAAGGCACCTCGCTCGAGGGCTCGGAGCTGGTGGTAGAGGAGATCGAGGGGGCCGGCCGTTGCGTCCAATGCGGTGAAAGAGTGCCCTTGGAGCGGCCCGTCGCGGTCTGCCCTTGCCCCGAGAGAGCAACCCTCAGCATCGAGGCGGGCGAAGAGCTTCTCGTGAAGGAAATGGAGATCAACTGATGTGCGGAACATGTGGCTGCTCTGACGGCAACCAGACCACGATAACCGGGGAACAGGGCGACCACGTCCACGTCCTCCCAGACGGAACTGTCGTGCGACACAGTCACGACCATGACCAAGAGCATGCTCACGACCATGAGCATCAGCATGCGCATGCTCACGAAGGCGGGCATCGCCACCATGCCTATGGGCCGGAAGCTCACGGTGCGACGGCAGCGATTCGCTCCGACACGACGGTCGAGCCTCTCGAGGTTCAGATCTTGGCCAAAAACGACCGCTTGGCTGAGCGCAACCGGGGATGGTTTGCAGGTCGCAACGTCACCGCGGTCAACCTGATGAGCTCTCCAGGCTCTGGCAAGACGACCTTGTTGGAACGCACGCTTCGAGAGGTCGAGCGGCCCGTCTCGGTGTTGGAAGGCGACCAGGAGACGCCCTTCGATGCAGAGCGGATTCGCGCCACCGGCGCGCCCGTCGTTCAGATCAATACAGGCAAGGGCTGTCACTTGGAGGCGGAGATGATTTGGCACGGCCTTCAGACTCTGAAGCCCAAGGCCGATTCGTTGCTCTTCGTCGAGAACGTAGGCAACCTGGTTTGCCCTGCGCTCTTCGACTTGGGAGAGGCGGCCAAGGTCGTGGTGTTCTCGACGACCGAGGGCGAAGACAAGCCTCTCAAGTATCCCCACATGTTCCGGGTCGCGGACCTTGTCTTGATCAACAAGATCGACCTCATCCCTCACCTCGACTTCGACGAGGCGCGGGCGCTGGAGGCCATCGCCCAAGTCAATCCAAGCGCTCGGATCCTCCAGGTTTCGGCTAAGACTGGGGCCGGCATGAAGGCCTGGTACGACTGGCTGGATGCGACCAGCCCGGTCCTTCGCGAGGCGACCGCATGATCATGGCCGGGCTCGCCGGTCTTCTGGCGGGCGTTCTTCACGTGCTTCTCGGACCCGACCATCTGGCCGCCGTTCTTCCCTTCGCCGTCGCCAAGCCCCGCTCCGGCGCCCGTGTAGGTCTTTTCTGGGGGCTTGGTCATGGCTTGGGCGTGCTGGCCCTGGGCGCCGCGCTCTTGGCTTTTCGAGGCGCCTTCGACGTGGAACTCGTCTCGGCCAGAGCGGAGGCCTTGGTGGGCTTCCTGCTCGTGGGCCTGGGCAGTTGGGCCCTCTGGCGAAGTCGCTACTTCGTCGTTCACGCGCATGGGCATGCTCATGGCGCGTCCGAAGACGATCACGTGCATCCCCACGTGCACGTGGGTGACCTGACCGTCGACCATCCAGAGCATGCCGTGCTGGGACGACATCGCGCCCACCATCATTCCACGATGGGCTTTGGCTTCGTGCACGGAATGGCCGGCATGGGTCACTTCGTGGCAGCCAGCCCCATCGCCGCCCTGGGTCTGGGTGAGGGCGCACTGTATCTGGCGGGCTATCTATCCGGCGGCGTCGCAGCGATGACGGCCTTTGCGTTCGGAGCTGGCACCTTGATTCGTCGGCCGTCCTGGGTGCCCCGAGGCATCGCCGCCAGCGGCGCTCTTTCCATAACGGTCGGACTCTTCTGGATCGCCTCCAGCTGATGGCGATGGCCTAGGGCTTTAGGCGCTTGGCCTGGGGCTCTCTCAGGTGAGCGCCCAGCTTCTTCGAGACTTCGAGCGCAAAGCCGAGTGCTCGCTGGACGTCGGGATCATTCAAGGCCCCCAAGAGACCGAAGACGCCCACCGATTTCTGGTTCGCAGCCGAGCTCTCGACGGCCTCGTTCACGTTGCGCAGGATCTCCAGGGTTCGCTCCTGGACGGGGAGGGCGGACAGGGGCGGCTCCAGGGCGGGCGCCAAGGCCACGAGCTTGAGTAGAGCCTCCTTGTTCTCTGGTTGGGCGACGACTTCCGTGAATTGGAGAAGGCTCGGGACGTCGACCTTGCCCAAGGCTTTGAGGATCGCGGGGTCGCTGAGCTTGCTCAGTGCGTCCAGGGCCGCGCTGGCCCGCACGTTCAAGTCATGAGTGGTGAGTCCTGACCGTCTCGCGGCGTTCTGGATCATCTCCATGCCCTCTTCCATCATCTCCGGACCAGCAGAGAGCGCCGTCACGGCATACTCGATCTGGGGCGCCAAAGCCGCGATGCGAGCGAGAGAACTCAGCGTTTCGTCCTGGACCAGCAGGACCAAGGTCTCCTTGAGCCGCGCCTTGAAGGCGTCTTCACCCTCGACCTCTGCCAGGTCGTGGCCCGCCTCTCCAAGCGCCTCCACCATCGGCGCGGCACCCGGAGTGGTGTGCGCGAGTCGGGTGAGTACCCGGAGGGTGGTGGGCTCGCTCAGCTGGGCCAGAGCATCCGTCGCTGCCTGGACCCTTTGTTGGGCATCGGCGTGCTCGACGCCCCGGTTGGCCATCTCGCGGCGAACCATCTCCAGCCCTTCCTCGATGAGCTCGGGACCGCCGGCAACCGCCTGCAGCGCGTACTCGATGTTGGGCAGCAGCACGCCGATTCGTGTGAGAGCCTCGACCGTTTCGGGCTCACCAAGGCGAAGAACGAGCTCGCCCATGCGCTCTCGGATTTCCTCTTCGCCATAGATGCTCGACAAGGCATCCTGCGCCGTGCCGCTGGCTTTACGAAACGGAGTGCGATCCGCCTCGAGCAGCTCAATGAGGCGTTCGAGACTCGTCTCCACTCTCGCAAGTCGGCTTTCGAGATCGGTGGGCCCAGACATGATCTGAAGCCTCGCAGTGGTCTACACGCTGGTCAACGCGCACAGAGCAAGTAGACCGTTCGGTCGAATAGAGTTGGCCACCTCGGAGCGTCGTCGCGGCCGAGCGCCAAAGTCGACCAAATCCAAGGGAGGTTCTCCGCGGTGAAGAGCCCCTCGAGAGATCGGAATCGACGTCTCAGGCGCCTCCGGCCTCGGCGGGAAGCGCCCGAAACGACTGGCCGCCTCTCTACCGTTCCACCGGCGTTACTCGATTTCGACGCTTCGTTCCCGATCCGAAGCAGCGATATCCTCCCCAAGGTCCTGCGCAGCTTTGGCACCCACGTTGCACTTCCCGCACCCAACTCCCCGGAGGCATGCATGCAGACAGAGACCTTCAGCTACGACGATGCCATCACCCGCAAGTTCGCCTGGGCCACGGTCATTTGGGCCCTTGTGGGTACCGGAGCCGGCCTTTTCATCGCGCTTCAGCTCGCCTTCCCGGCCCTGAACTTCGATTTGCCGTTCTTGACCTTCGGCAGACTGCGCCCGCTTCACACGAACGCGGCCATCTTTGCCTTTGCAGGGAATGCGATCTTCGCCGGTGTCTATTATTCGAGTCAGCGGCTGCTGAAGGCACGGATGTTCAGCGACAAGCTCTCTAGCATTCACATGTGGGGCTGGCAGCTCATCATCGTCGCTGCTGCCGTTACGCTGCCATTGGGGATCACGCAGTCCAAGGAGTACGCCGAGCTGGAGTGGCCGATCGACCTCGCGGTCGCGATCATCTGGCTCGTCTTCGCCGTCAACTTCTTCGGTACTATCGCTAAGCGCCGCGAGCGCCACATGTACGTTGCGATTTGGTTCTACATTGCCACCATCGTCGCCATCACCATCCTCTACGTCCTCAACAACCTGGCCCTGCCCGTGTTCGCCTCAAAGAGCTACAGCGTCTACGCCGGGGTTCAGGACGCCTTCATGCAGTGGTGGTACGGCCACAACGCCGTCGCCTTCTTCCTTACGACGCCCTTCCTCGGGATGATGTACTACTTCCTTCCCAAAGCGGCGGAGCGGCCGGTATTCTCCTACCGACTGTCCATCCTCCACTTCTGGTCCCTGGTCTTCATCTACATCTGGGCCGGACCTCACCACCTGCACTACACCGCACTTCCGGAGTGGGCTTCGACTCTGGGCATGGTCTTCAGTCTCATGCTGTGGATGCCTTCCTGGGGAGGCATGATCAACGGCCTCCTCACCCTGCGAGGAGCCTGGGACCGCGTCGCCAAAGACCCGGTGCTCAAGTTCTTCACCGTGGGCGTGACCTTCTACGGCATGTCCACTTTCGAGGGGCCAATGCTCTCAATCAAGTCAGTCAACAGCCTGTCTCACTACACCGACTGGACCATCGCCCACGTCCACGCCGGTGCGTTGGGGTGGAACGGCTTCCTGGCCTTCGGCGTGGTCTACTGGCTCGCGCCGCGAATCTTTCAGACCAAGAAGCTATGGAGCAACAAGCTGGCCGAGGCTCACTTCTGGATCGGGACCATAGGCATTCTGTTCTACATCGTCGCCATCTACACCGCTGGCGTAACCCAGGGGCTGATGTGGCGTGCCTTTGACGACACCGGTCGACTGGCCTACCCGGACTTCGTCGAGACCGTCCTTCGATTGATGCCGATGTACTACGTGCGTGCCGTGGGTGGTGCCATGTACGTCGTGGGTGTGGCTATGTGCTTGGTCAACTTCGTGATGACCTGGCGCAGCCGCCCCGCTGAGTACGCCGAGGTCAGGGACAGCGCACCGGCCTTGGCTCCTAGCTACGAAGGCAAGCCTATTCCGCCTCCCGCCGGTGGCTGGGTCAATCCAATCGGTGTGTTCTATTACTTCATTCGAGCCGATTGGCACCGCATCTGGGAGCGAGCGCCGGTCAAGTTTACGGTGTGGACCACCGCCTCCGTCTTGGTGGCCTCTCTCTTCGAGATCATCCCGACCTTCATGATTGAGTCGAACGTCCCGACGATCGCCTCGGTGAAGCCGTATTCACCCCTCGAACTGTACGGACGCGACATTTACGTGAGTGAGGGCTGCTACAACTGTCACTCGCAGATGGTCCGGCCCATCCGGATGGAGACGGAACGCTACGGCGAGTACTCCAAACCCGGCGAGTTCGTCTATGATCGCCCGTTCCAGTGGGGCTCCCGCCGTATCGGCCCAGACCTTCACCGGGTCGGTGGCAAGTACCCCCATCTTTGGCATGTCCGACACATGGAGAATCCGCGGAGCACGACACCGCGTTCCATCATGCCGACCTATGCTTGGATGCTGGAGAACGATATCCAGTGGGATACGATTCAGCCTCGGATCGACGCCATGGCGATGCTTGGCGTGCCCTACGGTCCCGCCCTCGCCGGAGGTGAGATGATGGCGAGGACTCAGGCAGACGAGATCGCGGATGAGATCCTGACTCAGGGAGGACCTGATCTTCACGGAAAAGACATCATCGCCTTGGTCGCTTATCTCCAGCGGCTCGGCACCGACATTCAGAAGGCGGCCCAGGACGATCGTCCGGTGGCGAGTAACTAAAGGAGCACGAGATGCGGCTGAGCGAACTCATGAGCAACATGGACCTGGCTTTCTACCCCCAGGTCGCACTTGTCATCTTCCTTCTGATCTTTGCGGTGGTATGCGTTCGCGTGTTCTCGAGGAAGCGAAGCAAGGAGTATGAGCGCGCCTCCAGGCTACCGCTCGAGGATTGAGACGAGGAGCAAAGGAAGATGTCGAGCAAGAAACACGACGAGCTGTTGGACCATGAGTACGACGGCATCCGCGAGTTCGATAACCCAATCCCGATGTGGTGGTGGGGAATCTGGTGGGGGACCATGGCCTTCTCGGTCGTGTACTTCAGCTGGTACCACGTCATGGGTGGGACCGGCGTGGTGGCCTCCTACGAAGCCGAGATGGAGGACTGGAGAAAGATTCAAACCGAGCGGGCCCTGGCTGCGGCCAAGGACGTTTCGGAAGACAAGCTCCTGGCCAACATGAAGGTCGATGTCGAAGTCGCCAAGGGAGAGACCAAGTTCCAAGAGGTCTGCGCCGCTTGTCACGGGTCGAAGGGCGAAGGCCTGGTGGGCCCAAACCTGACCGACAGCCACTGGCTGCATGCCGATGGCAGCCTCATGTCCATCCGTCAGGTCATCGTGGACGGCGTACCCGAGAAGGGCATGCCTCCTTGGGGCAAGATTCTGACACCTGATGAGATGATCGACGTCGTCAGCTTCATCGGCACGCTTCGCTGGACCCATGTAGAGGGCAAGGAGCCCCAGGGCGAAGAGATTCAGCGGCCGAATGCGAAGGCGCTCACGGAGACTCCCGTCGACCCAGCGGGCTGAGTTGCGCCAAGGAGAAGGATGACAAAGATGGAGCCCAACCCGCTCAACCCTGGACAGGTCTTGAGCACCCTCCGGGAGGACGGCTCACGGATTTGGATGCGACCCAAGCTCTCAAAGGGTCGCTTCCTCCGGCGGCGGCAGATCTTCGGCTACGGCCTCATCCTGCTGTTCCTCGGGCTCCCCTTCGTTCGCATCGGCGAGCACCCCGCCATCCTGCTGGACGTCGCAGCTCGGCGCTTCTATCTCTTCGGCTACACCTTCCATCCCACCGACTCCCCGCTCTTGATGCTCCTGCTTCTCAGCATCTTCCTGGGCATCTTCTGGCTGACGGCACTGGTCGGTCGGGCGTGGTGCGGCTGGGGCTGCCCTCAGACGGTGTACATGGAGCTGGTGTTTCGACCCATCGAGAGACTCATCGAAGGTCCGGTGGGGGCGCAGCGACGTATCGACGCCATGTCGCGACCGTCCCGCCGTCGTTGGGGCAAGTATGCCGTCTTCGGGGTCATTGCCTTCATTCTCGGCAATCAGTTCCTGTCCTACTTCGTAGGTTGGGAAAGGCTGGCCCTTTGGATGACCTCTTCTCCCGCCCAAAATCCAGGTGGCTTCTCCGTCATGGCCGCCACCACTGCTCTCGTCTTCTTCGATTTTGCCTTCTTCCGGGAGCAGATGTGCACCGTCGTATGTCCGTACGCCCGACTGCAGTCGGCTTTGTTGGATCGTCACTCGATGATCGTCGGCTACGACGAGGTGAGAGGTGAGTCTCGCAAGCGCCTCAAGGCGAGAAGGCCCGGCGACGGAAGCGGGGACTGCATCGATTGCAAGGCCTGCGTCACGACCTGTCCCGTCGGGATCGACATCCGTAGCGGGCTTCAGCTGGAGTGCATCAACTGTACTCAGTGTATCGATGCCTGCGACAAGGTCATGGACAAGATCGGGAAGCCCCGAGGGCTGATTCGCTTGTCCTCTCAGCAGACACTGCAGACGGGCAAGGCTTCCAAGATTGCGCGACCTCGGATCTTCGTCTACCCGGTGTTGATCACGATCCTGCTGGGGCTGATGGTGGCCTTCTTCGGGAGCAAGGGAACGGCCGACGTCACCGTTCTCCGCCAGTTGAATGCCCCCTTCGTCGTGCTGGAGACCGGCGAAGTCCGCAATCAGCTTCGCGTGAAGCTCGTCAACCGTTTGGACACGTCCCGGCGATTCGACCTTCGGGTCCTCAACCTTCCAGCGGCCGCCGTGCTGGCCCCCCAGTTTCCGCTGCCTGTCGGAGCCAACGACAGCGCGACTTCTCCCATATTCCTGACCGTCCCCGCTGAGCGCTTCGATGCTAGAGGGCGCTTCGATGCAAAGATCAGCATCAGCGATGGGGCAGCATTCGAAGAGACCGTCAGCTACGTGCTGCTCGGACCCGGAAAGGACCCATGATGAAGAACGGAGCCTGGTTCCCATACATGCTGATCGCCTTGTTGCTGATCTCGGTCGGGGCCAACGTCTACTTGCTCGTTCGAGCGACGAACGATCCCAGCTTTGCTGTCGAGCCGGACTACTACCAAAAGGCAGTGGACTGGGATGAGCACCAGGAGGCTCGAGTCGCCAGCGAACGCCTCGGATGGTCAGCGGAGGTCGAAGCGAGCCGAGATGGGGTCCTGGTTCGCCTGGAAGATGCGGCAGGTATTCCAGTCGAGGGCGCCAAGGTCGACGTCGTAGCCTTCCACAACGCTCGCGCTGGCGACCGTCGTCGAGCTCGACTCTCGGAGGAGGGGAAGGGCGTCTATCGAATGGATGGACCTTTCGAACGTCCCGGGCTCTGGGAGATTCGAATCTCCGCCGTTCGGGATCAGGACTACTTCAGCCTCGTTCGCAAAGAGGATCTGCGATGATCGAGGTGATGAGCGCGGTCTTCGTCGCCAGCTTGTTCGGGAGCGTTCACTGCATCGGTATGTGTGGTGGCTTCGTCGGTTTCTATTCGGCGGGCACCAACTCTCGGTGGCCTCACTTGGCGTACAATGGCGGTCGACTCATCACCTACCTTGGACTTGGTGCCCTGGGCGGAAGTCTTGGTGCTGCCGTCAACATGGCCAGTGGAGGACCTTGGGCCGCCTACTCGGCGGGAGGTCTCATCATCGCTTGGGGCCTGGTCCTATTGGCCCGGGCAGGCGGCCTCGCTTGGGCTAAGAAGACGCCTGACTGGCTGAACCGTATCTTGTCTCGGGTGCTCACTCCGCTCATGGGTCGACCGCCCGTGGTCAGAGGCCTTGTGTTAGGCGCCGCCTCGACTCTGCTCCCGTGCGGATGGCTCTATGGCTTCGCCGTGACGGCGGCAGGGACCGGAAGCGTCGCCTACGGCGTGGCGGTCATGTTCGCTTTCTGGCTTGGGACCGTCCCTGCCATGCTCGGCGCTGGGCTTGGCTTTCAGCTCGTCGGGCGTCGGCTCGCGCCCCGTCTGGGCGTCATCCTGCCCCTGCTCCTGGTCGTCGTCGGTTTGACCACGATCGTTCAACGCCCTTTGGGCAGCATCCATGGTCCGGGGGCGCACGGAGAGGTGCAGCAGCATGACTGCCACTGAGGCCCTTCACCTTCGGACTGATTGTACCCACTGCGGGCTCCCGGTCCCGAAGGGCCTGTTGCGACAGGACTCCGAGCATCAGTTCTGCTGCACCGGGTGCGAGACCGTCCACGGGCTCATCACGGGGAGCGGACTTGGCGCCTACTATGGCTTACGAGACGCCCTGCCGGGCCGCCCAGCCGCCGAACCCCGCGGCTTAGAGGAATTCGATGACCAGACCTTCACCGAACTCCATGTCGAAGAGCGTCCGGATGGCTTGCGTCAAACCAGCCTCTTCGTGGAGGGGGTCCATTGCAGCGCTTGTCTGTGGCTGATCGAGAAGAGCCTTCAGCATGAGGAAGGGGTTGGGGAGGCCCGTCTCGCTTTTGCCCGGCGTCGACTGTCCCTGATCTGGGACCCGCGGCAGACCTCCCTAGGACGAATAGCGGCTCGACTGGGCAGCTTGGGTTATCAACCTCATCCGATCGTCGAGGGCAGCGACGAACGGAGAAAAGAAGAGCGACGACTCCTGATCCGTCTCGGGGTCGCCGGCGCCGTGGCCGGCAACGTCATGCTGATGGCGGCCGCGCTGTACGGTGGATGGGCCTTCGGCATGGCAGAAGAGCACCGTCAGCTCTTCCGAGTCTTGAGCTTGGTGGCGACCCTCCCCGCCGTCCTTTACTCGGCGGCGCCTTTCTTCCGGGGCGCGGCGTCGGGGCTGCGCATGGGCGTCCTCCACATGGACCTGCCGATCTCCATCGGGATCGGAGCTGGGTTCCTTAGTGGTGCCTACAACGCCCTCCGAGGTCAGGGCGAGGTCTACTTCGACTCCGTGGCCGCGCTCATCTTCCTTCTTCTCTTGGGGCGGCTGCTGCAGACCTGGCAGCAGCGACGGGCGGCCGAAAGCTCGGAGCTTCTTCACACACTCGCGCCGGCCTTCGCCACCCGCCTCGAAGCCGACGGCCGAGTGCGGCGAGTGGCCATGGAGGCCGTTCGTCCTGGCGATCGAGTGCAAGTACAGCCTGATGAGAGGATTCCCGCCGATGGCGTCGTCGAGCGTGGTCGGTCCACCGTCGACCTAGCCTGGCTGACCGGAGAGTCCGTGCCCGTGGCCGTCGAGCCGGGCGCCGAGGTCTTTGGCGGCTCCATCAACCAGCAGTCCGAGCTCGTGGTGCGCGTTCGTCGGAGCATCGAACGTTCCCGGGTGGGCAAGGTGGCTCGACTGATCGCGGATGCGGGGCGGATGCGGGCGCCCATCGTCCAGTTGGCCGACCGCGTGGCCGGTGTCTTCGTGGGCGTCGTCCTGCTCCTTGCGGCGGGAACCTATCTTTACTGGCACCAGCTTGATCCTGCTGCCGCCCTCGACCATGCGGTCGCACTTCTCATCGTGAGCTGTCCCTGCGCCCTTGGACTGGCCACACCGCTGTCCATCACCGCCGCGGTAGGCAAGGCAGCGCGGAGAGGCATCCTGGTGCGCTCCGGCGAGGCACTGGAGCGATTGGGCGCTTTGCGGGAGGTGCCGATATTCTTCGACAAGACGGGGACCCTGACTGAGGCGCGAATGGAGGTGGCCTTCTTCGATGGACCGGAGTGGGTTCGTCCCCTCGCCGCCGCGGCCGAAGCCGAGACGAGCCACCCCATAGGCCGCGCGCTCCGGGCTCTGGCCCCCGAAGCCCCAGCGCCGAGCCGCGTCGAAGAGCTCCCGGGTCGCGGTGTTTGCGCCAAGGTGGAGGGGCAGGAGGTCGTCGTGGGGCGACCGGATTTCGTTCGGGAACACGGCTTGGGCGAAGTGGGCGAGACCCCGGCCTGGATGACGCCGGTTTGGGTCGCCGTCGATGGCCGAATCGTAGCTCGAATGGGGGTCTCCGACCGCATCCGGCCCGAAGCCAAGCAGAGCCTGACCGAACTCGTCCAAGCCGGCTTCCAGCCCATCATTCTGTCGGGCGATGATCCCAGGGTGGTGCACGCGGTTGGTTCCAGCCTCGGCTTTGCTGCCGAGGACTGTCGCGGGGGTTTGAGCCCCGAAGACAAGCTGGAATTCGTACGTCGCCACCCGGAGAGCATTATGGTCGGGGATGGTGTGAACGATGCGGCCGCGCTTTCGGCCGCGGCGGTCGGGGTAGCGGTCCATGGGGGCGCCGAGACCTGTCTGTCTGCCGCCGACGTCTTCCTGCAGCGTCCCGGCGTCGGCGCTCTGCTCGACCTCATCGATGGCGCGCGCCGTACCCGACGGACCATTCGCAACGCGATCGTCTTCTCGCTCTGCTACAATCTGTGCGGCGCCGCACTGGCCATATCCGGCCAACTCAATCCTCTGGTAGCGGCCGTGCTCATGCCTCTGAGCTCTCTCGTCGTGGTCAGCCACGCTTTTGGCTTCCGTTTTGGGAGGCCTGCCAAGGAGTAAGTCATGTCGGTCCTCTTCGTCGTCCTCCCTCTCTCCCTACTCATTGCCGCCGCGGGCGTATGGGCCTTCGTGTGGAGCGTGCGAGGGGGGCAATTCGATGACTTGGAGGGGGCGCCCATGCGCATGCTGCACGATGGCGGCGATCTGCCGTCGGGCATTCGCCAGCTCGAGGCGTCTGAAGATGACGCCGTCGTGGTCCACCCGTCAGCACTTCGGGCCCGATACGAGGCGTCCCAGAGCGCTGCTCCGACGCAAGAGCCTCCCGTCAAAGGTCGCGGCGAAATCTGAGAGCGCCATGCGTCCCCATCTTCGTCCGCACTTCGATCTCTTGGTTCCCATGGGGCCCAAAGAGGTGATGGCGCGATTGAGCCAGTGCTTCGACGAAGAGCGAGGTCGACGTTTCTCTGGTCACGTCACGGGGCTGCATGGACAGCTCGTCGTGAAGAGAAAAGACCGGCATGTATGGTCGCCCTGGCTATCTTTTGAAGCGAAGGAGCGCGGACCAGAGACTCTAGTGTCGGGGCGCTTCGCACCTCATCCGGGGTTTTGGACGGGCTACATGGCGGCCTTCGGCTCCCTTGCCTTCACGGCCACCGGTCTTGGATTCTTCGGACTGTCTCAGTGGTTGGCCGGCTTGCCTCCGACCATGCTCTGGTCCCTCCCCATCTGCGGAGTCTTGGCCCTTTTGCTCTATCTCTCCGGCTTCATGGGCCAGTCGATTACCCGTGCACAGATGGATGGGATGCGCCGATTCATGGAGGGCTGTTTCCATGACCTTCCGACCCGATGGCAGGAAGACGTACACGATCCCACCCCTCGAACTGAGGACGCGAATTTCTCGCTCTGAACCATGAACTCCCCTTCGAGCTGGGGTATGAGCGAGGGATGACGGGGGACCAGGCTTCTGGTGGTGTCTTCTCCCCCGACGACGAGCCCATGTTCGATCCCGATCCTCGGATAGGAAGCGTCATTCAAGGCCGCTTCCGGCTGGAGGCTCTTCTGGGGGCGGGACGAACGGGGCGGGTCTATCGCGCGACCCAGTTCCCGATGAACCGTCCGGTCGCCCTCAAGCTGATCCACAACGAACTCCACGAGCTGGATGAGAACATCGTCCGACGATTTGGCGTGCTGATCGCCAAGAGTGCTCGTCTGTCTCATCCTCATACGGTCACCCTCATCGACTACGGAGCATCAGAGAAGCGAGAGCTCTTCGTGGCCATGGAGCTCATCCAAGGCCGCTCACTCTCCTCCATCATCGACCGAGAGGCGCCCCTCGACTGGGAACGGGCGAGTGTCATCGGCCTTCAAATCGCCCGGTCCCTTCGGGACGCTCACTACCGCAACGTCATCCACCGCGGACTGAATACATCGAACGTCTTCTTGGTCGATGGGGCCGACGAGGGCGACTTCGTCAAAGTCTCGGACTTTGGGATGTTTGGGATCTTCCCTTTCGATGCGGCGACGGTCCGAAAGTTCGGAGCTTCATCTAGATTTCTTGCCTATGCCGCGCCCGAGCAGCTGACCTCAGGACCATTGGATCCAAGGGTCGACGTGTATTCCTTGGGTTGCGTGCTGTTCGAGATGCTGGCTGGCCGACCGCCATTCGCGCCTGACGAGCCCGAAGAGATGGTCAGGCAGCAGTTGGAGACGCCGCCCCCGACCTTCGAAGAGCTTGGCATCCACGTGCCGCCCAGTCTCGAGAATGCCATCCGCGGATGTCTGGCCAAGGCCGCCACCGATCGCGTCGGCTCCATGTCAGACATGATGATTAGACTCAAGGACGTACTCGGCCGAGCTGCGACGGCGGACCTCGGCGTGCGCACTGCGGCCCTCCCGGTCTCCGAGATCACGCGTTCCGACAGTATCCACCCCAGTGCACCGACCCGCGATTTTCCTTCTGCGGGCACCCTGGAGGAGGCCGCTCTCGCTCCGGCTGAGCGACCTCGGACCCGTCGAAGTCTCCTTGGGATCGGCTTGGCGGCAGGGGCCTTCCTTGCCGGAGCCATCGGCTTCTTTCTCCTCGGTCCTTCGAAACCGGTGACGGTCGCGCTGGAGGTGTCCAGCCGGCCCACTGGGGCCGAGGTCTTCATCGACGGAGAGGGCGCAGGAAGCACTCCTCTGCGCCTGGATCTTCCGGCCCAAGGGGAAGTGCAGCTCATTCTCAGGAAGGACGGATTTCTCGAGGCCATCCAGAGTTTCGACCTGAAGGAGGACCGCATCGTCGAGTTCGAGCTCGACCCGGAGCCCGAGCCCGAGCAGGGCCCCGCGGCGGATGAGAAAGAGGACGAGGCCCTGGGCGAGGACTACAAGTCCAATCCGTATTGAGCGAGGGAGGCCGAGCAAAAATGAAGAAGCGTTTCTCGAGAGCCTTGTGTGCCCTCCTCGTCATCACGATGGCGCGTCCAGCCTTCGCCGACTCCAAAGCAGACGCGCGGCGCTACTTTCAGCGAGGCATGGCCCTCATCGACCAAGGCAAGTTCTCGGCCGGCATCACTCAGCTCGAGAAGGCCTATGAGATACGGCCGCACCCGAACGTGCTCTTCAACATCGGCCAGGCCTATGCCTCGGCCGGAAAGCTGCGGGATGCAGTCCGCTACTTCGAGCGCTACCTGAGCTTCGACCCGCCAGATGCAGCGAAGGTTCGAGGCGTCATTCGTGACTTGAAGCAGAGGATCGCGCTTCGGCGCATGGTCGCTCGGGCCATGAGAGCCATCGACGGAGGCCGTCCCCTCGACGGCGCGGCACTGCTTCAGCGGGCCTACGAGCAGCGACCCCACCCCGCCATCCTATTCAATCTTGGGCGCGCCTACGAGGAAGCGGGCTCTACCCAGCGCGCAATCACTGCCTTCGAGCGCTACCTCGCAACCGAACCTCGAGACGCGGACGAGGTTCGCGCCCGAGTCGAGGCACTTCGAGCCGCCCTGGCTCGGGAACGGGGGGCGGCCTCGACCCCTTCCTCCGTTCAGCTGGCGCCCGTTCCGTCCACGCCTCCGCGGACCGGTCGTCGAAGTTCAGCGGCGCGAACCCCCGCGCCGCTCGAAGTTCCGACGCCTTCGACCGTTCCTGCCCCGCCAAGGGAGCTGAGCGAAGCCGAGCTGGACCGCCTGGCCGACAGACTGGCCGACGCCTTGGCGGCCCGACTCCCGCCTCCAGCGCCTCCGCCTTCGACCGCGACGAGCATCGAGTCCGAGACGGGTGAGCCCGCTGTGCCGGAGCTGGAGGGACAGTCGGTGACAGCGGCGGCTGAAGAACTGGAGAGCAAGACAGGTGAGGTCTACGAAGATGTCGTCATCACGGCCTCTCGTCGGGCCGAGTCGCCCCTCGACGCGCCCAACGCCGTCACCATCCTCACGGCCGAGGACATTCGGCTTTCGGGGGCTCGGGCTCTGCCCGATCTCCTCCGGCGGGTTCCTGGCGTTGACGTGATGGCGATGTCCTACTCCGACTTCAACGTCGCCGTCCGTGGATTCAACCGTCGAGTGGCGAACAAGATCCTCGTCCTCATCGACGGACGCACGGCCTATCAGGACTTCCTTGGCTTGACCCTCTGGCGAGGCTTCTCCATCGATCTGCGGGACATCGATCGGGTGGAGGTGGTTCGGGGACCCGGCTCGGCCATCTACGGTGCCTACGCCTATACCGGCATCATCAATATCATCACCAAGAGCCCCAACGAGATTCGGGGCGGTACCGTCTATGCAGCGGCGGGCAACGGTGAGCGCGTCGAAGCGGCATTTCAATTCGGCGACGTCAAAGGTCCAATCGGCTTTCGAATCAGCGGCGGCTACGAGCGGGCCGACAAGTTCGACAACGAGTTCGACGTCGAGGACGCCGACGTCTCCTCTAATCTCTCCGACCTGGACGAGTCACGAGAGATCGCCCGGGCCGATGGACAGGCCGAATACACTGTCGGCTCGGGAAAGTTCTATGCAGGAGCCGGCGCGCGGGTCGGCTTCTCGGAGGTCTACGGGGTCTCATCCCTCAGGAACCAGGCCGTCGACGGAATCGTCTCCAACGTCCGAGCGGGCTACACCGATGAACAGCTCTCCTTCCGCGCCTACTGGCAGAGCCAGAGCGTTCGTACTGAGCCTCAGTTCTTCCCCACGGGAACAAACAACCTGAGCGGGAACATCGAGTCCGACGTCGTGAGCATCGAGCCTCTTTATCGTCCGACCTTCGAACTCGGTGGAACCCATCGACTCATCATCGGGGCCGAGTACCGCTTCAAGTACATCGACTGGAACTACCTGAACGACGTTCAGACCGAGAACCACTTCGCGCTCTTCTTTCAGGACGCCTACAGCCCGTCCGACAAGTTCTCGATCATCGCCAGCGCTCGCCTCGATATCCACCCCTTCATCGGGCCGCTGGCCTCGCCGCGAGTGGCCTTCATTTTCAAGCCCACGCCTCAGCAGGCATTTCGGCTCACCGCCGGTACTGCCTTCCGCGTGCCAACCCTGGCCGAATCATACATTGCTCTGGAGGCTTTGACCCCCAACCCTGGAGCCGCCATCCGTTTGGTGGGAGGACGTGTCGACGGCAACGACATCGACGAGGAGCGAATCGCCTCTATTGACCTCGGCTACCGCTTCATTAACGACTTCATCGATGTGGAGGCGGTCGCCTTCTTCAATCGGGTCACTAATCTGATCGTTCAGACGCCCCTGGAATCGACCGGCCCGGTCTCGATCGTCGACCCCACCCTGGACGCCTTCGTACTCGCCGAGAGCACCTATGTGAACAGCGAGCAAGACTTCATCGCGCTCGGCTCCGAACTGGCCCTTCGTTTGTACCCGGTCGATGGTCTCGATCTCGGCCTGACCTATTCTTTGCAGTATATTTTCGACGAAGAGACGGGCGACCGCTTCACGGATTCTCCCGTGCACAAAGGTACTCTATGGGGCCAGTATCGACTTCCAGCCGGTCTCGATCTGGGTCTTTCCGCCTCTTACACCTCGAGTCAGCGCTGGGTGGAGCCCCGCTTCGATCCTGACGACCCGAGCGGTTTCGACAGCACGCCTCTCCCGGTCGACGGCTCTGTGGTCATGCTAGGACGGGTCGGCTACCGGTTCTTCGATGGTGACCTCGAACTGGGCGTCACCGGGACCAACCTTCTGGACGTAGGGGACAACCGAGAGCGGGAGCACCCCTTCGCCAACCGCCGCGAGATACGGGTCGCCGGCGAGTTGATCGGGAGATTTTGATGAAGCGCCTGCTACTCACCCTGGCCGGGTTCGCCGTGGCCTGCGGAGACGTCGACGTAGTCGAGATTCAGCCCAACCTCGGGCTGGTCAGCGGAGAGCTCCTCATTCAGGACGATCCCCAGGCTGTATCACCCTGCGGTGCGCTCCTGGGCGGGGACGTCATCCTGACCGCCTTCTCCACGCTCGATCCGCCGCCTCCCGTCGGGACGGGGGAGCCGGTCGTCTTCCGCGTCGTGCCGGAAGAGGCCTGGCTGCAAGGACCAGGGCCGATCTTCACGGCTGGCTTTGCCATTCCATCCTTGCCGACCGGGAGCTACCTGCTCAGTGGCTTCGTCGACGTCGACCGGAACTTCAGCCCGGGCCTTGGGCTGTTGGCTCAGCCAACGGGGGGTGATCTGCTGGGTGGACGGGTCGACCCGAGCGGCGACCTCATTCCGGTGGAGGTGATGGCGGGCGAAGAGGTGCCGGGCGTCGTCCTGAGCTTTGGCCGCAGCGTCCCCTTGGAGCCGCCGGCCTTCGTTTTTTCTCCGCCCGGACTGCCCGTTCCGACCTCCAGCGCCGCCGCCGTCGTCCTTCAGGCCAGCCCCCAAATGCGGGGTCCCATCCAGCATCGACCGGAGTGCGCGGGCTTCTTCGTTCAGGCCACGGCCGAGGACCGAAACATGGATGGCCAGCCCGATCCCCTCCCTCGCGTCTTGTTGAGCGGCGTCGGGGAGGGTGACGAAGTCGGCGTCCTCATCGAGGCCAGCATCGACACCTCCAGCTTTGCCCAAGCTCTCGCCACCAACGGCTTTGCCATCGTCCCGAGCCTGAGGATCCGGGTGCCGCCCTTTGGCGCCAGGACTCGACCCGACGGTAGCCTCCAGCCCATTGCGCCTCCGCCGCCGGGCGCTTACGCCATCACCCTGGTGACGGGAACCTCCCAGAACTGGACGGTCCCCAACGTGCTCGACACCATCGATCCGCCGCCTGATGGGACCAGCAGTCAAGCTGTTCCCCTGATCCTTCAGTGAGCGCGACAGGTCCAGCCGGACTCAGAAGCCAGGGATGCAGGCCTGCCGGCCGGTGATGTAGTCGTCGACGGTACGAATGGAACACTCACCCGGGGCGGTGAAATCGACCTCGGCCACCCGCCAGAAATCCGAGCTGCTGGTGCAG
>JBCCQA010000009.1:0-142043 GCA_039024635.1 Myxococcota bacterium | reverse complement strand
GTCGCCAAGCGGAGCGCGGAGCTTCAGCGGAGCGGGGTGGCGTCCGACTTGGTCGGCGCCGGGACCCCAAGTCGCCAAGCGGAGCGCGGAGCTTCAGCGGAGCGGGGTGGCGTCCGACTTGGTCGGCGCCGGGACCCCAAGGTTGGGCACAGCTGGATTCGAACCAGCGACTTCCACCGTGTGAAGAGTGACACGGGGGTCCGGAACTACACCGGTTTCGCGTGTTATCGAGCACTTACCTGACACGGAGCGTCGCACACCGTGTGCTCCTGACACGCGAAACCGGGACCCAAACCGGGACCCGCACCTTCCACTCATGGGTCCGGAACGGCCTCAAGACGGCTGCCTACGAAATCAGTTTTACATCTGAAGTCCGACCGAACGTCCCACACTCAAGAGGCAGAAGCTGCGGACTTCGACATACGCTGTGGCGTACGCTGTCAGTCCGCCGGGTTCTGGCCGCGCTGTACGTTCCGTCGAGATTCCCGGACCCGGTGGCTAGGCAGTTGTGGCCGAGCTTCGACGCGCGGCTTGTCCTTGGGGCGGCGTGCCCGGGCGGCAGCGACAAGGAAGCCCCGCGACTCGGCTTACTCGAGGAAAGCGGGATTGTCGGTCGGGTCGAGAGCATTCGCCTTGATGATCGCCGGCTTGAGGTTATCGATGACGGCTCGGGCCACGACCCCGCCGAAGTATGCCCGGCCGCGTCGAGCCCGGCGACGATGGTCTTGAGCTTCTGGTCGAACGCAGGATACTCAAGCTGGTCGCGGCTGTGCGAGAGCATCACCACCAAAGCCCAGACGGTGCGGCGCTGCTGCGTGACGGGATCGGTCCACATGCCCATCTCGCCGAAGTCGACCTGCCCATCTTGTCCTGGCGGCGGGTCGTCGAGTCTTTCGGTGAGCTGCTGCTTCTCACGCCATCTCAGCTCGCTTTGGACGAACTGTCTGAAGGTCGGATAGCCGACCTCGACGCCGCGCCGCTGCAGCAGCGTTTGGACCCTGCTGAGCGTCAGCGGCTCCTTGTCGTCGGAGAGCTAACCGTCGATCACGGCTTTGTACTCTAGCAGGCGGCGCCGCTCATCGCTCATCGAGGGTGCCGTCCGGATTGCACATCACGGACGAGCTGCCCCGACAATTCGTCGTCGATATCGACCGAAAAGAAGTTAATCTGACTTGCATGGAGGGCGTCGATGTGGCGACGCAGGGTCTTGCGGTCGACACTAGTTTGACGTGCGATGCCGCGAAGTGAACTCCCCGCCTGGAGGCGGCGCAGGAGGTCTTTGATCTCCACCGTGGGAAGCTCCCGAAAGGCCATCGCCGGCGTCTGGCGAGCGGCCCGCTCCGCCGCCAGAAACCGATCCGTTGATTGCCTCGGTCGCTCAAGGAGCCCCTCTGCCCGTTGCTGTGCTTTCGGTCCGAGTCGATGGTAGTGCCGTCGTATGTATGAGTGTCTGGGCGTCCGCGCGAAACGGCAGTGGATCATCCTGATAGTTGCCAGCATTGCGACCGCGCTTGCGACATCGAGAGCTACCGCAGACCCATGCCAGAATGAGTCTGGAGCTGCTCGCGCTACGTGCGAACAGACCTGCCGAGAACTCCCTCGGACACCGCTATGCAGCCTCCGGCTGGCGTACGGGCCCAGAGTGGCTCGAATGCTTCCTCAACTCGAAGGCCTTAAGAGCATGGCCTCATCCGACTTGGCTGAGGCGCTTTCTCTTTCACCGCAGCGCGCCCGTCAGCTTCAGGGCTTTGTCGAACGCTATCGTCTTGATGAGAGGTTCGCTTTTGAGCGCCGCGCGAGCGCTGATCTCCTCGTCACGCAGAGAATGATGGAACGAGCGATGCGCCAGCTCTCGAACGAATCCCCCTCCCTCATCCCCGAATTGCACAAGATTGCTGAGCGTATCGCGCTGAAGGCGCGTCTCAGCCAACAACCTAGCGCTCTCGAGCTTGCCGACTACGTTGACGTACTTGCGGCTCATGTCGAACGGCGGTTTGGTTTCGACCATCTTGTGTCGAAGACAGCCGAAGTTCTCCAGACCAGCGCCTGGTATCGAAGTGGGCAGTGGGAGCGAGTCTTGGACCGGTTGAGAAGCGATCTCTCAGGCGCTCGAACGCCTCGAGAACGCCGAAGGGCCCAGCTTGTGCTTGGGGAGAGCCTGCTATCCATGACTGCGGACCGCGAGAAGGCTCTCAACCTCCTTCAACAGGTCGTAGCAGAGTCAGGTGTATCTCATCCTTTCCACCTCCGAGCACGTGCAAGCCTGGCGGCCGCGGACTCACAGATTCACCGCAACGCAGAGGTGATTGCGACTCTTGAAGAAATCGCTCGGACTCAACGACACGTGCTCGGAGAGTCCCAGGACGAGCTCTTCACGCGCCGTCTGCACTTGAGCCGGCTCCAGCCCGAGCCCGCACGGGAGGCTAGGGCGGAAATGAAGCGGTTGATCCGGGCGCTTGACGGGGCGCGCTCCACTTTGATCGTGGAGTTGGAGATGGAGGACTACCTGCAACGCCGCGAACCCGATCTCCAAGGAGCTCATAAAGCTCTCGAGAGGGCCCGAGGTCGCCTCGGACGGACCCATCCCGTGGTTCTGCGGATGCAGGCTTTCTTGGGGATCGTGCAAGTCGGCCGGGCTCAGCCCGGTCGAGACCTTAGATGGAACCCGGGCTTCAGGGCGGTCGAACAGGCGCTTGATGATCTCCTCGTGACCGAAGGTCCAGCGTTTCCTGGCACTCTCCCGGTGGCTGAATGGGCGGTGGTCGCGATGACCAAGGCCGGCTCGCTGATTGAGGCGACAAAGCTCCAGGAGGAGGTTTCGCAAGGTTTGAGTGAGCTTGAGGGACCTGGCTCGCAGGCTCATCTTCGATTCGAATCGGCGCGAGTGCGTTGGCTCCTGCAAACCGGACAGCAAGACCAGGCACTTCGAGTCGGCGTTCGCGCGGTTGCGGCAGCTCGAGAACGGTACAAGGCCACGGCGCCGACGGTGACTCATCTCCGAGCCTACTTCAGCAGTTTGTTCCTGAGCTCGGGGCTGAGCAGCGGTGCTTTCCAGACAGACATTTCGTCTCTCGTCCAGGATCTCGAGCCCAAGGCACAGGCCAACGACGTCGAGGCAATGATCATGCTCGCTGAGCTCAGTGACTTATGGCTCGGTAACGAGGAGAAGGCCCTAAGCCTTCTTCGCAAGGCGGCCGACCTAGGCTCGGCCGAGGCCGCCTATAGGTTCGCGAAACGTATGAAGCATGAGAGGCCCAGAAGACGAGAGACTCGCGAGCTTGAGCGCACGTATCTCACCAAGGCGTCCGAGGGCGGACATCCGAAGGCGATGGTCGCGCTGGGAAGCCAGCTCTCGAGACGCGCGGGGAAGCGCTCCGTCTACGAGGAGAGCCAACGCCTCTTCACCCGCGCAGCCGAGGCGGGTGAGGCATCGGGATGGATCCTGCTCGCCATCCTCCATCTAGAGTCCTCGTTTTCGAAGAGCGGGCCTGACGAACTCAGACGCTTGGTTGCGAATGGTGCCGGGGCATCGCCCAAGGTCTTCCAGGAGCTCTTCGAGACACTCTGCGCCACCGACGAGCAAGGGCTACTCATGGACCTTGCCGAGGTGGCGAGAAGAGGTGGCGCTCGGATTCACGGCCTTCACCACGACTCAGGGCCTCTCTTTGAGGCGGCTGCGAGCGGTAACATGCGGTACCTGGAGTACCTCATTGAGGCGGGCATCGACGTGGACTCTGGCAGAACCCCAGTGCTCCATGAGCTTCTGAGCGCTTGCGATGAGGACGAGGACGGCCAGGTTCTTACCGTAGTCCAGCGGTTGATAGCGGCTGGAGCCTCCACCAGAGCGGTCCCGCAGGAGCACGGGACATTGCTTCATCTGGTATCTTCCTCGTGTCGGGAGACCCTCCAAGGTCTGCTCTCCGCCGGGCTCCAGGGTGTCGTGAACGAAACCAACCTTCGGGGCCATACTGCGCTCCATGTTCATGGCTGCGACTTCGAATCCGACCCTGAGACTCTGGTCCTCGATGATGTACCTGGGAGCGGTAACCGGGAATCATCCAGGATCTTGCTGGAAGCAGGCGCCGACCCGTTCATGGTGAGCCCAGACGGCTTCACTCCTGCTGATTGCCTAATCGACAGCTTTGGACGCGAGATCTTCGCGGGACTGGACCCAATCCCCGCAGGACCGGGAGTGCGTCGTCTCCACGTCGTAGAGGAGGACTGGGCTGACGAAGACCTCCAGAGCGTGAAGCCCCCGGAGCTAGTGATTTCGAACCAAGACGGCCCGGTCCAAAGCGCAGCGTTCAGCCGCGGGCACGACCAACTACTTACGTTCGACGGTTCCCACCTAAATCTATGGGACGTCGCGACAGGGCTGATCGTTCGTCGGTTTCGCGGTGCGAGTCTCCTCAACGACCGGCCAAAGATTGGGTTCTCTGGTGACGACCTTGTATATCTATCGACCGAGATTCTGGGCAGTCCGACGCTTTGGATGTGGAACAAGACCACTGGAGCCCTCGTACTCCAAGCAACTTCTCCTCAGAACGATGGGCTGACCGGATCTAGTCGGGAGCTAGGTGAATTCTACTCCTCCGATCTTATGGCCGTAGCTCCGAGTTCAGGGCGAATGCTCACTATTGGTGGTAGAGGCCTGGAGCTCCGTACGCTCCCGAACTTCCTCGCCGCACTCGAAGGCCAAGAGGATTCGATTCCGCTGAGACTCGCGTTTGAACAACCCGCTGAATGGACGGTGCCACTGGGGGAGAGTTTCGAATATCTACAAGGAGTGGGGCTTTCGGCATCCGGCGATGCTGTTTGGGTCTACACGGACAAGCGACTCAGGGTTTGGCGTCGCGGCATCGACGCTCCCATTCACGAGGAGGTGATATTGCACTCGGATAGATTCGACGAGATACAGCTCTCTTCCGACGGAAGATGGGTAGCGGTGCAGCATTCGGACCGCATCCGCCTCCTAGACACCAAAGAGAAGACAGGGGTGCAGATTCCGTCGTCCCCAGATTCTTGGGAGATGGCGAATGATCGGTGGGTTGTGATTCGCGAGACCGACCGTACAGATGTATATGACTTCTTCGGTCAATTAAAGTTCTCGACTACCGATGCTGCTCAGCTGGTATGGACAGACGGCGGTACCTGGCTCGAGCTGCTGTGGGTCAATCAGAACACAGCCTCGCTCAAGACGTCGGTTGGTCTCGTTAAGCTCACCATCACCAACGGTGTTCTGGAGCGCGTCGATGCGGGCCGAGACGACCCTCGAGTCCTGGACGAATCAGGACACGAACTTACACTAGAAACGGAGCTTGAGAGCGTAGAGACGATCCGCCTTCATATTGGGGGGGAGTGGCGTGAGTTCACACTGAAACAGTTGAAGGCAAAGGCCAGCTTGCGTAATCAACTCTGGTACGAGCTCCGAGTGCGGTCTGAGGATGGCGCTGTGACCGATACGTCGAACATACCCGTCCACCAGTTCGGTTATCCTTTTCTTGCCAGTGAAAGGGGACGGCACCTCATAGCAGTGGGTGGCTTCTCTATGGAGCTATGGTCGGGGAGGCGGCCGAGTCGGGTGAAGCGCTTCAAGTTGGGTCAATCAAGAGTCGGCGGGGCCGCGGTCTCTCGAGACGAAACGCTGCTCTATATCGGAAGTCGGCGTCATCTCACCGTGTACCGGCTTTGCGACGGAGCGAAGCTTCAGACCTTCGACTTCCCCGACGTTGGGGAGGTGAGGGTCAGCCCCGACGGCAAGCGTCTGCTTCTCTTAAGGTACACAGGCGAAGCGATCGTCGTAGTCGTTGCCGACGCCGCGACCGGTCAGGTTATCAGCAGCCACGCTGCTAAACCGGGCTCATGGGCGGCATTGGCGAGCTCCGGTGCAGCTTTCGTGTTGTCCGACCGTGATGGGATCGACATTCGGCGCACGAACGAACCGCATCGGTCCGTGGCCTTGCTGAAAACCTCTAAGCTCAAGGCGGTCGAGCGCAGCTTTCCGCCTTCTATCGTCACAAACGATGTGGGGGACTTCGCGGTCATCCGACTTGAAGGGGAGGTTTACGGCGTCGACCTGAATCGAGGTCGCCGAACGTGGTCGGCCTCCGAAATGGCGCATGCGCCGCCTGTCCTCGGTCCATGGCAAGAGGTACAAGGACCCGTCATCGGAGCCTATGCAGTCACAGCGGATGGCGCCCATACGTTCGCCTCCATCAACGATGGCCTTGCAAAGATCAGAAACAGCGACGGCCGAACGGAGCTCTTGAAGGATAGAATCTCTGGCTTCGTGCGCGAGCTTCCGGAAGCTCTGGCCATCGAGAGGGAAGGGCGCGTGGATGTGCTCAACGTGAACACGCTTGTTTTCGACGAAACGCTCTCCTTGTCGGACCCAGAGAATCTCTCCCTTCATCCCGACGGCACCATCGGCTTGAACCAAACCTCAAACTCCGTAGAGGTTTGGGATAGGACGCAGGACCGACGACTGGCGACCCTCATCCATTTCGACAAGTCTGCCTCGGACTCTTTGGCTTGGGTATGGGTAGCGGACGACGGACGGTTCGATACCGACGATTTCCTTCAGCTCGACAATCTCGCTTGGCGATTCGCCGAGCGCCCTCTGCATCCCGCGCCCCTCTCTCTGTATGCCGAATACTACACCCCGGGGCTCGTGGCTCGATCGGAGCAGCTTGGGGCTTTCAAGAATCTCCCGTCTCGAACATCGGATGTTCCAATTGCGTCCATAATCAGAGTTGACCGCAATTCAGCCGAGAATGCGGTTTCGATCGAAGTCGATGCTCGAGCGGTGGGTGAGAGCGGCTTGGACGGGATTCGCTTGTATCGGGACGCTCAGCTGGTGGCCTGGTATGCGCCCGTAACGAAGTCGACCTCCAACGCCAAGCTTAGGCGTACGTTCCGGGTGAAACTACCTTCTGGTGCCGCGGGGACTTCCAGTCAGTTCACGGTGCTCGCACTCAACCGTGACGGGGCTCCGGGGCCGCTCTCTAAGGCCAAGGACGTTGAACTCCAACCAAGCCGACGACGCCCGAAAGCGTGGGTTGTCACCGTAGGAGTGAGCGAGACTCTAATCGACGAATACTCGAATACGGCCGCTGCACAGGCGGCCGAACTGATTGGCCGGCGATACCTGCGCGCGCTCGAACGTTCACATTCCGTGGAGAGAATACGCTTGCAGACGATTGCATTCAACGAGGACCCAGGAAGTCGCATTCCGCCGACCAAGACTAACATCAGAGACACCCTCCTTCGCCTCGGCCGAAGCTCAAAGGGCCAAGCAAGCCCGGACGACCTCCTTGTTTTTCACTTCGTTGGGCACGGAGTCGAGGTGAACGAAGAACTCTATCTTGTGCCGGAAGAGACATCGGTGGGTCATGAAAGCCCCGAGTTTGAACACCAGGCAATCAGTGCCCAAGAACTCTCAGACTGGCTCAGGGATATCGACGTTCGCCGCATGCTGGTGCTTATCGATGCCTGCTTCTCTGAAGCGATCGCAAAGCGGTTTCGTCCTGCCCCCTTTGGGGACCCTGGGCTTGGCGCTCTGGCCTACGAAAAGCGTGCGCTGGTGCTCACTGCGAGCCAGAGCGAAGCGATGATACGAGGTGCAAGGACCGTGCTTTCCAGTCCGCTTCAATCGGCGCAGTTCCCATTTGGTCTAACGGATGGAACCACGCTGGAAAGCTTGCTTATGGAGCTGGATCCGAAGGACACGGTCTGCATGGAAAGCGCTCCCCGAGTGTTTACCCGACCCGCCGATGGGCTGCAGACTCTTCCAATGACGCCAATCTCGGTGCAGCCATGAGTAGTACCGTCGCACTAGCCCGCGAAAGCGCTGACGCACCCTCGGGACGCCTCTTGCCCCGTGTTGACGAGGCATGCTTCCACCATCGAGCAACGTCATGCCCAATGCGCTTTCGTTCTGCGACCAACGACCATCTGATGGGGTCAGCGGTTTGAAGACGATTCGCGTTCACCGCTGGGAAGATTTGTTGCTTTCGCGACCCCTCCCTTCGGTCGTTGCCGGATTGGTGTTCCTTCTCGCCCTAGAGAGCCACGCTTCGGCAATGCCAGAGCTCCAACTCTCAGCTCGTCTGGATGGCGGAACACGCACCCGCTTGGAATGGCAGTGTGAGCGCGTCTCCAGCCCGGAGGACCTCAAAACTCGGTTGAACAGCAACGGACTTCGTCTGGACGGCGTCGCCATGGAAGCGATCCTCCGAGCAAATCCTACACTGGCTGCAGGCTGGCCGCCCTCAGAGGCGCAGCTGTGGCTTCCCATAGTCCCTCAAGGACTGAGGGAGTCCCGCAGTGCCCGAGGCTCGGGTGCACGCGTTCTTCTCGATGAGAAAGAAAGGGGTGAGTTCCTGCGCCTTGCCGGAGAAGGCGAAGTCCTCTTGGAGCTAGCGAGAAAAGAAGATTTCCCCTCCGCAACGGTTCGGCAGGAGATTTTGATGGCGCTGACCACCTTCGAGTCGAACGTCGAGGGATTGCGCGGGATTGTACTCCACCGAACCCTGCCCCTCGGCCCAGGCTTCCTTGAAAGTAGCGCTAGAGAGATTCGGGCCGTGAAGACCACGCTCGAGCAGGCTTGGGTTTCTCAACGAAGTATGGCAGCCGTCTCCGAGACCCTCACGATCGTCAACGCCCATATGAGCGAGCGGCTCGAAGCCTACCGGCAGGACTTGGGTCCAATCTCGTCTATGCTTAGGGCTTTCTTTGCGTCGACAACGGAAGTCACCGCGACGATAGTCGGACGACCCGACTCCGGACCTCACATCTACATCGCCTACCTGCCCACGCTTTATGAAGGAGCGAGAAAGCCTAAGTCTTTCCCTCGGCTTGCCACCCCCTCTTCCTCTCTCGAGTTGCCCAGGTACTATCACGTGTTTTGGGGGGCCTTGAAACCTGACGGTTCTCAGCGTGTTACCGATAAGCGGGAATTGATGATTCAAGGGAACGAGGTGTCTTTCGACCTGCCGTGGACTGGACACCAGTGATGGCGCACTCGGTATCCAGGCTTCGGAAATTCTTATGGCTTGCTTTGTCCGTAGCAATCTTTACCCTGTTGACGAGTGTGGCCTATATGGCGCGACTATCTTTGCTGATCGGGACTGACAAGGATGGCATCTACCATATTGGAGGCACCATTCCCTCAGCGGCCCTCCGTGAGAAGGAGGGGGACCTTGGAGATGATTACACTGTTACGGAGGCTCTGGATTACGGTCCGTCGGACTCGTTATGGCTCGACCATTCGCTAATGGAATTCCTGGCGATAGCATCGGCGGCAGCGTTTCTACTTTCGGTCGCCGCAATAGCATTTATTGCTATGCGACTTCGTCAATTTGATGTGTTTATCAGTCACGCGAGCGAGGACCGAAGTAAGATCGCCATGCCGCTTGCTCACTGTCTCGCGTCGAGGTACGGTCATCGCGTCTGGATCGATATCGAGCGACTGGAGCTCGGGGATGACCTCGTTGAGCAGGTAGCGTACGCCGTAAGCCAGTCGCGGCATGCGGTCTTGTTGCTGAGCGAGCATGCTCTAGAGAAGCTCTGGCCCCGTGAGGAGATGGAAGGCTTCTTTCAGAGGGAGCTTCGGTCCGGACGCCGCTGCATATTGCTGCCTGTCCTGCATGGTATTACACAGCAACGGCTCGCGCTTGAGTATCCCTTCTTCGAGAATATCCTTATGGGAAGCACAGACGAGGGTATCGAGTGTCTTGCGGCGCGAATCGATCGCGCTATCTTGAATCGAGACATAACAATCGGGAAACTCGTCTCAGCCGGTGAGCAGCCGTCCGTCTAGTCTCTCGCTCCTTTAGTCAGACCTCGATCGAACTCTCGTGTGACACCACCGACAAGCACCCGAGTATTTGTGTCCACACTCTGCTGCCCTCTGATCCCGTGATACGCATCAGTACACAGGAGGTGGGGTCAACGAAGAACTGTTCTGACCGGCGTTCAAAGCGAGTTTACCGCCCGTCCGTGGTAACAGGATGATCGGAAGCGGGCGGCCAGCTCTGGTCTGGCCCTTGGTCGACGACGGCGCTCGGCTCGATAGCGCCGACCTCGTCGACTTCCCGGGCCACGAGGTAGGAGCCAGGTTGGCGGGCCAGTGTTCTTGCGCATCGATCGTATCGTCGATGCGCCAGTGACGCAGGACACCGTTAGAGCTAAAGGTCGCTAGCGTCGAATCGTCAGCCGACTGCGTTACGGCCACGATGGGATCGTTGTCGTATCAGTCAGTTGACCCTCGATGAGGGTCCATGTGCCCGACGCGGCCTGGGACCGGGTGCAGGAGCTTCGTGGTGATGGGTCGACCGCCCCCGAGTTCGTGAACGGTGATTGCGGAGCCCGGCAGACGGGTTTGCAAGATGCTTGTGCGCACGAACCAGCGGGCGCTGTAGCTGAGGACGCCGGGCAGCCCAGTGGGTCGCGCCCTCTGGAGCTCGTGCTCGTTCGCAGAAAGTAGCGGTTGCCCTATCTGTGCATCCAGGATCCGGGTGCCGGCCGGGTCGGGCACGACTTCAATCCGACGGGCGCCAAGCCTTTCCTCAAGCGTTTCTGACCTTGTTGCCCAAAGCTGGAGGGCTCGAGTCAGGACCGCCCGTGCGTTTCGTCCCCCGTCCCATCGACTGAGCCGGGCCGTACACGCCCGGTCAGGCTATCGACGCACTGCGTTCGTCACCGAGCGCGACAGTGGACGCCGCCTACCCGTCCACCATTGACCAGCCTTGCAATCGCACGCAGCGTGTTCTCACTGGGCATCGGTCCCGCAACAGTTCGGTCAGGCCGTGGGCCGGCGACCGGTCGTGGTATGGATACCCCAGTCGACTCCAGATAGGAGCAGGTTGCAGTGTCCGCACGAAGACATCTCTTCATCAGCCATCATCACAAAGACGACGGAGCCGTTGACCGTTTTCTCAGTTTGCTGGGGCGAAAAGGTTGGGATGTTCGAAATAGCTCGATTCGTGCAAAGCCAGCCAACGAGACGCGCCTAAAACAAGGCTTGGTATCAGACGACAAGATTCGTCGAATCCTTCGGATGAAGATTTCGTGGTCGACCACGGTCGTTGTGTTGGTGGGAAAAGGAACCCATCAACGGCCCTGGGTCGACTGGGAGATCGAACAAGCGCATCGGCAAGGAAAGAGAATTGTAGGAGTATATGAAAGAGGAGGGCAGGAAGCCGACTTGCCGACGGGACTAAGCAAATATGCAAGTGCCATTGTAGCCTGGAGTGCTGACAGCATTAAGGCGGCGATTGACGGGGAGGATAATCGGTTCGAAGATTCAGATGGAAAAGAGCGCTCACCTCGCTCGGATGCGAGTAGATCGATCTGCTGACCCTGCTACCAATGCAAATCCACCCTTCCTGTTTTATTTACGTAATAAGCCGGGACTTCGGTTTCGCTCCAAATCCATTTCATGGCTATTGTACGCTGTCTGCCTGCAAGCCGGTGATCCGTCGGACTGCCAAGATCGGTGACTGGGTCGTAGGGATGGGCGGTAGCAGGTTGCGCGCTGTCGGACGTTGCATTTTCTGTATGCAAGTGGATGAAACGCTGACCTTCGACGACTACTGGGAAGATCCTCGGTTCCGCAGTAAACGGCCGGTGCGCAACGGTAGCGATGTCATGCTCGTAGGGGATAACATCTACCACTCAGAGCGGGGCCACTGGACCCAAGAGGACTCCCACCACAGCCTTCCTGACGGCTCAGCCAACTCCAGAAACGTACAGCGCGACACGAGCGCTGACCGCGTTCTGGTATCCAGTCATTTCAGGTACTTCGGCAAGGCTTCAATAGAGATCCCAAGCAGCCTACTGCGCGATCTGAACTTCAGGAACTGCAGAAGTTATCGCCGATACCCACTGGCAAGATGCCAGTTGCTTCTCAATTTCTTGTGTTCGAATGCAGATAGGAATGTGGTGATAGCGGACCCCATCGACTTCTCCAAGGCTGCACATAGATACTCTGGCGAGGGCGCGAAGATGCTGCGGCCGACAGAACAGTCGTTTTCCACGGGAACCGAGTGAAGGCACTTCGACGAAAGGCGTAAAGAGATTGGATGTACTTGAAAATTACTCGACGGAGGCCGCGCTCACGGACGTCCTCTCTCCATCACTACGTCCTGTTCTGCTCGGATTGTATGGCGAAGTTGGTAGCCTCCTTGCAGCGGCAAAGAAGGCCTCGCGCGAGGGACCGGCGTTTGTAGGTCTGCGCGAAGCGTTGAGCGAAGAGTTTGGTGACGTTGCATGGTACTTTTGTGCGGCAGTGCGGCGCGCTGACTGCTGTTTCAATGATATCAGCGATGCGGCCGGCGACCGAGTTCGGACGAGCAGTGTTGCGACTGATGAGCGCGGCGCACGTGGACTCGCAGCTGAATCGACTGGAGGCTCGAAGGAGGCCGGGGTCACTGTCGAGGTCGACCCCGAACCAAGTACGCTTGAGCTCGCCTTGGTCGAGCTAGGTCAAAAAGCCGCAGAGTTGCTCGACCCACCCCGAGGAGTTGTTCCTCAGGCGCTGGCTTTCGCGGGCTTCTGGACGACCTATATCTGTACTGCAGAGGCGGCGAACGTTGACATCAGTAAGGCTCTAAAGGCAAATCTAGACAAAGCGAGAGGAGCTTTTGGCCCTCTTGCGTTGGAGTGCCTTCCAACGTTCGACACTGGCTGGCATGAAGACGAGCGTCTACCGTCACACTTCCGTATCCTCGTGACACGGCGCCCGGATGGGCGTTCCTGCATGAAGATGAACGATGTCTTCATTGGCGATCCATTGTCCGACAGCATTCATGATAGCGATGGTTACAGATACCATGATGTATTTCACTTCGCTCATGCCGCCGTCTTGCACTGGTCTCCCGTTGTTCGGTCGTTGCTCAAACGTAAGCGAAAGAGCCGACCTGAGGTCGATGAAGCGCAAGATGGTGGTCGTGCAATCGTAATCGAAGAAGGACTGACGGCCTGGCTGTTTTCTCGTGCGAAGAAACTTGATTTCTTTCAAGGGCTCCAGCGGGTGAGTCTTGATCTGACACGTACCATTCAGGAGTTTGTTCGTGGCTATGAAGTCGAGGCATGCCCCACGAAGCTGTGGTCCCGCGCTATTCTTCAGGGGTATGATGTCTTTCTCCGTCTACGGATGGATGAGGGTGGGTGGATTGTGGGAGACCGTGAGCGTCGGACTTTGACTTTTGAGCCAAAGACGGGGGTTGGAGATTAATGCACTACTTCGTGCAGGAGCTTACTGGTGTCGCAGTTGAGAGCTGCTTTAATCCATATCGAGATGTGTGCCCATGTCATGACGACGAGGCTTCGCCAAGACGTCGCTCAAGACTCTTGTCGAAGATCCTCGATCGGGCGGAGGCGGCAGATGTAGACGCGCTTTGGATCGGTCGCGATCTGGGCTACCGAGGTGGAAGGCGGACGGGATTGGCGCTAACCGATGAGTACCACGCGGCCGAACATGCCGGACGTTGGGGTCTCGAGACGGAGTTTGTTCTACGGGCGAGTGTTGCGCGCGAACGCACCGCGGGGGCGATCTGGAGTATGCTGCGGAAGATCAACTCGCCGGTCTTCCTCTGGAATGTCTTCCCGCTTCATCCTCACCTCCCGAGCAAACCAATGTCGAATCGGGCACACAATGCATTCGAACGGTCACTCGGACTCAAGATTCTGGACGAACTGGTTCGTCTGCTCAAGCCGAGGCGTATCGTCGCGATTGGGCGTGATGCAGCAAGTGCTGCGGCTCGCCTGGAGCTTGATATTCCTGCGTATTCGATCCGCCACCCCAGTTATGGAGGCATTGGTGATTTCCGTCGTGGGCTTAGTTCGCTCTATTTTGATTCGACTCCCGCATTGCATAGTACCACCGCAAACGACTACAAGCAGACGTGAAGCATCGTCAAGCAGTCTGAGCTGTCCCAGAGAGCCTCAGTACTCCGAGCGAGATCTAGAAAGACAAGGTGGGGCCAAGCTCGAAGCCGGTTCGAGGAAGTGACCGTACGGGAGTGCTATGGTTTGAAGCTTACGGGCCCGTTGATTCGAGAAGATTCTCGAGCCCCTTCAGGATGAGCCTCGCCGCGTCGGTTGGACTCTCGGTCTCGAACAAGAAGCGGTTTTCTTCGTCATCGAGCCCGTTCTGGAGTGCAGCAGCCGGACCCGCAGCCCCTGCCTCCCGCAGCGTTTCGGCGATCTCCTCCCGAGACGGTATTTCTCCCCCGTGCTCATCGTAGAGCCTCACGATCTCGTCGTAGTGAGGAACGCTCTCCCGGGCCACCTCGGTGGTCATCTCGGGCCGCATGCTCCCCTCCAGGAGGTCGATGACGAGCCGTGTGCAGCCACCGAAGGCGCCGAGGAGGAAGAGGGGCTTCTTTTGCTGCATCTGGATGTAGGGTTCCTCGATCAGGCCGGCCATGCGGCCCTTGTAGCCTTCGATGCGCCCTCCGCTGCACACACGGGCCACCGCGCGCGCCGTGGTCCGTTCCCGCATGTAGGTCATCGAGCGCGACCACGCGAAGAGCTGAAGTGGGCTCTTTGGGGGCACGAAGCCGCCCGGCAACGGCTCGAGGTCTGCTTCCGCGAAGGGGAAGTCGGACGGAAGTGGCAGACACTCAAGCTTCGCCGAGCGGCCAAACTTCTCTTTGACCTCCTTGGAGTAGAGCTTCCACAGCGGCCAAGGTGCCGCGTTCACGATCGGCTCAAGGCGGCCCTCGTCGATCGGGCGGCGGAAGAGTTGGGCCAGTGTAAAGAGGCGGAGGGTGAAGTTGTCGGGATCGTCGAGCTTGTCGGGGTCGAGCTTGCCGCCGTAGACGATGCGAAGCCCCGCCATGAGGAGGTAGAGGTGGACCTCGTCGGTGAGGAGCCTCACGAAGCCCTCCCCGAGACCCCATCGCGGCAAGTCGTCGACGTCCGAGATCGAGACCGCGACCTCGCGGTTGGCGAAGGTCGCCTTCGATGCCGCGAAGCGGGTCATAGGGGTATCGAAGGACGCGCTCGAGAACAGGCGCTCGAGAAGCGCGCGCTCGTGCTTCCCGAGCGGCGGATCCGGGTAAAGATAGGCCCCACTCATTGACGTCCAGGCCACTCGAGCGGGCTCGGGGGCGACATCGAGGAGCTGGTCGTCGGGCTTCTCTATCCTAGTCAGCACCATGCTCGAGTGCTGACGGCGAAGCGCTTCACGCACCGACGCCGAGACGATACGCTTGCCTTCGGCCCGGCTTCGCCGGCGCCACGCCTCCGCCTCTTCCTCCGAGTCAGGCCGGAGGGCGCCCTGCCATCGAAGGGTTCGAGTATTGCCACCATAGGGAAAGTTGCGGACCTCCCCCTTCTCAAGCGCGTTGACGACCAGAGTCGGGGTCCCGAGCTTCTTCGCGAGGAGGCCCTCGGCGATGCACCAGGGCCGGCTGCTCCAGTCGTCGGTGAGGAAGATGAGGACGACGTCGCAAACCTCGATGCCCCTCTCGATCTTCGCCGCGAAGTCGTCACCCCACGTGATGTTCCGCGCATCGAACCAGCTCTCGATGGGCAGCTCCGCCGTGACCGAGCGGGTGAGGCGGACGATATCGTTGTCGCTCTCCTTGTCGAGATTCTTCTTCGCGTGGCTGAGGAAGATGCTCACCGGAGCTCGCCTTGGGTCCTCGGGCTTGCCGCCTCGAAGAAGATGGAGCGCTCGACACGCGATCGCGAAGCCCAGCTCGGAGGCCCGGTCTTGCGTCGACTCGCCCTCAAGCCGGAGCGCGTGGTTCTTCTCGACAAGCTCGAAGCCTCTTGCGTCCATCACGCAGGGTAGAACGGCGAGCTCGGAGGACTGCGCCACGAAGCGATCATCGAGCCATTCGGCCCAGGCGTGTCCCGCACCGTCTACGAAGTCGGCCATGACGTCGTCTATGAGGATGGCGACAACGGTGTTTGCCGCGCGGTCAAGGCGCAGATGCTTCGGAGGGCCCCGATCGCCCTCGCGGATGGGCATCAAATAGACGGGCACCCGAAGGTCGGGCTCGGTGGGCGCGGCAAGCCAGTCCACTGCGACGGCTCGGGCGACCTCGGAGGCACGGTTCGAGGAGGGGTCGAAGAGGATGTGCACGTGGAGTGGAGGCGGCAGCACACCCCATCCTCTCGCAGTCGACGGCGCGTCGGAAGGCCCAAGGGAGGCGCCAGCCCCGGCCCGCTAGACAAACACTCAGGTCCTTTCGCGGGCTCGACCGCCGGTCGAGCCTGCGGCAGCCTGTACACCCTATGTTCAAGGTCGACAGCATCAGCTTCAATCTCCCGTTTGGTCTCGGAGGGGTGAGCATTCAGCGGTCCGAGCCACAGCGACGGGCAGCGTGGGTGCTCTACGTTCAGCTCTCTACGAGGGTCGCGACGCAAAGGCTGGACCAGGAGGCGTCCGCTCGAGAGGCCCTGACCTCGCTCTACAATCTCTTCACCTCGGTGCGACAGACGCTCCTCGACGTCGGCCCTGATGCCGTGGCTGGCCCGGAATCCGTAGGGCCGCTCGCAATTCGCCTCCTGAACGATGGGCTGCGGCCGTTCCTCACCAAGTGGCACAGTGAACTATCGGCCTTCGAGGACGAGGAGGCGCTTCGTCTCGCGAGAGAGCTGGGGCCGCAGTTGAAGGGCAACCAGCACGAGTCGCGATGGGATGCGCAAGACGAATTCCTTGAGGCGCTCGATAACCTCCAGACTAACTTGCGTGCTATTACACATGCGTTTGGCGTTGTCTGTGACGCGGAGCTCCGCACGACGAAGGAGCAAGAGGCAAAGTAGCGTTCGTCCTACCTGGACCGGAGTCGTCGAGTTGGTCCCAAGCTTCTGGCCATCTGCTCGGCGGAGAAGGAGCTCTCCGCGGGCGCAAAGCGGCCGTGAAGGTCGACGGGGTCAGCCGGAAGGTATTGCAGGTGACGCGTAGAGAAGGCTGTAGCATGGACGCTCTTCGACGAAGTTCACGTCTCCATGCGGCTTGTGCGCCAGAGGGCGATCCGTAGACTAAACCAGCACACCGTCGGACAGGGCATACACTGCGACGACAGGATGCGGTGCCATGCTTCTGCAGCCTGGGTCGCTCTGGGGAGATCCTTAACGACAGCGCGCCGAGGTCCGAGGCTCAGCCCTTTAACCGGGCCGATCCATGAGATGGATCATCGGACTGTGGGATATCGAAGCTTGCGCAGCATCGATCAGGATTCGGACTGAAAGTGGCTTGAGATCGGGGGAGCACTACACGCTTTTATGTTCGGCCTGGGTACCCTGATCCTCCGCCTTCGGGCCCCCAACAGCCTTCTGCTGGGCAAGCTGGAAACGATGTGTGAGCGATTCGGCCGGGAGGTAGCACCGCGATCCACTGGATTGCGTACATCATCGCGCCGCTGGCCTTCGTCGTCGGCATCCTCCTGTTCTGAACCCAACCCGGGTGAGCCAAGTCTGCGGCGAGCAACCCGGCTGGCGCCCACTGTTCCAAGGACCTACGGGTCGGTCAGCGCCCCCCTGCGGCTCTCAGAGCCGGACAGAGAGCCGACAACTCCTCGTGCCTGACCCGCCATAGTGGGCTATCTTGAGTCTGCGACAGCAGAGCGGTCATCGCATCGAGGCTCTGCTGGCAGGCCTCAGCCGCCTCTCGAAAACGACCAAGTTGCTGTAGGCTGACTGCGATCATCCGATGGTTCACAGCTACCCGCTGCAACACATCGGCATTCACTGGCAGTGACGCTAGGGTTCCGTTGCTCTTTCGAAAGCCTTCCGCAGCCGCCTCCCACTGCTGTTCTTGCAAGGCGACGGATGCCATCTTGTTGTGACTCGTGGCCACCGAGCTTTGCCACTCAACGTTGTTGGAGTCGAGCCTGAGGAGTGCGACTCGAATGTCCATGGCGGCCTGGTAGTGCCTTGCCGCCATCTGTGTATCTCCCATCCGTAGGGACAAGTTACCGACGTCATCGTGGCTCGTCGCCAAGAAGCCACGCCAGCGGCGATTGCTGGGATCGTGAGAGCTGATCACTTGACTGAGACGCAGCGCCTCATCGAAGGCCAGTCGGGCCCCGTCGAACTCTTTCGTCTCGGCCTGGCTGCGCCCCAGTCCCGAGTGCAATGCGCTGAGATCCTGGTCTCTCCGGAAGACATCGGCGCGTGTCGACGTTCCAGCCACATCGATGGCCCGTTGATACCAAATGCCAGCCTCTTTGGGCTGGCCATGGTGCTCGTAGCTCTGAGCGATGAAGGAAAGCGAGACCACCTCGTCGAGTACCAGCAGCTCGTTGGACGGGAGGGTCTTCCGCAGCTTCTTCAGCCGATCGAGGCTCCTATGGTGATACTCCCTCGCCTCCTCGGGCCTCCCGTCCCTCAGACGGAGTTCCGCCAATCCGGTCCGTGCTGAAATGAGGATCCGGTGCCATTCCAGATCGGCACCTGGATCGGGAAGCAGTTGGAGCATCCTGCGCTCCGCGGATGAGAACATCTCATCGGCTTCATGGAGACGTCCTTGCCTTTGCCGGATCCGCCCCATGAACACCTCGCTATCCGCCAACCGAGCCTGCGATTCGTCATTGCTTGGTGCCCGATCTTCAGCGAGCTGTCGGGCTATGGCGAGGGCCGACTCGAAGCTCTCGGCGGCTCGGGCTACGTCACCGCCCTCGATGTCCACGTTGCCCAGGTTGATGAGGGCATTGCGGCGAAGCAAGACGCGCTCTGTCGAGGTGATCCCAACGGATGATCGTTCAAAGTAGCCCAGCACCCTCTGCGCTGGACCCCGGAGGACGTCGGTCCGTCCCAACACGGTCAGCGAGTCCCGAAGGTCTTTCACCATGTAGTCGATCAGCTCTTCGGCCTCGTCACGCTCGTGCTCCGCCCGTCTACGTTCGGCCTGGGCGACGAAGAACTGCTGAACCAGCCCAATCCCGAGCGCGATCAGGAGAACAGCCACCGTCCGCACTGCCCACCGTGCCCTCTGATTGACGCGGCCGAAGCTAAGGGACTCCGGAATAGCTTGGACGGTTTCGGGGGAAGGTTGACTGGAGGCCAGCGCCTCGGGCTCTTCCTGCAGGAACAGCCGCTCCGATAAGCCTCTCCACGGCGGAGGTGTTTGTTGGAACTTGACAACCGTAATGGGACGATCGCTCCGTTTCCTGAACGATTCGACCTCCAATCCCACCCATTCTGAGCGACGAGCCTCTGGCGAATCGACGACCACCAGCATCCGGCTCTTTCTGAGAGCCCACTCGATCGTGTCGCCAACACGATTTCCGACAGTCAGCTCTCGTGCATCGCGAAAGACGGCGAAGTCTTTGGCCTTCAGATTGCTTTCGAGAGCCATTGCGTAACCGAGTCCATCGCTTTGGCTGTAGGAGATGAATACGTCGAAGCCGAAGAAGCGGGCCCGAAGTCGGTGGAAGAAACCGAGCTCAGCAACCGGAACCACGGCATTGTCGGCCGAATCAACCATCTTCTAGGCAGCCTCGGCGCGGCGGTCCGTGCCGCAGAAGGCCATTGTATCGCCGTCTGCAGCCTTTAGGATCGTGTCCTGCGAAGGACCTACGGTTGCCTTCTCAACCTCTGGCAACCCTACCGCGGCGTTCTGTACCGTGTTCCTCGCCATCGATCCCCCAAGGAAGGTACACGTCTTCAGCACTCTCTAAAACCACATCAAGCTCGAGCGGCAGGCGGTTCGCTGGACCGCCGAGGCGGCGCTCTGGCGCTGGGCCGACGAGCAGGTGCACCGGCGGCGCATCTACGCGCCCAAGGAGATCGAGAGGTGGTGTGAGAGCATGTTCACTTTCTGGTCCGAACGCCAACCTCAAGACGAGTTCGACCCAGATGAGGTTCCGATTGGTCGACTCCCGCACGTCGTTGGTCACGAGATCAGCCAGCAGGGCCTTATTGGGCGCGTCGGGGCCGACGAAGGCTTCTGGAGGGTTCGGGTTCACAGCGGGATAGATCACAGGTTCGGCTCTTCGGACCTTGGCTCGGCTCCCAGGCAATTCGCGACGGCGAACCGAATGGGCCCGGCAGGGGTCTCAATGTTCTACGGAGCAATCGACTACGAGACTGCGGCGCTCGAAACGGTGGACCCGTCCGAGGTTGAAGGGAAATACGTGACCGGGGCGCGATTCGTCGCGGCGGACAATTTGTACCTTGTCGACCTTACAAGGATTCCCTCCGTGGGCTTCTTTTCGGGCGCTTCAAGGGATGCGCAGGAGACGGCGCGTTTCCTGCGAAGGTTTGCTGGCGAAGTCAGTGCCCCCGTGGACCGGCATGCGGTGCGTGAGGTGGAGTACGTTCCGACACAAGCGTTTGCGGAGTTCATCCGTTTTGAGTTCTCGGAGACTCCGGCTCCAGAGGGAATCATGTTCCAAAGCTCGAAAACCGCAGGGCTGTCGTCGCCCTGTTCGTCGGTCATGATGCATGCCAGATACGACTTAGGATGGTGACCGACTCCATCCGCACCGACGAGGCGCGCTCGTTTGGCTCCACCTCAACCAACCCTTCGTAGGACAGGGAGCGCCGTGTCTTCGGGGGGCCGTTCACGCTGCCTAGCTTGAAGTGCAGCCCGAGAAACTCGTATTGCTTCCGGAGGTGGCCGAATCGCCTCTGACTCGCTGAACTCCGAGCCTTCTTCCAATCCTGCTCGGCCCGATGTCAATCTCTCACCCGCTCGATTGCCGCGGTGCATCGGCATTCGTCATCCCAAGGGGCCTGACCACATCTCCGGATTTCGTTGAGGATGGTTGGGGGTACCTCACTCGGTTGCACTGTCTTCGGAGGTCGCGGCCGGCGTAAGGGCCGCCCTGACGCCCCGACCCAGGTCCTCGACGAGTTGGGCCATTTCTAGAACCTCCTCGCCTTGAACGACAAGGCGCTGGCCGGACCGGTAGGCAGAATCGCCGCTCCGGACGAGGTACTCGTCGTCAACGATGCCGCCGTTGTGGCTGAGGATGTGCCGACGTTGGAAGAAGAGGCCGAGACGGGCGAGGCGCTGAGTTCCGATGATGGCCTCGAAGGTCACGCCACACTCCGTTTCTAGCAGCTGACTTCCGCGGTTTAGACTTTGGAACGCGTTCTTAGGGGGCTCCTTCGAGGTCCGCGCCTCGTAAAGGCGGTCGGCCAAGCTCTGAAATGCGGTGACTAGGTTGTTGATGGCGTTCTCGCGCAGGCTGAGTAAGACCTGCTCAGCGGTATCCCGGTCGAGGGCGACCCTGATCTCGCTAGACGTCCTGATCGCGCTTCGGATTCGCTCGATTGACTGCTCGAAGCAATCCTCGACGCTGTTGTGCCCGCAAGATGGGCAGAAGTAGGCGGCGCCTACGAAAGCGAAACGGCAGTCGCACTGCCGGCAGGCTAATCGGAGCGTCATTGCCTCAGCGGCTCGGATGGGGACGACGATAGGGGGAACGCCGGCTCTCGGTGCAGTCACGCTGAGCTTGATCATCGAATTGCGGGGCTGACGGCGATTGAAGTCCCGCGCGCTCCCGTTGAGCGCTTTCTCGATTATGAACTTGGCCTGCTTCTCGGCCTCCCGTCGGAGCTGTCGGCTCTGCTCGGGCGTGAGCCAGCGGTCCGAGGTCGCGGTCCGGCCGCAGTTGGGACAGAAGACCTCCTCGTCGCGCACTACTTCCTTCCAGTCTTCGGCGTGGACCTTGAAACGGAAGCCACAGTCATGCGCCGGGCAACGACGGTCGATGTGGCCGTGCTCGTCGGCCTCGACCGGAACCGAGATGTCGGGGTTGCCAAAGCGTCTTCGGAGACTCACGGGGTCCTCCTTGTGAGCAATCACCGACGGACTGAATCCTCGCAAGGAGTCCGCAGGGGGCTCGTGTTCGGGTTGACTCTTGTCTTGGTTCGGATGGCGCTTACTCGCCGGCACCGTTCATAGAGTTTCGGTTTTGAATGATCCATCTGGACTACGTGGGGCGCCCCGCGATGCTCGCGCGGACGCCCTCCATCGACAACCGCCAAGCTCTTCCATTTTGGCTCCATGCGGTCTGCGGCGCGTCTGGACGATGGCCGGCGCATCGGGTTGTGCCAGAAATCCCAGAAACCGGTTACCTCAGAGGTCTGGATGACAGGTGACCCCTGCAAGGTGCGAGATCAAGCCTGGAGGTACGGAATCGAGCGCTTCTGGCACTTTGGCTCCGGACCTCCTTGAGCAACGTTCGACGCAATCCGTCAAGGCGCTCCGAGTAGGCCTGCGGCACCCCGTAGCCTAGGTGCAGGGGTCCGACCGTCGCGCTAGAGAACGCGAACCGGGATGTCCAGATGCGATGTCTCCGTCGGCCCATGCGGTCGATCAGCACGGACTCGAGCAGCTCGCGGAGCTTGGGCACCCAGTCGGAGTCCGCCGGGAGATTGATGCTCAGCATGGAGCTGAGCATCGCCGCAACTACGGAGCGGTGGAGCTTCGCTGCGGCGGTGGCCCGCCCCTCGGGAAGACCGAGCTCCAGCAAGTCGATGAGCGCTCGTTGGCTAACCTCAGGCGAGTTGCGTCGAGCGGTGCGGGCGTCCTTAGCGAGCTCTCTTGAGGGTCTTCCTTGCTAACGATGCAAGGCCCGCATCGACAGAAGGGCGTATTGCACGGCGCGGCGCGTGAGCGGTGCGTTCGGGTTGAAGCCAGCGGCGAGCGCTTCGCCCAAGAGCTTCCGCCGGTTTGCATCGTAAAGCTCGCCGACCTGGTGGAACCAGAGTGTCTGGAGGAGATCTCGGGCGCCCTTGAGCGCGAGTTCGAGGTCGTCCACCTCGACGTGCAGCTACTTCACCTCGATGCGCGTCCACGCCGACCATCTCTGGAGATCGACATGTCGTGGTAACGCTCGGAGAACCCGTTGGCCTCGTCACGTTGGCGAGCGCGATAGCGCTCCAGACCGTCGTAGATGAGGATTCTGCTACCTAGATACTGCCCCCTCCGTCTCCAGACCTCGACGAAGGTCCGGCGGTGACGGGCCATGCAGTTCTTTGGATCGGTCGTCGTTGGGCCTGGAAGGCGATGAGGCGGCCATATGCAACCTCCAGGTCGACCGCGACGTCCAGACGGCGAACCCTGGGCGACCGACCCCCTGCATTTGCCAAACGGCAGGCACGATGCTCAAGACTCGGTTGCCGGAACCGTTGGTAGTTCTTGGCCTATCCGACGGCTAAACCGCGGACATGTTGGAGATCATCTTGATGTCGAGTCGCGCAACACCACGCGACATCTGCCAAGCGGAGAAAGCAGACGGATAAGTTGGTGAAGAAATCCAGAGCTCACCCTATCGTGATCAGGCTATCGTATCTCGACCGTCTCAGAAGATCTTACATTTTTCGGCGGCTCCAGTTCCCGGGCGTCTGAGCCGAAACTCTAGAAAAACGATCGAACCTGCCCTTCGGTCGTTCGACCAACCCTTGTCTCGGAAGACCTATCAAAGCCGCGAAGCTGCGGTTGGTGCAGGCGGCTCTGTGAGGCCTGGCTCGATGCTCCGGGCTACAAGATCCTGGCAACCTGAGGCTTCACTTGCTCGGGCACAGATTCGAAGGACGGACTCGACCACCGCTGAGCTCGAGCGGGCGCTCGTCCTGCGGCTTCTGTAGTGCTTTGGCCGGTGCCTCGAACTCGTTCTCGGGGAAGCCGTCGAAGAAGCTCGTCAGCTGGTATGGCCACGTTCCGGCCTATTCGGTTCCGGAGCACGGCCCTTAGCTCCTTGGATCCAACGCTACCTCGGGATCGTCTCCGCGGTGATGGACGCGTGCCCTTTCGAGGACCCCCTTGAGTTGCAGCACAGCGGCTCTCCGGTCGACGTCGTCCAAGGTGGCGTCGTTCATCGACATTGGCCCGCGCGACGAAACACCTCATCCAGCTCTCGCTGGAGACGTTCGGCATTCATGCGGAGCACGACTTCCGGATGAAGGATGCCGTGCCACTCCGTTGAGTTGGCCAGCAACTCGAGCTCGTCGAGAAGCACCCTACGAAACGCCCGCTCCTCGGCTTTCGACCTGGATACCACGGCCAGGTCGTCGAGGACGGCAGGCAAGCCCTCAACCCGAGCCCAGACCAGGATCGGGACAAGGGAGCTCTCCTCCGGAAGAACGCCTAGATGGATGACATCGTGGCTCCGGAACGGATTCGGACCGTCGAGGATACGTTGGATGAGCCCTGTCGGGTGCCGATCGATAGCGTTCGGCCTCGTCCACGGTCGAGGGCGAACAGAGCCCTCGATGCGGTGGGCGTGACTCCACTCGCAGATGTAGGCTGGCCAGCTCATGCCGCGAAACCGGTTGCTCAGTCGCTCCTGGTTGTCCACGCGGGCCTGGTGCTCCATGTCATCCCCTGTGACTGTCGTAGCACCGTCTGGGTCCGGTGGGGGTCCAAGCTCGCTGGCTCCCAAGAGGTCGCGCTCGAGCCTGGGGTCAGCGAGAAGCCTATCAGCTCGTTCTGTCCGCTTGTTGTAGTGCCGGATGAAGCGACTGCTCCGTTTCGAACCGAAGTAGTGGTTGAGGGCGTAGCCCTTGAGAACGGGGTGAGAGGGGCACCCGACGGTCAGTGACCTCGTCCGTCGGTCCAGACCGAGGATGGCGAAACGGGGCTCGTTGTAAGTGGCAGCGAAGTCGATGAGAGTCACTTGCCAAGAGCTCGGCGTCACAACTCGTTCGAAGACCGCTCCCATCAGCGTGTGGAGCAGACGAGGTTTCTGGAGGAGCTGTCCAGAGATGTCGACCCGCACGAAGTTGGGCTCCAGAACCTCGCCCGTATCCGGATTAATGGTGGCACTCTGGAAACGAGGTCCTGCTTGAACGAAGAGCCCGTGCCCTATTCGTCCAGACCATCGATAGATGGCGTCTCGTCTCAGGCTCACGGGTTCGAGGATGGTTTTCATCTTGGTGACAAAGGCGTCCCGGTTCTCAACCGCCGTTGTCGCCGCGATCCGGTCCAGCTCCATTACGGGCTCGTGGCCTTTGGCCACGGGAGAGGTGCCCAGAGCGTTCTGGACCGCCTCCGCGGCGCACAACGCTGTGTCCAGACCACAGGATTGGTTGAGGTTCTCGAGCTTCGTGCTTCGGGACTCCAGGCTACGGGTCCAGAAAGTCGTCTGGACTGTTCCGGAAGGCGCCGGTTCGGAGCGGGCATCCTGAAGGGCTCTCCACAGCTCCGGCCAGGAGGGAGCATTGGTGCTTCCGTCCAACCAACGCGAGACGGTGCCCTCACTAGCCCCAACAAGTCGCGAGAATCTCACCTGATTCAGGCCCAGTCGCAACATGCATAGGCGCACGACCAGACCCTCCAGAGTTCGACCGAGCGACACTCGATCGGTCCCAGAACGTGGACGACCGGCTTTCAATTTTCTGCCTCAGTCAGCCTCATCCCGATGTGAAAGGCGGGTCGAAACTCAGTGACGAACAGAGAAGGCCACCTCGTTGGATTCGGTCCAGAGGCAATGTGGGTTGCTGACATGCCGGTAGTCTGACGGAGCTGTCGCTCTCAGTCTGGGCATGATTCGGCCGTCGTTCGTGACCGAAAGGCGGCTAAGGCTCTTCCTGGGAGGACCACACGGAGGCCCGGATCCACTGTTCGGGTTCTTGCTGCGATCTCCTCGGACCAGCTCGAACCTCTACCCTCCAAATTGGCGGGGCCTTCTTAGGGGCTTTGGCCTTCCACCGGGAGATAGCCGTAGCCACCGGGTTCCAGATCTCGGCTCCACTCGGACCAAGTTCAGCGAGGTCCCTTGAATGACGCCTAAGTTCACCGCCTGTTGCTATGGTCTCCAGAACTCGGAGCTTGTCCAAACCAGTCCGACTCGTGCTCTTGAACGAGTCCTCGTTCCTCGTCAGTCCCTGAACGAGGTAGTCCGCCGCCCGCTTAGGTCCAGACTTATTTCGTCGAAGCACCGTCAGAGCGGACTCGTACTCTCGCCACCTTCGCTGATTTCGGTGCCGCTTTATCTCATCCTCGGCCGGTAGCAGTTCCATGACGGCCTGCCGACTCCGAGCGATCCCGCGGCGCTGCGCCACAACCCGGACCTGCTGAGCCTGAATCGCTCTCTGTTGTCGGACGCTACCAGCGTTCCGGATAAGGCCTTGACCCTCATAGAGGCCGGCTTTCGCCTTGCTCTCCGCACGAAGGAATAGGTGCTGGAGGTCACGTTGCAGCAGCGTCAGGATCAAGTCTTCCCTTCTGGTCGCAGGCGCGTCGGGAGGAGTCAGGGGTGCTCGTGCGACCCGTTCACCGGCATCGACGATCTTCTCGGCGATGTTCTGACTCCAGTCGTCGATAGCGTCTTCAGGCTTCAAGCCACTTCGAATCCTCACGGCGAGATCCAGAATCGTTGCCACTGCACGATCGATGTCACTCGCCGTGTACTGCCGCCGTTCGTCCGAGTTGGTCACAGAACGGAGGCAAACCATGCCCGGACATCTCTTGCACAGTCGGCGATGACATCGATCCATGATGGCCTTCGGCTCGAACCACGCTCCTCGGGCTCGGCACCGTGGGGACCGCGGACGTCTCGCTGAAGCTGAAAGAGCACCGTGAGGGTACGCCAAGGTGACCCCTCCCTTTCACGGCCGGATTCCCATCGAGCGTGTCGCCGAAGTGATGGGCTTCAGGGGGACGTCCGGCGTGCGTGCGATGGTGCGTCGGGGAGAACTCCGGGTCGTTGGACGAGCCGCCCGCAACAAGGCGCTGTTTCTGGAGGCAGACGTTCTTGCCCTCATGGAGGAGCGGGCGGCAAGGTACGCGGTGCGACGCTCCAGAAACGGAGCAGAACATGAGCAAGAAGAAGGGCCAGAAGACCTCGTACCGGGGTGTGAAGGCGCTAGGAAACGGCCGGTATCAGTTGAGGGTGTACCGGACCGACCCCGTGACCGGAAAGCAGCAAGAGAGAATGAAGACTGTCGAAGCGAGGACCGCCAAAGAGGCGAGTCGCCTGCGGGAACTCGAAGAGCTTCGACTTCAAAGCCCAACAGCACAGACGCCGGCAGAGGACGCCTTACGCAGCTCCATGCTCTTTGGGGCGTTGGCTGATGCTTGGCTCGAGGAGGTCTGCAACCGCAAACATGACGAGGACCCAACGCAACCGCACCTAACGCCAGCCACGCGAACTCGATATTCAGACACGGTCCGGAACTACCTCAAGCCGTTTTTCGGACGGATGAGGTCGGATCGTATCCAGACGGACCACGTGGCGAGGTGGCGGGAGGATATGCTCTCAGTTGGTCTGGCGCGCAGCACCATCAACAGCCACCACCGCGTCCTAAAGACGGTGCTGGCCTCGGTTGGTCACGAAGCGGCAGCCTCGCTGAAGTCGCTGAACGAGCGGCGAGATGCCCGCATCCACCGCAAGGAGCCGAACCTGCTCACTCCAGATGAGCTGGACCGGTTCCTTCGGGTCGCGAAGGGCCGGTGGCCGCAGCACTACGCGCTCGTTTTGGTGTTGTTCACCACGACCATGCGCATCAGCACGGCCCTCGCGCTCCGCTGGGAGGACCTGGATCTCGAGACGATGGAGTTCGTCGTGACCCGGCGGCTGTCTGGATACGGAGCGGGCGTTGAGGTCGTGCCCGGAGTGAAGCGAGATCGGTTCGGCGAAGATGCGCCTCCGCTTCTCGAGGAGGTTCTGGACGAGCTTCGAGCTCTTCGGACAACCTTCAACGAGAAGCAGCGGATCTCAGGCCTTCTGTTCCCGACTGCCCAAGGCGGGTTCCGAAGCCGGAACTCGCTGCGAAAGCCGTTCCTCGACATTTGCAAGCACGCCGGCATCACCAAGCGGTTCACGCCGCACGGGTGCCGGCGGACTGGGGCGAAGCTCTACGGCAGGACGGCGGGGACTCGGATGGCGATGGACATCGCCGGCCACGTCACGGACGCCATGCACCGGCACTACACGCCGCTCAGTGCTGCCGAGAAGGGCGAGGCCGGACGGAGGGCGTTTGCCGGGTTGAGGCTGATTGAAGGCGGGGCAGAAGCTGAAACCGGGACTCAAACCGGGACCCCAGGCTTCGAGGAGGAGAACGCGTCCTCTAAGTAGTGGAGATTTCTATGGGCACAGCTGGATTCGAACCAGCGACTTCCACCGTGTGAAGATGGCACTCTAACCGGACTGAGTTATGCGCCCTGAATGGGAGCAGCAGTGTACTCGCTTCGGCCTCCGAGGGAAGAGAAAAGCCGAGCCGCCCGGCTCCGGTGGGCACAGCCATCTTGGGCTCTCTTCGGGGGGCGGCTGCGCTAGGGTCAGGTCGTGGGAGCCGGGGGCCACACACACGGCGGGCACGCGCATCCCAGCAACGAAGGCCGCACCCTTGCCGCCGCTCTGCTGACCGGTAGCTTTGTGGTCGTCGAGGGCCTAGGGGGCTGGCTATCGGGCTCTTTGGCGCTCCTGGCCGATGCCGGCCACATGTTCAGCGACAGCGTCTCGCTCTTTTTCGCCTGGTTCGCGTTTCGGCTGAGCCGGCGACCCCCGACGCCGGAGCACTCCTTCGGCCTCGACAGGGCCCAGGTCCTGGTCGCTTTCGCAAACGGGCTGGGGATGCTCTTCGTGGTCGGGTCCATCTTCTGGCACGCCGTCCACCGCATCCTGACGCCGGTCTCCATTCAAGGACCGGTCATGCTCGGGGTGGCGGTTGCTGGGCTTCTGGTCAATCTGGTCGCCTTGGCCATCCTCGCAGGCGGGGATCGTCACAACTTGAACGTCCGAGGCGCCATCCTTCATGTCATCGGGGATCTTCTGGCCTCCCTGGCCGCCATCATAGCCGGCCTGGTCGTCGTCTTTACCGGGGAGACGATAGCGGATCCCGTCCTCTCTCTTCTGGTTTGCCTGTTGCTGCTTCGCGTCTCGCTCGGGCTGGTTCGGGACGCGGCTCGGATCCTCCTTCAGGCTTCCCCTAGCGATCTGGACGCGGGTGAGCTCCGGAGGGCGCTGCTCGAACAACCCGAAGTATTGGAGATCGCCGACCTCCATGTTTGGTGCCTCACTCAGGAGCAGCCTGTCGTGACGCTTCAAGTCGAGATCCCGCCCCACGCTCAGCCTGAGGCTGTTGCGGACGAACTCAGGGCTTTCTTGCACAGGCGATTCGGGATCGCCCACGCGACCCTCGAGCTCCGCCGGCGGGGGGCTCCCGTGCCCGGCTGAGTTGCGCTCGGCGGTGGCCCCGGGAAAGCGGGATCGCTACACTCTCACCGTGAAGGCGAGCGCGGGCGTCCTCATGTATCGAACCCGCTTGGTGGGCCTCGAAGTTTTGGTGGCCCACCCAGGAGGGCCCTTCTTTGCCCGCAAGAGTCTCGGGGCCTGGACAATCCCCAAAGGGCTGATCGAAGAGGGCGAGGACGCCGAGAGCGCCGCTCGCCGAGAATTTCGAGAAGAGACCGGCTTCGTCTGTCCTCTGGAGCTCTTCGAGTTGGGGTCGGTCCGCCTTCGCTCCGGAAAGGTCATTCATGCCTTTGCCGGACATGGCGATGCGGATCCGGAGCGCCTCGACAGCAACACCTTCGAGATGGAGTGGCCCCGCCGCTCGGGCCGTCGTCAGATCTTTCCTGAGGTCGACGAAGTCCGCTTCGTGGTTCCCGACGAGGCTCGCAGCCTCCTGAACCCGGCCCAAGCGGTGTTGGTCGACCGCCTCCAAGCGGCCCTCGCGCCCTCGATCTCGGTTCCCCACTGAGCCCTGACGTCCGATTCGGCGCGACTTGCCCGCGAACGCAATTCGGCCCAAGTCGGCGGCGTGACGGCGAGTGTCTTCATCAATCGAGAGCTCAGCCTCCTTGCCTTTCATCGGCGGGTCTTCGCTCAGTCTGAGGATGAGGCCATTCCGCTCCTCGAACGTTTCCGTTTTCTCTGCATCGCAGCCTCCAACCTCGACGAGTTCTACGAGGTGCGTGTCGCGGGGCTGAAGAAGCAGGTCGCCGTTGGGGCCGATGCACCCGGACCGGACGGTATGGCGCCATGGTCGGTCCTGGCCGAGATCTCGGATCAGGTCCACGCCCTGGTCGACGACATCCACCGTGTCTTGCTGGGAGAGCTCATTCCGGCCCTCAACCGAGAGGGCGTCTTCATGAAGCGTAGCTTCGAGTGGTCGACCGAAGACGAGGCCTTCCTGCGGCGCTTCTTCCTCGAAGACGTGCTGCCCGTCCTGAGCCCCCTTCGCCTCGACCCCAGCCATCCCTTCCCCCGGGTGATGAACAAGGTACTCCACATCCTGGTCGTTCTGTCGGGGGACGATGCCTTCGGGCGGGCGGAGGGGGGGCTGGCTGTCGTTCCTGCCCCCCGAACCCTGCCTCGGCTCATTCGGCTACCTGGTCGCGATGGGACCTACGTTTTCGCCTACCTCTCTTCCGTCATCAAGGCCTTCGCGGGAGAGCTCTTCCCAGGGATGAAGGTCGACGGCTGCTTTCCCTTTCGGGTCACACGCAACAGCGACCTCGAGCTTCACGGGGACGACGATTTACTCAACGTCATCGAGTCCGAGCTCCCGGGTCGACGCTTCGGCGACGAGGTCCGTCTGGAGGTCGACCACCGCTGCCCTCATTCCGCCGTGCAAGTTCTATTGCAGCAGTTCGGGCTGAACGAAGACGACTGCTATCGGATGGAGGCGCCAGTCAACATGCAGCGCCTGAGCCAGCTGGTGGACGACGTGGATCGTCCTGATCTCAAGTATCCGCCTTTCACGGGCCATCTGCCTCGGGTTCTGGAGCGAGAGAATGACCTCTTCGAGATCTTACGCCGGCAAGACGTGCTGCTTCATCACCCCTATCAGTCCTTTGCTCCTGTGACAGAGCTTGTGCGCCAGGCCGCTCACGATCCGAAAACCGTCGCCATCAAGCAGACCCTCTACCGAACCGATTCGGATTCGGCCCTCGTCGAGGCCCTCATCGACGCCGCCCAAGCGGGCAAAGCGGTCACCGTCCTCGTAGAGCTCAAGGCCCGATTCGACGAAGCGACCAATATCCAGGTGGCCGAGAAGCTCCAAGATGCCGGCGCTCAGGTCGTCTACGGCGTGGTCAACTTGAAGACCCACGCCAAGATGCTGATGGTGGTTCGGCGAGAGGAGGACGGCCTACGGCACTACGTCCACCTCGGCACCGGCAACTACAATGCAAAGACGGCTCGGCTCTATACGGACTACGGTCTGTTGTCTTCAGACCCCGCCTTGGGTCGGGATCTACAGAAGCTCTTCCTGGAGCTGACCAGCTTTGGTCGCGTGCCTGAGCTGGAAAAGGTCATTCAGGCACCTTTTCACCTTCATGACTTCTTGCTGAAGAGAATCGGCATCGAAGCCGAGAACGCACGGGCCGGGCGTCCAGCCCGAGTCCGGGCCAAGATGAACGCTCTCGTCGAGCCCAAGGTGATCACGGCTCTGTACGACGCGCGTCAGGCCGGAGTGGACGTGGAGCTTCTGGTTCGCGGGGCCTGCTGCCTGCGCCCTGGCGTTCCGGGGCGTTCAGAAGGCATCACTGTTCGTTCGGTGGTGGGGCGGCTCCTGGAGCACAGCCGGGTCTTCTGTTTCGAGAACGGGGGCGATCCGGAAGTCTATCTGGGGAGCGCGGACTGGATGGATAGGAACCTCTTTCGGCGGGTCGAGACCGCTTTCCCGATCGAAGATCCCACGCTTCGGGCTCGGGTCGTGGAGGAAATGGACCTCCTCTTTCGGCAGGACCGAGGGGCTTGGGTGCTACAAGGCGATGGTGGCTATCGCCGCTGCGGAACGAAGGGCGAGGCGGCGCAAGACATCCTGATGGGCCAAGCCGATTCGGCGAGGATCTTCGGTCAGCCCCGAGAGGCGGCCTCGTCGATGCGCTCATCGTCCAGACCCCACAGGTAGAGAACGCCGTCGAGCTGAGGTACGTCGAGGCAGACATCAGCCGCTGCGCGAACTTTGGGTTTGGCACAGAAGGCCACCCCCAGCCCGGCTGCCTTCAGCATTTGGAGGTCGTTGGCGCCGTCTCCCACCGCCAGAGTGGCATCCTGCGGGACATGGGCTTCGGACGCCCAGCGACGGAGGGTGGAGGCCTTTTCTGGGCCGCCCACGATAGGGCCTTCGATCTGGCCCGTGAGTCGTCCATTGGCGACCTGGAGGCGATGAGCGTGGGCGAAGTCGAGATCCAAGGCTTCGGCGATGGGGCCCACCACCTCGATGAAGCCGCCCGACACCACACCGGCCCGCCCGCCCATGCCGTGGACAGCCCGGATCAGACGCTCGGCGCCAGGCCGAAGTCGAACGGCTCCTCGGACCTCTGCCAAGACCGAGGCCGAAGTCCCGGCCAGCGCCCGCACGCGACGACGAAGTGAGGCCTCGAAGTCGAGCGCCCCCTGCATGGCGGCCTCGGTGATCGCCGCTACCTCTTCGAAGCGTCCGGCCCTCCGGGCGAGCTCGTCGATGACCTCTTCCTCGATAAGGGTCGAGTCCATGTCGGTCACGCAGAGACCGAGAGCAGGCCTCCCGCGCAAGACCGTTTGCTGCAGACCCTCAGGAAGGTCGAGGGGACTTGCCGTATCGACGAAGGCCGCCCAGGGCGAGGACTTGCTTACCGCGATCTCGCAAGGCGCGGTCCGACGCCAGGCCGCAAGGGCCGGCGCCGGGCCATGGACCAGACTTCGGGGCATCCGCTTCCGAGATGGCCCAGCCGTAGGTCGAAGCAAAGCTCCGCACCTTGGGCCGGCTCGGCCAGGGGCAGGTTTGCACTCTGGCAAGCCTTCGCAGCCGTCGGCGGAGGCGACCTTGCGCTTCCGTACGCTCTCGATGCGACATAGCTCCGGTTGTAGAAATGGGTTCGGACCCTCCCATTGTTTTGGGTGAAGTTGAGGGTTTGTGCTAGACCGACTGGGACGTCTCCGCCCAGCAGGCCGCCATGAGGGAAGAAGCCGAGTTCTGTGCGTGATTTGCAGCACGTCATCCTCGTCCCGGGCTTCTTCGGCTTTTCCGAGCTTGGGGACCTGCCCTACTTCGCCCACGTCGCCGAGGTCCTCACCGACAACTTCACCCAGCGGGGTTGGGAGGTCATCGTCACCAAGTCGTCCACCAGCCCCACGGCCAGCATTGCCCAGCGGGCTGCCCGCCTTCGTGAGGTCGTGGTCGACGTGGCCCACGAGGGGACCATTCATCTGGTGGGCCATTCTTCGGGCGGGCTCGACGCCTGGTGGTTGGCCCATGAGGACCGGATGGAGCCTTGGACCCGTCGTCTGGCTTCGGTGTGCGGCATCAGTGTCCCTCACGGCGGGACCCCGCTCGCGTCCCTCTTCACGGGGGTGCAGGGCCACCGGGTCCTGCAGCTGCTGTCCCTAGCCACGGTCTACATTCTTCGTTTCGGGCGCCTGCCTCTCGGTTTGGCGGCCAAGCTGGTCGGGGTCTTCGCCCGGGTGGACGACGTTCTTCGCTTGAACCGAACCATCGCCGATCAGCTCTATCAGCAGCTCCTTTCTGACCTCTCCCGAGAGCGGACCGAGCAGCTCAGCGCCTTCTTCAGCGACGTCCGTCAGGATCAGGACCTGGTCGCCGAGCTGCGGCCCGAGGCCACCGAAGTCCGCGCCATTCCCGACAACCCTGCGGTTCGCTATGGCTGCGTCGTCACTCAAGCCGCCCGACCCGGTCCCCGCACGGCATGGCGAGCCGGGCTCGACCCCTACGGCCAGATGACCCACGGGATCTACGCGACGCTCCACACCTTGACCGGTCGACGTCCCTCCGGGGTCGTACCCCCGGTCTACCGGGACGCATTGTTTCGCGCCTTTGCTCGGCTGCCGGATGGTCGGAGCAGTGACGGCGTAGTGCCGACCTTGGCCCAACTGCGGGGGACCTTCGTCCACGGGGCTGGAGGAGACCACTTGGACGTCATCGGACACTTCGATGACCCGGAGCACGAGCCGCCTCACTTCGACTGGCTGGCTTCGGGGACCGGCTTTCGACGTCGAGATTTCGAGCGGCTCTGGGGACGCGTGACCGACTTCTTGCTCGATGAGCCTCTGTCTTGAGGACCGTCAGACGTGCTAAGCCGGGCCGCTCATGGAAATGGATCGGGTCCTCGTCCTCGACTTCGGGTCGCAGTACACCCAGCTGATCGCGCGTCGGGTGCGGGAGCAGCGCGTGTACTCCGAGATTTGGCCCTGCACCAAGCCCATCGAGGACATCCGAGGCTTCGCCCCCAAGGCTCTGATCCTCAGCGGAGGGCCGTCGTCAGTTCATGAGGACGGGGCTCCCGGCGTCGACCCGGCCATCTTCGAAATGGGGATCCCAATGCTGGGTATTTGCTACGGCCTCCAGCTCATGGCCCAGGTCCTGGGCGGCAAGGTCGTGCCCAGCGAGGCTCGGGAGTATGGACGGGCTGACGTCACCGTGACCGGCCAGGCCGAGATTCTTCATGGCTTCGAAGCCGAAGAGCTCCTTCACGTATGGATGAGCCACGGCGACCACGTCGACAGCTTACCCCCTGGTTTTGAAAGCGTAGGTCGGTCCCCAAGCTGCGGACATGCCATCGTGGCCGACGAGACCCAAAAGCTCTACGGGCTGCAGTTTCATCCCGAGGTCGTGCACACCACCCGGGGCACCGACCTCCTCGCCAACTTTCTGTTCCGCGTGGCCGGTGTTCACGCCGACTGGACGATGGGTTCCTTCATCGATCACGAGGTCGAGAAGGTCCAAGAAGAGGTCGGCGACGGCGTCGTGATCTGCGGCCTGTCGGGGGGCGTCGATTCCTCGGTCGTGGCCGCCTTGCTCCATCGCGCTCTAGGGGAGCAGCTGGTGCCCGTCTTCGTGAACAACGGTCTGCTTCGGGCGGGCGAGGCCGAGAACGTGCAGAGCATCTTTCGGGATCGTCTGGGGATGCGTCTGGAGTACGTAGATGCCACCGACACTTTTCTGGAAGCCTTGTCCGGCGTCACCGATCCAGAGGAAAAGCGGAAAATCATCGGCAAGGTCTTCATCGACGTGTTCGAAGAAGCTGCTCACCGCGCCGGGCCGCGAGCGACCTTTCTCGCTCAGGGCACGCTGTATCCCGACGTGATCGAATCGGTCTCCTTTCGGGGTCCGAGTGCGACGATCAAGAGCCATCACAACGTCGGTGGCCTGCCCGAGCGCATGAAGCTCCGCCTCATCGAGCCCCTTCGAGAGCTCTTCAAGGACGAAGCCCGAATCTTGGGTCGAGAGCTCGGGCTTCCGGACGAGGTCGTAGAGCGGCACCCCTTCCCGGGTCCGGGGCTCGGGATCCGGATTCTCAGTGACGTCACGGCGGAGCGACTTCGGGTTCTGCGGGAGGCCGACAAGATCGTCCGGGAGGAGGTCACCGAGGCGGGCCTCGACCGGGCGATTTGGCAGGTCTTCGCCGTGCTCTTGCCCGTTCGGAGCGTTGGTGTCATGGGCGACGCCCGGACCTATGAGGCTACCTGCGCCATCCGAGCCGTGACCTCGGTCGACGGCATGACCGCCGACTGGTTCCACATGCCCTACGAGGTGCTGGGGCGGATGTCGAACCGCATCATCAACGAGGTCCGCGGCATCAACCGCGTGGTCTACGACGTTTCGTCGAAGCCCCCCGCCACCATCGAGTGGGAGTGACCCGTCCCTCGGCGCTGGGTTCGGACGAGCCGGTCCTTGTAGTCTGCTTCGAACAGTTCGCACATGGTCAGGAAGAGCGTGACCAGCAGCGGACCGTAGAGCAGGCCGAGGATGCCAAAGGCGCCCAGTCCCCCGACGATGCTCATGAAGATCACCAGGTCATGGGTCTGGATGCTCGAACCGATCAGCCGCGTCTTGACGATGTTCTCCATCATGAGAGCTTGGAGCCCACAGAAGGCGAAGAAGATGATGGCGGCGCCGATCCGGTCTACCAGTAGGAGATAGGCCGTGGCCGGAATGACCACGACGCTGATGCCGACCACGGGCAAGAAGGCGAACACCGCCATCACCGTTCCCCACAGAACAGGGCTCGGGAGCCCCACTGCCCACATGGCGACGCCGCCCAAGACGCCCTGAAGAATGGACCCGATCCCGTTGCCGACCATGATAGCACGGCCGACGGCGCTGAACTTCTCGGCCAGGAGCTCTTCCTGCTCCTCGGGAAGAGGACTCAAGCGAAAGAGCCAGGCTTTCAGACGCGCACCGTCCACGAACAGATAGAAGACCGTCACCACGATGATCACGAAGTGCAGAACGGCGGCGAGCACGTTGGTGAGGAGCAGATTGACTTGCTCGTATAGGACGGCCGCGATCCGGCTCGCGGCTTCGGTCAGGGCTTGCTGGAGATTGGCCTGGGTCAGCTCGTAGCCCAGCATTTCGCTGGTGGATCGGATGTTCTGCGCCGTCCAGCTCTCGCCCATCAAGAAGCCCTCCACCTTGGACAAGGAGAAGCTGGAGCGGGTGTTCTCGTACACGTTGGCCGCCTCCCGACTGAGGCTAGTCACCACGAAGGTGGTGGGGAGGAGGATCACGACCACGATGAGGCTGGTCACCACGAAGGAGGCCAGCCACCGACGGTAGCCGAGCCGGACGGTCAAGCGCTGGTGGCTGTGCTGTGTCAGGGCCACCAGGAGGAGGCTCAGGATGAGATCGGTGATGTAGGGCCGGAACAGGTAAATCACTGAGGCGATGGAGGCCAGGAACAGCACCAGGAAGAGCCTGGGCGCCAAAGCCTGGCCGCGTTTGGGGCCCGGCGCTCGCATCTGGATCTCGGTTGGCGGGCCGTTCACCCCCCGAGTGTAGGCGAGGGGACGGGCGCTTTCGACCCCGGGGCGAGAACTTGAAGACGGAGCCTTCCCGTGCGCATCCTGCCGAGGAGGCATGTCCATGGCCGAAACGGGACCCCAGACCGACGGTCTCGGTCTGAAGCTCGCGCTCGACGGATCCCGGGCCACCGTCGGCTTGGACCGCGCCGAGCTCCCTTTCCTTCGACTGCGAGACCTGGAGCTGGAGCTCGCCGAGGTGCCGTCCTCCCTCGACCTCGACGGCGGGGTCGAGGCCTTCCGCAACCGAGCGACCCAGGTTCGAAGCTTGGTCCTCGACATCGAGCTCGCGCTCTGGGCCCGTCGGCTTCAGGAGGCCCTGTGGTCCAAAGACGTCCCCTGGGTCGACCTCCAACTGATCGGCGAAGGGGACCACGTGGTCCTCGAAGGCCGCTGCGGTCGTCGCCGCGCGTCCATCGCTCATCACATCGTATTGGGTCCCGGAGATGGATCGCGGGTTCGGGCCCACCTCGGCCCAGCCTTTCTCTTCGACCTACCCGAACCCGGTGCCACTGCCCTCCTCCAGGCACTGGCTGCGATCCTAGGCGAGACCGTCGGCGCAGCCGCCCCCCGGGCAGACTTCGCGATCCTCGACCAGGGCATCCTGGAGGCAGACCTGGTCCGGGCCAGCCTTTGGGCTCTGCTTCCCGCTCGAGGCTGGAAGATGCCCCGGCTGGAGGGCCTGTCGCTCGAGGGCATCCAAGTGGAGGCGGATCGACTGGTCCTCGCCGTCGGCCTCGGCGAGCCATACGCGTCGGAAGTCCTTCGGAAGGCTGTCGACTGGGAGCGGGAAGCGGCTGAGGACCAGAGGCTAGGCGAGGCCCTCTCCCCCGGTCGCCGGCAGCGGCTCCTGGGCAGGGCTCTGGAAGATCCTGCCCTCCACGGTCAGATTCTGGCCCACGGAAAAGACGTCGTGCCGGACCTCCTCTACCGAGGGGTGGTTCAGCGGCTCCAAGGCGACGAAGAGGAGGCCCGGGCGTGCTTCGATCGGGCAGCGGCCAAACTTCGATCCACGGGCCATCTTCGCTCCGCTGCTTGGGCCTTGCTCCCCGCCGGCCGGGGTCTGGGTCTCGAGGCCCGGGTGGCCCGGCTGGAGGAGGCCGTCGCCCTCCGGCCCGACGACCCTCAGATTCTGGCCGAGCTCGTCGAAGCCTTCCCGAGGCTCGACCGGGTGCCGGCCGCGGTCCGGGCGGCCCGCCGTCTGGCCCACGTCAGTAGTGAGCCAGCGATTCAGGTCGAGGCTCTTCTCGCCGCCGGCCGTCTGCTCCGAGATGAACTCGAGGACCCGGAGGCGGCCCGAAAAGCCTTCGATGCCGCACTGGCCCTCGCCCCCAAGGACGTCGATATCCGTCAGGAGTTGGCTGTGGCTCTGGGCCGGCTCGGTCGCCTCGAGCAGGCGATCGAGCTGATGGACCAGCTGGTCCGAGAGGCGCGAGACGCAGGCAAACCGCGGCGGGCCAGCCGTCTCCAGGTTCAGGCCGGTCGTCTTTGGGCCGAGAGCGGCGATCCGCGTCGCGCCGTCGACCAGTTTCGAACCGCCTTTGATCAGGATCCTGGGAATCTGGAGGCCCTGGTCGGCTACTTCGATCAGGCGGGTCCAGCCGGTCTGGTCGACACCGCCCGCTCCCTTTGGAACGGCATCGCCGGAAGCCTCCCCGACCACGGACCCTCGGCGAGTCGGGTCTTCTTGGCGGCGGGACGGCTCTTCTCCAACCATGACCGGGAACTGGCCCGAACCGTTCTCGCTCGTGCCCGTCGAGCCGATCCCCGCAACTCCGAGCTTCTGGAGGTCATCCTGGAGGCGGAGGAAGATGCGCAGGCCCTCCCGGCCGGGACCTGGTTGGAGGGGGTGCGGGAGCGGCTGGAGCGAGGCGATGACGACGCCGCCTTTCGAATCCTGTTCCTCCTCGCCGAGTCGGAGGCGGGACCCGAGCTTCTGACGGCGCTTCGCGGGTTCATCGCCCAAGCCGACGGGCCGGAGCGACTTCGGCGCTTGGCACTGGTGGCTGACCGGGGGGCCGACTCGGGTCTGGCCCGACACGCCCTGGAGAAGGCCTTGTCCAGGGCGGCCGGTCCCGAACGAGGAAAGTCGGCAGCTGCTTTGGCGATTCGTCTCTACGCGAGTGGTGCGGTGCAGGATGCCTTGCGTGTGCTCGATGGTCAGACAGACTCGGTGCTCGAAGCGCTGCAGGCCGACGGTAGCCCCCAGGCTCGTGCGCTTCGACTTCATCACGCAGTTCGGGTCCGAGACTGGAACGAAGCTGAGCTCCTCGGAGATGGACTTCGGTCCGAACTGGAACCTCTCCCCCAGGCTGCTTGCGTCCAGCTCGCCACCGATCTCGCAAGGGCCTACGGCGCCTTGGGCCGCACTCGGGACCGGGCCAGCATCTTGCGTCAGGTCCTTGGTCGGCTCTCCGTCACTTCCGCCGAGTCGAATCGGCTCCGAAGCCAACTCGCTGATGCTTATCGAATGCTCGGGGATCGTGGTGGCCTGGCCGAGCTCCGCCGGCAGCAGGCTAGCTTGCCCCAGACGCCGCCCCCCGAAAAAGCGCTTCTGCTCATGGAGGCTGCTCGAGCTGCCATGGCCTCGGGCGAAGAGCAGCAGGCGGTGGAGGACGCCGAAGCGGCGGTGGATGCAGGACGAGCCTCTAATCCGGAGCTCGAGCAGCGCGCGCTCCGACTGTTGAACGACCTTTTGGCCTCCAAGGGTTCGGGCCTGAGCGGTGACTCCCAGCGCGACCGCTCGCTACAGCGTTCGGGAACGGTCCTGGAGCAGGTAGTCCTGGAGCGGGCGGCGCTTGCTTGGTCGGACGGCCGCGGAAACGAGGCGGTCGACATCCTCAAGGAAGGACAGGCGCAGTTCACCGAGAGCGAGCGGATTAGTCTGCGCCTGGCCGAAGTACTGGAGCGCCTGGGTCGAAGCGCCGAAGCGGGTCAAGCGTACGCTGAGGCGGGTCGGCGGGCCGAAGCGGCTGGTCGCCAGCCCCTGGCCGCCCATCTGGCCAGCCGGTCCGCCCAAGCCTACGTCCGCGCCGATGAGCTCGATGCTGCCCATACCCAGGACGAGCGCGCCCTGGACTTGGCAGAGACTCCGGACCCCGAATGCCTGGAACGCCTCTTGGGTCGAGCCCGTGAGCTGAACGATCACGATGAAGTCGTCCGTCTTCTCGAGCTAGCGACCTCACTTTCGGAGCTTCGGAACGAAGCCCTCTTCGAGCTTGCCCAGGTCCACGGCTTGGGCCGTTCGAATTGGGTGGGAGCAGGGGAGGCGCTAACCCGCATCGACCTGGAAGGGCGATTCGGACGACGCGCCCTCGGCACCTGGCTGACCTGGGCTCGAAAGTACGACCTCGTTCCGCCTCACCCGGAGCAGTTCGATCGCTTGGCGGCCTCCGAGGCCTCCCGCGGCGACCGTCTATGGGCTTGGATCGAGGGGGCCAAGGCCGTTCGGGCCAGGGGCGGACCCGAGGCAGCTGCGGTGGCCAGAATCGAGGCGGCGGTGCGCCTCGAGCCGAACAGCGACGAGGCTCGCAGGCTGCGAGGTGAGTTTCTCAAGCAAAGCAAAGATCCCGTTCAGAGGGGCGAGAGCCTCCTCGAGGATGCACAACGTCGGGATGACCCAGCGGTCGCGCTGGAGGGCGCAGTCGCCCTGCAAGAGAGTGAATCGCAGGCAGCTCGGGACCGTGCGGCCGGCGTCTTCGAAGACCTCCTGAATCGAGGGGACCTCGAGCTGGTGGCCCAGGTGGCCGCCCGTTCGAAGCTGCCCCGTGTCCGCCTCGAAGCCCTCGCCCAGCTCGAGCGGCGGGCGGAAAGTAGCGAACGCATGTGGGCCTGCCGAATCGCCCGGGCTGCGGTCCGTTTGCAAGAGGACCTACGTATCGACGAGGCGGCGGAGCAAGAGCGGCGCCTGGACCACGCTTGGAAGCTGCTCGATCAGCTCGACGAAGGACTGGCCGACGAACTGGCGCAGCTTGGCTGGCCGTCGCCGCCGGGCCCGGGTGTGCGCTTGGCTGAGCTCGGGATGGAGTCTTCGTCCTTGGCCGAGGACGGGGAAGCCTACTTGCGCTGGGTTCGTCGTCGCGAGTCGTCCATGGAGGATCCCTACCTGCGGGTCGCGCTCTGGCAGGCGGCGGCCACACTCCTTTCGCGGCTCGGGATGCCCGAGGCCGCGGCTGAAGGCCTGGAGGCGGTCCGTGACTTGGCACCCCGAGAGGTCGAGGGCTCGCTCTTCGAGCTCTGGCTCGGGGCTGAGCGTTTCGAGGATATCGGGAGGCGGCTCGGTCCGAGCTTTGCTCGGCAAGCCTGGACCATCAAGGCCACACCAGCTTCGGCCTCCGCTCTCCTCCCTCACCTCGACCCTGGTCCGGAAAGAAGCCAGCTCTTGCTCTTCATGGCCGAGGATGCCGCTCAGGACCCGATCCGCGATGAGCTGGCTCTCTTGGAGCAAGCGCTGGAAGGGGGGGATCCAGGTCAGCGGAGCGCCGCCTTGCTGCGTTTGGAGCGACTGCACGATGCCCGCGGGGATGTAGCGAAGCGTGTGGAGATCCAGCGAGCCCGGGTCGAGCTGGAGGACGAGGATGACGAGCGTATCCGGCTTCGGCTCCAGCTCGCCGATGCCCTCGAACACGAGCTGGCCGATCTCGAGGGGGCAGAGGCCGAGCTTCGAGCCATCCTCGCGCTGGAGCCCGAGCATCCGAAGGCGAAAGCGGGCCTGCGTGCGCTGCTGGCCAAGAGCGATCGCTTTGAAGAACTCCGGTCAGAGCTGGGTGAGGAGACTCTTCGGTCCGTTTGGCTCGAGCTGCTCGAGGGCGAAGACGACGAGCGCAAGTTCGCCGCCACCGACGCCATCGCGAGCGCCGATCCGGATCAGGAGGCGGCCTCGTGGTGGGCTTTGGCCGAGCGACTGCAGGCCGAGGATCCCCGGCGAGCCGCGGTCCTGGCCCGTGTAGTCAGGGGGGATGAGGGCGAGTTGCACAACTGGGCGCTGGAGGAGCTTCGAGCACGTTGGGAACAGGCCGGACCCGAGGAGAAGAGTCAGCTAGCCGAACTCATGGCCGACCTGGTGGCCGGACCCGAGCGGGCCACCATGCTGCTGGCGCAGATATCCGGAAACGACGATGCCGAACACGTCGAGCAGCTCCTGCTCCAGGCCCATGAAGTCGACCCCGATTCGACGGAAGTCTGGCAGCGACTGGCGGACCTCTACTTCGAGCGAGACCAGCTCGACCGCCTTCTTCGGAGCTTGTCGCCGCCTGCCGTCCAGGAAGTTCTGGAGAAGGCGGGCTTCGAACAGGCTGAGGCCCTGTTGGAGGCCCGTGCTCGTGCGACAGGGGCCGGCGAAGATTGGCTCGAAGCGGCACGACGGGCCGCGGAGCGTTCGGAGTGGACGACGACCTGGCATCGACTGGCCCGCGTTCTGGACGATCCGCCTCACCCGACGGGAACGCTGGATCTGCTGCGTCGGTCGCTCCCCCACGCCCCGGCCGGCGAGACGCCGCCTTTGGGTCCAGAGCTAGTGGCGGAGTTGCTGGGCGAAGGGAGCTTGTCGAGCGCCGGGATGGTTCGCGCCGTCGAAGGTGTACTGAACGACGGCGGCGCTGAGTCCGTGGCTCGCCTCGTTCGGCGGGCCCCCGACGGAGAGGACTCCGTCGTGTCGAGCCTGGAGAAGATCCTGGATCAGGCCCAAGGCGCCGAAGGCATCGACGTTCGGATGGCGCTGCTTCGGCTACGACCCGAAGATGAGCGGGCAGCGGCTTGGATCGACTGGGCCTTCGAAGAGGCCGCCAGCCAGCACCGAGATCGACTGCCCAAGGTTGCGGAGCCGTGGCTGGAGCGCCAGCTAGCGGTGGACGATGGCGCCCGTCATCGGGCGGCCCTCGATCGGCTCTTTGCCTTCGGGCCCAGCTTCCGGTCCCCTTCCTTCATTCTCGCTTCGTTCATGGTCGAACTCGCCGCCGGTCGAGATGGGATGGCGCGCCGGGAGGCGGAAGCGCTCTTCGACTCGGATGCCGCGCCGCCTGACGTCCGCCGGACGGCGGCTGAAACCGCGATCCGGGCTTTTTCAGATGGCGATGATCCCGACGCCCGACGGGTGGTGGAGCGGGCGTGGGTAGAGCTCTGTCGTCCGGAGACGGTGGGGGATGAAGGAGACCGGGTCGTTGCCCTAAGAGCGCTGGCCGAGGTCAGGGAGGCGCGGGGGGCGGAGCCCATGGAGATCGCCCAGCCCCTGGAGGCTGTAGTCGGTCTGGGCATGATGCAGGCCGAAGAAATCGAGGTCCGCCGACAGCTTCGGGAGCTCTGGGAACAAGCCGGAGATTGGTCTCGGGCTGAGGTCCACCAGCAGGCCTTGGCCGCGCTGACCGACGAGGCCTCTGAGTGGACCCTGCTCGCCGAACTGCGAACCTGGATTTCCGACGCCGAGGGCGCGCGTGAGGCACTTGCTTCCGCGCTGGCCGTGGAGCCCAACCATCCCGCCGCCCTCGCCATGCAATTCCGCCTGGCCGAACAGGATGAGAACTGGGACTCGGCTGTCGATCTCCTCGTTCGACTCGGGAGCCGGGCCCAATCCCGGGGGCGATTGGTGCGAGCAGTGGAGCTCACGGCCGAACACATGCCCGCCCGGCTCACGGAGACGGTTCGGCGGGTGCTAGCGGCCTCTGCTCCCGAAGACGTCAAGCACGTCATGGAGTCCATCCGCCCTCTTCTCTCGGAGCTCGACGAAGAAGGACGAGACGAACTTCTCGAGACCGCACTTCAGCGATGGCCCTTGGATGCGGCCTCCGCTCTGGTCCGCGTCGCCTTGGCCGAGAGGCTTCGGGTCCGGGGCGAGGAAGAGCGGGCACGCGCCGTGCTCCGCCAAGGCCTCACGGCAGACCTCGCCATTGACCATCCTTTGGTCCAAGCGCTGGAGAGCTCTGATCTTCCCGAGTCCCTCCTCGAGAAGGCCCTCGGTCCAGTCGGTGCTCACCTCGCCGCTCGGCAGGCGGACCGCGCCGAAGCCCGTAAGGCTCATGCCGAAGCGATCCGTCTGTGGCGGCTGGCCATGCGTCACCCTTCCCAGGCGGAATCCGCCCGGACGCGACTGGATCGTCTTGTGGTCGAGGGCACCGCTTCCGATGCGGGGTCTCGGGCCCGAGCCGCGCTGGAGTCGGGCCTTCCCGAGCAGGCCTTGGCCATGCTCGAGGATGCCGGTGCCGACACCGACTGGACTGCCATCCGGGCGTTGGCAGGGCTGGGTCGGTGGTCTGACGCGGCGGAACGGCTTCGTCGGCGGGCGGCAGTCGTGGAGGGGGAAGAGCGGATCCGGACCCTTTGCGCGCTGTCTCGGGTGAGCTGGGAGCACCTGGGAGCCTTCATCGATGGCGCAGGCTTTCTTGCCGAAGCAGCGAGCGTCCGTCCCGACCACCGGCTCGGCCGTATGGCTACGGATCTGTACGTGGCCGCCGGACAACCCGAAGAAGCCAGAGTCTGGGGACGTCAGGTCATGGAACGACTCGACGATGACGACCCGCGCTTGGGTTCAGCCCGGCTCGGGCTCGCCGGCGTCCACCTCGCGCTCGGTGAAGAAGCAGAGGCCCTGGAAATTCTTCAGGGCCTGGAGGGTGAGAGCGTGGCCCTTCGACTGAGCGTTCGTCATGCGCTGATGAGAGAACGTTGGTCCGAAGCGGTGCAGGCGGTCGCGAGCTTCGACGAAGCCGGGCCCTCGGCCCTCGAGTTCACGGCCGTCGCTGCCTGGCTGACGGCAGAACACCTCGGAGACCCCGAAGATCGACGGCGCGTGAGAGATCGGCTTCAGCAGCTTCCGCGTCTCGATCCGCCTGGGGAGCTGCGTGCTTCTTGGTTCGGTTCGATCGTCCGTCGCCTTGCTCAGCGCGATCCCGAGCTGGGTGCCGATCTCTTGGATGCGGCCCGTCGGACGTTGGGGACGGTGCCGAGTCGGCTGCATGCCGAGCTTCTGGTGGCGGCGGGCCGACCGGAGGAAGCGTGGCGCCTCTACGCCGACGATGAAGGCTGTGCTGAGGCCATGTTCGAAGCTCGTCGCGCGAATGCCGATGATGCGGCTTGGCTGCAGGAAGTGACCCGACGACGTCGGAATCCGGCCGCCAGCGTACACGCGTGGCGAGAGCTCCAGCGCGACGCCCCGATTCAGGTCCCAGGGTGGCCGCTCGACGAGGTCGAGCCTCCTGGTCCGACGGAGCTGCACCTCTTCGACCTGCCCAACCTTAGCCCGGCCGGTCCGGATCCCGAGGCCATTCGAAGATGGGTCGAGTCTGCTCCTAGCGCGGCCGCGGCCTTGGAAGGATTGCTCACCTCCGTCAGCCGTGACCCGCGACTCCACACCTACGAGGCCATCGAGGGTCTGGCCCGGCGCTTGGGTTGGGTGGCCACGGAGCGAACGGCGCTGGAGCGTTTGGTGGAGGATGGGGACGCGAAAGCGCGCCATCAAAGATGGCGGCGGCTCGCCCTCCTGACCGAAACGGACGATCCCGAAGGCTCGGCCGACCATCTGATGCAGGTCGCCGAGCGGGAGGGCGCCGGCCGAGCCCTGCTGCATCGACTCACCCATCTGCTCAGGCGGAGCCAAGGTGCCCGAGCGGAAGCGGACGCTTGGGCTCGCTTCGGGCCCAACGATCCCACGGCTCTGAGCCGAGCCGCGGTGCTCCGATCCCGAGAGATCGACGATCGTAGAGGGGCCCTCGCGACGTGGCGCGGGGCCCGACGCGTTCGGCCGGACGAGCTCTCCTTCCGTTGGGGCATCCTTCAACAGTGTTTCGGTCTGGGCGACCTCGAGGAGGCCAAGGCCGAGGCTTTGGACGCGGCCGAGCTCGCGGGGCGACTCGGGGCCGAACAGGCACAAGCCGCTTTCCGCCTTCAGGCCCTGCGGGCCTCTAGCAGCTTCGAAGAAGGGCTGTGGTCCGAGACTCTAGCCGCCCATGCCGAAGTGCCGACCGTCCTCGATTCCGCCGTCGCTGCGGGTCGGCGCTTCGACTTGGTGGAGCCCCTGCTCAGGGCCCTGGTAGGCGCCGAATCCGGAATGGACGCCGGCCCCGTTCGTGGGCGCTTGCGGGTAGCTCGGGCTCGACTTCTGGAGCGTCCAGGCGGTCGGGGGGAGGAGGCGGAGTCGCTGCGCCGCCAGGCTGCCCGGGAGGACTTCGGCACTGACGTCGCCGCATCGAGAATCGATGGACCGGAGATGACGCTCCCTCCCTTGGACACCGGACGCGCCGGGGTTCCGCTCTCTCAGCTCGAGCTGGCCGGGCGGCTGGAGGAGCTGGTTCAGGAGGGGACGGCTCGGGCGCTGGAAACGGACGACCCTCATCTTCGCTGTCAGTTCTGGATGGAGGTGGCCCGTGCCCATGCCCGAAGCCCGGATGGGCGGGATGCCCACCGGGAAGCACTGCAAGAGGCGGTTCGGGCGCAGCCTGCCAGCAGTGAAGCCTGGGCTGAGCTGGCCCTCACCCAGATGAGGAGTGAGAACTGGAGCGCGGCTCGACGGAGCCTGGCCCGACTGCTCTACCTCGGGGGGGCCGCCTGGGCCTTGGCTGAGCTCGAGCTTCGAGCGGCCAAGGTTGCGCTGATGTTGAACGATGTCGAAGAGGCAGAGGGGCACCTGCAGGAAGCCTTGCGAAAGGACCCGGACGCCCTCGGTGGATGGCGGGGCCTAGTCGAGGTCGCGCGCCGGGCCCGAGATGTCGAGGGCTCTCGCGTCGCCCTCCAAAACCTCTCCGAACGGCTGGACTCGGTCTTGGATGCTGAGGAGTTGGCCCGTGCCAGGTCAGAGCTGGCCGAGTTGGAGATGAGCGTAGGGGCCTACGAAGAAGCTGCTCTTTCCTTGGATCAGGCTCTCTCGCTCGGGGCGCGCCGAGCGGAGACCTTGGCCGTCAAGCTGCGGCTCCTCGAGGTCTCGGGACGCTCGGAAGAGGCGCTTCACCAAACACGAGTCGAGCTTGCTTTGCAGACAGGAGTCGACCTCGCCGCTTTGGAGTCGGCGGAAGCTCTGGGTGACGAGCGGAGTATAGAACGCCTGGCCGAGCGTCTAGATTCGGACGGGCTTAGGTCGACTCTGGGCTTTTGGCGGCGCAGGAAGGACTGGCGCCGCGTGCTCGAGGCCTTGGGGGAAGACGGGCCCAGGCTGCTCGATGCGCCGGAGCCCGAGGAGCTGAGGGGCTGCCTGCGGGCATTGGGTCGAATCGGTCACTCGGCGGGGGTATTCGCATGGATGGACTGGATACGGGCCCGAGGTCTGGTGGAGCAGGTCCTCACCGAAGACGAGCCCGGACGTTTCTGGTTCGCCCAGCATGCGGAGCGCCTTCCGCCGGCCGCCATAGAGCAGGCTGCGGTGCGAGGTGGGCTGCGCAGCGTTTCGATTCACCACGACGACCGAACGCTTCATCGGGTCTGGGCAGAGGCCGAGCGACATAGCCAGGGTGACCAAGCGCAGGAGATCTATCGACGTCTTCTTCGAGATGCCCCTTGGGATCTGCAGCTGTTGAACGGCTACATCGGCCTGGGAGGCGGGCCTGGTGCCGAGTGGGTCCGAGACTTCATCACCCGCGGCGTAGAGCGTCCCGCTCGGCCTCTTCTCCGTCGGGGCCTCGCCGACGTCGTTGTCTCACTCACCGGTGATCGGCCCAAGTTTGGAGGCCTCCTGGGTCCGACGAGCAAGACGGCTTTCGAGCGGGAAGGGGTGGGGATCCTGATCCTGGAAACGCCGGACTTTGGCGAAATCCCCATCCTTCGTCACCACGACGTCGAGGCCAATTTAGAGGTCGACCTCGGTCCCGAACCTGCGGTTTGGGTTCCGTGGACTGCGCCCCTAGAGGCGGACCCAGAAGCCATCCGCTTCTTGGCCGCCGTGGAGTGGGCGACGGCCGTTCTCGCCGAGACCGATTGGCTGGACCGGGCCGAAGCAGCGGCCGACGTGTGGGCTCTCGAAGTGGTCCCCGACCTGCGGGCCGCCGTCGATGTGTTGGGGCGATGGGGCTTGGGCCAAGTCTTCGTCTCGCTGGACGATCCCAACGCGCGGACCCACGCCCTTCGCGATACCTCACGGCTGAGCCGTCTCATCCGGTACTTGGTGCTTGAACCTACAGCCACCCACGTTCCCGAGGACTGAGCTGAAGCCGGTCGCCGAATTGCCGCGATCTCCAGGCTTTGCTACCTGATCCCAGGATGGGCACGCTCCTGCTCTGCTGGCTGCTAGGGCAAGCGCCGCCGGATTTCGACCCTTCCCAGTTCGAAGGTCCGGACGAAACCGAGGTCGAGGCTCCGGGCCTCGAAGAGAACTTCGACGAACCTACCCCCGCGCCTCCTCCACCCCAGGAGGTGGCCCCCGTTCCGGCCTTGACTCAAGATCCCAAGCCGCAGATCCGTCGCGTTCGCGCCGGTCGAGGCTCCCTCGCCACCGCCGAGCGGGATGGCCCCAAGGCCGAGCTCCCCGAGGTCGAGCCCTCCGGTCCGGAAGTGGTCACCGAGTCGGCCACCCGGGAGCGACTCCAGGCTCGGGCCGATGCTCTGGCCCGCGGGGATTTCGAGGCGGCCGACGTGGCCCTCCAAGAGCTCCTCGAGGTGAAGCGCAGCCTGGGGATTCGAAACATGCTCGTCGCGGCCGGCGTGGTGCTGCGCGAAGCCCAGGTTGCCCTTCAGCAAGACCAGATCGACCTGGCGGTGGAGCGGGCCCAGGCCGCCGGTCGCCTCGCGCCCGACCTCCCGGCTGCTCATTGGATGGCGATGACCACCCTGGTTCGTCAGGACTTCACACAGGTCGTTCAGATAGGCGCGGCCTTCGCTGACCTACTTGTCGCCTGGACGACCGCTTTTCGAAATGCCGTCACTTTTTGGGCTTGGGCTTTCGGCAGCTTTCTCCTGGGCTTGGCGATTCTCATCGTCGGCTACGCCGTACTTCAGGTGTTCAAGTACTTGCCGTACCCGGCCCACGACCTCTCTTTGGGACTCCCCGGCGTTCTCGGCATGGGGGAGCTGACCTTGGCCTTGTTGGTGCTCATCGCGCTTCCCATGGCCCTCGGCTTCGGCCTTTGGGTCAGCGTCGCGGTCGCCCTCGCCGTCGTCCTCCCCTATCAGTCTCTCACCGAGCGCTTCATCAGCGCAGTCTTCGCCCTCGCGCTGGCCTTTACGCCGGTGGCTCTTCAGCAGCTTGGGGCTTTCGTTCTATTTCATGGCTCCGAGACTGACGTCCTGGCTTCGGCCCTCGGAGAGAGCCTTGCGTCAAGAGAGCGAGCGCTTCTGGACGCTCTATCAGAGGATGCTCGACCGGAGCATCGCCGACTCTTGGCTCAGGTCCGGGCCCATCGGGCCCGTCAGTCAGGGGATCTCGTCGCAGCCAAACGTCACTACGCCCAGGTCTTGGGGCTCGCCCCAGACGATCCCCAGAGCCTCAACAACTGGGCCGTGCTCGCCTACCTGGAAGAGGCGGGACGAGAGGCTAAAGACGCTTTTCGACGGGCGGCCAAAGCGTCTCAACTCGTCGAGCCTCGCCTGAATCTGTCTCTACTCCTGGCCGACGAGGGCAAGTTCGAGGAGGCCGATGCGCTTCTGCTCGAAGCGAGAGCTTTAGATCCAAAGCTCACTGCTGAGTTCACCGAAAGCGACGGCGCCCGGGCTTCAGCTCAACGCCTCTTGGAGGTCCCGCTCCCCGACTCCTTGCTTTGGTCCCATATCGGTGACCATCCGCCCGAGCAGGAGCAGGCCCTGGTGGCCGAGCTCTGGACACCCATCGGCGGTCGCACCCAAGTCGGCTGGTACCCCTTCGTGGTGGGTGTCTTGGCCGTCCTGAGCGTCTTCTTCCTGCGGATGCGCCGGCGCCTTTCGACCGCCTGCGGAAAGTGCGGTCGACCGGCGGGCCGGGCCAAGCAGCCCATCTGTGAGCAGTGTGTCTCGGTCTTCGTGACCGCGGTGGCCGTCGAGCCCAAGATGAGGCTGGAGAAGGAGGCTGAGGTTCGAAGCTACCAGCGCCGCCGACGTTGGACCGAGCGCTTGCTGGGACCGATGGGACTTGGCCTCGCCTGGAACGACCGACCTCTGCAAGGGGTGTTCTTCGCTTTCGGTATCTTGCTATGCGGCGCCGGGCTCCTACTTCTTCCCCTGCTCGGCGTTTCGGCCTGGCGAATCTACGTCGGGCCCGAGGCGCGACAGGCAGCGGTCTTCGCCATTGGCTCGGCCATGCTCGTCACCTCGGCTTGGTCCCTGCTCAAGAGCTGGGAGCGCTGAAAGTGGCGCTCAAAGGAACCATTCGGGACTTTGGAGTCGCCGACATCTTCCAGCTCATCGGGCAGCAGGCCAAGACGGGCGTCCTGGTCCTGAGCAACGACGTGGACGAAGTCCGGGTCTACTTCAGGGAGGGGGCGGTGACCCGGGCGGAGAACGTGACCCGTCCCGAAGACATGCTCTTCGGTTCCCTCATGGTGCGTGCGGCCATCGTGACCCCCGAGCAGCTCGACCGAGCCTTGGAGGCCCAGCAGCGGACCTTGAAGCGCTTGGGAGCCGTACTCATCGAGCTCGGTTACGCCACCCCGGCCGACGTTCGAGAGTTCGCGACGCTTCAGACCACCGAGACGATCTACAAGCTTTTCGACTGGAACACGGGCACCTACGAATTCGAGTCGACGCAGGTCGACCTGTCGCCGGAGGGCGTGCCGCCCATCGGCGCCGAGACCATCGTCATGAACGGGGTACGGATGATGGACGAGTGGCCCGCCATCCGAGAGCGTCTTCCTTCCTATCAGTGGGTTATCGTTCGACTGCAGGAGCTCTTGCCCGCCGCTTCGCAGACCAGCGACATCGACTTCTCGTCCTTCGCCGAGGGGGCCGGTGATCCCTCCGACATCGGTCCCAATGAGCGCAGCGTCTTCGCCCTCTCCGATAGCCGCAAGACCATCCAGCAGGTCATCGACGAGAGTCGATTGGGGGAATTCGAGGCATGCCGTGCCATCACGACCCTGGTCTCGAGTGGCTTCGTCCGCCTGGTCCAACCCAAGGCACTTTCAGCGGATCTGGGTCCGATCCCGCTCACTCCGGCTCAGCGGGCCCGGCGGGTCCTGGGAATCTTCGTTCGGGTCGGCATTAGCGCGGGGCTGGTTCTGGTTCTGGCCGGATTGGCCGCGCAGGCCGCGCAGGGCACCCGTCAAAGAGATATCGTCCGGAAAGAGGTTCGCCGTCAGCATTGGGCCCAACCCCAGCTTCACGTCTTGCGCCGTGCCTTGGAGATCTACCGCTATTCCTTTGGTGCCTACCCCGATGAGCTGAACGCCCTCGTCGACGCCCGGATCCTGACGGCCGACGATCTTCGCTTCCCATTCGAGCGGGCCTATTTCTACCGTCGAGACGAAGACCGATATACGCTCCTCCCACCGGCGGAGTGATGTTCAGACTCGTAGCGCAATCCATCCTGCTTCTGGCCGCGAGCGGACTCGGGCTTTCGCCTCTGCTGCGCGCCAGCGACACCAGCCCAATCGCGCCGACACCGACGCCCGTACCTTCGTCCACAAGAGCGCTCGTGGCGAAGCTCGAAGGGCGGGCCGTAGTGGCCCACACCCTATCCGGCCGCCGCATCGAGGCCCTGCTTCGCGAAGGTGCGCTACAGACACCCAGTCTGGTGACGCTCCAGGAGGGGCAGCTCGAAGTGCGCTTCGGCGGAGCTCGGCTCGCCATGGACGAGGGCGCTCGCTTTTTCCTTGGTCACGAAGGTCTTCGGCTGAGTGAGGGACGCCTTCGGGTGGAGGCCGACGCACCATTCGTGGTGCGGGCGGCGGGTGAGACCATCGAGGGGCGACGCTTTGGACTGTGGGTTCGAGCGGAGGGCGCGCTCCTGGCCGGTCTTTCGGAGCTGAAGGTGGGCGAGCGTTCACTCCCGACGGGGAGCGGGCTGCGCTTGGAGAAAGGCGGTCGAGTCACGCCGTTGGCCTCCGTCCTCGAACTCGAGCCGCGTCCAGGCCCTCGGGCCGGCCTGCTTCAGGTGACGGCGCCGGCCGAGTCCTTCGTGTTCGTGCAACGGGACGCGCTGCTGGTCCCACGGCGGTCCGTCGAAGGCCGCCTGGTCTATGTCGAGGGCGTCACGCCCCTCCTTCGAGATCCGCTGGGCCGCTGGGCAGTTCCAGGGCGACCCAGTCGAGGGCTGGAGGACATGGGCCCTCTGGAACTCGTCGCGGGCGACCGAGCCATACTCGACCGTCTGGAGGCTCTGTCCACTCCCGTTGCGGTACCGACAACCGAGCGCGAGGCGCCGCCGCCCACTGCTTCGGCGGCCGAGACGCCGCTGCCCCGTCGTTCCCGTCGCCCTGGTCCATCCGCCAAGAAGGCGCCCCGGAAGGCCAAGGCCCAAGAGGCGCGGCGCGCACCTCCACCTCCATCGTCGGCTGGGCCTGATGGGCGGGAACCGCCTTCCAGCCTCCAGGTCGACTGGACCAAGCTCGGACGTCCGCCCGGTTCGGTGCTGGAGGGCTCCAAGAAAGAGGCCCCGGCGCCGGGCTCCCGCTGACGGCGCTCGTCAGGATCCGTTCAGCCGGCTGATGAGTTCGTTTCGCGCCCGAGCTAGCTGAAGTCGAAGGACGGATTCGGTCTGGGCCCCCAGGAGGAGGGCGTCGGAAGGTGCGGCTTCGACCAGGGCGCCGAGCGCCGGGTCGCTGAGGGCGATGCCGACGAAGAGGACGTCGTCTGCTGGGTCTTCCGGATCGCCTTCGGCTCGGAGCCGAGCTTCGATGGGAAGGGTGCCGTCACTTCCGTCCTCAGGGCCGCCCGCCAAGACGACCAGGGCCGGCAGGCTTCGGCAGTCGGCCTCGCTTCGCAGGAGCTCGACCCCTTCTTGGATGCCTGCCCAAAGGCGGGACCGACCGGTCAGCGGCGTAGCGTCGACCTGGTTCCGGGCCTCTTCCAGGCCTACGAAACGACCGAACAGCTCGGTATCGCTGCCGGCCGAGATCACGCCCTGCTGACTTCCCTCCGGCATGTCACCCGATAGGAGCAACTCCCGGGTGGCGGGTCGGAGCTGTTCGCCCACGCCGATGTCCGCACGCAGCATCTCGCTCGAGCTCTCGATGACGAGCACGAGATGGCTCCTCGTATAGGGGCCGCATCGGGTCTGGACCGCGAGTTCGACTTCGATAGGGTCGAGCCCCGTCTGTACCCTTCGGCAAGCTCGCCCCACGGTGCGGCCCGAACCGTCCAGCGCTCTGAGCTCCAGGGTGTACTCCCCGTCCGGGGCATCGCGAAGGGCCTGGTCCTCACGACGGGGTGGATAGCTCACGGTTCGAGTGGCGAAGGCTCGGCCTCCTTCGCCCCGGCCGAGGGCCAAGAGCGCGTCGCAAGAAGTGGTCTCGTAGAAGGACAGCTCAAGTCGGCGGGCCGGAGCCTCCAAAAGCTCCGTGGCAAAGCTCGTCCTCAGTTCAGGCTCTTGGGCGCCGCATCGAGCAAGGAGCAGGCCCAGGGCCGGGATCAGCGCCCGGCGGCACGCGGGCCCCTCAAGCTTCACCCAGGCCGCCCCGACAAGGACTCGTCTTCCACGAAGAAGCGCAGCCGACCGCGGGTCCCTCGAACCTCGACGTGGTCCCCCGCATGGATACGGGCCTCCATGATCTTCCGCGCGATGGGGCCTTCGACCAGACGCTCGAAGGCCGCCCGTAGGGCCCGGGCGCCGTCCTCACCACACTGGTCGACGACAAAACGGCTCGCTGCCTGGTCCAAGGAGAAGCGAATCCCGCGCTCCGAGGCGAGCCGAGCGTTCGAGCCCGCAGCTATTCGGGCCAAGATGGACAGGAGCTCTTCCCGACCCAGGCTGCGGAAGACCAGTCGGTCCGAGATGCGCCCCCAGAGCTCGGGTGGAAATGCATGGCGAGCGCGCTCTAGAAGGGTGTCGGGCTCGTCTTCTCGACTATCGAATCCAATCACGGGGCGGGTGTCGGTGCAGCCGGCATTGCTCGTCATGATGATGACCGACTCGGTGAAGACCTGGCGCTGACCTCGGGCGTCCCGGAGGGCGCCTTCGTCGAGGAGGCCCAACAGGAGTGTTTGGACATCGGGATGGGCCTTCTCGATCTCGTCGAAGAGGATGACCCGACCGGGGTGGCGTCGAACCGCCTCGGTGAGCTCACCGCCTCGTTCGTGGCCCACGTAGCCCGGCGGGGCGCCCACGAGCCGAGCGACTGTATGGGCTTCCGTGAACTCGTTCATGTCGAAACGGATGAGAGGCTCGGTGGGTCCTTGGAGGGCACGGGCCAGGGCCTTGGCCGTCTCGGTTTTGCCCACGCCGGTGGGCCCCAGGAACAGGAAGACTCCTCGAGGTCGGGCGCCGCCGAACCCTGCGGCACCGCGACGCACGCTCTCGGCCAGCGCGCGAATGGCCGAAGTCTGTCCTACGATACGCTTTTCGAGTTCTGCCTCCAGCGCCAGGAGTCGTGAGGAATCGTCGACCACGAGCTGGTGTTTGGGCAGGCCCGTCTGCTCGGCTACGAGTTCTGCCATCAGCTCTTCGTCGACCTCTCGCTGCTGGCGGGCGGCCCGGGAACCTGCCAGGTCCACCAAGGACAGCGCCTTGTCGGGCAGCCGCCGGTGGGGCACGTAGCGGGTGGACAGCGTAACTGCGGCCTTCAGAGCCTCGGGCCGGTAGCCTACGCCGTGGTGCTCGGCATAGACCGGGGCCAAGTGGAAGAGGAGCTGGGTCGCCTCCTCCCGACTGGGCTCCGGGACCTCGATCCGGACGAAGCGACGACTGAGCGCCGGATCGCCTTCGATCCATCGCCGGTGCTCGCTGGGGGTCGTCGCGCCGATGCAGGGGAAGCGTCCTCGCGCAAGGGCGGCTTTGAGCTCGTTCGCAGCGTCGAGGGGTCCGTCCCCCGAGGAGCCCGCTCCGATCAAGGTGTGGAGCTCGTCCAGAAAGACGATGACTCGGCCCTGCGATGCTTCGACTTCCTCCTTCAGTCCTTGGAGCTTCTCGGAGAAGGAGCCTCGGAGATGGGTGCCGACCAGGAGCGTGCCCACGTCCAGAGCGACGAACACCCAGGATCGCGCCCGACTGCCTTCAGGGGCCTCGATGCTCCGTCTTGCCAGGCCTTCCACCACCGCCGTCTTGCCCACGCCGGGTTCGCCGACCAGGCAGGGATTGTTGGCTCGTCGTTTCCCGAGCACGTCGATGAGTCTCTCGACGATGTCTTCTCGACCGACGAGTTCATCGAGCTCGCCCCGAGCGGCCTCCTCGCTCAGATTGCGGCCGAGTCGTGAAAGCCAGGGGAATCGGTCTGGGTCCAAAGACCAAGGCGTGTCCTGAGGCTCCCGGGCGAGCGCCGTCGAAACCGAGGCCAGGCCATCAGGAGGAGCAGAAGGCAAGAAACTCGACGGCGCGCCGGCCGGAGTCGGGGGCCCGGACAAAGCGGGGACTCGGCTTCGGGCCGTCGCCTGATGGGGCCGGCGAGTGGGACGGACCGTGACCCAGCGAGGAGACTCGTCGGTGAGGACGGACAGTGCTCGGGCTCGGATGGTCGCCGCCGACTTGCCGGCCGCACTCAGCATGCCGTGGGCCACGCTGTCCCTTTGGCGGGTCATGGCGACTAGGACGTGAAGCGCCTCGACGTGCTCGTCACCGCAGCTGCCCGCGATGAGGGCGGCTCGCTCCAGTAGGGCGCGGACCTCGCTCCGAGCCTCGGTGGACTTGCCCAAGCCAGTCTCCAAGAGGCGGTCCTCGTCGATGGCGAGGTCCTTCAGCACTTTGGCGCCTCGACCCCCCACCACGAAGAAGGCCAAGAGCACGTGGCCGCTGTGGGGCTGAACGCGCAGCCTACGGCCGATGTCCTCGGCTTCGTTCAGAATCCGAGAAAGGCTCGCTCCGAGGGCCAGCGCGCGGCTCACACCCAGGGGCGTATCATCGGGAGGGATCCGAGGCCACCGGCTGAGACTGGAAGCGAGCCCGGGCTGAGGCGAACTGCGCTTCGAGCTGGCGCCTCTTCTCGGGGGAGAGCGTAACCACCTCGGCCCTCCCGCCCACGAATCCGATCCCCCATCGAAGGAGAGAGGCCGAGCAGGCGTCGATGAGCTCTTGAGCCGGGCGATCGTGTAAGGCGACGTGCTCGGCCACGTACTGATTCACGATCCGGGCCACGTTGACCGGTACGTCTTCCACTCGCGTCACGCCGCCGAATTGGACTGAGGCGTCCGTCCATTTTCCCGACTCCAGCGTTCCTTCCAAGAAGTTGGTCAGGGTGTCGCTGCTCAATTGATACTGAAGTTCGTCGGGCAGTCGAGAACGGGTGTCGAGATACTGCTTTCGCCAGCTGATCCAGGCCGAGCTCGCGGGGACGGTTCCGGTCCGGAAGGCCATCGACCAATCGGGATCGAAGCGGCTGCAGATGTCATAGAAGCGCTGGGCGTTGGTCCAAGTAGCGTCGTCGTAGCCCGCCCGCTCGTACATGGGCTGGCACTCAATGGTGAAACCACGGGCGCGACCCATGACGAAGGCCGAAGAGGGGAGGTGCTGGGATTGGACGGCCATCTTATAGACCTGCGCCTCGATCTCCGACTCGGAGAGGGGTTCGGCACCGGCAGCGACGAATGCCTGGGCGGAGCGCCACATCTCGGGGTCGCCGTAGGCCACCATCGTGTGGCTAACGAGCATGATGTCACCCGGCGCCATGGGGGACAGCTCGCCGACCCGTCGGAAGCTTTTGCGGCCATCGATGGTGCGGAGATAAGGAAATAGGGCCGCGTCTTCGGGAAGGGGAACGACCTTTGCGGAGTCGGCCAGGGCCTGGGCGAATGCGCGACAAGGGTCCTGCGTCTCGGCCAGTGTATGGAAGAACAGGTCTTCGATGTTGCCCGTGTTGGCTGGGTTCCGCCCTCGTTCACCCAGTCGGATCACGTGCTCGGCGACGATGGAGCGCTGAGCTTCCGTAAGCCCACTTCGAGCTCGGTGCAGGCGCTCCAGGAATCGAACCGTCCCGGGGCGGTGCTCGTCCGGGATGCTGGGAAGGCGGGGGTGCAAAACCAGACCCGTGGCATACCGTTTTGATTGCGCCCTGTCGACTCGACGTCTTCAATGGAGCCGCTGCGTGATGAGGTGCACTCGGTGAAAGGCCGTCGAATCGTTCTCGGCGTGACGGGGAGCATAGCAGCCTACAAGAGCGTCGAATTGCTCCGGCTTCTCCGAAGTGAAGGGGCCGAGGTGCAGGTCTTCTTGACCCGAACCGCCCAGAGCTTCGTCGGTCCCGCGACCTTCGAGGCACTGAGCGCTCGGCCCGTCGTGAAGGACTGGTCGGATCAGACAGAGATCGCCCACGTCGAGGCGGGCCATCGTACCGACCTCTTTCTCATCGCGCCCGCTTCGGCCCACTTCTTGGCCCAGATGGCCCATGGCTTGGCGCCGGATCCTCTATCCGCCGCCCTGTTGTCCTTTCAGGGTCAGGTGGTGGTCGTCCCCGCCATGGAGAGTCGCATGTGGACCCACCCGGCTACCCAGGCCAACGTCGAGCGTCTTCGTGCGCGGGGTGTTCAGCTTCTGGGACCGGAACGTGGTGCGCTCGCCTCCGGCCGAAGCGGGCAGGGCCGCTTCATGGAGCCCGAGCACATCGTCGCCGCTCTTCGATTCGACGGTGGAGACCTAGAGGGTGAGCACATCTTGATCACGGCCGGGCCGACGCGGGAACCCATCGACCCCGTCCGGGTGCTCTCCAGTCGTTCGACCGGCACCATGGGTCTCGCGATCGCGCGGGAGGCTCTGGCCAGAGGTGCGGAGGTTCGTATGGTTCTGGGACCCATCGGTCGGGACCCTGGGACCGAGCCCGGCCTGGAACGACTCTCCATCCATCATGTGGAGTCGGCCCTCGACATGCAGGCGGCCGTCCACGCCCATCTCGAGGAGGCGAGCGTCTTCGTAGCGGCCGCGGCCGTCAGTGACTTTCGACCGGCCCAGGCAAGAGGCCAGAAGCTGAAGAAGGACGCTCCCGGCGCCGATCGCATCGAGCTCGTCCTCAACCCGGACATCCTGGCCGATGTGGGTCGCTCTCCCGCTCGCCCAGGTCTCGTTATCGGCTTCGCCGCAGAAACGGTGGACGTCCTGGCCGGAGCCCGACAGAAGCGGACGCGGAAAGGCGCCGACGCCATCGTGGCCAATCGGGTGGGTCTCTCCCAGGGCTTTGGTGAAGGCCAGACCGAAGTGCACTGGGTCGAAGCCGAGACCGAAGAGCCATCGGGTCCAGTGGACAAGGCGGAGGCGGCGCGATTCGTGGTTGATCGGATCTCTCGCTCCGTTCGACGAGCAAAGAATGAGTGACGAGCTCCTCACCCTGGTGCGCCAGCTCCGGCAGGAGATCGACTGGGCGGCTCGGGTAGGCGTCGTGCCGTCGGCGCCGTCGACCGTGTCGGTTATGGAGCCCGAGCCTGAGGCGCTCCCTGAGCGTCTCAAGCTCGAGCGTGCACCCACCCTGGAGGCGGTGCGGAGCATTATCGGCGACTGCAGGCGGTGCCGGCTCTCCGAAGGCCGGCGCCAGATCGTCTTTGGGGTCGGTGATCCCGCGGCCGAGCTCATGTTCATCGGGGAAGGACCTGGGGCCGACGAAGATCGGCAAGGGGAGCCATTCGTAGGCAAGGCCGGTCAGCTCCTCACCCGGATCATCGAAAAGGGGATGGGCATGTCTCGCAGCGAGGTCTACATCGCCAACATCGTGAAGTGCCGTCCTCCCAACAATCGGGACCCTGAGCCAGATGAGGTCGAGTCCTGCGAGCCCTTCCTTCAGGCTCAGATTCAGGTGGTTCAACCCAAGGTGCTGGTGGCCTTGGGCAAGTACGCAGCCCAGACCCTGCTGGGCGTTCAGACGCCCATCAGTCGACTCCGGGGTCGTTGGGCCAAGTACCAAGGCATTCCGTTGATGCCGACCTTTCACCCCGCCTATCTGCTCAGAAACCCGGCTGAGAAGCGCCCCGTTTGGGAAGACATCCAGGAGGTCCTTCGACAGCTCGGGCGAAACGCACCCGGGGGGACGTCATGAATCTTCTACTGCTGACCCTGTGGGCCCAGCTCCCCACGCTGCCGGGTTCCGAGCCTCCGCCCCCGCCCGCCCGCTTCGAAGAAGCCGTGGAAACGGCCACGGTCGCGTCCAACGACAAGAGCTACGATCGGCCTGCACCTCGCCCTCTCCCCGAGGGTCCGGTCGAGGAGGCCTCCGGGCCCATCCACCGTCTCGTCTTCGACGGGATGGTGAATCCGGGCATGGGTCACTTCATCATCGACGGGATAGAGACCGCCGAGTCCGAGAAGGCTCAACTCGTCCTGCTCGAGATCGACACGCCTGGTGGTCTCGTCTCTACCACCCAGGACATCGTTCAGGCCCTGCTCTCGTCCCAGGTTCCCGTGGTGGCCTGGGTGACGCCGAGTGGGGCGCACGCCGCGAGCGCCGGCACCTTCATCACCTTGGCCGCCCACGTGGCCGTGATGGCGCCTGCGACCCGAATCGGCGCGGCCCACCCCGTGACGGGCTCTGGGCAAGACCCGGAGGCAGCGGGCGGAAAGCACATGGCTCGAAAGATCGAGAACGATCTCTTGGCCATGGTCGAAGGGGTGGCCAAGGCCAGGGGCCGCAACGCGGAGTGGGCCAAGGATGCCGTGCGAGACTCGGTCTCGGCCGACGCCGAGAAGGCCCTCGAGATAGGCGTCGTCGATCTGGTGGCTCGCGACCGTACCCAGCTCTTCGAAGCCCTCGAAGGACGGGTCGTGGCGGTCGGAGATCGCAAGCTAGCCCTGCACCCCCAAGGAGCCGAGATCGTCGAACGGACGCCGAGCCTGCGCGATCAGCTCCTCAACCTCCTGGCGAGCCCCGGTATCGCCGTGCTCCTTGGGGTGTTGGGTTTCCTGGGCATCATCGTGGAGATCTACAGCCCAGGTTTGATTGCCCCTGGGGTCCTCGGTGTTCTCGCCCTCCTGTGCTCACTGGTTGCGGTCGAGCAGCTGCCCATCGACGTGGGCGGAGTGCTCTTCATGCTGGCCGGGGTCGGACTGCTGGTGGCAGAGCTCTACACGCCGAGCTTTGGCGCTCTCGGCTTCCTTGGGGTCGGCGCCCTCGGTTTGGGCTCGGTCCTCTTCATCGACCTATCCGATCCCAACTATGACCTCGACCCTAGCTTCGCGCTCGACATCTGGGACGTACTTCCGAGCTTGCTCCTGGTGGGGGGCTTCATCATTTGGCTTTCGAGCTTCGTCGTCCGTCGAAAGCGAGCGCCATCGGCGACGGGAATGGAGAGCATGGTGGGCCGTCGAGCTCGGGTCTTACGTCCGGTGGACGGAAGCGGCGGTCAGGTCTTTGTCGAAGGAGAGTACTGGCGAGCCCGTAGCAAGGGTGCGCGCTTCGAAAGCGCGAGCACGGTGGAAGTAGTCGAGGTAGACGGCATGACCCTGGTCGTCGACGCGGCTGATTGATGCCCGAGTTCCTTCAGGCGGCGCTCCTCGGTTTCGTCCAGGGCCTCACCGAGTTCTTGCCCGTGAGCTCCTCGGGCCACCTGGTCCTGTTTCAGGCCCTCCTCGGCCAAGACTTCAGCTTCGCCGATTCGCCCCTGGTCTTCGACCTCGTCCTCCATATGGGCACTCTGCTTCCCGTGCTGCTCTATTACCGGCGAGACCTGCTGGGTCTGCTTGCCGCCCTGGGCGGGCGAAGCTCGGAGGAGACCCGTGAGGCTCGACGGCTCATCGGTTTGCTGGTCCTGGCCACCCTGCCCACTGGGCTCATGGGCGTTCTCCTCAAAGACAGTTTCGAGCGCGTGTTCCACGAGCCCATGGCCGTCTTCATCGCCCTCGGTCTGACCGGCCTCCTTCTCGCTTCGACGCGTTGGGCGCCCAGACGGGACTTGGTCCTCGGCGTGCCGATCGCTCTTGCTCTGGGGGTTGCTCAGGGGCTCGCCATCACCCCAGGCGTTTCTCGGTCCGGCACCACCATCGCGGTGGGACTTTGGTTGGGCTTGGACCGGGTGACCGCTGCCCGCTTCTCTTTCTTGATGTCGATTCCAGCCATCCTCGGCGCGATGCTGCTGACGGCCAAGGACGTGGCGTCGGTGGACGCGGCTCGGCTCCCGATGATGGGCCTCGGATTCTGCGTGGCTGCGACGAGCGGCTACTTTGCCCTGGCCTGGCTCGTGCGCTTGGTGCGAAGCGGGCGCTTCTGGGCTTTCGCGGGCTATCTAATCCCGCTCTCGCTGCTTGGTCTGCTGGCTCTGACTTGAGCGGAGCGCTTCGGCTCAAAGAGAGGTCTTCAAGTTGGGGGCGGGACGAAAAGTCACGGTCTTTGAAGGTGGAATCTTGATCTCTTCCAAGGTCTTCGGGTTGCGGCCGATACGAGCCTTGCGCTTACGCAGCGTGAAGGTGCCAAAGCCTGGATAAGCGAAGCGCTTCTCCTTCTTCACGGACTTGGCGATATTCTCGAAAACCTCGTCGACGATGTCCGCGATGGCCTTCTTGGAAAGCTGCTTGGCGCTGCTCTTCTGGAGCTTCTCGATCAGTTCGGCTTTGGTCATTGCGTGGTCCCCACCCCGCGGGTGAGCGCAGGAAGCTAGAGAGAGCGCTCTTAGGTGTCAATGCTGGGCTCGGCGTACGCCGCTGTCTCGCCGGTATAGGTTCGAAATACGACGCGTTCGGCGTTGCGCTCTACGATCCAATCCGGCACCACCGTGACTTTGCCCAGGCCACCCGGTACGTCCACACACAGCTGTGGCACCATCAGCCCGCTGGAATGGCCTCGGAGCGCGTCGATGATGTCGAGCCCAGCCTGCAGCGGCGTACGGAAGTGCTCGATGCCCTCTGCCAGATCGCATTGATGCAGGTAGTAGGGCGTGACACGCATGCGGACCAGCCGGCGGTTGAGTTCGCGGATGGTCTCGGCCCGATCGTTGATACCGGCCAGAAGCACGCTCTGATTGTAGACCACGAGGCCGGCGTCGACCATGCGGGCGACGGCGCGCTCCGCGTGCAGTGTGCACTCCATAGGATGGTTGAAATGGGTCATGACGTAGATGGGACCGTGAGTTCGTATGCAATCGATCAGCCGGGGCGTGATTCGCATGGGACAGGTCACGGGCATGCGGGTCGCGAGGCGAATGATCTCGAGGTGGGCGATGGAGCGCAGACGTCCGAAGATATGGTCAAGCTGTCGATCGGAGAGCATGAGCGCGTCTCCGCCCGAAACGATGACCTCTCGTATCTGTTCGTGGGCCTCGACATAGCCGAAAGCCTCTTCCAGGAGGCGACGGGGTGCCTGTCGTTCCGTACGGCCTACGATGCGGCGGCGGGTACAGAAACGGCAGTAGACGGGACAGCGATCCGTCGCCAGAAGCAGGACCCGATCGGGGTAACGGTGCACGAGATTCGGGACCACCTCCAAGGCTTCTTCACCCAGCGGGTCTCGGCGTGCCGGGAGACGAACCCAGCTTTCTTCGGGTCTGGGCAGAACTTGCTTACGGATGGGACAGTTCGGGTCTCCGGGGTGGGCAAGCGATGCGTAGTAGGGCGTCACACCGAAGCGAAAGGTGGGCCGAGTCTCGACCAGGGCCTGGACTTCTTCCGGGCTGAGGTCGAAGGCGCGAGCGGCCGACTCTGCGTCGTCGATTCGATTCCGAAACTGCCAAGCCCAGTCGTTCCAATCCTTGGCTTCGACGCTCTGCCATGGTGGGCGGGCCAGCCGGTTCATTCGGCCTCGGATGCGTCGCTCAGAGCCCGAAGCTGGCCCTTTTCTTTCTCCTCGGGGGGCGCTGCGATCATGCCTTTGATGCCCTGGAGCAGGTCGATGGGAATGGGGAAGATCGTGGTTGAGTTGTTTTCGACCGCGATCTCCTGAAGCGTCTGCAGGTAGCGCAAGGTGATCGCTCCGGGTGAATCGGAGATGATCTTGGCCGCGTCCGAGAGCCGGTCGGCGGCCTGGAATTCGCCTTCGGCCGCGATGACCTTGGCTCGGCGATAGCGCTCGGCTTCGGCCTGACGGGCCATGGCGCGCTGCATCTCCGTCGGCAAGTCGACGTGCTTCACTTCGACGCTGGTCACTTTCACGCCCCAGGGGTCGGTGTGGGCGTCGATGACCTCCTGGAGCTGCTGATTGATCTCTTCTCTTTTGGACAGGAGGTCATCGAGCTCGGCCTGACCTAGGATGGCGCGGAGGGTAGTCTGGGCGTACTGGCTCGTGGCGTATAGGTAGTTCTCGACGTTGAGGACCGCCTTATCTGGATGCACGACCTTGAAGTAGATAACGGCGTTGACCTTCACCGAGACGTTGTCCCGAGTGATGACGTCCTGAGGCGGGACGTCTCGGGCCACCACCCGGAGGTCGACGACGAACATCTTATCGATGACCGGGATGATCCAGGTCAGGCCCGGTCCGTAGGGCCGACCAGTGAAGCTTCCCAGCCGTAGAACGACACCGCGCTCGAACTCTTTGATGATGCGAATGCCGCTGACGAAGAAGATGAAGAGGACCACAACGGCGATGGCGATCGGCAGGATCATCACCGTCTGGTGTGTGGGCTCCGATGAGCCGAGTCAACCGCGAGTCAGAGCAGGCTGTCTGGAAGTAGAGGAGAAGGCTCCTGCACGGATAGGACCCAGAGCTGGTGCACGGCGCGGGTGGACGCGATGTGAAGCAGGTGGCGGGCTTCCTTGGTCTCGGCGTAGGAGCTTGCATTGACCTCGGCCAAAATGACGTAGTCGTACTCCAGACCCTTCACCTGGGCGACGTCCACCACGTCGACGCCGGGCTGGAAGCTGAAGTCCTTGCCATGGACCCGCCGGACCGAGGGCACCTCGGATCGGCGTAGACCGGCGGCCAGAGTGTCGGCCTGGGCGCCATAGCGGGTGACGACCGCGACGTTCGCTTTCCGCTCTCGGAGCACCAGAGCTCGAAGGGCTTCGCCAAGGAAGGCGATGCTCTCGCCCGTCGAGCCAAAGGTGAACTGCTCGACGGGCGCACCATCTCTTGGCACCACGGGGGCTTCAGGATCCACGAGGGGACCGAGGACGTGTCGAGCGAAGTCCACGATGGGTCGGGTGGAGCGGTAGCTGACTTTGAGCTGGTCGATGGCCAGGCCCTCGATCCCGACCCTTCGCAACATGGTCGGCCAGTCCTCGAAGCCGTTGTCGAAGATCAGCTTCTGGGCCGTGTCTCCAGCCAGCGTCATGGACTCACGTTTGGTCAGGGCGCTGCGGAGCACCGCGATGTCGGTCGCCGACAGGTCCTGGGCCTCGTCGACGATCACATGCTCATAGGTGATCGTCTTGGAGCTACCGGCCACCGGCAGCCCCCCGTACATGAGCTGAGCCAGGCGGAGCAGGAGCGCATCGTCGTGGGCGTCGAGTCGCCCGCGAGGTCCTTCCTCTAGGCTCGGTCCTTCCTCTTCCTCCTCGGTGTCGGGGGCTTCTTCCACCTGCAGCGACACCCAGCGAACCAGCTCGTCCACCTCCTCCGGCCCCACGTCCGCTTCCTCGGCCAGTGTCTCGGCGATGAGGGCTTTGTCCGTCAGCAGGTCCCCCCAGGTAGCGTGCACGTCGTCGGCGGCTGAGCGCACCCGTCGAAGCACGCCTTGCAGAGTCCGCTTCGGTCCAGCCGGGACTCCAGCCCGCTGGGCTGCCCCGCCGTCGAGCCAACGACCGAAGTCTCGCAGCCTGGGGAGCAAGGCCTGTCGGGCGCTGCCGTCCCACTTCTTGAGTGCGGCGGCGCGCGACGTGCCCTCCAGCTGCGCCTCTATGTGGCTCCGAACGGCCGATGCCTCTCGATCCACGCCCACGCGAAGGAGCTGCAGGACGCCCGGATGCTTCTTCAGCCGGGCTACCGCGGCCGGAACTTCGTCGGCCTGGGGCATCTTGAGTTCAGGCAGGACCTTTTTGCGGGCACCGCGCATCCACCCCTCCAAGGTCACGACCGAAGTACCTCCAACGTCGAGGGAGGGAAGCACTCGCGAGATGTACTCGGTCAGGGGCTCGCTCTTCACCACCACCGCCATTTTCTTGGGAGAGAAGGTCGAGGGGTCCTGGAAGTGGAGGTAGGCGGCCCGATGTAGGGCCACCGTCGTCTTGCCGCTGCCAGCGCCACCCTGGAGGATGACGATCCCGGAGTCTGGTTTGGTGATCAGCTCGAACTGCTGACGGTCGATGAGGGCGGTGATCTCTCGAAGGTGCTTGTCTTCGCGGAGCGCCTCGTCCCCCACCACGCCGAGGTTCCCAGGCTCGAAGTTGGGCGGAGGTTCGTGGGCAGAAGGAGGTCGTACCGCGACTCCCGCACCACCGGACAGGCTGGGTCGATGCTCGGGCGGGATCATGACCCAGCGTCCGTCCGCCCTTCGGGCGACGCTGCCACCCGACCAGCTGACCCGTCGCAGCTCTCCTTGCACGATGGAGACGGTGCGGCGAGCCTCCACGACACCCTGGCTGGCTCGACCACCGAAGGATTCCTCGTAGTCGTCGCCCTCTTCGTAGCGGTAGTAGATCCGGCTCACCGGTGCGTTGCGCCAGTCGACGATTGCGACCTCCGACCCTGCTTTGACGAAGCCGCGATTTCCGATCAGCACGTCTCGCACCTTCTTGCCGTCGGAGAGCTTCAGGTGTCCGAAGTAGGGACAGTTGACGTCCACAGGTAGATCGCGGCCCTTGCCGTTGGCCGCACCCAATGCCTGCATCCGGTACATCTCGGCGATGAGAGGCGCCAGATCTTCGGCTCTGGCTTCGGAGATCTGGTCACGAAGAGAGAGGAGCTCCTGGTCGTACTCGGCTTGGGCGGCGCGCTCGAGCTGCTCCTTCGCGAGCTGCTTTTGCACCTTCGACAAGAGACCGAGCTCTTCGTCGATGAGGGCGGCCTCTTCGGAGCCGTCCTGGACTAGCTGGAGGTCACGGGCTTGCATCGGCCCTCCAGGCTTGGAAGCTCCTACGCCAGGCGGCCTGGAACGCAGGCCGGGCGCTCGGCGGGAGGCTTCGCCGACGGGTCTCATGCACCCGGTAGGGATCGATGACCTGACCATCGCTTCGGTGGAGCTGATAGTGAAGATGAGGGGCGGTGCTGCGTCCCGTGTTCCCGGAACGGCCCAAGACCCTGCCTTGCTCGACCGACTGGCCGGGTCGAACGGCTATCTCAGAGAGGTGTAGGAAGTAGGCCTTCATCCCGCTGTCCTTTGCGACGAGCTCCACGCACCGGCCGTTGGATCTCGTCGACCAGTTCCTCCGCGTCACCGTCCCTGCGAACGGGGCCCTGATGGGTGTCCCGACTGGCGCTTTGAAGTCCACGCCTTTGTGACCTCGGCCATCCCCCAGCAGAGATGTCACTTGCTCGTAACTTTCTATCGGCCCGTCTACCAATCGGAGCTCGAGTTCCCGACCTTCGGCATCGTAGTAGCGCGGCCAACGAGCACCCTCGGGCCGGTGTCGAAGGACGGCGAAGCGGCGATCGTGTTTTTGCGATTGAAGAGACAGGGCGTGAATGATCGGCTCTTGCGGGGCGGGCGGCATCGAGTAGACGAGTTCGAGCCGATCCCCGGCCCGAAGATCTCGCCGGGGATCTATGAACCAGACGACGAGGCGCTTGGCGACTTGCGCGACGGAAGGGCCGTGGCTAGGTCCCAGCGCGTCAACCAGGGTGGCCTCCAGGCTACTTCGGACGCTGGTTTGGAGCTCCAGGCGGCCATCTTCGGGGAGCACGGGACCGTAAACCGGCTCCTCGGCGGCGAGGCTCTGGGGCTGACAGACCCAAGTGGCGAAGAGCAGCGCCAGCAAAGCCCGTGGACGCTGCCGCGGCTGAATGCCGCGCGCAAGAGAAGACGGTCTCAGCCTCCCCGGCCGGTGGGGGATCGGGGGCCCCCTGCCGTGCGCAGGCTGGGTTGGCGCTCAATGAGGTCGACCAACACGTCGACGGCTTCATCGCTGAAAGCTTCCTGAAGCCGATCCAGCCGCTCCGTTGCCGTCTCAGACGACGATTCACCCTCGTCCTCCTCGCCAGCCGAACGTGCTTGAAGGTCGGCCACGCTGATGGGCCCGTCGTCCTTCTTGGTGTCTTCGAGCTGCTCGCGCACTTCCTCGAAAGCCTCCGATTTCGACACTCGGGCCTTGGAACGGCTCTGCAGCCGTTCCAGAACGCCGCGATCCACCGGAACCCAACCCTGGGGCCCCGGCCGATTTGCTTCCTCGGACAGGAATGCCTTCAGCTCTTGACTCGGGAGGGCGTAATCCAAGTCCTGCTCTCCGATGTCGAAGCCGGTCATCAACGAGGGTACGTCCACGTCGGCGTCGACGCCCTCGAACTGGGTCGAAGAGCCATTGGGAAGGAAGAACATGCCCGTCGTGACCTTGGCCGCCCCCAGACCAGCCGGCAGCTCGAGGACCGCCTGCACCGTGCCTTTGCCAAAGCTCTTGGGTCCGCCCACGATCACTGCCCGATCGTAGGCCCTCAGCGCGCCGGCCAAGATCTCGGCGCCCGAGGCCGAGACCGGCGTGATCATCACCGCGAGCGGTCCGGCGTACTGGATTCGAGGGTCAGCGTCGGGCAGCACCTCGACCTCGCCCCGGACGGACTTGGTGGCGACCACGGCTCCTCGCCTCAGAAAGAGGCCCGAGATCTTCACGGCGTCGTCGAGGAGGCCGCCCCCGTTACGGGAAAGGTCCAAGACCAAGCCATCCACCTTCTCGTCCACGGCCTCTTTGACCAATCGCTTCACGTCTTCATACGAGGACCGGCCGCCCCGTCCGCCGTAGAAAGAGGGTAGCTCGAGCACGCCGATCTTCAGAGTCTTGTCCCCGACCTTCCGTGTCTCGTAGCCGATGCTTGCTGCGGCCTGGGCCACGTCGATCTTGGCCCGGGTGATCGTGACGTCGAAGGTCTTGCCCTTCTTACCTTCCCTCAGGACGGTCAGGGTGACGTTCGTGCCTTTTTTCCCTCGAATGAGTTTCACGACGTCACGGAGGTCCATGTCGATGGTGGAGACCGACTCTTCACCGTCTTGGGCTACGGCAATGATCTTGTCCTTGGGCTGAAGTTTTTCGGTCTTGGCCGCCGCGCCCCCCGGGATGAGGGACTCGATGAAGGTGAAGCCATCCGATGCCCGAAGCGCTGCCCCGATGCCCTCGAGAGACAGCTGCATCTGGATGCGAAAGTCCGCCAGATCGTCGGCCGACAGGAAGGACGAGTGAGGGTCGAGAGCAAGCGCGAAGGCTCCAGCGTAGATCTCCGGGCCCTTCTTTCGCTCGCGCCGCTCTTCCGCTCTTCGAAGGGCGAGTTCGTAGCGATGGATGAGCTGCTTCTTGACCTTCTCCAAAGCCAACCCTCCCGATACGAGAGACGCGACTTGAAAGTGGACCTGTCGACGCACCAGCTCACGCCGATCCCTATCCTTCTTGGGCCAACCCCGAGCCTCGGGGTCGAGCTCCAGTCGGGCCTCGGTGTCCAGCACGTAGTCCTCGTCTAGTAGCCCCCGTACGAAGCCCAAATCCTCCTCGCTGCGCAGCACCACTAAGTTGAGAGCTTTGGTGAGGGCCCCGCACCCTCCGAAGGTCGACTTGGCCAAGGTGCTTTCAAGCTCTTTCTGCAGCGTCCGAGCGTCGCTCTCCAAGAGCAAGGATCGGGTCCGGTCGAGACTCTCCACAAAGAGCTTCGAGCTGCGCTGCCGTAGCTCGTCCGTGACCTCGTTCTGGGTGTAGTGGTTGACCACGAAGTAGCGCGAGAGCCTGCTGAGGTCGTCGCATTCTAGGGTTTTCGCAGATGCGCTGGCTGGTAGGGCCGCCAGGAACGAAAGGAGCGCAACACGCATGGGAAACAGGGTCTCAGGTTCGGGCCGCGAAGTCAGCGATCCTCGGGCTTTGCGCCCCCTGTACGAGGATGGGGCGCTCTACGACGCCGAGTCGGTCCACGTCGGTGGGGACCTCGCCTTCTGGTCCGAGTGGGCCTCCAGTCTAGGAGGCCCCGTCTTGGAGATGGCCTGTGGGACGGGCCGTATCACCCGCGCCCTGATCGCGGCTGGCGTCGACGTCGAGGGCGTGGACGAGGCGCCCGCCATGATCGCACGGGCGCGGCAGAAGCTCCCCGGGCATCCCTTCTCTGTCGGCGACATGCGGAGCTTCGTTCCCGGCCGACGATTCCTCGGAGTGCTCTTCGGACTGAACGGCTTGATGCACGGGCTGGAAGGACCGGGGCCGACGCTCGCCCACGCGGCGTCGCTGTTGGAACCTGGAGGGGAGCTCGGAGTCGATATGTTCTGCTCGGGAATCGACACCGCCGAGAGAGACGATGTGGATCCCCAGCAGCTCATTGCGCCAGACGGACGCCGTTGGTTGGTGACGGAGTGTCGTCGCTTCGACCAGAGATCCCGGATCCAGACCATCGAGTTCGTCCACCGCCGAGAGGGGAAGGAGCGTCGCTTCATCACTCAGGTTCGCGTTCCTGAGCCGCAGGAGTTGGACCGTGCGCTCGCGGCGGCAGGGTTCCAGATCCGCGTCGACCGGGCCAGCTTTCGGGAGAGCAGGGGATTTCGAGAGGGCGATCCGCGAAGAATCGTCCTCGCCCGGCGGATTTGGTCTCCCCGACGAGGTGCCGTCGCCTCGTCTGGAAAGGGGCTTGTCCCGAAGGGGGACCGACGCGTAGCGTCCGGCCGCGACGACGCCGTCATGCCCCGAAAGAAGCGCAAATTCATCTTCGTCACTGGTGGCGTCGTCTCTTCCCTCGGGAAGGGGCTCGCCAGCGCCTCGATCGGGGCGCTCATGGAGCAGCGGGGCCTCAAGATCGCCCTGATGAAGCTCGACCCCTACATCAACGTCGATCCGGGAACGATGAGTCCCTTCCAGCACGGAGAGGTCTTCGTCACCGACGACGGGGCCGAGACCGATCTCGACCTGGGGCACTACGAGCGCTTTACCGACGTCCGACTGACCCGGCACAACAACGTGACCACGGGCCAGATGTACCACCGGGTTATCTCCAAGGAGCGCCGCGGTGAGTACCTGGGGAAGACGGTTCAGGTCATTCCACACATCACCGACGAGATAAAAATGTCGGTCCTTGGCGTGGGCGAAGAGGCCGACCTGACCATCGTCGAGATCGGTGGGACGGTAGGTGACATCGAGTCCCTCCCTTTCCTCGAGGCCATTCGACAGATGCGTCGCGAGGTCGGGGAAGAGAACGTTCTCTACGTGCACATCACGCTCGTGCCCTTCCTGAAGGCGGCGGGCGAAGTGAAGACCAAGCCGACCCAGCATTCAGTCGGGGAGCTGCGACGTATCGGCATCCAGCCTGACATCCTTCTCTGCCGGAGCGAGCGGGGTATCTCGGGGGAGATCAAGAAGAAGATCTCGCTGTTTTGTGACGTCAATCTGGATTGCGTTGTGAGTGCCCCCGACGTCGACGTGATCTACGAGCTTCCGATTCAGCTCTCCAAAGAGGGTCTGGACGAGAAAGTGGCCGAGCTCCTCAACATCTGGTCACGCTCCTCTGGTCTGGAGCGTTGGACCCACATCGTTCACCGGGTGAAGCAGCCTCAGTACAGCGTCCGAATCGGGGTCGTCGGTAAGTACACCCAGTTGACCGAGAGCTATAAGTCTCTTCACGAGGCTCTCGTTCACGGCGGGATCACGAGTGATGCCAAGGTCGAGCTCGAGTACATCGAGTCGACCAACATGACCGACCCGGCCGCCACCCTCGCTCATCTGGACGGGATCCTAGTTCCGGGCGGCTTCGGTGAGCGCGGTACCGAGGGCATGGTCCAGGCCGTCCGCTATGCCCGCGAGAACGAGTTTCCCTTTTTCGGCATTTGCCTGGGGCTTCAGATGGCGGTGGTGGAGTTCGCAAGAAACGTGTGTGCATTGACGGACGCCCACTCCACCGAATTCTCGAACGAAACTAAGAGTCCCGTCGTCCACCTGATGGAGGAACAGCGCCAGGTGACCGACAAAGGCGCCACCATGCGACTGGGTGCCTATCCTTGTCGGCTGGCGGACGGCTCCCTCGCTCAGCGAACCTACCGGGCGCAGGAGATCTCCGAGCGCCACCGCCACCGCTACGAGGTGAACAACGCCTACCGCGAGCAGCTTCAAGACAAAGGCATGGTCCTGTCCGGCACCTCACCTGACGATCAGCTGGTCGAGATAGTGGAACTGCCCAACCATCCGTGGTTTCTGGGCTGCCAGTTCCACCCCGAGTTCAAGAGCAAGCCCTACGCGCCCCACGCGCTATTCACCGGCTTCATCCAGGCTTGCTTGAAGGCCAAACGACTGCGGGAGCAGGACGAGTCCAAGGCCAGCCCCGCCCCCGAGCCCAGCGTTCACACCACGCACTGAGCGGGCTCGTCCTCAGTTTTCGTCTCGTCCCCAGCCCCGCTTGACGGTGGGCGAAGCGGCGCCCGCGCCGGCTGGGTCTTGGACCCAGAAGCTCCCGTTGGCCGCGGCCCCACCCGGTGTCTCGTAGAAGTCGGCCTCGGGTCCGGCGTCGAGAAAGAGACCGACCCGAGCGAGACCAGGGACCGGGCTGTCGAAGGAGTGATTGCAGATCCCGTAGTTGATGGAGAGCGGGCTTCGATAGAAGTCGACCCCGCCCAGGTCCATGAAGAAAGCCTGACCTTCGTCCAGACTACGGCCGTGGGTGATATTGCCTTGGTAGATATCGCTCCCGCTTTCGTCGATGTACCAGCTGACCCCGGTGTCGTGGCCCAGCGCAGCGCTGAAGCGGGTCACCATCACGTCGTCGTCTCCGGCCCGGTCTCTGAACAATCCGGTTCCCATGTGGGTACCGCTGCCGAAGGCCCACCAGAAGGCTCGATACAGGTCATTTCCGCCGTCATCGTGCATCAGCCCGAGGCCATAGACGAAGCCCTGTCCGATGCTCAAGGTGTCGGCGAAGTGCAGGTCGTCTTCACTTCCCTCGTCGATCAGGGCCCCAAAGCCCCCTGCCCATACGGCCCGCGTCGGTGCCCCCTCTGGGAACCAGTCGAAGCGCAGGCCCCAGCCCGTTCCCTGGCTACCGCTCAGGTTGTGGACCCGGACTTCTCCGTTCTCTTCGGTGTGGGTGTAGCCAACGCCGCGGCCATCCTGAACCGAGCCCCCGGGAAAGAGGAGTCGACCGGCTTCGGGGAGCTCGTCGGTGTGGCCGATGTACACGGCCAAGTACTCGTCGGCCCCGCCCCGGTCCAGGAGTAGGCCTTGACCTCTTGGTCGGCCCACCCCTTGTCCGTTGTGAAAGGTGACGTAGAGGTCCTCACCCTCCTCGTCCAGAAGGAGACCGGTCCCAAACTGACCGGTTCCTTGGGCCATGAAGGTGCCGTCGTAGCGGTCGCTCCCCGCCCGGTCGATGAGTCCGCCCACCCCCAAGAATCCGACCCCCTGCACCAGGCCCGCGCCCCGATAGAGGTCGTCTCCCTGAAGGTCATAGAGCAGTCCCACGCCGAGCAAACCGAAGCCTTGGCTAAAGCTGTTCTCGGCGCCCAAGACCGTTTCGAAGGGAAGGGAGGGGTCGGTCAGCTCGTAGGCGTCCGGGCCGTAGCGATCGTTGCCGCCCAGGTCGATGACTACGGCGGCCGGGACGCGTGGATCGGTATTGGCTGCGATTCGTCCCAGGTAGTGGTCGTCCCCCGCCGCATCGATGAAGAGGGCGACGTCTCCTGCCAGCTCGTGGAGGTCCGAGTTCGTTTGAAGATGGAGTGCGACCCGACCGATGGGCGTATCGAACTCCAGCGGATCCAGCTCGGGGGTGGACGCGCCACTCAGAACCTCGATTACGCGCTCCGAAGCGGCGGCCACCCGGCGAGCGGCCATGGAGATGATGGTGGTGTCGAAGTTTTCGAGGTTCGAGTTTCGAAGAAGCACCGCCAAGGGAGCCTCTGGTTGGACCACCCAGCGTCCGGTGGTCAGGGATCGCACGAGATCCATCCGCGTGACCAAGTCCGCGGCGGCCTGAAGGTCGTCGGCCCGATCCCCCAGGGCGACTGTGCGCAGGAGTTCGGCCTCGCCCAGAGCGTGGACCAGGTCGGCCAGGGCTCGTCGCAGCTCAGGGACCAGTCGGGCCTCGTAGTTCTCCAAGAGTGTACGAAGCTCCGGCGACCAGCTGCGCTCTTCGCCGGGTCCGCGGTTCGCGAACAGGCCCCACACAGCGCTCGTGAAGGGGAAATCGACGAAGCCATCGAGGGGGTAGTCGCCAGCCGAGTCGGAAGGACGGGCGAGGCCGTCGAAGGTGGCCAGCTCGTCGACGAATGCCCCTTGCACGGACAGGACCCCAGCCGAGTCCGCGCCTCGAAGCGCCCCGACGAAGCAGTCGTCGACGCGTGGGACCTGGTCCAACGCCACTCGGACGCCTTCGCCCCGGGCCCCGTCGTTTATCCAGCGGGTGGCCGCCACCACGGGAACGCTCCAGGCCACCGAGCTGTGGAGCGTTTCAAAGCTCCATCCAAAGCCCGCCAATCCTTCGGCCAGCGTCGCCATTCCCTGGACCACGGCGGGACTCGGATCCGGACAGGCGCCCAGCGGCTCCGGGCTCAGCTCCGAAGCGAGCACCGGAGGTATGGGCGCCGTTCCCCGGACTCGAAAGCGTAGCACGAAGGTCTCGGCGAGCTGACCGCCGCGCGTTGAAGGCGCTCCGGCGCCGACGGTCACCGTGACCGTGCTGGTCCCTGGCAGGCGTTCATCAAAACCCACGTCGATGCGGGTGTCGTTGACCAGAGCCCGCAGATCCAGGGACTCGCCGTCGGCTTCGGCCGCCAGGAAATCGGCCGCTTCAAGCGCCATGGGCTCGCTGAACACGATCTGGACGCTGGGCATGTCGGTGGTCAGGCTCCCGGCTTCGGGCGCGGTCCGAAGGACGACGGGAACGCCTGGGGTCGGCGGGAGGCCCAGGTCCGGGTCACCCGTCATGGGTCCGGTGTCTCTTTGGACCCCTCCCATGTTGCCCGAGTCGGCGCTCGGCTCCGACTCCGAGCCGCAGGCCGTCAGCAAGACGCAGATCGTCCACAGTCGCCGCATGCGTCCACCCTACTGAATCGGCGAGGTCATGGGCGTTTTCTTCGCACCTCGCCCCGTGCTACGGCCGATTTTCGATGGTCATGCCTCCCTCTGCCGCCGACATCGACCAGCGGGCTCGGGCCGTGAAGGCGCTCCTGCTGGACGTCGACGGCGTACTGACGGACGGGCGGGTTTTCTATCTTGGAGACGGCCAGGAGGCTCGGGCCTTCCACGTAAGGGATGGGCTCGGAGTGCAGCTCCTAGGTGCAGCCGGGATAACGGTCGGGATTCTGTCTGGAAAGCAGAGCGAGGTCGTCCGCCGCCGGGCTGAGGAAATGGGGATTGAGCTCATGCTCCTCGGTGTCGAAGACAAGGTCGAAGCCTATGAGAACGCCTGCAAGCAGCTCGACTGTGCGGATGAGGAGGTCGCCTACGTCGGTGACGATCTCCCGGATCTCCCGCTGATCCGACGCTCAGGGCTTGGTCTCGCCGTCGCCGACGCGGCGGCCGAGGTTCGCGCCGCCGCCCATATCGTCCTTCGAGCCAACGGCGGCCAAGGCGCGGTCCGAGAAACCTGCGAACGGATCCTCAAAGCGCAGGGCAACTGGCGGGTATGATCTTGGGACCTCGGCTTGGGCGAAGCCCAAGCCACTCCTCTTTGCTCTCTCCGCGGAGCTCAGGCTGGCGCCTGACTCTCCCGTTGCGATCTGTTGGGTCGGTCCTCGCCCAGGCCCCTGCGCCTAGCCACTCAACGTAGTTCGCCTTCGACCGGTGCATCGAACCTCTCCACGGAGGACACGCTCAGGGAGCGTCAGGTGCCGGTACGCTCGACGGGACCGAAGATGAGCTTCGGAGTCTCTTTGCGCTCCACTGCTTCCGGCGTGACCACGACTTCGACCACGTCCTTCTTGGCCGGGATCTCGTACATCACTTCGAGCATCGAGGACTCCAGGATGGCCCGAAGACCGCGAGCGCCGGTGCCCTTCTTGATGGCTCTTTGGGCCACCGCCTCCAGCGCACCGTCCGAGAACGACAGCTTCACGTTATCGAGCTCCAGGAGCTTCTGATACTGCTTCACTAGGGCGTGCTTGGGCTTCACCAAGATGTCCATCAGGGCCGCTTCGTCCAGCTCGTTCAGGTGCGTGATGACCGGCAGACGTCCGGTGAACTCGGGGATCATTCCGAACTTCAGAAGGTCGCCGGGCTGGACCTCTTGTAGAAGCGCGCCGATTCTTCGGTCGGTGTTCGCACGCAGCTCGGCGCCGAAACCCATGGTCTTCTTGCCGATCCGGTGTTCGACGACATTCTCGAGACCGCAGAAGGCGCCTCCACAGATGAATAGGATGTTCGTGGTGTCCATCTGAACGAAGTCCTGCTGCGGGTGCTTGCGGCCGCCCTTGGGGGGCAGATTGGCTTGGGTTCCCTCGAGGATCTTCAGCAGCGCTTGCTGCACACCTTCACCCGACACGTCCCGGGTGATGGAGGGCGACTCGCTCTTGCGGGCTAGCTTGTCGATTTCGTCGATGTAGACGATCCCCCGGCTGGCCCGGTCGATGTCTCCGTCGGCGGCTTGGAGAAGGTTCACCAAGATGTTCTCGACATCTTCGCCTACATAGCCAGCCTCGGTGAGGGTAGTGGCATCGGCGATGGTGAATGGGACGTTGAGGATCCGGGCCAGGGTCTGAGCGAGCAGCGTCTTGCCCGAACCCGAGGGGCCGATGAGGAGAATGTTCGACTTCTGGAGCTCGACGTCGTCGGTGGTTTCCTCTGCTCCCTCCTTCGACTTCTCGAACACTCGCTTGTAGTGGTTGTGGACGGCGACCGCGAGGGACTTCTTCGCCCGCTCCTGGCCGATCACGTACTCGTCGAGGACTCGCTTGATCTCCGAGGGGCGTGGGAGCTTGAAGGGGCCTTCGCGGGCGAGGTCTTGGTCCTGCTCTTCAGCGATGATGTCGTTACAGAGACCGATACACTCATCGCAGATATACACGCCGGGGCCGGCGATGAGCTTCTTCACCTCTTTTTGAGACTTACCGCAGAACGAGCATGTAAGGTTGCCCCCATACCCGTCTTCACGCTTGCCCCGTTCACTCATGGGAGACCTCCATTGCGCCTGATTTCGCTGCGTCTTTCAACGCTTGCCCCACGGATCCACCGCTTTTCCACGCCGGCGTCTCACCCTCGAGAAAGGGTCTCGTTCGAGTCGTCCTTCTTGCTCACGACCACATCGTCGATCAGCCCATACTTCTGGGCGGCTTCGGCGGACATGTAATAGTCCCGCTCTGCATCTTGCTCGATCTTTTCGAGGGTTTGCCCGCTGTGTTGAGCCAGCACTTCGTTAAGGGTTCGTTTCACCCTAAGGACTTCCCGGGCGGCGATCTCAATGTCGGAGGCCTGGCCACGCGCACCACCGGCCGGCTGGTGAATCATGATACGGCTGTGGGGGAGCGCCTTGCGCCGGCCCTTGGTCCCAGCCGCCAAGATGATGGCCGCCATCGAGGCGGCTTGGCCGATGCAGATGGTCGTGATCGGACACCGCACGTACTGCATCGTGTCGTAGATCGCCATGCCGGCCGAGACCGAGCCGCCTGGGCTGTTGATGTAGAGGTTCACGTCCTTCTCGGGGTCCTCGGACTCCAGGAAGAGGAGCTGGGCCACGATGACGTTGGCCAGGTCGTCGTGAACCTCGGTACCGAGGAAGACGATCCGGTCCTTCATGAGGCGGGACCAAATGTCGTAGGCCCGCTCTCCGCGGTGCGTTTGCTCGATGACGGTAGGGACCAGATAGCTCATGGGCAGGAGAAAGGGCTAACGCCCAGATGGCCATCGTGGCCCCCCTTCCGCCCCAGGTCCAGTCTCCCCGCCCCTTTCCCGCTAGTCCTCGGAGGCGGGCGCGTCTTCCTCGGCGGGAGGGTCGACTTCGACGACTTGGGCCGCTTCGACGACCATGTCCAAGGCCTTGTCCTGCTCGATGCTATAGCGGAGGGAATCCATTTGATCGTTCTGCCTCAGCTGCTGCTTCACCTGCTTGGGCTGCATGTTGTGCTGCTGTGCCAACTCCTGGATCTTGCCTTCGATCTCGTCTTCTCCGACCTCGATGGTCTCGGTCCGACACAATCCCTCCAGCAGCAGCATGCCCGCCACTTGGACCTCGGCTTGAGGACGAAGGTCTTCCTTGAGCTTGGCGATGGCATCCTTGAGCTTGGGGTCCGGGTTGCTTTGAAGCGCGCGCTCCGTGTCGGCGAGGGTCGAGTCCAGCTGCCGGTCGACCATGACCTTCGGCACCTCGGTGGGATTCGCTTCGACGAGCGCCTTGAGCGCCGCATCCCTTAAGCCGTGTCGACTCCGGGCCTCTTCTCGTGTGGCGACGTTTTCTCGGATCTTGTCTTTGAGCTCGGCCAGGCTGTCGAACTCACCCAGATCCTTGGCGAACTCATCGTCGAGGTCGGGGTAGATCTTCTGTTTGATCTCCTTGAGGTCAACCTTCCAATCGACCTCTTTGCCCCGGACTTCGTCCGGTCCCGTATTTTCGGGGAAGCCGAGCTGGAACTCCTTGTGGTCGCCGATCTTCATGCCGATCAGCGCATCCTCGAAGCCGGGGATCATGCTTCCGCTCCCCACCTCGACCGTGTAGTTAATCCCTTTGCCGCCCTTGAAGCTCTCACCATCGACGAAGCCGAAGAAGTCCACGACGGCCATGTCGCTGTCTTGAACCTCCTCGCGGTCCGTGACTTGCTCGACCACGACCGCCTTCTCCCGGAGCTGCTGAAGTTCCGCATCGACGGAAGCGTCGTCGACTGTGACCTTGGCTTTCTCGAGCTTGAGGCCTTTCCAGCTCTTGACTTCGACCTCGGGCTTGACCTCGACCAGGGCGGCGAAGGTCAGCGGCGAATCAGCTTCGATGCTCGGCGCTGCGTCGAGTCGGGGGCGGTCGATGGGGAACAGGTCCTCTTGCTCCACCGCCTTTCGAAAGCCGTCGTCCACGAGCTGGTTGACGACCTCGCCCTCGACCGCCTTCCGGTACATCTTCTCCAAGACCCTGCGGGGCACTTTGCCGGGGCGGAAGCCCTTCACCTTCGCGCGCTTGCCGAGGTCCCGGTAGGCCACTTCGAGCTCCTCGCGGACCGTCTCCCACGGCACCTCGATGATCACCTTGCGCTCGACTCCTGAGGTCTTCTCGACTGAAACTTTCATAGCTCGTTCTTGGGGTCCCGGTCCGGGCTCAGCCCGGACCACCCCTCTTTGCTCTCTACACGAAGCTCGGGCTGGGCCCGACTTCGTTTCATTCGCTGCGTGGCCTTCTCAGCGCTACGCGCTGTTCAGGCCTTTGCGTTCTTGGGGTGCCGGTCCGGGCTATGCCCGGCCCACCCCTCTTTGCTCTCTACACGAAGCTCGGGCCTGGCCCGACTTCGTTTCATTCGCTGCGTGGCCTTCTCAGCGCTACGCGCTGTTCAGGCCTTTGCGTTCTTGGGGTGCCGGTCCGGGCTATGCCCTGGCCCCCCCTCTTTGCTCTCTACACGAAGCTCGGGCTGGGCCCGACTTCGCTTCCTGCGAGGAGCGGGACTCGAACCCGCACGGCAAAACCGCTGGAACCTAAATCCAGTGCGTCTACCAATTCCGCCACCCTCGCTCGTCGACCGAACAGGGGGCCTACAGGATCTCCGACCCCCCGTCGATCGCTAAGGGGTCCGCCGTGATATAGGCTCAGGCCGATGAAGCGAGCGGTCGTCTTGCTCTCTGGAGGCCTGGATTCGGCGACCACCGCGGCCGTAGCGCTCGACCAGGGTTTTACGCTAAGCGCCCTGTCCTTCGACTATGGACAGCGCCATCGCCGAGAGCTCGAGGCGGCCCGACGTGTGGTGGATCATCTCGCCATCGCGGACCACCGGGTCGTCCGTATCGGTTTGGACGCCTTCGGAGGCTCTGCCCTCACCGACGACAGCATCGACGTTCCGACCCTAGGGCCCGGCGGGTCGATTCCGGCCACCTACGTGCCGGCCCGAAACACGATCTTTCTCGCGGTCGCCTTGGGGCTGGCCGAGGTCTTGGGAGCTTTCGACATCTTCTTCGGCGCTAACGCCATCGACTACTCAGGCTACCCGGACTGCCGCCCCGAGTTTGTCTCCGCCTTCGAAGAGCTGGCCCGGCTCGGGACCAAGGCCGGTGTCGAGGGCCAGGGACCGTTTCGAATCCATGCGCCGCTCATCCACGACACCAAGGCCGACATCATTCGCCGGGCCCAGACTCTAGGCTTGGACTTGGGCCTGACCTTCAGCTGCTACGCCCCGACCTCCCGTGGGCCATGTGGCGTGTGCGACAGTTGCCGACTGAGGGCCAAGGGCTTTGCCGAGGCCCACCTGGTCGATCCCGCGAGCTGACCAGACGTTGCGATGGGATCCGGGGCCGCGTATCACTGGCCCATGGAGCGCTTGGGCTGGTTCAGCCGCTGCGCCCGTTCGACCTGCCCCCAGGAGTGGCTAACCCGGTCGGTGCGGGAGCTTCCTGGCACGCTTCGCTGCAGTGCCTGCCAGGAGACCATCCACCTGTTGAAGACGCGAGGGGCTTTTGACCAAGCCGTGGGAACGGCCGCATTCCCGGTCATGCCGCCGGTCGCCCTCCCCCACACCGGTGACCTCGAGCCGCTGGGGGGTGAAGCCGAGGTTGCGCCGGGCGGGCTATCTTCGGCCGAGCTCCCTTCAGCTCAGCCCCCGGGGGGCCGACTTCCGGCTGGGGTGCGGCCCCGGTGGTTCGTCCGGCTGGATACGGGCGGTGAACCTATCCTCGTCGACAAAGACAGCATGGTGATAGGACGCAGCCGCAGCTGCGACATCATCGTGCCTTCGGCCAAGGTCTCTCGCCAGCACGCTCATCTGATCTGGGTGAACGACGAGCTCTTCATCGAGGACCTCGGCTCGGCCAACGGGATTTGGCGAAACGGCGAGCGGCTCGATCGCAGCCGTGTCATGGATGGCGACATCGTCGTACTCTCGGATGAGACGCTGCACTTTCGTCAGGCCTGAGCTGGCCCTCCTCCTCCTCTGGGCCTGCGCCCGAGCGCCTGTGGCCGAGCCGCCTCCATCCCTGGAGCTGGACGTTCTCGTCGAGGCCGAGCGAGCCCGCTTCGTTCGAGAGGTTCAGGTGGAATCAGAGAATCCAAGCTTTCCTCCCAGGGGCCCTCGTCTCCTCGGCGAATCGGAGGCCTCTGCTGTCTATACCTTCGAGAGTTTCGTTTCTCGGAGGCGGCGCGATCCTCCTCCGGGAACTCCCATCCAGGTGCACAACCTCGTGGTGCGAGAGGCCCCCCGAGGCTTGATTCAGCCCGACGGCACCCTTCGGGTGGAGTGGAGCACCGATCGTCCCTTGCTCGGTGGTCGGATCGATTACGGTCTTCGACTCGAAGGCACACGAAGCCCTCGTAGAGTATTTCGCAAGGTGGCTGGTATACGTGTCGACGAAGCCGGCAACGGCCAGGCCCACTTCGATTTCCGGAGTCTTCTCGGACCTCGCTACGATCTGGGGGCCGTAGGCCGAGGGCGAGGGATCTTGGCCATCCGTCTCCGGCTCTTCGACGCCGAGATCCAGGTTGAGCGATGGGAAGACTTCGACCTGAGCTTTCGCTGCCAAGGGCCATGTCGACCCGACGCCGAGCTCGTCCAGCTGCCGTCGTTCCTGCTCGGCCCGGTGGTCGATCAGGTCTCCCGGGAGGGTGGGGTGGTTACGGTCGAGACCGACGTTCCGACCCGGGCTCGGGTCGTGGTTCTTGGCGATCCCATTCGGCGCTTCGACGGATCGGGGACCGATCGACGTCACGAGATTCGGCTCGGGGGGCTCGAAGCGGGCATCGCCCACCCGTACTTCGTGCTCGTTCAGGACGGGCGAAAAGAGACCAGCGAGGCTTCTGGAGGCCAGATTCGGACCATGGGTTCAGGGGCCTTTCGCTTCGGCGTGATGAGTGACTCTCGGGCTGGGATCGGCGGACCGAGCGCTCGCTACCGAGGGAGCAACGCCGGCGCCTTGGAGCGCCTGGGCGCCCAGGTCCTTCAGCGTGAGCATAGTCTGGTGCTCTTCGTGGGCGACCTCATCAACGGCTACACGACAGAGCCCGGGGCCTTTCGCCACGAGCTGGAAGGCTTCGTCCAGGCGGTACAGCCAGTGGCGGCCCGAGTGCCTTTCTACGAGGTGGTTGGGAATCACGAGCTGCTCATGGACGCCTGGAGTAGCGGCTACATGGTCAACAAGCGCGGCTCGACCAGCACCGAGAGCGTCTTCGCCGAAGTCTTCACCAATCCAGACAATGGGCCTGGACCCGCCGATGGCCCCTCCCTTTCGGAGACTGCCTACAGTTTCGATTGGGGGACGGCTCACTTCGCGGTCGTGAACAGCAACTACGACTTCCGTTCCAACATGGAGGACGAGCAGCATCCTGCCTACGGGGAGGGCGTTCGCGAGGGCTGGGTGAACGACGTCCAGATCGAATGGCTGGACAAGGACCTGGCTGAGGCCCGGGTTCGAGGGCAGAAGCAGCTCTTCGTTTTCACCCATGAGCCCGCCTACCCCTCGGCTGGTCACGTTCGAGACGCCATGTTCTGGGGTGGTCGCTTTCCCGAAGTGCTGGAGCGTCGAGATCTCTTTTGGTCGATCCTGGTGAAGCATCGGGTCTTGGCTGCCTTCTTCGGAGACGAACACGCCTACACCCGAAGCCTCATCGATCAGCGCGTCGATCCACGCTGGGACCACGCCATCCATCAGATTGTCAGCGGCGGCGCGGGCGCGCCTTACTACGCCCTCGACCGTAGCGTCCCCTGGATCGACGCCGTCCAAGCCTTCGAGCCCGATACCCACCTCTGCGAAGTCGAGGTCGACGGACGGCAGGTCATCTTGCGAGCCATCAATGACCGCGGCGAGATCATCGACCGCGTCCAGCTCGCGCCCTGAGCAACTTCGCGCTGGGCCACCGCTTCACTTTCGGACCTATCCTGGACCTGGCTTCGACGGCATCGTCCACTGTGAGGTTCTCGAGCTCAGGCCGGAGGAGGTCCTCGTCTTCGCCTGGGAAGGTGGACCCTAGACAACGTCGGCCGATTCGAGCTGGCCCCGGACGCAAAGGGCGCCGCCCTCACCCTGATCCATGACGGCCTCCGGGGTTTTCGGGCCGATTGGTGCAGCGGATCCTCCAACCGGTCTCCTCGATCGGCTCCAGCTGAGGGCCGACCCGGGCGCATCCCCTCACGAACCAGGAACGGTCTCATCGAGCAGGTCCCTGGCGTCCGTCCTCGGCGCCTCGACCGCGTCTAGGAGCGTCGAGGCAGTCCTTCGATCATCGATCGGCGATTTGGACGGCCACCTTGTGCTCCTGAGTCAAGATGACTTGCGGAAGGCGGCCATGAAGAAGCCGTCGGGGCCGTCTTCGTCGGGACCAGGACCGATGCGCAGCGAGGATGCTCGACCGAGCTTCTCGCCGAGCTCGCCACCGAAGACGGATTCGGGTCGAGCATCGGGGACGTCGCTCCCGAAGGCCTGAACCACATCTTCGTTCTCCTCGTGGAACATCGAGCAGGTGGCGTAGACCAATCGGCCCCCGGGCTTCAATGTCCCGAAAGCCGCTGTGAGAAGGATGCGCTGACGATGGCGCTCTTTCTCCAGAGTTTCCTTGCTCAGACGTCGAGACAGATCCGGGTGGCGACGAAGCGTTCCAGACCCCGTGCAGGGGGCATCCACCAAAACCGCGTCGAAGGCGGCCCCTTGCCCGGGTGCCCAGTCCTCGAGACGTTCTTTGACGAGCTGGCCCTGTTCTCCGATTCGGCGACGCAGCTCGGCCTGTTTGCTTCCATCCGGTTCGACGCAGACCAGCTTCGCCGCCGGCCTCAGCTCCCGAAGAACCAGGCTCTTGCCTCCCGCGCCTGCGCAGGCGTCGAGGATCTTGGCTCTCTGAGCCAGGCTCTCGACCGCAGCCAGGGCGACGAGTTGCGATCCCTCGTCTTGGACGATGAAGGCGGGTGCTTCCCAGGCGTCGACCGAAGTTCCGCGGGGCAGCTGGATCCCCAGAGGCGAAAGCGAAGTGGGCGCCGCGTCGATGTTCTCCCTGCGAAGCCGCTCCAGCGCTTCGTCACGGCCGAGGCCTCGGGGAACGACGGTGAGGGGGGCCCGCTGGGCCAAGGCGCGCGCCCATTCGCTGGCTGTTTCCAAACCGATTCGCGCCTGCCAGCTCTCCACTATCCAGCTCGGTAGGTTGCACTCGATGGCCAGTCGCTCTTGAGGCGTGGCCTTGAGCTTTGGGATCCGATCGCTGGCCAAGCGTTCCAGAATGGTGCGGAAGCGACGGAAGAATGGAGGATCCTGACGCGCCACGAGGTCGAGGGCGCCGTCGGGCAGCTCTGGGTCCAGTCCCTGGGCGACTCCGGCATAGAGCAACAGTCGGTGAGCGACCGGGAGCTCCAGATCCGTTCGCTTCTTTTCGGCCTTGCTCGCCCGGGCAATCTCGCTCTCAAGGCGTCGTCGATTGCGCACGAGAGCGAAGCTCAAGCTTCGAAGCCGATCCCTCTCCTTCTTGCCCAGGTCTCTGTGCCTGCGTTCCACGTTGCCGATCGCAGCGTGCATGGGGATGCTCTCGGCGATGGCAAGAGCCTCGAGGACCCGGTCCCAGACTCGACCGATGCGGTGTTCATCGCCTGCGCCCGGTCGAGGGTCGAAGCTGCTCATGACGCCCTGAAGAGTCGGCGGGCCTTCAGGTCTTCGATGGTGTCTCGCAGCGTGGTCATCGGGTCCCGCGTTCGAAAGTCGAAGGTCCGCTGGGCGCGGGTCGAGTCGCAGGCCCAGTGGTGACGGGCCATATCTACGTCCACTGGGTCCGGGCCCAGATCCATGTCCAAGGCATAACCCAAGCCGGACAGCCAACGAGCCCCCTCGTGGGCCCAGCGGCCCGGTAAGACGACGCGAGGCGGGCGAACTCCGCCCAGTTGGGCGATGCGTTCCACGAAGCCCCGAGTGGCAAGGTTGGCGCCATTCAAGAGATAACGATGTCCCGAGCTACCGGCCCGAAGTGCCCGCTCAAAGATCGGCGCCACGTCCCGGGCGTCGACGAAGGCGACGGTCCCAGGCACGGCCGCCGGATGCCGCTCGTTCAGGACGTCCAGTACATCCTGGGTCGAGCTGCCTTTGTGATCCCCAGGACCCAGAAGTAGGGACGGGTTGAGGATGATGACCTCTCCGTGACCGTCGGCTCCCCAGCGGAGGACCATCTGCTCTTGGTGGTGCTTCGAAAGATAGTAGGGCCATCGTCCCACCAACTCGAAGTCGGGCTGGTGGGTCTCGTCCATGGGACCCACGTCTTCTTGGGACACGGCGACGGTGCCCGAAGTGCTGGCCAGGACCAGGCGCTGGACCCGCTGCTGAGCCGCCTCCAGGAGCACGCGGGTTGCTTCCAAGTGAATGCGGTACATGGCCGCGGTATCCCGTTTGTCTCGAGAGACCAAGCCGGCCAGGTGAAGGACGGCCTCCACGCCTCGCCACAGCGCCTCGTCGCGAAGGAGTTCTGGGTCGTGGATGGCCGCCTCCAGGTCTAGCGACCAGGGCTCGACCCCCTCCGGCACTTCGCTCCGCCGAACCAGGGCCCGGACTTCATGACCAGCTTCGAGCAGTACCGCCGTGACGTGACGGCCGAGAAAGCCGCCCGCTCCCGTGACCAGGACTTTCATCGAATGGGCTCGCGGAGGGAGGTCCGGCTCGTCGGCCGCTGTCGTTCTGCGGGCTCCAGGCCGCCCAGTCTTCGGACTCGACCTTCGGCTTCCTCCGAGACGTAGCGGTAGGCCCGGGCTCGCGGCATTTCCGCCGTCTCGGCTTCCAGCACCGGTACCTCGAGCGGGGCGCCAATACGGGCCACGAGGGGGCCCGCCTTCATGCGAAACTCGCCCGGGGGGAGCGCAGCGTGGGTGCCGCCCAAGTACATGGGAAGGATGTCGACCCGTTCGTTGAGGCACAGATAGCCCACCGCCGGCTTGAAGGTCGACATTCGGCCATCCCGGCTTCGCGTGCCTTCGGGAAAGATGAGCAGGGACTGGCCATCCCGCAGGGCTTCGCTCGCTTGGCGAAGCGAACGACGGAGCGAACCGTGACGCTCGATGGGCAAGAGGTTGGTGAAGTTCTCGAAGTAGGCCCGGCGAACGGGGTCTTCGAAGAAGTAGTCCTTGGCCGCCAAAGAGCGCAATCCTCGCCCGAATTCGCCGAGGGCGTACTTCACCAAGCCCATGTCCAAGTGGCTGGCATGATTGGCCACCACGACGAAATTCCGATTGGCCGGGATGTTGCCTCGCCCCTCGACCTCCACCTCGAGGACGGCGTCGTAGGCAAAGTGCTGCGCTCGACCGAGGAGACTCTTCCCCGTCTTCGCCACCACCGAAGGAACGGCGAGGACGGGCGCCTCCTCTTCGTGGGCGATGTCGGCGTCTTTGCCGCGACGCCGCTCTATGACCCGCGCGACGTCGGATACGGTCTCCGCGCTGGCCAGCTCTTCGGGGGGGATGTGGGCCCCGTCGAACTCCTTTTCCAGGGCCGAGAGAAGCTCCAGATGCATGAGGGAGTCGAAGCCCAGTCGATCGTCCAGTCGATCCTCTGGGTCGGCGTGGGCGACCCGACCCACCTGGGCCGCCACTCGCTGGACCCGGGCCATGATGGCGCTTCCTTCGCTTTGGCCCTTGTTTGCTTCGACCTGGAAGCGGCTCCGAAGTTCGGCTCTCCGCACTTTTTGGGTGGAGGTCCGAGGCAGGGCATCGGGTTGAAACTGCAACATCTTCACTCGACGTGGGAAAGGCAGCTTGCTTCCCACCTCTTTGAAGTGGCGTCGGATCTCGTCTTTGTGGGCCTCGCCATCCAGGCCCTGATCTTTGGCCCAGGCTTCATCGGGGACGACCATCGCCGCCACCCGTTCCGGCTCTCCTACCCCGAGGACACAGAGTTCGGACACGCCCGGCACCTCGGCGTAGAGCCGCTCGATCTCATCCGGATAGACGTTCTTACCCGAGCCATCGATGATGACGTCCTTGTCCCGGCCGACGATGAACAGGCGCCCCTTCTCGTCGAGACGTCCTCGGTCCCCGGTGTGTAGCCACCCGTGCTGCAAGGTGGACCGGGTCGCGTCGGGCTCGTCCAGATAGCCGTTCATGACGGTCGGGCTTCGAACCACGACTTCGCCAATGCCGTCGATGTCGGCGCCGTGAATACGCACCTCTACTCCGGGCAGGGGCCAGCCGACCGAGCCGGCCGGGAAGCGGTGACCAGGCCAGCCCACCGACACTACCGGGGCCGCTTCCGTCAGGCCGTAGCCTTCGTGGATGCCAAAGCCGTAGCCCACCATGTCGTTGAAGATAGCGGGTCGAAGGGGCGCGCCCCCACTGACCAGATAGCGAAGCCTCCCCCCAAAACGGGCGTGGATGGGACGGAATAGGATCCGACCCACGTTCACGCCGTAGCGCTCCCGGAGCATCCGGTTCCCGCGGAACAAGAGCTCCATGACCCGCCGAACCAGCCACGGTCGCTCGTCGATGGAGCCGGCAATCTTGCGGTGGAGGCTCTCCCATACCGCGGGCACGCCGATCATCGCCGTCACTGGCGCCTCGCGGAAAGCGCGCTGAATGAGCTCGGGCGTCCTTTCCTCCAGGTAGGTCACGCTCGCCCCGGTGGCTAGGGGCATGAGTAGCCCAGCCGAAAACTCGAATGTGTGATGGGGCGGCAGGACCGATAGGAGGGCATCGCTCTTCCGAAGGTCGAAGACCGCAGACAGCCGGGCTGTAAGGGCGGTGAAGTTGCGATCGGTCAGGACCACGCCCTTGGGGGAGCCCGTCGTACCCGAGGTGTAGATGATGGAGGCTACGTCCTCCGGTCGGCGTCGCACGGGGAGCTCGGCGTCGCTCGGCATCTGCTCTGCCGTCTGGAACAGGCCTTCCAATGACCACACCGGGGCGGAAGGCGCGCGACCGTTGGGGCCCAGCTTGCTGGCGAGGCGGGGGGAGGCGATGACCGCCTTTGCCTCGCTGCTCTCGATGATGTTGAGCATCTCGTCCCGAGAAAGCTCTACGTCCAAGGGAACCGCCGTCCCGCCGGTGAGCAGAATGGCGAAGTACGCGATGCCCCATTCCGGCCGGCCTTCGGATGCGAGGACGACCCGGTCGCCCTTTTGGATCCCCCGTTCGCCCAGGGTCTTGGCCAGGCCGAGGGCTGCGCCCCGAACTTCCCGGAAGGTGAAGCCATCGGCAGCGTCGTCCTCGCGAAGGATTCGGTAGGCGGTCCGACGACCGTGCTCTCGGGTTCGGGTATCGAAGAGCTCGGCCAAGTCTCGATAGTCTCGAGGGATGGGTTTGCGCTCTCGACCATGGCTTTCCAGCTTGGGAAAGACCCAGCGCTCCAGACCCGGAAGATGGACGTCCAACCAGTAGTAGCGCCAATCGAGACCCTCGGTATCGAAGGGGAGCAGGCCTCTGTCGGCTGCGCTCATTCGCTCGAAGAGACCGCGGGTGTTCTTGGTGTTGAACACGTAGCGGTGCTCCCAGATGAAGGGCATGAAGAGGTCAAAGACATCGATGATCTTCTCGAGGTCGGACTCAATCTCTCCTGCTGTCTTCTTGGCCCGATGGACGAATTCTCCCACAGGCCCCATCCGGTCGGGCTCCAGCTGGTCGAGGGCGGACTTGGCTCGTGACACCAGCTTCTTGAGACCCGGTGCACCGAAGCGCTCGTAGGTCTTTCGGGTCTTGGGGAGCGGACGGGCCCACTGGGCGATGGAGGCCTTCCAGGCCGGCAGCGCCTCCTCGGCCTTTTGTTTGTCCACGTGTCGGCGGCGATGAATGCCGACCAGGTGAACGGTGCGGGCCATGCTGCACGGGTTCACGTCGCCAGCGGCCACTTGGTAGATGCGGCGGCTCTCCCCCTGGCAGAGGGCGGCGGAGGCTGCGAGGGTGGCCGAGGCCACGTAGTCGACCGGAACCACGTCCAGTATCAGGTCTTTGGGTCCCGGGAAGACGACTTGGCCCTGTCTGGCCATCCAGGCCAGGGGAGCACTGGTGTTCATGCCCTCGTTCCAGCCGGGGAAGGGGTACTGGACCGCGCTCTCCACGATGGCCGGACGAACGATGGCCCATTCCAACTCTGCGTGAGCGGCAATCGCCTGCTCCCCTAGTGCCTTGGTGTAGGTGTAGATGTTCGGCCAACCCCAGGCTTCGGCGCGCTCCTTGCCGATCGTGGTCAGCTCCTCCGTCACCCACCGACGGCGCTGATTGGTCATTGCGGCCCGAACCGTTCGCTCTTGGGCCTCTCGGCCCTCTCGCTCCAGTCGGGTCAAGGCTTCTCGCCGAAAGCGGGCCTCCAGGGCCGCGTCGTCGGTACGCTCGCGGACCTGCTGAATGGCTCGCTGAAGGTCTTTTACCTCACGCGCCCAGTCGATCTCCGCACCACTCGGCGTTCGGCCGAAGACGTCCGGGTCTTCGGGGATCCGGCCCGAACGACGTCCGGCCACGAAGCAGGTCGAAACGTGAACCAGCTTGGCCCGCTCGCTCGCCTGGCAGAAACGCGCCACAGTCTCCGCGCCCAGCGTGTTGCTGTCCAGGGCTTGGTCCAGGGGCGGGTTGAAGGTCACGAGGCCGGCCGAGTTGATGAGCACGTCGGCGTCGGCTTGGAGCGCGGTCCGGTCTTCGGCCGACAGGCCGAGGTCGGGCTTTGAGATGTCCCCCGCCACCACTTGGACTTGGTGTTGGACCAGAGCGTCGAAGCTGTCGCCGAAGCGCCGTCGGAGCGGATCGAACAGGGGTGAGGCCAGAACTTCGTCCCGAAAGCGGTCGGCCGCGCTCAGGCTTCGGGTCGACCGTATGACGCAGGTGATGCGCCGGCAGCTGAAGCGCTCCAGCAGCAGCGACAGCATGACCTTGGCCAAGAAGCCGGTCGTTCCCAGAAGGACCACGTGACGGTCCGAGAGCGCCTCCAGCGGCGAGAGCGTATGATTCGGCCCACTCATCCGCGGTGTTCGGCCTTAGCACGGCCGCCTTCTGCTCCCCACTCTATCCGGCTCGGAGGCGGTAGCGGGCCTTTCGGCCATCCAAAACGAGTCGGTGGGCGCGAACCCCCGCCTGAAGCCAAGATGCGTAGACTTCCGCGACTTCTTGGGGCCAGTCGGCGGCGGAAGGAGGCCTCCGTTCCGAGCGTTCGAAGCTCGCCAGACCGCGACGGTGCCGATGCCACAGCTCCTCTACCCGGTCCACGTCCAGGGCTACGGTGAGCGTGACTCCCTTGGGGGAAGAAATCGAACCAAGCGCGGCCAGCGTCGTGGTCTCCAGCCGCCGTCCTTGGTCGAGGGGGGTGAGGACGTGAAGCATCAGCTGGGCGTCGGGCACCAGGCCGGACTCGATAGCCATCAGAAAGAGCGCATGCTCCTGGGGGTGGTGATGGGCAAAGAGCAGCAGTCTGTGCCCCAGACGTTCGAAGTCGGGCAGTCGCATCACCGGGTTCAGGGCCTGGAAGCCCAGCCCGCTCAACCGGTCGCCGAGGTACTCGACGGGCGCACGGACGTCGATGGGCATCGGGCCTTCGTGCGCGGCCAGGGTGAGCTGTCGAGGAATCCGGGTGCCGAGGCTGGTGAACAGACGAGAGGGCCGCCGCAGGACAAGAAGAACGGAAACGACGAGAATTCCGCACAAGAGCAGCGCCAGCGTGAACGGGTTGACCCCCACTCTTGCCACTCTGCCTCAGCGGGCGCCTTGGGCAAAGGACGAGGCTGGGCTCGACCTGAAGGCGAGGAGGTCTTGAGATTTCACCGCCGGGGCGGCATCTGAACGCTGATGCGCAGGGACGAAGAGCAAGCCCTACGCGCTTTGCGCGCGCTGGGTCACAGCCTGGCCGGAACGCTGGCCCGGGCCCGACGCTGGCGTTCCCGTGCGAGCGAGGTCGGTGTGAAGGTGATGGACGAGCTGGTGAGTCGTCTCGCCGGTCACCCCGTGCGAACCCGCTCCAAGGATCTCTTGAAGCGAGCGGCCCAACTTGGTGCCGGCGTCCTGGAGACGAGCTTGGTCGATCCCGTGCCCGCGTCTCGAGTCCCCCATTCTCGGCCCGCGGCCGGGTCCTCGGACCTCGGCTCGTCCAGACCTGAATCAACCGAGCCGCTTGGTGGGCCCGACGTCCGTCCGTTCGAGTCCGTGGAGGCGACCGACGCCGAAGCGCCGGCCTCGGCCGAAGAGGCGGCCGAGGGTGTGCTGCTCCTTCCCCGAGACCCGGAGTGGGCCTACGTCAGCTGGCGTTTCCCCTTTGAGCTCATAGGCCGTCGAGCCGCCGGCATGCGGGGCGCCGAAGCGCGCCTTCGGGTCTGGGCCGGTGAAGAGGTGGTGGTTGAGGAAAGCGTCACCCCTGCGCACGGCCGCTACTTCTTCGCTTGGCCCAAACCCGGGGCCGAGTACCGGGCTCAGCTCCTGATTCGCAGCGTCGATGGCCGGGAGGTCGAGCTCGGGCACGCCGCACCCCTTCGTTTGGAGGGGGCGCCGGTCTCGTCCGACCTTGCTCAGCCTTCGGCGCCTTCCCGCATCGCCGCGTCCTGGCTGGCCGAGGCCGAAGCGTCGCCGTCCGCGTCCCCACGGGCCGGTCTGGCGCGAAGGTCCGGGGCCGTCGCCACACCCCGCCGAGCGGTCCAGATCTGGGCTGACCCACCCTTCGAGGCCTCCCCCTCATCCCCTCAGCGCGCTTCGGCATCCCGTACCGGAGGTGCAAGCGCGGCCTCCCGAGGCGCGGCGTCCCCCTCGCGGCCGGCGTCTCAGAGCGCAGCCTCGGACTTCGCGAGGCGTAGGCGCCGGGTTTCGAGCTCGAGGCTCGGATGGGGGAGCGCTTCCTGGACCTCGGGAGAAGGCGCCCGGGCGGCGTCCTCCGTCGGCGCTTCCCACCCGTCGGCTTCGGCCATCGCCTCCTTGACCTCGGCCTCGGGTCAGGCAGCCTCCGGACTCGGCGGACCAGGCTCTGCTGCCTCTTGGTTTCGGGGCGCGCAGCCGCTCCAGGTCGCGGAGTTCGAAGCGGAATCGGTTTCGAGCCCCCCCCCCTGGCCGTTCGACCCCGAACGCCTCGCTCGCCTCGTCGACCCCCGGTCTCGTTTCCTGGGCCCCAAACCCGGAGGCGTGTCGACGCAGGCGCTGGGCTACGGCCTGGGTCGTCCCCAAGGCTCGCTCATCCCCGCAGTCCACGACCCGCTCGAGGACGAATGAGCGCGCCGCCCCTCGTACTGCACCTCCACGCTCATCTCCCCGAATGTCGACCTGCCCGGCCCGGAGGTGTGGACTTCGAGGACTGGTTCTTCGAGGCGCTGCAGGGAAGCTACCTTCCGCTTCTTCAGGTCTTCGAAGGCTGGGTCGAAGACGGAATCGAGGCCCGAGGGAGTCTCTCCTTATCCGCGCCGCTCTTGTCGATGCTCCAAGACGAAGACCTGATGGACCGGGCCCGCCACCGCTGGTCCCGCTGCGCCGAGCTCGCCCGGTCGCTGTCGCTTCCGTTCGAGGTCAAGGCACGCCTTGCCCAGGGTTTCGAGCGCAGCATCGCCCACAGTCGAGATCCATTGGGCCGACTGCGCCGCCTCGAAGGCCGAGTCCTGGACGTGGTCGGCACCGGGGCTAGCCATGGCCTGCTGCCTTTCGTCCGCCAGCTCGATCCCCGTTGGAGCGAGGCCCAAGTAGGCATCGGACTCTCTCGTCTCCGCCGAGCTGGTTTTTCGCCCCTCGGCTTCTGGCTCCCCGAGTGCGGCGTCGATCCCGAGACGGCTGCACTCATGGCCCGGCATCGCGTGCCCTTCAGCTTTGTCGAGGGTGGATCAGGGCCGGCGGGCATTCCTTTTCAGGCCCCGGAGGGCACGGTCTTTTTTCCTCGGAGCCTCTCGGTGGCGGAGGAAATCTGGGATCCGGAGCATGGGATTCCGGGCCAGGGAGCCTACCGCGAGTTCCATCGAGACGCGGCACGAGAGCTCGAACCCGAGCTCCTGGCCCGCTTCGAACTTCCTGCGGACGGGCGTCCACTCAACTTGAAGGTCTGGTCCATCAACGGTCAATTCCACTCAGTGGACAAGGCGGAAGAGACTTTGGACCAAGACGTCGAGCGCTTCTGGAGACGGCGCTCTGAAGAGGGCGTGCCGGCAGTGGGGAGCTTCGACGCCGAACTCTTCGGGCACTGGTGGTCGGAGGGTCCGCACTTCTTGGATCGGCTAGCTCGCCATCCGGAGGCCGGCGCGCTCTGCTCTGCGGCAGAGGTCGTGCGTGAGCAGCCGGAGCTCCCGCTTCGACCTCCGACACCGGGGACTTGGGGACAGCACGGCTTTGGCCGCACTTGGCTCGGGCCCGACAACGCCTGGATCCACGATCGCATCATGGGGGCAAGCCAGCACTTCTTTGCCCTTCGTGAAGCCGAGGAGGCCCGCCGTCGTCTGCCTCATCTGCTGGGTCTGATGGCCAGCGACTGGCCCTTCTTGATTCGCGGCCAAAGCTATCTGGATGCGATTCCTCTTCGGATCCAGGATCATCTCGACGCCGTGCACAGCCCGTCGACGCCCCTCCACGCCGGACTCGATGTCGAGCGAGACGAGCTCCAGTGGCTTGGCTGGGGCCCGTCGTGAGATTGGGGCACTTCTCCGACGTCCACATCACTCAGCCACCGCTCTCTGAGGGGTGGAAGGGGCTGTGGGGCAAGCGCCTAGCCGGGAGCGCCAACTACTGGCTGGGCGGACGAGGCCGTCATTTCGACGGGAGCGCTCAGCGCTTGGAGGCCTTGCTCCTCGACCTCGAAGGTCAAAGCGTCGACCACGGTCTGTGCACCGGTGATCTGACCCAGATGAGCTTCGAAGGAGAGTTCGAGCGTTGTGCGCAGGCTTTCGGACCGCGGCTGCGGGCGCCGGAGCGATGGACCGTGATTCCCGGCAATCACGATAGATACACGCCCGAGGCCGCGGGGCGTTTCGAACGTTGGTTCGGTCCCCTCAGCGCGCCGGAGGGCTATCCGTGGGTCCGCCGTTTGGGGGATGGCGTGGTGCTGGTCTGTATCGACGTGGCCCGTCCCGTGACCCTCCTCGATAGCTCGGGCCTCTGCGGGCACGCGCAGCTTCGAGCGCTCAGGGATGTGCTTAGCCAGCAGATGGACCAAGTCTTCGTCATCGTCGCTCTTCACTACGGCTTGCTTCGAGCCGACGGGGGCCCCGACCGTCCGCACCACGGGATCAGGGACTACGCTGGGCTTTTGGCTCTGTTCGACGACCCGGAGACTCGGGTCGACCTGGTGGTTCATGGTCACCTTCATCGACCCTTCTTGCTCCCTCGGTCGAGCTACGCCATTGCCTGCGCCGGCAGCGCCACCGACCTCGCCTACGGCGGGACCTACCAGATCATCGACGTGCCGACTGACAGAGGGCGGGCGAGCATCGAGCGCCGCCGCTGGAACGGTGCGGCTTGGGTCGCCGACACCCGCCTCCAGCTATGAGAAGGCTCCTCTTCATTTTAATCCTCCTGGGATCGAATGAGGCCGCTGCTCGGCCCCATCTTGCCATCTATGGAAACGAGGTCTTGTCCGACTACACCTACCGGGCCGTCGCCGCGCTGGACGACTTCGACGTAGCCACGCCCGAACTGGCCGGTCTTGTCGAGCGGAGGGTGCAGCGGTACCTGGAGAGCGCAGGCTACGAGCTGGCTCGGGTGGCGGTTCGCGTTCGGCGTGGGGGGTTGGAGCTCGCCGTGGACGAAGGTCGGCTGGAGCGCATCGTATTCCCCGGACAAGACGCGCTCCGAGCTTTGGGGATGCAATTCGCCCTCGACCTTCCGAGCAACGTCTTCAATCGGCAAGCGGTCGAAGAGCAGATTCCGAAGCTCGAAAAGCGCTTCGGCGTCGAGATCACGAGCTTCGAAGTACGAGAGGTCGAGGTCGATCCGGATCAGGGACTGGCTCTGAACAAACTCACGCGTCTCGACGAGTTCTTGCGCCTGCCAGATCCGAGTCGCTACGAGCTCTACGTCTTTGCGACCCGCGAGGCCCTCCCGAAAGGATTCGACTTCGAGGCCCAGTTTCAGGATCCCGATGGTCTGCGGGCCTGGGTGCTCTACCGCTGGGCCAACACCTTCATGAAGGACGATCGACTGGAGCTCTTTCCGGAAGTTGGGCTTAGGCTGCAAGACGTCTTTCAGGATGGAGAAGGTCGCCGATTCCTCTCTCGTGCCGGACTCAGCGTCCGATGGCTCAGTCGTGGACTGGGGCGAGCCGAGCTTCGGCCTTTCGTTTGGCCTCGGGTCCTCTTCATCAGCCGGCAGCGTCGGGACCTCGGAATTCGACGCTACGACTTCATCGAGGCCGAGCCGACCTTGGGCGTTCGGATTCCGATCATTCCTCAGCTCGAGTTCCGCTTGGTGACCGGGCTGCAGTATCGAAACCTGCTCGGTCTGCTGGAGAACGAGAATCCTCTGCCCCGAGCCAACCCTGTCGATGAGGCACGGGCTCTATTCGAGGCCGATCTGCAGCTTCGCTTCGGACTCTCGGAGCTTCGAATCGCCCGCCGCCACCACATCGACTTGAGCGCTCGCCTGCTTTCGACTTTCTCCGAGCGGGAGCTCTTTCACGGCCGCGCCATCTACCGAAAGTCTTTCGGCATCGGCTACGACGACCTCCGAATTCGGCTGGACGCCGAGACTCTGTTCGGCACCGTCGTATTCACCGACGAGATCCGGGTCGGAGACCATCTGCGTGGTCTCTTTGGTGACGCCTTCTTCACTTCCAGGATCGCGACGCTTCGTTTGGAGTATGCCTTCTCCATCGTTAGGGAAGTATTCAAGCTCGGCGTCTTCCATGACGGCTCGGTCTTCGAGGGCGTAGAACGAGAAACAGGCGCGACCTTCACGCGCTTCGCCAACAGCTTTGGGCCGGGGGCCCACACCGTCATTTTCGATGCCTTCCGGCTCAGCCTCTATGGGGCCATCGGATTCATGTCGAACGGGGGTCCAACCGAAGGCGGCGTCTTCGTCGAGGTCGACCAGCTGTTCTGAGCTTCGCTTGCTTAGATCAGCCAGGGCAGCTGCTCTGCCGGCACGGCTGCATGCTTGGAAACCGCCCCGGCCTCGGCCGAAGGGGGCGCGTCCCCAGCCAGGTCCGGGAACAAAGACGAGAAGTCGCCGGTGAAAAAGCCCACCGTGTCTACGGCGGTTTCCAAGCCCTTCTCAAGCTTGGCGGCCAGCTCTTTGTCCTGCACGAAGAGCTCTATCGGCAGGGTCAGGAGTTCCTTGAAGACATGGGTGATCATGGCGGCTCCTGGGTCCAAGATTCGGGCCAGCTCGGCGCGACTCGGATCGCGAGGCGATCACGTCCGGATTCCGGGCCGTCCGGACGGACACCGCGCGCGAAGCGGACGAGGTCCTCGCCCGATCCGCTAGGTGAAGACCGCTCGATGGCCATGGCACAGGCTTCGCATTCAGGGAGGGCATGACGACCCCCATTCAAGCTGGACCCGGACTTCAAGTGGCGGCCCTCGAGAACACCCAGGATGGGCCCGCGTACGTGGCCCAGACCGATCTCCGACGGGAGAATCCGTTCCTTCGGACCGAAGGGAAGACCACGCCGGATCAAGTCCTCGAGACGCTTCGAACGCCGCTCGATGAGGAAGGTGCTGTGATCACGATTCACCAAGGCTTGGTTCAGCTGCTGAACATGTCGAGTCAGGAACTCCAGGCTCTACCTCCGGAGAAGCTGAACGAGCTCTTCGAGACCGTCCTTCGCATGGCGCGTGAGCTCCCCGATTCCGGTCTGGGGCGCGGCGCGGCCATTCTGGCCGTCGCGGTCCTGGCCCACCATCTAGATTGGCGGAGCGGTGGCGAGGCTTTGGTCGCGGCCCTCGAGTCGGCGACGATCACGGGCTTCGTCCAGCTTGCGGATGCCCTCGATGCCACGAGGGGGACCGTAGAGAACGACCCCATGGCAAGGGCCTACATGCGTCAGGCGACGGACGTGATGCCCTTTGAAGGCGAGTCTCTTGGAAACACCCTTCGGCTCTTGATCCAGCAGGTGGAAAGCGTCGACGGCAGCGCCAGGGACCCGGCCAGCACCCGAAGCACCATGCGGGGACTGTTCTCGAACCTCATTGCCGGGGCCGAGCAAGAGAAGGTCGACATCATGGCCCAGCTTCAGTCGGGCGATCTGAGCGAAGAAGGGCTCATGCTCCTTCGAACCCGGCTGCAGGACGCCAACAACCTCATTTCCGTCCTCAACGAGATTCTCAAGCAGGAGAACGACGTGCTGGAGGCCATCATCAGGAACTTCTCGTGAACGTTCTCGGCATCCACATGCTGTCTGCCTACCGGGTTGAACTGGAGGGTCACTCACGGCCGCTGTCCTCGACCCCCGCCTTCGGAGGGGGCCTCGAGGTCCTGGATCCCGCCGCCTTCGAGGCCGGTCTGGACGAGGTCCTCGCTGAGGCACTCCATCAGAATGGACCGCCTCTTTGGGATGAGCTCAATCTCCGCGACGCCATGATCGCTCGGTTCAATGGAGGCGACGCGAAGGCCCCGACCGGCAATCCGCACGCGATGGGGACTTCGGCCTGGATGGCCTATGGCCGGGAGACCGGGATTTGGTTTAGATTGGAACCCTCCTGGTTTGGCATCGCCGAGCAGCTCGACCGAGACTGGAGAGCAGCCACGAGCTTCGTCTCCTCGTCGGAGAGCTCTCCGGTGGAGGGTTTTCGGCGGTTCCTTCGAGACTTCGCTCGGGAGCTCGCTCGTTTATCCGATCTGATGTCCAGAGCGGCTCGCACTGGTGCCTCGGACGCTCAGCTCGAAGCTCTGTCCAACGCCGCCCTCGCGAAGGGCAAGATCGGCGAAGGCAAGAAGTCCGACTTCGAGAAGGCCTGGAAGGACCCGAACAGTGACCTTCGGTTGGGCAATATCGTACGAGCGGGAACCGTGGTTTTCGGCGGTTCGAAAGGACATTTGACGAAGCTCGGGGCCCGCCACAAGGTTCAGCAGATGGGGGCGCAGGCCGCGGACGCCCTGGAACAGCAGGCTCAGGAAATGGGACTGGAGCTCTACGAGTCAGACGGCCGGCGAGAGGAGCGGGCGGGAGCCGCGTTGGCCCTTCACTTTCGGCGTCATCAGCTGGAGCTGGCCCATCTTCGCGGCCGAGATCCCCAGGCCTGGGACCGGATCTACGAGCGGAGACGAGCTCTGGAGGCGGAGGACCGAGAGGAGAGCTGGGACGGACGGTCGACCGAGGACCCGGGCGATGTCATGGCGCTTCGTGCCGAGGCCGAGTCCGCTCAGAGGTGAATCGGGCTGGCCGGACCGACCGGAAGCCCAAGCACGAACCACAGGATCATCATGCAGATCCACCCCACGAGCAGGAAGGCCGCGTAGGGAACGAGAAGGGACAGCACCGTCCCCACCTTGGCCCGCTTGGGATCTTCGTCCGCAATCCAGCCAAGAAGGAGCGGGAAGTAGGGATAGAGGGGGCTTACGCAATTCGTGATGGAGTCTCCGAGCCGGTAGAGAAGCTGGGTGAAGGCGGGATGAAAGCCAACCTGCATGAACATGGGTACAAAGACCGGCGCGAAGATGGCCCACTTGGCTGACGCGCTCCCCATGAAGAGGTTGGCCACGGCAACCGCGGCGATGAAGGCCACGAAGAAGGGGACGGGCGCGTCTTGAATCCCCGCCGACCTGAGCAAGTCGGCGCCCCCCAACGCGATGAGCCGGTCCAACTTGGCGTACTGGAACATCTCGGTGAATTGAGAAATGGCGAGCACCAAGACGATGTAGGGCCCCATGCGCTTCATGGCGTCGCCCATGAAGTCTAGGATGTCGTCGGCCCGTTCGACGCTCCCGACCACTCGGCCGTAAACAATGCCGCCCACCACGAAGAGGCTGAACAGAACCGGGATCAGACCCTTGAAGAAAGGAGAACGCCAGAACATGCCTGGATCTTCGGCTCGGAGGACGCCCTGACTGGGCAAGATGGTGACGAGCCAGACCCCGGCCAGGAGCAGCACGGCCAGGCTGGACCAAAGGAGGCCCTTCTTTTCGATCGCGCTGAGCTCGGGAAGCTCCGCGCTGGTGTCGACCCGCACCGACGGAAGCCGAGGCTCGACGAAGATCCGAGTCACCAAAGTGCCGATGGCGGCCAGGAAGAGAACCGACACCGCCATGAAGTACCAGTTGGCCAGCACACCGATCTCTGGTTCGCCTCCGGTCGCCGCGTTGGTCAAAGACATGGCCAAGACGTCGGTCCCGGCGGGAAAGAGGTTGGCGGTGAATCCAGCCGTCGCGCCGACGTAGCCCACGAGGACGCCCACGACGGGGTTTCGACCGAGCTGCTTGAACACCGCGGCCGCCAAGGGAGGAATGACGACCACACCCGCGTCGGAGCCAATGTTCCCGCAAGCGGCGAGGGCGAAGAGGACCGGCGTGATGAGGCTCCGGGGAACAGCGAGGGCGACGGCCCGCATGACCGCCGTGACCATCCCCGCCCCTTCGGCCACGGCCACCCCCATCAGCATCACCAGGACGAGGGACAGGGGCTCGAAGTGCCCAAAGTTCTCAACCATGTGGAGTACGAACCAGCGCAAGGCATCGGCCCGCAGTAAGGACTGAGGCGTCGTTGTACTGCCGTCGGGACCGACGGCCGACCACTCCATCTGGACGCCCAGTTCGGAGACTAGTGCCGTGGCGACGATGAGGAGCAAGAAGAGCCAGAATGGATGGGGAAGGCGATTACCTGCGCGCTCGACGAAGTCGAGCAGTCGAAGAGTGAGGGATCGTTCGTTGGTCACAGTGGCTCGATGTCGTAGAGCTCGAGGCCAGGGGCGTTCTCGAGCGCGTAGTTGATGGCCCACTCGGTCTCGGTCAAGAGAACCGGGGACTCGTTGCGGTCGTAGACTACCGTGTAGCTCGAAGAGCCCAGCAGCCAGCGCTTGGCATCTTCGGTGCCGCCGATCCAGCGGGCATGGGTGAAGCTCATGCCCTCGAAGATCGCGTTCACGTTGTACTCGTTCTTGAGACGCTCCTGGAGGACCTCGAACTGAAGAAGTCCCACCGCCCCCAGGTACGGGTTCTGGCGGTCCGAGGTCGAGCGGTAGAAGACCTGGATGACGCCCTCGTAGCCGAGCTGGGCCAGACCGGTGTCGAGCTGCTTTCGCTTGAGAGGATCTTTGAGACGTAGGCGGCCGAAGTGCTCGGGCGCAAAGCGAGGAATCCCGGCGAACTTGAGTCGACCTTTCTTGGACACGGTGTCCCCCACCCGAAGCTTGTCGCTGTCGTAGATGCCCACGATGTCGCCGGGCCAGGCCTCGGTCAGATCCTGCCGGTCCTGGGCCATGAAGGAGAGGGGACGGGCCAGTTTCAGGCTCTCGCCCGATCGGCCGATCGTGACGTCGATACCTTTTTCGAAGGCTCCGCTGACGACTCGCAAGAACGCAACCCGATCTCGGTGCTTGGGGTTCATGTTCGCCTGGATCTTAAAGACGAAGCCCGAGAAGTTGGCGTTTCCGGGCTCGACCTCTCGTCGGTCTTCCGTGTGGCGCGGGCCGGGGCGAGCGGCATGGCCGGTCAGGTATTCCAGCAGAGTGTCCACCCCGAAGTTGGTCATGGCGGAGCCCCAGAACAGTGGGCTGAGTTCGCCATCCAGAAAGCCGGCCTCGTCGTAGTCTTCACCTGCTTCGGCCAGGAGGGCCAGGTCTTCTTCGACCTTCTCGAAGGTGCCTTCGCCCACGAGCTCCTTGGCCTGGTCCCAGGGCACGCGTTCGCAGTCGAGGATCTCGGCCCCGTGCTTTCGGGCGCCGTAAGAGATGAAGGTTCGGCTCGGGATGTCGACCACGCCCTTGAAATGCCGACCCATGCCTACTGGCCAGGTGCGAGGCGCAACCCGGAGATCGAGCTTGGCGCTCACGTCGTCCACGAGCTCCAGAGGATCAAGGCCGTCTCGGTCCAGCTTATTCATGAAGGTGACGACTGGGATCTTTCGGAGTCGACAGGCGTCGAAGAGCTTCTGAGTTCGGGCCTCGACGCCCTTCGCGTGGTCCATTAGCATGACCGCCGAGTCGACGGCGGCCAGGGTACGGTAGGTGTCTTCGGAGAAGTCGGCGTGTCCCGGCGTATCGAGCAGGTTCAGGACCCGGCCCTCGTTCTCGAACTGAAGGACCGATGAGGTCACGGAGATGCCACGCTCTTGCTCCATCTTCATCCAGTCTGAAACCGCGTGTCGCGAGGCCCGCCGAGCCTTGACCGAGCCTGCTAAGTGGATGGCCTTGGCGTACAAGAGAAGCTTCTCGGTCAGGGTCGTCTTGCCCGAGTCGGGGTGAGAAATGATGGCGAAGGTCCGTCTTCGCTCCGCTTCCTTCTCTAGCTTGGCCGCCGAGACCATGGCCGAGCGTCCGTAGACGACTGCGCGGGCGATGTCATGCGAACGACGGGGCTTTCTCGGGAATTCACTAGGGAATCGAAGAACGCTGGATAGGAAGCGGTGGCCTTGGGCTGTGCCTGCGAGTTTGCGGAGCCGGCTTGGCAAGCTGACCTGCATAGGAGGTCCTTCTAGAGGCCGGGACGGCCGTCGCCGCCAAAGGGTCGACGGGATGGAGCCACGGCCCGGCGGACAGGTAAAACCCGCCTTGGAGCGCCAGGCTCGATCGAGACGCCGGCGTCACGGGTCCGGCGTTGGAGTCACGGTTTTTCGACGGTCGGGCGCGAAGCGTGTGGCTCCGAGGTAGGCATGAGAGTTGAACACATTGTGCGCAGCCATGCTCGAGCCTCAGCAGAACCCCTCGGGGGACGTCCTGACCGCGGTGGCCTTCGGCCTTCCCTTGCTCGCCCTGTTGGTCGGTCTGTTCTGAGCGTCCTCGCGCCGCCCTCCCGACTTCAACTGTGGTAGCGCCAAGGCGTGAGTAGCCGCACCGAAACCGACAGCTTCGGCCCAATCGAGGTCCCCGCCGACCGCTATTGGGGCGCTCAGACCCAGCGCTCCAAAGAGAACTTCCGCATCGGCGATCACCGGTTCCCTCGGGTGTTCATTCGGGCCTACGGGCTCGTGAAGCAGTCGGCGGCCGAAGTGAACCATGGGCTTGGAAACCTTCCCGACGACGTGGCCGACCTGGTGCAAAAGGCGGCCGCGGAAGTGATTGAAGGAAAGCTCGACGATCACTTTCCCCTCGTCGTCTGGCAGACCGGCTCCGGCACCCAGACCAATATGAACGTCAACGAAGTCATCGCCAATCGGGCCAACGAGATGGCCGGTCGGCCCTTGGGTTCCAAGGATGGCGTCCACCCCAACGATCACGTCAATCGCTCCCAGTCGACCAACGACTCCTTCCCCACCGTCATGCACGTGGCGGCGGCCCTGGCCGTGACCGAGGAGCTACTGCCCGAGCTCGAGCAGCTTCGGCAGGTGTTTTCGCAGAAGAGTCAGGACTTCGCAGAGGTCATCAAGATTGGTCGAACCCATCTGCAGGACGCGACACCCCTCTCCCTCGGTCAGGAGGTCTCAGGCTGGGAAGACCAGCTCGCCCATGCTCGGCAAGCCATCGAAGCAGCCATGGCGCAGGTCTACGAGCTGGCCATCGGTGGGACCGCGGTGGGGACTGGGCTGAACACCATCGAAGGTTACGCGGAGGGCGTGGCGTCGGCCCTGGCCGAGCGAACCGGCCTGCCTTTCGTGAGTGCGCCCAACAAATTTTCGGCCCTCGCCGCCCATGACGGGATGGTCGGCCTAAGCGGCGCGCTCCGTCAGACGGCAGCTGCGCTCATGAAGATCGCCAACGACGTCCGCTGGCTAGCGAGCGGGCCTCGCTGCGGCCTGGGCGAGCTGAAGATTCCGGAGAACGAGCCCGGCAGCTCCATCATGCCGGGCAAGGTCAACCCGACCCAGTGTGAGGCTTTGACCATGCTGTGCTGCCGGGTGTTCGGGAACGACGCAGGGGTTGGTTTCGCCGGCTCGCAAGGCAACTTCGAGCTCAACGTCTACAAGCCCATGATCGTTCACTCGGTCTTGGAGTCGATTCGACTTCTGGCCGACGGGAGCCGCTCTTTCCGAATCCACTGCGCCGAAGGAATCGAGCCCAACCTGGCCCGCATCGATCAGCTCCTTCACGAGTCCCTAATGCTGGTGACCGCCCTGAACCCTCAAATCGGCTATGACAAGGCATCTCAAGTCGCGAAGAAGGCCTATAAAGAGGGGACCACCCTCAAGGAGGCGATCCTCGCTTTGGGCTACCTCTCTTCAGAGGACTTCGACCGCTACGTGCGCCCCGAGGACATGATCGGCCCCAAGCCTCGCTCGTGATTTTGGACGGGCTGCGGCCTCTGCCTTACTCCTCCCGGCAAGAGGATGTGGTCCTTCGGGGGGCCAGCTTCCGCCTCTGGCGGCCCCCTTCGCCCGAGCAGCTTCTTGACGCTCTGATCGAGGGGCCCCCTGACCCTGATGACAAGATGCCCTACTGGGCTGACCTCTGGCCCTCGGCGCTGGCCCTGGCCGAGCGGCTCCTGACCCAAGATCTCCGCAATCAGAGCGTCGTGGAGCTGGGTTGTGGGCTCGGCCTTTCGGCCCTCGCCGCCGCCCACCAAGGCGCCCATGTCCTGGCGACTGACTGGGACGAGGACGCGCTCCGCTACGTGGAGGCGAGCGCGAAGCTGAACGAGTTCCAGGTCGACACGGGGCGGCTCGACTGGAGGACCGCGGCCCCGCTGGAGCAGGATCTGCTCATCGGCGCCGACCTCCTCTACGAGGCCCGGAACGTGCCTTGGCTCCTGGCTATCTTCAAGGGATGGACCGGATCCCGGGCTCTGCTCGCCGACCCCGGACGCAAGCCAGCCGTCAATTTTGTCGCGGAGCTTCAGCGCGTTCGCTTCGTGACGGTCGAGAAAGTATGGATCGAGAATCCCCTCGTGCCGAGGGGCAAGGTCGACGTCGATCTCATCGAAATCGGCATGCGCAAGTGACTTGCGTTTGCTGATGCAATCCGCTTGCATCTCGCCGGTGCGTCGCCTACCTCAGCCCGCGTGCGATTCGTGGCCCTGGGCGCGCTGCTGGCCTGCGCGGCGCCGACCGTGGCTCGCGCGGCAGACGAAGGATGTACGAGCGTGTTGAGCGGTCGAGTCATCGACGTCCAGACCCTGGACGCTGTAGTCGGTGCGTCGATTCTGGTGCGAACTGACCGAGATCGAGAGGCCAAGAGTGGGTCCGATGGGAACTATGTCCTCCAGGACCTCTGCCCGGGCACGGCCCAGATTGAAGTTCGGCGCCCGGGCTACCAGACCCACACCGAGAGCTTTGGTCTGAACGATGGGCCCAACCGCCACGACTACTACCTTCTGACCGGCTCCGTGGACCGGGTTCGGGTGGACGGCGAGTCCCTGTCCGAGGAGGAGCGCTCGGCCCGGGCCACCTCGCTCCTCGGCGAGGACGAACTTCGAAGCCAGCGAGGTCGAGATCTAGCCCGGACCCTGGAGCAACTTCCCGGCATCCGCGCCCTCGGGACGGGGGCAGTTTCCAAGCCGATCATCAACGGACTGACCGCGGATCGACTTCTGATTCTTCAGGAGGGCGTCCGCCTCGAGAGCCAGGACTGGGGTCTCGACCATGCGCCCGAGGTCGACGTCTATGGCGCGGAGCGGGTCGTGGTGACCAAGGGCGCGGCCACCGTTCGATACGGACCGAAGGCCATAGGTGGCGTCATATCCTTGGAGCCCGCCCCCTATCCCGACGCTCCAGGACGCATCGAAGGCGAGGGCACCGGGGTTGCCATCGCAAACGGTCGGGGCGGCTCGGCCAACGCTTCCGTTCGGGCCCGACTGAGCAAGGCTTGGGCCGCCCGGGCTCAGGCTAGCTACCGGCGCACAGGCAGTCTGGATAGTCCTCGCTACGTCCTCGACAACACCGGCCAGGAAGAGTTCGGCTTCACCGGCGGCGTGGCCTGGATGCCCGGCCGAGCCAAGATCGAGCTTTCGGTCAGGGGCTACCAAACGACCTACGGCCTCTTCACCCGAATTAGGGATGAGTCCCTCGATTCTTTCCTCGACGCGCAGCGGCTGGAGCTGCCCAGACTCGTCGACACCTTCCGCTTCGACTACGACTTCGACCGTCCCAACATCAATTCCGAGCACTACCAGGTCCGGCTAGGGGTCGAGGTACCTTTGGGACCTCGAACTTCGCTGGATGCTTTTTACGCCTTCCAAACCGACGATCGCAGAGAGTTCGACACGGTCCGTGGCTCTTTGGAAGACTTTGCGCAAGGCGCCTTTCGTCTCGACACTCACAGCCTATCGGCCAGCCTCGAGCACCAGACCGGAGATTTCACCCTCGAGCCCGGAATCCTCCTAGAGGCCCAAGAGAACGCCTACGAAGGGTTCCCGTTCATCCCCGACTACACTCGGCTCGGCATCGGCAGCTTCTTCATCGGGCGCTGGGTTAAGGCCCGTTGGGAGGCGGAGGCCGGCGTTCGGGTCGACTTTCAGGCCTACGACAACACCATCGCGCCCCGAGGCGAGGCCCCGGGTCGGGAAGAATCGCTCGACTACCTTTCGGTTACGGGCTCGATGGGCGCCGTCTACGACTTGGGCAACGACTGGTCGCTCCGCGGTCAGGTGGCGACCGCTTCCAGGAACCCGTCTCCGCCCGAGCTCTTCGCCGACGGCCCCTCGGTCGGGGTAGCGGGTCTGCAGATTGGAGACCCTAGCCTGGACATCGAGTACACCCTCAACGTTCAGAGCACCCTCGGGGTGTCCAAGCCTCGCTTCCGCTTCCAGCTCACGGGCTACGTTCAGAACTTCTTCAACTACGTCTACCTGGCCCCGAACATCGATGAGGACGGGGTACCCGTCACGGAGGCCACGGTGGTGGGTGAGCTCCCGACCTTCAACTATCGTCAGACCGACGCCCGGTTTTGGGGCTTCGACGGCGTCCTCCACGCCGAGTTGCCCAAGCTGAGCTTCGACACCCAGGCATCCATCGTTCGAGCTCGAGACCTCGGCGAAGACCGCTTCTTGGTCTTCGTTCCCGCCGACCGCGTCTCTCAGCGCCTCACCTTCGAGCTGCCGAGCGGACCCAAGGTCCACGACACCTATATCTACGCCGAAGGGACGCTGACCCTCCGTCAGACTCGCTTCGATATCGCGGCCGACTTCACGCCTCCGCCTCAGCAGTACGTTCTCTTGAACGCCGGACTGGGCGGGACCTTCGACATCGGAGACCAGGAGCTGATCGTTTCCCTCGAAGTACAGAATGCGACCAACGCTCTTTATCGCGACTACTTGAGCCGACTCCGCTACTACGCGGATGAACCGGGTGTGCAGGCCTTCCTGCGCATGACCATTCCATTCACCCTGGAGACAGGAAAACAACAGAAGGAACAGAGAACAAGATGAACACCATGATGAAGAAACTGAAGACCTTGAGCTTTTGCCTGCCTCTGGCCGTGCTCGGACTGACCGCCTGCGGCGAAGACGAAGCGGACAATGGCAATGGTGGTGATGAGGGCGTCGAGACCATCACCCAGGTCATTTTGACCTTTACCGCTGCGGGCGGCGGAGACACCGTGGCCACCTGGACCGATCAGGACGGTCAAGGCGGCATGGCCCCAACCATCACGCCCATCACCCTAGTGGCGGATGAGACCTACTCCCTCGCCATTCGGCTGTTGGACACCACGAATCCGGCGGACATCGAGAATATCACCGAGGAGATCCAGGAAGAGGACGACGAGCATCAGTTCTTCTTCGAGGGTACGGGCGTCGACAGCGAGACCTTCACCGGAAGCAACCCCTTGGTGACCGTCAGCTACGCTGACTTCGATGGCAACGGCCGGCCCTTGGGTCTTTCGGCCGACATCGACAACGTGACGGCTGGTATGGGCGAGACCTTCGTCGTGCTCCTGAAGCACCAGCCCCCGGTCAACGGCCAGCCCGTGAAGACCGACACCTCGGACCGCAACACTGGCGACACCGACGTCGAAGCAACCTTCGACCTCATCGTAACCGGAACCTGAGTCGCCTGGTTCGACGCCCTGGCGATGCGGACTGATCCCACCTGGGGTCTTTCGAGCTGAAGGCTCGACCCACTCGCCGGGAAGTGAGCTCGAAGCTGAGCGTCACTCGGCGAGATTCATCGCCGAGTGACGCTGCTGGGGCCGGCTTGAAAGGCGCTGGGTGTCAGTCGCAGGAGCGTCATCAAGGCGCTTCGCGTCGCGGGGTCGGTCGTCTCTCCGTAGAGTCCTAGGACCATCTCCTGGGCCTGGTCCATCGAGACCTCCAGGGCGAGCTGGCCCACAAGCTCCACCAGCTTGCGGACGGCCTCCACCGAGGAAGGGTCCTTGTCGCGCATGGCCTCCTGGACCGCCCGGTTCAGCAGACCTTCGAAGATGTGGGCCGAGGTTCGGCGGTCCAGGGCGTAGCCAGCGCTCTCGGCCTGGCGGGCAATCTCGATCGCGCGATGGTAGGCTTGGGGATCTCGACTTTGGGCCTGGTCCTCGATCTCCGCCTGGAAACGTCGCTGAAGGGTGAACTCTGCCGCCGCCTTCAGCTCCTTGGGAAGCTGGAAGCCCGCTGCTTGAAGCATGTCCAATGTGCGGCCGTGGTCCCGGTACAGCTGAGCGTAGGCGTCGCCGAAGCGCTCCAGGAGCTCCCCGAAGGCCAGCTGAGCCAGGCCTTCGGCCTGTTCCGGCAGCAGGTCCGAGAGCTGGAACTCCTCGGGTCCGAAGTGGGCCTGCAGACGACGGATGAGGGTTGGCAGACTGGACTCCTCGACGTCTTCGAAGATTCGGCTCGCCGCCTTCTCGAAGGCCTCCTGGCTCATGCTGGGAGACACGGTCCCATAGACGTCGATCCCTCCCAGGTGCAGGGCCGCGACGCCGATCTGATGCCGCGCATCGGTCCGTTCGCACACCAGCTCCATCCAGGCCGCCGCCGTCGCATAAGGGCCAGAGCGCCGAACCTGGAAGGGGCCCATCCGGAAGGCGAAGCCCGCGAACTCGCCGGCGCCGGTGGGCGCCTCGACCAGCCCATCGACGGCGAGATGGGCCGCGGCCCGGGCCGGGGTGACGCGGGCTCGACCTACCGCCTTCCGGTAGACGTCGGCGCCCGTGCCTTGCTCGGGGATGTAGCTCGGCGCTTCGGCCAAGGCCTCCAGCAGCTTGGGCTCAGGCGAAGGGAGTCCGAGGTCCACGGCGTGGTCGATGGCCCGACCCGCGTACTTCAAGATCTGCACCGTCTCGATCCCCGAGACGTCGTGGAAGAACCAGCCGCAGCTGGTGAACATGAGGAGGACGTTGCGCTCCATCTCCAGCAGGCGACGAGCCCGCACACCATCGTCCGCGCTCAGGTCCCGTCGCGTCCGGCCCTGGCTCCATGCTTCGAAGGCTTCGGGACCCTCGCCGATCACCGGCTGGTAGTCGTCCCGCGCGGCCCAGGGATCCAAGAACAGCTCCCCTCCCATCTCCTCGAAGGTTTGGTGAAGCACTTCCCGCAGGCCCTCCAGCGCGGTCCGCAGGGGTGCCCGCCATCGCTGATGCGCACCGGGTCCGCCCCCGGTGCTGCATCCACAGTCTCGGGTCCAGCGTCCTATGCCGTGGGCGCAGGACCACGCCGTACCTTCACCGTTGGGTCCCGCGGCGAGCTCCACCTCGTGGGTCGGGGGTTGGTGATGGCGAACGCTTGCGAAGTTGGTGAAGCTCAAGCCACGTCGCGGCCCCTCGGCTCGAAAGAAGTGGGCCAGTGTTCGGTCTCCGAAGACGCTGTGGTGGCCGTATGATTCGCCGTCGGTGGCCAGGATTCGAAGCTGCCCCGGCGAGAAGAGCTCGGCGAAGGCTTGGCTGGTGTTCAGGGCCCGGTCGAAGGCCACTGCCTTCGAGCGCCCAGCATCGAAGAAGAAGAGGTCGAGGTGGCGTCCCGAAGCGTCAGGATCCAGCCAACGATAGGGACGGCTTTGGTCCAGGTCCTGGGTCACGCTGGCCCATTCGGTGGTGCCGAGGGGACGGATGCGCTGAGCTTGACTCGGGGCCAGGACGGTAAAGCGGACGCCGGCCTTGGCGAGTGCCGACAAGACGGCCTCATTGGCCGCGGTCTCGGGAAGCCACATGCCTTCCGCGACCCGGCCAAAGCGGCTTTCGAAGTCGTTCAGGCCCCACAGGATCTGGGTTCGGAGATCCCGCGGATCGTCGAGGGGAAGAATGGTGTGGTTGAAAGCTTGAGCGAGGGCATTGCCGAAGCCTCGCTCACGAACGCTCTTTCGATCGGCCTCAAGGATGCGTCCGTAGGTGATAGGGTGATGGGCTTCCATCCAAGACAGCAGGGTCGGGCCAAAGTTGAAGCTCATCGTCTCGTAGTTGTTCACCACCTGGATGACCCGACCGCTATCGTCCAGGATGCGTGCGTGGGCGTTGGCGCGATAGGCGTCCCGAAAGACCCGTGCGTTCCAGTCGTGAAAGGGGGCGGCCGAGGGCTCTCGGTCCACCGCGCCCGTCCACGGGTTCTCACGGGGCGGTTGGTAGAAGTGACCGTGCACGATGACGTCGCCGTCCACCCGATGGGTGAAGCAGGTCGGCGTCCGGAAGTCATCCGAGCCGGACGGCGCCTGCACGTGGCTCGGACATCGCCAGCAGTATGAAGGACTTGAACCTTGCGCGGAGGCGGCGGTCCGAGACTTGCTCAGGCTCCAAGCGTGCGCGTCCAAGGACCGAGGTCCACGCCGTGGGTCCACGCGATCCGACGGGCCCTCGCCGAAGCACCCTCCCCGAAGCGGACAGACGTGGCCTGGAACGAAGCCCCGGGTGTTGACCTCTTGCGTCTTCCTCGACCGCCAGGTCCGCCGGATGCAAGGCTTTCCAGGGCCCACGGTCGCGCTACCGACGGTGACTTGCGGGGCGCCATGGAGCTCTATCGAGAGGCCATCGCCGAAGGTCGCCACGGAGCGCATCCTTGGCTGGGCTCGGGGGCCGTCGCCCTCGCCTCGGGAGACCTGAACGCGGCCCGCCAAGCGTTCAGAAGCTACGTCCAGCAGGCGCCGACGGACCCAAGGGGCTGGGCGAACCTGGCCGAAACCGAACTGCGCAGAGATGAACTGTCCGGGGCCGACCAGGCCTTGGCTGCGGCCGAGGCACTACCGGCAGATCCGTCCCTGGCCCGTCGCATTCAGGCCCTGCATCGCGCCCTCACGAGGAGAAAGTCATGACGATGTTCCGGCGGCCCGAGCTGGTGTTGGTGGGCGGCCTCGGCCTCCTGATCGCGACCTTGATCGTTCCCTTGCCCAGTCCCGTGCTCGACGGTCTGCTGGCACTGAACCTCTCCATCGCCGCCCTTGTCTTCGTCGTCGTGCTGCTGGCCGATCGACCGCTCGCCGTTTCTAGCTTTCCCAGCCTCCTTCTGATCACGACGCTCTTCCGCCTCGCGCTCAACGTCTCTTCGACGCGACTGATCCTCTCCGAGGCGCGAGGAAGCGCCCTCGTCGAAGCCTTCGGGCGCTTCGTCGCCAAAGGCGACGTGGCGGTGGGGGCGGTGATGTTTGCCATCTTGACCCTCGTCCAGCTGCTCGTGGTGGGGAAAGGCGCAGAGCGCGTGGCCGAGGTCGGTGCCCGCTTCACGCTCGACGCGCTGCCCGGTCGCCAGATGTCCATCGATGCCAGCGCCCGAAGCGGGGCCCTCAGCGAAGCGGAGGCTGAGGAACAGCGTCGTGAGCTTCAAAGAGAGAGCCAGTTCCATGGCGCGATGGATGGCGCCATGAAGTTCGTCAAGGGTGACGCCATCGCGGGCCTGGTCATTACCGCCCTCGACCTGGTGGTGGGGACGGCCATCGGCGTCTTCCGGGAAGGCATGGGCCTGGCAGAGGCTGTGTCCAGCTTTGGTCTCTTGACCATTGGGGACGGCTTGGTCGCGCAAGTGCCGGCCCTACTCGTCACGCTCGCGGCAGGCATGCTGGTGACCCGGGTCGGGGGCGAGGCGGACGGGGGCGACCTAGGGCGGACGCTGATTCGGGAGCTGGCCGCCCGCCCCGAGGCCCTTGGGCTCGGCGGCCTCTTCTGCCTGGGCTTGGCCGCCGTGCCTGGGCTTCCTTCTTTGCCTTTCGGGTCCTGTGCGCTGGCGTGGCTTGGATTCGCGCTCTACTCAGCGCGTCGGCCGCTCTCGGCTCCGGCCCCAGATGCGAAGTCGACGCCGCGGTCGGAGCAGCATCTCCGGCCTGCTCCGGCTCAGCTTCTGCAGGCGGGTGTGCCCGCTTTGGGGATCGACCTCTCCGAAGACTTGGCGGAGCGCTTCGGCTTGGGCCGCGGCAGGGATGCCCGGACACAGCTCATGGCCGAGTCTTTGCCCAAGCTTCGAGCGGCGATCTTCTCCGAAAGTGGCGTTCGGCTGCCTGCTGTCGACGTGCAGTGGGGTGCACCGGAGCTGGACCGGGGGCAGTTTCGAATCCGGGTCCGAACCCAGGTGGTCGAGGAAGGGTGGCTCCCCGAAGGCAAGGCGCTGGCCTGTGCCGACCCTTCCGCCGTTCGCGCTCTGGGCCTGCCGGCGGAGCCCGCGCGCCATCCGGTCCACGGCGGGGCCTCCACCTGGATCGAGGAGGGGGATCAGCAAGAGCTGCTCGACGCGGGGACCCAAGTTTGGCTTGGACCGGGCTACGTGACGCTTCACTTGGCCAAGGCGGCGCGGAAGCACCTCAGTCTCTTCGTCGGCATTCAATCGGTCTCCGAGATCGTCGACGACTTCGGACGGCAAAGCGGAGCCTTGGTTCAGGAGGTCGTCCCGGCTCAGGTTTCCCTTCCGCGCCTCGCCCGAGTTCTGCGTGCCCTCATCGAAGAAGGCGTCTCCATTCGAGATATCGGGGCCATTCTCGATGCCTTGGCCGAGGCGCCCAGTGAAGACTTGAACGCCCAAGTTGAGGCCGCCCGGGCCGGATTGGGCGCTCGGTGGATGGGTCGAGGTCCCTTACCTGTTCTTACTCTCGCGCCGGAGTTGGAGGCTCGAATTCATGCGTCTCTCCGAGACGTCGACGGCCAGGTGGTCTGCACGCTTTCCGAAGGAGAAAGGGGCGGATTGACCGAAAGTGTCCTCGCCGCCCTGTCCCCCAGAAATGATGCGCTCGTCGTCACCCATGCAGGGATTCGTCGCTCATTACAGCGGCTTCTGCAGCCCCACCGCCCTGATCTCCAAGTCGTGTCCTACGCAGAGCTTCTTCCGGGCGTGATGGTCGAATCCATCGGGCGTATCGACGGTGGAGCCCTGATGAGCCCGCCCTCACCGTAAGCAAGAAGTGGGTCCGCGAGGCTCGCGTGAGCCTCCACCCTTCTGCTAGTTTTCCCAAGTGACCAGTCGGCCACTGGAGCTCCCCGGCTCGATTCTGACCGTGGGTCCCAAGGATTGTGAGCACGCCCAGGCCACCTTCGATGGCCTCAGCGAAGTGGCTCATCTGGAGACCGGGGCGGAGGCCCGTTGCTTCATCGAAGCCGAGGCGCCCGACTTCATCGTCGTCCATCAGGACCTGGCCGACCTTCCCGTGTCTCAATGGCTTCGGTGCATGCGCCGAAGTTTCCGCGGCGCATGCATTCCCGTCTTGGTCGTGGCCGAGGATCCCAACATGAAGGAACTGCACGACTGCTTCGCCGAAGGAGCCGACGACTTCATCGTAGCGCCCTTCACCCAAGAAGAGCTCCGGATGCGCGTCTCTTCGGTCTTCGTGCGGCAGCGCGTGGCCCGCGACATGAGCCCTCTCACCGGGCTCCCTGGGAACCTCGCCCTCAAAACCGAGATCGAGCGTCGCCTTCAAGCGTGTGAGACCTTCACCGTCCTCCACATCGATCTCGACCACTTCAAGGCCTTCAATGACAGTCGGGGCTTCGATGCCGGCGACGAAGCAATCCGGCTCTTTGCCGACTGCTTGCTTCGCGTCGCCTCCATGCCTCGCTTCGAGCGGGTCTTCCTGGGCCACGTCGGCGGCGATGATTTCGTTGCCCTCGTCCAGGAGGGGGACGGGCGAGCTTTTGGACAAGCCCTGTTCCCTCTCTTCGACCAAGAGAAGAGAGTGTTCTATTCAAACGAAGAACTGGCTGAAGGCCTGGTTCGAATTCGCACGCGAAAAGGCCAGCTCGTACAGGCACCTCTGCTCTCGGTGTCGATCGGGGGTGTGAGTACGGCCCGACCCGGAGTTCGAGACGTTCGTCGCCTGACCCACATCGCGGCGGAAGTGAAGAGCGCGGCCAAGGACCAGGTCGGAAACGCCCTCGTCATTGACCGCCGCCAGACCAACCCGGAGGCGCCGGAGCTCGCTTTTGAAGGGCGAGGCTGAGCGCGACGATCATCGCCCCCGAAGCAACGAAGCTCACCAGACGGGCATGAACGAAGTCGTTGGCGGGGAGCCAGGACCACACCACGGTTGTGATGGCGCCGGTGAGCATTCCCGCTAGGACCCCTTCGCCTCGGGTCTTCGACCAGTGGAGGGTCAGGAGGATGGCCGGTCCAAAGGACGAGCCCAAGCCGCTCCATGCGTAGCTGACCAGCTGGAAGATGAGTTCATCGCTCGAGACGGCGAGCGCGAAGCCCCCTAGACCGAGAGCCACCGTGACCCAGCGGCTCAGTCGCACCAAGCCTTCGTGGCTCAGCTTCATCTTCAGCCCCTTGTGGCACACGTCTTCGGCCACGGCCGAGGTGCCCACCAGGAGCTGACTGTCCGCCGTCGACATCATGGCGGCGATGGCGCCGGAGATGAAGACGCCGGCCAGCCAGTCGGGGAGGAGCTCCTTGGCCATGATCGGCATCAACTGCTCGACCTGCTGGTCGCTCATGGCGCTCAGGTCGAAGAGTTGGGCACCGATCAAGCCGATGGCGAGCGCGCCGGCAAAGGCGGGTGCCGCCCACAGAAAGGCGATGATTCGACCCACGCCGATCCGCCTCGGGTCGTCGATGGACATGAAGCGGGTCACCGTATGGGGCTGGCCGCAGTACCCAAAGCCCCAGCTGAGTCCGGACAAGATGGCGGTGAAGGCCGCAATGCCCGTCGCGCCTCCCGTCCACGAAAGTACGCTTTCGCCGAGAGCATGCCGCTCGGATGGCGGAAGATGGGTCAGCTCCATCGCCCCCACCACGGGCAGCACGACCAGCGTGCCGATCATGATGATGGCTTGGAGGAAGTCGGTCCAGGCCACGGCCACGAAGCCCCCCAGCATCGTGTAGAGAATGATGACGAAGGCACCGATGCAGATCCCTGTGAAGCGGTCGATGCCGAAGGTCGCGTCTAGGACGGTGCCTGCTCCGTTGAACTGAGCGGCCAGGTAGAACGAGTAGAAGAAGAGGATGATGCCGGTGGCGACGAGGCGAATCGGGACCGCGGTGCGACCAAACCTCTTGGCGAAAAACTCCGGCAGGGTCAGGGCGCCGACGGCCTCGGTTTGCTTGCGTAGGCCTTCTGCGACCGCCCACCATGCAAAGACGATCCCGACCAAGCAGCCGATGGCCGTCCAGCTCTCCACTAGCCCCACCGTGGCCGCCGTGGCCGGGAGGCCGAGTAAGAGCCACGAGGACTCTCCGCTCGCTCGTTCGGAGAAGGTGGCCACCCAGACGTTCAGCTTCCTCCCTGCGAGGAGGAAGTCTTCCTGGGTCTTGGTGAGCGTGTAGGTGATGCCGCCGGCCACCAGGACGACGATCAGATACACGACGAATCCGATGAGGGTCGCGCTCACCGCTGCGGCCGTACTCGATGGAGCGGCTCCACGTCCACCGGGATGCTGGTCTTCGGCTGCTGAGTGAGCCTCCTCGTGCTAACGCCCCTCTCATGGAGCCGAAGTGGGCCGGGAGCGAGGACTACATCGCGTCGGAGGAGCTCAGACGCATCGTCGAGGTGGCGGCGATGCTCGGCCGCCCTCTCCTGGTGAAGGGAGAGCCGGGGACCGGCAAGACGCTCCTCGCCCGTTCAGTGGCGGAGGGCTTGGGCGCCCCGCTATTCACATGGCATGTCAAGAGTACGACGAAGGCCAAGGACGGCCTCTACGTCTACGATACGGTTCAGCGCCTCTACGACAGCCGCTTCGACGACAAGCGGGTGGACGACATCAGGCAGTACATTTCTCTCGGTCCGGTGGGCCAGGCCTTCGCATCCGATGAACGCGCGGTGCTCCTCATCGACGAAGTCGACAAAGCCGACATCGAGTTTCCGAACGACCTCCTTCACGAGCTCGACGCCATGGGCTTCACCATCCCCGAGACGGGCGAAACGGTGCAGGCCAAGCAGCGGCCCATCGTCATCATCACCTCCAACTCTGAGAAGGAGCTGCCGGACGCCTTTCTCCGCCGGGCTATCTTCCACTACATCAGCTTTCCCGACCGAGCCCTGATGACCGACATCGTCCACACCCACCATCCCGAGCTTCCGACGCGGCTTCTGGAGCGGGCGCTGGACGCCTTCTATCGGCTGCGCGAGATCGAAGGCGTGCGCAAGCCGCCCAGCACCAGTGAGCTCGTCGACTGGATCGGAGCCCTCATGGCCCACGGTGTCGACCCCGAGTCTCTGGACCAGGAGCTCCCTTTTCTCGGCGTGCTTCTCAAGCGAGAAGACGACACCGCCACCACTCTGCGTCGGCTGGCTTCGTCTGGCACACCTCGGGGGCGCTGATGGCGCTCTTGCCCTTCGGCGACCTCTTCTACGGTCTCCGTGAGGCCGGTCTGAAAGTAACCCCCGGGGACTGGCTGGGGCTCATGAAGGCCCTCGAAGAGGGTGCCATTCGCCCGGACTTCGTCGATTTCCATCGGATCAGCCGAGCCCTCCTCGTGAAGAACGAGGCCCAGTTCGACCTCTTCGATCAGGTCTTCTCGGCCGTCTTCGGCAGCGCCGAGATGCCCCGTCCCGCCCTGGAGGCGGTCCTGGCCTGGTTGGAGGATCCAAAGCGGTTCGACCTCGATCCTGCCAAGCTCGCCGAGCTAGAGGCGCTGCCTCTGGACGAGCTCCGGAAGGCCTTCGAGGAGCGTCTTCGGGAGCAGAAGGAGCGCCACGACGGTGGAAGTCGGTGGGTGGGTACCGGGGGTACCTCGCCCTATGGTCATGGCGGTCGCAACCCGGCCGGCATCCGCGTCGGTGGTGTAGGAGGGCAACGGTCCGCGATTCAGGTGGCGTCGGCCCGGCATTTTCGACCCTATCGACATGACCGAGCCTTGGACGCCCGGAGCATGGCTGTGGCCTTGAAGAAGCTTCGTCGTCTGAGTCGGGATCACGCAGAACTCGAGCTGGACGTCGAAGAGAGCATCGACCGAACGGCGCGAAGCGCCGAGCTCGAGCTCCACTTTGCGCCCCCACGCAAGAACGAAGCCCGAGTAGTGCTGATGATGGACGTCGGTGGAACCATGGATCCCCACGCCCATCGAGTGGAGCAGCTCTTCACCGCCGCCCATCAGCTCCAGCACTGGAAGCGATTCGAGGCCTATTCGTTTCACAACTGTGTATATGAGTCCTTGGAGCCGGCCCGCGCGGTCGACGAGGGCATCGATACGCTCGAGCTCATCCGCAATCGCCCCCGCAAGACCTTCCTCATCATCGTCGGCGACGCTTCGATGGCGCCCACCGAGCTTCTCGATGTCTTTGGGGCCAACTTTTACTTTCACCAAAATCGCACGCCCGGTCTCGTGTGGCTCCACCGGCTGCGTCGTCAGTTCCCGCGCTCGGTGTGGCTCAATCCACTTCGCCCGCAGTGGTGGGGAGGCTTCACGACCCGAGTGATCAGAGAGATCTTCGACATGTATCCTCTCACCATCCAAGGGATTCAGGATGCGGTGGACCGTCTTCTGCGGCGGCCCGACCCCATTCGTGAGCTCACCCAACTGTTCCCGGACCTCCCGAAGCTTCACGGGGCCTTCGACGAATGAGCGCGCCAGCTTGCTTTCAGTGCGCCTACTGCTTCGAGTGGAACGACAGCTTCGTAGATCCTGGCGGCGCACGCGAGCAGAGCTACGTCGAGGATTGTCAGGTCTGCTGTAGACCCAACGTGCTGCGCGTGAACTTCCACCTCGAATCGGGTGAGGCCTTGGTCTACGCGGAGTTCGAGGGCTGACATGGCGCACTACTACTTCGCCTACGGCTCGAATCTCTGGATTCAACAGATGGAGCGTCGTTGTCCCAGTGCGCAGCTCCTCGGTACGGCTCGGCTCCCCGAGCATCGTCTGACCTTCTTCGGGGCCTGCAGTGGATGGGGTGGGGGTGGCGTGGCCGACGGCGAGCCTTCTCCAGGTCAGACGCTGGAAGGGGTGGTCTATCGGCTGAGCGAGCCGGACCTCATCGCCCTCGACGATCACGAAGACAACTACCATCGAGTTCGGCAGGAGGTGGAGCTGACGTCGGGCTGGATGGAGGTCTGGACCTACCGAAAAGCCCGAGACGAGGGCTTCACGCCGCCGGCGGTTCGCTACTTGTCCGCTATCTCCTTCGGCTACGGCCAACACGGCTTCGACCTCGCCACGCTTTGGCAAGCGGCGGGTGTGGCGCCAGAGCCACACAGTCGCTGAGCGGCACTCGGGAACACACCTCCAGTGCAGCGCTCACACTCGAGCGCGCCGATCTCATGAGCCGTCCCTCGTGACAGAAAGAGTCGCGAGCCCAGTGAGGCTCCACTCGAATCAACACGGAGACGCTCATGAAGAAACCCATCCTTCTCATTCCTCTTTTTGCGACCGCCTGCTGGGATCACTACGGCCACGATGACGACGTCGTCGTCGTCGAGCGCCGCACTGCTCGCCCCGCGTCGGTCCAGTGCCCTGAGCCCGACTGCCCTGTCGGCTTGGACGCCATCTACCTGTCGACGGACCCTGCCGTCTGCAACGCCATTCCCTATACCTGCCCTGAGGGCATGGACGCCTTCGACTCCTTGTGCGGCTGCGGCTGCGTCGCCCTGGACCCCTCGCCCGCCCCCGTCGATACGACCTGTCCCGAGGAGAGCGAAGTCTTGTACCTGAGCCAGGAGTCAAAGGTCTGCGAAGGCATCACCTTCAGCTGTCCCGAAGGTGAAGAGCGCTTCGACTCGGGCTGCGGCTGTGGGTGCAGACCAAGTTGTCCCGACCCAACCGATCCCATGGTCCACTACCTGAGCCAGAACACCGAGACCTGCGATCTCATCGACTTCACCTGTCCCCCGGACTGTTTGTCCTTCGACGACCGGTGCGGCTGCGGCTGCATCGAGCCCGCTCCACCTCCGGCCTGTCCGAATCCCAATGACCCGATGGTCCACTACATCAGCGCCGACCCAGGCATCTGCGACCAGGTGTCGTTCGAGTGTCCGGACCAGTTCACCCGCTTCGACGATGCCTGCGGCTGCGGTTGTATCGACTAGCCTGGGGTCCCGGCGCGGGCAACCCCCGCGCCACCCCTACTTCGCTCTCTTCTTCGGACCATCGCTCCGCGATGTCCGCCCAGCGACTGGGTGTTCGTGATCCAATGAGCAGGATGAGGACGAAGCTCAGCATCCACGAGGAGCTCTGCCGACCCGAGCAGGTGCAGCTCGAGCCTTCGATGGTCGAGCCCTCACCCGAGGTACGTACGTCTCTTCCGGGCGCGCCGCCGTCGGTTGCGCGCCCGGCGTCGACGCTCATGTCGGCCGAGGGGCCCATGTCGCCGCCCCCGCTGGGAGGGGAAGCCGGAGGCGTGCAGATCCGATTCGCGGCCCCGGGGCGGAGGACGACCATCTCGCAGCGCTGCTCGGCCGCGCATGTGGCGCCCACGCAAGAGCGGACGCAGGTCGGCCGCTCTCCCGGACGAGCCCAACAGGGGCCAACTCTGCAGAATTGATGGTCGCTACAGACTTCTCCTTCCGAGACCTCGTCCAGGCAGAAGCGCGCGCCAAACCGCTCGACGCAAGCTTTGCCGGCGGAGCAGGCCCCGTCGCAGGGGCGTAGACACTGGCCCTCGGCGCAGACCAGGCTGCTTTGGCAGGCCCGCTGATCGCAGTTCTCGCCCTCGGTAGCCCGGGTTTCGCCCAGGCAACCTCCAAGGCAGCTGCGGCGGTCATCTGAACCCACCCCACACACCGTACCGTTGGGGCAGCCCTCTCCGCACCGAGGTCGGCACTGGCCGGACACGCACAGCGCATCCAGGCCACAGTCCAGGTCCTGGCCGCAGGGGCCACAAAGGTCTCCTTCGCCGCCGCAGGCCTGGACCTCGGCCACGCAGCTTTGTCCGTTGGGGCAACCCGCTCCGCAGTCGAGGGCGCAGCGTCCGGCTCCGACCAGGGCAGCGCACTGGCCCTCGGCACAGGCCGAATCGGTGCCACAGGCCTGGCCGAGACCGACCTGGCTTTCGGGGTACAGGGCGCACAGTCCCTCGTCGTCGTCCTCGGCCGGCCCAGCCAGGGGGCCGGTGTAGCCCCCGAACATCAGGGCTTCGGTGGGCCGGCAGGTCCCGTTCTCTTCGCAGTGGCCCAGGCCCAGCAGATGACCCACTTCATGGGCGACCACCGTTCTCAGATCGACCCCGACTGCTCCCCCTCGTCCCCACCAGACCGTGTCGTCGTTGAGCTCCACGTCACTCCCCACCCGGCAGGGCAACATGCGGGTCACGCCCGTGTCGTCGTCCACCACTCGGCAGATCCGGCTGGTGTCCACGGTCGAGGCGGTAAATCCGATCGTGGCGGGCCCGTAGGGCCAGTCTTGGCGAAAGTAGAGCTGCGTCCGGCCGTCTTGCCCGTTCGTGACGGGACGACAGCTACCCTCGTCGAATCCCAGGCGAAAGCCCCCGCAGAGGCGGGATCCGCCGTCAGCGGGGGAGAACCACAGTGACACCCCAGCCTCGATGGTGGTCCGGATTGTCGAGGGGCTGAGCTCCGTGTTGACCACCTCGGTCGACACACAGACCTCGGCCTCGGCGTCCTCCCAGGCTCCGGCTTCAGAAGGGAACCAGGCCGGCAGAAGTACGCCGACCAGGTAAAGGCTAGCCCCCACGGGGAGAGTCTAGCCCTCGTCGGGGGCCGTCTCCACGGGAGTAAATACCTTGCCTAGTCCAGTGGGCCTGAGTAAGCCCGCGCCCCATGCTCGGCCAACCGCCGGTCCATCTGCTCTTCGCGGCGCAAGAGGGGGGACAAGGAGGATCTGGGGGCTTTGACCCTGGATTGCTCCTCCCCATCATCCTCTTTGCCATCCTTTACTTTGTTTGGCTTCGGCCCGCCGCGAAGGACCGGAAGAAGCAGCATGACTTGATCCAATCCCTCAAGCGGGGGGATGAGATCATCACCCAGCAGGGTCTATTCGGTACGGTCTCCGACTTGCAGGAGACGACGCTGACCTTGGAGGTCGCGCGCAACGTGAAGGTCAAGATGCTCCGGACCGCCGTGCTGCGCAAGGTCCCGCCGCCCTCCGAGGGCGCCGACAAGAGCAAAGAAAAGAAGAGCGGGAGCTGAGAATCAACATGGAACGCGGATGGACTTATCGCCTCGTCTTCGTCCTCGCCCTCGTCGGCTTGGGCGTCTACTACGCGGCCCCCTCCTTCATCTACTTCTTCCTCGACCCCGAAGAGCGTCGCTCCAAGGACGCCGTGGAGGCTGCCCTCCCTGAGTGGCTACCCGAAGGGCATTTCAACTTGGGCATCGACCTGCAGGGTGGACTGCACATGGTCATGGGCGTCGACACGGTCAAGGCCGTCCAAGGGCGGGCGGACCGGGTCGCGGACGAGCTCGTCGAGGCCATGAAGGATGCGGGGACCGAACTCGAGAAGGCCCGCCGTGACGGCGAGGCGCCCGTGGTCAGCATCGTCCTCCAGTCCGAAGACGACTGGCCCAAGCTGGAGGAGATTCTGACCGAGTACGGGGACACCTGGGAGGTTCGGAATCGAACTGGGCGAGAGGTGGAGTTCGCCATCGTCGACGACTTCGAGTCCCAGCTTCGGCAGGACGCCGTGGCGCAGGCCCTCAAGACGCTTCGAAATCGAATCGACGCCACCGGCGTCACTGAGCCCGAGATCCGCAAGCGGGGCGAAGAGGCCATCATGATCCAGCTTGCGGGTCTCACGGCCCAGGAGATCGACGACGTCAAAGAGAACATCATCGGCCGTACCGCTCAGCTCGAGTTCAAGGTCGTGGACGACAGCAACGACTACTTCCAGCGGATCGGAGAGGCGCCGGACAGGCCCGAGGGCGTCCAGCTTCAGTTCGACCAGTGGCAGGGCCCGGGCGGACAACTCATCCGCCGCCCTTACCTCGAGTCCCCGGATCGGGACGTGCTCCAGCGTTTCCTCGACGTCCACGAGGCCGAGAAGCCCTCGGATCGGGTCGTGGGTCTTCAGGAGGTCCCGGCCGACGAGCGGACGCCCGCCGTGTATCGGACGTGGCTCCTGGAGCGTCGAACGCCCCTGACGGGCGACACCCTGGCCAACGCTTTCGTCGCCTTCGACTCCGAAAAGAACCAGTACTACGTGGCCATGAAGTTCGATCCCAAGGGCGCGATCGTATTCGAGCGGCTCACCACCGAGAACACCAAGCGGAAGATGGCCATCGTCCTCGACGACATCGTCGACTCGGCCCCGGTCATCCAGGGCCCCATTCCCAACGGCAACGCCTCCATCAACCTGGGTGGGCGAAGCCAGCAGGAGATGCTGGATGAGGCCAAGGCCCTCACCATCGTCCTCAAGGCGGGTGCGCTCCCCGCGCCCGTCTTCCCCCAAGAGGAGCGGACCGTGGGTGCGACCCTGGGCGATGACGCCGTGGAAAAGGGCAAGACTGCCCTCAGCTTTGCGCTCGTCGGCGTGGTCGTGTTGATGCTGGTTTACTATCGGCTGAGTGGGGTCATCGGGGTCCTGGCCCTCACTGTGAACCTGCTCCTGCTCTTCGCCGGTCTGTCGGCGCTGAGCGCTACCCTGACCCTCCCCGGCATCGCCGGCTTGGCCCTGACCGTGGGTATGGCCGTAGACGCCAACATCATCCAGTTCGAGCGCATTCGAGAAGAGCTGCGGGCGGGTCGGCCGCCCCGAGGTGCGGTGGACGCGGGCTTCAACAAGGCGTTCTCGGCCATCCTCGACGCCAACATCACGACCTTCATCGCGGCCGTCATCCTGCTTCAGTACGGGTCTGGGCCGATTCGCGGCTTCGCTACCACGCTGTCTCTCGGCGTTTTGATCAACACGCTGACCGCGGTCGTGGTGCCTCGGCTCGTCTTCGACTGGCTCACCCGAGGTCTCCGGGTCTCGAAGGTCAGCATCTGAGGAGGTCGAAGTATGCTGAACATTATACGACCCGACACCAACTACGACTTCATGAAGGCAGCGCCGGGCTTTGCCCGGATTTCGCTCGGACTCTTCATCGCTGCCGTCCTCGTCATCGCATTCAAGGGCGTCAATCTGGGCCTGGACTTCGCGGGCGGGCACGAAGTCCTTCTTCAGTTCAGTGAAGAGGTCGAGGCCCAGGACGTCCGCAGTCGACTCGACGGGATGTTCCCGAACGTTGACACTTCGGTGCAGCGTTTCGAAGTTCCGACCTCGACCGGAACCTTCTTTCTGACCCGCATCGAGCGCTCGGAAGCCTTTGGACAAGAGGAGATCGACGGCCTCCGTAAAGGCTTCGAGAACGAGTACGGCGCAGCCTTCGAAGAGCTCGAGTACGACCCCGAAGCGGGCGATGTCGTGAAGGTCGACTTCACGGAGACGGCCACCCAGACCGGAGCCAACCTCTCCCGGGAGCGCCTGTCCCAGGTGGTCGAGGGCACCGGACACCCGGTTCGCCTCGTCCGTCGCGTGGGCCGGGTCGACCAACAGCGCTTCGAAGTCGTCCTGCGCGGCATCGACGTCACCGTCGTCAACGGGATGAAGGACCTGGACGACCAGGTCCGGGCGGCCCGCGTGGAGTTCGTGGGACCGACCGTGGGCCGTCAGCTCCGAAACGACGGGATCGTGGCCATTCTCGCCGCCATGTTTTGGATCCTGGTCTACATCGCCTTCCGCTTCGACCTCTTCTACGGCCCGGGGGCGATCATCTGCCTGCTCCACGACTCGGTTATCACCGTGGCACTTCTATCCTTGCTCGGCGCTCAGTTCTCCCTCGCCACCATCGCGGGCTTGCTGACCTTGGTCGGCTACTCCATCAACGACACCATCGTGGTTTTCGACCGCATTCGAGAGTCGGTGGGTCAGGCCCAGGGCGCGGGCCTAGACGAGCGGATCAACAAGGCCATCAACGAGACGCTCGGCCGGACCTTGATGACCTCCATTTCGACCCTCCTCGCCTGCTTCTGCCTCATGCTGTTCGGCCGAGGGACGGTCTTGGCCGAGTTCGGCCTCATCATGACGGTCGGCATCCTGATCGGGACCTATTCTTCCATCTACGTGGCCGCGCCCACCTTCCGCGCCCTCCGGCTCCGGTTCGGCGAAGATAGGTCTTAGGGTCCCGGGCGCGGCGAAGCCGCACCCACCCTCCTTCGTTCACTCCTCAGATCTCGGGCTTCGCCCGGATCTGCTCCGTTCACTGCGTGCGACTCCGACCGCTCCGCGGTCTTCGCTGCTTTGCGGTCTTGGGGTCCCGGGCGCGGCGAAGCCGCACCCATCCTCCTTCGTTCACTCCTCAGATCTCGGTCTTGGGGTCCCGGGCGCGGCGAAGCCGCACCCACCCTCCTTCGTTCACTCCTCAGATCCTCACCGGGTCCCCACAGCTCGGCCTTGAAGATGAGGCCTCGGAACTCATTTCTTTGGGTCCTAGATCTCACTGTACCCCCACATCTTGGGGTCCAGGTTGAACAGGCTGATCGGATCACCTAGGGTGGCGACGTGGATGCACCCTGGCCGCTTCGCCCCGCTGACGACGTCGAGGTGGCCCGGCTCGCCTCGGCTCTGAAGATCCCGGAGCCGGTGGCGCGGGTGCTTTGGCACCGAGGCCTGACCGGGCCCGAGTCGGCGGCTCGTTTCCTGAGCCCGAGCCTGAGCGATATGCCCGATCCATTCTCGATGCGGGGCCTGGCCGAAGCATCGGAGCGGATCCTCAAGGCCATCGAGAACCAGGAGCGGGTGGCGCTCTATGGCGACTTCGACGTGGACGGCGTTACCTCGAGCGCCCTGATGCAGGGCTTCTTGCTTCATCACGGGCTCAGGTCGCGCGTCTACATTCCACATCGGCTGGAGGAGGGTTACGGCCTCAATCCGGCCGCCATGGAGCAGCTTGCGGGAGAGGGCATCCAGCTCCTTGTCACCCTGGATTGCGGGATCACCGCCGTCGACGAGGTGGAGCGAGCGCGTCAGCTCGGCGTCGAGGTCATCGTCGTCGACCACCATCGGTGTCCCCCCGAAATGCCCCGCGCCGTCGCCACTCTGAATCCGCACCATCCGGATTGCGCCTATCCCGACAAGGTTCTGGCTGCGGTCGGCGTGGCCTTCAACCTCATCGTCGGTGTGCGCAAGCGTCTGCGCGAGTCGGGCTTCTATCAGCGCAGCGGTATCGTCGAGCCCAACCTCAAGCAGGCCTTGGATCTGGTGGCCCTGGGCACGATCGCCGATATGGTCCCTCTGACCGGTGTCAACCGCATGCTCGCCTGGTTCGGTCTAGCCGAGATGGCCCAGGCTCGCCGTCCCGGGCTGCGAGCTCTGATGGAAGTGGCCGATGTTCGTCCCCGCAAGGTTCGAAGCCAGGACGTCGCCTTCAAGCTCGCGCCGCGGATCAACGCCGCCGGTCGCCTGGATGACGCCTCGGTCGGGGTTCAGCTCTTGTGCGCAGGTCGGATGGACGAGGCCCGTCGCCACGCGGCTACCCTCGACGCCGCCAACGCCGATCGGCGCCTGATCGAAGCAGAAGTCTTTGCCGAGGCCGACGCCCAGGCGGAACTCCACCCGGATGCGCCGGGCGTGGTCGTGTTCGACCCCGAATGGCATCCCGGCGTGGTGGGCATCGTCGCATCTCGCTTGGTAGAGAAGTACGGCATGCCTTCGGTCGTGGTTGGACGCAACGGTCGGGGCAGCGGCCGAACGGCGGGTGCGCTTCATCTCTACGACGCATTGGCGGCTTGCGACGCGCACCTTGTGAAGTTCGGCGGGCACCGGGCGGCGGCCGGCTTTCGATTGGGCGAAGGTGGATTCGAGTGCTTCCGACGCGACCTGTGGTCGGTCTTGGAGGCGGAGCGGGCAGCGATTCAGGACAGCGCGCCGACGGTGGAGCTGGATCTCAGTCTCTCGCCCGAGTCCTTGAGCCTCGACCTGGTCGAGGGGCTAGCGCGACTGGGTCCCTTCGGCGTTGGCAATCCCGAGCCAATCTGCGGTTTGGCTGGTCCCGTTCGGCGGGCCCAGGTGGTGGGGGGCCAGCATCTCAAGCTGCGCTTCGGAGAGGGGCCCAGGCCCGTCTCCGCCATTGCCTTCAAGCAGGGTGCCCTCGAATCGAGCCTCGGGCCAGGCACCCAGGTCGACATCGCCGGTTGCCTGGAAGTGAATGATTTCGGGGGGTTCGAGCGGGTCGAAGTCCGGGTGCGAGAGATTCAGCTTCGGGCCGAGCAGCCGACGGCCTTGGTCGGCTGAAAGTTCTCAAATTCGGACAGAAGCGGCCGATCGTCGAGGCGTGGGCCTGGCTCCCCTCATGTTCGTCTTGGCCGGCGTCGCCGTCGCCCAGCCTAGCTCCACCCGAATGGTCCTGCTCGTGGACGGTCAGCTCCAGGGCGAGGCTCGGGATGAAGCCCTGGATGCCTTGGAGATCTTCGGGGCGCTGGCCCGGGACGAGGATCGATTGGGCGTGGTCGAGATCGGCACCGAGCCCCGTGTACTGCTCTCGCCCTCGAGCGATCGCGCTCGGCTCCGAGTGCGTATGGACGGGGCCCGAAGCCAACCCTTCGGTCTCGAGGCCACCTTGGAGAAGGCCCTGGACCTCCTGGGCCCACGTCATCCCCGCTCTCGAGACGTCCTGGTCTTCGTGGTCGGCCGCAATCCGCGACCCGTCGATGTCGAGGCGCTCCAGACCCTGATCGAAGACGTTCGGGTTCGGAGGGCGAGCGTCCACCTCGTGGCTCTCGGTCCCGATCCGAGCCATGAACTCCTCCAGGTTCCGAGGGCGACCGGCGGGAGCTTCTCCGTCAGACCCGAACGGCTGCACCGGACGCTGTTCGACATTGCCGTGACCGAAGAACAGGTCGACCTCCTTACCACCAAAGGCGGCGCCTTTCGGGTGGACGAGGACGTCAAGGCGTTCGCCGCCGTCCTGACCCTCCTGCCACAGGGACCCAACGCTCTCCTCTCGCCGGACGAGTCGGTCCTTCGAGGACCGCTGCGTCAGAAGAACCTGTCCTGGATGAGCCGAGCCGGCTTCGACCTCGTCCAGATAGAGAATCCGGTGCCCGGGTCCTGGCGGGCCGACCAACCCAAGCTAGATCAGCTGGAGGTCTTGGTTCGCCAGGGTCTGACCCAGCTCGACATTCAACTCGAGCCGCGCGTACCCATAGTGGGTCGACCGGCAATGGTGGTCGGACGACTCATTCAAGATGGACATCCGGTCCTGTCCTTCGCCCGGCTAAAAGAGCTGGAGATGCGCTTCCTTCTGCCCGAGGGCAAGGAACTGCCTCTGGACCGAGCCAAGGACGGACGATTCGTCGGTCGGTGGACACCCGAAGAGGCCGGCGAGTTCAGGGGCCAGCTGCTGGCCGAGACGCCGACCATGAAGCGCCATCGAAAGGCCCGTTTTCGCGTCTCGCCCCCGTGCTTCGATGCCGAGGCGAGCTGGAGCGAGAACCGGGTCGACGTCGTCGTTCGGCGTCTAGGGGTCTGCAATGACCTGGTCGAACTCGTGGTTCGTGCCAAGCTCCACCGAGCGGACGGCGAGCCCACGGAGCTCGGGCTTCGTCCAGAAGGTGACGTGTTTCGGGGGAGCCTGCCATTCGATGCTGCGCCGACCTATCTCAGCCTGGCGGTTCGGGCTTTGGAGTTCGGGCAGGTCCGTCGCTTCCCTCTCGCGCCCATCCGGGCTCCCGAGCTGGAGCCTCCCTCCAGCGTGTGGGGGATCGTGGCCCGGGTCGGCCTCGCGCACTCACCTCTCGGTCTGATCGCGATAGGCTTTTGGTTTCGACGACGCCTGGACGGCGTGGAAGGGGGCGCTGGTGCCTGAGCTGTCGCCGTGGCTGCTCCTCTTCTTCGCCAACCTGGCCTTGGCCGGATGGATCGTGGCCATCATGACCTGGCGTTACGGAGAGGCTGTGCTTCGCAGGACCCTGGCCGAGCTCCCCGACGAGCCCGTGGTTTCGACCGTCAGTACGGCGGTCGAGGTCGAAGAAGTCGACCTCGACGCGGCGGACGAGGGTCGGCCGGTGGAGCTTCGGGCTCGACTCCGTCGCTCGATCGAGGAGGTCGAGACCGCCCTCACCCAGACCAGCGAGACCAGCACGAAGACCTCGGCCCAGCTCATGGAGCTCCTTGAGAAGCTGGGGGGTGTAGTGGCTTCGGTCGCGCGCCTGGCGGCCGAAGGCGAGCTCCCGGAGGAGTTCAAAGCCCAGGCTAACGCCATCACCGAGCAGCTTCGGGAAGTCGACCCCGTCCTCGGTGACGCCCTGGAGAAGATGGACGCCATCGACGCGGGCTTGGAGACCATCGGCTCCGAGCTTGCCCGCTATGGAAGCGGCTCCGACTTTGACTGGAGCGCCCTCCGTCCCTCCAGTGCTGGCCTGAATCGGGTCCTAGGCAAGAAAGCGGACGGGGCCTCCGGAGACGACCAGGGCGAGGACACCTCGATTCCGCCCGCACTGGCTCAGGCCATCGACGAAGCCTTGATCTGAGTTGACCTCACGAGCGTCTGGCCACGAGCTGAGACCGTGGCGACTCGCCTTCGCATCACCGAGATCTTCCACTCTATCCAGGGCGAGTCGACCCGGGCCGGCTGGCCCTGCACCTTCGTGCGCCTCACTGGCTGCAATCTGCGCTGCAGCTGGTGCGACAGCGAGTACACCTTCAAGGGCGGGACCTGGATGGAGGTGGACGAGATCATGGCGCGGGTCGAGGCGGAGCCAGCTCGTTTGGTCGAGATCACCGGCGGAGAGCCTCTGCTACAGCCCTCGGTCGCGGTCTTGGCACGGCGCCTCTTGGCCAGAGGCTACGAGGTCCTTTGCGAGACGAGCGGCGAGCGCGACATATCAATCTTGCCCGAGGGGGTTGCGCGGATCATGGACCTGAAGGCGCCGAGCTCGGGAGAAAGTGAACGGACGGACTGGGCCAACCTCGAGCGGCTCCGGCCTGGCGACGAGATCAAGATCGTGGTCGCAGACCGGGCCGACTTCGATTGGGCGCTCGAGCAGCTGCAGCGTCACGACCTTCTGGCACGAGCGCCACTCTCGATGTCCCCGGCCTGGGGCCGCTCTGCCGACGGGCTGGCCGACTGGATCCTCGCCACGGGTTTACCCATCAGACTAAATCTCCAACTGCACAAAATTTTGTGGGGGGAGGTCCCTGGTCGCTGAGTCCGCGATGGCGATTTGACCCGAGGGCCAGGGTGTTTAGACAGGGGCGTCGTGGCCCATCAGCGAGACTACTACGAAGTGCTCGGGGTGGCGCGAGACGCCGATGGTCGGACCATCAAGTCGGCGTACCGGAAGCTTGCGCTCCAGTATCACCCGGACCGCAATCAGGGTGACGACGAGGCAGAGCGCCGATTCAAAGAGGCTTCGGAAGCCTATGAGGTCCTTTCCGACGACGACAAGCGGGCGCTCTATGACCGCGCGGGCTTCGATGGTCTGAAGAGCGGGGGCTACAGCCCCTTCAACGGGGACCTGGGCGACATCTTCAGCCAGTTCGGCGACCTCTTCTCCGAGTTCTTCGGCGGCCAAGCTGGTTTCGGAGGCTTTGGTGGGGCTGGGCCTCAAGGGCCTCGGCCCATGGCCGGCTCGGACCTCCACGCCTCGGTCCAGGTCGATCTGGAAGACGCGGCCGTGGGCGCCAGCCGTACAATTGAGATTGAGCGGATGTCGCCCTGTGGCGACTGCGGCGGGACGGGCGCGGAAGGCGGCCGAATGCGGACCTGCCCGGTGTGCAAGGGTCAAGGCCAGGTCGTTCAGGGCAGGGGTGCTTTCATGATCGCCACGACGTGCCGAGCCTGCGGCGGTACGGGTCAGGTGCCCGAGAGGGTATGCTCCAGCTGCCGTGGGGAGGGCTTCGTCGCCGACGCTCGAAAACTGGATATTCGGGTGCCGGCCGGGGTCTACAGCGGCCTGCGCCTCCGCCTGACCGGTGAGGGAAACGCAGGCCTGCACGGCGGACCCCCCGGCGACCTTTATGTCCTCATCGACGTCCGACCCCATGAGACCTTCGCCCGGGATGGCGGAGATCTCCACTGCGAGCTTGCCGTGAGCTACCCGATGGCCTGCACGGGCGGTCGGACCCAACTGTCAGGCCTTCAGGGCGTCGAGCATGATCTCGAGGTGCCGCCGGGCTCACGACCGGGCGACATCCTGCGTCTGGCCGGGGCGGGTGTGCCACGCCTCGACGGCTCCGGCGATGGCGACATCTTGGTCCACCTCACCATCCAGGTCCCCGAGAAGCTCTCCAAGGCCCAGCAGAAGGTATTGGAGGAGCTGAACGAGGCCCTGCCCCTCGAGGCCGAGGTCCAGGCGGTTGGCGACAAACCCCGGCCCAGTCAGCAGCGGCGTCGACGCCGGACCGGATCCTTCTTCGATCGGCTGCGGGACGCCCTCGACGGTGAGTGAAGACTTCGCCTCCTGGCTCCGCCCGTTTACCCTTTCGGTCATGGTCCCCGGAGGCGCTTCGTGAACGAGGCCAACCCCCAAGACGCGCTGGCGATGTTCGAGCTCTCCGGCACCGCCCTGATCTTCATCCTCGGGGGTTCGGTGTTGGTGCTGGCGCTGGCGCTGGAGCAGCTCTTCACCTTCTGGGGCCTGGTCGAGAAGGCGCGGGAGCTCGGGAGCGAAGTCGGCAAGCTCCTCATCCACGGCGATCTTCAGGCCGCTCGCACGGTCTGCGAGCGCAGCAGCTCCCCGGTAGCGGACATCTTCATCGCCGCCCTGAACACGGCACAGCGACCCGGTCAGTCCGAGCAGAGGGCGGCAGAGCGTGAGCGGCAGCGGTTCGCCCTTTGGATGCGTCGGCGACTGTGGGCCATAGGCACAGTGGGCGCCCTCGCGCCCTTCGTGGGCCTCTTCGGAACGGTGGTTGGCATCATCCGAGCTTTTCGGGACATCGGGCTATCGGGAACGGGCGGCTTCTCGGTCGTGGCGGCCGGCGTGGCCGAGGCCCTTTATGCTACGGCCGGCGGTATTTTCGTGGCCGTGGTGGCGGTGATGTTCTTCAACTACTTCCAGTCCCGGGGCAATCAAGCCACGGTCGAGGTCAAACTGGTGGTCGACGAGTTCCTGGAGCAGCTGGAGGCGGGGCGCTCCCTGTTTCCCGGCGGAGCGCCCGAGACTCGGGTCAAGGAGGCCTCCTGAGTGGCGGGCGGTGGACCTCGGGCCGGCGGAGAGAGTCCGCTCGAAGATCCCGAAGTGGTGGAGCAAGGAAGCTTCACCGAGATCAACATCGTGCCGCTGGTCGACATCATGCTCGTGCTGCTGGTCATCCTCATGGCCACGAGCACGGACATCATTCAGGCCGGACAAACCGAGAACACCGGCTTTCGGGTCAACCTGCCCACCGGCTCCGCCAGTGAAGAAGTGGATCGCCTCTCCGACGAGCTGGTGATCGTAGTCTTGGAAGATGGCTCGGTGGTGGTGGGGGGCGAGGAGTTCTCCATGGAAGAGCTTCGAAGCGAGCTCTCGGCTCTGGCCAGCGAGCGTCCAGACCGCCTCGTCCTCGTCCAAGCCGACGAGCGGGCCTTCCACCGCCGGGTGGTCGAGGTCATGGAGACCGCCCGTCAAGCAGGCCTTCAAAACCTGGCCATCGCGACCCAGCCGGACTCCTGACCGTTTACCCTGATTTTGACGCCGTGGGCGCTGTCACTTCGGAGGGGTTATCGGTTGCGCAACCGGGGTGACTGCCATAGGACCCGCAGCCGTTCTCCATGAAAAAGGTGAAACTTGCCATCATCGGCGTCGGCAACTGCGCAAGCTCCCTCGTTCAGGGTCTCGAGTTCTACAAGCATGCTCCCGAGGATTCCGCGGGTCTGATGCACGACGAGATCGGAGGATACCGGCTCCAGGACGTGGAAATCGTCGCCGCCTTCGACGTCGACGCGCGCAAGGTTGGTAAGCCGGTCGAAGAGGCCATCTTCGCCGAGCCCAACAACACGACCATTTTCCAGCGCGAGCTCCCCAAGACGGGCGTGACCGTCCAGATGGCGCCTGTCCACGACGGCGTGGCAGCCCACATGGCGAACTACCCCGACGCTCAGGCCTTCCGCCAGTCCGACGCCGAGCCCGTCGACGTGGTGAAGGTTCTCAAGGAGACCGGGGCCGAAGTCGCCGTGTGCTACCTCCCCGTCGGCTCCGAGCAGGCGGCCAAGTTCTACGCGCAGTGCTGCCTCGAAGCTGGGGTCGGCATGGTGAACTGCATCCCCGTCTTCATCGCCTCCAACCCTGAATGGGCCAAGCGCTTCACCGACGCCAAGATCCCGATCGTCGGCGACGACATCAAGAGCCAGGTCGGCGCGACCATCATCCACCGGTCCCTGGCCCGTTTGGTGAGCGACCGCGGAACACGCCTCGAGAAGACCTACCAGCTGAACACCGGCGGCAACACGGACTTCCTCAATATGCTCAACGAGGATCGGCTGAAGACCAAGCGCATCTCCAAGACCGAGTCGGTGCAGTCCCAGCTCGACAAGCGACTGGACGCTACCGACATCCACATCGGTCCCTCGGACTACGTGGCCTGGCAGAAGGACAACAAGGTCTGCTTCCTGCGCATGGAGTGGAAGGGCTGGGGCGAAGTTCCGATGCACCTCGAGGCCCGACTCTCGGTCGAAGACTCCCCCAACAGCGCTGGCGTCGCCATCGACGGGATTCGCCTCGCCAAGCTTGCTCTTGACCGCGGCATCGGCGGCCCCTTGGAGGGCCCCTCCGCCTACCTGATGAAGCACCCGCCCCGCCAAATGCGCGACAGCGAAGCCCGAGAGCTGATCGCCGGCTTCATTAAGTCCTAGGGTCCCGACTTGGGCGAAGCCCAAGGCCCCCTACTTCGCGCACTTCCTCGGACCAACGCTTTGCGTTTCCTACGTCCGTTCACTGCGCCTACGTTCTGGCCTTTATGCGGGTCCACTGCGTGGCATGGGTGGGAGCCGATACGTAAGAGAAAGCGACCCTCGCCGAAGCCGTCAGCGAATCCATTGGGCCGCGCAGCTTGGCCTGGAAGGCCACGAGACTTGAGCCGGGCTCGCACAAACGAGCCCGGCGAAGCGCCAAGACCCGGCCTGCCTCGAGCCAACCCCTAGATGGCGACCCCGTGTCGTACTCCAGCTCACCCGAAGTGCCTCATCTTGAGCCCCTAAGACGTCGCGAAGCGTCGCGAAACCGACCGGAGTCCCGATCTGAGCCAAGCCGTCTCGCTCCGTCCCCAAATCGAGACAAGGCCTCGTATGTTCTTGAAACGACGGGGGCCCAAGGCTGCTAGCCCCCACCGAGGGGCCGAATCGGAAGGCATGACCGGAGGCCCTCGGCACGTCGCGATCGTCGATGACGACCCGTCGGCGCTGTCCCTCATGAAGGGATGGCTCGAGGCCGCTGGCTATGTGACCTGGTCCTTCACCGAGGGCGAGAGTTTCCTCCGGGCGCGACCCGAGCAGGCCTCAGCCATCTGCTTGGACCTAGGGCTCGGCGACGTCTCCGGCTTCGAGGTCCTCAAGGCCCTCCGCCAGCTTGATGCCCAGGTACCCACCGTGGCCATGGCCTCCAGCGGTGACGTGGGGAGCGCTCTCACGGCCCTGCGAAGCGGTGCGTACGACTACCTCCTGAAGCCCCTCGACAACGATCGTCTCGTCTTGTCCATCAACCGCGCGGTCGAGCGCTGGGAGCTGGGGCGCAGCCTGGACCAGCTGCGCCAAGAGCTTGCGCGACGCGGCCGCTACGACCAGCTCGTCGGTCAGAGCCCGCCCATGGAGGAGCTGGCTCGCCAGATCGAGCGGGTCGTGGCCGAAGGTTTTCCAGTCGTCCTTCTGGGCGAGGCGGGAACCGGCAAGGACCTGGTCGGCCGGGCCATCCACCATAGTGGGCCCCGTCGCAGCGGTCCCTTCGTGGCGCTGAACCTGGGCGCTGTCCCCGAGTCCCTTCACGAAGTGGAGCTCTTTGGTCAGGCCCAAAGCGCCGAGCGCAGCGAGCCAACCGTCGGCCGTATGCAACAGGCCGAAGGAGGAACGCTGTACCTGGACGAAATCGCCCGCCTGAGCCCTCTCACCCAGGCTGGGCTGCTCCGGGCTCTGTCCAGCGGTCGCGTCCGACCGGTGGGCGCGAGCGATGAGCTCGAGGTCGACGTCCGGATCGTCTGCGCCAGTCAGCGCGACCTTCTCTCCGAGGTCCGAGCCGGTCGTTTCCGCGAAGACCTCTATTTCAAGTTGGTGGTCCACCCCCTCCACATCCCGCCTCTTCGCAGTCGGCGGGAGGACGTCCCCAGCTTGGTTCGCCACTTCATGGAGAAGTACCAAGGGGACACGCGACGCATGGTCGGACACGTAGATCCAGCGGCCATGGATGCGATGGTGGCCTACGACTGGCCCGGGAACGTACGGGAACTGGACGACGTCGTCCATCGCGCGCTCTTGGCCGCCCGGGGCGACGTCATCGAAGTCCAGCATTTGCCCCCCCATCTCAGCCAGAGCATGCTGCCGACCGAGAGTCAGGACATCATGGGCATGGCCTCGGACGACATCCTCCCCATGCGCGAGGTCGAGCGTCGGGCCATCAAGCGAGCTCTCAAGGCAACGAGCGGCAGCGTTGAGAAGGCGGCCAAGCTACTGGGCATGGGCCGGGCCACCCTGTACCGCCGGCTGGCCCACTACGAGAGCATCAACCAGAGCCTGACCTGAGGGCTGAGGCTCCGGGCTCACTTCTCGATTGGCACCGAGGTTCCGAGCGGTTCCCTTCTTGCGGTGCCGAATCCACTGTACCTGGCCGCCGTGCTCGCGGCCCAAAACCTCGAGGCCTTCCAACCCGTTTCACCGGAGCGGGAGCCCGCGCCCGCCAAGCCGCTCGCGATCGAGTTCGCTGACGAGGGCTTCGACTTCGAGACCATCTTCGAGCTCGAGTACGCGGCCCAGCCGGCGCCACGCCCGAACCGAGATGAGCTGGTTTACCTTCGGGTCCGCGCCGACCGTAAACGTGACCGCTATGTCCGCGAGTTGTGGTGGCTGGTCGGCCAGGACCACCTCCCCATGGTCACTGGGCTGGACGGGATCTCCAGTCCGTCTTGGTCGCCCGACGGCGGACGCCTCGCCTTCTTGGCACAGTCTGAAGGCAAGCCGCAGATCTACGTTCATTGGCCCGAGCAGGGTCGAACGGCCCTGCTGACCCGAGTTCCGGATGGGGTGAAAAGCTTCGTCTGGGCGCCGGATGGAGCGAGCTTGGCCTTCACTTCACCTCTTCCCGCCCCAAATCCATCCCGGGTGGCCCTTCCCAAGCCTCCCCAGGGCGGCAAATGGGCGGCCAAAGCCATCGTCGTCGATCGCGCGGTGTACCGTCGAGACGGTCGCGGCTTTGTTCCGAAGGCTAGCTTGCATATCTTCGTCGTGGATGCCTCCGGTGGGGCGCCCGTACGCCTCACCCGCGGCTTTGCCCAGCGCAAGGCAGAGCTCACCTGGGCTCGGGGCTCGGTGATCTTCTCGGCCAACCCGCATCCCGATGCCGAGCTGAACCCCATGGCCTTCGACCTCTTCGCGGTGGACGTGAAGGACCGCAGCATTCGGCGCCTGACCAGCTCCGGAGGACCGGAGTCCAAGCCGATCGCGTCCGCAGACGGTCGTCTGCTCGCATTTCTTGGTCACGAAGACGAAGGCAAAGGCTGGCATCCCGACCGACTCTTCGTTCTCGACCTGGACTCGGGCGAAGTGGAGTCTTGGCTGGCGGACCGCGATATCTCTTTCCAGGCTCTTCGGCCTGACCCCAAGGGCTGGCTCCTGGCTTGGGTCGAAGAGGGCGTGGGTCGGGTGGGCTTGGCCGAAGCGCCGGATCGATTGCGAACGCTTGCTTCCAACGTGGAGGTCGGAGGCGGCGGTCGGCCCTACGTGGGCTTCGGGCTCTCGGGGGCCTTTGGCGGCACGAGCAAGAGGCTGGTCGTGGCCCGCCGGAATGCCAGCCGACCTTCGGAAATTTTCGAGGTCGGACGACGGGACACTCGCATCGTTACCTTGAACCCCGGCCTGTCCGAGCTTCGTCTCGGTCCACTCCAAGGCGGTCGCACGCCTTCCGGGGTAGCCTATTGGCGCCTGCTTCCGCCCGGTCTCAGCACCGGAGAAGCCCGGCGTCTCCCAACGCTCCTCGAGATCCACGGTGGTCCCTACGCGAGCTATGGAGCCGTCTTCTCAGCCGAGCTTCAGCTCTACGCTTCGGCTGGATACATGGTGCTGTACGCCAATCCTCGGGGGAGCACGAGCTACGGTAGCTCCTGGGCCGACGCTATCGAGAAGAACTATCCGGGCCCCGACGTCGACGACTTGATGGAGGTCCTGGACGTCGAGGTCGCGGCAGGTCGAGCCGATCCGGATCGACTGCATGTGACCGGCGGCTCAGGTGGTGGGGTGCTCACGGCGTGGCTGGTCGGCACGACGGACCGTTTCCGCTCAGCGGTGGTCGCCAAGCCGGTCATCAACTGGACCAGCTTTGCGCTCACGGCCGATCAGAGCCCGTACTTCACACGCTATTGGTTTCGTCGACCGCCTTGGGAGGACCAGGCGACCTACTGGCGGCGCTCCCCCCTCTCGAAGGTGGGCGCAGTGAAGACGCCCACCATGCTCCTGACGGGTGAGGCGGATCTAAGGACCCCCATCGCCGAGAGTGAGCAGTTCTATCAGGCGCTTCGCCAGCGAGGCGTCCCCAGCGCGATGGTTCGCTTGCCTGGTGCTTCTCATGGGATCGCTCGGCGACCCAGCCACTTGATCAGCAAGGTGGGCCACGTCCTCTATTGGCTGAAGACCCATCCCTAGTCGTCGAGCCTCGGTCGAGTCGGCCGGAACGCCGGGTCGAAGGTGGCACCTGAGACTTTCAGGCCATGATGATCTGGTCTGCCTGGAACTGTCGAAGGATCTCGAGAGCTTCTTCGTCATGCATGGGCGAGACCTGGATGATGGATTCCACGGTTCGGACGCCGTCGATACGGGCGAGAACGTAGCGCTGCTTGGCCGAGAGCCGACGAAGCACTTCCGGGCTGGGGGCGCCCTGGAGATTCGGGACCGTCGTTCGGTCGAGCTTGTCGCCGAGTGCACCGAGCGCGTTGCGGATGGCCTCGAGCTCTGGGCTGGACTGGCTACGAATACCTTCGTCCACGTAGCGCAAGGCTTCCGAATAGCGGTTGTCGTCCATTGCGCTCCGGGCTCGATCGGCGTGGGCGGCGGGGCCCGCATCGAGAGGGAGCAGAGTATCGGTGGGAGAGCGGGGATGGACCGCGCCTTGCTGATGGAGTCGCAAAATGGACGTCGCGATCTGGTAGTCTGTCGCATGCAGGTCCAAGGTGATGGCCTCGATGCTGAGGCCTGACTGAGCTAACTCCAGGATTCGTCCGTCGAGGGTGTCGAGAGTCGCCGAAGCTGGAACCCGCGAGGGGTCGACTTGAAGCAGATAGCGAGGGTCGGGGAAGAGCTCTGCGTGGCGACTCCACATCTGGCTTCGGGCCGTGCCTTCTCGGTGAATCGCTTCCAGCGGTACCAACAGGTCGATCTGAGGTCGCTCTTCGCTGGAGGCCAGGTCCTCGAAGTGGAAGCGACCGCTCGTCCAGCGGAACACGTCGAGCAAGGACTCGCTGACCTTGATACGCAAGGTATGAATGACCTGCTCCTCGGGGACGATCCCGATCATCACCAGAATCCGCCCCAGGAGAACCTTCGTTTCGTTTTGGGTCTGAAAGGCTCGGGTCAGCTGGTCCTCCGTCAGGAGGCCTTGGTGCACCAGGAACTGTCCAAAGTACTCTCGAGGATCGTTGGAGGCCGCTCGGATGGCCTGACCATCCAAGATGTCGAAGCTCTTGCTGATGCCTTCCTGCTCAATGTGCAGGCGTCCCGACACGCCCCGGTTTGCCAACCAGATGACCACGTCACCAATGGGCATGAGCGCAAGGTCCCCCGTCAGCTCGCTCATGCTCTGCTTGTATCCGAATTCTTGCCGAGTCGGCACCGTTCTGACTGACTGCGCCATCGTGGAGCGTTCGCTGCCCTGGCCCCTTCAGCTGGCCGTCTTGGCGTCGACCCTCGCCGCTGTCCTGTGGTTCGTTGTCCTAGGAGTCCAAGACCGCATCCGCGCCGAGGTCGAGCTGTCTCGGCGTCTGCTCGACGTCGAGGCTCGATCCGGCGCGCCCTTGCCCTTCGAATTGGAGAGTCTCGACGGGCGAACCGTCAGATCCAGCGACCTCGAGGGCAAGACTGTCCTCATCAACTTCTGGGCCACGTGGTGCCCACCCTGCATCGAAGAGATGCCCTCGCTGCGGGCACTCGCTCAGCACTTTACGGATCGGGAGGACTTCGTCCTGGTCGCGATTTCGACCGACGAGAGTTGGGATGTAGTCCGAGACTTCTTCGAGGCCGAGCCCCCGAACTTCACTGTGCTGCTGGACCCTGGCGGCGCGCTCTCGGCTCGCTACGGGACAACCAAGTTTCCCGAGACCTATGTGCTGAAAGAGGGGGAGATGGAGGGCATCGTGGTTGGCCCTCGCACCTGGGATGCCTGGTACGCCAAGCGCTACGTCGAAGGTCTGATTTCGGACGAAGCGGGGAGCCGCATCCCATCCGGCTCACGAACCGCGTCCAAGTAGCTCGTCAGTTCTTCGATCAGCCGCTGGCGACGCTCGTCCCCGGTCAAGACCAGGCCCTCTTCTTCTCGGCTCAAGATTCCGTCGTCGTGCATCCAGCGCACGGCGTTCGTGAGCGCAGGTTTCGTGGCTCCTTCCGGTCGATCGATGCGCTCCTCCAGAACCTGTCGGTGGGCCTCGTCCAGCGTGACCCGAATGAGTTCTGCCTGGGCCAGGTGGCCGTGCTCCAAACGTCCCGCGCTCTCCGCCATCAGCCGGTAGGTCTCGAAGACCACGGCCAAGAGCCCAGCTAGTGCTCGAGCTTCCACCCGATTGAGAACGTTTCCTTCGTCGTCCAGGACCTTGCGCTCTTTCAAGAAGGCCAGGGACGCATCGAAGTTGGCGTCGAAGTCCGCGTCTACGCGGAACGAAACCTCGTGTTTGAGGATCTTCGAGATGCGCTGGGCCTCCTTCCGAATCACATGGGGTTTGGAGAGCGCGGCCATCGCCACCACCGAATAGGGGACGAAGAAGTGCATGATGGCGTTCTTGTAGAAATCCAGGGTTTGCCGACCCTGAGCACCGACCCGGAGCACCCTTTCTCCGTCTGCCGCCTGGTCGACGCGCACCGAACCGTCTCCGGAGAACAGTTCGATGGCCTCTTCGATGGCTGCCGACCTTCGACCGCCATCCAGGGCGGCCGAGCGACGCGCCCCCAACTGATCCAAGATCTCGACCAGCCGGTCCGTCTCGCTCAGGAGGTCCGAAAAGGAGATCCCGCCCCGCGCTCTTCCCAGGAGCACCAGTGCCACAGCGGCCGTCGGTGTCACCCGAGTCGCCGAGTTAATCCCATAGACGATTCGGTGGCCGAGCTGCGTGGCCAGCTGCCGGGGTCGTTCGGCAACGTCGACGCCGAGCTGGGCTGCGAAGCTCCTCATCGAGATGGGGGTGTCGAAGTCAACGTAGACCCGACCGTAGCGCGAGCGTAGGACCTTCGGGCCCGAGCTCAGAAGCTGGCTGACGTTCTCTCGCTTCTTGGTGCCGCCGGCCAGCTCTCGGGCATAGGACTTGGCCTCGATGACCTTCTCGTAACTGATGGAAACGGGAACGAAGGACACGTCCTCGAAGTGTCCCTCGAAGACAGGTTCCATGGTCATGCCCAGCATCCCGGTTCGAGGAGCGAGGAGTCGGCCGGTTCTGCTCCGGCCGCCTTCGATGAAGAACTCGATCACATGCCCTTCTCGGAGCAGGCGCCGAACGTAGGCCGCGAAGATGGCGGCATAGAGCTTATCTCCTCGAAAGCTACGTCGAATGAAGAATGCACCCGCTCGGCGGAAGACGTGACCCATCGGCCAGAAGTTGAGGTTCTCTCCGGCGGCGATATGGGGCGGGATCATACCCTCTTTCCAGAAGACCTGGCTGAGGACGATGTAGTCGATGTGGCTCTTGTGGCTGGGGACGACGACCACCGGTCCCTTTCGGGCCGCCTCGCGCAGCTGGGCGAAGCCGGCTCGATCGACGACGATGCCGTCGTAGATTCGGCTCCAAAGGAAGTCGATGACCTTGTCCAGAACGCGAAGCCATCCGTAGCGCATGTCGGCCGCTATGACCCGAATCGTCTCCTCGGCCTTGGCCTCGAGCTGGGTGACGCTCTTCTTGCCTGTACCGGCCTGGATGAGCTTCCGGACCTGGGGGTCGTTGATGACGGCCTGTCGAGTCTTCGCCGCCGGTCGGTGCATGGGTCCGGTGCGAAGCTGCTCTTCCCGGGCGAGGTGGTGAAGAATGAGCCAGCGGACCTTCTTCGCCACAACGAGGAGTGGCCGGTCCTTTTCCCTGTCCAGTGCGTCCGCCAAGTCGATGGGTGCGCCCACGTGGAAGCGGGAGTTGCGGTGGTGAAAGAGAAAGCCGCTGATCTCCCGTAGCGCGCCGGGGGCCTCCCTATCTCCCAACAGTCGATCAAAGAGTCCCTTCTTCAGGTCCGGGGCTCTTCGGATCCAGATGAGGGCGACGGGGAGCAGGAGGATGGGGACCTCGCTCTTTCGCTGCAGCTCGAGGAGCGCTCGGACGTAGCGCTCGGAATACCGGCTTCCTTGGCCGAACAAGGTCTGTGGCCGGCGCATGAACAGAAGCGCCGACTCCTTGGCCTCCACCGTTTCGACGAGGCCGGCTTCTGTGGCGGCCTCACTGGCCAGGGGATGATCGTGGTACCAGCTCGGTCGGGGCAGTCCGAGCTGCTCCAGCAAGAAGCGGATATAGTATGGATCGACCCGCCGCCGAGAGCGGAGTGTGTGGACGACTGTTCCTCGGGCGTGGGCATCTCTGAGGTAGCTCAGCGCGCGATCCTCGACCAGGGTTCGTCCAAAGAAAGGCTCAAGGAAGCGGGGGAGCACCCCTGGCGGGCGCTGGGGGCGGGCCCTCGTCGTCAGGGCAGAGGTCCTCCGTTCCGCCGCTTCGTCAGACATCAGCTCGAAATCCCACCGCATTCAAGCCGACGTCAAACGCGGAGACGTTCCGGCCCTCCCATTTCAGGGGGCCCGCCTGGTCGGATCGATCTCGGCATGGTAGCGTCGCGCCGCGACGCGTCGAGCGTCGAATCGGTCTATGCGCGCATGGTGCCCGCACTGTGGGGCTCTCAACGAGTTCAAGGAGCCGCCCGCCCACGCGGTGGTGTACTGCCAAGAGTGCGCCAAGCCCTTTAGCGCTGCTGCCCTCATGAACCGCAAGGCGTCCGACGTGCGTCGGGCGGCTTCGAGAGCGCCGACCGTCGACCAGGTTCGAAAGCCGGGGGAGTCTCGGGGACCGACCACCGGTCGGCCCGCCGACCGCCTGACGAGCGGAGCGGCGGAGCCTCGGGTCATCGTCCCGGGCAACGCCCAGTCCCGCCGCTCCACGCCGGGCGCGGCCAAGCTGGTCTATCGGAGTCCAGATGGTCTCGTGACCGACTTTGCCCTGGAGAACCCGACCTCCCTCGGCCGCCATCCTAGAAATCTGATTCGCCTCAATGATCGAGAGATCTCCAAGGAGCACGCTCTGCTCGAGCGGAGAGTCGACGATTGGTGGCTCCGCGACCTGGGCTCTTCGAACGGCACCTACCTCAACAATCGGCGGATCCAGGAGGCCAAGCTTCAGCCAGGCGACGAGCTTCTTCTAGGGTCCATGCGGCTATCTTTCGAGTTGGAGGGAGGGAAGAGGGACAGCGCAAGAGACCTGGTGACCATCCTTCCTCAGGATCCGGCCGGCTCGACCCACATTCACGCCAAGCTCGTGGAAGAGCAGCAGGACTTTCAGCCGGTCGACCTGGTGAGCGACGTCGAAGTCTTGAAGCGAGACTACGAGAAGCTCCGCCTCACCCACGAACTCTCCCGGATCGGTCTGACCACCGACCTGGGCAAGCTCCTCTCCAAGACCTTGGACGTCGTCTTCTCGATGTTGCCGGCCGACAACGGCGTGATCATGTTGGTGGACGAAGACACCAACACCCTCGTGCCCCACACCGTCCGCCGGAAGAAGGCGGACAGTAAGGACGACGAGATCATCCTTTCCTCGACCATCCTCAACGGTGCGCTGGAGGAGCGGGCTTCAGTGCTCCTCTCCGATGCCTTCATCGATCCGCGCTTTTCCGGCTCCCAGTCCATCATTGCCCAGGGGATACGGGCCGCCATGTGCGTTCCCCTGGTCGCTCACGACAAGGTTCTCGGCGTCATGCACTTGGACACCCGGGAGCGGGTGGGTGCCTTCACCGAGAAAGACCTGCAGCTGCTCAAGGCCATCGCTACTCAAACCGCCATCGCCATCCAGAACGCAAGGCTGGTCCGACAGATCGAGGAAGAGGCCAAGGCTCGGGGTCAGCTCTCCCGCTTCCTGCCTCCTCATGTAGTGGAGGAGATGGTGCAGGGAAAAGGGCGTCCCATCCAGAAGGGAGGCCGCGAGATCGAGGCTTCGGTCGTCTTCTGCGATATCCGAGGCTTCACCAGTATGTCCGAGTCCAAGGAGCCGCAGGACGTCGTCGATCTTCTGAACGAGTACTTCGAGCGCCTGGTCGAAGTCGTGTTCAAGCGGAATGGGGTGCTGGACAAGTTCATTGGCGATGCCTTGATGGCCTCTTGGGGGGCGATCGAGAACGGCGCCGACGGTGAACCGGTCTTCGACGGGGTGGCAGCCGCGTTGGATTTTCGCGATACGATCGCCGCCTTCAACGCCGAGCGTGACGGTCAGGGCCTCGACCCCGTGCAAATGGGCGTAGGCGTGAACACCGGCAGTCTGGTCGCGGGCTACATGGGGAGCAAGCGCCGTCTGGAGTTCACCGTCATTGGAGACACCGTCAACACGGCTTCTCGGCTGTGTGGGATTGCCTCGGGAGGTCAGGTACTCATCAGTGAAGCAACCCACCGACTCGTTGCAGACCGGATCGAGGCACGCTATCTCGGAACGAGGCAGGTGAAGGGCAAGTCGGAAGAGATTGGGGTCTATGAGGCCCTGCGGCTAAAGGACGGCTGAGCCCAACCATGAAGCCGCGACAGGTCGTCCAGCGCTGCCCGAACTGTGGCGCCAAGTATGACGTCGGCATCTACGTCTCGGGGCAGAAGGTTCGTTGTCGACGCTGCGGCATCAAGTTCGAAGTCCAGAGGGACGACACGCCATTCATCGGCGTCCCCGGCGCACGGGCGCCCCGCGCCGAGCAGCCGCCTCCTCGACCAGCAACGAAGAAGCCCCATCGCGTGGCTCAAAACGACCTGAAGGAAGGGACCAAGCTCGGGGGCTTCGAAGTTCGGAGGGTCATCGGCCGCGGCGCGATGGGGACAGTCTACCAAGGTTGGCAGCCCTCGCTTGATCGCTCCGTGGCCATAAAGGTAATGAGCTCGGACCTCGCCCACCAAGATGAGTTCGTAAAGCGCTTTCGACGAGAAGCGGCAGCCTTGGCCCAGCTGGCCCATCCCCACGTCGTGGCCATCATCGATCAAGGCCAAGTCGAGAAGAACTACTACCTGGTCATGGAGTTCATCGATGGACCGACGCTTCGCAACGTGCTCTCGCGCAAGCAAGTCCGGCCCAAACAAGCCTTTGCTCTCGCCATCCAGGTTGGGCACGGCATGGCCTACGCTCACGACCGAGGGGTGGTGCACCGAGACCTCAAACCCGAGAACGTACTTCTTGCTGATGCAGGTCGGGACCGAGTCGCCAAGATTTGTGACTTTGGCCTCGCCGACATGCTCTACAGCGATCGCTCCTTCGTTAACTTGACCGGAAGTCGAATCTCGATGGGCACGGTCAATTACATGGCGCCCGAGCAACGCCAGGACGCGGGCAAAGTCACCCAACGGGCCGATGTCTACTCCTTTGGCGTCATGGTCTACGAGATGCTCACCGGCAGCCTGCCTCTCGGACGCTACGCGGAGCCCTCCGTCAAGAACGCGACCCTCGACAAGCGCCTGGACCCCATCATCATGCGCTCGCTCGAGGTCGACGCCCGACGCCGCCCCCCCAAGGTCAACGAACTCGTCGAGGCCCTAGAACGGTACGCGCCTTCCTGAGGGTCCCGGTCCCGGCGAAGCCGGGCCCACCCATCTACGCTCATTCCGCTGAGCTCGAGCTCGCGCTCGACTCAGCTCCACTCGCTGCGCCTTCGTTCCGGCCCCTACGGGTCCTCCACTTCGTTGCGTTCCTGAGGGTCCCGGTCCCGGCGAAGCCGGGCCCACCCATCTACG
>JBCCQA010000008.1:0-176061 GCA_039024635.1 Myxococcota bacterium | reverse complement strand
TCGGGTCTAGGGCTCCGCTTCGTGGCACCGAAGCTAGCTCGATGCGTCTCGTGAAAGACCCCTCTCCATCGTCCCATGGGCAAAAGCCGCCGACCTGCCCTTGGGAGGGCGGCGTATCGATCGCCCAGCCGAGGCCCACGAGAAGGATGACGAGAGCCGGTCGCCAAGACCCAAGACGCCAGGCTGCTGTGCGTGTCTTCGGCATTGCTCTCGCTCCTACCTGAAGAAGCCTTTCAGATACCCAGCTACAGAGGCGTGGTCGGCCACGTAGTCGTTCACCTGAATGATCCCAGCAATGTCGTCATGGTTGGGCATCACGTCACCCATCCCGTCTGCGTCGGTGTCGTTCTGGATGTTCGGCTCGTTCAGTCCTGGAACCAGTGGCGAATGACCACGCAAAACACCGCGACAGTCGACAAGACTCTGCTGGAGCCAGGAAGCCACGCAACGCCTGCGAAGCTCCTGAGCCAGGACTCTGGTTGCTAGATTAGCTCACAAGAATGCTGTTCCACTGGAACCTCGTAATTGAACCTCGCGTTGCAGCCCTCTGCCACGACGTCGAAGGTCACTTCGGCACAGCTTTCTCCATCGAGGTCAAAGAACTCGATGGTGAAAACTTCGTTGTTGGTAAAGAGATCGGGGCCATCGAAGAGACAGCCCACCGAGGCAAAGCCGCTGGAGATGATGATGTCACAGTAGTTCCCGGTAACCTCTGCTCGTGAAACGCCCATCGCTTCACCCCCTAGCGAAACAAGCAAGGAGGAATATAGGTCACAAGGCGGTGCTGGGTATCGAAGACGAGGCCCCTCGGCCGGTAGGAGAACGGCTCCCTCTGGAGAGTCCAAGACAGGCCACGTATCAGGCCAACCACCACTGCCTACGCCCGAGTCTTGCGGACTCCCTCCGCAGGCCGCGAAGAGTAAAACGCCAACGAGCACAACACGAGGGTCAAGCTTTAGAATGCTCATGGCACCTTTACCACGATATCCCAAAACTCCGCCGATGCAGTTGCCTTCATAGTCTGAGGGAACACGACTGCCTCATTATTGTCCGCGGGAGAGCCTCGACTCATTTGCGGTGCCCCAGGTCCTTGAAGAGGCGTAGCGGAGGAGTAGGTTAGGAAGACCGGCTGTCCAACTGGATTCGAGCCGATGAAGACGCTTTGTCTCACGACCGTGAATCCCACGGGAAGGTTTTGAATTCCGCCTTGAACCAGAGCTGCAAAGCCAACATCGCTGTAGAAATTCTGCTGAGGATTTAATGCACTGAATCGCTGGTGGTCCATTTTCAAGAGATGACCAATCTCATGGACCGGCGTGAAGTCAGGGCTCTCCAGTACTGACCAGGCAGTTTGGCCCAAGCGATTGAGATCCTGGGGTTGGCTAGGGTCATACGATGCCTGAAGGTTGTCCGTCTGGGGTACATAGCCTCCGAAAGCCAGATCGGTACTGGCGGCACCACGAGTGATGGACGTCTGGTTTCCGGAAGTACTGATGGCCGGCGATCGTACGAAGAGCAGGCCAAAGTCAGCGCGACAATCTCGTTGTGGTTGTGGGTCGGGAGCTCTGTCGTTCAAGAAGTTTCGCCACAGCGAGATTGAGAGGCGTCGACGGTAGTCGGAAATCCCTCGGTCCACGCTCTCGTCCAAGTCGGACTTGGGCATCTCCCGCCAACCGGACACGTAGTAGTAGAACTGGTGCGTCGAGAGTGGATCTGAATTGTTATGCTGATTGAAAAGAATGTCTTGCCTGCTCAGCTGGAGGAAGACCTGAGTCGGAAAGTCCCGATACGCCAAGATCGTGGGAATGAAGGAACCAGCGCTCGCAATCCGGAAGACGATGGGGGAGCTTCGCAGGGCTTCCTCCGTGTAGAAGAAGAAGAAGCTGAGCAGGCAGACGCCTGGGTCGAGCGGATCGCAGGAATCCTGATTCGGGGGTGGTGGCAGGCATCGCTCAGATGGCGGCACCAGGTCCGAGACGAGTTCTTGGCAGTCAGGACCGATGCAGAACTCCGAAAAATCCTGAACGTCCGGCACGTTCACGGGCTCCACTGGAGTTTGCGCGGGAGGCAGAGCTGTACCCCCACATGTCTCGGTTTCATCTAAGCCCAGATCATCCGGCAAGTCCGGGAGCGTCCCGACGGAGAAGGTGCAGATCGAGGCAAGGATGAGCCCTTGGACCGCGAAGTCAAAGACTCGCCCTACCTTGGTGTCGCTCTGCCAGACGACTCGGGCGAGCCGGCTCCGAAGCCCTCCTTCGCTAGCTGACTCGTTCATCCCAACACCAGGCACGGGAGAAGACGTTCAGGGACCACGGTACGCCTCGGGAGTCTCACTCCCACAGGCGGGTCGAGATGAACAGAGCCGGGGTTGGTCGATGCCGAGCTCAGCCTCCGTCGGGAGACTCGGGACAGACACGTACGACGAGCCCCCCCGCAGTCACGGTTAGCTCGGCATCTCCGAACGGATTCTGGGCTGCCATCTCGACCTCGAGGACTACGCTGGCGTCCTCCAGTCCCATCGGGAACCCATCCATCGTGAACTCCAGGTCGATCAGGCCACGTGCCGATACGACCTGAGCCCGACCGCTCGGGTCCCCAGGGATGTTCATGGGACACGCGCCGCCTACGACCGAAGCCGCTCGGACCCTCCAGCCGTCATCAGCCTCCACTCCGAATGGGCTGTCCTCAGCGGATTGCTCCAGCGTCAAGATCGCACAACCCGCAGGCTCCGAATCATGCTCGGCGTACAAGCTGACGCTACCGTCCGACTGGGATCTGCATGCCTGAACATCGAAGTCCGAGAAGGTTCGCAACTCTCGGGAACCGGAGTCTGCTGTCCCGACGTCGGGGGAGCCGAAACCGGAATCCACTACGGAGCTTCCGTCGGAGGTCGGGTCGTCGTCCGCACACGCTGCGCCCAACCCAGCCAGAAGCAAGACGGCATGGAGTGCTGACTTCATCGGTCGACGGCACCGAAGCTTCGTGTCTCTTTCAAGAAGACGCAGTCGGTGGTCACACCTTCTGAGATCTCACCTCCGCCACCCCAACCAAACAGGACTCGCCCGCGATCGGGAAGTGTAGACAAGTCGGTCGTGTATACGAGGACCGTATTGAGCTCCTCGTAGGTGTAGTCGCTGAGAATCGTTTCGCCGATTCGAACCAGCGGGTCGAGCGAACCCGCGAGGAATGGCGACGTGCTGCGGACACGAAATTGAACTGTGCTGCCTCGTATCTCGGTAATACTCAACTCGGTGATCGTTTGCCCGTCGAGCTCGAAGTCGAGCGGAACGCGGGTCTTACCGATCTCGGGCTCACTAACCGTCGGATCCTCGACCGGGTCGGATTGCTGCAGACCCTCGCCGGACTCGGTCGCACAAGCAGCTGCCAGGCCCAGCAGGACCAACGGTGCGATGGGGTGTCGTAGGTTCTTGCGAAAATTCATTCTCGATTCTCCGTTCATTCCGTGAAGGACAGCTGATCGAACCCGAGAACGCCAGACGACCGCGAGTCCGTATCGAAGATGACATCTTCCACGTTCTGAACGTCGACGACTTCCCCGCCGTTGACAAGCTGGCTCAGGCACGCGGTAGGCACGCGAAGGGTTCGCATCATCGACTTGTCTCTCGTGCCATGGTCGTACGGATACGGAATGACTCCGATATCCGCTGAGTTCACTCTACTCACACCACCGCCGCCCTCGAGACCGACCCCAATGGTGGTCGCAATGCTGCCATGGGTGCTATTCAGCGTGTCCACGGCTTGCGTGACGCGGAACGAAAGGTACTCGAAGGCCGACACGTCGGCCATGACTTCAGACGAGTAGTTTCGATTTGGTGATGTCCAACTCGCGCGAAGTCCATCCGTGTCGTGATAGAAGGTACTGTTGTAGCCTACACTGAAAGACTCTTCAGAGAACACATCGAACCCAGACTCGACGACGGGCCGTCCAAGCGTGTTCACGAAAGGCGCTCCGTTCGAGTGCAGGTCGACGTCCAAAGACCCTGAACGCGCGTAGGAAGGATAGATCTCCGACGGGAGCCCCGCAAGCACGGCATCACCAGACAGGAACCCGTGTCCTCCGGCCTCCCGATACAGAGTATCGTCGAAGAAACCACGGGTCATCATGCGCAGGATGGCCTCTTGCTGAGTACGGCTCAATGGGGCTCCGCCCGCGCCGCTCGAGTTGTCATCGAAGCCCCACTCCGAGTTGAAGAAGTTGTGATTAGCGCCATAGATGTACTGCTGCGATCGGAACCAGCGGGGATGTCCGCCCGAGTTGGAACGATCGTAGATCCTGGCGCCCGAGTTTCTCGACACATCTCCGTCGGCTGCAGGGAGCAGCATGAGCAGGGGGGTTTGCTCCAGGACGTAGCCCTCGAAGTCGACGGGTGCGAGGGACACAACCGAAGTGATCTTGGCTTCCGTGAGAGGATCGAAGGGGCTCGTAACAGCTGCGCCCACGGCAGCCTCGCCTCCGCGAGAGTGGCCGAACAATCCGACGTCCTGCAGGTCGACCCGACCCTCGAACATGTCTCCGCCGGTGAAGCTCCCGCCGTTCGCGTGAACATCCATCCAGAGCTCGATGTGCTCGTGGATGAGGGCGGCCCGCTCGACGATATGGCCCGACCGACAGTTCACGTCGTTCCCATCGATGGACACAGCGATGTATCCGCGTCTCGCCAGAGCATCCATCAGGTAGTCATAGCCTCGATGGTTCTCGACCTGGATGGGCCAAGTCTCGCCAGGCATCACCATCACCTGCGGCGGCAGCACACTCGGGTCCGGAGGTCCCCAAGATGAGTCGGTGGGACACAGGTCCCTGTATCGGTCTCCTTCGGGTCGAGATGGGTTACGCCAGATCCCGTGGTTTCCATGCAACAGGAACACAATGGGGAACTCTCCACCCCATGGGGAGAGGACGTTGTCCGCGCCCGTGGGGTCGACAGGAAACCTCACGTGGGCATCCACCCGCGTCGTAGTGGTTCCGACCGTCGCGTTCCCGACCGAGTAGTCGAGTTCTCCGATGCCGAAGGGCCCATCAGAGGAAGGATCACCCAGTTCGTCGACCTTCTTGCATCGGGCCTCCGTGGCCCAGAACGTCGAACCTGTGCAGATTCCGGCGATCTGGCGGACGAAGAGCCGGTCTCCGGGGCGAATCGCCCGATTGAGCCGGATCCTGGAACCCGAGCCGTTCCCCAGGGCAACTCCACTCGCGTCGAACACTTCGATGCGCGCGCGAGCGACCGCCTTCAGGACGATCACGAAGTCATCGCCGATCTCGGGTGTGCGAATGACGGGTGCGGGAAGGTCGGAGCATGGTTTCACGGGGATGGACGTCGTCGGCGTGCTCTTGTTGCATAGCTCTTGAGTAACGAAGAGCTGGTCGCCCGAATTGACGGCGGTACTGAACCAAACGTTCGCTCGAGAAGCTCCCGTGTACCTGGCACCGATCACGTCGCTGGGGTTCGTGCCGTTGAGATATACTTCAATGCGGGAACCGTTGTAGGCGCCGTTGACCCAGACGACGTCCATTCCGTCGTAAACCTCTTCGTCGATCGTGGGCTCCGGAATGAAGCTCGGTTCTGGCTGCACGATCTCCTCCCCAGACATTGGGCTGGTCGTGCTACAAAGGCTGTACTGTGTCGTGATCGCCTCGTCCAACGTGAAAGCGGGACTGATCGTGAAATAGGCCGTATCCGACGTCGCCGCTCGGCCTCCTCCGATCGAGGTGTACGTGCCAGCTCCTGCTGAAGGCTGTGAGAAGAGCTCCGCCGAAGAGCCTGGAAGGTGCTCGTAGCTGCCTGTTCTCTTTCCGCATTCGTACAGCGGAGGAGGGTTGACTCGAGGTTCTGGGAATCCGTCTGGGTAGGCCGCGCTTGCGTCGGCGACTCTGGCCGTTGCCGAGTCCGCGCTGGTCATGCCGCTGTAGGTCTGAATAGCGATGACCTGGTCCCCTACGGCCAGCGCCGGGACGCTGATCGGGGTGGGGTCCTCTTGGACGACCGCGACCCCATCGGGGACCCCGGTGCTGGGTTGATTGACGAACACTTCGACGGTCGCCCCAGGAATTACTCCGGTGACCGCGATGACTTCAGTGCATGCAAAGATGGGCTCGAGGATGATGGGTGGGGAAACGAATCCGGGATTCTGCGGCTCGAAGTCATCGACTTCTTCTCCGTCCTGCGCGTGGGCCACAGGAACCGATGTCATGAGCGCAGACAAAAAGATGACACACGCCAGGGTTCGCCGATTCCGAGGTGTCGTTCTGGGATGCAATTCATCTGCAGGAAGGGTTGCGGTAGGAGTTTTAACGATGATCTGCATGCTGGCGATACAGGTGGAAGCCAGTGGCTTCTGTCAACGTACGCCGAGCGCATAATATGCAATCCTGACCGCGAAGACAGCAGCTTCTTCCAACGTCGGGGTCTCCAGACTTGCGGCTGCAAACGGTGTCGGGCTCGGCCTCAAAGGAGCCCCTTCAATTCAGTGTTCGGTATTCGATGATGGTTCTTCGCCTCGAGGAGTTGACGCAACCCTGCATGCAGGGCCTGGCCAGGCATTCTTCCAGCCTAGGGCCGGACGGGCTCATCCATTTAGTAGAGCTACGATGGCATCCAGAGCCGGCTGCGTAGACGGTGAGAAATCGGTGCCCTTCGGGCGTCAGCTTTCCTCGTTCTACTCCATGCTCCACGTTCGCAGCGACACCGCATCGTCGAAACAGCCTGGCTGCCGGTTGTAGGGTCGACGACGCGAAGACCGGAGAATTCTAGTCGACGGCTGTTTCGTAGTCCTCCTCCGAGGCTTCGATGATGGCCTGCAGGCAGGACTTCATGAAGTCTTGGTAGTCGCCGCGGACCAAGCCCGGAAGGAGCCATGATGCTGGCCAGCCTCTGGGTTGGAAGCCGTAGGTCCAGCGTACGTGGGTTTGGTTTCCGTCCTCTTCGAAGCTGAACTCTCCCACGCCGTATCGAATGTAGCGGGCTGCCTTGGCGTGGTAGTTCCAAACGACGTAGCGGAAGCGGTGGGGCATCTCGTTCAGGACGATCTGCTCGAGCGCGGTGCCGCCCGAGGGTCCGCTAACGACTGACGAGAAGGAAAAGCTTCGTCGTCTTCGACGGCAGTCTCGGCAGCAGGAGAAGGAGCTCGAGTTCCTAAAAAAAGCCTGGGTGAGCTCAACGGGTCAAGGCAACAAGCTCGCTAAACGCTTCTGCCGGAGTCTGAAAGCCGAGCGTCTATGTTGCTCCCCTCCGATCTCGGGCCACCCTTAAGACAAGGAAGGCATGGTAAGCGATGGTTGTTGTGGCAGACGTTCCGGACCAGGTGGAGCGGTGGACTTCTGGGCGCAGGGTCGCTCTCGTCCTCTCGGTCCTCAAGGGTGAGATCTCAGTCCAAGAGGCGGCGAGGAAGTATGCACTCCGCGTCGCCGAGATAGAGGACTGGAAAGACAAGTGGGCTATGAGCTGGCGCTTCGTGGACGCTCTCAGGAGGCCGAAAGGGCGCTCGAGGATGCGTGCCTCCGTCGCTTTGGTCACGTGCGCCAGGGCGGTCAGCGGCCGCTCCTGAGGAGCGACAATGGTGCATCTTTCAGAGCCGACGATTCCGGAAGGCGTGCCGGGACTACGGGCTGAGGCAGGAGTATGTCACGCCGTACACGCCGGATCAGAACGGCGTCATCGAGCGTTTCTTTCGAAGCCTCAAGGAGAGTGTGTTTGGCTGACGAATCTTCGGAGTTTCAAGGAGGCGCAGCGGGCCGTTGAGAAGTGGATCCGCTGGTACAACAAGGAGCGACCTCACCAGGCTTTGGGCTACCGAAGCCCAACGGAGCATCGCTCAGAAAAACTCAACGCGGTGGCTTGAAATCAGGGGAGCACTACACTCTGGAGCTTGCAGCCGCCATGCCAGGCAACGCAGCGGGACTGCGACGCGTTGGCCCAAAGGTAGCCTCACGTACTTGAAGGGCGCCGTCGGTCAGGGGGGCGACCGAGGGCAGCTGAGAATCATGTGCAGCCATTCCAAATACCTCTTCCGAGGTGTCCGGTCGAAACGGGGGTTACATCACCAGCCTGGTGAACTGTTAACGTCTAGCACTCGAGCGCGACGCCGGTCACGCGGGCCGAGCTCGGGCTCAGGCCACTCAGGTAGACGTAGACGGGGTGCTGGCCGTCCTCGTAGTCCGCGATGCGGTTCAGGAACGCGCCGGACTTCTTTCCTGGACGCCGAGCGCTTCGAGGACTTCGAGGCGCTCACGAAGGCTCTCCGGATGGAGAGCCGCTGGCACCTTGCAACGAATCGTTCTGGGGTTCGGTTCCTGGTCCTTGCGGCCGCCGGCGACTAGGCGAGGGCGAGACGCGCGAGCTCGGCGCGGCGAAGTCCGCCCCCATACAGGGAGCCCGGCGGCCCTTGATGGGGGCGACATCGAGGGCGCGCTCGATGATGTCGTGAGTTCGTGTTCGAAGACGCGCAGTCAACCCATCCGAGAGGCGCTCAGCGTCCACCGGTCTGCGCTGCGGGCCCTCGGGGTGGGATCTTGTGAGTTGTCTGATAATCAACATTATGTTAAATCACGGGATCTCGGATAGGTATCTGTGTCTGGTGTGCGGGGTGCTGAGCAAATCGAGAGCGGTTTGGTGGCCAACACAGCTGGCCTGATGATGGCGTTGGCAAGTGGTTCGGGCTAGGCGCTCTCCATGCTGAGAATCACCCTCTTCTCCTTGGTTCTGGGTTCGGCGGCGGCGGCCTGCGCCAGTACGGGCGACGGCGACATCTTCGGTAGGACGAGCTGCGACAAGCTTCGGACGCAGTGCCAACAGAACCAGTCGGCGGCGGACTTCTTCGGTGGAGAGGTTTCCGAAACGAACAGGAAGAACGCAGAAGCCTGCTGGGCCCGATTCAAGGCGCAGTGCGGAACGTCCTCTACGGCGGCATCCAGCGACTCCTGACGGAATAGCTCACGTGAGGGATGAGCTTTTGGCGTTGGCTCAGGTGCTTGTGTTTACAGCTGAGGGGGTTGGCATGCTCCCCTGACCGTGACTAGCAGACGGAGAAAGCTGTGAGGAGAGCCAGCCTGGTTGTCTGGGTTTTGGCGCTCGGGCTGGATGGCTGTAGCGCCCGAGGTACGGGGTCTGTGCCGGCTCCTGAGCTGCCGGAGTTGGATGGAGTGGACGACGCCTTCGGTTCGGAGGCTCAGACCGTCCGTTTTCTGAGCCAGGCGACCTTCGGGGCCCGGCCCGAGGATGCGGAGGGTCTGACGGGACGGAGTGCCTCGAGCTGGTTTCTTCGAGAGCTTGAAGCTCCGGCGACCCTTCTGTTGCCGAGGGTTCGGGCCGCCCGAGCGGCGGCGCTTCGAGCGGAGGAGGAGGACGAGGAACTCGAGTTCTTCATCGATTCGACGACGGACGCCTTCTGGAAAGGGGTGCTCCGGGGTGAGGACCAGTTGAGGCAGCGAATGGCCTGGGCTCTGTCCCAGATCTTCGTTGTTTCGAACGGCGGGGGCGAGCTGCTGACCGATGTGCCCGAGGCTGTCGCCCATTTCGAAGACCTTCTGATTCAAGGCGCCTTGGGCAACTATCGAGATTTGCTGGAGTCGGTCACGTACGCGCCAGCGATGGCCTACTACTTGACCTATCTCGGGAACCAGAAGGCGGACCCCTCGACGGGGCGTCAGCCGGACGAGAACTACGCACGCGAGATCTTGCAGCTCTTTTCGATCGGCGTCGTGGAGCTGGATGCAGGGGGACGACCTGTCGTCCGGGCGGGGCGCAGCGAGACCTATCGGAACGAAGACGTCACGGGCCTGGCCAAGGTCTTCACCGGGCTAGACCTCGATTTCGCTGGGGAGGAGGACGACGCAAGCGTCGGAGCTATCTGGACCCGGCCCTTGGTGGTCGAGGCCGAGGCCCACTCCTTGGAGGAGAAGCGCTTCCTCGGAACGGTCATTCCCGCCGACACATTGGCCCGAGACAGTATCCGGATTGCGATCGATGCCATCGCCGCGCATCCGAATGTCGGACCGTTCATCGGACGGCAGCTGATCCAGCGTTTCGTGACCAGCGCACCGATGCCGGCCTATGTGGAGCGTGTTGCTCGCGCTTTCGATGACGGACGATTCGTGCTTCCGAACGGCAGCCCGGTCGGCACGGGGCGCCGGGGGGACCTAACGGCGACCCTGGCCGCGGTGCTCTTTGACGTCGAAGCCCGACGGGTACCCTCCTCTGCCGAACCTTCCTTCGGAAAGCTGCGCGAGCCCGTTCTCAGGCTGAGCGCCTTCTTTCGTGCCTTCGAGGTCGGTGAGGTGGAGCCGATCGGCTTCGACTTGCTTCTCGATTCGTCGCCGGTCGGCGTTCTGAATCAACATCCCTATCGTGCCAAGTCGGTCTTCAACTTTTATCGTCCTGGCTACGTCGCCCCCGGAACGACGAGTGGTGCGGCCGGACTCACGGCGCCGGAGCTCCAGCTCGTCAATGCTTCGAGCGTGCCGGGCTATGCCAACACCATGTTCGAGGTCGTTTTCCGAGAAGGGCGAGAAGAAGGCGGTTCGGAAGAGGAAGAGGAAGACGACGAGGAGCCAGACTTCGATCGCTCGGTCGCCGCCCGAGCCTTCCTGCCCCGCCTCGAGGCACTCCAGGACCTCTCAGCGGAGGACTTGATCCGCACGATCGATCTCCGCCTCACCTACGGTCAGATGTCCGACTCGATGCGGAGTGCACTCCGGGCATTCTTGAACGCTTCCGGCGACGATCTGGAGCCGGTCGACCAAGTCCGATTCGCCCTTTGGATGACCGTCACCAGCCCCGACTTCATCGTTCAACGCTGAGAAAGGACCACACATGAACCGTCGAAGTTTCCTCCTCCGTTCCGGCGGCCTCGGTCTGGCCGGTTCCCTGGCTCGGCTTCCGCTGGCCCGAACCGCGCGAGCCGACGAGACCGAAGACTACAGAGCCCTGGTCTGCGTCTACCTCTCGGGCGGCATGGACAACTGGGACACCGTCATCCCCTATGACGCCACCGCCTACGCTGAGTACGAGCGGCATCGGCGCAGCTTTCTTTCGGCCTACACGACACCTCGTGATCCTTCGACCTTAGTCCCTTTCGCGGCCGGTGATTCGTTCGGCTCTCGGCAGTTCGCGCTCCCCTCGGAGATGGCGGGACTGGTTCAGCTCTACGCCGAAGGCAAGGCTGCCATCGTTGGCAACGTCGGTCCCCTCCTGGAGCCTGTTACGCGGGCAAGCTATGCGGACCAGACGGCGCGGCTGCCGAGTCGTCTATTCTCTCACAACGACCAGGCGTCTACTTGGCAGGCCGGAGGGCCGGAGGGCACGACCAGCGGCTGGGGCGGGCGCTTCATGGATGCGTTATCTTCCCGCAATGGCGCGGCTGAGTTCGGGGCCATCACGACGGGCGACAACGATCTGTTCGTCACGGGCCGGTCGACGGTGCCCTATCAAGTCAGTGTGGACGGCGCTTCGAGGATCTTAGCGCTCTCGGCCATGGAAGAGGACTTCGGGTCCGAGGCTCCAGCCTGGCTCGAAGTTCTCCGTCAGCACTTTCGTCCCGAGCCGGGGGCGGGGCGCAGTCTCTTGGAGCAGGACGTCCGCAGTCTCGCCCGACGGAGCTTCGACGCCAACGCCCTGTACGACCGTGCCCAGCGTGGGGTCCCGGCTTTTCAAACGCTCTTTCCGCCTTCGGACGCCGGTGCTCAGCTCCAAGCGGTGGCGCGAGCCATCGCCGCCCGCTCGAGTCTATCCGCTGGTCGCCAGGTGTTCGTGATTGGCTTGGGGGGCTTCGATACGCATTCGGTCCAGGCCCAAACCTTGCCGATGGACCAGGCTGGACTCGCGGGCGGCATCGTCGCCTTTCAGCGCGCCATGGAGGAACTGGGGCTCGACCAGCAAGTCACCCTCTTCACTGCCTCCGAGTTCGGTCGCACCCTAGCTGTCAATGGAGACGGGACCGACCATGGATGGGGCGGCCACCAGTTTGTGGTGGGGAGCGCCGTGCGCGGAGGACAGGTCTACGGTGAGCTGCCCGAGGCCACTCTGGGCCACGCGCTCGATGCCGGGGGCGGACGTCTCATTCCGAGCCTCTCGGTGGAGCAGTACGCGGCGCCTCTGGGCCGATGGTTCGGTCTCAGTCCCTCGGAGCTGGAGCTGGCTCTACCAGGACTGGCCAATTTCCCGAGCCCCCTTCCCTCCTTCGTTTGAGGCTCAGACTTTCTTCGATCTCGAGGCGACAGTTTCGGGGGGTGGCTCGCTCTTCCCTAGGCATGGATTTGGACGATGCAGCCGGTTCGCGTCGGCCCGCGGAGAGATGTTAGGGGATCTCGGTGCGGCGCTGCTGGCCCCTACTCGCCTTGGCACTCGCGGGCTGCGATGGTCTACGCGCGCCGTCGGCGGCTCTGGAAGTCGCGCGGGTCACGGGTCGCGTTCAACGGATCCGCAACGAAGCCCTGGCGGTCTTCCTGGTGTGGAGGACGCCCTTCGACGTGGAAGTGCTTCCGGGCGCCTCTACCCGAGTCGAGGCCGACGGTAGCTTCGAGATTGTTCTGACGCAGGCGCCCCCCGAAGTAACCTTCGTCCGCGCCAACGAGCTCGACCCCAGCTGGCCAGAGCAGGCTCGAGTAGCCCAAGGTTTCTTCATCGTAGTCCCGGTCGAAGCCGACGTCCCCTTGGCCTTCGACTTCATATTCGAGCCGGCAGCCCTCTTCGAGCGACGACCTGTACTCTTCTGGCGGGGGCCGCCAGGGAATGAGGGCGCGGGCCCGGGCATCAGGGTGGGGCGCAGTCTGAGCGGGCCCTTCGAGCTCGCCCGCAACGTCCTCCTCGAGGAGCCTCTTTTTGACGAACCCGAGCTCTCCTTTCGCTATCGGAGCCAGCTCCTCTTCGAGTCTCCTCTAGCGAGCACTCTGCCGTGGAATGAGCCCCTCCCCGACGACTTGGCACTGCTGGCCAATCAGCCATTCGAAGCCCTCGCTTGCGGAAGCATGGGCCAGACCTACGTCTTCGTGGACTGCAGCTCCGTGATGCTCGGCTTGTGTCAGCTACGGCAAGGCAAGGACGCAGTGACGGCCTTTACGATGGCCCTGGTCGGGGACCCCGATCCCGGTTTCCTGCAGGACTGGCCATGCAACCCATCGCTGGAGCCTTGCCGAGACGAAGGGGATGCCTTCGTCTTCTTGGAGGAGCTTTTTCTGTGCGCCGAGGGCCGTTGGGTCCGCGAGGACGATCTGTAGGGTCGATGGCGGCGGAGGTTGACAGTTCTCCCGAGGCCCTCGCTCTTCAGGGGCAAGCGTCGAAGCTGAGTAGGGACGAGCTCCGACAGATCCATCGTCGCTACGGCGCGGCGATGTGGCGGCGCTGTCGGACGATCATGCGCAGCGATGCGGCTGCCGACGATGCTTTGCAGGAGGCCTTCATGAACTTGATTCGCTACGGTCAGGCCTTTCGAGAGGCCCAAAAGAAGCTCCCCTGGCTCTATCAGGTTTGTCAGAGGGCATGCTGGGCTGAGCTCAAGCGCCGGCAACGGGCGCCCGAGCCGATGGCCACTCTACCCGAGGAGCCCTTGGCCGAGGTGGACGACCTCGAGGACCAGGACCAGGTCATGAAGATCTTGCTCGCGCTCGAGCCCAAGGAGCGGGACCTGGCGGTCATGGTTTGGGTCGAGGAGCGAAGCCAAGGCGATGCGGCGGAGCACCTCGGTTGGTCTCGGCAGACGGTCAACAAGAGACTGAAGCAGATTCGGGCCTTCGCCCGGGCTCGGGCCGAGCAGCCATGAAGGAGCCCATGGACCATCCGCCGTTGGTGGAGCTGGAACTGCATCTGGTCGGTGAGTCCGAAGCGGAAACGGACGTCCACTTGGCCAGCTGTCTGATGTGCCGGCGACGTCTGGATGCCCTGCGGGAGGCCAACCAAGCCTACTATGCCCGGCAGGATGAGGATCGTCTCCTCGGCCTGGAAGTTCAACGGGGTCGCGCCTGGCTGTGGCCGGTGGCGGGGGCGGCTCTTGCGGCGGGGCTCCTTTTGGCGTTGCCCAGTCCCCCGTCCGAGACTCGGTTCAAAGGTATTGCAGCTACACTCCAGGTCCTGCGTGAGCGACGCGGCGCCGTGACGCGAGGCTGTCAATCGCTGTCGGTCGAGAGCGGAGACCGAATTCGTTTCGCGGTGTCGGGTCCCGAAGGCGCCGTCGCCCAGGTCTTGGGGCGGACCGAGCGGGAGACTCAGCTCTTGGCTGAACTTCTACTCGACGGGAGCGACCAAGTCGTTCCAACCGAGAGCTTCGAGGTACCCGAGACCCTCGCAGCGACGCAGCTCGTCCTGACCGTTTCCGGAGAGGAGGCTGCGCGATGCTCCTTGTCACCGCCTTAGGCCTGAGTCTTTGCGCCCAGGGGACGGAGCCGCCTCGTTGGGTATTTGCGGTCGGGGCCAACGAAGGGCTTCGCGAAGAGCGTCCGCTGGCCTACGCCGAGCGTGATGCAGCCCAGTTCATGGGCTTGCTCCACGAGCTTGGTGGTGCGGACTTCGACAACAGCTGGCTTCTGGAGGGTCCCACGGCTCAGGAGCTTCGATCCGCGCTCGACGAAATGGTCGCACAGGCCGAGCTCCAGTCTGCGCCGCCCATCGTGTTCTGGTACTTCAGCGGTCACGCGGACGAAGAGGCCATGCATTTGGGCGACGCCCGACTCCCCTTCCAAGAGGTCGAAGAGACCCTCGCCGCCGCGCCTTTCGATCTACGCTTGATGGTGGTCGATGCCTGCCGAGGAGAGCGTGGCCGAGACAAAGGCCTGGTACCGGCCGAGGGGTTCGGGATCGAGGTCCAGTCTGGTCTCAAGGGTCTGGTCAGTGTTCGATCGGCTAGCCCGGGGGAGCTGTCGCAGGAAAGCGATCAGCTCGAGGCGGGTGTCTTCACCCATCAGCTACTGACAGGCATGCGAGGCGCCGCCGACCGCGACCTCGACCAGCAGGTGTCCTTCGACGAAGCCTATCGCTACGCCTTCAATCAGACGGTTAGATACTCGGCCGTCCACAGCGGTCGCGTGATGCACCCCAGCGTTCAGCTCGACGTGGAGGGGACGGGTCGGTTGATCATGACCGATCTACGTTCGGCGGGGGCGGCCCTCATCCTCCCCGAGGGCCGAGACGAGCGCTACCTGGTCTTCGCGCGGCCGGTGGGTGACCTCGTTTCCGAGGTATGGACGCAGCGCTCGAGTCAGACCCAAGTTCGCCTCCCCAAGGGACGCTACTTGATCGTTCGGCAGTGGGGTCCGAGAAGCGAAGCGGCGGAGCTCCTATTGGATGGAGACCAGGAGTTATCCGGCAGTGGCTTCGTTCGCGTGCCGGCAAGCGCGGTCGCTGCGAAGGGGGGTCGACTGCGCCTCTCGGTCTACGAGCTCACCGGAAGCTACGCACCTGCTCGAAGCACCGAGGGCGCCCTAGCCCACCAAGCGCGTCTTCGTTTCGGGTGGCGACGAAACAAGAATCGCTGGTCGGCCAGCTTGGACCTGGGGCAAACCGACTTCGAGCTTGGTCCGACCCAGCAAAGAGAGCGCTGGCTTGGCGGTGACCTGCGCTACGGCCGAAGACTGATCTGGTGGCTGAGCGTCACCGGAGGTGTGGCCTGGCGAGTGGTTCGCCAAAATATCGAGCGGGACGATGCGGGGCAGCTCGAAGGAAGCGGCCTCGAGCCCGCCGCGGGCTCGACGGCGCTGGCAGCAGGACCTAGCCTCGGGTTGGACCTACGCCTTCCGCTGTGGGAGAACCTCGACCTTCATCTCGAAACCCGAGGCACTCTCTTTTTCCGAGAGGAAGATGGCCAGATCGCGCTTCGACCCGAGATTGGTCCGGAGCTCGGTCTGAGCTTTGCTTTCTGAGCTATGCCTCCCGCAGGCTGCGGTCGACGAACAAGAAGCCGAAAGGCAAGAGGGCAGCCAGGAAGAGGATGCCCGAGCGGACGAGCCCCCAGCGCTCACTCAGATGGGCGCGGAGGAGAACGACTACGAACAGGCAGAACAGGATGCCGTGGCCCATCCCGACGACACGCACCGCCCAGGGCTGACCGAAACCGTACTTCAGCGGCATCGCGACGAATAGAAGCAGTAGCCAGGAGCAGCCCTCGACGAAGCCGACGAGGCGAACGAGCCGCACGTTGTCCATCGGCTTTGCCATATCGGGAGCCTCCGGACAGTCAAGGACACTCCACACAAGAGACTGCCCAGCCCGCCTACCCAAAGGAGGAAGCTAAAGAGCAAGGCCTGGCTACTCCGTTGATCGGTGATGGCGTCGGTCACGACTTCCCGTAACGAGCCCACCCTGGCTCGCTCGAAGCTCGCGAGAGGTGCAGTCCAGGATACCCCAGCTGCAACGAGGGTCGGAAGCAGTCAGACGGTTGCAGCGAGGAGCTCGCCCCGAGGAGGAAAACACATGTCGGGTCTCATACGCTTCCACCCTCGTCAGCGCTCCCCCGAGGCGCTGAGAGGGCGTACACGAGAGCCGCCAGGCTGGCCACTGCAAGGGCGCCGACCATTCACGCCGCGTCATGGGGGCTCCGCGCAAAGACTTCGGACTCCGCACCCAAGGCGCACCTCAGCGCGGGCGAATGCGATGAAGAAAGGCTGCGCCGCTATTCTCGGAGGCATCGTCGAAGCGGTTGCCGTTCACGCCTCGAGCGCTACCGTCTTCGCCTACGGCGCCGACAAGGAGATGGTCCCCCTCCAATGCAACCGAACGCCCGAATTGGTCGAAGCCCGCGCTGTTCGAAGCCTTAAGGTAGGCCTGCTGAAACCAAGTTCCACCGTCCACCCTGCTGAAGAGATAGACGGCGCCGGCCTGGACGCCGGAATCGTCTCCTTGGAGGTCGTTCACACCTCGTCCGAGTGACGCCTCTCCGGGCGCGCCGACCGCCATGAGTTCATCTTGCAGGTGCACCGACGCTCCGAATCCATCGTCAGCGTCGGTGTTCGAAGCCTTGATGTACGCGACTTGTTCCCAATCTCGGTGTGCTCGACGCTCGAAGACGTAGACCGCGCCACTACCACGGGCCTGCTCATTTCGCTGCGCACCGTCGACGCCCACCCCTGCACTCGACTCGCCTGTTGCGCCAACGACCAAGAGGCCCGAGTCCAAGGCCAGGGAGGTTCCAAAGCGGTCGCCGGGGTCCGTGTTCGACGCCTTTATGAAATGAGTGGCTCGCCACTCGCCTGTGGTCTCACGATGGAAAACGTAGGCAGCGCCACTCTGCCGGGCGTCGTTGTCCCAACCTCCTCCGTTGATGCCGGTAGCAGCGCTATCCTCTCCCGGAGAGGAGACGACTAGGCTGTCGCCTTCCAGCGCGAGGGCCGCCCCGAAGCGGTCCCCTCGCTCACCATTGAATGGCCGAAGCTGGGCCGTCTCTTCCCACGCCTCGGCTTTGGTCCAGCGGCGAAAGACGTAGGCAACACCTGGACCATCTCGATAGCCCTCTTCGACATCACCTTGGGCACCCACGACCAGCGTATTGCCCTCCAGCGCGAGTGCGCCCCCGAAGCCCGCGAAGTAGGCGCCGGTGCTTGCTCGAAGAGTCTGAACCTCTTGCCAGTCGCCAGCGGCCATCCGCCGGTACACGACCGCCGTCCCGTAGGCTGGCGAGTTGAAGGTAAGGCCTATCGACCCGTGGAGAGGGACACCCACGACCAGCGTATCGCCGTCCAGGGCCAAAGCCGCGCCGAAGCGGAGATGAAAATCGGAGAGCTCCGGTCCGGGCCGAAGGGTGCTCGTCCATTCCCACTCCTCTTCGGACCGACGCTCGAAGATGAAGACAAGTCCTCGGTCCATGTACGGGAATGCGGGGTCCCCTGCCTCCGGCGCACCTATGGCGATGACGTCTCGTTCGAAGGCGACCGTTCCACCAAATCGAGCCTCGGGCGAGGGGATGTTGGGCTTGAAGTAGGCGACCTCGATCTCCTCGCACTCCACACCCAAGGCTCGGACGCAGTGACTCGGCCAGCTGCGAACGCCGGTATCGCGTCCAGCTCCGATGTCTGGAGCTTCGACTCCCCCATCCCAATCAGGAACAGCTTCCTCCAAGGCGCCTGGATCCGCCTCGCTGTCGCTGCACGCCAAGAGTACCGTCCATGTGACATGAGCCCAGCGCCGTCCTACCTTGCCCATACCGCCATCAAGGCGCTGGCAATCGGGGTCTCGGTCAACAAGGGCCCCCGGGCTTCGAACCAATCCTAACCGTCAGTAATAGAAGAGCAGGCCGGCGTGGGCTTCTTCTGCTCGGCGGAAGTAGCCGCCGCGAAGGCGGAGGGCAAAGTTGCGGCCAAGGGCGAAGTTCATGCCGCCTCTGACCTGCCAGAGGACGTCGAGGGGGTCGCCGGTGAGCACGTAGCCGACGCGGGCCTCCGCCGCCAGGCGCCACCAATCGGTGAAGTCGATGCCCAGGCCCAAGGCGGCATCGCCGGAGAAGCGGATGGCCGTTTGCCGGCTGTCGAAGGCTGGACCCGCTTCGAACTGTGGGTCCAGGAACAAGTAGAGGACTTCCTTCTTGAAGAGCGCAGACTGAAACGCCAGGCCCGGGCCTCCGTGAAGCTCGAAGGCCGTATTGTTCCATCGGTGCGTACCGAGGTCGTCGACCCGCCGGTAGCCCACGTTCACGCGCCAAGACAGCGGCTTCGCGAAGCGGGTCCAGGGCGTCGCCGATAAGATGTTCAGGGCGTCGACCCGCTCCAAGATGACCACGTCGGCGCTTTCGTTCTGGGATGGAATCACGCGCAAGGCTATGGCCAGCATCTCCAGCTCCGTGTTCCCGACGAAGCCGGGCTGGCGATCCAAGAAGTCGTGAAAGGCAGCTCGCCATTCGACCTCTTGGACGTAGTCGCCATCGGAGGTCACGCCCCCGGAGGTGCCGAGCCTGGCGCTCCCGTGCCCCGATTCGGGGGGTCTAGGCTCAGGAACCGTCGTCACTTCGGTCGTGATCTGTATGGCCGAGCGACGGTCCAAAAGTTCCGCCTCACGTCGAGCCTTGGCCAGCAGCTCTGGGTCACCCCCCTCGGCGCGCTCGAAACCGTTCTTGTACTTGAAGACGTCGTGGGCTGATTCCAGGATCAGCGCCTGCCGGTCCTCGGCTCTCCCGTCCAAGGCCTTGAATCGCGACTCGTCTTCACCCTGAACCATCTTCTTGGCCGCCTTCAGCTCGTCACCCGACAGACGATCGGCCCGAGTCGCCATCTTGGTGGCATGAGAAGGTCGGTAGGCTCGGTCCCGAACCAGGCCTTCGGTTTGAAGAATGGCCTGTAGGGTGTCGGTCGGAATGACCCATGCCGGGAACTGGTCAGTGAGGCGAAGCGAGGGGTCGGCGACTTCCAACAGCGAGAGCAGATGGTAGGAGCAGTTCTCGTCGAAGAAATAGTAGTTGAAGTGGGTATGGTCGAGCTCCCAGGTATGGCGGAGCATGGTGTCGAGCTGGTCCTGGTCCAGGTCGAGCTCGTACTCCCAAAGGTCTCTGGCCTCCAGGTCCGAGTACTCTCGAATCTTCATGTAGTACGGCATGCCTTCGAAGTGGCCTTTGAAGCCGCCCGTGACTCCAAGGACGGTGTAGAAGAGCGGGTTTGAGGTGTACGGGTTCGCCGAGTAGTTCAGAATGTGAGAAAGCAAGGGGACGTTGGGCGCTGTCCGACGATTGATGCGCAAGAAGGTGTGTCCGTACATCGAAGGCGGCGCGTTGATGTAGGCCGAGGCGAAGATCAGGGTGGCCGAGTCGGGATCCATGACCCGCAGGTACTTTTCGAGGCCCTGGCAGTACGGCTGGGGCATCAACGACCGATCAAAGCGCAAGACTGAGTTCAGCCATTTGTATCGAGCGGCAAGACGACACTGGGGGTGGAACTCGTCGGGTGTCGACTCGAAGAAGGCCTCCAGGGTCCCTGCGAGCTCGGCTTCAGGGTCGAACTTGCCGTTGGGGTCGGCGAAGAAGCCCTCCCCGTCCGCCTCACTCTTCCTCCCTCCGAAGAGCCGGCCTCGGTAGTGTAAAAGAAGTTCCCACTGTCGCTCTTCATGCAGCGCCCTCGCTTTGGCTTCTTGGACCAGTCGGTCTCGGTAGTCGGCGGAAGCGGACGAGATGGAGGGACCGGTCGGCGGCGCCGCGGCCAGGGTCAACAGCAAGGAGAGCGACATCGAGTGGACCTCAAATGAAAAGCCGAGCCCGGAAGCGTGTCCCGGGCTCGGCCAAGAGCAAATCGCGTGACGCCGAACGTCAGATGCGGGTGCAGGACTCGGCCAGGCTGGGCTGAGCCTTGACGGCGCTCTTGATGTTGGACAACGCAGTCATGTGGTTCGAACCCGGCGAGAAGATCTGCTCGTGGTTCGACTGAAGGGTTTGGAACAGCGCGCCCTGGGTGTCGTTGGAGCAGCCTAGGAGAACGCCCATGGCCACCAGGTGCTCACCCTGACCCTCAGCGCTCTCCTTCTGGATGGCGCCGTAGTTCACCTGCATGAAGGCGGCCTGGTCCACCGAGGCGACCTCACCCCCGTCTTGGCAGTTCGACGTACCGGAGGTGATGCCGAACGTCTGGGTACCGAAGGTGGCGTTGGTGGTGGCCGCGAAGGTCTGGACGATGCCGGGCTTGTCGCCGAAGGCGAGCGAGCCGAGGCCGCAGCCCGCCGTCCCGTAGGGATCGGCGTGGGCCACCGCAGGCAGGCTGGCGATGAGGGCAGAGTAGATGAAGAGTCTTGTGTTCATGAAAACGATTCCTTGAGAGGGTTTGGGGCGTTTCGCCCGGGCGCACGCTTCCTGGCTGTAAGGGGTGAGTCAACCCACGCCCAGGCCTGTGTCACCGCTGTGTCGACTTAAAAGCAGGATTTCAGCGGTCAGGCCGAACGTAGCGGTACTCCAGCCGGTCCTTCTGAAAGATCAGGGCAAGCGCGGCGACAGCGGCGCCGACGCCGACTACGATCGCAGCCGTGGCGAGACCTTCGTCGACGCCGAGTTCCTGCTCGAAACCTAGGACGTCGGTTCTCGTCGAGAATCCATCGCCAAAGCTCAGGGTGAACAATGTGACGAAGCTCAGCCCCCCTACGATGCCCGTGACGATGCCCGCGGTACGCGCCGGTTGCCGATTTCGATAACGCACCTCGACGTGGGCGTCCGCTTGGACTTGAAGCAGCTCTCCTTCGATGGGCGAGCGCTCGTTGATCCCAGCCCCGAGCCGGAGAGGACCGGGCTCCACCGAGACTGTGCAGGGCCCAACGCACAGGGCCTCGTAGTCCCAACGATTCACGAAGCGGAAGAAATTGAGATCTTGGTCTTCGGCGGGCGAAAGCTGGAGCTCCAACGCCGCCGCCTAGGGTTCCGGTTCTTCGGGCTCGCGGTCCACATCCGAGGGTGTCTGAGCTGGACCCGCGTACTCGACTTCGCTCATGTCGAAGCTGCGCAGCTGACCCCGCGCGTCTTGGATGGTGACGGTTCCTTCCGGGTCGAGCTCCATGATTGTTCCTCGCACGAAGGCGCCGTCCTTCAGCCGAACGACGTCCGGGCCGACCTCCGCCCCGGCGCTCGGCGCAAAGGCGAACATGAAGACCAGAACGCCCAGTGTACGGATGTGCTTCACGAGGCCCGTCCTTGGATCAGCCGGCGCGCCGGCGTCAACGTCGTTGCCTCCGGCACAGGCTGCATCAACGCCGGCTTCGGCACTGCACTTCGTACTCCGCCACCAGCACCGCGCTTCGAAGGGGCCCCCGACCCGGCGGGAAGCGGATGTCTTGTCCTTCGAGGAACCACTGGTTCGAACCATCCGCACCGACCTCGGGGAGCGCTTCGCCATCGAGGAGCAGGACCAGGGAGCTTCGAACAGGCTCGTCCTGAAGCCTGAAGCGCTCGGGTCGAAGTGCGGCCTGAGCCGCGTAGGGCTCGGACCAATCCTCGGGCCAACCAGGCTCACAAATCGAGGTCGATCGCCCGTTCAGCGCGCGGACGGCCTGAGTCAGGACGGGGCTTGGGCTTGCTTCGGCCCTGCGACCCGACGCCTCTAGGCGGCAGCCCTGAACCCCGCCTGAGACCAAGAACGGTGGTGCGCCGAAGGGGCCCACGACCTCTTCAATGAACGCCACCGTCTGCTGGACCGACCGGATCCGTTCATCTTCGTCGCTGATGATGATCAGCCGTGCTTCCTGTTCGGAGACCGAACTCTCCGGCTCCTCCGGGAGCGACTCGATGGCGGAGCCGTCGAAGGCTTCGGGAAGGCGCACGGCCTCGGCGGCGTCGACGTAGTCGACCTCCACGAGCCCGTCGCTGCGTCGCGTAAATGGCGTGATGAAGAGCCGGCCTCGCGCCCGCCGCTCGACCATTCGCCTCGCGAAGGCCTCCAGACCCTCCCGCGCCCTCTCGGCGAAACCGAGCGCCATTGAAGGCGAGTCGTCGATGAGCACGAGGGTGTCTTCCGCTCGGTCCGGACCGGCGACTAGGCGCTCTCGTACGCGGCTTGGCGAGGGCTGCTCGCCGCATGAGCGCCGCGGGCCGAAGCCCAAGGGGATCTCGGTCGAGAGACCGTCGGGGAGAAGGATGCGCGCGAATCCATTGAGTCGATCGCAGCCCTCAGGCGAGGCCCAAAAACCCGAGCCCTCCCGATTCACGGTCAGGCTCGGCCCGCTGAGGCCATTCCAAGAGCCCTCTCGGGGGCGAACCTCGAACGAAGGACCCTGGGGCCCGTCGAGGCAGTCGGGAAGCTGGGGAACGCGCTCGAAGAGCTCATAGCTGGCGCCGCGCTCACTCGTTAGAACGGAGCTCGGGATCGAGCGAAGCACCTCGACTCGACTGAGGTCATAGAGCTGAACGAAACCGCGCTCCAAGCTTCCGAGCCCTTGGGTCTCGAAATCGACGCGGAAGTAGGCCACCTCGCCCGCCGGGACCGGCAGCCGCTTCAAATCCATCATCCCGAGAAAGGGCGCGTTGAGCCCAAGCGGACAGGCCCGTGCTCCGTCGTTGGCGACCGAGAAGCTGAAGCTTGCCGGCTCTCCGGCGGACACGGGGCCCAAGTCCAGGGACTCCGGGACGCGAAGGTCCACTAGGCAGCTTGGACCGTTGACGGGCTGAATCTCAGGTCGGGCCAGCAGGCGACCGAGGAAATTGGGACCGTTCCAGGCCACGCCCCAGTCGAGGGCGATCACCGGGTCGACATTGGCTCGGAAAGGAGGCGGCGTGACCGCCAACGTGACGAACGCCTGTCCTCCGGCGGGCGCGATGACGAAGGGATCTGCGTCCGGAAAGTCGACCGGGGACTCAAAGCCGGTGTCGAATCCTCGGATCTGGACGTCTTCGAACCCGGTGTTTCGGAGAAGCAGGCGGTTCGTCGTGGGCCGCTGGGGGCCCCCTTCGTACACGATGATGGCGGGGTTGGGGACCTCTAGCCGAGGCCCGACCACCTCTCCCGAGAGAAAAGGCTCGGGTCCGTTCTGCGAACGAGAGATCAAGAAGAGACCGTAGTCGACCGGGCAGAGTTCGAGCTCGTAGCTCGCAACCTCGCCCGGTTCCAGCCGGACCTTCTGCTGGGAAGGAAGTCCGAGGCGAATCCCAGGACGCTGCTCGAAGCTCGCAAGCTCGACGTCGACCGGAACCGGCGATACGTTCTCGCAGTTCATTCGGCGACGACTCCGAGGCTCGCGTGGGATCTCGAAGATAGACGCGTCGAGCTCACAGCGAACGGGCGGTCCTACACGGGCTTCGGCCACGATCTCACGCCGTCCAGAGGGCGTCATCACTTCGAGAACGCAGCGGCTCTCGGCCAGGGCCTCGTAGCGAAGGATCCAATTCGCCACCTCCCCCGGCTGAAGTGCTGCGCTCGCAGCATCCAGAGACCAGGCTCCGTTGCAGGCCGACGAGACCTGGACGCCATGCATCCCGGCCTCCGTCGCAGTGAGCCCGAAGGAGATTTCGATCGATTCACCCCGGACCAGGCCGTCGAGACCGATGTCCGAGACGTCTATGTAGCTAGGGCTGGGGCCCGGCGACACGGTGATGGGCTCGAGACCGACCCCGCAGCGCGATACGTTGGGCCCGAGGTCATCGGGACCTGCGTCTTGGTCCCCCGCGTCTTCGGTGCCGAGGTCGGCGCCTTCCAAGGCCGGCGCCAGCGAGCGGCCTTGGTCGACACAGCTGGCCAAGAGGAACAGTGGCAAGAAGAATGCGTGGGTCCTTGTCACCCTAGGCCGAGACTAAGCGACCGGCTTCAGTGGGCAAGCCCGACCCGCCCTGCCCTGGGCCACACCCTAGGTGCCCCTTGGCATCCCGCCATCGATGGGGGAGCCTTCGCCCATGCGACCATCGCTCTTCGCCGCGCTCTTCGTGCTGACGCCTCAGCTTGCTCTAGCCGAAGCCCCTGACTTGAAAATTCTCTCCGGAATCCCCAAGGGAGACTCGTCGTGGAAGATGGACATCATCAGCTTCCAAGCCGACGCCATGCCCACGGACCAGGTCCCTAAAAGCATCACCCTATGCACGAATCCTCTCAGCGGCCTGAGCGGAACCCAAGGCCTCCAGCCCGGAGCGGGCGCCGCGCCCGACTGCAAGCAGACGGTCCTCGAGAACGGCGACAAGCAGGCCAAGGTCAGCACGAAGTGCAGCTCGGGCCCGAACACGGTGGCCACCATCACGCGAGAGTCGGCGAAGGTCTTTCGGGTACGGGCGGAAGCCGAAGCAAACGGTCAGCGCATGAAGATGGATTTTCGCTACCGGCACCAGGGCGCGTGCAGCAATGCGGCTACGTCGCCCTTCGGTCCTGGGGCGGTCCGAGGGGTCGAGATGAGCGATGCGCAGTGCAAACAGATCAAGGCCCAGATGGCGGCCATGGATCCCCTAAAGGCCTGCGGCTCCTTGACGGGCGAAGCCAAGGCCCAGTGCTCCGCCCAAATGAACCAAGCCGTTCAAATGATGAAGGCGGCCTGTCCTTAGGCGGACAGCCGAGCCCGGCTGACCTCGACGATTTGCTGCCTGAATTGCGCCTTGGTGAAGGGCTTCTCGAGGCATGGGATGCCGCTGCTTCGCACTAGCCGTCGTATGCGAACGTCGAACAAACCTGCAGTCAGAAAGATGAATCGTGGCAGGAGATGGGGCCTTCTCTGTCGCAGCCATTCGTAGAGAAACAGGCCGTCGCCGTCCTTCAAGGACACTTCGCACACGATGGCGTCGAAATTGTTGTCCTTGGCCAGTCGAGCCGCTGCTTCGATACCCGCTGAGCAGTTCACCAGCTCACAGGTCTTACCGAGCATTCGGCGGTAGACCGACAGAAGGTTTTCTTCATCGTCGACGAGCAGAATTCTCTGACAGCCGGTTGCCATTTCCGAAGCGCCCATCTCGCTCAACGTGCCGCCATCGAGGAGCCGCGCGCAAGGCCCTGGCCACGCTTTGTTCGGTGGACCCTGCATCGCTCGTCCAACTCCGGTTCCGGACGGGAGGAAGTTCGCACCCAACGCCGGTGGCTGTGACCTAGCCCAAGTCTAAGCTGAGACCGATCAGGTCCGACCAAAGACGTTTCAATAGAATGCGTCGCACGGCGAATAGAGCGGCGTCCCCAAGTACACACCGAGTCGACCATAGATGAGCTCATAGTTTTCCGACACGGGGACTCGGGTGAGTCTCCGACGGCGTCCGGCGCTGATCCACTCGGCTTCCTCTTTCGCCAACAGAAGCCTGAGCTTCCCATTCCTCGATTCGAAGATCTCACCCTTCGAGTCGGAGACGATGTCCTTCATCTTCTGACGAACGAGGCGGCCCGGACGGCCGATGTACAGGCGGAAGTCTCGCTCGGTCTCGGCGGAGGCCCCTCGGTCGACGTAGTAATAGCGACCGCGTCGATCCCGGGCCAGAGCATAGGCCTCCCGCGGACTTGGCAACGGCTCGAAGCTGGCCGAAGCGAAGAAGCTCCGCTTCTCTTCCGCCGTCATGAGCTGGAGCGCCTTCTGCTCCGTTCCGCAAGTTAGGCTGCAGGCTAGAATCGCACCGTCGTCCCCTTCCTCGAGGTCGACGTGAGAATAGACCCGAAGATCGTAGCCTCGGAAGCCATCGTTGTTCTTTGGGTTTCGAAAGCGTGGCTCGAAGAACCAGCCGTTGGGGAGGAAGCGGCGTTGCGGCTGTCTATGCACGGTTGTTCCCTCTTCGTTCGTACGGCCAAAGCCGATCCCGCCGAAGCGTTCGGACTGTCGGCTTCCCACGACGAGCACGCCTTCCCCGTCCGGAAAGCGACAGACGGCCGAGTCGTGCTCATGACGGGCCTGAAGAACCGTTCGCTCGCCCTCGAAAGGGTGGTCGTCCAAGGCCTTTCGCGCCCAATCGTCTAGATTGCTCGCACCAAAGTGGACCGTGTAGCTCATGACGCCGTCGACGATGCTCAGGTCCGAAGCCTCGCCAAACGTGCACCGATAGGTCTGAATCTGGGCGCCCAGGGTGGCCTTCAACTCCGGCGTCTTGCAGGCGCGTTCCAGAGCGGCGATGCCTGAGTCGCAATAACCGTCGATAGAGTACTCCATCAGCTCCTCCTGGGACAGAGAAGCCCAGTCGATTTCGGTCGTGATCCCGCCTCCGCACGAAGCGGCCGCGTCGTCGACCTCCCGCTTCAGGCCTTCCAGTCCTCGGGCCTGAGCGCCAGCCTCGTCGAAGCGAGCGATATCTGCGATACGCCCGGACTTCAGCTGCTGCAAGTGGGCCTTCAACAGGGCTTTGGTGTCCACTTCGCCGTCGATCTCTTCCAAAATGACGTCGCGGGCACCCGGAACGAACGTCTTCCAGCCGCCCTTATCTCGAATCAGGACCCGCCAAGCTCGGCCGTCGATCTGGGTTTCAAAATAGCGCGTCGAGCGTGATCCGGAGAGGGTGCAGTCGAATACGACGCCCTCGTACTCGTTGCCGACTCCGCTCACCTGAACGAGGGCCTTCTCTTGGGTTTGGCTGACCTCGAAACTCAGGCCCTCCGGGCCTTGGAGGCGTTGGCTGGACACGACCTCGTCCAGAGCGATGGGTGCCGGAAGCCGGCTTGCCCCGGCGCAGGCCGTCAAGAGGAGGCAGATTGGGAGGCAGCGCTTCACGGTGCCCAACTCATCACGGATCTGGACCCTGGGGCAGCCCCCTCACCCCGTGCTAGCCTGCCCAGCGTGCCGGAGCTGCAGCCGGGAAGCGTCCTTCACGGGACCTACACGCTGGTCGAGGTGCTGGGCCGCGGAGGCATGGGCATCGTGTGGAAGGCATCCCACACCCGCCTCCCCCGACCTTTGGCCATCAAGGTGCTCAACGACGCGGCCTACGAGTCGGAGGAGGTGCTTCAGCGTTTCCGTCGTGAGGCGGAGATCACCAGTCAGCTCGGTCACCCGAACATCATTCAGGTCTTCGACTTCAACGTCCTAGAGGACGGCCGGGCGTACTTGGTGATGGAATTTCTGGAGGGGACGAGCCTCCGGGATCGCATGCGAGAACGGCCCATCTCAGAAGCTGAGGCTGCGACGATCGTCCGCCAGGTGGGATCGGCCCTGGGTAGGGTCCACAAGGAAGGCATCGTCCATCGAGACCTCAAGCCCGAGAACATCTTCCTGTGCCGGACAGACGACGGCTCGGTCTTGGCCAAGGTCCTGGATTTCGGCATCTCGAAGGTCCAAGGCTCGATGACCGTCGTGACTCAGGACGCTGCTTTGCTTGGAACCCCACGCTACATGAGTCCTGAGCAGGCCCGAGGCGAGAATACGAAGATAGACGGTGCTACGGATCAGTTCGCTTTGGCCGCCATCGCCTACGAGATGCTGACCGGTCGACCGGCCTTCGGCGGCGACTCCATTCCCGCCGTTCTCCATCAGGTTTCGAGCATCGACCCTGAGCCGATGGATTCGCTGAAGCCCAGCACTCCTCATCGGCTGGGCCAGGCCATCCATCGCGCTCTCTCGAAGCGGCGGGAGCAGCGTTTCGCAGACATGACGGCTTTTCTTCAGGCTTTCGACAGCGAAGCCCCCACCCTTCCCGACGAATCCACGGTCCCAACCCCGATGAGCCGTCGAGCCCCCCTGCTTATCGGCGGCACGGTGGCGGTGCTTGGTTTGGCCGGCGCTTTGGCCTTCCGGGCGGTAGGCGGAGCTTCAGAGCCGGAAGTCGAGAAGGTCGAGCCTCTGGCGGAGCTGGAAGAAGCACTGGTAGACGCCGGGATTGGCGAAGAGGTCCGGCCTTCAGCGCCTCAGGTCCCAGAAGACGAGCTGAGCAAGCCGGCGCTCAAACCGCGCCCCTCTCGGGTCCGGACCTACGCCCCGAGTCCGCAGGCCAAGAAGGTCCAGGCTGCGGTGGAAGCTGGTCAGTTCCGAAGGGCGCTGGCCATCGGTCGAGCCGAGCTCGGAAGTGGTGCGCCGGACGACGTCTACGTCTACATGACGGCGGCCTACTGCGGACTCAAAGACCTGTCCGGCGCCAAGTCCATGTGGCGTGCGGTGCCTCGTGCCCTTCGCCGACGAGCTGCCCGAGCCTGTCGCAGCCTCGGTTTGGACGTCGACTGAGCGTCGACTGGCTTACGGAACCCCTGCTTGTCGACCGCTGTTACATGAGTCCGATGACGCATGGCCTTGCCCAGCGAACGATCGCTTGCGTATCTCGCCCAGCGTGCGTCCAGTGGCCCGACTCGTACCGACCCTTCTGCTGGCCGCCTGCGGCGGCTCCGAGGACCTGCAGGATTCGGGACAGGTTCTGGCATCGCTCTGCCAGACTATTTGCGAATTCAACAGCCGATGCGGGAACTCGATCTCCAACTGCGTGTCGACCTGCGTGGCCGAAGACGGCTCGACCTTTTCTCGATTCGGCGGCGCCTGCAATGAGGCTGTGGCCAAACTTGTGATGCCACCGACACCCTCGTCACCGTGGTTCTCGGCGAGGAGATCCTGGCCAGAAACGACGACAACGGCTCGAGCTTCTGCTCCCTGCTTCAGTTTCAGATGCCCAACGAAGCGGTCAGCATAGAGATCGTCGAGTTCTTCGGGGACTCGGTGCGCTTCGGGCTCAGCGTCAGCCGTTGAGCTCGAAGCGTGTCTTGCTAGCGAGGCCTCACAGCGGCATGCGCCGGGGCATGGTGCCCATCTCGGCCAGTATCTCTTTGGCCTTCTGCAGGCGGTCGTAGTCTCGGCTTTGGACTCCGACCAGGGTCTGGCCGGCACCGATGGCTCGCTCGACCCGTTCGGCCTCGTGGGACGGCACCCCGAAGCCGAGGAGAGTGGCCAAGAGCCCTCCCCCTAGGCCGAGGGCCACGGCCGGCCCCACGACCATGAGCCCCACGCCGGCCGCGGTGCCCATCGAGGAGAGCCCGCCCAGCACTCCGCCCACCGAGGCCCCGAGGGTACCACCCGCGACGAAGCCTTCTTCGGAGTGATCGGTCCCAAAGTCGGCGTGGGTCTCTTCTGACATAAGCACCGTGATGTCGTCGGTCTCGATCCCGCCATCGCTCAGCGCGGCGACCGTCCTCCTGACTGCCGCTTCGTCCTGGAAGAGCCCGTAGACGATTTGCTCGTCCGCATGGCGCTTTTCGCCCAGCTCCTTCTTCAGCAAGTGGGCCTCCACGCCGACCCCGCGTCGCAGCGGATCCGGAACGACGACCACCGTGGTTGGAAGCTGCGCCGCCAGGCGTTCGGCGTGGGTCCCGAAGATGCGGCGACCCCAGGTTCCGATACCGCTGGATCCGATAACGACCGCGTGAGGCTTGTGCTCTTGAACGTAGGCCACGACCCGGTCGACGGGCTCGGCTCCCGACATCACTTCTGTCTTGATGTCTTCTTCGGGGCATACGTGGCTCAGCAGGGCATTGAGCTTCTGCTGGTGATCGGTCTGCTGAGCGACCTCTTCTACCAAGACGGCGGAGCTCGGGGACATCGGGAAGTCGGCCGGCACGGAGAAGGGGCGGGGGAAGATCGAGATCGCCGACAGCGTTCCATGGGTCTGCCTGGCGATTCGGCGACCGGTCCGGAGGACGGGACCACTGACCGGCGACAGGTCGACCGCGCAGAGGATGCTCTGGAGCCGGTCCATTGGCGCCCTCTTCTTCCCGCAGACCACAACCGGACAGTGGGCGTAGCCAATGACGTTGCTCGTCACGCTGCCCATCACTGCGCGACCGATCGCGCCGCGGCCCTGGGTGGCCACCACGATGAACTCAGCCTCGACCTCCTGGGCCGCCCGGGCCAGCTCGTAGGCGGGCTCGCCTTCACGGACTTCACACGTCTGATCGATGTCCTTCATCTCCAGCCGAAGGGTTGCGAGCTTGTTCTCGGCCTGGTTTCGCGCCAGGTCCGGATTGAGGACAGCACCCTCGGCGTAGGGCAAGGCGGTCCCGCCTAGCCCGGTGTCGAGCACGTGCACCAAGTGCACGCGGTCCGCGCTGAGCAGTTCGGCCAGCTGGCGTGCAGCGGCCAGCGCAGCCTCAGCCCGAGGCGAGAAGTCGGTGGCGGCGACGATGGTTCTCATGCCCCGATCAAGAGCATGCCCCGTGCCGAATCCTGCGCGACCTCTCCCGAGACACTCAGCTCCGACTCGGTAGCAGTGGGGCCGGTCAGCAAGTCACTTCCCGGTAACCCGATCGTCGAAGGCGCTCTTCGACGGAGAAGCGAGAGCCTCCAGCGCGTCGATGAAAGGCCCATCGGCGGGGGGCATGGGAAGGACGCGCATCTGAAGGGTCGTAGCCCATTCGAGACGTTGGCCTTCGCGAGGCGTCGGGCGGCCTCGCGCGATTTGCGCCCGGTAGAGCAGAAGATGAACGCTCCGCTCGGGATAGTGATGGGTCAGCTCAGAAAGAAGGCTGCCGATCTCGCAGGTGATGCCGAGCTCTTCTTCGAGCTCTCGGACCAAAGCCGTCTGGTCGCTCTCTCCCGGTTCGACTTTGCCTCCGGGGAACTCGAACAGACCCGCCAGGTGGCGTCCGGGCGGACGATCGGCGAGAAGCCAGCGTCCTTCGGTGTCGACGATGGCCGCGGCTACGACCCGAATGATGGATCCCATGCCGCTCCGGCCTACGGGCTCAGGCGGCTTCGACCAAGAACTCGTTGTCCTGATCGGCGTTGCGGTCACGCCACAGGTCTCGACTCCTGGCGAAGACTTCGGCGTGGCGCTCAGGATTTTCTACCCGACGGACCATTCGGGCCTCGGCCCGGGTCTCGAGGTAGCCCGTGCCGCCAGCGTGGGTCAGGAAATCCCGCCGCAGTCGGGCTTCGACCTTACGTACCTTGGCCCGGTTCCAACCCATGGCCTTGGCGGTCTTCTCTTGGGAGCAGCTGCCCAAGAATCGGATCTCGAAGAAGCTGCGATCTTCATCCGTAAGGTGCTCCATGAAGCCCATGACGAGGCCATAGACCTCTAGGTTCTCGACCTGCTCGTCGGTCGACTCGCAGCACTCGGCAGACAGGCTGGCCTGGCGAGAGCGGACCCAATGCTCGAGCGCGGTCATCTCCTCGGGGCTGCTGTCCCGCATCAAGGCCTCGCCCACCGGGATCTGGCGCTGCTTGGCCGTCAAATCGGTGATGACGGCGTTTCGAGCGATGGTGAAGAGGTAGTTCTTGTAAGGACGAATGCCGTCGTAGGTGTTGCGGGCCCGCTCGCCAAAGGCCCGACGAAAGGTCTCGTGCAGGATGTCTTCGATGTCCGCGTCGCCGATTCTGCCCGCGAAGTACATGTTTCGGCCCTCGCTCTTGAAGGCGAAACCCCGGAGGATGAAGTTGCGGAGAGGTCGCTTGTAGAGGCGATACACCTGGTCCAGAGCCCAGGCCTCTCCTCGTCGGAAAGCGTGCAGGAATTGGGGTCGATTCTGAAAGGGATCCATCTGCGCGTACCTGCTCCCGAAGGAATCCAAGTCGTGTGCCATTCTTCACTCCCCGCGGAATGACGCGATGCGCAGAAATGATTTCAGTGCGTTGGCGCACTCAGCGGGCCGGATCGGGCTTTGCTAGATGCGGAGAGCTAGGACATCGACGCCCTACTCCCTACAGAGCTCTACGGCCGGTGTGCGAGGTTGGGCGGTTAAAAGCCCTTACCAGGGCTCGGCAGAGGCTCGGAGGTCCATCTCGAAGGTCCAAGCGGACCGTGGCTGATGGGCCAGCTGGAAGGCGGCCTCAGCGATGCCGGCCGGGTCCATACGCCGGTCTTCGGGCCAGTCCGGCATCATCTCTCGGGTTCGAGGTGTGTCGACCACCCCGTCGATGATGAGAAGCCCGACGTGGATCCCTTGGGGTCCCCAGTGTCGGGCCATGGATTGGGCGAGGGATCGCTGCGCCGCCTTGGCCTGGGCGAAGGCCGCGAACTTGGCGCCTCCGCGCAGGGAGGCGGTGGCCCCCACCACGACGATACTCCCCCCGGTTTCCTTCATGGCGGGCGCCACGCTGCGGGCTGCAGCGTGAAGGCCCAAGGTGTTGAGGCGCCACGCCTGCTCCAGTGCTTCGCTCTCGACTTCGTCGATTGAACCGAACACACCCGAGCCTGCGTTGTAGACAAGGATGCCGATGGGGCCCATCTCCTCGGCTACTTGCTCGAGAACGCGTCGGACCTGGCTAGGTTCACTGGCGTCACACGCGAAGCCCCGCGCCCCTTCGATGCCGCTCGCGAGGGCGTCCATCTTCTCCTGGCTTCGAGACAGGCAGGCGGTGGGATGGCCGGCGCCGGCGAAGCGACGGGTGAAGGCGGCCCCGTTTCCCGGTCCGGCCCCAAGGACGACGCAGCTCGGCTTCAGGCTGGAAGTCATGGAATGGCGACGATGGCCAGGGTCGACAGGAGGGCGACGAGACAGGAGCCGACCCAGATGATTCGAGACAGTCGCCTCGCCTTCTCGATTTGCTCGGGCCGCACCACCCGCTCGATGTGGCCGTTGTCGTCTTCCATGGTCCCATGCATGACGTGACCGGGGCAGGTCCGAAGCAGACCCTGCAGGGCGGTGAAGACGGCCATGAAGAAGGGTAGAAAAATGCCAGCCCTGGCCCAGCGCGGCTGCTCGCCCTGAACGAGCACTACGGCCATGAGCAGGCCCGCCAGGACCATCACCGAAGCGAGGCGAAGGCGGGCGTTCTGCCCCGACCGTCCGAGGTTTGTCCCGCCCATCAGTCCGCCGTCTTGGGTCGCTGCCATACGCTCATTGTTTGCCCACCGCCTCCAACGTGCAACGCTGGATCCACGGACGGCGCGGAGACGGGGCTTGAGCTAGGGCAAACGATGAATCTTCGAATCTTGGGCGTCTGGATCCTCGCGATCAGCGCCTGTAGCGCCAGCGACCTCGGAGGCGAGTGCGCCACCGACGAGGACTGTCCCTCGGGGGGCTTTTGCCTCTACGAGGCCAGCAGAGACACGACCTTCTGCTCTTCGGACTGCACGAGCGACCTCGAGTGTGACCCCACCGAATTTTGCGGCGGCGTGGTCACGGAACCGAACGCCAGCGACCGGAACCCCGAGCGCACGCTCTGTCGGCCCATCGTCCGGGAGTGCGGCGAACAGGAGTTCTGCAACGACCTCGACGACGATTGTGATGGCCGCATCGACGAAGACTGCATCATCCAGGACTGCCAGTTCGAGAACGTGTGCGCGCCCTTCTCCTGCATCCCCCTGGAGGGCGAAGCCTTTCCGAGCTGCCAGCCGCGGGCCTCAGAGGGTCGGGCTTTCTTCGGGCCCTGCACGGAAGGCGCCGACTGCCCTAACGGCATCTGCAACACGGGCTTCTGCGCGCCCCTGTGTGCGGCTGCTTCATCGAACCCGGACGCCCTCTGTCCCCAGGCTCGGGAGTTCGAGGTGGCTCCGGGCCAAAGCGAGATCCTGCCCCTCGTCTGCGCCAATCAGGTCCTCGAGGGTGAGCGGGCCCCCCACGACGCTTGCCAGGTCCCCTGCGTCAACGACGGCGATTGCTTTTTCGGCACCCGCTGCCTGTGGCGGACCGTCGGCCGAAGCGAGACGCTCCACGAGTCGGTCTGTGCCCAACCCGCGCCCGATCTTGGTCCCCTCGGCGCCTCCTGTCCCAATAACTTCGTGGAGGGCGACGCGACCTGCGGCTCCGGTCTCTGCTTTGGCCAGGTATGCACGCGCTTCTGCGAAGGCTCGGGCGACGACTGCAGCGACGTCGGGGACGACTTCGTCTGCCAGTCTCGAGAGCTTGTCTATAGCGACGCCAGCGGCGTTCTTCGTTTTCTCGTCCCGGGCGTCTGCGTGGCTCGCTCATGAGAGGATCCCTGCTTTGTCTCGCCTGCGCCTGGGTGGTTTCCGGCTGCGCCAGCACGACGGGCGGTGCGGTCAGTCGTAGCTTCGAGCGTGAGATCGTGGACGCGGTTCCGCTTCAGCGCCTGGACGTCGTGGTCGAGACTTCCCCCGTCTATCGGACGGAAGGCGCCCTCAAACCCGATGCTTTTCCGCCGCCTCGGCTGGACGCTCGCCTGGCCGCTCGCTTTGCCGACCCAGACCAGGCTCGGGCTCTGGAGGCCGCCCTGTCCGGCTGGGCCGAGGCTGAGGGCTTCGAGCTGGGTTTCCTTGCGTTGCCCGAGCAGGCCAGCCTGTCCGACGCCCTCGAGCGTTCCCAAGCCGATGCCGTCTTGGTGGTCCGCGGTTTGGCCGTGGACGAGTTCGGGGTCTACGACACGAAGCAGGAGCAGCGGTTCATCGACCTCGGCAGCGGCGACGCCTTGCCCGAGGTGGTCGGCAAGCCCATCCCGCGGACCGGGCGGCTCATCGTAGGGCAGGCCTACCTCTTCGACCGCTCCACCGGGCTCCGCTTGTGGAGTCGACAGATCCCTGACTTCCCGAACGAGGGGAAGCTCCTCCCTGGGGACCCCTTCTTCCGCTACGGCTTCGTGCAGAAGCGGGGCGTCTCGGAGCTGGATGCTTCGGTGAAAGCGAAGAAGGCGGCTGCGGCCTTTGTTTCCGCCATCCTGGATGGCTTTCCCGAGCCCCACGAAGGTGACCCCGAGGCGCTGGCCGGCATCGATCGCGGTGCGCTTCAGCGGACCGCCGAGCGAGACGCCTTCTACGACGGAAGCCACTGGCTGCTCGAGCTCGGCACGGGCTGGAGCCTCGCCAGCGCCTCGATCGGCGCCCAACTGGCTCAGGACCAGTCCGATCCCGACGGAGGGACCGTATTCGAAGTGCCCGCCCTGGGCGCGGGCGAGATCCTCCCGAGCGGCACCCTCCGTCTCCTCCAGCCTCGCGCGACCCTGATCCTGCCCGGGGGCCTGACGATGAGCGGCCACTTCACCTACGGCGTGGTTCCTGGGGACTTTCGTCGGACCCTGGTGGCCCCGGCCGTCGATCCCAACGCTGACTTCGACCAGTTCGCCGAGCTCGAGGTCTCGGGGGGGCAGAGCCTCGCCTTCGGCTTCGACCTCGGCTATGCCCTGTGGCGCTCGGATCGCTTCCTCATCTTGCCGCAGCTTGGCTTGGGCTACGAGCTCCTTCAGTTCGAGGACCCCAATCGGCTGCTTCAGGATGCGACCCTCGACCGCCCCTTCCTCCAGGGCGATCTTGGCGTCGCTTGGTTCCCCCTGGAAGGGAGCGGTCTTTTTCTTCGTCCCAGCGTCGGCTTCCGGGTGGGCTGGCAGGTCGAGGATGGGTCGGTCTTCGGTGCCCTCGACCTGGATGGGGCAGTGGGCTTCATGTTCTGAGACCGGGCCACCTGCTTGCGGTCTTGGGCCCTTGCTCGAGCTAGGACTTGGGCCCGCCCTCGAGCAACTGGTCCGCGATGCGCTCGAGTTCGGGGACGCTCTGCTCGACCCGAACCCGCATCATGGCCTCTTGGAACTCGACGTCCTCCCCCGTGGGAAGGGCCCGGTGATCTCGGCCCGACTCCAGCCAGCTGCCGAGGAGGGCGTCCAAGGCGTCAGCGACCGTGAGCCAGGCATCGGGGCTCGGGCCTCGGAGAAAGCGTACGTCGATGGTGGTCCGCCGTGCGCCGAGGTCGATGTGGGCGCTCAGGCCCCGAGGGTCGCTGGCGTGGAGGTCGACCTCCAGCTTGTCGAAAGGCCCATGGCGCTCGCCAAGGAGTTCGGCCACGACCTCCGGCTGGGGCGCATCACCCCAATGTGTGCTCACGGGCCGTACTTGGTAACCAGGCCGCGAGCCTGGCGAGCGAAGGGTACGCCGGGTTCAGCCTTTGCCCAGACCCGGTTCGCGATTCGGGCCCAGCGCATGCCCTCCCGGGCCTGTTCGTCGACGAAGATGTCGTCGGCCTCTTCCTCTTCGCCGCCAATTCGATGGACCAGCGCCCGGGCTAGGGCCACGGTCATGTAGTTCTTCCCGTCCTTGTAGCGGCGGAGGATGCGCTTGCTCAGCTTCACGCCATCCCAGTGCGTGCGCCACTTCGAGGCCACGCCCCAGTTTCGGTCCACGACGGCCCGGATGTAGGGCTCCACCGCGGTGTAGACGATTCGGTCCCGACCCGAGCTCAGTCCTGGGCCTACGACGACGAAGCGCTCGGTCCCGATCTCGAAACTTCGGTAAGCGTCATGGCTGTCCAAGGGATTGGGAATGACCACCATCGAGGTAGGGGCACGGAACTTGGGGTCGGCGATGACCTCCCCCGCCCGCCCGAGCCCGGTTTCGATCTCGGTACTCAGGCCCTTCGCCAGAGCTCGCTGGGCCTCCGCCAGGCGGTCGAAGAGCGCGGTGAGCGAGGCGGCTTCGGCAAACTTTTCCAGGGGTCCGAGGCGGGAGCGGAGCTTCTTGGCGTTGTCCGAGATCCGGTCCCCTGGACCTGCCACCATGGCTGCGAGGTAATCCTCGACCGGGTACGGGTTGGCCTCGAAGAGCTTGCGGACCTCGTCGGTGACGGGCTGGTCCCGGAGCTCGCGCAGGGCGTCACGGACCTCGACCCGGAGCTCGTGGTAGACCGGCGCGCTAAGGGGGGGCGCACGGCGCTCACTCTCTTCCGAGTATCCGGCGGCGTTGAGGGCCGCAAAGAGCTGGAACACCTCTTCTTGAAGCCGAATCTCCACACCGGACTCGGTGAAAATCTTGGTGGGGGCGTCTTCGACGGCCGCAGCCAGGGCGAGCGGAAGGGTCAACAATGCGAACAAGGTGGGGCGGGATTACGAGAGGAATGGCGATCAAGCAAGCCTGGCTTCGTTTCTGAGCGGTAGACCGGGCTCGAACGAGGGATGGGCCGCACTCCAGGCTTGCCGTCCCCGAACAGCCGAGGGAAAAGCCGTGAACATGTCGTCAGCCCCCTTTCGCGGAACTTGCGCCGCCTTCGCGGCGCTTCTGCTCGCGATCCCCGCACCTGCTTCAGCCCTGACGGTCGGAACGCTCTCCGAGCTCGACGTAGACGGGCTCGACCCGACCGTTCGCCAAGACGCGCCGACGATATCCTGGGACAGCGCCAGACAGGTCTGGGTGCTGGCCTGGGAGGATTATCGCTTCACGAACCCGGGCGACAACCAGCCTCGCTCCGACATCTTCTTTGCCACCTTGGAGCCGACCGCCGACGACCTGACCGGCGGCACCCTCGTTGCCCAAAACCAGGACATGTCTCCAGGACCCGACGGCATTCAGCTCACGCTGTCGACGGCCGACATCCAGGCCGACCAGACCAGCCCCGTCCTTTTCTACGACGTGACCAACGCCCAGCATCTGGTGGCTTGGGAAGACAATCGCTCGGGCGACATCGACGTCTACACCGACTCCTTCTCCGTCGTCGGCGGAGCGACGGCCGGCCTCGACACCCTGGTGTCGGCGAACGACACCACCAACAACCGCTTTCCTCAGATCGCCAAGGCCCAGAACACCTTCCTCGTCATCTATCGCCGCATTCAGAACGGGAACGACTTCTTCTTCGGCCAGCGTTTCTTCCCGGGCAGCTTCGCCAGTTTCGAGAACGACGCCTCGCCCTTCGACATCTCCGGCCCTCTGGTCGGCAACGGCGGAGGGGCCGGTCTGACCGCCGTCTCCAACAACTTCTTCGTTTTCTGGAGCGACGACGGCGAGATCTTCGGTCGGGCTCTGCAGGACAACATGCAGATGCCGGCCGCCGGAGGCGGCACCCTGGTGGCGAGCTCCACCACCTCCAACGTCCTATTTCGGCCCGAGGCGGCGACCTTCGGGACCAATCTCTACACGACCTGGCAAGACGGCGCGGCCGCGTTGGCCGGCGTCCAGGGCGCCGGCTTCAACGGGGCCTTCGGTGCTGTGGGGAGCCAGGCCACCTTCGCCACCAGCGCCAGTGACGCCCGTTTCCCCGATGTCGCCGGCGGCACGAACGGGCTCCTCGTGGTGTGGCAGGATTCTCGGGGTAGTTCGCCGGCCGTCTACGGGGCTCGCGTCGATGCCCAGGGCGGACTGGTCGACGAAGACCCCTTCGAACTGCTCAGCCTTCAGGTGGGCTTCGAGCAGCCGGTCGTAGCCAAAGGCGACGGGGACGACTTCTTGGTAGCCGGCGTCGTCCAGGCTGCAACGCCTCGGGTCTGGTACCGGCTGGTTCGAGACGAAGACCCGGCCGGTATGATGACCAACTCCGGCGACGTAAGCATTCCGGCCGATGGCCAGACCAGGGCTGCCATTAGCTTCGGCCCTGCGACCGGGCCGGAAGGGCCGCCGCCTGGCAATCGCCCGCCCCTCAACGTGGCCGACGGAACCGTCTACACACTGACCTGGACCTCCGCCACCATCACCAATCTGATCATCGAGCCTGCCGATGCCGATGGCGACCCCATGAACGGACACCAGCTCCTCTCCGAAGACGGAAGCGTCGACTTTGATCTCTCCACTATCGAGCGCGGTATCGTCGACCTGACCGTGGTCTCGGACCAAGGAACCGCCATGGGGACGGACAGCATCACCTTCGAAAACGTGGTCCCGGTCGCCACCATCCCGGCTCTGTCTGGCTCGACCAGCATGAACGACCAGCCCCGGGCCGACGACACCCTCGTCTTGGAGTACGACTACAGCGACGTGAACAATGACCCCGAGGTTCTCGTCGGGCCGGGAAGCACCAGCATCATCTGGCAGATTTCGGATCGGAGTGGGGAGCCCTTCCGGAATGACGCCACGGTCGATGGCGCGGCGCTGGGCAAGCCTGGTCTTCGAAAGGGCTCGGAGTGGAACGCCCTGGTTAGACCGGGCGATGGCACCGACCAGGGCCTTCAGGTGCGCTCGAACACCGTCGTCATTCAAAACGTTCCCCCGGAGATTCTGGCGGCCGAGATTTGCGAGACGGGGGGATTCTGTTCCGATGACCCGATGTTCGACTTGAGAACCGATACCGAGGGCCTGTTCACCGACGTCGCCCAGGACGACTTCGACAACGACATCGAAGACGAAGACCAGCGGCGAGTGCGCTGGTTCGAGAGCGGGACCGAGATCGTGGCCTTGGCCAACGAAAACGAGGTGCCCGGCGATCAGATCACCAAAGGCCAGACCTGGCAGTACGCCGTCCAGGTGACCGACGGAGAGGCCTTCTCGCCTGAGGTCTTTTCCACCGAGGTCACGGTGGTGAACACGCCGCCCGTCGTTCGGGTCGGTGAGAACCAGGAAGTCGTCGAGCGTTCGACCGTCACCCTGAACGCACCGGATTCTTTCGACATCGACGGCGACAACCTTCAGTACACCTGGATTCAGGAGAGCGGCATCGACGTGGAGCTCGACGACCCCAACTCGCCCATGCCGAGCTTCGTCGCGCCCAACGTGACCAGCTCTCGAACCCTGACATTCCGCCTGCGCCTCAACGATGGCGAGGACGACAACCTTGTCGACGGCCAGCCGGACACCGAGCCGATCGAGCGCCGCAACGACTCGGTGCTGGGGGTGGTGGTGAGCGCCCTTCCCGATGCCGATGGGGACGACCTGGACGACGAGCAAGAGATGATGATCGGGACCGACCCGAACGATGAGGACACCGACGGCGACGGCCTGCCCGACGGGTTCAACCCTCGCTTCGCCGACGACATCAGCGAGCGAGGTGAGGTCAGTTTCGAAGATACGAGCGTCCGCCGCTCGGACCCCTTGGACCGAGACACCGATGATGACGGTCTGGCCGACGGCGACGAAGGCCGAGTTTCGGCCGGGGATGCGAGCAACCGCATGCCCCACGGCGATGCCGACAACGACGGCCTAACCAACGTCAACGATCCGGACGCCGACAACGACGGTATCCCCGATGGAACCGAGTACGGACGCTCGGTGCCTCAGGCCGACGACCCAGCCAACAACATCTTGGGGACCGACGCGACGGCGGGGCTCTTCACCCCGGATGCCGACATGGGTCGGACCACCACCAATCCGCTAGACTCCGACACCGACGGTGACGGATTCGCAGACGGCGTCGAGGACGCGGACCAGAATGGCCGGGTCGACGAGGGTGAGAGCGACCCCAACGACCCCGAGGACCCAGGTCAGGCCTGCAGCAGCAACGATGACTGCGGGCCAAATGAGGAGTGTGGATCTGAAGGTGTCTGTGTACCGGCGATGACGGTCAACGACTGCACTGGCAACACGGCCTCGGACCAGGGCTTCGAGTGCTGCTCCGGAACGACCTTGATCACCCCTATCTGCCAGGCCAGCGGGGCGGAGGTCTGTCCGACTGGCGTGACCATTTCCACTATCGGGACCTGCTCGGGCGACCCAGAGCCCGAGGGTGGAGACGGCGGCGGCTGTGCGGGCTTCCCGACCGGTGATGTGTCGCTGTGGTTGCTCAGCCTCCTGGGCCTGGGCGTGCGTCTTCGCCCCCGACGGGTTCGTAGCTGACGCGAAGCGCCGACGGCGACCGGAGGTCGATACGAAGCTGAGTCGTGGTCCTCGGCTTCACGTCGACCTCGCCGCTCCACTCCAGGTTGAGCTCTCGGTTCACGATCACCAGTCGATGAACCCCGGCCGAAAGCTCGGTCTCGGGCAGAGGCGTCAAACCCAGGTCTCGACCTTCGAGGCGGACTTCGGCCCAAGGCTCAACCCACAGCGCAAGACGGCCCGGTGCCCCGGCGACCGCTGGTGCCTTCACCTCGGGCTTGGGTGGCGCTGGTTCTCTCAGGGGCGGTGGAGGGCGCGGGGCCTCGAGCGCCCCGTCGCTCGACAGCGGAGTCTGGGGAAAGAGCGAAGCGAGGTCGGACAGCTGCCCGCTCTGCAAGGCCCACGTCCCCGCCGCGGCTAGTGCCAAGCCTGCGAGGGCCATCGTCCTTCGGCCTGAGCGCTTGGCTTCGGCAAACTCTTCTTCGGACCAGATGGGCGGCGGCTCGGCTGGCGCTTCGGGCGGTGGTTCGCGCGTTGGTTCGTACGGCGGGTCGGATGGAGCTTGCGACGGCGTCCCCGAATCCGGGGCGACGTCCTCAATGTTCCGAACGTGGGTGGGGGCCTGGTCCTCCGCCGTCTGCGGCGGCTCGAGAAGAGGTCGAATCTCGGTCGGGGTCTCGGTGGAGGAATGAGACGCTGTCTCGTCCAGGGCCGAACTCGGACCCAGGGCTTCTCGGGGCTTCGGCGAGGGCTGGGGTGCGGACTTGGCCGGCGAAGCAGACACCTCCTTCGCCTCCGGGGTCTCGATAGCAGGGGCTCCTGCTCCCTGATCTTCGATGGGTGGCGAGGCCGGGGGGGGAGCTGCTGGCTTCGGTGGCGCAGGCGATCGGATCGAACGAGCCCTCGGCTGGTTGGCCGGAGGTTTCGCAGGCTCGCGGGGTACGATTCGAACCGCCGGTCGATCCGAGCCTCGAGGAGCGCGGGGCTCTGGCTCTTCCGGCTCTGGACGCCTTGGATAGAGCTTCTCGACGAAGCGGCGCACAGCCCCCCGAGGGGCCGACATTCGGTCCAGAACTTCACGTTCCAGGGCCCGGGCCATTTGCTCCGGCGTCTCCCAACGCTCGGCCGGCTGACGGCGCAGGGCTTTGAGCACGATCTTCTCCAGCGCGGTCGGGTAGCCGGGCAGAAGCTCGGAGGGCGGCTTCACCTTGCAGGCCAAGACCGCTGCTCTAGCTTCCTCGGCCGTTCGGCGCTTGAAGAGGCGAGCACCGGTCGTCATCTCGTAGAGGACGATGCCCAGCCCAAAGACATCGGTCCGGGCGCTGGCGGCATGGCCGTGAATCTGCTCGGGTGAGGCGTAGGTGTAGCTTCCTTGAAGAGGCCCATCGGGACGGGCGAAGAAGGCCCGGTTGATGAGCGAGGCGCGCGCTACGTGGATGGCGACGCCAAAACCTGCCTCAGCCACCCAGATGTTCTGTGGAGCGACGCCTCCGCGATTGAAGGTGTGGGCCCGTCCCGCGGCACCAAAACCCAAGGCGGCGTCGGCCACCACCTGGGTCGAGAATGCAACGGGCAGGGACGCGCGACGGCGAAAGGCCTGGTTGTAGATGGCCCGGACATCGTGGCCGGGCACCCGACCCTCGGCCAAGGTCGGCACACCGTCGATGGGCTGGGTCCAGATGACGGGAGCCAAATTGCCGTGGTCCACAACTTCGCAGGCTCGGGCGGCTTCCAGGACCGCGGTCGTGAAGCGTCGAGACCGGCTCAGGGGGGGGAGCAGCTGCTCTACGACGACCGTGCCACCGTCCTCGCCGGCGCAGCGCCAGATCCGGGTGGCACCGCTGCCGGTCTGCTCCTCCAGGATTTCGAACGGCCCGAGCCTTTCGCTCACCGTCCGAGGGTACTCCATCGACCCGAGGCAGAGAACCGGCGGAACTCACAGCTCATCCAAGGCGCCGGCTCCTTCGCGCAAGACCACGGGGGTCTCGTCCGTCCAGTCGATGATGGTGGAGGCGCGGCTGGGAATGAGGCCAGCATCGAGGAGCATGCCGACGTCCTGTCCCGCGTAGCGCTGAGCGATGTCGATGGGATCGTGGATCTCGTCGGTCTCTTCCATGGCGGAGGTGGAGAGCATGGGCCGCCCGAGCTGCTCGACCATGGCGAGGGTGACCGGATGGTCGGGGATCCTGATGCCGACGGCGCGTCGCTTGTTCTGCCCCATCCGAGGGGCGTTGCGCGTGGCGCTGAGAATCAAGGTGTAGGGACCCGGGAGACTGCGCTTCATGAATCGGAAGCAGGCGTTTCCGAAGGAGGCGTAGTCGGCGGCCTGGCTGACCGAATTGCAGATCAGGCTCAAGGGCTTCTTGGGGTCCAGCCGTCGCATCCCGTACAGCTTTTGAACGGCGGCGTTGCTCTGGCAGTCGGCCCCCAGCCCGTAGAGGGTGTCGGTGGGGTAAATGACGGGCTGACCGGCCTCGAGCCGGGCCACCGCTTGGCGGATCCTGTGGGGCTCAGGGTGATCGGAGTTGATCTCGAGCCGTTGTATCCGATTCCGCGCCATCGCCGCAGGGCGGCTATCACGTCTCACTGGCCTCGAAAAGCAGCAGCGCTTGACCGAGATCGGCGTCCGAGATTTACGCGGCCTGTGGCCGACGAAGGCGTGAGCTACAAGGATGCCGGCGTCGACATCGAAAAGGCCGACGAATTCGTGGACCGGATCCGCGCACTCCCGGGAACTCGGGGGCCTGGCCTGCTCGGAGGCCTGGGGGGCTTTGCCGCCCTGTTCTCCCTTCGGGAGGGCGTTCCAGGCTTCGCGGACATGGAGGACCCCGTGCTCGTTTCGGGGACCGACGGGGTCGGAACGAAGCTCAAGGTGGCCTTTGCCGCCGAGCGCCACGACACCATCGGGCAGGACCTTGTCGCGATGTGCGTCAACGATCTGGTGACGACTGGGGCGCGACCGCTGTTCTTCTTGGATTACTTTGGGACCGGTGCGCTGGAGCCCAGCGTCGCGGCCGAAGTCGTCCGGGGGATCGGCCGAGCATGCGAAGCCGCCGGTTGCTTGCTCGTGGGGGGGGAGACTGCGGAGCTTCCGGGGATGTACGCCGCAGGGGAGTATGACCTGGCCGGCTTCGCGGTAGGGATCGTGGACAGGGCCCGAATGGTCTCCGGGTCCGAGGTCGTGGCCGGAGACCTCATCGTCGGATTGAGCAGCAGCGGGCTGCACAGTAACGGCTACAGCCTGGCCCGGCGCGTTCTCCCCCTGGACGCCGAAATCGAAACCCGTCCGGTTGCAGACGTTCTTTTGGAGCCGACGCTCCTCTACGTCAAGGCTTCCGAGCTGCTCACCGCCTTGAGCGCCAAAGCCCACGCCCACATCACGGGGGGCGGCATTCCCGGCAATCTGCCCCGTGTCCTTCCCAAGGGCGTGCGCGCTCGAATCGACCTCGACAGCTGGCCCATGCCGGCCGTGTTTCGCGCCATCGCGGAAAGGGGGCCCGTGGCGGGCATTGAGCTCTTCAAGACCTTCAACATGGGCCTTGGCTGGCTCAGCGTAGTGGCGCCTGCTGATGCGGCTGAGGCGCTGCGGGTCCTGCGCGAGGCTGGCTACGCGGCCCAAGTCGTGGGCGCCATCGAGGCCGCCGATGCGCCGGAGCTCGAAGCCGATGTACGCTTCGAACCGGTCCTCGACGATTGGAAGGGTCCGTGAGCCGCCGCGTCGCCGTACTCGCTTCGGGCTCCGGGAGCAATCTGCAGGCCTTGCTCGAGGCGGAGCTATCGCCGGCCAAGATAGTGCTAGTGATCGCCAACGTCGAAGGCGCTGGCGCGCTCGCCCGAGCTGATGCGGCGGGTGTCCCGTCCCACTGCGTTCCCCACGCGGGCAAAGAGCGCATTCAGTTCGAGGACGAACTACTGGCCGTCCTCGAGCCAGCGGGGGTCGACTTGGTGGTGCTGGCGGGATTCATGCGTCTGCTCAGTCCTCACTTTCTCGACCGATACCCCGACGCCGTCCTCAACGTTCATCCTTCCCTTCTCCCAGCCTTTCCCGGCGTAGACGCCCAGGCTCAAGCCTTCGAGGCCGGTGTCCGGGTGGCCGGATGTACGGTGCACTTGGTCGATGCGGGGATGGACACCGGGCCCATTCTGGCTCAAGCCGCGGTGCCTGTGACGGACCAGGACGACGCCGAGAGCCTGCGACTGAGGATCCTGGCCGAAGAGCATCGGCTTCTTCCCCGGGTCGTTCAGTGTATCGCCCGCCACGGCCTGGACCTCGAGGGGCCGCGGCCCCGACTCGTCCTGCCGCCTCAGGACCCCGGCCAAGCCCTCGTCAGTCCCCAAGCTTGGGATCCGACGCCGTGAGCAAGCACTACGACTTCGCCGTCGTTGGAGGCCGTCTGGCCTCTGTCATCACCAGTGCCCTCCTGTCCAAGCGTGGTCTTCGGGGCATCCTCATCGACCAAGGAGAGCTGGCCAGTCGGGGCGCCCATGGGCTGGGTGACTTCATTCCTCGGGCAGGGAGCTCTGCCGTCATGGACCGGGTTCATCAAGAGGTCGGCCTGCGGGACGACTTCAAGAAGGCTCTGGTGCCGATGGGGCCGTCTTTGCAGATCGTCGAGCCCGAGAGCCGCTGGGACTTCACGAACGGCGACGGCATGAGGGAGGTGGCTCGGGGTCTGGGCCTAACGGAAGGCGTCGTTCGGGGTGCCTACGAGCGGGTGCTTGCCATCGACGAAGAGATCGGCGGCTACCTGGCTGAAGCACCCGAGATACCGGTGCCCTCAGGCTTTTTTTCCCGCCGCAGCGGTTCGGCCGCCGCCCGGAAAATTGCTGCCCTGCAGGACCCTCTTGGGGACGAGTTTCCGGGTCCGATGGTGGACTTCTGGAAGAGCCTCGTTCCTTTCATGACCCATTTCGACCCGGGGCACGCCGACGAATGGAGCCTGGCCCGTCTCGTGCGGCCCTTCGCTCGGCTCATGGGCGGCGCATTCGAGCCCGTCGAGGGCAAGGACGACCGCGGCATCTTCATCGAGGCCGCGAAGCGCTCTGGCCTCGACCTCCGAACGACGGCCATCGAGGGCATGGAGCTTCAGAGTCGAAGCTGGAGCCTTCAGATCCGCGGTCAGCGAGACCCGGTCCTCGCCGACGCGGTCGTCGATGCCTCGACCGACCTATCAGGCCTGGATGTGGTGCCATCGAGACAGCTCGGACGGCAGCTGCCGACCATGATGCAGGCCGCCAAGCCGCGGGGCGGCCTTCACGTGCTTGGGATCGAGGTGGACGAGCAAGTGCTCCCGCCGCCGATGGGTCGCCATGTTCTCCTTTCCAACGGTCGCCAAGATCCGGCCCGACTGGATCCTGCTCAGCCCGACACGGGAGACCGACCGGTGTGGATCGTGAAGCGGGCCGCTGAAGGACCGGGGCGGATACAGCTGTTGTTGCACCTGCCCGTCAGTTCCTTGGAGGCCCGTGAAAGCCGGCACATCTCGGTGGACGACGTTCTCAGGGCTCGGCTCGAACGTCTCATCCCTTTCCTGGAGGACGGCCGAGCTCAGACCTTCGACCCCACCCGAGCGGGTCGCTTCGGCCCGCCCATTCTTCAGCATCCCTTTCTGGATCCCGGCTTGGACGATGTCACGGGCTTTGGCGGCGTTTCGATGCGAACGGGGCTCAAGAGCTTCTTCCTGGCCGGTCCAGCCGTGGTCCCCGGACTAGGACGGGAGGGTGAATACTTGTCCGCCGTTCAGGCCGCCGGTGCCGTCGAGGCCCTCTTGCGCCGTTGAGCCCCCTGCCGCACTCGTGAGTCATGTACTCTCGTGCTCTCCACACGACCTCTGCCCCGGCCGCCGTGGGCCCCTACAGCCAAGCCATCGCCGTCAGCGACGTTCGACAGATGGTCTTTTGCTCCGGCCAGATACCTTTGGGTCCCGATGGTGCGCTCATCCAGGACGTCGCCCAGGCGACTCGGGCCTGCATGAAGCAGTTGAACGCCGTCCTGGGTGCGTCGGGGCTCAGCCTACGTCACGTCGTGCGCTGCACGATTTACTTGGTGGACATGAAGGACTTCGCCAAGGTGAACGAGGCTTACGCCGAGTTCTTCGAGGGCACGCCGCCGGCCAGAGCCTGCGTCGAAGTGCGTGCTTTGCCCAAAGGCGCCGCGGTCGAGATCGACGCCATCGCCGCTGCCTAGTCTACCGATCATGAAGTTCAGATCGCTTCCCGTCGGTCCTCGACCGCCCTGGCGGCCCAGCGGCCACCCTTTCGGGCTTCTCGGTCCCTGGGGCCCACCCAACCTTCTCCGAAGCCGGTCCACCAGGACGGCCGATGACTCGACGGAAACTGATCGAAATTCATCACCGGCACAACTCGTGTGCTGTCAGCCGGAGACGCGTTCTACGCTGTGGATGCCTTCAAGGGCGGCAATGGATCGCATGACGGATCGCAGCTGGCCTGTGTCCTTAACCGAGACCATGAACATGTTCACTGCACGGGCGTCCTTCTTCACCTGGCAGTGGGCGTTGAGAATGTTGACGCCCGCACCGCTGAAGGCCTGGGACATGGTCGCGAGCAAGCCGGGCGTATCATCGGTCACCACCCGGATCTGGACGGCCCTGGGTACAGTTCCCTTGGTGTCCCAGGCGACCTCGACCTTGCGTTCGGGGTCGAATTGAAGCGCGGTGTGGCAGTCCATCGAGTGCACGGTGATCCCGCGGCCCCGAGTCACGAAGCCGACGATAGGGTCTCCGGGCACGGGGTGGCAGCACTTGGCGAAACGCACCAGCATGTCGTCGATGCCCTGGACGGTCACGCCGGTGGTCGACGAGCGCTGCTTGGCGACGGCGTCGATGAGCCGCCTCAGACCTCGCTTGGGCTCGTCCGAGGCCGGCTTATCGGTGAGCTCTGACGGCAGCGCCCTCCGCACGACCTCTCCGGCCTTGAGCTTGCCGTAGCCGACGGCCGCGATGAGGTCCTCGCGCTGCTCATACTTGCTGGCGGCAAGAGCGGTGTCGAGCTCCCCTGAACGCGTGAGTTTCTGAAGCGAACGGCCATACTTTCGTGCCTCTCGCTCGAGTAGATCACGACCGATCTCGATCGCTTTTCGTCGCTGCTCCTTGCGAAGGAAAGCGTTGATCCGTGTCCGGGCCTTTCCCGTCTTGACGAAGGAGAGCCAGTCCTTGTTCGGCCGTTGGGTGGGCGAGGTCATGATGTCGACCGTGTCGCCGTTCTTGAGTCTATAGCGTAGAGGTACGATTCGGCCGTTCACCCGGGCCCCAACGCAGTGCTCTCCGACTTCAGAGTGAATCAGGTAGGCGAAATCGACCGGAGTCGAACCACGCTTCAGTTCCTTGACCTCGCCCTTGGGCGTGAAGACGTACACTTCGTCCGAGAAGAGGTCGACCTTCACGGTGTTGATGAACTCCGAAGGGTCTTGAAGCTCGCGCTGCCACTCGACGAGCTGACGCAGCCACGCGAACTGCTCGTCCCCGCCCTTGGTGCCCGGCTTGCCTTCCTTGTAGGCCCAGTGGGCCGCGATGCCGTTCTCGGCTACCGTATGCATGGCCTCGGTCCGGATCTGGATCTCGACGCGATGAACGTCTGGTCCGATGACCGTGGTGTGAAGGGACTGGTAGCCATTGGGTTTTGGCATGGCCACGAAGTCCTTGAATCGACCGGGGACGGGACGCCAGACCGAGTGACATACGCCTAGCGCCTCGTAGCAGTGCCCGAGCGTGTCCGTCACTACGCGGAAGGCGATGATGTCGTTCACGTCCTCGAACGCGATCCCTTGCGACTTGAGCTTTCGCCAAATGCTGTAGACGTGCTTGACGCGGCCTTTGACCTGACAGGGCACGGCGTTTTCGTGAAGCTTCGCCTCCAGCGTGGCCTGGACTTCCTTGATGTAGCTCTCTCGCGTGCTCTCGGTCTTGGCCAGTTGCTCCGAGAGTTCGTTGTATTCCTTGGGATTCAGGTAGCGGAGGCAAAGGTCCTCGAGTTCGGCCTTGAGCCAGAAGATTCCGAGGCGATTGGCAAGCGGAGCATAGATGTCCAATGTCTCTTGAGCGATGTTCTCCCGCTTGTCGGCCGACGACATGTGGTTGAGCGTCCGCATGTTGTGAAGACGGTCCGCCAGCTTGACGAGGATCACCCGGATGTCCTTGGACATCGCGACCAACATTCGACGAAAGTTCTCGGCTTGCTTCTCGAAGGCGGTATTGAAGCGAATATTGAGCTTGGTCACCCCATCCACGATTTCGGTGACTTCGGGCCCAAACAGCTTCTCGATGTCTGGCAGTGTGACTTCGGTATCTTCGACCGTATCGTGGAGGATGCCCGCGCATATCGCGTACTCGTCGAGTCGCATGTCTGCGAGCAGGCTCGAGACCTCCAAGGGGTGATTGAAAAAGGGCTCGCCAGACTTACGGGTCTGGCCTTCATGGGCCCGCGCAGAGAACACGTAGGCTCTTCGGATGAGGTCCGTATCAGCGGCCGGGTGATAGGATTCCACCCGTTCGATGATGTCGTTCAGCCGCATCTTCGACGTTCCGTCAGGCTAACACCCTGCATCCAAACGGTAAACTCAACCGCCCCTCTGTGAGCGCCCTCCACCGTACCAACGGCGAATCACTTCGGCCGAGGGTTTGCCGCGGGGCGTGTAGTCTCGGTCCGACGGTCCCCCGAAGCCGAACCAGTTCCAGATGAATATGCCCTGAAGCTCGGGCGCCTGGGCCCAGGCGCGAATGAAGGCTCGAAAGGCGCGAGCCTGCTCCTCCAGGTCAACGGAGCCTTCTCGGGTGTCGTTCCAAGGATAGACCGCTGCGCCGTCGATGCTGGGGTAGCCGAGCTCGGTGATCACGAAAGAACGACCCAACTCCTTGGCCCACGCTTCGACATCGGCCCGAATCGGCCCCCAGGCCTGGACGAGGGCCTCCTCGGACGCGGCCGCGTCTCGGGTGAGCTCCCAGTATCCGGTCAGTCCGACCACGTCGACCATGTCCCAAAAGCTGACTGGACGGAAATGGTCCCAGTTCGCGCTGTACAGAAGCTCCAGTTCGGGCGCGTAGCTCCGGACCCGATCGATGAGACGCCGCCAGCGAGGCCGCATCGACTCCCGACTCAGAAGTTCCGAGCCGACCGAGAGTCGCTGGGCGCCGCTTGCCCGGGCCCGTCGGGCCGACTCGACGATGTAGTCCTCATAGGAGGCCCACCATGCATCTTCGTCCAGCGGTCGAATTCGACCCCGCCACTGGTCAGGGTCGGGTGTCGTCAGGCGAACGATGGGGAAGGCGGTGACGTGGAGCGAACGGGCCCTCGCCTGCCGGATGGTTCGCTCGACCTGACGCCAGCTTGCGCTCCAGCCCCGTTTGCGCCGAATGCGGTGATCGTGGACGTCCTCGGACCACCACACCCACACGATGCTGACGTGGGTGGCGCCCAGCGACGCAACCTCGTCGACCAGGGGGCCGTAGTCGAAGTCCGTGTCGGCCGAGAAGAGTCCGAGCGCCACGCCTCGCTCCATCGGCGCCGACGAAGCGGCATCACTGCCTCCGATGGCCAAGCAGGCCCAGAGGAGCGGGCTCAATCCGAAACCAGCCACCAGACGTCTGAGAGGCTCTTGAGCCAGGCTTCGAGGGCCTCTTCGCTCTGGGACCGTCGAAAGGAAAGAAGAACGGAGGGGATCTTGTAAAGCTCCAGGTCATCGACCTCGGCATCCAAGTCGCGTCCGATCAGCAGTGCGAGCTCCGGCGTCCGCGCGTCCATGAGGTAGCGCCGGTCTTGGGCGTCGAGGGCGCAGCCTTCCGGAGCCTGGCGGCCAGCGACCAGGGCGGCGATGCAGGGCATCGCGAGGGGGTCGCGTCCGACGGACAGTCGACGGGCGGGCACAAGCTCCGCCTGGTCGAGCACCTCGTCCACGAGGCGACCACTTCGCGGGTCCTGGGTTCTGTCGACGACGGTCGGACGACCGGGAAGGGCCGAGAGCAAGGTGGCGGCCGGTCGGGCCCACTCTAGAAGTTCGAGCTCGTCGCCTCGGAACACGAGCATGACGTGGCCCCGAGCGTCGAGCTCGTCCAAGCGCCTTCGGGCCCAGTCCAGTCGGGACGCCCGTAGTGCATCGAGGTTCTCGTAGTCGTCGATCGACAAGCCGGCTTTCCGGGCGGCGCCCAGGATGCCGTGCTCCAAGGCGGCCGTTCGGCACCAGCTGCCCTCGGCTTTCGCCTCGGCCTCATCGAAGCAAAGGGCGTCCTGGCTCGTTCGGCGGACGGCCTCCACGAAAGGCGCCTTTGCCAAGCGGGCGAAGGCCTTTCGAGCCTGGGCCAGGGACTCGGCTCGGACCTTTCCCCGGGACCAGAAGGCTTCCTCCGCAAAGAGCCGGGCGCGGGTGGCCAAGACGGCGGTCAAATCGATGGCGAGCCACTTCTTGGTCGGCTCCACGGAGACCGTGGCCAAGGCAGGGTCGAGCATCCCGGGTTCGAAGGCGTCGGTCCTTTGGCGGGCCTGGCGAGCCTGGATGTTGGCCAGTAGGGCGATGGCGTGAACCGAGCCTGCTTCTTTGGCCGCTGCAGCCGCTTGGCCGGCAGCGTCCAGCCTCCCGCTTGCAGCCAGGAGACGGGCCTTCAGGACGGCCAAACGGCCATGGTCGGTATCGATGAGTTCGTCCGCCATCCCGACGACTTCCAGGCCCACCTCCGCTCGCAGGCGGCCGCAAGCCGTCGCGACATGCTCGACCACGTCGAGAGCGAGTAGGGTCGGAAGCTGACCGTCCTCGGTGGAGAATGAGACGGACCAGGCCAAGCTCTCGCCGAACTGAGTTCGGACCTCGGCGTCGCGACAGATGGGATCGACCAGCTGGTAGAGCTGCGTACTCCGGAGCGTCGACTGGACCTCTTGTCCGAGCATCCTTCGGATCTGCACGAAGCGCTGGTGGACTTCGGGGGGTTTGAAGGCGGCGATTCTCTCGGCCACCTCGGAGGACTGGGAGCAGCCGCAAAGGGCGGCCCCGAAGGTGAAGAATCCGCGGATGACGCTGAGGGCGTTCTTGGTCTTCACAGACGGGAAGAACTTCATGGAATGTGGGGTTGCATCAAGGATGGTTGGAACGGGACCGAGGACGAGCAAGGGGTGAATGTCCTGCTCGTCCCCGGCCCTGCACCCGGGTTTAGCTTTCGGACCCCACTGCTACCGCTCCTTCCCTCCGCGGACGGTCGATTCGGCCGTGCGCCATGGGGGGAAGATTTGGCAACCAACGCAGCGTCATCTCGAGAGCTCGAACGGGAGTCGAAGTTGGGCTCGTTCGTTTGAAACGTCTTCAACTCTTGATTCCGTGCCCCGCGTCATCCGCGGAAACCGACGTTCGGTCGGTGCAAAAATACCGTCAACGGCAGATTTCTTTCGTCGGTGCTTCAAAAGTCCAACTGCGCGAAACGACAACGGTTCTGCTTTCGTGACATCTGCGCCTCGATGGGAGGGGCACGTCGGGGCTCCGCTACTCCACAAGTCGTCCACGGGAGGATGACCCTGGTCACGAGGTTTGAATGCGGCAATCCCTTGCTGCTCAGGCCTTTGCGCTCACCCGGATCGGGATCACAGTGTTGTGAGGGGTGTTGCGGCCCAAGACGACTGCAACAGCCTGCACACGAGTGCTGCTCCGGCCCAAAGCTCGGGGGCCCCCTGCCTCTCAGCCCGAACCGGGTGGGCCCTGCGGCATCCGATTGGCCCGCAGCGCGTTCGGCGTCTCACGCCGCGCCCGGGCCTCCCATCTAGGCCTCTCGAGCTCAGGCGATGCCTATTGGTACGAGCTTGGTCCGAAATCGGCGAATCATGAGTTAACTTCGCCACATGGATGTCGAAGCAGGGTCTTACCCTGCCATCGGGAGCTGCGCCACCTGCGGGTCTTCTCTCTATGAGGGTGACAGTTTCTGTGGGCGCTGCGGAGCCCGCACCGTGGGGCCAAGCGAGTGTCCAGCGTGTGGGGCCGAGCTTCGCGCAGGCGCCCGATTTTGCCACAGCTGCGGCATTCGAGTCGTAGGGGCGCGCCCTGGACAAGAAATCCCGCTGCCAGAGCTTTCATCCCAGCAAGTGGACCTGCAGCGGGAGAAAGGTGCCTTGCCCCGGGCCGCTGCCAGGTCGAGCAACATCGGCGGGAACGTTCTCGTGTTCGTCGCGGTGCTGGCTGTCTTGCTCGTGGCCATCTACGTGATGAACCGAGGGAAGCCGCCCGAGGCCACGATGTTCTCCGGTGCGCCGGCGCCTGCCCCTGCCGCAGGCGGTCCTTCGCCCTCGAACACCCAAGACCATCCCGCGGCCGGTCCGCCGGTAAAGGGCTCCATCGAGCTCGCCGACGGCGTCGAGGCCCCTGAAGGCGCGGTGCTCTTCCTTACGGCTCGTCCGAGCGGAGCGCGGGGCGGGCCCCCCCTTGCCGTGCGGAGGATCGAAGCCCAAAGCCTCCCCACGAGGTTCAGTATCGGTGCCGCCGACATGATGATCGCGGGCCGACCCTGGAAGGGGCCCATCGACATCTCGGCCCGCCTCGACCAAGACGGCGACGCTTTGTCCCGGTCACCTGGCGACCTCGCCACATCGGAGCCCGTCCGGGGGGTCGAGTTGGGCGCAACCAAGGTCCGTGTCATTCTAGCCGTCGAGGGCGGACGTTGAATGAACTGAGCTCTTCCACGGACGATCTAGAGCAGCTCTCCGAGGCCGAGGAGCGACTGGAAGTCGAGCTGCAGCAGGATGGACGTCTTCGTGCGCCCTCTTCCGAGGCCCGACGTCTTCTCCGGGCTCGACTCGGTCGCGCTGAGCTGCTCCCGACCGGTCCCGGATGGACCGTTCTACGAGACCTCGACGGTGCCCACGGCGAAGGGCCCACGGGGCGGGAAGTGGTGTGTTGTGGGACGCTTCACGAGAACGGCGTCTCCCTGATCGACTTCATTGGCTTCTTGGCCACGGGCTACCAGACGGGTGTCGTCACGGTGGCGGTCGGGCCGGTCGAGCGCTCGGTCTATTTTCATCAAGGCGACGTCGTTTGGGCCTCTTCCACCAGCGCCCAGGATAGGCTCGGTGAGTTCCTGCTGCGCCGAGGGAAGATCACCCGAGACCAGCTCCAAACGGCGATGAGGAGGGGCGACACGCGGATTGGACGGGCTTGTGTGGAGTGCGGATTCATCGCCGCTCACGACCTGTGGGCCGTGGTCCAGGCCCAGCTCAAGGAAATCTTCGACCAGATGATCCGCGCCGAAGACGGCCTCTGGACCTTCGCGCGGACCAGCTCCGAGGCCCTGGCGGAGTCCAGAATCCACCTTTCGACCCAGGGCCTGCTCGTCGATGCCCTTCGTCGCCTAGACGAGATGAAAGTCTTTCGAGAGCGGATTCGCTCGGCGGAAGAAGTCATCCAGCGCGGCGCCGCCGACCTCGATGTCTTGGACGGTCACAAGGAGATCAGCCTCGAGCAGGCCAACGGCCTCCTGCGACACCTGGGTCGTCCGGCCAGCATCAACGAGCTGATGCGGCGCATGGGTAAGTCGGAGTTCGACGTGACCCACCTCGTCCACCATCTCTTGAACAAGGGCCTGGTCGAAATCATGGCGACCCAGGTCACCGGCCCAGTCCCCCGACGGCAGGGCGTCGCCTTGGAGAGAGCGGCGGAAGTGCTGGAAGTCTACGACATGGCGCTGCGGGAGATGGTCGAGGAGCTAGGCTCCAACAGCGGCGGCGTCGTTCGTTCGGCCCGAGCCTTCATAGAAGACCCTCATCAGCAGCACGCCCAGATCCTGCGCGGGGTGCGGCTGCGCGATGAAGGCACCCTGGACCAGAAGGCCATGCTCGCCTGGGCCGACCAAGCCGGTGTGTCGGTCAATGCCCTCAACGACGCTCTGAGCGAGCTCCTCTTCTTCGTCCTGTTTCAGGCCACGGACCTCCTGGGGCACAAGCGGGGAGACGATTTGGCGCGGCGCGTGAAGATCATCCTCGCCCTGCTCAACAAGAATCAGGAGGCCTGAAGCCCTCTTGGAGGGCCGGCGTCACGCGTGGCACAAACGAGAGGTGTCCGAAGGCACCGACATCGTCCCCGCCCTCCGCGACCCTGATCGCAGCAGCATCCCCGGGTTGCCCGAGCAGCTGACGGAGCTCCACCTTCACATGGGCGGCGCGGTTGCGCCCCACGTACTCTTCACCCTGGCCCACGAACAGGGCTTCAAACTACCGGTGAAGAACTACTTCGAGTTCGTCGAGCTCGTGACTTCGAACCCCAACAAGGTGAAGAGTCTCGAGGATTACATCCGCATCATGCACGAGTGGACCGAGAAGATTCAGTCCAGCCCGGCCGCCATCGAGAGATCGGTCTACGAAGTACTGGCCAAGGAGTACCGAGGTTCTCGGGTGACCCGCATGGAGCTTCGCTTCAACCCGATGAAGCGCAACCTAGGCGGTGAGCGGGACCTCGACCACATCATCCATGCCGCTCTTCGAGGGTTGGACAGAGTGTGCCTGGAGTATGGAATCCGCGGGGGCCTCATCTTTTGCTTGGCCCGAGAGTTCGACGCCGACACCAATGAGATCATCGTCGACAAGGCCATCAAGTATGCCGACCGAGGGGTGCTCGGGATCGACCTGGCTGGGACGGAGAGCCACAACCTAGAGCTCCAGCCCGAATCGGCCCGACGCTTTGCCGGAATCTTCGAGCGGGCCCGAGAGGCCGGCCTGAAGACGACCGTCCATACCGGGGAGACGCCCCATACCGAGGGTGAGGGCGTCATGGCCGCCATCCGGCACCTCAAGCCCCAGCGTATCGGACATGGAATTCGAGCCGCCTACAGCCCCGAAGCGATGAAGATGATCCGGGAAGAGGGGGTGACTCTGGAGATCTGTCCAACCTCCAACCTTCACACGAGGGCGGTCCGAGATCTGGAGGAGATGCGCTTCGTGTTGGATACATTCAAGTCGGAGAGCATCCGCTTCACCATCAACACGGATGCCACGTACATGCTGGCCACTGATCTGCGTAGGGAGGTGGAGCTGTTGTCGAAGGCTGGGATTCTCGATGCAGGTGACGTGACGCGATGCTTCGAGACGGCGGAGGAAGCGAGCTTCCTCCGCGGCTGAGATGGTCCGGCGTCGTTCAGAAAGGAAGCTCTTTTACGTCCTCGAACATGCGTTTGTAGAGCCGGTCGGCGTAATCCTCTATGCGGTCCGGCTGGATTCGGGCCATGGCCACGTCACCCACCTTGCCTTCCCACACGTTCCGCTTGGAGGTCTCCTTGGCCTTGGGGTGAATGGCGGCCAGCGAGACGGTGGAAACGAAGGGCGTCGCCTCGTTGATGGCGTGGGCGATGGAGGAGGCATCCTTGATGACTTCCTTGGAGGAAGTGCCGCGCCACCGGATGTAGGCCACGACGTGGGACTCGTTGCTGTCGTCGAATTCCACGCTGACCACCCTGCCCTTCACACGCGAAGCCTCCAGGGCCTGCTTGGCCGCTTCGGCGGCGAGAGCCATGACGTCGCCTTCGATGCTCTCGTAGCGCTCGATGGCCGATTGAAGACGCGTGGACTTCCAGCCCATGTCTCGCGCCACCCGACGGATTTGGGCGGTTCGGCTGGGGAGCTGTTGGACTTCGTCGAAGGAAAGGGCGTTCCGGAAGTAGCCAAATCCCTGGATGTCTTCCTTTTGAAGCTCCGAAACCTCCAGGGCCTGGGCGAGATGAGGGGTCAGCCAAAGGCCGAGGGCTAGCGTCATCGTTCGTCGGTTGGTCTTCGTCATCGTTGTGCTCCGCGATGAAGCGCTCACTTCCGGTTCTTCTTCCGGGCCTTGCGCTCCATCCTGCGTTTGTCCTTGGTTTTCCCTTTCGAAGAGGAGGGCTTTTTCTTCTTCTTGGATCCGTCGTTCAAGTTCGCGAAATATTCCCTGCGCCGAGGCGTGACCGGATCCGAGGGCTTCGGCTCGGGCGCTGGCTTCGGCTCGGGTTCGGGCGTGTCATCGGCTTCGGCGAAAGCCTCTCCGAACAGGCTCTGGAGGTCCTGACCCCGCAGCTTCCGCACCTGGGCGACTTGGTCGAATCCTGGAATTTTCGAGAGTAGGGAGGGCTTGTCGCCGAGCGCGATCATCATGCGTCGCATGGTGTCGAATCGATCTAGGACTTGCCCTATGACCTCCTTCTTGCGCCCGGTCCCTCGCGCCAATCGCGAGAGGCGGGAAGGGACCCGAGCCAACGCCGGGCGACGCCGCTCTTCCGGCGTCATGCTGTCATGGACAGCCACGATCTTGTGGAGTTCCCGAGCATCAGGTTGAACCCCTTCCTGAAACACGGGCATTTTGGCAAACAAGTCCTCCAAGGAGCCCATACTCTCCAGCAGTCGGATCTGCTCCACGAAGTCGGCCATGTCGAACTGGCCCTTCAGCATCCGCTGGGCGTCTTCATCGGCCTTGTCGGGGTCCACCTGTCGTTCGAAGTCTTCGACCAGACCCACCACGTCCCCCATCCCGAGGACGCGGCTCGCCAGTCCGTCGGGTCGAAAGACCTCCAGAGCGTCGGTGGATTCTCCGAGGCCCAGATACTTGATGGGTTTTCCGGTCATGTGGCGAATGCTGAGAGCGGCCCCTCCCCGCGCATCGCCGTCGAGCTTTGTCATGACGAAGCCCGTGATCCCCAAGGCTTCGTCGAAGGCCTGAGCCGTCTTCACGGCGTCCTGGCCGACCATGGCGTCGACCACGAGAAGGATCTCTTGGGGCTTGGTTCGGTCCTTGATGAAGCGAAGCTCGTCCATCAGGCCCTCGTCGATGGCCAGCCGGCCGGCGGTGTCGAAGAGAACGACCTCGCGTTTGGTCTTGCCTGCCTGGGCCAAGGCATCGCCGCACAGCTCCAAGGGGGTGGCGCCGAGTTTGCTGAACACCGGGACGTCGATGCGCTGCCCCAGCTGCACCAGCTGCTCGACGGCGGCCGGTCGCTGCAGGTCCGCCGCCACCATCATCACCTTCTTGTCGTGGTGCTCGCGAAGATGCCGAGCCAGCTTGGCGGTGGTCGTCGTCTTACCCGATCCCTGAAGGCCGACCATCATCACCGCCGTCACGCCGAGGGGTGCGAAGTCGAACTCGGCCCTCTGGCCGCCCAGCAGTCGCTCCAGCTCGTCTTGGCAGATGGCGACGAACCGGTTGTAGGCCGGCACGCCGTCCTTGCCTCGAGCCTCGAGTTCCTCCAGAGCCCGGCTCTTCACTGAGGCCAAGAAGACCTTCACCACGCCCATGTCGACGTCGGCCTCGAGCAGCGACAGTCGGATGTCACGGATCGCGGCCGAGACGCCGGCTGCGCTGGCGTCGCCCCGAAGCCTGTCACGTGCGGCGCGGAAGCCCTTGGTGACGGTCTCCAGCATTCGCGAGCCGCGGCGCTATCATGGCGGACCCGAACGGTCCATGTGGAAGCGGTGGGATGGCCGTTTACACTGAGAGCCTCGGGTGATTACCAGGCGGAGTGGCGAAACGTCGGCGCGCGCCTGCCGCCCCTCCTTCCCCGACCCTCGACCGTCCCGAGCTCGCCGCCTTGCTCCTGGCCCTCGTGGCCTTCGCTACGGTGGCCTTGGTCGCTCTCTACTTCAGTCGAGAGGTCAACCGCATCTTCGACGTCCCCAAGGCTTTCGTCCTGAAGCTGGGGGGCTGTGCTTGCTTGGCTGGCTGGCTGGTTTTGGCTCTTACGAAGGGGGTTCGCTTCGCCCCCACTCGCGTGTTCGCCCTGCCGGTCTTCGCCCTCCTGGGAGTGGTCGGGCTCTCCACCCTCACTTCCATCGATCCTTGGATGTCTTTCAACGGCGTCTACGAGCGTCAGTTTGGCTTTCAGGGCTACCTGGCCTGCGCAGGTCTCTTCTTCGCCGTCTCGGCCGGTCTTCGAGGACGGGCGGGCGCGATGTTGGGCTTCGGATTCTTGGCTGTCATCGGCGGGATGGTCGGGACCTACGCTCGGGTCCAGGGCGTGGGAAGAGACCCCTTGGGCTTCTTCCAAGGGCCGAACAACAAGGTCTTTTCTTTCCTGGGCAACGCGACCTTCGCCGGCAACAGCCTCGCTCTGCTCTTCCCACTCGCTTCGATTCTGGCCGTACTCGCCCTGGGCCATGCTTTGGGCTCAAGGAAGGACGAGGACTCAGATGCGCCGTCCGGCCTTCGGGTGCTTGCCTGCTGCTTCGGGCTCTTTGCAGTGCTCGTGCTACAGCTTCTGCCGACCCTCACCCCTCTCGAGGATGCAGGCTACCGCTTTTGTCTCGTTCTCTCGGTCGGGGTGCCCTTGGGCGCGGTCTTGTTCGGAAGCTGGGGTCCGGCCTCGACCCGCCTTCGAAGCGCCGCCGGTCGACGTGTGGCCGACGCGGTTCTCTCGGGGGCCCTCCTTGCCTGCGCCATGGGCGTGGTTCTGGGCCTCGTCCACACCCGGACCCGAGGGGCATGGGTCGGAAGCGCGGCCGCTGTGGTCGGTGGTCTGGTGCTCTTGCCGGGGCTATTCTCCGAGGATCGGCGCCGACTGGTGGTGATCCGCGTCGTTTGCTGGGGTCTGCTCTTCAGCGGCTTGGTTCTCGGGACGATCTGGGCGGTCAAGGGCGATGACCTCTATGCCCGTACCGTTCGGAGCATTCCGGCCGCCTTCGACCCCGAGAGCGTGAAGTACGGCGCAGGTCAGGGCACGCGGCCCTACCTGTGGTTGGAGAGCCCTCGCGTTCTGAGCCGGCACGAAGAGACCATGGCTCGCATGCGTCGGGATCTAGCCCACTACGAACGCGTCTTGGCCGGGGCCGAGCTCGGTCCGGTGCCCCTTCCCGAACTTGGTCCCGATGATGCGCCCAGGCCGGGCTGGCGGAGCGCCGCCGTCTGGCTGACCGGCATAGGAATCGAAACCTATCGATACGCCTTCATGAGCCACAAGTCGAAGCGCCTAGAGGCGCTCGACCCGATGACCAACCACGACAACCCGCACAACAACTACCTCTACCTGCTCGCTTCTCTGGGCGTCCTGGGATTGCTGAGCTACATCTGGCTCCTCTCCACCATCGTCTTTCATGGGGCGCGCACCTTCATGGACAAGTCCCGCCGGCGGACCGATCGTGCTTTGGCTTTCGGTTTGCTGACCTCCTTCGTGAGCTACTCGGTCTATTCGATCGCGGGCTTCGATTCGGTCGCCTGTTCGGTCTTCCTCTTCTTCATGTTGGGAGCTGCGGCGGTGCTCTTCGTCGAAGAGGACGACGAAGTGCTTCGTCTGAACCAGTTTCTGCCGGGCTCCAAGCCTGTTGCGACGCTGCTGGTAGTCGTGGGCTGCGCGCTCTGCGGGGTCACGATGTTTCGGGCTCGGCAGGTTCTTCGAGCCGAGCGGGCCTTCGTGGGCGCCGACGCGGAGTCGAGGCGGCTCGATGGGGTCGAACGGGTGGAAGCCGCCATCCGCATCAACCCGAACGAGAGCTACTATCGGCAGAACCTTGGCCAGATCTACACTCAGCGGGCCTCGGGCGCGTTGCGGCAAGCGGTTCAGCTGAGGCGCAAAGGCGATCCGGAACGCTCGAGTCAGTACGAGGCCAAGGCGCTGGAGCTCCGACGAAAGGCTGAAGTCGCGCTGATGTCGGCTCTGAACCACGCTTGGGCTCCGGAGAACATCTTCATCTCTGCTTTCCAGTTGTACAACCAGTTCGGTATGTCGGCCGACGCCGAAGACGCCTTGGCGCGCACCCTGGAGCACAGTCCTCATCTCGCCCCGATTCGAGCCAGCTTGGCCGGTCTTCAGCTTCAGCTAGGGAAGCTCGAAGACGCCGAAGCCAACTGCAGCTGGGCGCTGGAGGTGAATCGCAAGAACGACCGGGCCCACGTCGTGTGCGCGCGAGTCGCCATCCAGGAGGGGCGATTTGACCAGGCCGAGCACCATCTGAAGCGGGCCCTGAAGTTCCGTCCCCAAGACCGCATGGCAAGCCAGCTCTTGGAGGAGCTCCAGGCTCGCAGCTCAACCGTCGGACGCTGAGTCACGAGCCGCGGGCCGGCTTGACGGCCGATCGATTCGAGGCCATCCGAGGACATGGTCGAAATCAAGGCCCACATCACCGGGACCGTTTGGAAGATTGAGGTGGCGGTCGGGGACCAGGTCGAGGAAGGGGACGTCATCGCCATCCTCGAGTCGATGAAGATGGAGATGCCGGTCGAGACTGACGACGAGGGCGAGATCAAGGAGATCAAGGTCAAGGAAGGTCAGCCTGTATCCGAGGGCGATGTCATCGCCATCATCGAGTGAGCCGTGGGTGGCGATGACGAAAGGCCCCGGACCCCGCTGACGGGAGTGGCGGCTGAGGAGATCGATTCGGCCTTGGACGGGGCCTTCGCAGAAGCGGTGTCGGAGCCCACGTACGACCCTTTCGCGCCAAGCGGAGAAGAGGACGCCGAAGACTTGCCTCCGCTCGAACTCACGCTTCCAGAGCCCGAACCGGCTCCAGCTCGGTCCCAGGAGGCCTCGCTTCGGGCGAGCGCAGCCTCTCCCGCATTCGCGCCATCGGCCCCGGCGTCCGTTGCGGCGCCCACGCCCGAGCTCGGCGAAGCCTGGCGTCGAGCTGCCGAGGGGCTGGATGACCCCGCCGCCCAGCAGCGTTTTCTTCAGGCCTGCCTGGTCGCTCAGCAGCTTCCCTTCGCGGTGGCCTGCTATCGGAGCCTGGCCGAAGCGCCCCGGCCGGATCCCAGAGCGGCGGCCCAGCTGAAGAAGGTGGGCGCCCTCCTTGGCTTCCACGCCCCGGCCGTTCAGCTGGCCGACGACACGATGTCGCCCCGTCTTCAGGCCATGGTGGCGGGCATCATCCTGGCCGCCGTCGCCATTGCGGGGGCGGCTTGGTGGTTCGGCTAAAGGCACCCGATCCGAGCATTCGCTTTGGTCCAGCTGGGGCAGTGCGCTATGTCCCCTCTTATGTGGATGCTGTGGCTCGGGCTGCTCGGTGCGCCCGAGGTCGCGTTCCAGGATGGCTTCCCGGTCACCTCGCCCGACCAAATCTACCCCCTTCAGGAGGTCAAACGCGGCGATGTAGGCGTCGGCTACACCGTCTTCTCCGGTGACAGCCTCGAGCCCTTCGACGTGGAGGTGTTGGGCATCATGGAGGACATGCTCGGACCGGGAGAGGACGTCATTTTGGCTCGTCTTTCCGGGCCCCGCATCGAGTTCACCGGCGTCATCTCGGGCATGAGCGGCAGTCCGGTCTACATCGACGGCCGTCTCGTTGGCGCCGTCGCCTACCGCTTTGGCTCCTTCTCCAAGGAGCCAATAGCGGGCATCACGCCCATCGACCGCATGCTGGCGGCCAAGGACGCACCCGCTACCCGCAGCGCAGGAGACGAAGTAGGTGGACGGCTCAGAAGGGGCGTGCGCCCCGAGGAGCTCAGGGCTTCGGGCCCGGTGGACTGGGTGAGCGCCCCCGTGTTGGAAGCCGGCCGAGAGGCGAGCAGCGCGACGCCCATTGGCGCTCCCATCAGCGTACAGGGTCTCGGCGGGGCTGCGGTTTCGGTTTTGAAGTCTCGGCTTTCGGTCTCCGCTTTGGGCCCGATCCACGCCGCGGCTCCCAGCGGTGCCGGCCTTGGGGCGGCAGATTCGATTCAGGCGGTGCTTTCGGCCAATGGACCCAGCACCGTGGGTGCCACTCCTGCGCTCCCCATCGGACCCGGGAGTCCGATCGCGGCAATGTTGGTCGACGGCGACAAGCGGATCGCGGCCATTGGCACCGTGACCTACGTGAACGGGGACGACGTACTGGCCTTTGGTCATCCCTTCGTCGGCTTCGGTGCCGTCTCCTTTCCCATGGCGACGGCGGGCATCCTCAACACGTTGGCTAGCGAGGCCGGCTCTTACAAACAGGGGATCGCGGCGCTACGAGTGGGCCGGATCGGTCAAGACCGACTAACCGCCATCACCGGAGATCTCGGTCGAGCGCCCCGCATGGTGCCGGTCCAGGTGAGGCTCCTGGCGGGAGAACAGCGACTGCAGAGTCGGGTGGAAATCGTCACCGACTCGATCTTCCTCCCCGTCATGTTGGAAACCGTGGTGATGGACGTCTTGTCAGGGCGAGTGGCTGCCGCCCCCGGCGGCACGGTGGAAGTGAGCACCACTCTCGAGGTCTCGGGGCGACAGATCGTGGCCACGGATCGTTTCAGTGGACCAGCACCAGCCATGATCGCCGCCCTCGCCGCGCGAGATGCGGCCAGCATGACTTCCATCGTAGCGCGCAACGACTTCGAGGCCCCCAGGTTCGAAGCCATCCGGGTCGACGTACGGGCCAGTCCTCGAGTCCAGATCCATCAGGTCGTCGGCGCTCGGCTTCGGAAGATGCAGCTCGTACCGGGGGAGACCTTGGAGGCCGAGGTCTTGCTAAGGAGCTATCGGGGAGAAGAGCGGAGTGAGCGCATCGAGCTCGTGATCCCGGTCGATTTCCCGCGGGGGCCGGCCAAGCTCTTCGTCGGAGGTGGCTTGGAGCTCGAACGGATCGAGTTCGGCGGAGGGCGTCGGGTCCCAGCCGATTTCGACGATCTCCTGACCCTTCTCGACGCCCGTCGCCCGGGAGACCGGCTCTACGGCGCTCTCTTCTCCTCCGCCAAGGGCCGCACGCTGCCCGGGAGGAGCTACGAAGCCACCCCGCCCAGCTTTTCGCTCCTGCTGGATGGTTCGCCGTTGAGCCGAGCGCTCGACCGTTTGGCGGGACCGGTGGTCGAGCACCCCTCGAGCGGCGTCGTGGAAGGCGGCGTCGAGCTCGAGTTCGAGATTCGAGACAACCCATGAGCAAGTTCCAAACGCTCTTCACTCTTGCCGTCTTGGCGGCGCCCATCCGTCCCGTTGCGGCCGAGCCGACCCGAGAACTGCGGTATGGCGGGCCCAAGGAGATGTTCGAAGGCGACCCCGAGAGCGCCGCCTTGACCGTCCGGGGCACCGTCGTCGCGGCTTCGGTCATCGAGCGCCAGGTCGAGGGGAGCTCACCCGTGACCGCTTTGGCCCGAGGTGGGGACGGGCGCCTTTATGTGGGCACGGTCGGGGGCCTCTTCGAGGCTCGAGACGGGAAGCTTCGACCCATCGACGCCGAGGTTGAGGGCTCGGTCACCAGCCTCATTCGGACCGCGAGCGGGATATGGGCAGGCTTTTCGCCTTCGGGCCGGGTGGTCGCCGTGGCCGAGGCAAAGGCGGTGGAAAGCTTCGCCGTCGAGGCCGAGTACGTATGGGACCTCGCCGTTCAGGGGCAAGACCTCTGGATCGCCACCGGCCTACCGGGTCGACTGCTGGTTCGAAAGGGAGACCAAGTCGAAACCGTATGGAAGAGCAGTGAGGCCCATCTTCGCCGCGTCATCGTGGGGAAGGAGGCCCAGTGGTTCTGTACTGGGGAGAAGGGCGTCATCATGGAGCGTCGCTCGGGGGCCGTTCGAGCCCTGTTCGATAGCGGCTTGGAAGAGTGCACCGGTCTCGCCCTGGGCCCGGCTGGAGAGGTCTTCGCGAGTCTGGTCAGCACCCAGCGCAAGCCGGGCACCGCGCCCTACGTCTACATTCCCGCCGTGGGAGACGATGAGGAAAAGGTCGAGAGTCCCTTCAAGGGCAGCGAGCTGGTTCGAATCGATAGAGACGGCGGCGTGCGGCTTCTTTGGCGAAGTCAGCGCGAAGGGGCCATGGACCTGGCCGTGTTTGGCGAAGAACTGGTGATGGCGACCGCTACCGGACCCGGGGCCAAAGGAAGGGTGTACGCCTTCGCCTTCGGGGACGAGGGCGTCCGTTTGGATGGACGGGTCGAGGCCGCCGCGGTCTCTGCCCTGCTGCCTCGAGACGACGGGGCTTTCTTGCTGGGAACGGCCCCAGGTGGCGCCGTCCTGCGTCGGGCTCCCGAATTGCGCCCACGTTCGCTCTATCGTTCCACCGAGCAGGACTTTCAACGAGTGGGCCGCGTGGGCCGGCTTTGGTTCGACGCCGCCCTTCCCTCGGGTACGAAGGTCCAGGTCAGGATCCGCACCGGCAACACGTCGGAAGCCGACGAGACCTGGTCAAAGTGGTCCAAGCCCTGCGATCGACCCCAAGGCTGCGAAGTCGATGTGCCCGAAGGCCGCTACGCCCAGTTCGAGGCAACCCTTCGGCCCAAGGGCAGTCTCAGCCCCGAGCTGCGCTCCATGCACGCCTCGGTGGTCCGTCTGAACGAAGCGCCGCGGATCTTCGAGGTCTTCGCGCTTCAGCCCGGAGTGGTGGTCGAGGCCCTGCCCCCCAACGGCGAGCGGGACAAGACGATCACCGTCTCCGGCTCTAGTCTGGAGAAGCTTCGCCAGGGAGACGACGAAGACGAGCCGGTGCGAGCCCGGCAGAGCCGGGTCGAAGGGCGACGGACCCTAGCCTGGAAAGCGGGAGACACGAACGGAGACGACCTTCTCTACACGGTCGAGATACGGCGCGCCGGTCAAGATGGCGCCTGGGTCGAGCTGGCTGAGGAGCTGCCCCACCCTTTTTTCAGCTTCGACACCCGCGCCTTTGCCGATGGGAGCTACGAAGCTCGGGTCCATGCCAACGACCGACCCAGCAATCCGCCCAGCGAAACCCGCTCGACCGTCCACGTGTCGAGCCCCTTCCTCATCGACAACGGGGCTCCGCAGATCAGCAAGCTCCGGGCGCGCAGCAAACAAGGGGACCTGCAGGTCGAGGCTCGGCTTCGGGACGCAGAAAGTGTCTTGGCGAAGGCAGAGGTCTCGATCGACGGCGGACCCTGGCTCCTCATGAGCGCCGAAGACGGGATGATCGACGGCAACGAGGAGCAGATTCGAGTGCGTCTCCCAGGGCGGGGGTCGTCCTCGGTGGTCGCCCTTCGGGTCGAAGACGAGGCGGGCAATCAGTCTTCGGCTTCGGTCGTCGTGGACTGATCGTTTTCCAAGGGTTCCACCGGTCGGGGGGCGCCTAGCACTCGAAACAACATCATCTCTTCATCCAGCCGTTCCACGCTCCGGGCCCGTTCCTCGGCCCACTCTCGGGCTGGGCCCTCCGGCAGAAGTTCGGCTCTGAGACGCTCAGCATCCGGCACCGGTCCAAGAGCCCGTCGGGCGGCTGCGGTGGCCAGACGGAGGGACTGTTTTCGATCTCCGGCCTCGAGTTGGGCGCGGGCCAGGGCCAGCAGGGCCGAGCCCACCCCGTCTTCACCAGGGCTGGGATCGTCGACACCAAAAAGCGCTTCGTCGGTCCAGATCAGCAGCAGCTGGGGGTGCTCGGGCCGGCGATCCATGCCGCGGATGGGAAAGGGCCAGCGTGTCCGATGGGTGAGTGCGCCCTCCTCGTCGAAGAGCATCAAGTCGCCGGTCTCGAAGGCAAGCGCTGCACCCGTGGTCCGTACAAGTCCGGCTACGGCCCGGCTGGGGCCCGCGCCATCCAGGAGCAGGCGGCCGCCGAGGATGTCGACGACCAAGAAGCGCTCGCCTTTGGCCAGGACGGCGTGACGACCGGCGGCGCTCAAGATCCGGCTGCCCTCGCCGTGGGCTTCGTCGTACACGAGCTTGCCATCTCGTCCTCGCAGAACGAGAAGCCTGGGCCCGACCAGAAGGACGATACGCTCGCCGGTCACCGCCACTGCCTGGGTCTCGCCCATGGCTTGTTTCCAGGCTGGCGCCTCTTGACCCGGCCGCACCAGCGCGACGGCGGGCCCGCGGCGGACGAGCGCGCCACGAGGTCCGACCCCGAGAATGGGCCCGGACAGCGCTCCGACGCTTCGACCGCTGCTGGGGTCCAGCCACTGAAGTTGGGTCGAGGTCCAGGCAGCGAGATGACCACCCAGCATGCGGAAGTCTCGAGGCTCGAAGTCGAGGCTTCGAGTCCAACGACCGGCGCGGTGAAGGCGGCCCCCGCCTTCCCCCTGAATGCGGATCTCCGGCGCCGCGGCCACGAAAGGACGAGGCACTCGCCGTGCCTCGGCCCGAGCAGGTCCGATTCGAATCCCGATGCCTCGCCCAGCCGCTTCGCCATAGACGGTGTCGACGTCGGCACCCGCAGGTCGCCAGTCGCCGAAGTCACCGGGAACGACCCAGGCCAGCCCACGAGAAGGAGTGTACTTGAGGACGCTTGCCCAAGCCCGGCTGGCTTCGGGCCACGCCTTGTTGCGGGTCGCGACCCGGGCCCGCGCAGCGGCGGCCTGGGCCAGCTCGGGTCGCAAACTGGAGCGACAGCGAGCGATTCCGTCCAGGGCGGCCCACCAAGGGCCGCCAGGAATGCTGGCTGCCCGCTCATACGCGAGACTGGCTTCGGCCCACTTGCCTTGGAGCTCTCGCTGACGGGCCTGGCCGATGCGCCGCTCCACGGGCCAGGGTAGCTCTGTTCGCTGCCAGCCTTCCGCCTCGAACTGCAGGCCTAGAGACCGAGCGACCAGGATGGCCAGGTCCTGCCCAGCCGATGCGAGCCTACGGGCCGAAGCCTTGAGCTCGTGGCGCTGGTCCCGAAACGTGACCGTCACGCTCAAGAGCGCGGTGGGCTCACCGTCGTGGGGACCTACTTGTACCATGAAGGCCTCGCCCTCCTTGGGCTTGGGTCCCGCGCGCGGGTGGATGAGCGGAAGCCCGAGCTGGTCCAGGGCCTGGGCGAAGTGGTCTGCGGCCCGAAGCTCCAGCCAATCGCTCGGATCCTCGGCCGAAACCAGCTGAGGTGTCGCCAAGAGGCCGAGCAGAATCGGGGCGAGCACCGAAGGATCGACAACGGAGCGATGGGTTGGGTCAAGAACGGCATACGGCAGCGGGCCTGGCGCGTTAGGCTCGGGTGGTGGGAGTGGAAGCGGCCCGAGTCTTCTTTGCCTGCACGGTCTGTCTGGGCCTCGGGGTGCTCATGGGCGCCCTGGGGACCCGGATGATCTACGGCGATCCCGCTACGATTAGCCCCGCCCCTCGGAGCGAGCCTCGGCCCTGCCCGGCCTGCCCCGCGCCCTCGCCATGTCCCGGGGTCGACATGGTCGAAGGGCTCCCGGAGGGGGGGCCCTCCTTCGCCGGAGCCCCCAGTTCGCCTGGGCTGCCGCTCTCAGTTCTCGAGGCTGTGGAGCGACGAATGGTCGAGACCTCCAGCGCCTGCCAGGCTCGAGAGGACGCCCAAGTGCTCATGGAGCTCACCCTCACCGCCACTTCGGGCATGGTTCGTGTCGAAGACGCCTTGGCGGTCGAGAACTCCGTCCGAGACGAAGAGCTCTCCCGCTGCCTGGACGCCCGTGCTCGGCAGATAGTGCTTCCATGGCAGGGCGCGGGGCACGCACGCCTGGCCGTTCCCCTCCAGTTGGAGTCGGCATTGCCCAGCTGGCCAGAGCTGCGTTAACTGCCCGCATGCCCGACGCGACGGAGCATTTTCGATTCGTGCTGCCCGCACGCCTCGAGTACCGGGACGCAGCCCGGGGATTTCTCGACTTCGTTTGCCGCCGTCTCCACGAACAGGGGGCCCTCGAATCCGAAACCGCCCATCAAGTCGTGTCTGCCTTCGTGGAGGCCTTCAACAACGCCGTGGTCCACGCCTACCGTGACCTCGAGCCCGGAACGGTCGAGGTCGACCTGAGGCTGAGAGCAGCTTCCATCGAGCTTCAGGTCAGCGATCAGGGGCGGGCCTTCCGCATCGAAGAGGTACGGGAGCCGGATCTCGACGCTCTCCCCGAAGGTGGGCTCGGCATCTACATCATCAAGCAGTTCATGGACGAGGTTCGCTACGAGTCCAGTCAGGACCGTAACATCCTCCATATGAGCAAGAGTCTGTTGGCGTCCGGAGGTGGTCGTGCTGACGGCTGAGCTGACGGACGGAGGCGAGACCTGCGTGCTCGCGCTCCAGGGGAGCCTGGACGGGCTGACGGTGGCCGAGCTCCAAAAAGAGGTCGAGGGCCGGCTCGGAGGTTCGATTCGGCAGCTGGTCTTGGACATGAGTCGCCTGGAGTTCATCGATAGCTCGGGTGTGGGCGCCGTCGTAGCCGCCTTCAAGAAGACGCGGGCTCACCGGCAGGGCTTCCTGGTGCGGAATCTTCGAGGCCAACCGCTGGAGATCTTCCGGCTTCTTCGGCTGGACCGAGCCTTCGTCATCGACTCCGGTTCCGGCGAGGACGACGCGCCATGATGGGTCGTCTTCGCGAAACCGACGGGGGGAGTCCTGGCCGGACCTACGAGCTCAAGGACGTCTGCGTTCTGGGTCGAGCGATGGATTGTCAGGTCCACATCCGAGATCTGACCGTGTCCCGACGCCACGCACGCATCTCCAAGGTCGACGGCCGCTACATGATCGAGGACCTGGGCTCGGGGAACGGCACCTACGTCAACGAAGAGGCCGTTACGCGTCGTTTCCTCAGTCACAGCGACGTCATCCGCGTCAGCAACGCCCGCTTTCGTTTTGAACAGCTCGATCGACGTTCGGACTCGGTGACGATGGCGGGTCCCAAGGAAAGCGCCCCTCGCATCGTCACCACGGTGGACGCGCGGACCAGCCTACTTGCCAAACCCGAAGCGTCGAGCCCCAAGGACGTGGCGCGCCTCGCCAGTCGACTTCAGACCGTCTACGCGGTTTCCGAGGCTATTTCGTCTGTCCTGGACGTCGATGAGCTCCTGACCGAGATCCTCAATCGACTATTCGAGGTCTTTCCTCGCGCGGACCGAGGCTTCATCATGCTCCGCAACGAAAGCGGGGATCGACTGATTCCCAAGGCCGTGAAACGTCGACGCACAGGAGACGTCGAGGAGTTGGTCGTCTCTCGGACCATTCTCCAACAGGTCTTGCAGAAGCAGCAGGCCGTTCTCACTCACGATGCCTCGGAGGACTCTCGCTTCAAGAAGGGTCAGTCGGTGGCTCAGAGTGGTATTCGCGCCATGCTCGCCGCGCCGCTGGTCTATCGAAGCGAGGCGGTGGGCATCGTGTACCTCGACAGCCCGGGCATCGCGGCCTTTCAGTCTGCTGACCTGGAGCTCCTCTCCGGTATCTCGCGGCAAGCTGCGGTGGCCCTCGGCAACGCCCGTCTGCACTCCGAGCTCTTGAAGAGGCAGCGATTGGAGCGAGACCTCCATCTAGCCGAACGCATCCAGCAGAGCTTCCTGCCCCGGAAGCTGCCGAAGATGGAGCGATTTACCTTCTGCGCCCGCTACGATCCGGCGTACGAAGTGGGCGGCGATTTCTACGACTTCGTCAAACTCGACGAGGACCGGCTCGGCATCGTGGTCGGGGATGTTTCCGGCAAAGGTGTCGGAGCTGCGCTCTACATGGCGAGGCTGACGCGGGACCTTCGCTACTACGCGCTCGCAGAACGCGAGCCCAAACGGGTGCTCGCTCGCTTGAACCAGGCAGTGGTCGAAGGTGGCCAAGACGACATCTTCGTCACGCTGGTCTACGGCGTCTTGGACGGGCCGCGGAGGGTCCTGGAGTGGAGCAGCGCTGGCCACATGCCCCCAATCCTTCGTAGACGGAATGAGGGGGAGGTGCGCGCCTTGGACTGCACGACGGAGGCCGGCCTTCCGCTCGGCGTCATGCCCGACGCGACCTACGACTCGGGCCTGGTCGAGCTTTCGGCGGGAGACACCGTTCTCATCTATACGGACGGCCTGATCGAGGCGATGAGCCCCGAGAAAGAGATGTTCGGTCAGGAGCGACTCCTGGCCTGCTTGGGGGAAGGGTCTTCCCACGCCGATGCCGTTCTGGAGCGAGCCATCGAAGCCTGCTCAGTCCACGTCGGTGCGGCGCCCCAGTTCGACGACACGACGATCGTGTGTGCTGGATTGGATCACCCGGAAGACGAGACCCACGAAGACGTTCAAGCCCTCGATTGACGCCCGGCTACGGGACCTGGCTCTCAACCCCGCTCGCCACTGGCCGATGGAATCCCAGTGGGAGTGGACGTCCGCGCCGCCGAGCGGATCCTCTTCGTCGACGACGAGGACAAGCTGCGGGACGTGGTCCTTCGGCAGGTCGGTCGTTGGGGGATGGACTGTATGGCGGTCGCGACGGCCGAAGAGGGTCTTGAGGTCCTTGAAGCCGACCCCGAGGCCTTCGGGGTCCTGCTTGTGGACCTACACCTGGAGGAAGGAACCGGTCTCGACTTGCTGGCCCATTCGGCCTGCTGCTTCCCATGGGTCAGTCGAGTCCTCGTGTCTGGCAACATAGGTGTCGAAGACGCGGTCGACGCGGTCAATCGAGCCCGCGTTCATCGGGTCCTGGGCAAGCCGTGGAGCGGCTCGGTCCTTCGGGAGACCCTTCGCCGCAGCTTGGAACGGGCCTATTTGGGTCTGCTGACCACCCGTGAACGACCGGGAGGACGCTTTGCGGCCCGGAGTTTGGACCTCTTCCGACCTCTCCTGCTCCGCCTCGCAGAAGCGGGGGACGGGAAGGCCGGCCGCCCAGGTGAGAGTCTGCGCATAGGCCTCCTGGCCCGGGGCCTCGCCGAGGCCCTAGACCTGCCGGAGCGCCAGCGAGACATCTCGGAGCTGGCGGGCCTGAGCTTGGAGCTCGGTCAGATGCTGGCCGCGCCCGAGGACCACGAGGACACCATCAGTCTGGAATCTGCCCTCCGTGGTGGAAGTGCTCGTTTGCTCTCGGGGGTGCCGGGTCTGGAGGACGTGGCCGAGGTCGTAACGCAGTACCCTGAGCGCTTCGATGGGCTTGGCCACCCGAAGGGCCTTCAAGGACGAGCCATCCGTCTGGAGGCTCGAGTGCTGCACATCGCAAGAGGGCTGGTTCGGCTGGCCGAGGCTTCGAACCTTCCGGTGGAGAGCTGGCTCGCTCACTTGGAGCTGGGCGCTGGCGCTCAGTACGACCCCGAACTCCTAGCCCGTCTCCGTAGTCAACCGATCGCCAGCTGGGCGGGGGTCTTCAGTCCATGACGAGCCGAAAGTCGTCTTCACCCTTGCCCCTTCGGACGCGAAAGCGACCGCCGCACCAGCTACAGAAGAGCTCGTCTCCCACCGTGAATCCATCGCCCCAGGGATTGTCCGCCGAACATTCTGGGCATTCGAACTCGGTCCACTTCTGGCCCTTCGAGTCTCGCTTGCCCACGGGACGAATGTCCCGCTCTCGCGGGTTGAAGAAAAGACCTGACGGAGGTCGCCCGATGCTTGACCCCTCCCAGACGTCCGGGTATTACCCGCCGCTCGAGATTCGCCATGGCTTCCAACACTCGAAAGACGGAAACGAAGCGCCTCGGCAAGAGCCGGGCCCAAGGCAAGGAGCGAAAGCGAAAGATGGAGCGGGACGGCACCACTCGTACCGAGGCCGAGATCTTCGGCAACGTCCTTCCTCGCTGAGCCCTGCCCGCACCCTCACCGCCCATCTGGGCGCTGACTCACCACGGACCTGCTTCGAAAGACAATCCACCGCCTGTGGTGGACGGCGGGTCTTGGACTGTCTAGACCTGTAGAAGGAGCACAACATGGCCGAACGAATTGGAACTGGCGAAGGCCAAGACATCCCCATTCTTCCCCTCCGGAACTCGGTCTTCTTCCCGGGGAGCATCATGCCCATCTCGGTGGGGCGACCGAAGACCTTGGCCATGGTCAAGGCGGTTGAGGACTCGGGGGAGCCCATCGGAATCGTCGCCCAGCGAGACGGATCCATCGACGACCCCAGCGCCAGCGACCTCTACGAGATGGGGACGACGGGCCGTATCGTGAAAGCCCTGAAAGCCGGGGAGGAGGGCTTTCATCTTGTTCTGCAGGGCATCAAACGCTTTCGCGTGGTCGGTCTGAGCCAGACCGAACCCTACCTGCGGGCCCGGGTGGTGGAGGTCCAAGACGTCAACGCCGACCCCCTGAAGATTGAAGCGCTGGTGATGAACGTGAAGAAGGCGGCCCGGGAGGTCGTTGGCCTCATGCCCGAGATCCCCTCCGGCGCCGCCCAGTTCGTGGAAGGGATCGATGATCCTGGTCACCTCGCCGACCTCATCGCCGCCAACATGGACGTATCGGTCGAGGAAAAGATGGACGTCCTCAACCTGGTCGAGGTCTCTCAGCGATTGGAGAACGTGCTCGAGCTCCTTCACCGCAAGCTGGAGGTTCTGAAGCTCTCCAACAAAATCGACTCCCAGGTGAAAGGCGAGATGAACAAGACCCAGCGGGAGTACTACCTTCGCCAGCAGCTCAAGGCTATCAAGGAGGAGCTGGGCGAGGCTGACGGCACCGAAGGGGACCTGGACGAGCTGGAGCAGAAGCTCAAGAACGCTCACCTTCCCGCCGATGCAGAGAAAGTCGCACGTAAGGAGCTCCGTCGACTCCGACAGATGCCGAGCAGCTCTTCGGAGTACACGGTCGGTCGGACTTATCTCGAGTGGTTCGCCGACCTGCCCTGGTTCAAAAGCACCAAGGACACTCTGGACATCCAAGAAGCCCGCGGCCTGCTGGACGACCGGCACTACGGTCTCGAGAAGGTCAAGAAGCGCATCGTCGAGTACCTGGCCGTACGCAAGCTCAAGGACGACATGAAGGGTCCCATCCTCTGCATGGTGGGACCGCCAGGCGTTGGAAAGACGAGCCTGGGCTCCTCAATTGCCGAGACCTTGGGTCGCAAGTTCCATCGAATTTCTTTGGGCGGCGTACGAGACGAGGCCGAGATCCGAGGCCACCGGCGAACCTACGTCGGCGCTCTCCCCGGTCGAATCGTGCAGGGCCTGAAGAAGGCCGGAACAAACAATCCGGTCGTGGTTCTCGACGAGATCGACAAGCTCTCCTACGACTTCCGCGGGGACCCGGCGTCCGCCCTCCTGGAGGTGCTGGACCCCGAGCAGAACCACGCCTTCTCGGACCACTACCTGGAAGTCTCCTTCGACCTTTCGAAGGTTCTTTTCATCGCCACGGCCAACCAGCTGGACCCCATTCCTCCAGCCCTAAAGGACCGTATGGAGGTCCTGGAGCTCCCTGGCTACACCCATGAGGAGAAGCGCCACATCGCGACGCGCCACCTGCTCCCGAAGGTTCTCGAGGCCCACGGGCTCACCGACGAGCACTTCGGACTTCCGGACGAAACCTTGGACTCGATCATCGTCGACTACACCCGTGAAGCCGGCGTTCGTAACCTGGAGCGTACGATCGGATCCGTGGTCCGAGGCGTGGCGGTTCTCGTGGCCGAGGGCAGGACCGAGAAGACGGTGGTCGCGAAAGATGACCTCATCGACTACCTCGGACCCGAGAAGGTCTTCAACGAGGTCGCGCAACGGACGGACCTGCCGGGTGTGGCCACAGGACTCGCCTGGACGGCGGCCGGCGGCGACATCTTGTTCATCGAAGCCACGCGTATGGGCGGCAAGGGCGGTCTGACGCTGACCGGCCAGCTGGGCAGCGTCATGAAGGAGTCAGCGCAGGCGGCGCAGAGCTACCTGCGGACCCGCTCCCCCGAGTTCGGGCTGGCCGAGAACTTCTGGGAGAAGAACGACATCCACGTCCACGTCCCGGCGGGCTCCATTCCGAAAGACGGTCCCTCGGCCGGGGTCACCATGGTGTCGGCGCTGACCTCTCTGGTCACCGGCATCAAGGTACGAAGCGACGTGGCCATGACGGGTGAGATCACCTTGCGCGGCAACGTGCTTCCGGTCGGCGGGATCAAGGAGAAGGTCCTGGCCGCCCTTCGCTCCGGCGTGAAGGAGGTCATCCTCCCCGAGCGCAACCGAAAGGATCTCTTCGAAGTGCCGAAGGAACTCCAGGACCAGCTCACCTTCCACTTCGCGACGAAGGTGGACGAGGTGCTCGACCTCGCCCTCGAGCGTCCCCCTGAGCGCTTCCCCCCGAAGTTAGCCCCCGCCAAGCCGGACACCGAATCCCCTCAAGCATGAGTCTCGGGTCCCGGTCGCGGTGAACCGCGCCCACCCCTGCTCCGTTAGGCTTCGCCCAACGGCGCGTTGCTTCGGCCTCTACGCGGCCTGCCCTCTTGTGTCGCCTGAACCGGAGGGCGATGTTGCGCCATCCGCGGCGCGCAACGATGAGCAAACGTCCAGGTGCCTTTTGGGTCCTCGTCAACGCGAACAGCGACCACCGAGCCCAAACCCCCGCCAGCCAGCCCCCTGAGCCGATCTGTCGGAAGGCTTGGCGCTCTAGCAGATGCCGCGGAGGCGGCGTTCGGGGCGGGCGTTGCTGCTGGGAGTGTAGACCTTCTTCACGTGGCCGATGTCGGCGATCCGCCGCAAAGCGAGCTCGTCGGCGGCGCGAAAGACCGGGATGCCCTGCTCTTTCGAGATGGCGAAGACCTTGAGCATGATGTCGTAGATGCCGGTCGCCTGCTTCAGCGCGCGCTCTTGGTTATAGCCCTCTAGTTCGTTGGCCACGTTGATGAGGCCGCCCGAATTGATGACGTAGTCGGGAGCATAGAGGATGTTCCGAGCGCCCAAGGCTGCGCCGTGCTTCTCCTCGTCGTCCAGGATGTTGTTCGCGGGCCCAGCCACGATGTCCACCGTCAGCCGATCGATGGTGTCGTCATTAAGGACGCCGCCTAGGGCGCAGGGCGCGAAGACATCGGCCTTCACGTCGAAGATGGCTTCCGGATGGACGACCTCGACCGAGTGCTGAGCCCGGACGCGCTCGACGTTCTCCTCGAAGATGTCGCAGATGGTGACCCGGGCCCCGTGCTCGACCAGGTGTTTGACCAAGTGCCGTCCCACGGCGCCCACGCCCTGCATGGCTACACGCTTGCCCCGAAGACTTTCCGAGCCCCACCGGACCTTGGCCGCCGCTCGGATGCCGTGGAAGGTCCCTAGGGCCGTTACGGGAGATGGGTCGCCTGAGCCACCGAGGGCACGGCTGATCCCGGTCACCCAGTTGGTCTCCATGCGGACCCATTCCATCGCGGCGACGTCGGTTCCCGAGTCTTCGGCCGTGATGTAGCGGCCGCCCAAGCCCTCGACGAAGCGTCCGAAGGCTCGAAACAGGCGCTCAGACTGGTCCTTCTTGGGGTCTCCGATGATGACGGCCTTTCCGCCCCCGAGGTTGAGGCCCGCCGCCGCGCTCTTGAAGGTCATCCCTCGAGCCAGGCGTAGAACGTCGCGGACCGCCTCCTCCGTTGACCCATAGGGCCACATCCGACATCCGCCCAGGGCTGGACCCAAGGTCGTGTCATGGATCGCGATGATGGCCTTCAGGCCCGAATCTGCGTCTTGGCAGAAGTTCAGCTGTTCGTAGTTCTTCGATGACAGCTCTGCGAAGACGTCCATGGCCGTGGGACGCTAGGAGGCTCCTGGGAGCTGGGTCAACCGATTCGGACTGGGTCTGACGCGGCGCGCTAGAGTTGTGGCGATCACGCCACAATGTGGGTGGCTCACCACGCCAAAATTGGGTGAAGAGCTCAGAAAGGCCTCCATGGGAGGCTCAGAGTTGGCACGGGTCCTGAAAAGACTAAGGGCATGCAGACGAAGCACGCTCAGCCCTTCATCGACAACTGGCTCGACGCCATCAGCAACCACATTACGGTTCGGCGTCAAACCCTCCAGGATCGGCCTCGGCCCAAGCGCAACCGAGAGCGGGAAAAGGCCCGCCGCCAGGCCCGACAGCTCTTCGCTGAGTACTACGCCGACTTGGCCGTCGAGCACGCCGATCTCGCGGCCTGAAGGGTCCTCATCCGGGAAGCGCCGATGAGAAGAGCGCTTCTCTGAGCTCTTCCAGGCCCTCTCGCTTGAGTGAAGACGTCGGCCAGAGCGTCTCCACGCCCAAGGCCGCCTTCAGCCCCTGAAGGACGGGCTTTTTCTTGGCCTTGGGGAGTTTGTCCATCTTCGTCACCACCAACCACGGCTCGACCCCTCGTTCGATCAGGTAGGCGATCGCTTCCCCATCGGTCTCGTCGGGCGAGCGTCGGGCGTCCAGCAAGACGAGACCGGCTCGCGCCCGGCCCGCGCCCAAGTAACCATCTACGAGCCGCTCGAAACCGTCCCGGACGGCGCTGGGCGCCCGAGCGTAACCGTAGCCTGGCAGGTCGACGAAACGGAGCTGACGGGCCCCATCGTCCAGCTCGAAGAAATTGACGAGCTGGGTGCGGCCCGGCGTGTTGGAGACCCTCGCGATCCTCGCTCCACAGAGCCCGTTGAGCAGGGTGCTCTTGCCGACGTTGGAGCGACCGATGAAGACAAACTCCACCGGACCGGGCTCCGGGAACTGGCTGGGCGCGGCGCAGGATGTGAGAAACCGTGACCGCACGACACGGACGAATGTAACCCGTTCGGAACCGTTCGGGGCGCCCAATCTTCTTGGCTCCCTCGACGGTCGAAGGCAGAATCTCGCCCCGATGACGGGAATGAAGGCCATCGTGAGCGGCCTGGTGATCGCGGGTGCGGCCGTATACCTGCTCGCTGACACACTCTTTGCGACCGACGCCCTGACCTATTTTCACCCGGTCGACGAGGTCCTGGCCGAGCCTACCGATTTCGTGGATCGGCGGATCCGAATCGGCGGCCACGTGGTGCCGGGCAGCATCGCCCAGCGCCCGGGCACCCTGGACTACCACTTTCGGGTGCGACCTATCCCGGAGATGGCCAAGCGCCCCGAAATGGTGGGCCACACCATGCCGGTGATGTTCTCCGGGATCGTCCCCGACACCTTCGAAGACGACGCCGAGGTCATCGTCACCGGACGGCTCACCGCCAATGGCACCTTCGAGGGGCAAGAACTCGTCGCCAAGTGCCCCTCGAAGTACGAGGCCGACGCGAAGAACGCAGGGACCTATTGAGCCATGGCCATCTTCGGTGAACTGCTCCTTTATGTCGCCCTCATATCGATCGCGGGCACCGCCGTCGCCTCGGTGGTCGGCGCCATCCATCGTTCCGAGCGTTGGGTGGAGAGCGCGCGCTACGGAACCTACGCCGTATTTGGGATCCTGACCTGTGCCTCGATGGCGCTCATGCAGCTCTTCGTGGCCGAGGACTATGCGGTCAAATACGTCCATCACTACAGCGATCGCTCGATGCCGCTCTTCTACAAAATCACGGCCTTTTGGGGCGGGCAGGACGGATCGCTGCTGTTCTGGGTCTGGGTCTTGTCTTCGTGGGCGGCGATGGCCGTCCACCAGAACCGACAGCGGAACCGGGCCATCCTGCCCTACACGATCAGCGCCTTGATGGTGGTGTGCGGCTTCTTCGTGGTGACGATGATCTTCGCCGCCAATCCTTTCGAGACCTACCTCGGCACCGCACCAACCGACGGTCGCGGGCTCAACCCGCTACTTCAGAATCCGTACATGGTCATCCATCCGCCGACGCTCTACCTGGGCTACATCGGCTGGACGATCCCGTACTGCTTCGCCATCGGGGCCCTCGCCCACGGTCGCCTGGACTACGAGTGGATCGGGGCCATGCGCCGTTGGTGCCTGGTCGCATGGATCCTGCTCACCGTCGGGCTCATTTTGGGCGGCCTTTGGGCCTACGAGGAACTAGGCTGGGGCGGCTACTGGGCTTGGGATCCGGTGGAGAACGCCGCCTTCATGCCATGGCTGACCGGCACCGCCTTCATTCACAGCATCCAAGTCCAGGAGCGTCGCCAGATGTACAAGTCCTGGAACCTGCTCCTGATCATTCTGACCTTCCTCCTCACCATGTTGGGCACGATGATGACCCGCTCCGGCGTCGTGCAGTCCGTTCATGCCTTCGCCCAGTCCAACATCGGGAGCTGGTTCGGGTGGTTCATCGGCGGCGCACTGGTGATTTCCTTCGGCCTGCTCCTTTGGAGACTTCCCCAGCTTCGGCCAGGGAATCAACTCGAGTCCGTGTTGAGCCGAGAGTTCGCCTTCCTGGCCAACAACTGGATCCTGCTGGCGGCGGCCTTCTTCGTGACCTTCGCGACCCTCTTTCCCTCGCTCTTCAAATTCGTGAGCGGACAGACGGTCAACGTCGGGCCTTCCTTCTACAACATCTGGATGGTGCCGATCGGTCTGGTACTGCTATTCCTAACGGGCGTGGGGCCCCTGCTGTCGTGGCGAAAGTCGACGGGGCGCAGTATCCTCCAGCAGTTCGCGATGCCGAGTGCACTCGGTTTGGTGACCGGCGGCATCCTGTTTGCCTTGAACTTCCGTGACGCTTGGGCCCTCACGAGCTTGAGTCTGAGCGCCTTCGTGTTCGCTACGATCGGCCAGGAGTTCTGGCGAGGCGCGCAGCACCGCATGCGAAAGAGCGAGGAGTCTGCAGCACTCGCTGTCGTGACCCTGATGCAGCGCGCGAAGCGCCGCTACGGCGGGTACGTGGTTCACTTCGGTCTGGCCATGATGTTCGTAGGCTTCGCGGGTAACGCCTTCAAGGCCGAGCAAGACGTTCAGCTCAGCGCGGGCGAGACCCACGATATCCGGGGCTACACCCTCCGCTTCGACAAGCTGCGCTTCGCCGACGACGGACAGAAGAACATGGTCACGGCCGAGATAACCGTCCTCAGGCGAGGCGGGGACGACGTGCTGGCCAAGATGACGCCGGCCAAGTGGTTCTATCGCAAGCCAGAGGACCAGGTGACGACGGAGGTCGACAAGCTGTCCAGCCTCCAAGAGGACCTCTATTTGGTTCTCGGCGGCTTCGATGGCCAGGAGCAAAGTGTTGCTTTGCAGGTGAAGGTGAATCCGCTCGTCAACTATGTCTGGCTAGGGACCGCCTTCATGATGCTCGGCTTCGGCATCGCCGTGTGGCCCGACCGACGGCAGGCGACTGCGCGAGTGAGCGTGGGACAGCGACTCCGGCCGGCCGCCGCCTTGGCGTCGCTGATTCTCGGCGTGCTGAGCTCGCTTTGGGCCTTCGGCGTGGGCTGAAATGGTCGGGGCCTGGCAGCTCGTCCTCGGGATGGCGGTCATCGCCGCCATCACCGCCCGGGCGATGGGGGGGCCCGCTGCCCTCTTCTTCATTCTCTGCGGTGGGGGTGCGTTGCTCGCCCTGGCGAGCCTGTCGAGGGCCGTGGCGGTACTTTGGGACCCAGCCGTGGCCTCGGCCCGTCCGGAGTCGCCCCGGGAGAAGCTGGAGCACGAGCGTGAGCTCGCGGTGCGTGGTCTGAAGGAGCTCGAAGCGGATGCAGCGGCCGGGAAGGTCGACCCGAAGGACCTGCCCTACCTTCAGCGCTCTCAGGAGGCCGAAGCCTTGGATCTGATTCGTCGCCTCCGACACGACGAGCTGCTTTGGCGACAACACGCCCGAAACGATGCCCGCCGAAGCCTGGGCTGGGACGCCCACGAGTCGGTGTTCACCGCGCAGCGTTGTGACGAGGAGTGCCGCATGATGGAGGGGGACATGTTCTGTCGCTGCTGCGGCCAAGAAAGAGCGAGCTCGTGATCCTTTGGGCGCCTTTGTTGGTGGCTGCGACCGGAAATGCGACCCTCGTCATCGAGCCCCAAGAAGGCGCGGTGCGGGTGCAGGAGAACTGGCAGATTCGGCTTGCCGAGCTCGGCACGCCCCAGCTCGGCCTGGCCGAGGGCGCCCGAGATGTCCAGGTCGAGGGCGAGACTTGGAGCTTCGTTCTTGGTCGGGGGCTGGTGCCCAAGGAGCAGCTGCCGCCGGGCCCTCACGAGGTGGTCGTGGTCTACGAGGTGCCGAGCCGCGCGGGACGGGCTCGAGTTCGCTGGAATCCTCCCGGGCTGAACGTTCAGGGTGTGCGGCTCGCCGTTCCCGTGATCGAAGACCTAGAGGTCGAAACCAGCCGGCCTGGGCGGAGCCAGGCGCGCTCGGTCGAAGGCGTGACCTTCAACCTGACCGATATCGACCGTCCCTTCTCGGCCGGTGCCTTCGTCGTCGACCTGGATGGTCTTCCGACCCACGCTACCTGGCCCAAATGGGCCGCCCTTTCCGTCGCCTTGGTCGTCCTCCTAGCCGGTGTGGGTTTGCTGAGCCGCCCTCCCCGGCTGGCCGACGCGCCTTTGGACGCCCCCGCAGCTCGACGCGTCCGCCTGCTGGAGGCCCTCCGGCAGCTCGAAGCCCAGGCGCCGGACCTTTCCCCGGCGGGCGTCGAGCAGCGCCGCGAAGAGCTCTTGGATGCCTTGGGTGCGACCCTGCGTGAGATGAAGGGCCAATGACGGCTGCGGTCGAGATTCGTGGACTGTGCAAGCTCTACGGTCGGCATCGCGCGCTTTGGAACCTGAACCTGGACGTGGAGGCCGGCGAGGGACTGGGCCTGCTAGGGCCCAATGGCGCGGGAAAGACGACCCTCCTTTGGATTCTCTCGACTCTGTCCCGCCCGAGCCGTGGCGATGTCCGCTTCAGAGGCTTCGAACGACCCATCGACGCTCGGGGCAAGATCGCCTTCGTCAGCCACGAGAGCATGACCTACGACGATCTCACAGGCCGCGAGAACCTGGAGCTTGTCGCCCGCTGCACCGGTCGTCCCATCGGGGAGGCCAAGACCTGGCTGGAGCGGATGGGCCTCGGCGCGGCTGCGGATCGCTCCGCCAAGACTTACTCGAGAGGCATGCGCCAGCGCCTGTCCTTGGCCCGGGCCTTCATGATCGAGCCCTCGATCGTTCTTCTCGACGAGCCCTTCACCGGGCTCGACCAGCACTCTGCGGCCGAGATCGAGAGCCTTCTGGAGCTGCTCCGAGGTTCAGGTGCGACCTTGTGGCTCGTCACCCATGAATTGGAGCGGGCGGCCCGCTTATGCACCCGATACGCATTCCTGGCCCAAGGGCGCTTGGTCCGAGAGGCGGCAGGACCCATGGAGACCCAGGCACTTCGGCAGACCTATGTGGACGCCCTGGAGGGTCGTGCATGATCCGGCAGGTCTTGGCGGTTTTGCGAAAGGACCTCCGGGCCGAATGGCGCAGCCGTGAAGTGCTGATCACCAGCCTCTTCTTCGGCTTCACCGTCGTCTTGGTCTTTTCCTTCTCCTTCTTTCGGGGGGACGCCCCGCTTTCGGTGGTCGGTGCCGGCATCCTCTGGGTGTCGGTGGCCTTCGCGGGGAACTTGGCCCTCTCTCGGCTCTTCGATCGAGAGCGCGTCAACGACGGCCTCAAGGGCCTGCTGCTCATCGGCGTGAAGCCGGAGGCCCTCTTTTTGGGTAAGCTCGTCGGCGTCGTCCTTCTGATGAGCCTGCTTCAGACCGTCGTGACCGCGTCTGTGGTGTTCTTTTTCAGTCTCAGTCTGAGCGCCCTCCGCGTGGCCGCCCTCGGCGGGACGCTCTTCCTCGGCGCCGTGGGCTATGGCGCTCTGGGGGTCATCCTGAACGCACTTTTGTTGGACTCCCGAGGACGGGACGTCCTTTTTTCGGTCGTGCTGGTCCCTTTGGTGCTGCCCGTGCTCATCATTGGGGTGAAAGCGAGTACCGCCCTCCTAGAGCCTGAGTTGGAGTGGACCCAGTTTGCCGCCTGGTTGAGAGCCCTGGCCGCCTTCGACCTGGTCTTCTGCACCGCCGGCGCATGGCTCTTCGGGCCGGTCACCATCGAGTCGTCATGAAGAAGAACCCGATCGCCCTGTCTCTGCTGTCCGTTAGCGCAGCCGCCGTCTTGGCCGTGGGCGCCTGGATGGCCTTCTTCTACGCCGCGGAAGAGGCGAAGATGGGATTCGTTCAGAAGATCTTCTACTTCCACGTGCCCTCGGCGTGGATGATGCTTCTTTCCGTGCCGCTGATGGCGGTCGGAGCGGTGGGCTATCTCAGGACCCGGCGCCCGGCCTTCGACCGTTTGGCGGACTCGGCGGTGGAGCTTGCCATCCTCTTCGGTGCGCTCGCCTTGATCACCGGGCCGCTCTGGGGGCGTAAGGCATGGGGCGTCTACTGGGTCTGGGACGTCCGGCTCACGTCGTCCCTCGTCCTCGTCTTGACCTTGGTCGCCTGCAAGATCGTCCGATCCTATGCAGGGCCCTCGGCTCGCCAGGTCGGCGCTGCCCTCAGTCTGCTGGCCGTCCTCAACGCAGTCTTCGTCTGGGTCTCGGTCGACATCTGGAGAGGGACCCACCCCCCTAAGCTCGTTCAAACCTTGGAGCCTTCGATGAAGCTGACCTTCTGGATTTGCGTCCTCGGCTTCCACCTCGCCTACGGCAGCTTGCTGTGGACGCGACTTCGACTGGCACGACTGGAGGACGACCTCGAAGCCTTGGAGATCGAGCGGCTGGAGGAGCAGCCGACGTGAGGTCTCTTTTCTTCGCGGCGGCGCTCGCCCTATCGATTGGCGCAGGCGGCATCGCGAGCGCGCAGGCGCCGAGGGGCACCGAAACCGCGACCACGCCTCCCATCGGCTTCGTTCCAATCAAGGGCAAGAATCGGGCTGCCAAGACGCCGGCCGGACCCTTGGTGGTCGGGGCCTACGCCGCCGTCCTGGCTGGGCTCTTTCTCTACGTGATCTACGTTCAGCGCAGCCAGGGCGACATAGCGCGCCGTATCGAAGAGCTGCGTCGCGGCCGGGATCCGTGAGCATCCCCGTCAACCACATCATCCTCATCCCTCTCGTCCTCGGGATCGGGTTCTGGTTCGGCTTTCGGCTCGGCGCAGAGAGCGCCCGGAAGGCGGCCGAGAAGCAGGCCCGTCACCAGACCGAATGAGTCTAGAGCCCGGCCCGCAGCTGTTCGAGCAGCGCCTCGGTTCGCGGGCCGAAGGGACTCTCTCGGCCCAACACTGGCCGAGCCGTGACTTCGACTCGAGGCCCGTCCACTTCGACGAGCCAGTCGCCCTCGGGCGTGCCGGCCGCGAGGAAGCCAAAGCCAATGAGGACCATACCCAGGATGAGGAGCAGCGGCAGGGGACCCGTCGTGAGGCCTCGCCCGGGTCGGGCCACCAGGCTCAGGCTCTCGGCCTCGATGGCCACTGAGCCCCGTCTATGGCGGCCGTCGAAGCCAGTGGGCGCATCTTCGTAGACCCAGAAGTACTCCGAGCGTCCGCTCTCTTGGTCCTGAATCTCTATCTGGACCGCGGGGCCCAAGCCGTTTCGATCGGGAACGTAAGCCCCAAGAACGTAGCTTCGCGGGTCCCGGAAGAAGCTGCGGGTCTCGCCTTGGCTGATGTCGAAGAGGCCGGCTGCGCCCGATCGCCGATCACGAACCTCGAGCAAGGCTCGGGTGACCATGTCCTGCGGCGGTGGCGGCGTCAGGGCGGCGCCGCCGGTCACGATGATGACCAGCACCCCTAGGTTGGTCGCGAAGTCGGGTGCGCGTCGGTCGAAGTGAAGGCGCACCAGCGGGCCGTCGACCTCCAGACGACGTGGGCGGCCTGCCAGGGCGCGAAAGGCGCGCTCCACCGTCTCGGGCGCCACCTCGGGTCGCGCACTTCGGAGCACGACCCGTTGAGCGGGCCCGAGCCCGCGCTCGCGCCATCCGTTGGCCAACATGGCCCCGAAGGTGAGGCTCACCGCCGCCCAGAACCAGGGCGCCTCGAAGCCGTGGGTCAGTCCCCAGGCCGCCCAGGCGCGAAGGCTGGCGTGGCGGTCACTCTCCAGCAGGGCTTCCGCCCACCAGTCTTGGGGAAAGCGGGCGGCCGCCAGCACCCAGGCCGTGGTCAACGTTGTGCTCAGGCCCAGAACCCAGCTCGAGCCCAGGCCGCGAAAGAGCGCAGCCACCCAGGCGGGGCTTCGGTCGCTCATTGGCTCGCTGGACCCTCCGAACCTCGGGGAAGTCGGTTCGTGCAGACCTCCTGAATGGTCTCGGCGTACTCGAAGGCGCCCAGTCCAGGGGCGGAGCCGCGATGGCACTGCGCACAGGTCTGGGGGGTGACCGACTCCAGGCCCATGAGCTTGGCCAGGACCGAGTCTCTCATGACGGCGGCTGGAGCGTAGGCGCGACCGGGGCCGTGGCAGGATTCGCACTGGACCCCCCGTAGCTCCGGTGGACCCTCGGGCGCCATATTGTGGCAGGAAGCACAGGCCGGGCTGTCAGCCTGACGCTGGGTCAAGGATCGGAGGGCGTTTGCGTGAGGCCCCGCCTTCCACGCCTGCAGCTGAGCCACGTGACAGGTTCCGCAGCGTTCGGCGCCGAGGAATCGGTGGATTTCGGCGGCGGTGGCCGAAGTGGTGAAGCCCGCGAGGATGGCCGTGAGGGCGATTCGCAGCACGGGAGGACGCTAGCACTCTGGCCGTCAATTTGGAGCACAAGCGTCGGTTGGCCCGACCTCGGGCCTCCGCTATTCGGTGCAGGGTGCGGTTGCTCGGACTCACAGGGGGCATCGGAAGCGGGAAGTCGACCGTGGCCGGGATGATGGCCGAGGCGGGGATTCCGGTGGTCGACGCCGATCGTCTGGCTCGAGAGGCCGTTGCGCCCGGAAGCCGCGGCCTGTCCGGGATCGTCGAACGTTTCGGCGCGGAGATTCTCGACCCGAGCGGCGCTCTGGACCGTCCGGCCCTCGGGAAGCTGGTCTTCGGCGATCCAGCCTCCCGCGAGGCGCTAGAGGCGATCGTCCATCCCGAAGTCAGCCGGCTCAGTCGAGCTTCATTCGCGGAACTGGAGGCCCAGGGCCATGGCTGGGCGGTGTACGACGTGCCTCTCCTCTTCGAGACGCAACGAGAAAGCGAGTTCGACCTCGTCGTGGTGGTGGCTGTGTCGCCCGAAACCCAACGGGCTCGGGTGCGGGAACGAGACGGCAGCACCCTCGAAGAGATTCAAGGGCGCATCGACGCCCAGATGCCGCTGGTCAACAAGGCCGGCCGCGCCGATGTGGTGATCGACAACCAAGGGAGCCTGGACGAGACTCGACGGCAAGTGGAGGCGCTGATGAAACGCTTGCAGGAGCTCCGATGAGTCGCGTGGTGTTCTTGACCGGTTTCCCGGGATTCATCGGGCGACGGGTGGTCCAGAAGCTCTTCGCGGTCGACGATGCGGTCGAGGTCTTGTGCCTGGTCGAGCCTCGCCAGAGCGCCCAGGCCCAGCGGGCCAAGAACGAACTCATCCTCGAACACACGCGAGAGCTAGGGATCGAGGGACGACTCCGGATCGTGGAAGGCGACGTTACCGCCATGGACGTCGGCCTTTCGGGACCCGAGTATCGAGACGTCACCGCCCGAACGACCGAGATCTATCATTTGGCTGCGATCCGGGCCCTGGATGCTGAACGCCGCCGAATGGACGCCGTCAACGTGGCCGGCACCGAAAGCATGCTGTCGTTGGGCCGGGCCATGGGCCGCCTCAGTCGCTTCGTTCACTTTTCCAGCGCCTACGTGTCGGGGGATCGAACGGGGGTGGTCATGGAGGATGAACTCGAGGTCGGGCAGTCTTTCCGAAACGGCTACGAAGCCAGCAAGCACCGGGCCGAAGTTCTGGTCCAGAACGCCAAGAACGATCTGCCGGTGAGCGTCATCAGGCCGGCCGGTGTGGTGGGAGACTCGGAGACCGGACAGATCGATCGCTTGGACAGCGTCTATCATCTAGGTATGCTTCTCGCAGGCTCGCCTGCAGCTTTGCCCATCCCCCTCGGTGGGCAGGGCCGAGCTCCGCTTCACATCGCGCCCGTCGACTTCTTGGTCGACGCGGTCCACGTGATTACGAACCAGAGCTGGACACTGGGCGAGACCTTTCACGTCGTGGATCCAAACCCCCTTCCCGTCCGTCGGGTATATGAGACGGTCGCCCAGCTCGCGGGGCGGAAGATGCCTCGGTACACAGTCCCGACCAACCTGGCCAAAGCGCTGCTGCGGATACCCGGCATGGAGCGGCTGTCCTCCGTCAGCCACGAGGCCATGGACTACGTGGACCACATGGTCTTCTACAACTCACGCAACACGAGCCGCGCCTTGGAAGGCTCGGGCATCGCGTGCCCGCCCTTCGAGCACTACATTCAGAACCTCATCCAGTACGTTCGCGACCACGTCGATGCGTCTTCGGGGCCCGGCTCGGGCTAACCCGAGCCACCCGTCTTCGCTCGCTTTGCTCGCTGCGTGCGGCGCCGGCCTCTGCGCGGCCTCTGCCGCTTTGCCGTCTTCGGGGCCCGGCTCGAGCTGGCCCGAGCCACCCGTCTTCGCTCGCTTTGCTCGCTGCGTGCGGCGCCGGCCTCTACTTCTTGCGGCGGATTCGGCGGCGGGAGCCACGGAGGCGCATGACGATGCCGACCACGACGCCGAAGACGAAGCCGCCGATGTGGGCGAACCAGGCTACGCTGTCCACGACCTGGGTCGCCTCGGTCACGGTGGCGTAGCCATTCAAGAACTGTTGAAGGCCCCAGATGCCCAAGAAGACTACGGCGGGGACTTCGATGAAGGTCAGGAAGATGAACACCGGGAACAGGGTGACGACCCGAGCCTTTGGAAACATGACGAGGTAGGCGCCGAGTACGCCCGCTATGGCGCCCGAAGCACCGACCATGGGGGTCGTGCTGTCCGGCTGTACCGCCCATTGGGCTAGGGCCCCGGCCAAGCCGGCGGCGACATAGAAGGCCGGGTAGACCAAGTGGCCCAGTCGATCTTCGACGTTGTCCCCGAAGACCCGAAGGTAGAGCAGGTTGCCCAAGACGTGAAACCATCCGCCATGGAGGAACATCGCGGTGACCGCGTCTCGCAGGCCCTCCAGGGGCGCTTCGGCCAGACGTGCGGGGACGAAGCCGTGGGCCCGGATGAAGGGGCCGACCTGCTCCTCCAGGCTCAGCTGGTAGCCGAACGCGAGTCCGCAGCCCGCCATGATCAGGAAGTTGACGAAGGGGACGCGGACCCGAGGGTTGATGTCCCTGATCGGAATCAACGGAAGCGCTTTACCACGAGACCGACTGGAAGTGCCGCCTCCGGACGAGTGTGCCGGTCACGGCTGGACCCGTGGAGTCGGCTGCGTTTTGACCGGGGGCATGGACCGGCTGGCGAAAGTCCGTGCCCAGATGGCCTCCCAAGGGATCGACCTCCTCTGGGTGCGTTCCACCGACCCCTGGCTCAACGAGTACGTACCCACGGAAGACGCCCTTCGGGCGTGGCTGACCGGCTTCAGCGGCTCGATGGGCGAGGCCGTCGTGGGCCCCAAGCAAGCCTGGCTCATCGTCGACGGGCGCTACTGGGGGCAGGCCGAAGACGAGACCGACGACCAATGGACGATCGTAAAGGCGGGCGGCTCCCAGAGCCTGGAGGCCCACGTGCACGACGTGCTCCGCGAGGCCCAAGGCCAACGAGTCGGTCTGGGCGCGGCTCGGACAACCTTGTGCGCCCTGCGCACCCTCCGGGATAGACTACCCGACCGCGAGGTGGTGGCCCTCGACCCGGACCTGGTGGAACGAGCCCGGGGACCGGCCCTGGACCCCCGGACCCCAGCCGAGTTTCGAACGGTGTCCAAAGAGCGGCTGGGCCTCAGCTCCAAGCAGCGCCTGGAGCGGCTGTGGCGCGAGCTGGCCCTGGAGGTCGAAGGTTGGCTGGTTCAGCCCTTGGACGATATCGCCTACCTGACGGGGATTCGAGCCCGCGAGATGCCGCACCAGGCCACGTTTCGGGCCTGGGCCATCGCCTGGCGGGACGAAATCTGGGTGGCCACGCCGGATGGTCGTGGCCCCGAACCCGATGGCGTGCGTGTGATGAGCGATGAAGCCCTCCTCGGCGCCCTGACCGACCGAGCGGGTTCGAGGATTGGCCATGACCCCGGCCGATGCACCGTCGCCCATCGACAGCGTCTGGACGATGCGGGCTGCGTCCTCGTGCCGGCCGATGATCCCCTGCCTGAGCTGAAGACGCGCAAGACCCCCGAAGAGCTCGCCTGCATGAAGGAGGCCCTCGCTCGAGCGGATCGGGTGCTGCACGGGACCATCCTCTGGGTCCAAACCGAGATCCGCTCCGGTCGCCGGGTCAGCGAAGCCGACGTGGCCCAACGAATCGAAGACGCTTTCCTCGAAGAGGGTGCGAGCAACTTGAGCTTTCGGGTCATCGCCGGCGCGGGGGAGCACAGCGCCATCATTCACTACGGAACGCCCGACCCCGAACGCTGGCTTCGACCTGGCGAGCTGATGCTCATCGACAACGGAGGCCATTTCCATGAAGGCCTGGCCACCGACATGACGCGCACCTTTCTCGTCGGCGACGGCGTGCCGAGCGCCGAGCAGCGAAGGCGCTTCACGGCCGTCCTTCGGGGCGCCATGGCGGGCATGCGGGCCCGCCTTCCCGAGGGAGCGACCGCTGCTCAGCTCGACGGGATTGTCAGGGCCCCGATCTGGGAGGCAGGGGGAGACTACGCCCACGGCACGGGCCATGGCGTGGGCATCAACGTCCATGAGTTCCCGCCCCGGTTGTCGGCCGCATCGTCCGACGTCCTTTGCCCGGGCCAGGTGTTTTCCATCGAGCCGGGTTGGTACGACCCCGAGGTCGGCGGAATCCGCATCGAGAATCTGTGCACGTTGGTGCCCTCCCCTACCCATCCCGGCTTCAACGAAGTCGAGCCTCTCACATTCTGTCCCCTCGACGAGCGCTTGGTCGATCCGACGGCGCTCACGGACGCTGATCGCAGCTGGCTGGCCCGCTACCGGCGTCGGTTCGAAGATGCCTGAGCTGGCCGAGGTCGAAGTGGGCCGAAAGGTGGCGGCGGCGGCCGTCGAGGGCGAGCGCCTGGCCAAGGTGTGGACCGACGCCGACACCATCGTCTTTCAGGGCAGCGCGCCCAGCACCGTGGCCCGTCGACTGAAAGGCCGTCGGGTCCTGGCCGTTGGTCGCAAAGGCAAGCTGCTGTGGTTCGAGATGGACGCCGGCCCGTGGCCGAGCTTTCACTTTGGAATGACGGGGGCCTTCTTGGTCCCCCCCGCCCAGCGAGCCCTGACGCCGGTGGAGCTCTACCACGGGCCGAAGGACGAGGCCTGGCCCCCTCGCTTCGCGAAGATCCGATTGATCACCGAGTCGGGTCGGGAGCTGGTCATGACCAATGCTCGTCGGCTGGGGAGGATCCGACTCCACGACGAGCTCTTCGCCGACCCCGTTCACGCTAAGCTGGGCTTCGATCCTCTGCTCGAGCTCCCAGATACCAAGCGCTTCGCTGGTCTATTGCTCCGGCGCCGGGGGGTACTAAAGGGCGTGCTCCTCGACCAGAGCTTTGCCGCCGGGGTCGGGAACTGGCTCGCCGACGAGATCCTCTATCAGAGCAAGCTGTCTCCGCATCGCCGGCCTGATTCCCTCAGCGACCGTGAGATCAAAGCCCTCCGAGGGGCGATGAAACGGGTCGTGGAGAAGGCGGTGGCGAGCGATGCCAACTCGCGGCGGCTCCCTCGGACCTGGCTGTTTCACCATCGCTGGGGCAAGGGCCAAGGCCGTGAGACCGGCAGGGGCGAGGCCATCCGTTTCGAAACCATCGCCGGACGGACGACGGCCTGGGCCCCCTCCCGTCAGCGCTGATCGGGTACGACCGCACTATGCCAGCCAGTCCTCGAGCTTCTTTTGAACGGAAGGAGCGTCAAGGCCGAAGTGCACGTAGAGGTCCTGATAGGGGGCGCTCTCGCCAAAGCTGTCGATGCCGATACGCAGTCCGTTCCGACCCGTGATCAGAGCCCAGGGGTCGGTCCGCCCCGCTTCCAAGCTGGCCACCGGCAGGGACGGCGGAAGTACCTCCTGCTGCACATCCTCCGGTTGCTCCAAGAAGCGCTCCAGGCAGGGCATCGAGACCACGCGGAAGCGACGTGAGGAGGCCTGAGCGGCCTCGAGGGCGATGCTCACTTCGGAGCCGGTCGCGATCACGACCGCTTCTGCGTCGCCTTGGGGTTCATGTACCACGTAGCCGCCGCGCCATACGCCTTCTGGGTCCCGCCGAGGCAGGGGCGGAAGCTTCTGCCGGGTGAAGACCAGCGCGTGGGGCGCAGCCTCCCCTTGGGTGCTGGCGTAGGCCCAGGCCATGGCCGTCTCGCAGCCATCGGCGGGACGCCACACGTACAGGTTCGGGATGAGGCGCAGCGCCCACAGCTGCTCGACCGGCTGGTGGGTCGGTCCGTCCTCGCCGAGCCCGATCGAGTCGTGGGTGAAGACGGTCAGTGCACGGAGCTTCATGAGCCCGGCCAGGCGGATGGGTGGACGCATGTAGTCGCTGAAAGCGAGGAAGGTCGCGCCAAAAGGAATCAGCGTGCCGCAACGGGCCAAGCCGTTGCATATAGCCCCCATGGCATGCTCCCGGATTCCGTAGTGGAGGTTGCGGGCCTCGTAGTGGCCTTTCCTCACGACGCCACCGTCCTTGATGGCGCTCTTATTCGAGCCGGTCAGGTCGGCCGAACCCCCGACGAGCTGGGGCATTTCGAGGGCTAGGGCATTCAGGGCCGCGCCGGACAGGCCTCGGGTCGCATCCGTCTTGCTGGCAAGACCTTCGACGATGGACCCCATGTCCGGGAGCGAGGGGGGCTCCATGCAGCCCCGCCATGCCTGGGCAAAGCTCGCGTCGTCCCGGGCCTTCTCCAACTCGGCCGTCCAGGCCTCGCGGCGCGACCTTCCGCGCAGGGCTTGGGCTTCGAAGGCTGACTTGACGTCGGCCGGCACGTGGAAATCTTCCTCGTTCCAGCCCAGTGCCGCTCGCGTCGCATCCGTTTCCTCGGCCCCCAGAGGCTCACCGTGGGCCTTGGCGGTGTCCTGTCGGTTCGGGGAGCCCCAGCCGATGTGGGTCTTGGCCACCACCAGCACCGGCCGCTCAGCTTCCTTTCGGGCGCGAGTCAGCACCTCCTTGATGGCGGCCTGATCGTGTCCGTCCACGTGGAGGACCTGCCAGCCCATGGCCTGGAAACGCTGGGGAACGTCCTCAGAGAAGCTCAAGTCAGTCCGACCGTCGATGGTGACGCCGTTGTCGTCGTAGATGGCGATGAGGTTGGAAAGACCAAGATGTCCGGCCATCGAGGCCGCCTCCTGGGTGACGCCCTCCATCATGCAGCCGTCGCCCAAGATGACGTAGACCTGGTGGTCCATGAGCGTGGCGCCGGCGGTCCCCAGGCGGGCCCGAATCATCAGGCCCCCCAGCGCCATGCCGACGGCGTTTGCGAAGCCCTGACCTAGGGGTCCAGTGGTGGTCTCGACCCCGGGGCAAAGTCCGTACTCCGGATGCCCGGCCGTCCTGCTCCCCAGCTGGCGGAAGGCCTTCAGGTCTTCCAGGCTCAGCCCGTACCCGCACAGGTGAAGGGCCCCGTACTGCAGCATCGAGGCGTGGCCGTTGGACAGGACGAAACGATCCCGGTTGGCCCAATGCGGAACCGAAGGGTCGTAGTTCAGATGTTCGCCGAAGAGGACCACCGCCAAGTCGGCCAAGCCCATGGGTGCGCCCGGGTGGCCGCTCTTGGCCTCGTTCACTGCATCGATGGCGAGCATCCGCAAGGTATGCGCGGCACGTGTCCGCAGGGCATCGGTCCACATCAGATGGCGAGCCCTAAAACGGGATGCACGGCCTTGGGTAGTGGGAACGACGGGAAGGAATGCGCTCATGGAGCGACAGGTCCGCGCCCATTTGACGCAGCGCCCCAGTGCTTCTTAGATGGTCGTAGTGGGCGAAACGAAGGCGCGCGTTCTCATCATTGGTGGCGGTTTCGGCGGCTTGGAGACCGCGAAGGCCCTCGCTGATGTTCCCGTGTCGGTGACCTTGGTCGACCGGAACAACCACCACCTCTTTCAGCCACTGCTCTATCAGGTGGCTTCGGCTGGCCTCTCACCGGCCGACATTGCCATCCCGATCCGGGCCGTCCTGTCGGGCCAGGAGAACGTCCGCGTGTTGATGGGAGAGGTCACCGACGTCGACCTCGACCAAGGCGAAGCCCGCTTCGAAGACGGCGGGGTCTTGGGCTTCGACTATCTCGTCGTCGCGGCCGGTGCCCAAACGAACTACTTCGGAAACGACCACTGGGGCCAGCACACCGTGAGCCTCAAGACGGTAGAGGACGCGATCGAGATGCGGCGAAGGGTACTGTCCGCTTTCGAGAAGGCCGAACGCGAGACCGACCAAGCTCGTCGCCGTCGCCTCCTCACCTTCGTGGTGATTGGCGCCGGTCCGACCGGCGTCGAGCTTGCCGGCGCCATGGCCGAGCTGAGTACCCGAGTTCTGGCCGGTGACTATCGCAACCTGAGTCCCGACGACTGTCGGGTCTTGTTGATCGAAATGGCGGATCGGGTGCTCACCAGCATGGCGCCCTCCCTTTCGGAGTCCGCCCAAAAGGACCTCGAGAAGCTCGGCGTCGAAGTTCGTCTGGGCCAGGCCGTGAAGTCGATCGAGGACTCTCGGGTGATCCTGCCGAACGAGATCATTCCGACCGAAACGGTACTGTGGACGGCGGGCGTCGCTCCGGTAGGACTCGCGGCCAAGCTCGGGACACCGCTCAAGCGGGGTCGTCTGGAGGTTGGCTCGGATTGCGCCCTTCCCCACCATCCGCGTGCGTTCGCGGTGGGCGACATCGCCCTTCAGATGGGCGAAGACGGCAAACCCCTTCCCGGAGTCAGTCCGGTCGCCATGCAGCAGGGCCGCTATGTGGCATCGGTCATCGAGGGTGACCTCGCGGGTCGAAAGCGAGCCCCCTTCGAGTTTCGAGACAAGGGGGCAATGGCGACGATTGGGCGGTCCCGCGCCGTGGCCGAGATCGGTCGCCTCAGGTTCTCGGGCTTCTTCGCGTGGTTCCTGTGGCTGGCCGTGCACCTGTTCTATTTGGTCGGCTTCAAGAACAGGGTCTCGGTGCTTCTCAACTGGATCTGGCAGTACGTGGTCTACCGCCGGGGCGCCCGACTGATCACCAAAGCCTGGTCAAGGCCCGCCGTGCCCGTGACGGAAGACGAGGCAGGCCGCGCTCTCCACAATTGACGCGTTCCTACCCTTGAGGTGGTCATCCGGCCATGGCTTCCCAGCTCGAGGTGCTCGCGTCCCATTCCGCCGTCGATGAGATTCTGACCCCCGAGGCGAAGAGCTTCGTCGCGCACCTTGGTGAACGCTTCGAAGATCAGCGACAGTCGCTCCTCGCGCGCAGGGTCGAACGTCAGAAGGCCTTCATCCTCGGTCAGCGCCCCCGCTTTCTCGATGAGACCAAGGACCTTCGGGCAAAGGGCTGGACAGTAGCCGAAATCCCCCCCGATCTTCAGGACCGGCGGGTCGAGATCACGGGGCCTGTCGACCGGAAGATGATCATCAACGCCCTCAACTCAGGGGCCAACGTGTTCATGGCAGACTTCGAGGATGCCAACTCTCCGACTTGGGCCAATTGCCTAGAGGGGCAAGTCAACCTGCGAGACGCCAATCGCCGCAGCATCGACTTCAAGGCGCCCAACGGGAAACACTATAACCTGGTCGACGACCCCGCGGTGCTCCTTGTTCGACCTCGCGGATGGCATTTGAACGAACGCCACGTCGCCCTGGGCGGACAGCCCATGTCGGGCTCCCTCTTCGATTTCGGCCTCTACTTTTTTCACAACGTAAAGACGATGATGGAGCGGGGAACCGCGCCCTACTTCTACCTCCCCAAGCTCGAGTCGCATCTCGAGGCTCGACTCTGGAACGAAGTCTTCGTCGAGGCCCAGTCGGCACTGGGCGTTCCACAGGGGACCATTCGAGCCACGGTCCTCATCGAGACCGTGCCCGCTTCTTTCGAGATGGACGAGATCCTCTGGGAGCTCCGGGACCACTCGGCCGGCCTCAACTGCGGCCGTTGGGACTACATATTCAGCTACATCAAGGTGGTGCAGAGCGACCCCTTGGCCGTTCTCCCGGACCGGGCGCAGGTCGGCATGACTCAGCCCTTCATGCGGGCCTACTCCCAGAGGGTCATTCAGACCTGTCATCGGCGAGGTGTCCACGCCATGGGAGGAATGGCGGCCCAGATCCCCATCAAGAGCGATCCTTCGCGCAACGAAGCGGCGATGGAGAAGGTCCGGGGCGACAAGCTCCGCGAAGTTCAGGACGGGCACGACGGAACATGGGTGGCCCATCCCGGCTTGGTCCCGCTGGCGAAACAGATTTTCGACGAGCACATGTCGGGCGCTCACCAGTTCGACCAGAGCCCCGACGTCGAAGTGACGGAGGACGATCTCCTCCGCATTCCGGAGGGAACCCGAACCGAAGCCGGGCTGAGCCAGAACATCAGCGTCGGTATTCAGTACATGGAGTCCTGGCTCCGAGGGGCGGGCTGCGTCCCGCTGTACGACCTCATGGAGGATGCAGCGACTGCTGAGATCTCTCGTTCGCAGGTCTGGCAGTGGGTAAAGCATGGCGCGACCCTGGAGAACGGGCGAACGGTCAGTTCCGGCTTGGTTCGGGAGACGGTGGAGCGAGAAATGAAAGGCCTTGAGGCGGCCCTTGGATCCTCGCGCATCGCTGAGGGTCGCTTCAGCGAAGCCCGAGCTCTGTTCGAGAAGCTCTCGACCGCTCCCGAGCTGGAGAGCTTCCTCACCCTCCCTGCGTACGAAGCGCTGAACGACGACTGAGCGTTTTTTTGCTCAGCTTCCGGCCACGCGCTCTAGCACCACCTGAAACTCGGTCCGACGATTTCGGCTTCGGTCGCTCGGGTCGAGCGGCGCTCTTTCGCCCCGGCCTTCGACCGCGATGCGCTCGTCGTGTACGCCCCGCCCGATGAGATAACGTCGCACGGCCTGGGCTCGACGGACGCTCAGCCTCAGATTGTAGGGCTCGGGACCGATATCGCAGGCGTGACCGACGATGGTCAGCCGGACGCCAGGCACTTCCTTCAGCTTCCGAGCAATCTCGTCGAGGAGCGGTCGTTGCGAGGGGTGGATCGCGTCCGAGTCGAAGCCGAAGCGGACGTTCTCGAGGGCCTTTCGGATCTCGACCATGGGGTCAACCTCGACCACTTGGGCGGGCTCGGGTCGTACCTCGGATTCGGGCACCGCCTCGGGCTCAGGCTCCGGCTTCGGCTCGGGCATCGCGCTGGCCACAGGCTCGGGGGCCTCTTCCGGGGCCCGATGGACGGCGAAGGAGAAGCCCAAGCTAGCCTCGAAGTGAGAGGTATTGCCGGCATCCGGCCCTTCGGCTGCGCTGATGATGTGGCGGGCATCGGCCCGGACGCTCCAGCGAGAACTCGTGTACCACTTGATCCCGCCCCCCCAATGGGCGGCACGGTCCGCATCGCCCCCATCGCCGCCCTCGACGCCGAGCATCCCGCCTCCGCCCACGACGAAGGGGGTCAGCCGGGCCGGAAATTGAAGGACTAGGTGAGAGCGTGCGGAGTACAGCGCGGCCGCGTCGTTCCCCTCCAGGCCAAAGCCAGCCGCTCCGCCTTCGGCTTCGATCCCTACGAAGCCCACTGGGAAGTAGCCCAGGCGAAGGCCTGCGCCGGGGCCCAGGGCCGAGAAGTCGCCCTGACGGTTCTGCGTGCTGTCGTAGAGTTCGTGCTCCGAAGAGGGCACGAAGGCTCCGACCCAGCCTCCGACTTCGACCATGTGTCGGCCAGGCCGATTGGGCGCTGGAGGCAGCTCGGGTCGCAGCTCGACCTGATTCTGGCCCAGGGCCAAGATGAGGAGGGACAGATGCACGTGTAGGCCTCGATCGGCGCTTCGGCCTCATTTCAGCCGGCTTGAGGGCCTGTCGAAGGCGCCTCCTGGGCTGACCCTGGCTGCCGTCCCGGGCTGAGACGCCGACGGTTGACCCCCTTCCGCTCCTCGCGCACCTCGAACCCATGACCGAGAAGCGTGTGGCCATCGTCACCGGAGCGAGCAGGGGCATTGGGCGCGCCATCGCCGAGCGCCTGGGATCCGGGGGATGGTCGGTGGTGTTGGCGGCGCGCAAGGCCGAGGACTTGGAAGAGGTCCGGGACGCCATCCAAGCGGCCGGCGGGGCGGCCTTGGCCGTCCCCTGCCACACGGGCCGAGCAGACGAAGTGGACCAGCTGGTCCGGACCGCCGCTGCCCACTTCGGCCAGGTGGATGGCTTGGTGAACAACGCCGCCACAAATCCCTACTTCGGCCCCATGCTCGACGTGGAGTGGCCCGCCTGGGACAAGACGTTCGAAGTTAACGTGAAGGGTTACTTCAGCGCCTGCAGGGCCGTCGCCCGTCACCTTCGATACCGAGGCGCCCCCGGCAGCATCGTGCAGGTCAGCAGCATCCTGGGAATCCAGGGCGCACCCCTCCAAGGGGTGTATGGAATGACCAAGGCGGCGGTCATATCGATGACCAAGAGTCTGGCCGTGGAGTTGTCGGCGGACCGGATTCGCGTCAACGCCATTGCTCCCGGCATCGTGGACACCCGCTTCGCACAGGCCCTCACTGGCAACGAAGCCATCGCGGGGATGCTGACTCAGCGAACACCCCTGGGTCGCTTCGGCCGGCCCGAAGAGATCGCGGGCCTGGCGACACATCTTCTGTCCGACGAGGCCAGCTACACGACCGGAGCCGTGGTCACAGTAGATGGAGGCCTGACGGTCGCGTGAGCGGGGCCCTCCTCCGAAACGTGGAGGCGGCCCGGGCCTGGATGGCCCAGTGGCCGCGATGCACCGTCGTCGCCCCGACGCGGAGGGCGGCCGACGCCTTCGTTCGAGAGGCTGCGCTCGAGCGCCCGGTCATGGGCGTCAATCGCCGCTCGCTTCGTCAGTGGGTCCTGGAGGGGGGCCCCCAGCTTCGGACCAGCACCCTCGCTCGACGAGCCGAACTGGTGCGGGTCGTGGCTGAGACCGAACTCGAGTGGTTCGGCGAGGTCGCCTCGACCCCCGGCTTCGTAGCCGCCCTCGATCGGACCCTGGACGAGCTGCGTCGATTCGACATCCCGGTCGAGCACCTGGAGAAGGTCGGGCCGCGTGGGCGCGACCTCGCCCAGCTGCTTCACAGCTACGAGCGGGCCCATACGGGCACGGACGAGGTCGATGCCCTTCGTGCTCCGTCGCGAAGTGACGGGCCCCACCTCTTCCTCGAGATTGCCCCGAGCGATCCTCTCCTGAAGCGCCGGCTGGCCGACGCCCGAAGCTCGGGGCCGTGGGCGGCCTTGATCAGGACTCGAGATCCAGAAGCGCTGGCCTGGTGGTCCGATGGCCGTTCGACAGAGCGGGTCGTTTTCGATCGTCCGGCTGAGCTGAGCTTTGCCTCCGTGGCCGACGTCGGGAGCGAGGCGAGGGAAGTCGTTCGCTGGCTCTTGCGGCACACCGAGCGCTCCCCCTTCGACCGCCTGGCCATCTTGCTACGCCACCCGAGCCAGCAGCAGGCCCCTTTGGAGGCTGCCTTGGCCTCGGCCGGCATACCCAGCTTCTTCGCCCGAGGCGTGCGAAGGCCGCATCCGGCCGGGCGGGCCGTCTTGGCTCTTCTTCGCTGCGGTGAGGAAGCGCAGTCGGCCAGCCGATTCGCCGAGTACTTGAGCTTCGGTCAGGTACCCGAGCCCGAGAGCCAGGGTCGCTGGGCCGCCTCCAACGTCGACTGGGTGCCGCCCGGGGACGACGGCCAGCTGGTCTTTGCGAGCCGGAAGGAAGCCGAGCCCCTCCCCCCCTCCCCCCAGGCGGCCGTGGCTCATGGCGGCCTGGATACGCTTCGCAGATGGGAGCGATGGATCACCGACGCAGCGGTCGTCGGGGGCGTCGAGCGATGGCGGCGACGACTGGATGGGCTCAGGGCCGAATGGACCCGGAACGCACGGTCCGCGGCCGACCCGTCCGAGCAGGAGCGGCTAGCGGAGGACATTCAGTCCCTGCGACGGCTCGAGGCCTTCGCCCTCCCGGTGGTCGAGTCGCTGGCTGACTGGAGCCGAGCACGGTCCTGGCGGGACTGGCGAGCACGACTGGAGGCCCTTGCCCGCCTGACCCTGAGGTCCCCCGAACCCGTCCTTTCCATTTTGGCCGAGCTCGCCCCGCTGTCGGGAGACGGGCTGGTCGAGGCCGTTGAACTCCGGGCCGTTCTCACCGAAGCCCTGGGCGAGCTGCGCGAAGAGCCCAGCCGAGATCCCTACGGAGCCGTCTTCATTGGGACCCCAGAAGATGCGGCCGGGCGCTCTTTCGACGCCGTGGTGCTTCCGGGCCTGACAGAGGGTCGATTCCCCGTCGTTCTTCGCGAAGACCCCCTCCTGCCCGACGCCGAGAGAGAGCGGCTCCGGGAGGACTTGGTGCTCCGCCCTCGCCAGCGGCAAGAAGAGCGCCGAGCCTTTGCGCGCTGCCTGCGGGCGGCGCCCCAAGTCTTACTCACCTATCCGCGGATCGCCGATTACGACAGCGAGAGTCAGGTACCCTCCAGCTTCGTTCTGGAGCTGTGGAGTCAGCAGCACGGACTGGAGGCGGATCCACTGGAAGCAGGTCCACCCAGTCGCTCCTACGGCCCGGGCTGGCGGGTTCCGTTCGATCCGGCCGAGACCGTCGACGAGGCTGAGTACGACGTCGCGGTGGCGGCGGGCGAAGCCTCGAAGACGCCCGGTGGCGCCTTCTATCTTCGGGAAGCGGGCGGCAATCCCCACCTGGCTCGGGCCTTGGAGGCCCGGGTCCACCGGGGCTTTCGCCGCGTGTCCCCTGCGGATGGGCTGTGGGCCCGAAGCGATCGACTGCGCGACTGGCTCCGGAGCCAGGCGCCCAAGGCGCGCATCCAGTCGGCGACCAGCCTGGAGAGCTTCGCGGCTTGCCCCTTCAAGTACTGGATGCATGCCGTCTTGCGCTTCCGACCCCGGATGGACCCCAGCCACCCCCACGTTCTTCATCCTCTGACCAAGGGCTCAATCTTTCACGAGGTGTTGTTCGAGCTGCAGCAGGCCGAGCCCAAGGCCGAGCGGATGCTAGCGAGGGTCGCCGAGGTCGTGGAGGCCGTGGGACGGCGCTGGTTCGACGAGCTCTGTCCGGCCCTGCCGGCGGTGTACTGGAAGACCATCGCCGACATCGAAGACGACGTGCGGGGTTGGGTGCGCCGGGCGGCCGAACGTCCGCGGCCCCGGGAAACCGTGGCCGCGGAGCTCGCTTTCGGCATGCCGGCGCATGACCGTCGGGACCCGGCCAGTCGGGCTGAAGCCCTTCGGCTACCGACGGGCCACCGGCTGCGAGGCTCAGTGGACAGAGTGGAGCGCGACGAAGATGGCCAGCTCCACATCGTCGACTTCAAGAGCGGAAAGGTCCCCGAGCGGGGCTTCGGGCCAACGAGCGGGGGGCGACAGCTTCAGCCCCTGCTCTACGCCGAAGCCACCGAAGCCATCCTTGGTCGGCCCGTCCTGGGAGCGACGCTGCACTACGCCACGCTTCGAGCGGGCTTTCACGAGCGACCCGCCCTATTTTTGGGTGCGGCCGAACGACAGGGCGTCTTGCGCCAATTCTTCGAGCAGGTGGATGGACAGCACGAGATGGGAGCCTTCCTCCCCCGCCCCGAGAGCGGTGCTTGCGGGCGCTGTGACTACCAGCCCCTGTGCGGTCCGCGAGAAGAGCAGCGGACGGCCCACAAGCTCGACGACGAAGCGGGTTCCGCCTTCGCTCGACTCGAGCGCGTGCGAGGAATGCCGTGAAGCTGAGCGATGACGAAGCCCGGGCTCGTATCCGGGAAGACTTGGACCACAGCTTTCTGGTGGAGGCGGCCGCAGGCACGGGCAAAACGGCCGAGACAGTGCATCGAATCGTGGCCGCCATTGCCGCGGGCCGGGTGGAGGCTTCGGGGCTCGTGGCGCTCTCCTTTACGCGTAAGGCGGCGGGGGCCCTCGCCCTTCGACTGCGTCGCGGTCTGGAGCGGGCGGCCCGCGCCCAGAGTGGCCCGGCCTCGACTCGTCTCCAAGACGCCCTAGTTCACCTCGATGAAGCCCACATCGGGACGATTCATGGCTTCTGCGCCGAACTCCTGCGCCGGCATCCGGTGGAGGCGGGCATCGATCCCGACTTCGAGCGACTCGACGAGGCTCAAGAGGCTCGGCTTCAGGAAGAGGTCTTTCGGATCTGGTTCGAGCGGCGCCTGGCGGATGGAGAGCCTCGGCTCAAGCGGGCCCTCGCCCACTCCCAAACCTACGCCTTCAACGACATTGGCCCCTGGGAGCGTCTCACCAAGGCCGCCCGTGACCTGATCGCCGAGCGACACTTCGATGGGGCTTGGCCCCGGCTGGGGCTCGACTGGGAGAGCTTCAACCGAGCCTTCGCGCCCCGAGTCGCCGCGCTCGGCCAAGCTTTGAGCCTTCGTGCACCGGGCCTGGCCGCCGACTTCGCCAAACGGAAGCTCGATCCGCTGGTCGAGTTTGGCGACCGGATGCGCCTGCAGCATGCCGAGGCCTGGGCGCCCGAAGAGCTGGAAGCAGCCCTGGTTCGGGTCATGAAGTACCAGCCGCCTCGTCGCTCGGGTCGGATCGGCGAACGCGGCGCCGCCGAACTAGCCAAAGAGGCTCAGGCTCTGAAGGCTGAGTGGGCCGCCCATCGCCGAGAGGCCGACGCCGATCTGGCGGCGGAGCTCCGAGACCTATTGTGGGAGGTCGTCGAGGCCTATGAGGCCCGAAAGCAGCGTCTCGGAAAGCTCGACTACCTGGACCTCCTCCTTCGCACGCGAAGCCTCCTTCAGGACGAGGACCTTCGAGCGCGGGTCCGAAAGAGCGTCCAGCTCGTCTTCGTCGACGAGTTCCAGGATACGGATCCGCTGCAGACAGCCATCGTGGAGCAGGTGGCGAACGTCGAAGGTGGCGGGCTCTTTATCGTCGGGGACCCCAAGCAATCCATCTACGGCTTTCGAAGCGCAGACATGGGCTTCTACCTCTCCTTCGCCGAATCCTTGCGGGCCAAAGGCGTCGAACGACTGGAGCTAACCCACTCCTTCCGCGCTTTGGAGCCCATCCAAGACTTCATCAACGCAGCCTTCGAAGAGCACTTCGAGAAAGATCCAGCCCAGCCGGCCTACGTGCCGCTCCGCGGTGGACCCGAGCCCAGCCCCGGGATGCCGCCGCCCCTGTGCGCCTTCACCACCGGGCGTCAGGAAGTCGCGGCCATCAAATGGGACCAAGCGAGGCGCCTGTCCGGCATGACGACCGGACGGCTCATCGAGTGGATCCTTCGGGACAGCGGCTGGCAAGTGCGCTCGCCGTCGGGTCCTGATCGCGGCACATTGGTCCCGGTCCGACCAGAGCACATTGGCGTTCTCCTGAGGTCGATGCCCGAGAAGGCCTCGCCGGAAGCTTGGGTGCGTTCCCTCATGCAGGAGCTAGAACGTCGTCACCTACCCTTCCTCGTGCACGGACGGCGCTACCTTGACGACCGGAGTGAGGTCGCCGGACTGGTCGCCTGCCTGAACGCCATCGAGTGGCCCAATGATTCTTACTGGGTGTACGCCGCTCTTCGCTCGCCCTTGTTCCATCTGCCCGATGACCTTCTGGCCGAATGGGCGGCTGTCGTCGGCCCGCTTCACCCGGGCACCTCGGCGCCTGAAGGTGAAGAACGCTTGGCGCCGGTGGCCGAAGCCCTGGCCCTCTTCGACGAGCTTGCCCGCAAGCGGAACGAGCGCTCGCTCTCGACGACGCTTCAGCTTCTGCTCCGGGCGACCCGGGCAGTGGCGGGCTTCGCCCACGAACACGCCGGACCCGAAGCGGTGGCGGGCGTCCGGGGCATCGTGAGTCTGGCCGAGCAACACGAGCGAGAGCAGCAGTCCGCCTTTCGGACCTTCGTCGAACGTCTGGACGGGCTAGGCTCCAAAGCCCTGGCCGAGCAGCAGCTGGAGGCGGAGGGAGTGCGGATCCTCAACATCCATCAAGTGAAGGGGCTCGAGTTCCCCATCGTGATCCTCGGGGACCCCTACGACGCCCAAAGGAACGAGCCGAGTCGTCACGTCGAAGCATCGTCGGCCTACTTCAGGCTCCTCGATTTCGAGCCGGCGCCCTTTCGAGACCGCCCACCGGTCGAGGGACCGGGTGAGGAGCTTCGTATCGCCTACGTGGCGGCGACCCGGGCCCGAGACTGCCTGATCGTGACCTCCAAGCCCGGCGAGCCCTGGGACCGAAAGCCGGCGTGGTTCGCACCCCTCGAGAAGGCGGTGCGACCCGCCTCAGGCTGGGACAACTCTACGCCCTCGATGCATTGGCCCCATGGCCAGCCCTGTTGCGTGATCTCCAGGACAAGTGAGCGCGACGACCCCCTTCCCCTCTCCGGGCGCCACGGTGTCTCGGGGGGCGAAGTGGACTGGATACCCTCCTCGCTCTTCGACCGAGCCCCAGCCAGCCATCCGATCATGCGCCGGATCGATGCGCTACGTGACGGCGCAGGCGCGGCCGCCAGCGTCGAGGCCCATCGGAAGTGGCGTGACGAACGGGCGGCGCTGATCTCGACCAAGTCCGAGGCGAGCGTGGTGCTCCTCCGTCCGTCCGACACCGAGGATGAACCAAAGCCGGGTCTGGCTCGACGGGTACGAACGGTGCGCGTGGAGCAGGAGAAAGGTCGGCCACGAGGGCGGCGTTTCGGGCATCTGGTCCACGAAGTGCTTCGCCACGCCTTCGATGCGCCCCTGGAAGACGCCTTGCAGGCTGCGGCCCGTCAGGTCGACGCGACGCACGCTGAGCAGGCCGCGGCCAAGCGGGCGGTGGAGCTGGCCTTGAGCGAGCCTTTGCTCCTCGAGGCCCGACGGAGCATGGAGCGGCAAACCGAGCTTCCAGTGTGCAGGATGAGCGACGAGGGCCTGCTTCTCGATGGTGTCGTCGATCTGTGGTTTCGGGATGATGACGGACGGGGCGTGGTCCTCGACTACAAGACCCACGAGGAGCTGGACGAGGCGGAAGCGAAGCGACAGATTGCCTGGTACCTGTGGGCTTTGGAGCCTGCTCAGGGCCAAGGCCTTCGCGGGGTGGTCTTCGTGCTGTAGGGCGCGAACACCCCTAGCCCGTGCCGAGCGAGCTGATGGGTCCGGAGAGGTCAGCGGTGTCGAGCTTCGGGAAGGGACGCTGGAAGAGGTCCGAGAAACGGTAGCCCTGCACCAGGTCGACTTCGAGCTGACGAGCCCAAGCCAGGTGGGAGGTGAGCTCGATGCCCTCCAAGACGGTGCCGATGCCTTTCTCCCGTGCGAAGGCCAGGATGCCCTCCAGGAGTCGGAGGTAGGCGGGGTCGGCCTGAGCGCGCTCGATCCAGCCTCGGTCCAGCTTGATGAAGGAGCAGCACTCCAGAAGCTCGAAGGAGAAGAGCGAGTGAGGTGAGCCGACGTCGTCCAACGCGCATGGGATGCCTGCCGCGCGCAACCTGCGAGCAAAGTCATGCAGCAGCTCCAGGTCCAAGAGCCGCGAGCTCTCCACGATCTCCACCACGACGTTCTTGGTTCCGCTGAGCTGCCTTACCCAGTGGTCCATGAGCTGGGGCTGGTGACAGATGCTGGGGTGGATGTTGAGGAAGAGGTCGGCCCCCGCCGGTCGATGCTTGATTTGAAGGGACTTGAGCTCGGACTCCAACACCATGAAAAGAGCCGGGTCCTCGTCCACGTTCTGGAATACGTCGCCCGGGGTCACTTCCTCGCCCTCGATCCAGAAGCGAGCGAGGGCCTCGTATCCGCCTACTTCGCCAGAGCGAGGGTCGACCAGCGGTTGGTACTCACAGGAGAACGCTCCATCGTTGACGAGTCGCAGAAGGCTGGAGGACTTCGCCTCCAAGAAGCCGAAGGGTCGACCTCTCCTGCTGCCTCCGCGTTTTCTCACCGTTCCTCCAGCATAATCGTCGGCCCCGGGTGCTGCCAAGCCGACGCTTCGATCAGCTCTGAAAGGCTCATGACCTCGGGGAGCCCGTCGCTGGTCCGTCACCGGAGCTCCTCTCCAGGTCCTCGATCAAGCGACGGGCCAGGAAGGCATGTCGGCGTTCGACCCACACCTCCGCCCCTATACCTGCATAAGGGGCGAGGTTCTCGTTGTGGACCTCGGCTGGGATGCCTTCGGCCTCAAGGGCGGTCCGAACCATGTGGGCCTGAAAAGGCACCAAGGCAGCATAGACTCGAACTCGACTCATGACCGAATCGCCTCTCGGGTCTGCTTGGCCAGCCAGGCCGGGAGGGCCGGGAACCAGCGCGACGAGCGCAGGAGCCAGGGAGCAATCCGAGGGTTCAGCAAGGCCTCCTGCAGGTGTCTTCCCAGGCCCAAGCGACGGTCGAAGACCCTCCGGAAGCGTGCTTGCCAGGCCTGACTAAGGGTCTCGGCCGAGTCGTCGGCTAGGATCAGTTCCGCCAGGGCTTCGGCGCCTCGCAAAGCCATGGCCTGTCCGTCTCCGGCCAAGGGCGCGATCATGGCTGCCCCGTCCCCGACCATCAGGAGTGGTCCGAGCAGAGGCTCACGCCGGTCGAAATCGATGCCGGCGACGGTGAGCATCTCTCGCTTGGGGTCGGGCCTGAGCGCCGACAGCCGCTCTAACAGCCAGGGACTCGCGGTCCGAAAGCCTTGACTCACGCCGGTCCAGCTTCGATCGGACAGACCCATGAGCCAGCTGCGCTCGACAAGGGCGCAGACGTTGACCCGTCCGCCGTCCACGGCGTTCACGCCGCAGTAGCCGCCCGGAAAGGCGTGGATCTCGACCTTGTCGTCGGCTGGGCCCAGATGGTGACGCTTCAGGCCCACGAATCGTCGAGGGCTCCGCGTTCGCCCAAGGGCTCGATCAAGACGGCCATGCCGGCCGTACGCCCCTACGCCGATTCGGGCCTCCACGGTTTGCGATCCATGGGCAGTCGAGACCTGGACCCGAAGGCCCTCCTCGGTGGCAACGACATCGCCGGCCTCGCCCTGGATCCAGTCGACCCCGGCTTCAAGTGCGGCGCCCTGGAGCGCCCCGTCCAGGGTCCAGCGGGAAAGGCCAAGGCCTGCCGCCGGCAACGGCACCTCGGCGCTTTGGCCTCGCGCTTCCGTGAACCAGCCTCGCTCGAGCCTAGGAGGGGCCGCCGACATCAGCTGCTCTTCTAGACCTAGGCGACGAAGGGTGAGGCTGGCCTCGGGAGAAAGGAACTCACCGCACAGCTTGTCCCGAGGGAAGGCGTCCTTCTCGACGACGACGACTCGGCAACCAGTCCGGGCGACCAGGGTCGACAGGGTCGCGCCGGCTAAGCCGCCTCCGATGACGACGAGGTCCACGTTCACGGCTGCAACAGAAGGCCTTCCATCGTGAGGCCTGGGCCGAAACCCATAGCCGCCACGGGCGGACTTCCCTCTCGAAGGATCCGGTCGAGGACGAAGAAGATGGAGGCGCTAGACATGTTGCCGAAGTCCTGGAGCACCTCGAAGCTCTCCGGTAACTCGGTGTCCAAGGCCTCTGACACGGCCTCGAGGATCCGCCGCCCGCCCGGATGGACGGCGTATCGGGTCTCCCGTCCTGCCCCCAGCCGTCGAGCGAAGGTCTCGACCTGACCCTTCAGGTGATGGGGGACGGTCGGAGCCAGGCGCATCACGAAGCCGTGGTCGCCGATGTGCCACGCCATCTCGTCCCTCGTGCCCTCGGCCAAGGCCGAAGCGGATCGCTGAATCGAAGCCCGGCCCCGAGGTTGGGCGGCCACGACGGCAGCGCCCGCACCATCGGCAAAGAGCAGGTTGGAGACGGCGGTCTCCAGATCCGGCGCGCGCTGAACGTGGAGCGTACAAAGCTCGACCGAGACGACCAGGACCACCGCCCCGGGGTCGGACAGGACGATCTCGTGGGCGGTCCGAAGGCCGTTGAAGCCAGCGTAGCAACCCATGAATCCGATCAAGGTCCGCTGGGTGTTGGGGCGCAGGCCGAGCCGGTCCATCAAGAGGACGTCCGGGCCGGGGGCGAAAAAGCCGGTGCAGCTGGTGAGGACGACATGACTCACGTCGCTCGGTGCGACGCGGGCCCGGTCCAGGGCCCGCCGGGCCGCGCGCTCGGCCAAGGGCGAGGCCTCGCGTTCATAAATCTCGAGCCTGCTACGGGTGCTGGGAAAGGGGTCGAGGGCCCAGTTCTTTGGGAAGAACTCGAACGCTTCGGGCTCCGAACAGGCGAAGTCTGCCAGGACGCTGTGTCGAGTTCGGATGGTGGTTCGCCCGGCCATGCGGCGGAGCGCCCGGTCCAGGCCGGGTCGAGCCCCGTCCTGAGCCTGGGCAACCGAAGCCAGAAAACCCGCCATGTGATCCTGAGACACCGCGGTGTCGGGCACGGCGGTGCCAAGGCTCAGGATGGTGGACCGCCCCATCTCCCATCCTGGTTTGATCAACGCCTTCTCCCGGTCCACCGTTTAGGCCTTCCGATGAGTTTGAGCGTCGTCATATTCGATCAGACGTGCAGGGAAATCGGCGGGGTGCTGGGTCTCTCTTCGGTTTGGAGCACCGGTGCCGCCCTGTTTCGAACGAACGGGCGCTTTGATGCCGTCCACGGGGTCGCAAGTTGGCACCAGGCATTCGCATGGCTCGCCGCCCTTCCGGAGCCGCTGGCGGAGGTGCAGTTTTGGGGCCACGGTACCTGGGGCGCCGCTCGGGTCGGCACCGAACGCTTCGACGCTTCGAGTTTGGAGCCTGGACACGTGCATCACCCCGACTTGAGCAGGTTGAAGCAGCGCTTCATTCCCGGCGGCCTCTTTTGGTTTCGGACCTGCCAGACCTTGGGGCGGGCCGAGGGCAAGGCCTTTGCCCAGCGTTTGAGTCGCTTCCTCGACGTACGGGTCGCGGGCCATACCGGGGTGATCGCTTGGGCCCATTCGGGCCTGCACTGCGTGGGTCCTGACGCGCCCGCAGCCTGGGAAGACGACGAAGGTGTTCGACCTGATGGCCGGCCCCGCTGGTCTCAGCTTCATCATCCTCGAACAATTCCGTTTTGGCGTCAGAGGCTTCCGGGTTGGGCGGAGGGTTCATGATCGAGCTGAGGTCTGCCGACTGGTCCGACCTCGAGACCCGACGCCAGCTCATGGCGCTGCGATTCGAAGTCTTCGTGGAGGAGCAGAACGTGCCGCCTGAGCTGGAGGAGGACGGCATGGATGGGGAGGCCCGGCACGTCTTGCTCTTCGTCGAAGGACGGCCCGCAGGGTGTGCTCGCTGGCGTTTCTTGTCCGGCGGCCGGGCCAAAGTTGAGCGGGTCGCCGTGCGGGCCCCCTTGCGGGGCCAGGGCCTGGGGGGCCGCGTCATGGCGGCCGTGGAGCAGGACGTGCGAAGCGCGGGCGTCGAGACCATCGTCCTCGCAGCCCAGGCTTCAGCCGTCGCCTTCTACGAAGCCCGCGGCTACCGAGGCGTCGGCCCAAGGTTCATGGAGGCCGGCATCGAACACCTCCGTATGGAGCGTGACGCGGCCGCGCCCATCTGCTAAGCCCTCCGCTCCCACGCACCCATAGCTCAATTGGATAGAGCACTGGACTTCGAATCCAGGGGCTGGGGGTTCGAGTCCCTCTGGGTGTGCATCCAGCCAGCCTCCGACGAAACCGAATCGGAGGGCGGAGACGGGAATGGACTCGAACCGTTGTCCTCCACCTCCAGCACGCTCGCCGTGGGCCACTCCGCCCGGTGCAGAGCGGTGAGGAACTAGAGGCCTGTGTCGGCCCCCTGACACCGAAGTCCGTAACGGAAGAGTGACGGACGCTCTCGTGCAGACCTTTCCCCGAGTCTGGCACGCAGTCTGCACAGGGTTCGCGCATGAGCTGGGCCGCCACGCTGGACTCGGTGGAAGCAACGGCGCGAATTGGGCCCAACACGATTCATCAGACCTTGGAGGCGATGCGGGTCCTCCATGGCCGGGCCTCGGAGATGGCCTTGATCAAGGCCTGCCGACTGGAAGGATTCCAGCTCAGCGACGGCATGGTGGCCGAGGCCGACTTCGAGGCCTTGGTCGAGACGCTTCGGAGCCGCCTCGGCTTTGCCGAAGCCGCCCAGGTGCTTCGCACGGCCGGCGACTGGACGGGGGCCTACGTCGCTCGCCACCGCATTCCTAGCCTGGCCCGCGCTGCGCTGGCCAGGCTTCCGGACCTCGTAGCCCTCCCCATGCTGCTGGAGGCCATCCGCCTCCATGCCTGGACCTTCACCGGACGGGGCCGCTTCAGTCGCCGGAATCGTCCCCTGGAGCTCATCTTGGAGGACCATCCCTGCTGCCGCGGAGAAGGTCCTGCCTTCGGGGGTGACTACTACGCCGCCGCCTTTCAGCGACTCCTTCGACTCGTCCGTTCCGACCTCGTCGTCCGGGAGGTCCGCTGTCGTCGAGTCCACGGCGGCATGGCCTGCGTCTTTGAAGTCCGTCCCCACGACCTACTCGAGAAGCCATCATGAAGATCGTCCTCATCCATCCGAACTACCACTCCGGCGGTGCCGAAATCGCTGGCAACTGGCCGCCTGCTTGGGCCGCCTACCTTACGGGCGCGCTCCGCGGCGTCGGCTACGACGACATCGTCTTCATCGACGCCATGACCGAACGCCTGGAGGACAAGGAGCTCGAAAGGCGGCTCGCCGCCATCAAAGATCCGGACCTCATCGGCTGCACAGCCATCACGCCCAGCATCTACCAAGCCCAGACCACGCTCTCGATCGCCAAGCGACTTCATCCCCGGGCGGTCACGGTCTTGGGCGGCATCCACGGGACCTTCATGTATCAGCAGGTGCTGACCGAGGAACCGGCTATCGACCTCATCGTGCGCGGCGAAGGTGAAGAGATCCTCATCAATCTAGTCCAGGCGATCGACGCTGGAGAGCTGGACGAGCGGAAGGCCTCCATCAAGGGCCTTGCCTTTCGGGACGGCGAGCGCATCATGGCCACTCCCGCCCATCCGCCGATCAAGAAGCTGGATGCCCTCGCCGCCGACTGGAGCATCCTGGAGTGGGATCGTTACAAGTACACCCCCCTAGGCGTGCGGGTCGCGATCCCCAACTTCGCTCGGGGCTGTCCCTTCACCTGCAGCTTCTGCTCGCAGTGGAAGTTCTGGCGCACCTATCGAGCGCGTACACCCAAGAACTTCGTGGACGAGATCGAGGCTTTGGTTCGAGATCACGACGTCGGCTTCTTCATCCTCGCCGACGAGGAGCCCACCATCAATCGGAAGGCCTTCATCGCCCTCTGCAAAGAACTGGTGGAACGAGACCTGGGCGTGAAGTGGGGCATCAACACTCGAGTGACGGACATCCTGCGGGACGAAGACATGCTGCCCCTCTACCGCGAAGCCGGCTTGGTCCATGTGTCCCTCGGGACCGAAGCCTCGGCCCAGCTGAACCTCGAGCGCTTTCGCAAAGAGACGACGGTCGCCCAGAACAAGAAGGCGATTCAGCTCCTCCGGAAGAACGGCATCGTGGCCGAAGCTCAGTTCATCGTGGGCCTGGAAAACGAAACGCCGGAGACTCTGGAGGACACATTCCAGTGGGCTATGGACTGGGAGTGCGACATGGCCAACTGGATCATGTACACGCCCTGGCCTTTCTCGGATCTCTTCGAAGACTTGGCCGACCGGGTCGAGGTTCGCGACTACGCTCGCTACAACTTCGTCACGCCCATCATGAAGCCGGACGCCATGAGCCGGACGCAGCTCCTGAAGGGAGTGCTGAACAACTACAAACGTTTTTACATGCAGCGAACGCTGTTCAGCTATCCATGGCTGAAGGACCGTTTCATGCGCCGCTACATGCTCGGCTGTCTCTGGGCGGTGCTAAAGAACGGCTTCCAGAGACGTTTCTACGACCTGGGACGAATCGGCTACCGTGGTCAGCAGGAGGTCGACTTCAAGTTCGATCCCGAGCGGGTGCTGGAGCCCGAGGCTTTGGTCCAAATCGAGCGCCGCCGGCCCAACGTCGCCAGCTCCCACCATCGGCCCGAAGGTGAGGTCATCGACGAGTTCTTCGATCCGCGGGGCTTCGCGCGCCAGCGCGCCAAGGCCAAGCGTCAGTCCGAAGTGGGCAACGAAGAAGTTACGGTGGAGTCTTGAGGCCTTGCGGCTCTGTCTCGGAAGAGCCCGATGTCGCCGGCACCCATGGGCTCCTGGTTGACGCCGGCGTGAGGGACATCGCCCTTGTTCTGTATGCCCCCGCCATCGTGGACGAGGCTTAGCGTCAGCAGGCCGTGATGCTCTGAGGGCCCGACCCGCTTGCCTGGAGCCGAGCCCAGGCCTCAGGCTCCGGGGGATGGACGCCGACCCGCTTCTTCTTGCCATCCTGGCCGGCAGCACCGGCCTCCTGCTGGGCGCCTACCTGGTCGGTAAGTGGGCCCAGCTGCCCCGTATCCGCCGGCTCGATGGCCACCTGCGACGTTGTGTCGTCGACCTAGCAACCTCCATGGCCCTCCACGACGTGGCCCGCGGGGACCGACGCTCGGCCAGCGACGTGTTCTTGGACGCGCTGTCTCGGGTGTTGGAAGACATCGACACCGACAGCATCTTACGGCCCACCCCTGGCGGTCTGGCGGGGGGGACGACCATCGCCCTCGCGCTTTGCAGCAGCGCAACCATGTTCGTGACCCCGCCTCCCTGGAACTTCGTAATCGCCGGCGTGACCGCCCTCGTCCTGGTGGCCGTGGTGCTGAGCGTGGACTTCCCGGGCGGCGGAGCGCCCTTGGCCGAAGACCCGGAGGTGGATCGCTTCCTGCGAAATGGAAACGACGCCCTTCGGGCCCAGGTCCGTCGGAACATCGAACTGGTGGCGGCGAGCGCGGCCTAAAGGTCCAAGCTGTCAGGCCTGGGGCGCGGGGAGCGCCCCACGGGTGGAGAGCTCCTCGAACCAGGCCTCCAGGCGCTCGATGGCGGCTCGGCGGCCGTTGCTCGCATGGCGCCTACACGCATCGGCATACGCTTCCCTACGTTGGCAGAAAGCCCGAAGCTGGACCGTGCTCAGCGTTTCGAAACTGGTGACCTCGCCAATCCCCATGCGGGCCACCGCCCCTGCGTTCAGTCGCTGTTCGACCGTCGCTTCGGGCATGACGAGCAGTGGCTTGCCCAAGTAGAGGGCCTCGCCGACCAGCTGGTTTCCCGCCGTGCTCAAGACCGCGTGGCAGTTCGCCAGATCCTGGAGGAACGAAGCCCGACTCGGTTCGAAGAGCCGCACCGCAGGCCCCACCGAGCACTCCGTCAAGCCAGGGCCGTAGGCCCGGACCGGACGGCCACAGCCCTCCAAGACTCCGGCCAGCTTGGACGTCATCTGACCCTTGCCCATGTTGAGATAGACCAAGAGGTGACCGTCGTTGATGGGCTCGAGGGCAGCGACGTCGTCTCCAACAAGAGGGCCTACGAGACGCACGTCTAGGCTGTTGGGACGGGCCGAATAGAAAGAGGACACCAAGACCCGCTCGGGCGCGCCCATGAGCGTCCTATAGGCCGTACGGTCGAAGAAGCTCTTGAAGCGGTCCCCTATCGGCATGGGAACACGGCAGTAGACCATCACACCAAAGTGATCGAAGCCGATGCGCGGAATGCCCAGGGCTAGCGCGGCACGGTGGGTCCATGCCTCGGCGTCGCTAATGACCACGTCGGGGCGGTAGCGCTTCATCGAGCGAGCGACCCGGGCAAAATCGGGACCTCGCAGGAATAGGTCTTTGAGCTTGGGGAAGTTCCGCTTGAACGTCTCCCACTTCGACATGCGTCCGGACTGGTCGTAGGAGAAGCCGAGGGTGGGGATGGCCTCCACGTCGAAATCCTCAGAGAGGGCGGCGTAGGCGTCTCCGCCGGCATAGATGCGCACGTCGTGACGCGGAGTGAGTTCGCTGAGGATCGAAGCGGCCCGGGTCGCGTGACCTCGGCTATAGCCGTGAACGCCGTAAGCGATGCGCATGACAGTCTCCAGTTTCGGGGTTTTCCGTCCCCCGGACACGACGGGCATAGGGGTGCCCTGCGGAGAGGGCGAATCTCGGAACCCTGAGAAACATTGTGATGGCGCTCCTGCGCAGACCCTCCTTGCCCAAGGCCATCCCGAAGTCTAGGCACCGATGCATGCCCGGTCCTGGTTCGTTTCTCGTCGGAGAGGAAGAAGAGGCACAGATCCTCGAAGTCATTCGTTCGGGTCACCTCTATCGCTACGGTTCTCCTGACGATCCGCGTTTTTTGCGCAAAGTGATGACCCTGGAGTCAGAGTTCGCCGCCTCGGTCGGGGTCGAACATGCCCTGGCCGTGAACTCCGGGACGGCGGCCCTCTGGATCTCGATGCTCAGCCTCGGGATCGGCGAGGGCGACGAAGTCATCGTGCCGGCCTACACCTATGTCGCGACCTACACGGCTGTCCTGTTCACGGGTGCGACCCCCATTCTTGCCGAGGTCGACGAGACCTTGAACCTCGATCCGAATGACGTTGAAGCCCGTATCACGCCCCGAACAAAAGCCATCGTACCCGTGCACATGCTGGGCAATCCAGCTGAGCTCGACGCCCTCCTGCCCATCGCCAAGAAGCACGATCTCTTGGTGATCGAAGACTGTGCTCAAGCGGCCGGGGCCCGTTACAAGGGCCAGTCGGTCGGGTCATTTGGTCGAATGGGTGGCTTCTCCTTGAACTTCTTCAAGACCTTCACGGCCGGCGACGGCGGACTCATCGCGACCAATGATTCCGTGCTCTACGAGAAGGCCTTCGGCTATCACGACCAGGGGCACCGTCCGCTCCGAACCGGCACCGAGGTCGGCCGACGAGAGGTTCTGGGCATGAATCACCGCATAAACGAGCTCACGGGCGCAGTCGCCCTTGCGCAGCTTCGTAAGCTGGACGGCATCACCTCGACCCTCCGAGGGCACAAAGCCCGTCTCAAGGCCGGGATCGAAGCCCGCAGCGAAGTCGAGTTCCGACGCATCACTGACCTCGAAGGTGAATGTGGCACCCTCCTCGTCATGATGCTCGAGAACGCCGAGCGTGCTCGTCGCGTTGCCGAGCGTCTAGCAACCACGACCCTCGACAAGAGCGGATGGCACGTCTACTCCAACATGGAGCACATTCGGAAAGCGCTCAAAGAGAAGGGACACGACATTTCGAAGGGTTCCTTCCCTCGGACCGATGCTCTGCTGGAGCGCTCCATCAACCTGTCGGTCGGCGTCGTCGACGGCGGCCTGGGCTCAGGCTTCGGCGTCAACATCAAGAGCAGTGACGAGGAGATCGATGAAGTCGCCGCCCGAGTGAGCTCCGCCCTCGCCGAAGCGTGACGGGGCGGAGCTCGACGGGCTCAGGCTCGGTCAAGCTTTCGGACGACGATGCGGTTGCCTTTGCGCTGGAAAAGCTCGGGCGAATCCTGCTGCCATTCACGAAGCCGGTACTGGATCTTCCGCACGCTGATACCCAGCATCTTGGCCGCTTTTCCGGTGCTCCCTCCGGACGCGTCCAGAGAGCGCAGAATGGCCTCCTTTTCGATCTCGTCCAGGGTCGAACCGGGAATGCTGACCGAAGCGCTCGAATCCCGGAGACGCTCGACCTCGACCTCCATCTTCTTGTGTTCCAGCTCTCGCTGAACCACGAGGGCCAGAGACCGTGCCTCCAGAGGAAGAAGCACGAAACCTTTGGCACCCTGCTCCATCGCCTCTGCCGCCGAAGCCATGTCCCGGGGGGCCACGGCCACGATGAGCACCGTACTGGGCATGATGGCGACGGCATTACGTACTCGCGCTTGCGAGTGAACATCCGCACCGTCCAGCTCCATGACGAAAACGTCCGGCGCCGTCTCCCGGAGGCGAGATTCGAATCGAAGCGGGTCCTGCTCCACGTGGACCTCCAAGCCTGGCATGGCCCGAATGGACGCATCGATCGGCAGGTGGTGCGCGACCAGCACCCGAGGTTTGGAATTCATGTGGTTTCCTTCCTTCTCGGGGGTGAGGCATCATCCGGCGCAACCCCCATCGCGCCGAATGGGAACTCGGTCATCGAGCTCGGAAGGACGATATCGCTCGTCGCGCAAAGGCGTCGAGTCTCGCGGAGTGAGTTTGGGCGTTTCTGTGGCACCCCCTGCATCCAAAACCCCCTGTTGAATCGAGGTGTTCATGTCTTGTTCAGGTTTTGATGTCTCCTTTTCCAAGCTCTCGACCATTCTTGGGGGCCCGGGTCGTGCGGCATCCGTAGCGGGCGCGCTGCGTCACGGCCGCCGACCGGAAGAAGCCGCGGTCAAGCCCAAGGCCCTCGAGGGCCTGAGCCTGGTTGAGGCCCACCGGGATCTGGAGGTCGCAGCCCGGGACGGGACGCGTAGATTTCGTTTCAGTGGAAAATCCGGGGCCTGGGAGAGCGTGCTCATTCCGAATGCGTCTCGCTCCACGGTCTGCGTCTCGACCCAGGTTGGGTGCCGTAGGGGGTGTTCATTCTGCGCGACCGGCACCTTGTCTCGACCTACCAACCTGAGCAGCTCGGAGATCATTCACCAGGTTTGGTACGCCATCAAACGAGCTCAAGAGCTGGGGGCACCGACCGTCCGCAACGTGGTCTTCATGGGAATGGGGGAGCCTTTGGACAACCTGAGGCGGGTCGAAAGGGCGGTGAAGCTACTGGTGGACGGGCGTCTTTGGGGCTTCGGGCCCCGCCACGTCACGGTGTCGACCGTCGCTCCCAGCCCGAAGGCCGTATCTCGGCTCGGGCCTTGGCCGGTGCGGGTTGCCTGGTCACTTCACGCAGCCGAGGACCAGAAGCGAAGAAAGCTGGTCGCCAGCCAGAGTTCATCGGTCGAAGCCTTGGCCGAGGCTTTCCGCCGCCTTGCTCGACCACTCTTCGTTGAGATGACCCTCATTGACGGCGTCAACGACCTGGCCTCCGACGCCGAGGCTGCAGCTTGGCTATTTCGGAACTTCGAATCCGAGGTCCGCTTCAACCTTCTGCCGGTGAACCCGAGCGATGTGCGCCCCGGTCATCGTCCCCCGCGCCCGGAGCGGGTCGAGGCCTTCGCGGCTCGGCTCCGGGAGAGGGGCCATCGCGTGATGCTTCGTCGACCCCGGGGAGATGACGAGGCCGCCGCCTGCGGTCAGCTGGTCACGCTTCCAAGGCCTGAAGCGGCCGCCGAGCCAGCCGCTCGAAGCGGATGAGCAGAAAGACGGCCGTGAAGCTGAGCCCCGCAATCAGGCCCCACCATAGCCCCGGCGGCCCGTGGCCCAGTCCGTGGGCGGCCCACCAAGCGACGGGAAGCCCAAGGCACCAGTGCCCCACCATGTTGGCCCAAAAGATGGCCCGCGTATCGCCGATGCCCCGAAGGGCGCCAGCAGCGACGGCTTGAATCCCATCCGAGAGGCTGAAGAGGGCGGCCAAGGTGAGAAGTGCGGCGCCCGTCGAGACGACCGCAGGCGCGTCGGGGGCGAAGGCAAAGGCGATCGGCCTTCGAAAGAACAAGAAGCTCAGCCCACCGACCACCATGAAGCCGCCGCCGAGCGTGATGCCGAGGCGACCGACGCGCTTCGCTTCCTGCCCTCGACCGGCACCGACGTGCTGGCCAACACGACTCGTGGTCGCCATGGCGAGTCCTGTGGCCGACATGAACGTGAATGAGGCCATCGTGAGCGCGATCTGATGACCGGCTAGCCAAGTCTCGCCAAAGCTCGCCATGGCCGCAGACGCCCAGCTGAAGATGCCGACCTCCAACAGGAACTGAAGGCCTATGGGGAGTCCGAGCCTCAGCAGCACCCGAAGCTCATCGAACGTAGGCGCCTGCTCAGGGCTGCTGGCCAAGCGCCAGTCGAAGGCGACGCCATGGCGGCGCCGGACCGAACGCATGGTGGACAGCCAAAGGACCCCGAAGCATGCCGAGGTCGCGAGTCCGACTCCGGTCGCGCCCAAGTCGAGGCCGAGAACCAGGATGCCGTCCAGAAGGAGATTGGCCAAGTTGGCCCATACGATGGCCCAAATGAGCGCGCTCGTGCGACCGAGAGCCGAAAGGAAGCTTCGGTACACCGAGAACAAGAAGCAGAAGGCCTGACCCGGAGCTCGTGCCCAGATGTATGCGGTCGAGGTCTCGGCCAGATCCCCCGAGATGTCGAATAGCCGAAAGGCCAAGGGCAGGGCCAAGGAGGCGACGCTCAACGCTACGCCCCCGACGAGGGCCAACCAGACGCTTCGCTGCAGCCAGAACAGGGCCCGGGTTTCGTCGCCTCGGCCCATGGCTTGAGATGCCAGGGGCTCTAGCCCCATGGCCGTTCCAACCACCAGGGCCATGATGAGGTTGGCCGTATTGCTGCCGAGACCCACCGAGGCGACGGCAAGGGGCGAGACGCGACCTACCACAAGCGTATCTACGACGCTCATCAGGACCAAGCCGCCCTGCACGATCATCATGGGGGCGCCAATCCGAAGCAGCGCTCTGATCTCGAAGGTGAGCGGGCTCACCGAACGACGAGGTTCAGGATCTTACCCGGCTTGTAGATGACTTTGACGAGGCTCTTGCCCTCCAGGTGACGAGACACACTCGCTTCGGCCTGAGCAGCCGCGAGGGCCTCCGCCTCTGGGGCATCGGGCGGGATCTCTATCTCTCCCCTGGTCTTTCCGAGGACCTGAACTCCCATCTTGATCCTGTCACGAACCAGATAGCGAGTGTCGGCCTGGGGCCAAGGAACGCGGCTGATACCGCCTTCGCGGCCCAGCGCTTTGGCCCAAAGCTCTTCGGCAAGGTGCGGCGCAAAGGGCGAGAGCAACTGGGCCAAAGGCTCGAGGATGGCGCGGCTTCGGACACCTCCCAGCTCCCTTACGGCCACGTGCAGGGCGGAGATGGCGGTGTTGAAGGCCAGTCTCTCGATGTCTTCGTTGACCTTGGCGATCGCTCGGTGGAGGACCCGCAGCGCGGCTTCGTGAGGGGGCTCTTCGCTTACCGCGGGCTCTTCGCCATCGTGGAAGAGCCGCCAAAATCGCTCCAAGAACCGGCGCTGGCCTTCGATGCCCGTGGGCGACCACGGCTTGTCCTGGTCGTGAGGGCCCAGGAAGCAGATGTAGACCCGCATGGCGTCGGCGCCTTGGGTTCGGACGACTTCGTCCGGGTTCACGACGTTGCCCTTTCGTTTCGACATCTTCTCGATGCGCTGGTCCAGGACTTCGTCGGTGCCCTTCCTGAAGAAGCCGCCGTCTCGCTCCTCGACTTGGTCCCAGGGCACGACGCGACGACGGGCGTCGTAGTAGGTGAACGCGGTGATCATCCCCTGATGCCGAAGCTTGGGGAAGGGCTCAGGGTCTCGAACCTCACCGATGTCGTGGAGGAAGCGCTGCCACATCCTCGCGTAGAGGAGGTGGCCGACCGTATGCTCCGGACCTCCGACATAGATGTCGGGCGGCATCCAGTAGTCCGAAGCCTCTCGACTGCACAGGGTCGCTTCGTTGTGAGGATCGCAATAGCGGAGAAAGTACCAACTCGATCCCGCCGAGCCTGGCATCGTATCGGTCTCGCGACTAAGGGTCTGATCGCCCTCCTGCACCTGCACCCAGCCTTCGGCTCGGGCCAAGGGAGAAGCGCCGGTACCCATTGGTTTGTAGTCGTCGACCAGCGGTAGCTCCAAGGGGAGCTCTTCTGCCGAAAGGCAGCGGACAACCTCATCGCCGTCTTTCAGGACGGGAATCGGCTCTCCCCAATAGCGCTGACGGGCAAAGGTCCAGTCCCGAAGCTTGTAAGTCGTCTTGCGCCGCCCCAGCGCCTCTTTCTCGAGGTGGTCGATCACCACCGAGATCGCCTGGCGCCCCGACGTCGGCGTACCGTTGAAGGCCCCACTATTGATCATCGCGCCCTCGCCCACGTGAGCACCTTCGTCTGAGCTTCGTCCGCTAATCACATCGACGATCGGAAGCTGCATCGCATTGGCAAACTCCCAGTCTCGCTGATCGTGGGCGGGAACGGCCATGATGGCGCCGGTGCCGTAGCCGTAGATCACGTAGTCCGCGATCCATACCGGAACTACTTCCCCGTTGACGGGGTTCACGGCACGGGCGCCGGTGTCGACGCCCGTCTTCTCCTTGTTGGCCTGCCGATCTATCTCACTCATGGCGGCAGTGCGGGCCTGATAAGCCGACACCGCTTCCCGGTGGACGGCGATGCGATCCACCAGCGGGTGCTCCGGGGCGATGACCATGTAGGTCGCCCCCCACAGGGTATCGGGGCGAGTCGTGAAGACGGTGATGCGCTCGTCGTGGCCCTGAACTTTGAAGTCGATCTCGGCGCCTTCGCTCTTTCCGATGCGCTCGAGCTGACCGAGTTTCGTCATCTCGGGCCAGTCAAGATCCTCCAAGCCCGTGCGCAGTGCTTCGGCGTAGTCGGTGATGCGGACCATCCACTGGGGCATCAGGCGGCGCTCAACCGGATGGTTGCCCCGCTCCGACTTGCCGTCGATGACTTCGTCGTTGGCGAGGACGGTGCCCAAGGCGGGGCACCAGTTCACGAAGGTCTCAGAGCGATAGGCCAGGCCTTTCTCGACGAGCTTAGTGAAGATCCACTGGGTCCACTTGTAGTAACTCGGCTCCGCGGTGCTGAGTTCCCGGGACCAGTCATAGGAAAAGCCGCACATCTGCAGCTGACGGCGGAAGTTGGCGATGGCCTCGTCGGTCGAGACCTGAGGCGCCACCCCCTCGTCTATGGCCCGCTGCTCCGCTGGCAGACCGAAGGCGTCGTAGCCCATGGGGTGGAGGACGTTGAAGCCCTGCGCTCTTCGTTTTCGGGCAAGGATGTCCGCCGCAAGGTAGCTGGCAGGGTGTCCCACGTGCAGCCCCTTGGCGGAAGGGTATGGAAACATCGAAAGGGCGTAGAACTTCGGCTTGTCGAAGTCGTCCTCCGCTTTGAAGGTCTCGTCTTCGAGCCACCACTGCTGCCAGCGGGGTTCGATGGTGCTGGGGTCGTAGGCCATGTCGTCCTCTGAGCTTCAATCAGGCGAAGGGATCCATCAGCTCCAAGTCCTCGCCTCGTCCGGGGCCGACGGAGACTAGGGCCAGGTCGACCTCGAGCACCTGCGCGATGCCTTCTACGTAGCTTCGCGCTTCGGCGGGCAGATCGTCGAGACTTCTAGCCCCCTCGAAACGGGGAAAACCGGGACGATTCTCCAAGACGGGCACGGCTCGCTCGAGCACGTCGGGGTCCTCGGGGTAGTTGTCAATACGCCGTCCGTCGACCTCGTAGGCGGTACACACTGGCAGATCGCCGAAGCCTCCCAAGACATCCAGCTTTGTCACCACTATCTGTTGGATGCCGGCCACACGAACGGCGTAGCGCAGCGCGACCAGATCCAGCCAACCGCAGCGGCGAGGGCGGCCGGTCGTCGCGCCGAACTCTCCTCCCGCCTGACGCAAGCGTTCGGCCTCCTCCGCCCGGAGTTCGCTCGGGAAAGGACCGCTGCCGACCCTCGTGCAGTAGGCTTTCAGGATTCCGACCACCCGTCCGACCGCATTCGGTCCCACGCCGGTTCCGCTGGAGGCCTGACCGCTTACGGTGTTCGAAGACGTGACGTAGGGATAGGTGCCGTGATCGATGTCCAGGAGGACCCCCTGGGCGCCCTCGAAGAGGATGCGCTCACCGGTCTTCTGCGCCTGCCAAAGAGCTTCCCCAACGTCGGCAACGTGGGGGCGCAGCCGCTCGGCATGGGCCAAGCAGGACTCGATGATGGCGTCGGCGTCCAGGCCCGGATCTGATTCTCCGAGGAAGCCCAGTTGGGCCTCGACCTCGGGAAGCCGGGCCCGAATCCGGGCTCCGAGACGGTCCGGGTTGAAGAGGTCCCCCACCCGAACGCCCCGTCGGGAGACTTTGTCCTCGTAGGCGGGACCGATGCCTCGGCCCGTGGTGCCGATGGCGTCCTTGCGCTCTCGGGCCCGATCCAGGGCTCGGTGATGGGGGAGGATCAAATGGGCGGCGGGGCTGATGAGCAGCCTGTCCGACAGATCCAGGCCTCGGCCGGCCAGCGCGTCCATCTCGCGGGTCAAGACGTCGAGATCCACGACGAGGCCGTTCCCAATGGCGCAGCGGACCTCGGGATTGAGAATTCCGCTGGGGATGAGATGGAGTATCGTCTTCTCGCCGTTCACGACCAGGGTATGGCCCGCGTTGTTTCCGCCCTGGTAGCGGACCACCCATTGGGCCCGAGCGGCGTAGCGGTCGACGACCTTGCCCTTCCCTTCATCGCCCCACTGGGCCCCGACGACGACGGCGTTCATCCGGCGGGAAGCTAACGCGGCCGGTCCGACGCATCCACCGCCATCTGGCCAGATTTATTCGATGGACGAGCTCCGGGATCGATGCGTGCGCCCACCCACCACAGCATCGCGGCGGTGGCCAGGCCCGGGGCCAAGATCAGGGCCGCGCCGCCGCTGCTCGCTCCTCGGGCCATCAGTTGGCCGAGCGACGGCCAAGGCGCAGGTACACCGAGGCCCAGAAAGGACAGGCCCGACTCCAAGAGCACGAACTCGCTGAAGGCGATGGCGAGCACGACGCGCAGGGGGGCCGCCACATGAGGAAGCACGTGCCGGAAGACCAGCCGAGCCTCGCCCATGCCGAGAACCCGAGAGGCTTCGACGAAGGGGCGCGCCGCGATTTCCAGGCTCGACTGTCGCACCACCCGGAACGCGGTCAACCAACCCAGGAGGATGAAGAGCACCACCAGGCGAAGGAGGATGGTGACGAAGCCCACGGGAAGGCCGAATCGGGTCAGATCGACACTCCCGACCAGGATGAGCAGCGGGAGCTTGGGAATAGACTGGGTCAACTCCATGCCGCGGCTGAGGACGAGGTCTACCCAGCCCCTTCGAGTCCCCGCCCAAACGCCTAGCCCTGCCCCCAGCGCCGTCGCGCCCAAAGCACTGACGCCCGCCACGCCGACCGAGACGCTGAAGCCGAGGATGAGGCGTGCCAGCATGTCTCGACCCAAGTCGTCTCTTCCGAGCGGATGGGCCCAGCTCGGTGCTTCGAGGCGAAGATCAGGCTGCAGCGTCCAGGGATCTAGCCCCGTCGCCAGACTCAGCAAGGGAAGGAGGATGGCGGCGGCCACGATGAAGCCCAGCGGTTTCAAGGCCGGCCTCGTACGCGGGGGTCCAGCCGGCGATGAACCTCGTCGCCCAGACTCGTGGCGGCAAAGGTCAGTCCGGCGTAGAGCGAGAAGCCGGACGCAGCTACGGGTGCGTCTCGAAGCACCACGCTGTCGAAGATGAGCCGACCCATCCCCGGGTAGCCGAACACCGTCTCGACCACGACCAAGCCCGAGGCCAAAACGGGAAAGGACTGAGCCACGAGGGCGACGAGGGGCACCGCGGCGCCTGGGGCCACGAAGCGCAGGAGTATGGTCTTTTCATCGCAGCCCAGTGAGCGCGCGAATCGAACGTCTGATGCCTCCAATCGTTCGAGCGCCACGCTCCGGACGTGGCGTCCCCAGCGCGCGACGTAGAAGGCAACGACGGTGACGAGCGGAAGCGCCCGCTGGGCAAAAGACGGGCTCGGGTCCGCGAAAGGATCCCGGTCTCCGAGCGTCATCCAGCCGGTTTGAACGACCAGGATCCACACCAGAACGAGGCCGACCCAGTGCATCGGCATGCTGGAGAAGAGGAGCAGGCCCGCGTGGAGCCCGCGACCGAATCCAGCCCGGGCCCAGCGCGCACTGCCGAGACCGATGCCGAGGGCGAGCAAGAAGGACAGGGCCAAGGCAGGGCCCATCAGAGCCAAGGTTGCCCAAAGTCGAGGCACCATGACTTCCCAAACCGGCCGACCGTAGCGGACCGACAGCCCGACTTCTCCTCGCAGGAGCGCAAGTAGGGCCGAGCCTGGCTTCGCGTCCGGGGCGCCCACGTCCGTCATGGCTGGCGCCGGCAGCGCATCCATCAAGGCGAAGGCCAAGATCGAGAGCAGGACCCAGAATGTCCCCGCCAGTCCGACGCGAAGAATCAGGGGTCGTCCTCCGACAGCTCCATCTGCACCGGGGCCACCCGGCGGACCGAGGATCGGTCGCTGAAACTCCAGATCATGGCGCCCAGGCCGAGAAGGAGGAGCACGACGCTCGCTAGCGTCCAGACCGGAAAGCGTCGCCGCTTGACCGCGACCGCTGGCGACAAGACCGATTGGCCTTCCAGGCGTAGGGTCGTTCCGGGTGAGGGGGAGGCCTCCGGTCCACGTCGCTCGAGCCACTCGCTTTCTTCGTCGAGGAGGCGCTGCTCCTGGCCATGCTCCTTGGCGTGGACTGTGGCCAAGTAATCGGCCCAGGCTCGACGTCCGTCGAAACGCCGGCGGGCCAGGACTTCGTCGAAGGCGTCGGCCATGGCTTGGCAGTCGGGGAACCGATAGGCGGGGTCCTTGGCCAGGCAGCGAGCCAGAAGGCGATCGACGTCCTTCGACAGGCCGATGCGGCACTCGCTCGGCAAGGGAAGCTTCAGCGCTCGCACCCGATCGAGGGTGTCGATAGGGCCCTCCCCCCGAAAAGCCGATCGGCCCACGAGCATCTCGTAGAGTACGACTCCCAAGCTGAATACGTCGCTTCGAGCGTCCACGTCCCGACCGTCGGCCTGCTCGGGCGACATATAGGCGAACTTGCCACGAAGGACGCCGGTCTGGGTGGCGGGTTCATTCTGCTCCCGAAGCCGAGCCACTCCGAAGTCGAGGACCTTCACCGTGCCGTTCCAGGCGATCCGAATGTTCCCGGGACTCACGTCGCGGTGCACGATGTGAAGGGGGCGACCCGCGTCATGAGCCCGATGAGCGTGGCCTAGACCTCGCGCGGCCTGCGCGCCGAGCGAGAGCACCAGCTCGAAAGGCAAGCTGTTGCGCTTGCGTCCCAAGAAGCTCTCTGCGTCGCGGCCCCCCACATACTCCATCACCAGGTAGGGGCGCTCTTGCTCTTCGCCCGACGTCAAGACACGCACTACGTTGGGATGCACGAGGTGCTGGGCGATTCGAACCTCCCGCGCGAAGAGGCGATGTCGAAGGGCATCGTGGTCGTAGGACTGGCGCATGACCTTGAGGGCCAGCCAGGGGCCGTCGAGGCGATTGAGAGCCTTGGCCCGGTACACGTCGGCCATGCCGCCCCGGGCGACGACGCGGGTGAGACCGAAGCCGGCGAAGGTCCGAATCCCCTCCCCGTTCAGATTGAGGGCCTCGCCAGCCACTTCTGCAAGACTACGGTGATGCGGCGCCCTCGTCCATGTTCCAGCGCCAGTGCTCCGCATTCCAGGTCACTGGGGTCGTGGTCCCGGTGGGCCGCCAGGGACCGAGACCCCGGGGTCGAAGCGAAGCAACCTGGCGAAACACGAGGGGGATGATGGGGATCAAAGTCCGGAAGCGCCCGTCGACCCGCTGGGCGGCCGCCTCCCAGGCCTCCGGGTCGAGCTCTCCCCTCAATGCGTCCAGCGCGCCATCCAGAGCATCGTCCTGGAAACGGATCCAGTTCTGGCGGCCTTCTCCGTGGAGAATGGAGCGACCGTCCCAGTCGGGCCGAATCCGCCAGGCAAAGAGTGTCAACTCGCCCTGCGTGCCCTCTCGCATGCGTTGAAAGAGCACCGAAAGAGGAAGAGCCTCGAGCGCGACCTGAAGGCCAAGCTCGCCGAAACGCTGCTGAATGTAGCTTGCCACCGCTTCCGCGGCCGGGCTCCCGGAGGCGAACTGCAGCCGCAGCTGCTTGCTGCCCGTCCAGACGACTTCGAGCGCCGTCGCATCGGGCGGGACGCTCGGTGCAGGCGCGGAAGTTCCGTAGCCTCGGTGACTCGGAGGAAAGAGGCCTTCGGCCATCTGCGCCGCCCCATCGTAGGCGAGGTCGACGAGCGTCTTTCGGTCCAGGCTCTGGGAAAGCAGCCGACGCACCTGGGTCCGCCCCAAGGCCGGATGATCGTGACGAGGGTCCAAATGAAGCATCACGCTGCCCGGCGCCAGCTCAACGAGCCCTTCTCCCTTTGCCTTGGCGAGCTGCGCCAAGCGAGCGGCGCTCAGGCTCGTGCCCTCCAAGACGACATCAACCTGACCGGTCGCCACTGCCGTGGCCAGAGCCTCTTCGCCCGGGAAGAAGCGCACGACGATGCGCGGCAGGTGAGGGCCGGGTCCGGGCCAATGGGGGTTGGGCACGAGCTCCATCGCGACCCCTGGCCTCCATTGGGCGAGCGTGAACGGTCCGTCGAATGGCCCGCCGTCCTCGTTCACCTCGGCCGGATAAATCGTGTGAACCCTGGGGGCGGTGACGTCGCTCCTAGCCTCGGACCAAAGCGCTACAAAGCGCCGTCCATCGATGGCCTCGAGCTGCACGGACCGAGCGACTTCGTGGTTGGGCGCCTCGGGGTCCTCTCGTTCACGCCTCCAAGCGGTGAGGATGTCGACCGTGCTCAGAGGCCGGCCATCGGACCAGCGCCGTTCTCTCAGGGTCCAGTCGACGCGCAGCCCAGATTGCGTCCGGGTGGCAGTGGGCACCTGGAGGGCAGCGTCCGGGACCCGACGCCATGCCGAGTCGAACTGCAGCAGTTCTCGGCGCATGAGCTGGAGGACCTCGCGTTCTCCGAAACGGACGAGCCGAAGGGGATCGAGGCTCGAAGGTTCCGAGGTCGTCCCGATGACGAGAGTCGGCGCAGGCGGCTCGGCTTCGGGAGCATCCGGCGAGCAGACGCCTGGTTGACAGCCGGTCCCAAGCAGCACCAGCAGGGACATTGATTGCACCCTGGCTCCGTGGTACCCCGCACTCGGTGTAAGCCGTCGATAATTGGCGGCTTTCAGTCGTGAGCCTCGATGACCAAGACGATCCTCGCCGTCGACGACAGCCGAACGATCCGAACGGCGGTCAGCTACACCTTCGGGACCACCGACTTCGAAGTGCTGGCCGTCGACAGTGGACCGGATGCCGTCGCGCAGATCGGCCGCGGAGGTGTTTCGCTCGTCTTGCTCGATGTCGGACTCCCGGAGCAGGACGGCTATGAGGTGGCAAAAAGCCTCAGGGCGCAAGCGCCCCATGTTCCGGTCCTTCTGCTGACCTCGTCCTTTCATCCATGGGACGAAGGCCGGGGCAGCGCAGCTGGCGTCGCGGGACATATCGCGAAGCCCTTCGACACCCAGTCCTTGCTCGACCTGGTCGAACGCACGATGGCTGAGGCCGCGCAGTCGGGCTCCCGGCTATCGGCCGTTCCCGACCTCCCCGACGAGGGTGAGGTGTGGTCCTTCAGTGACGACGTCGAAGAGATCGAAGACATCGACATCGAAGACGTCCCGGAGCTGGACGCTGCCGACGCACTCCCGAGCATCGAGTTCGATTCCGCGGCACCTGAGCCGGGCCCCCCGCCTGCGCCTCCGCCAAGGTCACGGGAAGTGTCGCTCGACCTGTCCTCGTTCGAAGAACCACAGCCTGCACCCGAGTTCCTCGAACCGGCGCCCGAGCTCGTGGAATCGGCTCCCAATCTCTCGCTGCCGGTGGAGCCACCCGCTCTGGCTTCCGAGCCTCCGCCCAGGATGCCCTCCCCCGCGCCCCCGCCTCGCCCCCCATCGCTGGAGGCCTCGCCCCCCCCTCGTCCGCCGTCTCTCGAGGCGGCCACCCACGAAGTCGCGCGACGAGCGGCGTCGAGCCCGGTCTTGGCTGGGTCCAGCGAGGATGAGGTTCGGGCGATGGCGCGAGAGGTCGTAGAGCGGATCGCTTGGGAGGTCGTACCCGAGCTCGCTGAAGCAATCATTCGCGAAGAGCTCGCCCGCCTGACCAAGGAGTGAGTCTGACTAGCGACGGCTTTCGGCCGCAGGGTCCGAAAGTCAGTCATCCCCGCGCTGCGCCTGCATCACCCAGTCGTAGGCCTTCTTCCGAGGCGAACCCGAGCGGTTAGCCAGATCCTTGGCGAGCTGGGAGGGCGCCATTCCCAGAGCCAGTCCCCGCGCGGCCTCGGCAACCCAAGCGGACTCGTCTAGCTCGTCTCCGGGTTCCGAAGGGCTCGAATGTCCCGGGCCTACGACGAGCACGATCTCGCCCTTTGGCGGCTCCAAGAAATGTCCGGCAAGCTCAGGTAAGGGCGCGACCACGACTTCTTCGAAGCGTTTGGTCAGTTCTCTAGCCACCGCGGCCGGTCGCTCGCCAAGTCGATCCGCCAGCTCCCCCAGGGTCTTCGGAAGACGCTGAGCGGACTCGAAGAGGACTCCAGTCACCGGCAGCTGAGCCAGCCATTCGATCTGCTGCCGTCGTCGCTTGCCTTGTCGAGGCAGAAATCCAAGGAAGAGGTGAGGTTCAGTGGGAAGTCCGCATGCGGCGAGCGCGGTCGTCAGGGCGCTGGGCCCCGGGACGACCGTCACCGCTCCGCCCCGGCTCCGGACGGTCGCCACCAGCTCTCGACCCGGATCGCTCAGGGTGGGCATGCCCGCGTCCGACACCAAAGCAACGTCATCGCCGGCCAAGGCGCGATCCGCCAAGCGTTGAAGAACGGCCGGAGGTGAATGGGCGTGGTAGGGGCTCACCGGAACATCGATCCCATGGGTCTGGAGCAGCTTCCGTGTGACCCGGGTGTCTTCACAGGCCACGACGTCGGCGTTCTTCAGAGCTTCGACTCCCCGGGGGCTCAGATCGCCCAGGTGGCCGATCGGTGTCCCGACGACGACCAGCGCCATGCCGGGACCCTATCAGACCGCCTCCCTTTGGACCGCTCGGAAGCTCAATCCGCTCAAGGACTCGCGTCGAAGGCGCCCGCGAAGACTACGACCTCACGGCCGCTGACGGCGACTACGTCGAAGCGGACCGGAGGCCACCGCTCGAAATGGCGCCCTAGATAAGCCTCGGCGCCCTTCAGGAGGCGTTTGCGCTTGGCGGGCCCCACTGTTTCCTCGGGAAAGCCATGTCGATGGCACGCTCGAGACCGGACTTCGATGAAGCACAGTTCTCCTTCGTGCCAGGCGATTCGATCGATTTCGACGCCAGCGCAGACCACGTTGCGACCCACGAATTCATAGCCCAATCTGCTCAAGTACGTTTCAGCCCGAGCTTCGGCCTTCGATCCTCGGTCCCTTGTCGACTTCATGCCCGGGATCGCTGCACGGGCAGTGCCCAATCCGGCGAAGAGCGTTCCTCGGTGCGAAGGAAGAAACGCCCTCCGGCCGGCGGAATTGAACGCTTTTCGCGGGCCAGATTGCGAAGCTCGCGAAGGACGCCTGTTTCTCGATTGCTCCATGCGACCTAGGCCGAGCGCTGGAGGTTTGACCGAAGCAGCGCTCGATGATTCGGATGCCAAGCCATGGCATCGGCCTCGAACCCCTTCAAGCAGATCGTGGCGCTCCGCCGGAATGAGTGGCCCCTCGCCCTCCTGCTCTTCGGTTACTTCTTTCTCGTCATCACGACTTTTTGGATCCTGAAGCCCATCAAGAAGACCGTATTCATCGAGTTCTACGCCGACTCCGGTTTCGAGCTGATGAGCAGCGTCTTCACCGCCAGTCAGGCCGAGCTGCTGGCCAAGGTCCTGAACATGTTCGTGGCTCTCGTGGCTGCGACCGCCTTCAGCATCATGTCGGACAAGCTGCGGCGTCAGCAGCTCACGCTTGCCTTTTCAGGAGTGATATTTGCTGGCTTCGTGCTCTACATCTTCCTGCTCGGAAGCTTGAGCGACGTGGTCGTGTGGAGCTTCTACCTATTCGGCGACCTCTACAACACGCTGATGGTTGCGACCTTCTTCGCCTTCGTGAATGACTCGCTTCGGGCCGAGGCGGCCAAGCGGATGTATGGCGTCATCGGCCTCGGCGGTGTGGTGGGAGGGGCAGTAGGAAGCACCTTCGTCCGCACCCAGATCGATGCCATCTCCTATCCCGGCTGGATGGTGGTCTGTCTCGTTCTGGGTGTGGTCATCGTGGGGCTCGCGGTTGCGGCCGGGCGAATCGTGAGCGCTCAGGAGGCCGAGAATCCTCCTCCTCCCCCACCACCCTCATCCGAGAAGAAGGAGGCGCCCAAGGGCAACGCAGCCATTGAAGGCGCCAGGCTCGTCCTCCGGTCTCCGTATTTGCTGTCGCTCGTGGCGCTGGTCGGCATCTACGAGATCATATCCACCATCCTGGATTTCCAGTTCACGGCCACCATCGAACACTACGCCAGTACGGCCGGCCTCGACGCCGGCAAAGCCTTCGCGACGACCTACTCCGTGACAAACTGGACCGCGCTCTTCATTCAGTTCTTCCTCACGTCTTTGGTCATGCAGCGCTTCGGGGTCGGAATCGCACTCCTGTTCCTTCCCGTCGCCGCCCTGAGTGGCTCGGTGGGCTTCCTAGTCGCCCCCATCGTCCTCATGGGCGGTGCGCTCAGCGCCTCCGACAATGCCTTCAACTACTCGATCAACCAGTCTGCGCGGGAGGCGCTGTACACGGTCACGAGTCGAGAAGAGAAGTACAAGGCCAAGGCCTTCATCGACATGTTCATCCAGCGTTCGGCCAAGGCCGTCGCCGTCGGCATCAACCTCCTCATCACCTCCATCGTGGTAGGCTTCGAGGGCGTCAGATGGCTCAGCTTCCTTACGATCCCGTTGCTGATCGTCTGGATCCTCATCGTTCGCTACCTGGGGAAGAGCTTCCGGGAGCGGGAGCGGGCGCAAGCCGAGTCTTGAGGGCTAGCCGACTTCCGAGGCAGTGGGCTTCGATCTGGCCATGGCGATCGGTCCGGAGGACCTTGGCTCCAGTCTGCCTCAGCCTCGCGACAATTTGGGGGTCGGGAAGGCCGTAGCCGTTGGGCCCGACGGTGATCACGGCCCATCGGGGACGGACGCGCGCTAGGAAGGCGGGGCTGGATGAGCTCGAGCTTCCATGGTGCGGCACGGCGAGGAGCGGGCGGTGCTCGAGGAGTTGGAGGAGTCGGCTCTCCCGTGCGACCTCGATGTCGCCGGGCAAGAGGGCCGAACAGGCCTCGCTCTCCCAGATTAAGACCAAGGAACGGTCGTTGTCCGAGTCCTCCTCCCGGGCTCGGCCGAGAGGTCTGAGCGGGCCCCAGCGCCGAGGACGTGCACCGTCCTCGATGACGCTCCGCGGTCGGGGCCACAAGACGTCGGCGCCGCCGTCATGATCGTCGTCCTCATGGCTCAGCACAAGGCGCTCAAGGCGGTTCACCCCATGATGCCGAAGATAGGGCATCACCACCCGCCTCGTGGCCCAGGGCCGTCCCGTGTCAATCAAGGCCACGCCCGCTTGGTCGTGCACCACGATGGCGGTGCCATGACCGACGGGCAGGAACACGAGCCGGTTCGGACCTGGGGCGGCGGGCCAGGCGCAGCCCATGAGCAGACCGAGCAAGGAGACTAGGGCCCAGCTCGCGCGCGCCTTTCGTAGCGCCGCCAGGTGAGCCAGCGCCATGGCCCCGAGGAACGGTGCACGTCCGGGCGGGACCGCCCAGCCAGCGCCCGGCAACTCGGCCGTCCAACGCGTGAGGCCGCACAGGAGCTCGGCTGGATGGGCGAGCCACGTCCAGGTTTGGCTCGAGCTGAACAGAAGCTCCAGACCCGTCGCAACGAGCGCCCCGGGCACGAGAACCCACGCCACCAGAGGCCCCACGAGCACCGTGGCCGGAAAGCCGGTCCAACTCACGGTGGAGAACCAGAAACACGTGAAGGGCAAGGTCGCGACAGTGGCCCCCCAGCCGGCCCGTAGCCAGCCGAAGCCAGGGCCACGAAGGGCGCTAATGCCGCCCACGGCGGCGGCCGAAAGCTGAAGACTGGGCCCCTCCAGACTGGAGGGGTCAACGAGGGCACAGCCGATCAGCGCAAAGAACAGGGCCCGGACCCCACGACGCCGGGCCGCGGCCCCGAGAAGCAGGGCGAAGCTCATCAAGCTCGCGCGAAGGACGGAGGGACTGGGACCGATCCAGCCCGCATACAGGAGGAGAACGGGAAGACCGAAGAGAGCGGCGGGACCTCGGCTTCCCCAACGATGCCGTAGCCAAGGCCAATGGGCGAAGAGCAGGCCCCAGGCCTGGACCCAGGCCCCGACGACGAAGCCAATGTGGAGGCCACTGACGACCAAGAGGTGAGCCAGACCGGAACGGCTCATCGCCTCTCGGAAGTTGGGCGAGAGTTCGACCCGCTCACCCAGGCTCAAGGCCATCAGAACGCCCTTGGCGTCACCCTCCGCCCCGAAGGAGATCGCGCCTCGGACCCGTTCTCGTAGCCGAGCTCTGAGACCAGGTCTGGCCGGCCGCAGGACCCGACAGCCCTCGACCTCGACCCCGCCCGTCAGGCCCTGGCGCCGCCAGGCATGGCTCTCCGACCAAGCGCCATCGAAAGCCGGCGCTCGGGGCCCTCGCCATCGGCCCCTGACCGACACGAGGTCGCCCGTCTCCCCGCAGGCGCCTTCCAGCCGGACCCTGATCCGTTGCCCCCCGTGTCGGGTCTGAAGAATGGCCCGGTCATGGCTTTGCTCGCGGATCAGGCCACGAAAGGCGGCCGAACCCGTCGAAGGCCCTGGTGTCGGCCATGACCAGTACCAGCACAGGGTCATCCAGCAAGGGATCAACAGGAAGCGCACCCGACGGCAGTTTGCCCGCGGGGGCTTCCGGGCGGGGGCCCAAATCGTTTCGTTGACCGGTCTGCTCGGCCACGAGTACCGACGCCTGATGCAGAGGATCTGGACGCTCCTTCTCCTCCTGGGCGGCGCCTGCACCCAGAGAGAAGAGCCTGCCCCAGCGCCCGAGGCGGCCCCACCGGCCGAGAGCGCTCCCGCCCCCGAGCCAAAAGCGCCAGCCCCTCTTCCCGATCCTGTCGCCAAGGTGGGGGAGGTCGAGATCTCCAAAGCCCGATTCGAGGCTGGATTCAAAGAGGTGCTTCGACGCTATCGCCGCGCCGACGACGACATCCGCCCCGAGCTGCGTTCCCGTCTCCGGGCCAACCTGGTTCGACGGTTGGTCGAGGCCGAGGTCATCCGGCAAAAGGCGGTCGAACTCGAGGTCGACCCCAGCCCCGAAGCCATCGAGGCGGCGTGGGCCGAACACAAGAAGGGCTTCGGCAGTGAGGAGGGCTTTGCGGCTTTCGTGAATCGCAGCGGCTCGACCGAGGAAGGCCTCCATCGCTCTTTCATCGAGAACCTTCGCCGCAGCCGGGTCATCGAAGCCGGGGTCCCCTCCAACGAGCCGACTGTGGCCGAACTGCGTAGCTTCTATGATACCCACCCCGGCTACTTCGACCGGCCGGCCGAGGTGAGGCTTCGGCAGCTCCTACTCCGTGTCCCTCCGGCCGAGGAGCTGAGGGTTCAGGCTCGAGCCAAAGCCGAAGAGGCCTTGGGACGGCTCCGGAAGGGGGAGAGCTTCGAGACCGTCTGGACCAACATGGCGGCCGATAGCGCGGACCCGCGCAAGGGTGACCTCGGCTTTCTTCCAAGGAACCGGCTACCCAAGCCGGTCGGCAAGGTTGCTTTCGACGAACTGAAGACCGGCCAGCTGTCGGGGGTGATCGAAAGCCCTTTTGGCTTCCACGTCGTTCGCAAGGAGGCTGAGCGCCCGCCCCGGACCTTGAGCTTCGACGAGGCCCGACCCCTCATCGAGCAGCGGATGAGCTCACAGCGTCGAAACAAGGGCGTCCGAACGGCGCTGGAGAAGTGGAAGACGGAGCTCGAGATCAAGGTCTTCACTGGCGACGACGTATCGGGCCCCGCGGCCCTCCAACCCGGTCTCGTAGCGCCGAGCCGAATCGACGCCCCCGCCCAGCTGCGGATCGAGGGCGCGAGAGAGAGCGCATCCCGTCTCCCCTCGCCTCCCTGAATCGGCTCAGCTTTCCTCGCCGAGCTCCCGCAGGAAGTCCTCTTTGGAGATGACGCCCTTGCGGGTCAGAAGGCGCATCAGGGCCCAAAACCGCTTCTCCATCTCCCGTACCGACTCGGAGTCGACGACCTGGCCCGACGCATCGCCGAGTGGTCGGTCCGAGCTGGGGACCTCCAATTCCGCCTGCGGAGAGACGACTCTTTCGGTGAGCAGGATGGCCTCTTCCTCAATCCCGCCGGTCTCGGCTCGGTTGGAGGCTCGAGCCGCCGTGTCGATCTCGTCTTCGCCCCCGCCTCGTCGCAGAATGGTCATCGCTCCTGTAGGCCGGTCGGGCAGATGGATTCCCGGGCCTTCGTGGTTATGAGTGTGGATTCCGAAGCGTGTCCCCCACTCGGCCCGGATGGCCCGGTCGATCGCGTTCGGGGTGGCGAGCGTGACCTCGATGCGGGCGTTGGCCATGAACCCCAACTCATCGATGGTCTGGACGTCGGTTGGGTCGCTCATGGCGACGGTCAGGACCCGGCGACCTCGCTCGGTGCGCAGCCGAATCGGAAGGAGCTCGTGCTCGGACGCGAAGCGGGCCGAGACCGCCCCGAGGGCATCGGGGTCCGGTCGCTGAACGTCGGCGAGAGGCACCTGCAAGCGTTCTGAGAGAGCCCGCACGAGCTGCTGCTCCGTGATTCGGCCGAGTCGGACCAGGGCCGTCCCCAAGCGCAGGCCTCTTCGTCGTTGGACCTGGAGGGCTTCCCCGAGCATCTCGGCCGTGATCAAGCCGCGCTGCATTAGGAGTTCCCCAAGTCGCATCCGCATAGCGATCCCATGGCACGAGGGAACCCTCCAGGCCAGGCGCGGCCGAAGCACTCGTGCTAGGTCCGGCGGCCATGACGGTCCGCGTCCGAATCGGTCCTAGTCCCACCGGCGAGCCTCACGTCGGCACGGCCTACATCGCCCTGTTCAACCTCGCCTTTGCTCGGCAGCAGGGCGGCCAATTCGTTCTTCGATTGGAGGACACCGACCAGGAAAGGAGTCGCGCCGAATGGGAGCGTCAGATCCTCGAAGGACTGGGATGGCTGGGCCTGACCTGGGACGAAGGACCAGACGTAGGCGGCCCCTACGGTCCCTACCGTCAAAGCGAGCGCTTGGACATCTACAGGGCCCACGTCGACCAACTCCTCGCAACCGGCCACGCCTATCGCTGCTTCGCCACCAAGGAGGAGCTGGAGACCTTGAGGGCGGAGCAGAAGGCTGCAGGTCGCTCGCTTGGGTACGATCGTCGGTCCAGGGACCTGTCCGAAACGACCATCCAAACTGAACTTGCCGCCGGCAAGCCCTACGTCGTTCGCATGAAGGCGCCGCTGGAAGGCAAAGTACTGGTCGAGGACCGTCTTCGAGGTCCGGTCGAGTTCGATGCGGCCCAAGTAGACGATCAGATCCTGCTGAAATCCGACGGCTACCCCACCTATCATCTAGCCAACGTGGTCGACGATCACCTGATGGAGATCAGCCACGTCATTCGCGCGGAGGAGTGGATCAGCTCAACGCCCAAACACGTCTTGCTCTACCAGGCTTTTGGTTGGAAGCCGCCGATCTTCATTCACATGCCGCTCCTTCGGAACGCCGACAAGTCGAAGATCTCGAAGCGAAAGAACCCCGTTTCACTCCTCGACTATCGCCAGCGCGGCTTTCATCCACGGGCCGTCGTCAACTTCCTGGCTCAGCTCGGCTTCACGATGCCGGACCAGCGCGAGCTGTTCGACTTCGACGAGTTCGTATTGGCCCTCGACTGGGACCGGGTCATTCTCGGTGGCCCCACCTTCGACCTCGACAAGTTCAGCTGGCTGAATGGGAAGTGGTTTAGAGAGCGCATGAGCTCCGAAGAGCTGACCGACTTCCTGCGGGACGAGCTCTTTTCCCGGGATCGGATCGCGGCTCTCGTTCCCATGATGAAGGAGCGGATCGACGTGGGTGAGCAATTCATTCCTGGGACCGACTATTTCTTCCGGGGGGAGGTCGAACTCCCCATCGAGCTCCTGCGACCCAAGCGACACGGGTTAGCAGAGCTGGCCAAGGTCCTCGAAACGGCCTTGGAGGCCTTCGAGCATTACACGCCCTTCGAGGCCGGGAGCTTGGAAGCCCTGGGGCGGCAGGTGGCCGAAGAGGCCGGATGGAAGGCGGGGGAGCTCTTCATGCCTCTCCGTGTGGCCTTGACTGGCCGCAAGGCGAGTCCGCCGCTCTTCAACGTGATGGTGGTGCTGGGTCGAGCGCTGATGAGGAGGAGGCTGCGGTCTGCCATCGACCTCGCCAAAGCGACGGCCAAACAGGAACAGCGCGCGGCCGCCAAGGCCAAGAAGAAGGGTTGAAAGACCTCAGCCGAGGCCGCGGGCGCGCTTGAGCTGGCCGACCACCCGTTCGTACTCGACGTCCCACTCGGCGCTGCCTTCGCGCATGTTTCGCAGCCTTCCCCGAGCCTCTCGGTCGATCTCTTCGTCGATGCCCAAATACTTGCGCATGGTCTCAGAGATCTTCTTTCTCATCTCGTGGTCCTCGGCGAAGACCTCTTCGACGTTGCGCGAGTGCATCAGCGCCTCCAGCATCTGGTCAATCACGTACTCCAGACCCTCTTCGCCGGTCTTATGGCCACGAGCCTCGGACAGGCCGCGCTTGACCTGGCCGAAGCGCTCGGCCGAGAGGCCGCGGCGCGTGAGGGCATCCTTGGTCTCCTGGTTGAGCCGGTCTTCGGCGTTGCAGTACTCGACGAGGATGGCGGCCGCGTCGAGCTCCGCCTCCTCGAGCTTCTGATCGTCGACTTCGATGTCGCCGTCTCCCCGCAGTCGAGCCATCAATTCCTTGGCGATTTTGGGGATGATTTTACGGTAGAGCTTCATCGTTCCTTCGGACTGGGTCGGGCACGGCCCGACCGGCTGACTAAGGGGCCATGATACCCGAGTCAATGGACTCCTTCGAAGCAAAAGACCTGGCCTAGCCCCTTTTTTGCTCCGGGCGCCCAGCCTCGGCCCCTGGGTGCAGGGCACGGTGGAGGCTCTCGGCCGAGGCCCGGTCGATTCCTGGTACTTCCATGAGCTCTTCCAGGCTCGCCTGGCGAACACGCTTCAGGCTGCCCAGGTGCTTGAGGAGGGCGCGGCGCCGCTTTGGGCCGATTCCGGGCACGTCCTCCAGGGAGGATCGCAGCCGCGCTCGTTTTCGAAGGTCCTTGTGAAACGTGATCGCGAAACGGTGCGCCTCGTCTCGGAGGCGGGCCAGAAGCAGTAGCTCGGAGGAGGTCTGTCGGAGGACGATCGGCTCGTCCAGGTCCGGCTTGAAAACCCGCTCCGGGCTCCGGGTCGTCGCGTCCTCGGCGTCAGCCCCGACCACTCTGCTCTTGGCCAAGGACACCAGGTCAACGCCCTGGACGCCGAGATCGCTGAAGACGGTGCTGGCCACCTTGAGCTGACCCTTTCCACCATCGATGACCACCAAGTCCGGAAGATCCTCTTCCGCCAGACCACGGCGGAAACGCCGGGTCAGAACCTCGTACATCGAAGCGAAGTCGTCCTGACCCGAACCCTCCTTGATCCGGTAGCGTCGGTAGCGGCTCTTGGCCGGCAGTCCCCGCTCGAACACGACTTGGGAGCCCACCATTTGCGAAGCCCCGAAGTTGGAGATGTCATAGCACTCCATTCGGACAGGCATCTTAGAAAGGCCGAGGCCATCCTGGAGACCCTCCAAGGTCCGATCGATGGCCCCGCTCTTGAGGCGCTGCTCGTGAAAGGCGTGCTCTGCATTCTCCTGGGCCATCTGTGCCAAAGCGGCGGGCTGGCCTCGCTGGGGTCGAAAGACCTGTGCCTTGTTCCCTCTCCGCTCGCTCAAGATCTCTGACAGCGCTTCGCCGCTCTCGAGCTCCAACGGAACCATCACCTCTTTGGGAACCCCGGTTCCGTCGGCCGAGCGCTGAAGAATGAAGGACTCGAGCGCCTCGGACGGACTCCCGCTCACCCCTTCGAAGAGTTGGCTGGAGACGTTCCGAACTCTCCCCCCTCGAACCTCCAGGACCGAAATGCACAGCTCTTCACCTTCCCCGTGGACCCCATAGACGTCCTGGTCGACGAGGCGGGCGCTGGCCACCGTCTGCCGCTCGAGCGTCTTTCGCACCGCCTTCACCTGATCCCGGTAGTGAGCCGCAACCTCGAAATGCTCGGATTCGCTCGCAGACCACATGCGCTGCTCCAAGCGGTGAGCGAGCTGCTCGCCTTTTCCTTCCAAGAACATCATGACGTCTTCGACCGACTGTCCATAGTCCGCTCGATCCACGTCCATGACGCAAGGAGCCGGACATCGGCCGATCTGCCATTCTATGCAGGGACGCTTGCGATGATACAGAACCGAGTCGCGGCAAGTCCGCAGTTGGAAGTGGCGATTGACGACCCTCAGAGTCTGCCGCGCCGCGGAAGCGCTGTGAAAAGGCCCGAAGTATCGCGCGCCATCCTTCTTGGCGTTTCGAACCACCTGCACCCAGGGCCAGTCGTGTTGCGGGTCGATTCGCAGCATCAGGTACTGCTTGTCGTCTCGCCAGATGATATTGAAGCGAGGCTCGTGCTGGCGAATCAGCTCCCGCTCGAGGAGTAGAGCTTCTTTCTCCGACTTCGTGACGATCGTCTCGACGTCCTTCAGAAGGCCGCCCAGAAGACCGATGAAGGCGCGGTAGTCGCTGGAGCCCTCTTGGAAGTACTGGCGCACTCGCGGCCTGAGGCTCTTGGCTTTGCCGACGTAGACGACCTCACCCGCCTCGTTCTTGAACAGATAGACGCCGGGCCCCGTCGGTAGCTCCGTGGTCCTTTCCAGCCATTCGCTTAGGCGACCCATGGCTCCGTCTCAGGGTCGAGCGCTTCGTTTGGCCCGTCCGCCTCGGCGGCCACCGCTCTTCTTCGAAGCGCCTCCGGCCAGACTGGGCAAGATCCCGAGTTGGAGATCCTCCAGCATCTTGATCTTGTCTCGGGTCTCGGCCGCCTTCTCGAAGTCCAGCGCCTTGGCGTGGACCATCATTTCCTTCTTGAGCGCCTTGACCAGCTTGGGGAGCTCTTCCTTGTCCAGCTTCTCGCCGTCGACCTCCACAAAGCGCTCGTCTTCGTGGACCTGGAGTTCGGTCCGGAAGCCGGCCAAGCTCCGCAGGTCGCGGATCTGCTTCTTGATCGTGGTTGGCGTGATGCCGTGGGCCTGGTTGTACGCCGACTGTTTGGCTCGGCGCCGCTCCGTCTCATCGATGGCCATACGCATGGAGTCCGTGACCGAGTCGGCGAACATCACGACTTTCCCGTTCTGGTTTCGTGCGGCTCTGCCAATCGTCTGAATCAGTGAGCGCTCGCCTCGGAGAAAGCCCTCTTTGTCTGCGTCCAGAATCGCCACCAGGGACACTTCGGGGAGGTCTAGGCCTTCGCGTAGGAGGTTGATCCCGACCAAGACGTCGAAGCTCCCTAGTCGAAGCTCACGCAGAATCTCGGCCCTCTCCAGGGCGTCAATGTCGGAATGAAGGTAGCGCACCCTGATACCCAGGTCCTGGTAGTACTCGGTCAGGTCCTCGGCCATGCGTTTGGTCAAAGTCGTGACCAAGACCCGCTCTTTGCTCTCCACACGAAGGCGAATCTCCTCCAAGAGTTCGTCCACCTGGTGTCCGGCCGGCCTGACCTCGACCGCTGGGTCGAGGAGTCCGGTTGGTCGAATGATCTGTTCGGTCACCACCCCCTGAGTCTTGTCGAGCTCGTACTCGGCCGGTGTGGCTGACACGAAGACGACGCTGCGCATGAACTTGGTGAACTCATCGAACTTCAAGGGCCGGTTGTCGAGCGCCGACGGCAGTCGGAAGCCGAAGTCGACGAGGGTGAGCTTTCGAGCTCGGTCACCCCTGAACATGGCCCCCACCTGGGGAACGGTCTGGTGGGACTCATCAATCACCATCAGAAAGTCGTCGGGGAAGTAGTCGAGCAGCGTAGGTGGCGCTTCACCTGGCTTTCGGCCCGACAAGTGGCGCGAGTAGTTTTCGATCCCCTTTACCACGCCCACCGTCTGCATCATCTCCAGATCGTAGGTGGTACGCTGCTCCAGCCGCTGGGCCTCCAGGAGCTTCTCCTCGGTCTGGAGGACCTGCAAGCGCTCTCTGAGCTCGTCTTCGATCGCCCGCACCGCCTTCGCTCGCCTCTCGGGGGTGGTGACGTAGTGGCTAGCCGGAAACATTCGAAGCTTCTGCAGCTCCCGAACGACTTTGCCCCGGAGCGGGTCGATTTCTCTAATGGACTCGAGTTCGTCACCGAACCACTCCAGGCGAATGGCGCGTTCTTCTTCGTAGACCGGAAAGATCTCGACCGTATCCCCTCGGACTCTGAAGTGCCCCCGCGCGAAGTCCAGGTCATTTCGCTCGTACTGCAGCTCCACCAAGCGGCCCAGAACGTGGTCTCTTTCGACCTCCTGACCGGGGCTGAGGTCCAAGACCATGCCCTGATAGACCTCGGACGCACCAATGCCGTAGATGCAGCTCACGCTCGCCACGACGAGTACGTCATCCCGCTCGAGGAGAGAACGAGTGGCCGAGTGGCGCATACGGTCGATCTCGTCGTTTATCAGGGAGTCCTTTTCGATGTAGGTGTCGGTGTTGGGTACGTAGGCCTCGGGTTGGTAGTAATCGTAGTAGCTGACGAAATACTCGACAGCGTTGTCGGGGAACAGCTCTTTGAACTCGCCGTAGAGCTGGGCGGCCAGCGTCTTGTTGTGAGCAAGAACGAGCGTCGGCTTGTCGACCTCGGCCACGACGTTGGCCACGGTGAAGGTCTTCCCGGTTCCGGTCGCACCCAACAGCAGCTGATGGCGGGTACCACCTCGCAGTCCGGACACGAGATCGGCGATGGCTGCCGGCTGGTCCCCCATCGGCGTCAGTTCGGTGCTGAGCCGAAAGCCCATGTCCGCACAGTAGCGGGTCGACGGCGAGATGGGGTCGATTTCCGGGCATTGCCTCGATTCGAAGGCTTGAGTAGGAGCAGCAGGTGAGCTTCGAAAGCGCGCCGGAGGAACCGCTGGCCCTGTTCCAGCGCTGGTTCGACGAAGCCAAGGCTACGGGTGTGGATCAGCCGGAGACCATGGGCCTTGCGACGGTGGATGCCCAAGGGCGGCCCAGCCTTCGCTTCGTGCTTCTCAAAGGCTTCGACCAAGAGGGCTTCACCTTCTTTACGAACTACGAGAGCCGGAAGGCGGGCGACTTGGACGCCACGCAGGAAGCCGCCCTTGCCTTCTATTGGCACGCCCAAGAGCGACAGGTTCGGGTCGAGGGCTCGGTCCGGCGGGCCAGCGCCGAACACTCCGATGCCTACTTCGCCACTCGGCCGCGAGGTAGTCAGCTCGGGGCCTGGGCCTCGGCCCAGAGCCGACTGCGTCCAGAGGGCGAGCTCGAAGCTCGTCTTCGACGAGTCGAGGCGGAGTTTGCGGGCAAGGTCGTTCCGCGACCCGAACACTGGGGGGGTTACGTACTCCATCCTCGAAGGATCGAATTTTGGCAGGGCCAACCGAGCCGACTTCACGACCGACTCGAGTACTTGTGGATGGATCGGTCTTGGCAGCGCACCTCGCTCTACCCGTGAAGTAGAAGACGAGGTGCGCGCCTTCGTTCAGCCCTGGTGGAAGATCTGAACGAACTCGGCCTCGATCTCCTCTTCCCGCATCTTTCGGGCGATGGAGAGCTCCTTCACTAGGAGGGCTTTCGCCGTATCGAGCATCTTCCGCTCGCCAAAGGAGAGATCCTTGTCGTTCTTCAGGAGGCAGAGGTCCCGCAGTACTTCTGCGATCTGCTTCGGGTCTCCGGAGTCGATCTTGTCCTTGTACTCCCGGTAGCGGCGATTCCAGGTCGTGCTCTCCACGGAGATGTGCTTTTCCTTGAGCACGCCGAACACCTCGTCGACTTGCTCGGGCGTCATGATCTCACGGAGCCCGTTGGCTCCGGTCGGGATCATGACCTTCACTCCGTTGTCGAGGATCCGCAGAATGTAGAAGCTCTGCGTGTCTCCACCAACTTCGTGGCTCTCGATCGCCGTCACCTCTGCGACGCCGTGAGCCGGGTAGACGGCCTTATCACCAATGTTAAAGGGCAAACTCTGCATCATGCCTCCGAAACCCGTGGACCGCACGCAGCCCACTGGGCGGGTCCTTGGACCCTCGTTCTGATCGACTTCTGGAAACTATGGGGCGTATCCCCCCAGCCCTCGCGACCTTGGGCTGCGGGCGATGAAAAAGAAGACCAGTTCATCTCCACGAAGCCTTGGGAGACTAACATAGCGACTTGGCTTGGTAAATTACTTTAATTACGGCCCCAATCAAAGCGTCTCGTCAACCCACCTTCGGGCCCTTTTCACATTCGGCCTTGGACCCGGTTCCGGCCCCGATCCTTGGCTGCATAGAGCCGAACGTCGACCGCTTTCACGAACTGCGGCGCCGTCATTTCCGGCTCGATCTCGCCCACCCCTAAACTCACCGTGACGTCGATGCTGCGCCCCTCGAAGGTGAAGTCACTCCTCTCGACCATGGTTCGGATGCGCTCGGCGAAGACTAGGGCCTTCTCCTCTGGGGTTTCCGGAAGAAGAACGGCGAACTCCTCTCCGCCAATTCGGGCGAAGGCCTCCTCCTTTCGGACCCGTTTTCCCACCAGCTCCGCCAGCTGCTTGAGGACGTGGTCTCCAGCCAAGTGTCCATGAAGGTCATTCACCTGTTTGAATCGGTCCAGGTCGAAGAGGATGAGGCTCAGGGGGCGTTTGTAGCGGGCACAACGAGCGTGCTCCCGGTCGAGGAACTCGAGGAAGTAGCGCTTGTTGTGGACCCCGGTCAGGCCATCCCGAATCGTCATTTGGTAGACCTCTTCGTGGAACAGCGCCTCGATGTTCCCGCCCTGGAGGAACTTCAGGATGGAGCCCCCGATTTTGAGTAGGTCACCGTGCACGAACACGTGACGGTCGACCTCGGCGTCGTTGACGTAGGTCCCGTTGGTCGACCGAAGGTCCATGACCTCGAAGCTCTCGTCCTTCGACAACACTCGAGCATGGCGACGAGACACGTTGTCCATGTCGATGACGATGTCGTTTTCGGGACCTCGCCCAATGGCGATCTCGGCCCCCACGAGAGGATGTCGACGGCCGAGCTGGTCCCCGTAAATGACCACCAAGCAGGACTCCGAGAGGACGTCTCGATCGGAGATCTGGGAAGTCCTGGCTACTCGCGTTTCTTCTTCGTCCTGAGCCACGAACCCACTCTGACCTTTCAGGCCTTCCTGAGGAAGACCCTTCAGCTCGGCTCCTCATGGGGCGGGACGACGGGGCTCTGCGGCGCCCCGATGTCTTCGGTCGGCCCGGGCGGTTCGTCGGGAGCGCCCTGGCTCAGCTTGTCGTTGGCCAAGCGAAGGCGATGGCTGAGGACCTGTACGAAGGACCAAAGGAGTTTGGAAGACAGGGTGGGCTCGGTCCGAACGAGCCGAAAGAGAGCCTTCCGATCCAGGGCCAGAAGCCGGGTCGGTTCGAGCGCCAAGACGGAAGCCGAACGAGGACTTCGATCCACTAGAGCCATCTCTCCGAAGTGAATCCGGGGCCCCAGTCGGGTGAGCGCACGATCGTTCTTTCTGACCTCGACGCGGCCCTCGAGGATGACGAAGAACTCCTCCGCCACCGAACCCTCCTTGATCACGTACTCGCGCTCCCGGACGGTCTTCATCTTCGTGCAGTGGAGTACTGTGACGAGCTCAGGGTAGCTCAGGTGGCGAAAGAGCGGGATGCTCTTCAGCACGTCGACGCGCTCCAGGATGTCGAGGGTCGAGGGGTCGTCTGCACCTCCCGGGACTCGACTGACGATGCAGCTGACGTTGTCCCGTCCTCCTCGCTGATTTGCCGTGTCGACGAGCCGACTCGGGGCCTGGTCGATGGGGCCCTCCAGAAGGAGTCGAAGCAGGTCCTCCTCCTTGGGCACCATCCCGTGCAGGCCATCGGAACAAAGCAGCAGTACGTCTCCCGGCACGACGTCGAATACGAGGGTGTCGACCTCGACCGTTCTCGTCACGCCGACCGCGCGGGTGATGACGTTCGAGAACTTGGAGCGAGGCACCGCGTCCGGCGTCAAGAGGCCTGCCTTCATGCGCTCCCAGAGATAGGAATGATCTTCGCTGAGTTGGTGCAAGTCGGAGGAGCGCACCAGGTAGACGCGGGAGTCTCCGACGTGCCCCATGATGGCTTTGCTTCCCACGGCCAGTATGGCCGAGAGGGTCGTCCCCAAACCGCGCTTGGATGGATCTTCGACCCCGATGTCGAAGACGGCCGACGAGGCAAGCTGAATGCCGTGCTCCAACTCCTTTCGAAGAGCCTCCACCTCTTCGGGGGTACCGCCGAAACTCTTGATCAGCTCCCGTCTGCTGGATAGGTGGGCTTGCAGGCTCTGGAGAGCCTGGGCGCTGGCGAGCTCACCGCCAGCGTGGCCTCCCATACCGTCTGCGACGGCCAGCAAACCGAGCTCAGCGTCGACGAGGTAGCCATCTTCGTTGTTGGTGCGGACGCGCCCGACGTCCGAGAGCGCCCAGGATTCCAGCCGCATGGGGTCAGGATAGGAACTTGTCGAGGATGGGCGCCAGTGCCTCTCGCCGATGAGGAGGGATTTGCTCGGCTGGCGTCATCAGGCCCGAGCGGGTGGCCGTGCTGCTCATAGGGCAAAGAGGCTCACGAGGCCCCTTGACGTAGGACAAGATCACGTTTTTGGCCCGTTCGACCTCTTCCTTCAGGATCTGGAGGACGGATTCGACCGTGACCGATTCCTCCTCTTCGTGCCAGCAGTCGTAGTCGGTGGCCAAAGCGATGGTGGCGTAGGCCAGTTCCGCTTCCCGGGCCAAGCGGGCCTCGGGCATGTTGGTCATGCCCACGACGTCGACACCCCAGGAGCGGTAGATGTTGGACTCGGCCCGGGTCGAGAACTGAGGTCCCTCGATGCAGACGTAGGTGCCGCCATCGTGGAAGGTTCCGTGGCCTTCGGCTGCCCGCACCAGGGCCTGGCGCAAGGGCGGAGAAATCGGGTCGGCCATGGGTACGTGAACGATGACGCCGTCGCCAAAGAAGGTCTCCGGTCGATGCCGGGTGCGGTCGAAGAACTGGTCGACGAAGACCAGGTGCCCGGGCTGGATGGCCTGCTTCATCGACCCGACCGCCGATACCGAGATGACCCGTTCGGCCCCTAGCTTCTTGAGGGCCCAAATGTTGGCTCGGAAGTTGATTTCGTGAGGCAGGAAGCGGTGGCCCTTGCCGTGACGAGGCAGAAAGAGCATGCGTTGCCCGGCCAAGCTACCCTGGATGAGGGCGTCCGAGGGCTCGCCGAAGGGAGTCTCGACTTCGATCCGCTCAATGGCTTCCAGGCCATCCATCTCGTAGAGGCCACTTCCGCCAATCACGCCGATGGCGCCGTCTTCCGTCATGGGGGGCGGGTGCCCCGGGCCCGATGAAAGGTCAACCGACGACGCGAAGCACGCGCTTGGGCGCGTCGACTTCCACGCCCAGCTGTCCACAGGCGGCACTGATGTCCTCGCCTCGCGGCGTTCGAACAAAGGCACTGAGACCTGCCGACATCAGCTTTCGTTGAAAGCGCTGCACTCGGGAGATCGGGGGTCGAGCAAACGGAACGTAGGGGTGCTCGTTGAAGGGGATGAGGTTCACTTTGCAGCGCAATCCCTTCAAGAGCTTGGGCAATCGCCTGGCATCCGCGTCGCTATCGTTGATGCCATCGAGAAGCACGTACTCGAAGGTGATCCGTCGCCGAGAAGGCAGCGGAAAAGCCCGACAGGCCTCGAGGAGGACCTCAATCGGGTAGGTCTTGTTGATGGGCATGATGCGGTCACGGACGTCGTCCGTGGTCGCGTTCAAGGATATCGCGAGCTGTACCGGAACATCCTGACCGAGCCTAGGGATCTTGGGCGCGAGACCGGAGGTGGACACCGTGATGCGCCGAGTGGAGATGCCGGGTCCGAGGGCTTCTGAATTGATCAGTCGTAGCGCCGGAATCAGAGCGCCGTAGTTCGCCAGAGGCTCCCCCATCCCCATCATGACGATGTTGTTCACCCGCTCGGGACGACCGGCAGCCGCCAGGTCTTCATCTACTCGAATCACCTGCTCAACGATTTCACCCGCGGACAGGTTTCGAATCAGCCCCAGCGATGCCGTGAGACAGAACTGGCAGTCGATGGCGCAGCCGACTTGGGAAGAGACGCAGAGGCTGTTTCGACCCGGCGCGGAAGCATCGGGGATGAACACCGACTCGATGACGTCGCCCCGGCCGGTCTTGAAGGCGTACTTCCGAGTTCCGTCCTGGGCGAACTCGCACTTTTCGATCCGCAGCGTCGAAAGCTGGGCCTCGGCCGAAAGGCGAGAACGCAAGGTCTTAGACAAGTTCGTCATTTCGTCCACCGAGCGGACGCCCCGCTTGTGGACCCAAGCCAGAATCTGTCGGGCCCGATAGGCTGGCTCGCCCCAGGCTTCGAGGAGCGCCTCCAACTGCGGCTCTGAGACCGCCTTGAGGTCGACGCTCGCCACGGAGCACTCAGCCGGAGAGTTCGGGAAAGAAGAAGGCGATCTCGGTCTGGGCGGTCTCGGGCGCATCGGAACCGTGGACGGCGTTGCGCTCGATGTTGGTCCCGAACGCCTTGCGAATGGTACCCTCAGTGGCCTTGCCGGGGTCGGTCGCGCCCATGGTCTCGCGGTTCTTGGAAATGGCGCTTTCGCCCTCCAGGACCGATACGACGCAGGGGCCACTGGTCATGAACTTCACCAGCTCGCCGTAGAAAGGGCGCTCGGCGTGGACTTCGTAGAACCTCTTGGCCTGGTCCTCGCTCATGTGGATCATCCGGGTTCCGATGATCTTGAGGCCGGCTTTCTCCAGGAGGCTGAAGCAGCCTCCGATGACGTTCTTCTCGACCGCGTCGGGCTTGATGATGCTGAAGGTTCTTTCAATCGCCATGATGTGAGTCTCCTGGTGGCGTAGAGGCTCAAGCCTCTCGCCCGAGTCGGTAGCCTTCTTCCAAGGCCTGCATGTAGAGCTCTTCCCCGCCCCGCGGGACGTGATCCCGCATCGCGGCCTCCAAGGCCGGCTTGGAGACGATCTGGGTGAGCTCGATGAGGGCGCCCAAAACGACGACATAGAGAAGCTGGGGCTTGCCCAAGGTCTCTTCGGCCGCTCGAGCAAAGGGGACCGCGAGGACGCGACGGCCAGGCATCTCGGGGACGCTGACGTCGGTCTCGACCAAGACGACGGCATCGTCTCTCAGGTCGGCGCTGTACTGCTCCAGGGCCTCTTGTGTCGTCGCGACCAGGGCGTCAACCTGGGTCGCTTTGGGGTAATCGATATCGCCGTCCGAAATGATGACCTCGGAGCGCGACGCGTTGCCTCGAGCCTCAGGGCCATAGGACTGCACGTGGTGCGCATTGAGGTCGTCGTAGATGGCCGCCGCCACCTGGAGGACCAGGCCAGCCTCGATCATGCCGTGGGTTCCGGCACCGGCGAGACGGACTTCTTTTCGATCAGGCATCGTGTGTGTGCGCTCCTCGGTCGCCTGTGGGACCGTCTAGGCCCGCTCTCGGGGGGGTGTCAAAAGGAAAGTCCCGGGCTTCGAAGGGTGGCTGAAACACGGATTTCGCGGTCGGGCCACGCACCGGGGCCAAGCCGTTCTCCTGACCCCTCTCAGGGCACGCCTTTCCCGAAGCGCGCCCACCGGATGCCCTGACGCGAACCATAGGACCACCAGATGAATAGCGCTTTCCCTTTGATGTTTTCAATCGGGACGCCGCCCCACACCCGGCTATCGCGGCTGTTGGTTCTGTGGTCCCCCATGACCATCACGTGATCCGGCTTGACCCGGCAGCGGCGGCGACCCGAGCCCGCCAGGGCGCAGTCGAATCCGTTCAGCTCGAGCCCCTCGAAGCCACCAACCCGTTTTCCTTTCTCGTAGATGACTTCGTAGCGGTTCTCCGACTCGAACGGGCCCTCCATGAAGGCCTCGAAAGCGAGCCCCCGGCTGGATTCGTCGCCCTCCTGGTCGAGGGCGAGCTCGGGGATGCTGTCCCGGGGGAGCGGACGGCCGTTGACGAAGACCTCGCTGCCATCGACCTCCACCTCGTCTCCCTCCACCGCCACCACCCGCTTGATGTAATCCTCGGCCAGGTTGGTGGGGTTGCGGAAGACGATCACGTCCCCGCGGGAAGGCTGGCTCCAGCGGAGGAACCAAAGATTGTACTCGGAGCCCGGAATGTCGGGTACGCGAAGCCCGTAGAGGAACTTGCTGACAAAGAGATGGTCTCCGACTTTGAGGGTCGGAAACATCGACCCACTCGGGATCTTGAAGGGCTCGACCACGAAGGCTCGCAGGGCCAAGGCGATGAGGCCAGCGACCACGAGGGACTCGGTGTACTCGCGCAGCGGAGTCTTCTTGGCGAAGCCAAGAGTCTTCTCGGCCCGCTGCTCCAAAGAGTCCAGAATGGACTTCAGCCGTTCGGGGTCCTTGGTCTCCTGGAGGTCCTGCAGTCCCTTCTCCAAGCTCTGAGCGTCGGCCTCCTTCAGCTTGTCGCGCTGTTTGGCCAAAGCCTTTCGCAAGAAGCGCTCCAGCTCCTTGGCCCGCTTGCGGATCTCCTTGGCGTCGCTGTTCACTCGTCGTCCACTCGGAGGACGGTCAGGAAGGCCTCTTGCGGCACCTCGACCGCACCCACCTGCTTCATTCGCTTCTTACCCTCTTTCTGCTTCTCGAGGAGCTTGCGCTTTCGGCTGATGTCGCCGCCGTAGCACTTCGCGGTTACGTCCTTTCGATACGCTTTGACGGTCTCTCGCGCGATGATCTTGGTTCCGATCGCGGCCTGTATGGCCACGTCAAACTGCTGGCGGGGAATGATTTTCCGAAGTCGACCCGCGAGGGCCTTTCCTCGCTCATAGGCCTTATCCCGGTGGACGATGATGGAAAGGGCATCGACCTTCTCGCCGTTGAGGAGCATGTCGAGCTTCACGAGCTTGGAGGCCTGATAGCTCGAGACCTCGTAGTCCATCGAGGCGTAGCCCCGGGTGACCGTCTTCATCTTGTCGAAGAAGTCGTAGACGACCTCGGCGAAGGGCACGTCGTAGGAGACAACCACCCGCTTCGTACCGACGTACTCCATCCCGGTCTGAATACCCCGTCGGTCCTCACAGAGCTTCAAGAGCGGGCCTACGTACTCGCTCGGAGTGTGCAGCTTCATGCTCACCATCGGCTCTTCCAGCGACTCGATTTGCTCGGGGGGTGGAAGGTCGGAAGGATTGTCGACGCTCCGACTCTCACCGTCCTTGGTGTGGACACGGTAGATGGTCGTCGGAGCGGTGGTGATGAGCTCGGCGTTGAACTCACGCTCGAGCCGCTCTTGCACGATGTTCATGTGAAGCAACCCCAAGAAACCGCATCGAAAACCCAGGCCCAGGGCCTGGGAAGACTCGGGTTCGAAGGAGAACGCGGCATCATTCAGGCGCAGTTTCTCGAGAGCATCTCGGAGTGCGTCGTAGCCCGAGCTCTGGATGGGGAAAAAGCCGGCGAAGACCATCGGCTTGACGTCACGAAAGCCGGGGACCCGACCTACCGCGGCTTTGTCCTTATCCAAGACGGTGTCGCCCACTTTGGCGTCCCGGACTTCCTTGATGGCGGCTGAGAAGAAGCCGACTTCCCCCGCCGACAGACCGGGCAGAGGCGTGGGATGGGGTCCAAAGACCCCGACCTCCGCCACTTCGAACGACTTCTCCACGTCCTGTGCGAACACGATCTTCTGACCCTTTCGGAGGCGCCCTTCTTTGATTCGCACCAAGCAGATGACGCCCCGATAGGGGTCGAACCAGGAGTCGATGAGGAGCGCCTGAAGCGGGGCCTCACGGTCGCCCTCCGGCGCGGGCATCATGTGGACGACGGCCTCCAGGACGTCTTCGATACCGAGGCCCGTTTTCGCGGAGCTGAGGATGGCCGCGTCGCCGTCGAGACCCACCACCTCTTCGATCTCTTCCCTGATCTCGTCCGGTCGAGCCGCAGGGAGGTCTACCTTGTTGATGACGGGAACGATCTCCAGGTCTTGGTCCACCGCCAGGTAGACGTTTGCCAAGGTCTGGGCTTCGACGCCCTGGGCGGCGTCGACCACCAGCAAGGCCCCCTCGCACGCGGCGAGAGAGCGAGAGACCTCGTAAGCGAAGTCGACGTGTCCGGGCGTGTCGATGAGGTTAAGCTGGTAAGTGAGTCCGTCTCGAGCACGGTAGAGAAGTCGTACCGCCTGGGCCTTGATCGTGATGCCGCGCTCTCGCTCCAGGTCCATCTTGTCCAGCCACTGTTCGGAGGACTCGCGCTGGGACAGGGCACCGGTCTTCTCCAAGATGCGATCGGCCAGCGTCGACTTGCCGTGGTCGATGTGGGCGATGATGGAGAAGTTTCGGATCCGCTCTTGGGGGACCTCTTTGCCGCGGCTCATGGTGGGGGTGGACGGGCTACTCTAAAGGTGCTGCTTGCCCTCGCGGGGCGGGATCAGTGGCTGACGCTTCTCCATGTCGTAGTCCTTGCGCAGCGGATGCCCCTCGAACTGCTCATAGAGCAGGACGCGTCGCAAATCCGGGTGCCCTTCGAACTTGATCCCATACAGGTCGTAGGCCTCGCGTTCCATCCAATACGCCGATCGCCAGACCTGCATGACGGAAGGAAGGGCAGGCGCCTCCTCTTCAACCTGAACTTTCACGCGGAGCCGGTGATTCAGGGACAAGGAGTAGAGGTGGTACACCACTTCGAAGCGAGGCTCCCGCTTTCCGAGGTAGTCGACTCCGGTCAGGTCGCTCAGCATTTCGAAACGGGTCAGTTCGTCGTCTCGAAGGAAGCTCATCAGCTCCACGAGCTCTTCGGCCTGAACGGTGGCGGTCTCGTCTCCGTGCTGATTGTGGCTTTCGACGACCGCAGCTCCGAAACTCTGCTTCAGCCGGTCGAGAGCGGCCTGACTCACTTCGCCTCCGACGGGATCACGGGCAGCAAGGGACGGCGCTCGGTCTTGATCTTGTCCTGGAGCATCATGATCCCGTCGAGCACGGCCTCGGGCCGAGGGGGGCAACCCGGGATGTACACGTCGACGGGAATGATCGTGTCGATGCCCTGAACGGTGGCGTAGTTGCGGTAAAAGCCGCCGCTGGAGGCACACACCCCGAAGCTTATGACCCACTTGGGATCGGCCATCTGCTCGTAGATGTTCCGCAGAATCGGCGCCTGCTTGTGAGTAACGGTCCCGACCACCATCAACAGGTCAGCCTGGCGGGGGGAGAAGCGGGGCAGCTCGGCGCCGAAGCGGGCATAGTCGTAACGGGGTCCGGCCGTGGCCATGTACTCCATGCCGCAACAGGCGGTCACGAAGGGATACTGAAAGAAGGACCAGCGCCGGCCCCAGTTGACCACCTCCTGAACGGTCTCGTTCTTGTTGAGCAGACGGCGAAAAAAACCCTCCGCAGCTTCGACCGTGGTGGTGGCGGCCTCCTCGCCCAGCAGACTCTCAGTCGTCATTCGTCACCGTTGTACATGCGCGAAATGCTTCGCGTCGAGGATGGAAGGGGTCTGCCTCAGGATTTTCCGGGGACCTGGGCTTCACTCCCAGTCGAGGGCGCCCTTCTTCCACACGTACACCAATCCGATGAGCAGGACGCTGACGAAGCTGAGCATGCTGACGAAGCCAAGGGCGCCGAGCTCCTGGTAGGTGACGGCCCAGGGAAAGAGGAAGACCGCTTCCATGTCGAATAGGATGAAAAGAAGGGCGACGATGTAGAAGCGGACCGACACGCGCTGTTGGAAGGGGCGGCTGGGAATGTTGCCGCACTCGTAGGGCTCGTCTTTGCGCCAGTTTCGGGCCCGGGGGCCCAAGGTCGAGGTGAGAAAGAAGAAGGTCCCTGCGATGGCCATGGCCACCGCCATCATGACGAGAACGGACCAGTAGGAGCCCATGTAGCTGCCCTAAACCCATGCCCCTGGCCTTGCAACCGCGAGGATCGGAGGGCTTGGCCTGAGTGGGCCCTCCGTCCACACTCCCCGTCCCCATGCTCCTCGCCATCGACGTCGGGAACACCAACGTGACCCTCGGCCTCTTCTCGGGAGAAACCAGCCTGGGCTCTTGGCGCCTCCAGACGGTCTCGGCCCGTACGACCGACGAGTACGCGCTCCTGGTCCGACGGCTCCTTTCCGACGCCGGGTTCGAGCTGAGCCAGGTCGCTGACGTGATCCTGGCTTCCGTCGTCCCTGCCCTCACGCCTGTGATGCATCTCATGGCTGAGCGGGTCTTCTCGGTGCGGGCCCTGGAGGTCGGGCCCGGCCTGAAGACCGGAATTTCCGTACACTACAACCCACCGTCGGACGTGGGAGCCGACCGTATCGTGAACGCCGTGGGCGCACGGGCCCGGGTCCATGGCGCCTGCATCGTGGTCGATTTCGGGACGGCCACCACCTTTGACTGCGTCGACGCCCGGGGCGGCTACCGAGGGGGGACGATCGCTCCGGGGGTAGATCTTGCGGTGTCCGCCCTGGTCCAGGCCGCGGCCCGGCTTCCCAGGGTGGACATCCGGCGCCCCGAGCGGGCGATCGGTCGAACGACGGTCGAGTCCATCCAGTCCGGGGCCTTCTTCGGCTATGTGGCCCTCGTCGACGGATTGGTCAGTCGACTTCGGGCCGAACTGGACCCGGCGGCTCGGGTTCTGGCGACCGGGGGTCTCGCTGGGCCGATCGCGGCCGAGTCAGATAGCATCGAAATCGTGGCCGAAGACCTGACCCTCGAGGGCCTCCGTCTCATCCACTCCATGAACGCAAAGGCGAATCGATGACCGCTGAACTCGACTCCTGCCCCATCTCGGCCGAAGAGCTTCCACCCAACGTCCGCAAGGTCATTCAAAAGGGGCCCACGCCCCTGCGGATGATGACCGCCAAGGGCCTGGCGCCCTCCCCGCCTCGAGACCTGGTCATCTCGCAGTTTGCCCTCCTTTGGGACAGCGAGGCCTCGGTCGCCGAGGCGGCGCACAAGAGCCTTGCCGAGCTGGACGCTCGCTTGGCCAACGCAGTCCTGGGCGATGAGCAGATTCATCCCGCCCTCCTCGCCTACTTGGCGGCGCTCCACGCCGGCAACGAGGCCTACGTCGAAAAGCTCCTCCTCAACCCAGCGCTGCCCGCTTCCGCCGTAGTGGCCGTGGCCGAGACCTGTTCCGAGCGCATGATCTCGGACCACATCGTCTCGAACCAAGCTCGCCTGCTCGCCGAACCCGAGATCGCTCGCGCGTTGACCAAGAACCCCGCCGCTCTGAGGTCCGACATCGAGCGCACCATCGACTTCCTGGTTCGGAGCGGGGTCATCGTCGATGGCCTCAGGGAGTTCGAAGACGCGCTCATCCGGCTTGGCAGCGAAGAGCGCCTGGCTGCGGCCCAAAAAGTCTCCCTTCCCCCCGAGCTCCTGGATGAGCGCTTCATGACAGACGAGGAGAAATCCGAGCGTCAGTTCATCACGGAGGACGAAGAAGGAACCGAGGAAGAAGATGACGATCTCACCATCGAGCAGCGCCTCCGGAACATGTCGGCGGCCGAGAAAGTGGCCTTCGCCACCCGGGGTAACAAGACGGTCAGGACCATCCTCATGCGGGACACCAATCGCTTGGTTGCGTTGGCCGCGGTGACGAGCCCCGCCATCACGGAGCCGGAGATCGTGGCCGCCGCCAACAACAAGGCCGTCCATCAGGATGTGGTGGGTCACATCGTCCGGGACAAGAAGAACAACTGGGTGAAGAACTATCAGGTGAAGGTTGCCCTGGTGAACAATCCCAAGACGCCGCTCTCCAACGCCATGAAGTTCGTACCCTTGCTCCGTCCTCGTGATCTCAAGGCACTGTCGAAGTCCAAGAACGTCCCGGCCGGGGTTCGCAACCTGGCCAACAACATCACCAAGTCTCGTCGCTGAAACACCCCCCGGTTCCCCGGTCCGAGAACCCATGCCGGTCAGTGAACGGCCACCCTCAGGGGGACAGGGACGGCGGCTCTGCGCTTTGCTCGCGGCGGGTTTCCTCGTTCTCGTCCAGCTCGGCCAGCATCCTATGGGCGATGTCTAGGGCCTGACGAGCCTTCTTGGTGCTCTCCTCCAGCTTTCGGCGTTTGCCCTCGGCGGTGTGGACGTCGTTCTGGGCGCTGCTCAATCGCTCTTGGAGCTCGTCGCGTTCGGCGATCAGCGCATCTCGGCGATGTTCGAGGTCGTCGATACGTCCATTCGCGCGCTCCATGGTGGTCTTGAGGTCTTCCACCTGAAGCCTGAGCTGCTGGGCCTCCGCTTCCGCCGCAGACTTCTCGTTCTCGAGGCGCTCGGCTCGCTCCTGGAGCTGGGTCTTCTGCCCACGGGCCGACTCCAGCTGCTGAACGAGTACGCCGTGCTGCGCAGCCGCCTCCTCTTGGGCCTTACGTGCCTGACTGGCTTGGCTTTGGGCCTCGTCCCTCTGATGGGAGGTCTCCTCCAGCTGTCGTCTGGTGGTCTGTACTCGTTGGTCCAGTTCGTTTCGCTCGTCCTCGAGCTGGACCACCTGCCCTTCTAGGTCGGTCTCTTTGTCCCGCAGCTCCAGGATGGAACCGTCCTTTTCGTTGAGCTGGCTCCTCAAGTCGAAGAGCTCGCGGTCCTTGGCGTTCAGCTCCTTCTTCAGGGCCAGCGCGTCTCGGGTGCCACCCGGGATCTGGGAAGGTGCGGGCCGAGCCCGCAGGGTCTCCAGCTCTTCCTCCAGACGGAGAATGGTGGCCCGAAGCCGAGAGCTCTCGTCGTCAGGCGATGGAGGCGGCGGCGACCCTGATGCTCCACGGGCGTCGGGCAAGGAGCTGAACCGGGTGGCCGGCGCGATCGACTCGTCTTGTGTGTGCTCTTCCGGAAGGTCGACGTCTTCGGGGGCTTCGGAAATCGCCTCCATGGCGTCGTCGAGGGACGCGGCCGCGTCGGCGATGGCGGCGTCGACGTCGAAGCCCGCGTCGTGCGCCGTCTCAGCCTCCTCGATGGAGAACTCCTCCGAGAGCGCTATCTCTTCTTCCACTTCGACGTCGTCGAGCAGCACGTGTTTTCCGAGCACCTCCATGAAGTGGCCGATGTCGAAGGGCTTACTCAGGTACTCGTCGGCTCGAACCTTGAGCTTCTTGTGGTGTTCGAAGGTCGACTCGGTCGCCTCGGAGCTCGTGAACAAGAGCGGAATGTCTCGAAGAACGGGGTCCTTCCGCAGCTTGGCGCAGATGGAGTAGCCGCTCATGGTTGGAAGCTCCGCACAGAGCACGATGGCGTCGGGTCGTCGCTCCTGGGCGAGCTCCAGACCTCTCTTGCCGTCATCAGTGACGCGAGCCGAAAGGCCTCGACTCTGGAGGGCTTCGACGACCGTAGCTCCTCCGTCGGCGTCGATGATCAGAACGTCTTTGGCCATCCGGGCTCAACGCTAAGGCCGCCCTGATGGGCTGTCAAAGAAGCGCGCTCAGCTCTTGGAGAAGGCTTCGACCATGTCGAGCAGGGTCTCGATGTCGATTTGGCTGACCATCACGATCTGGAGGCCGCTGGTAGAACGAAATTCTACGAAGTTCACGTTGCGATGCCGTCCCCCTTCGACCTCCAGTCCGTCGACTCTGGTGCGCACCTCGGGCGACGGTAGGCTCAGCTCTCCTTCACCCCCGTACACGAAGACCGAAACCCGAGATCCTCGGTGGTCGTAGATGAGATAGGCCGCATCGTGATTCTCCACTTCGTCGACCCGAGCCCCAACGAAGCGAACGTTTGGATCTTGTGCGGACAGCCGGGGAACTTCGAGGGGAAAGTCCAGGCTCTCGGCGAAGAGCCGGCGAATCTCTTCCGAGTCACCGTGGACCCGGTGGGTCGGGGGCAGGTCGAGAATGTGCTTCGCGACGACTTCCTCGGGGTCGAGCTTTCGCTCGGAGATCGCGATGCTGCCCACAACCAGGGTGGCGACGGCCAAAGTGCCGGCCGTTGCCCGTCCCCATGGACCGGCCGCTCGAGACTGCTCTTCCGATCGCAGGCTGTGCACCACCCGAGCGCGGAGGTCCTGGGGACTCGCGCAAGAGTCCACCTGAAGCTTGAGTCTGAGTTGATCGTGGAAGCTTCGCTCCCGCTCGAAGCGGGCGCGGGCGTCAGGAGCCTCCAGCTCCCTCGACAATGTGGCTTCGTCGGCGGGATCCAATTCGCCGTCGATGCTCAGTTCGACGAGACGTTCCAGTTCTCGACCGTCCATGTTCCGCTGCCTGAACCCGCGACTCGGTCCAAGTCTTCCGGGCTCCGGCGCTGGAATAGGGCCCTTTTCGAACCTGCATCGCAAGTCCTGGGCGGAGTTTGGGTGGGAAGCCCTGCTGGTCAACCCGAGGCTTTGGTGGCCTTCTTCTGGGCGCGATAGGCTTCGAGGCTGATCGGTGCGCCCGATTCGTCGTCACCGACCCTGAGGATTCCCTCTTGGACGGCGTAGTCGAAGAGCGCCTTTTGAAGAACCCGCCGTCCCCGGAAGAGGCGGCTCATCACCGTACCCACTGGGCAATCCACGATCTCCGCGATCTCTTTATACGAAAAACCCTGAATGTCGGCTAAGATGACGACCATTCGGAAGTCGACCGGCACCTGCTCGAGGGCCTCGATGACCTCGTCGGACAGGAGCTTTCCAAAGAAGTCGGCCTCGGGCTCCTTCATCGCCACGTAAGCCTCAGTGGATACGAATCGGTCCAGGAGCAGCTCCTCGGCCGGGGCTTCGGCCACTTCGCGCTCCTTCACCTTGCGCCGGTACTTGTTGATGAAGGTGTTTGTCTGGATCTTGAACAGCCAGGCTTTGATGTTCGTTCCCCGCTCGAAGCTATCAAAGAACCGAAAGGCCTTGAGGTAGGTGTCCTGCACCAGGTCCTCTGCATCTTTCGCGCTTCGGGTCAGGCGCAAGGCTGCGCCGTAGAGCGCATCCATGTGTTCGAGAGCTAACGCCTCGAACTCGTCCCGACCGTTCCCCTTCGACTTTCTGAATCCGAACATCCTGAATACCCTGCTTTCCGCTGCCTTTCAGCCGTCTGCCCCGAAATGACTGCGAATCCCGTACCAACTGCGAGGGCTAGCTGGGGTGCTTGCCCCGAAGCTAGGCACCCCTTGGCGAGGGTCAATTCGACCCGGGGCCGTGCCCCTTTGTCCCGCTGAACCTTCGATCATCCTTCTGCTCTCTAGACGCGCGGGACCCGGCCAGAGTTTCATTTCTCTCGTGACCGTATGGGCGCTCACCCTAGCCTTCGTCGCTGGAGTCGAGAGGGATGCGCTTCCCGAGACCGGAAATGGCCTGGCGCTGCAGACCGCCAGGGCCTGTGCCTTGGAACTGCCGGTTGACCCTGCACTTTCTGCCGCCGCCGCCCGCCATGGGGCAGCTCTTCTGGCGGGCCGCCTCGACGCGCCCGAGGCCTCGGTTCGGGCCGTAGGTTTGGGGGATTCGGCTGTTCTGCCGGTCGCGAGCCTCGGGCCCGACCGTCGGAAGCTCGTCGAGGCGGCAGCGGGTCGCTGTCCTCCCGCCGCTTTCGGGGCCACGCACGTAGGCGCAGGGTGGGCGCGCGGCGAAGGCCGCTGGGCGGCGACCATCCTATACAGCCGCCGCGTCATCGACTGGAGCGCCGCCCGGTGGCGGAAGGGCTTCGAGGTCGCGGGCCGGTCTAGCGGCCCGACTTCATCGGGACGGCTGGCCTGGCTTCAGGGTTGCTCTTCCGAACTGATCTGCGACCGCGCCCAGGAGCGGGCCTGGCGAGGTCAACTCCAGCTCCGGCTGTCTTCGGCCGACGTCGTCGAGCTCTTGGCCGACACCGAGACCGGCCCCATCGTGGTCGGCTTGTGGGTTCGACCTGGTCTGGAGCCTTCCACACCCGAAGCGACCGAGGCGGAGTCGGCATGGACGGCCCTCCGACGTGTTCGAGGCCTGCCCGCCGGTCAAGAGAACCCCACACTCACTCGGGCGGCCCAAGCCCACGCCGACTACATCTGCCGGCGAGGACGGGCCGAACACCTCGATGATCAAGGCCGCCGCCCCAGGGCTCGCGCCCGAGAGGCGGGTTGGAGCGGTCCCGTGGCCGAGAACGTGGCCGTGGCTCGGGATCTGAGTCGGGCCTTCGGCAATCTCCTGCTCAGTCCCACGCACCACGCAACGCTGGTCGACCCGCGTGTGCGCTCCTTCGGTTTCGGCCAGGCCGAGGCCGACGGTCAGCTATGCCTCGTCCAGATGTTCGGTCATCGATAGCAAGCGAACATCAGGTCGGCGAGGGCGTTGCAAAGGGCGTGATAAGACGTGGCCGCGACGATGCTGCCCGTACGGGCCCTCAGAAATCCGAAGGCAAAGCTCGGGAAGAAGGGCGCAAGTCGGGTCGGGTTCCATTCGCCAACGAAATGGGCCAACGCGAAGAAGACGCTGGAGATGACTAGGCCCCAGCCGAGTTGAGCGCCCCAAAAGCGGATCCGGGGCGGATAGACGCGATCGAAGCGTTCCTGCAGATAGCCTCGGAAGAAGACCTCCTCCGCCAGGGCCAGCACCAAGGTTTGGCTCAGAAAGGTCCACAGGAAGTCTCGAGGAACGCGAAACACGAAGGCGAGGCCCAAGAGCTCACTCTTCCAAAGGTGAAAGCCCAACACATAAGGGGGAAAGGTCAGTAGACAGATCAATCCGAGGCTCGAGACATCCGACGCCCAGCGGTCTCGACGAAGACCCAAGCTCTCCCAGCTGACGCCATCGCGACCGATGCGCGCGATGGGCCCGTAGAGCTGAAGGCCCACGACCAGGGTGAGTATCAAGCTGGCGCCCGGCAGAGCTCCGGCCCACTCTTTGGCGAGCCAGAGGGCGCCCAGGATCCCGAAGCCGGCCAGCCAAGCCTCCCGGCGGATCCGCGCGCGAACCCTGGGTGCGAGCGCGCTCACGTCGCACCAAGCCTCGGGGTGCGAATGAAGAAAAGCGGCGCCGACGCGTCCAAAAGGATGATGCTCGCGCTTCTCGTTCTGATGACCGTCGCCAACCCGGGGGAAGGTGGACGCTCGGCGCCCCAAAATGAAGCCCTTTCACGAAGGGCGCCCTGCGAGGGTCTAGACGTGTTGGGTCGGCGAACCGTGTCCCTGCCCTTCCCCGTCGGCGAGGAGCTGGGCTACCGGCTGACCTTCGCCGGGGCCTACGTCGGCAAGTTCGAAACCAAGGTGGGCGAGCACCGGATCGTCGAAGGACGTCAGGTCCTCCCGATTTTCGGTCGGGCGCGAACGAACGCCCTCGTGGCAAGCTTCAAGCCCTTCAAGGGACGCTACATGACCATGATCGAAGAGGCGCCCTTTCGACCGGTCGCCCTGCGGACCGAGGTAACCTATGGCGAGGACCCTCGATGGGAGCGGGTCGACTTTTCCGAGGATCGCCGTAGGATCGATGCCGAGTTCCGCACCATGGGCCGAGAGCTCGAACGCCACTACGCCACCGACCATGCCGCCACTGACATTTTGGCCCTCATGTTTTGGGCCCGGATCCTAGAGATGAATGCAGGGTCGGTCGCCTGTCAGGACGTGTTCAGCGCTCGGCGCCTCTGGCGGATGACGGGACGCGTGAGACCCATCAGCACCGTTCGCACCGCGGCCGGAAAGAGAAAGGCCCATCGCGTGGATCTTCACTTCGTCCGCAAGCCGACGCCCGGCCTGCGGCGACGAAACCCGCCGAGTTACGACTTTACCGTCTACGTTTCGGCCGACGAATGGCAGACCCCGCTCAAGTTCGTGTTCATGCTCGACGGGGTCGCGGCCGAAGGCCACTTGGAGCACTGGAGCTTCAAATCGACCAAGCGCTGGTCGGAAGAAGGATGATCAGCGGTCCAACCAGTCGACGGGCTCGCGGAGCACTTCGACTAGCCTCGATTGGTAGGAGTCGGGTCGAGGCGACATGTCGTAGCGCCAGCGGACCTCGTTGGGCAGCGACATCAGGATCGACTCGGTTCGACCACCGGTCTTGAGTCCGAACACCGTTCCTCGGTCGTAGACCAGGTTGAACTCCACGTAGCGGGAGCGACGAACCAGCTGCCAATCCCGCTCTTCTTCGGTGAAGGACGCGTCCTTCCTCTTCTCCAAGACCGGAAGGTAAGCGCCCAAGAAGCATCCAGCCGCGTCATCGACGAAGCGCTCCGCTTCGGCCAGGTCCGCCGAGATCCCCTTGGGGGGCTCGAGCCCCATGTAGTCGAAGAAGATGCCGCCTATCCCTCGCGCTTCACCTCGATGAGGAATGTGAAAGTAGCGATCGCACGCCGCCTTGAAGGCGGTGTGGTCCGCCACCGCATGTCGCCCGCACGCCTGGCGCCACACATCATGAAAGTGCCGCGCATCTTCTTCATAGAGAATCCACGGCGTGAGATCTCCGCCGCCCCCGAACCACGCCGCATCCTCGCCCTTCTCCAGATAGCGGAAGTTGGCATGGACCGTAGGCGCATGGGGGTTTCGGGGGTGAAGGACCAAGCTGACGCCGGTGGCCATGAAGCTCCGACCCGTGCCGGGCAGCTGGGCGGCGAAGGCCTCGCTCAGCTCTCCGAACACGCAGGAGACGTTCACGCCGGCTTTCTCCAGAATGTCGCCCCCCTCCAAGACGCGGCTCCGCCCGCCTCCGCCGCCCTCACGGTCCCAGCTGTCTTCGCGAAAGGGATGGCTTGGATCCAAGGCCTGCAGGGCGTCGACGATTCGGTCCTGATGACCAAGGAACATCTGGTGGGCCCGGGCGCCGCGCTCGCTGCTCTTCATCTTTGCTGCAGACCTAGCACCGTCGTCTCGCCGAGGGCTCAGGATTGTTTATGACTCACGCTTTCCAAACTTGGTGAAATCTGTCACATCCGCCCCGTGTCGAGGGCGCCCCTGGGCCCTGTGACGTCGAAGTGACGCCCAGGTCCCGATGAAGGGGCGCTTCGCCCGCGCCGAGAGGAACTGCATGTCTACAATCTTGCCCCCTACGCATCGAGCTTTGGCCCTGGCCCTAACGGGTGGGGCCCTTGGATTCGGCTGTGCCGAAGACCTGGACCTCGAGGATCCGCCCGCGCCGGGCGCGATCGTCAGCGCTCAATTCGATCCAACCAATCCCATTCCCGTTCTCCAGCTCGTGCCCACACCCACGGGACTCGTTCAGGACCCTATGACCGGGAGCATCCCTCCCGAGGAGATCGCGCCGGCCGACTGCGAAGGCGTGACCGCCGCCTCTTGCTTGGCCTTTGCTGGCTTCGAGAACGGCTGGCCCACCTTCCTCAACCCCACCGTGATCTTCGAGGATCGGATCGACCCAGATTCGGCGGCCGACAACATTTTGCTTCTCGACGTGACGGACCCAATGAGCCCCACGCCGCTTCAGTTCACGGTCCAGCAGAACAACCTCACCCCCCCGCCCACCGCCTGCGAAGCCGAGTTCGGCTACGAGCCCACCGCGGCCGACGCCTTCGCCCGGAACGTGGAGCTTGAGCTCATCCCGGCCGGCGGTCTTCAGCCGGGTCGGCGCTACGTCACCATCGTCAGCAACGGACTGGAGGCTGTGCCAGCGGATGGCCAGACCGAGAATCGGCCGGTCGAGGCATCGGACCTCTTTTCGCTCTTGGTGAACGGCTCGGGCCTTTCGCCCTCCGGCGAGATCTTGAATCCGCCGGTCTTCGCAACCTCCGACGGCTTCGAAGTGGTCGGCCTCTTGCGGGTCAGCGTGGAGGCCTCCATCAACGCGGCCCTCGATCAGACCGGCTTGACCGGCGCCGCCCGCGAGGCGGCTTTCGAGGCCCAGTTCCAGGAGTCGGCCGAGGGGCTCTTCGGGCTCTTTCAGTTCTTCAACGCCCTCGTGCCGGTGGCCGAAGGCGCGGCCGACCTGCTCGATGCCACCCAGGGCGACGGCGCAGGCGACGGCTTTCGACGTCGGAACCTGGTCTTCTTGAACACCTGGAGCACGGGCGTACCGTCCAGCGGCGCCCCCCAGACCGCCCTCTTCGACCCCTTGGCCGAGGATCCGGTGCTCCCCTTCCCCAACAACCCTCTCCTCACCAACGAAGACGGGGACGACGTGCTCGTCGACCTTCCCCTGGACCCCGGGGCGAGCGGCATCGAGCAGGCCCTCATCTTGGGGCTCTCCTCGGTGAACGGCTGGTCCACCACCTCCCCCATCGTCGTTCCGCTTTCGGCGGACATCGACCCGGCCACGGCGGCGGGCAACGTCCTCGTCGTCCCCTATGACTCGGCGACGTCCATGCCTTTGGGACCGAGCCATCCCATCCAGGTGCAGTCCCTGGGCGGAAGCCTCCTCATCGTGCCTCTCGTTCCGCTCCAGCAGGACACCTTCTACGCAGTGGGCGTTCGGGGGGGGGACGACGGCATCCAGACCCCAATGGGCGAGACCTTTGGCTCCGAGGCCCTCTTCGACATCTTGAAGAGCCCTATGCCCGTCATCACCGGGACGACCTCGGCTTCGGCCGACCCTGCCGTGGCCCTGGCCTTTCAGTGCAACAGCTTGGTGAGCACGGGCATGCCGCTCTCCGAGGCGGCCCTGGTCGGCACCCTCCTCGCGGTCGAGGACGGCATGGATGGCCTTGGCCGCTCTCGCTTCCAGCCCGCCTTCCAGGTCTTCGAGGACGCCATGTTCGGCATCCCTCGGACCGAGATGGCCATCGCCTTCCCGTACAAGACCCAGGACGTCACGGCAGTGAACGACGCCATCACCGGCTTGGTGACCGCCCCTGAAGGAACGGGCGCCGGCTACGACGACCTCTTCCCCGGCAACGCCGATGTCGAGCCCGCTCCGCTTCCCGGTGTCCCGGGAGGTCCCTCCATCCTGACCGGGCAGAACGCCCAGGGCTTCATCTGCAACGCACTCTGCGCGACCGGCATTCTCCAGCTGCCCTATCCCGACGCGACCGGCATGCCCGTGTCGGTCACGCCCGGGGAGTGCGCCATGAACCCGGCCGCCGCTTTCGCCCACCCCCGATGCGTACTCAGCACGTCGAACATTGATCGGGTTGCCCACTACGATGTCCAGCTCTACAACCTTCGCACTGGTAACCCCCTCGGCGTGGGTGGGACTTTCTCTCAGGGCACGATCGCTTCACCAGGCTCGGAACGGGCCCGAGCCTACGTGATCAGCGGCGGAGCCGCGCCGGTGGGCGGTCGCCCCATCAGCGTCTATCTGCACGGCCTGAACCAGCAGAAGGAGAACGGCTTCCTCCTTGCCAACAGCTTCACGGGTGACGCCAACGGCGGCCGGGCCGTGGTCCTCGTCGACTTCCCTTTCCAGGGCGAGCGAGCGAGCGACCTCATCGACAACGCGACCGGCGAAGCATGCGGCGGCGGCACCATCGACCCCGCTTCCGTGACCTGCGAGCCGCTTCCGTCCGACACCTGCACCAATTCGGGTCCGGTGGCCTGCGACGGTGTCCGAGACCCTTCTGGGACGGGCTACATCGGCATCAACCTGTTCGCGGTCCGGGATAACTTCCGCCAGTCCATCGTCGACGCCCAGACCATCATCGATCACCTACGGGACGACGAGTTCAACGGTGCCGATCCGATGGGCGCCGATGCGGGTCTGCAGTCGGGGGCCAACGCCGAGATCAACATCTTCGGCGAGTCCCTGGGCGGAATCATCGGGTCCTCGGTCCTGGCTCAGGACCCCAGCATCGGGGTCGGGGCCTTCAGCGTTCACGGCGGTCCACTGACCACGGTGCTCACCGAGACCGTGCCCGCCTTCTCGTCCGCCCTCTTCGCGGCGCTGGCGGACGCGGGGGTTTGCACGCTGAACACCCCCGGTGACCCCAGCTCGGGCTGCGTGCAGGACGCGGGCTTCATTCAGTTCCTCATTCTTGCCCAGACCATCGGCGACCCGGGCGACCCCCTGGCGACGACGGTCGCTCTGAGCACCACCGACAACATTCTGCAGCAGGTCGCAATACCGGACCCAGTGGTCCCGAACACCAGCAACTTCCGATTGGCGGCGGCCTACGGCTTTCCCTTCGACCCCACCATGACGCCGCCGGTCTCGGGAACGGAGCAGCTCCAGATCTACGACTTCTCGATGACGGCGGGGGCAATGCCCGGCGACGGCGGCGGCTGCCACGGCTTCTTGCTGAACCCCTTCGTGTCCGGGGGGACCGAGGTCTGCGGCGCCAACCTCGTCGACGCCATCTGCAATACGGTGGGGGCCCAGCTACAGCTTTCGGGCTTCATCAACTCGAGCGGCGCCACCGTATCGGCCCAGCAACCGGCGGCCATCGGACCCCTGGACCTGATGGGCGGAAGCCTGCCTTGCCCCTGATTCGGACGACCGAGGGAGAAGAACTGAAATGAACCTGATTCGACACACGATTACCTGGGGCGGGCTGGCCCTCCTCTGCACCTTCGCGTCCCCTGCCCAGGGCGCGGGCTTTCAGATCAACGAGCAGTCGGCCCGGTCCACCGGTCGCGGGAACGCGGTCATCGCGACAACCAATGACCCTTCGGCCATCTGGCACAACCCAGCCGGCCTGGCGAACGTGAAGGGCACGGCCTTCGAAGCGGGCGTGACGCTCATCGCGCCCGGCAACGGTTACGAGGGCCCTGGTCTTGTCAGCACCAACCCGAGCGGGGACCCAGTCACGGGCGATTTGAACTCGTCTCCTGCTTTCGTTCCCCACGTTTACGGTTCCTACGCCCTCAGTGAGATGGCGGTGGTCGGCCTGGGCTTCTATCCCTCCTACGGGCTCGGCACCGAGTGGGAGGACGGAAACCGCTGGGTGGGACGAAGCCAGGCCGAGTTCACCGAGCTCCGTGCTTTCTTCTTTACGCCCACAGTGGCCCTGAAGCCGGTGGAGTGGCTCAACGTAGCGGTCGGGCTTCAGCTGGTGCCCGCGACTCTGGTCTTGGAGCAGACCTTGGGCGTCACCGACGGGCAGGATCCGAGCTTTGGGCAGATCTTGCTTCCGGCTGCGGATCCCAGCGAGCTGGACGGTCGCTTCAAGCTCGCGGCCAGCGCCTTCGGTGTGGGCGCGACGGCGGGCATTCAGGTCGAGGCCACCGAGAATCTCCGGCTCGGTTTCGTCTACCGGTCGGCGGTCAACCTAGACTTCGACGGCGAGGTCGACTTCACCCTCCCGTCCAACGTCCCCTCCACTACTGCCGCGAACTTTCCCGACGGAAGCGGGAGCGGCTCCGTCACCGTCCCCCACACCTTCGGACTCGGCGTGGGCTGGGTCGAAGAACACTGGACACTGGAGGCGGCCACTCAGCTCACTCTTTGGGACAGCTTCGAAGAGTTGCGAATCAACTTCGACTCCGGCCGACCCTCTGCTTTCACATCGGAGGTCCGAGAGTGGAACGCCGTGCCCATGTTCCGATTGGGGGGCGAGGTGCGCTTCGGTGACTTCGCGGGTCGCGCTGGCGTCGTGTACGACCTGAGCCCGATTCCGGACGAGACCGTCGAACCGGGCCTCCCCGACGGCGACCGATTCAACATCGCGGCCGGCGCGGGCTATACTTTCGGTGCCTTCAGCGTCGATCTCTCCTACTTGGCCGTGATTCTCTCCTCCCGAGACATCCCCGAGGAGCAAGCCCAGCCCTTCAATCAGGTCGTGGAGGGCCAGACGGCCTTCTCCTTCCCTGGGCGATTCACCGGCGGCGTCCAGCACCTCGTGGCCGCCTCCCTGCGGGTGCGCATCTAGTCTGCAGTCTGGGCCGAACCCCCGAGGTGCCCTCGCCTCGTCCTCCCACTGAGGCTCGCCATTTCGGTTCCGGGGCCGGTATGAAAGCCCATGGTCCGAAGCTCGAGCCTTCTCCCGAGCGCGCTCCTTGTCCTCGCCGCCTGCGGGGGAGATGAGCCCTCCGATGAGCCTGATCCCAATCCCCCCAGTGGAGAGGGGGCCCAGGTCGACATAGTTGACCCGTGTGCTCCGAACGCGCCCAGCCCGAACAACTTCTTCGCCCTTCCGGACGGGACGAGCGAGGTCGACGGCTGTCCGCTCCAGAGTTCCGGCGTCGACGCCGCCGTAGAGCGCCTGACCCGAACCGACGGGGCCCCGATCAATGCTCGGGTCTCGGTGCCGGTCAGCGTCGACGTCGAGCCTCAGTCCTTGTCCTCCACCGTGACCTTCGACCTCGACCAGATGGGCCAAGGGACCGGCGTGCCGGCCTCGGTGCTCGTCGCTTGGACTGGAAGCTCCACCACCCCCGAGAGCTTCGTGGAGGTGGAGGACGTTGTGACCACCTTCGAGTCGGGCTCGGTCGTGGTCGACCCAGCGGCGGACCTGGCCTTCGGGCAAAGGCACTACACCGTGCTCACGAGGGCCATCACCGACCGGGAGGATACCCCCCTGGGCGCTACGGCCGAGGTCCGGGCCCTGCTCGGGATCGACTCGGTTGAAAGCCTGGGACTGGAGGCGGCCGTAGAGGCTCGAATCCGCCGTGAGCGGGACCGGCTGGTGCCTCTGTTGGCCGCTTTGGCCGTGGCCTCGCCTCCCATCGGACCCGAAGACATTGTCTCGGTCCACTCCTTCGACACCACCCAGGGCCCAGAGCGGCTTCAGCGGCTGGGAGAGCGGGTCTTCGAGCTCATCGACACGGGCTCCGTGCCCTTCAACATCACCGTCGACGACGCCATCCTGACCCCGGCTGAGCTGTCCCCGGCCGTCAACAACGCCCAATTTCCGGACGTAGGGCGGGTCATCAAGGGGCGTCTCGACGTCCTGAACGTTCTCAGCGAAGGGCTTCGTATCCGTCCCGACTGGGACCAGGATGTCCAGGTCCGCCCGCTTCGCTTCACCATGACCCTCCCAGTGGACGACAGCAACGTGCAGGGCCTGGCCCTCATCCTGCCTGGGTACGGCCGAGGCTTGAACGACGTTCTGGCACTAGCCCAGCAGGCAGCTGCTCAGCGTTTCGCTACCGTGGCCTTCTCAGTACGCTGTCACGGACCACGCTCGCCCGACGGCGACGGGCTGTGTGGCGAACAAAGGAGCGACGCGGAGCTCGAGGCCTTGGACGCAGGACCCAACAGCGACGACGAGCGCGTAGCTGGGCCGGACGGCATCCCTGACGACAGCGGCATCGCTTTCTTCCCCGGGGACGCGGGCGCGCTTCGGGACACCCAGCTCGCCGCCGCCTTGGAGCTGCTCCACGTCTTCTCCTACTTTCGGGATCGGTCCGAACAGTTCCAGCCGGCCGTCGGGGCCTCTTTTTCAGCCTCTCGAATTCGTCTCGGCGTCCACGGACACGTGGGTCAAGTGGCCACGGCCGCCCTATCGATCTACGCCGTGGCGGAGCGCCGGAGTCCCGTCCAGACCGTGACCCTCGTCCAGGCCGGCGCCGGCTACCGAGAGCTGGTGCTGAACGGGCCGGCCGAACTTCGACAGGCCTTTCTGGACACGACACCGGACGACGTTACCACCGACAACGTCGCCCAGTACCTGGGACGGCTCGAGTCTCAGGTCCTCCAGTCCTTGGACATCGAGCGAAACGCGCCTTTGGCGGGCGAGCTCTTCACCAACTCCATCGGGCGACTGGAGCGGGCGCGCTCGATCACCCAAGGCCAGCCCCAGACGACCTCGACCACGGCCCTGCGGGACATGGAACGGGCCTGGGCCTTTCCCGACAGCCTATCGCCGCAGCTCATGGGCTTGGTGGAGGCCTGCGACGAGTTCCTGTTCTTCCCCTGCGGGGGCTTCGACGCCGAGGCCACCGACCAAGCTCGTGCCCTCGTGATTCAGGCGCCCTAGTTTGTCGCTCGTTGCCACCCGGCCCGTTCTCGCCCTAGTGGCCCTGGCCTCGGCCTGCAGTCCGCAGGAGGGACCCGTTCCAGGCGTCTTCGACCCCGACGGGGGCGTCATCATCTGGCGCCCCGGTGATGGCGGAGAGCTCCCTGATGGCGGCCCCAACGACGCGGGCATCGAAGAGGATCTCGGAGCGGACGGCGGGCTGGACCTGGGCTCTTTGGACGGCGGCGCGACCGAGGACGGCGGCACGACGGTAGACATGGGTCTCGACCCCTGCCTAGACCCGGTCGAGCTCGTAACGACGGCCTCGGCCGCCGCCACGGTCGGCTCCCTGCTCGGGCGGGTGGTGGAGGTCGAAGGCTTCCTCGCCGCAGAAGCCCCGATCTGTGACGGACCAGCCTGCGGACCCGACGATCCCTGCTGTCAGACCTGTACGGCAGCGGTTCGGCTCGACGGCATCCTAGACCTCCAAGGCGGTGTCTGCACGCCCTTCTCTGCCGGGTGTCGGGGTACCAGCTGCAGCCTCAGCTGTTCGCCGCCATTGCTCGATGTGCCGGTGGCCTTTCGAGGCCGGGTGTTGGAGGGCGCTCGCCTCGAGGTGCTCGAGCAGCTCCGGTGATTCAGCTCGGTCCAGCCCAGCTCCGATGGGCCCATCAGATCGACCGACTCTTCGCGTCGGTCCAGGACGCTTTGATTCCGCCCGGCGCTCGCCTCGAGTCCATCGCAGAACGCATGGCCGACCCGGGCCGAATCCTGCGCGTGGCGCGGAAGGGGGAGACGCTTCTGGGGGCTTTGGACGGCCGCATCGAGGGCGACCGCGGTAGCATCGCCCAGCTGGCCGTTGCCCAAGACGTCCGCTTTCGAGGGGTGGGAAAGGCGCTCGTGGAGGCCTTCGCCTCGGAGGCCCGCAGCGAAGGGGCGCGCCTTCTCGAGGCTTGGGTCATCGATCCTGAAAGCGAAGGCTTCTGGCTCAGCATGAGCTTCGAGCGAGACCCAGACGGGGCCTATCGACGAACGTAGTAGGCCTGAGGCCTCAAGGCGCGACCCCGGCCTTGCGCAGGGCGCCGGCCAAGAAGCGTTGGAACTCTTCGGGCTTGTTGGTGCTGCTGGGGAAGGTGGCGATAACCTCACCGTCCGCGCGTTCCACCGAATAGAAAGGAAGAGCCGCAGTTTCGAACCGTTTGACCTGATCAAGGCGCGCTTCTTCGTGTCGACGCTCGCCGCCGTCGGTGAACAGCTCGACACGGACCATCCGGTCCAGAAGCTCGGCGATCTCGCTTCGAGGAAAGACGGCCTCCTCCATGTAGCGACAGTTCGTGCAGGTGTAGCCGGTATAGTTGACGAAGACGAGCCGGTTTTCGGCTTCGGCCCGACGTCTTCCCTCGTCCAGGTCTTCGATCCAGCTCGGACCCTCCGAGGCCGGACCCGATGTCCAAGCGACCGTTTGGCCGGGATAGCGGGTGGGCGGAAGCCACCCGTCGAGCCAGCCTCCAAAGGCCCGACCCTGGAGCATGCCGGCTGCCAGATAGGTCGAGAAGGCGAAGAGCGCAACCGCAGCCAAGGCTTGGAGAACGGGTACGCGACCGCCTTCGGTGGCCTGCTCGCGACCCAAGGATATCTTTCCGAGGAGGAAGAGCCCGGCCACCGCGAAGAGCGGAATCCAGAAGGCCAGAACGACTTCTCGGGTGAGCCAACCCCAGCGCCAGACCAGATCGGCGTTGGAGAGGAACTTGGTGGCGGCCGAGAGCTCGATGAAGCCGAGGGTCACCCGGGTCGCGGCCAGCCAGGAGCCTCCTTGGAGCCGGCCGGCGGCGGCGGGAAACAGAGCCAGGACGAAGAAGGGCAAGGCGAAGGCCGAAGAGAAGGCGAGCATGCCGAGGGTCGGCCAAAGAACCTCGCCCTGGGCGGCCGAGACCAACACCACTCCGACAAAGCCGACGGTGCAGGTGAAGAAGACTGTGGTCGCGGTCAAGGCCATCGCTGCGACCAGGAGGTGATCACGCCAGCCGCCACCGGGGCCCTGAGCGACCCGTCCCTGAAGCCGATTGACGCCTCCCAGCAGCCACTGAGGGGGCTGCAGCTCGAACATGCCCATTAGGTTCAAAGAGAAGAAGACTAGGAGAACAGCGAGAAAGAGGTTGAAGCTGGGACTGGCCGCGAAGCTCTGGAGCCCTGTCACGCCAAAGAGGATCGAGGCGAGAACCCCCGCCGCCGTAAAGGCCAGAACCATGGTCGCGGCGTAGGTTGCGGCCAGCTGGGCCGAGCGCGCCACGCTCTCCGCGCGATACTTGGAAAAGAAGGACACCGTGAGAGGAATGGCGGGGAAAACGCAAGGCGTGGCGAGGGCCCCGAGCCCAAAGAGGAAAGCCAGGGCCAAGAAGGAGAACAGTCCCTCGTCCCCGAGCTGGGTTGGTTCACCGGCCAGGACCTTCGGGGCATCCTCGGTCGCGCCCGACCCCACCTCTGTCTCTTCTTGCGCACCTTCCGCCTTGCTGGGCGGCGTCCACACCACGGAATCGGGGGCCGGAGTGACGCCCTCAGCTTCCTTCGGCATCACTTCGAGCCGCTGGTTCAGGCAGGTATCGGCCGAACAAATCTGGCCCCGCACCAGGACCGGCTCGGCCGGCGCCTTGGGACCGCTCCACCGACGAATCAGCCGTACGTCGTGACTCTCCCAGCGCGCGAGCTCGAGCTTGAAGCCCTCGTCATACACTCGTTCCGGCGCCGGTCCGTACCAGGGCCCCCCCGTGCCCGGCGCCTCGACCTTGAGAGGCAATGGGCCCGGACCGGGCTCGAAGGTCCACAGGTGCCAGCCTTCAGGGACGTTCAGCTCGACCACCGTCTGTTGGGCATCGGGTTCCCACCGCGCCTGAGCCAAGAGAGCGGGGTCCGCAGCCACGGTCAGGGCGAGAAGGGTCAGGCTCACGGCCCCATGTTGACCCTCCCGCCGCCTCGGACAAGCCAAAAGTAGGCCCAGGCACGCAGAGAAGGTCGCCTCCAACCCGCGCTCGTGCCCATCATGGGGTACGTGTTCCCGCCCGACCGCTTCGAACCCCGGGTGATCACCTGGCTTCGGAACCCAAGGGTTCGACGCACCTTCATTCTGGCCGGGCTTTGGCTCTTCGTGGCCGGCCTGCTCGTGGCCTACCGGGGCGTGCTGCTGCCCTTCGGGCTCGCTTTGCTCTTCGCTTTCGTCATGGAGCCTGCGGTGGCCCACCTTTCCGACTTCAAGCTGAAGGGTCGTCGAATGGGTCGGCCGGTGGCCATCATTGGGATCTACGTGGTCGTCCTGAGCGTCATGGTCCTCTTCTCCATTTGGGCCGTCGCCCAAATCGGACTGGAGCTCACCGGCCTAGGAAAGCTGAGCGCCCGGATGGTCTCGGATCTGAAGGGCGGCATTGCTTGGGTCCTCGATGGCTTCGAGGCCTTCGCTTCGGAAAATGCCCTTCCTCTCGACCGAAGCGAGGTGGAGGCCGCCCTGCAGCAGAATCTAGCCGGTGCGGTCGAAAATGCAGCCGACTCGGCGACCGAGCTCTTCAGCTTCGGTCGAGAGCTCATCGGCCAGACTTTCGAGATCGTCTTCGGCAGCTTTCTGGTCCTGATGCTAACCGCCTTCCTGAGCGCTGACCGGCGCCTCATCGAGCGCTTCGTCGAGACCCTCATTCCTCCCGAGTGGCGTAACGGCTTCGAGACCATCCGAAGCGGCGTGTCCACGGGCCTATCGGGCGTGGTGCGAGGCCAAATTCTGATCTGCTTGACCAACGGCGTTCTCACCTTCCTGGGGCTGTGGCTCCTTTCCGTGAAGCTGCCCTTGATTCTGGGTTTGCTCGCGGCGGCCTTCAGCCTCATCCCGATCTTCGGATCCATCATTTCGACCATCCCCATCGTGGCTATGGCGCTCCTGGATGGCTTCTCGAAGGCCTTCTTCGCACTGCTGTGGATCATCGGCATTCACCTCCTGGAGGGAAACGTGCTGAATCCAAAGATCCTGGGCGATTCGGCCAAAATCCACCCCGTGGTCGTCATCTTTGCCCTCATCGTGGGTGAGCGGACCGGAGGGCTCATCGGTGCCCTCTTCGCGGTGCCCATCGCCGCCATCATCCAAACCATCTTCCTGTTCATGCGTCGCCGAGCCTTGGCTGGTTTCGAGACCGAGGACGTCACGCCTACGATGGACCTTCCCATCCGGGAGCTCGAGGAGACCGAGTCCAGCCACGGCTCGGAGTCGGGACTCAGCTCCGCCCGAGGGAGCGGTGGATGATCTCGACCGTCGAACGCGTCCTTTTTCTCAAACGGGTCGAGCTCTTTGCCCAGATTCCAGGGCAAGAGTTGGCCCGGGTGGCCAAGGTCGCCGAGGAGCTCGAGATCCGGGCCGGGGCAGAGCTGATGCGGGAGGGCGACATGGGGGACTCACTGTACCTCCTCTTGAGCGGCGAGGTGGAGGTGCGTCGAGGAGATCGCCAGGTGGTAAAGCTCGGCCCCCCCGAATGCGTGGGGGAGTTGGCTCTCCTGGACTCGGAACCTCGGAGTGCGACGGTCCGAGCCACCGAGCCCACCCGAGTTCTCAAGCTGGAGCGCGACGCCTTCTACGAGCTCATGAACGATCACCTGGAGATCACCCAAGGCGTCATCAAGGTCCTCACCCACCGCCTCCGGCAAACCACGGCACAAAGCGATCTCCCGGGCTGAAGCCATCATTCTCGGTGGCCGGTCCAACGAGGAACGTGCCACCCTCTCGGCATGCGGCGAGCCGCTTGGGCGTTGCTCCTTTTCTGTGGGTGCTCGGACGAAGGCACGCTTACGCCAGGTGAGGGCCGCCTGGTCATCGAACCCCTGGAGATCGACTTTGGTCGCCGCTTCATAGGCGAAGTCCAAGACCAAAGTATTCGCATCGAGGTCCTCGGGAGTGCGCCTGTAGAGTACCGAGCCCGCTTCGGCCTGGGCCAGGGGGAGGGACTCTCGGCCGCCCCCTCCGCTGGACGGGTCTCGCCCTCGCAGCCCATCGAATTGACGCTACGCTTCGCCCCGACAGAAGAAGGCCCTCGAAGCACCTTCATCTTCATCGACGACGAGACCGGGACGGCGACCGTGAGCATCGTGGCCGACGCCCGCTTCGTGCCGGACTGCGAAGACGGGAACATCTGCACCTCGAACCGCTTCGACTTCGAGCTCGGGCGATGCGTCACCGAGACTGGGGTCGAAGACTGCGACGACTTCGACGCCTGCACTTTGGAGGATCGCTGCGCGAGCGGACTTTGCTTGGGCATGGGCCGCTCTTGCGACGACGGAAACACCTGTACCGACGACTTTTGTGACGCTCGGACGGGTTGCGTGAACGTCCTCGCTGCGGCCTGCGACGACGGTGATCCCTGCACCGAGGACCTCTGCGACCCCCGAAACGGATGTCGTCACGAACCTCTCCCCGACTTCACGCCCTGTGGAAGCTGTCGGGCCTGTCGCTCGGGCCGATGCGAGCTCGGCGATATCGCCGAGGGTCGAGCCTGTGACGATGGCGATGTCTGCACGACCGAAGAAGCTTGTACCGCCGGCGAGTGTCTCGAAGACGGCTTTCCCTATCCGGCCTCGGGCGAGCTGCAGTTCGCGACCTCGATCGGGCCCTTGGCCCCCGGCGCTGGCGACAATCCGGTCGTCGACGTGGATGGAACCACCTTCGTCGGCGTGATTGATGGCGTGGTGGCGGTCGGGCCTTGCGGGGAGATTGCTTGGGAGCGCCGGGGGCTCGACGCGCCTCAGGCGGGAAGCATGCTCATCTCGCCTACGGGCCTCAGCGTACCCTTCGGCAACCGGATCCTCGATCTCGATCGGGCGGACCAAGGTGCGACCTTGTCCGACTTCGTCCTTGACGAGATCGAAGGCGTCGATACCGCCAGCGCCAGCGTCTCCATCCAGGACATGAGCATTCAGAGCTCAGGGGCTCTCGTCCTCAGCCTCTGGCTCGATCGGCCGGGCGTCGATCGCGACGAGGGCCTCATCGCCACCCTGGACGCGGAGCGACGGGGCGCCCAGCTTCTCGCGCCCTTGGGTCGACGCTTTGCGCGACGACTCGTCGTGGACCTCGACGAGACCCCCGTCCTGCTTCTCCGAGAAGGGCCCCCGGGCGCGGCGGGCGAGGTCGAAGAGCAGGTGGTTCGTTTGGGCCCGCAGGATCTACCCCTGACCCGCTGGAGCGGCGCAACGATAGTCCTCCCCCCCGGCGAGCTTAGCCTCGACGGGGCCAGCCGGGTACTCTGGTCCGGTCCCCTCCTGGCGACCACCCGTGAGGGCTTCCCGACGCTCTTGGGCGCCGAGGCTTCGGCCCCCCGGGGCGTGATCATCAGCGACCGAGACCGTGTGAGCTTCGTCGACACGGGGCCCGAGGGGAGCGCACTGGTCGGTCTGCAGAGCCCCGATGGCCAAGAACTCTACCGCCGGGCGCTCCCAGGTCCGGCGGCGGGTAACTCTCCAGCCAGCGACGCCGCCGGGAACGTCTATGTGGCGAGCGCCGACGGCTGGTTGACCGCAATCGACCGCAATGGGGAGGACCTCTACGAGATCGACCTCGGATTTGAAGACAACGCCCCCATCTCCGTGACAATCAACCCCGAGCGGCTGATCATCGTGGTGGCGTCTGAGACAGTCTTCGGCGTGGAGACTGAGCTCGGCCTAAACAGCTCCGCGTGGCCCAGGCGACGCCGAGACAATTTCGGGACGGCACGACGTTGAAGCACCGGATACGACGCATCGGATGCCTACTCGCCGTCGCGGCGAGCTGGTCCTGTCCCGACGAAGGACGACTCGGTCAGACCGAAGGCCGTCTGGAGATCACGCCTTCTGAAGTAGAGCGAGACGTCGTGGTGGGCGTCGAAGTGAGCTTGGAGTTCGAGCTTCGGAACATCGGTAACCGCCGGGTCGACCTCAGAGGCTTGGGCATCCTCGGTGCTCCAGAAGACGCGACGGTCTTCAGCACCGAATCCATCATGACGGGGCCCCTGGATCCCGGAGGTGTCCGGAACTTCCTGGTTCGGGCCCAGCCCGAAGCCGTCACCGAGTATCGCGTCTCCACTCAGATCGAAACCAGCGAAGGCCCGGTCAGCGCCCGGCTTCGGATCAACGGCCTCGCGCCTCCCGAATGCGACGATGGGAACGTCTGCACCCGGGATCGCTTCGATCCAGAGCTTGGCGCCTGCACGACTGAGTTCGCCGACGGGGTCGCCTGCAGCTCGGCCGACCGTTGCATAGTCGACGCGGTTTGCAGTCAGGGGGTGTGCTTGGGCCGCTCCAGAGTCTGCAGCGACGACAGCGTCTGCACCCGTGACCTCTGCCGACAATCCGACGGCGAGTGTGTGTTCATCGCGGACGAAGAGGCTTGCGACGACGGCAACCCCTGCACCGCCGATGGTTGTGGTCCCGAAGGCTGTTTCCACGAGCCTGTCGCCGCTGGAACCGCCTGCGACGACGGCGACATGTGTAGCGTCAACGACGCCTGCTTTGCCGGCCAATGCATCGGCGCTTCCCTGAGCGACGGAAGTCCCTGCGACGACGGCAACAGCTGCACCATCAACACGACCTGCCAAGCCGGACGCTGCGAGGGAGACGACGTCATCCAGGCCGCTAGCGAAGGCCAAATCGTATTCGAGTACGGACTCGCGCAGTGGCCTAATAGAGCCTTCCTTCACCGGCGAGAGGTCAGCCTTTCCAACGACGGACGCTTCGTCGGCCTAGACCACCTTTCACGGCCGGACGGTGGACTCATCCACCAGATCTTCTCCATGAAGAACTGCGGTACGGAGGACTACATCTTTCAGTATCAACCTCCTAGCACCAACGCCCTCGTTCGCTTTGTCCGCCGAGCCCTCCAGGTCCGTCCCAGCGGACAGGTCGAGGTCATCGTGGGCGTTCGTCAGCTCGAGCAGGTGGGCTACCGCCCCCAGACGACCTCCTACCGCCTGGACCGTGAAGGAGAGGTCCTGGAGTCCTCGATCGCCGTTGCCGGAGGCGAGACCGGCTGGTCCTTGACCCCCGATGGCTCCTTCCTGTTTGGCGTGGTCCTTTCGCCCAGCGGCGGAGGGCCCGGGTCTCCCGACGTTTTCACCATCTTCCGCCGCGACCGAAACGGAGAGAACCTGTGGCGCCACGACCGAGGCACCGTGGACTGGGCCGAGTTCCTGGGCGTCGCTGGACCGAGAGTCCTATTCTGGAGCGAGAATCGCTTTGGCGCCCTGGACTTCGCCACCGGCGCCCCGGTGTGGTCCCGGCCGACGGCTTTCATTCCCAAAGAGATGGCCCTCTCCACCGCTCTCAACCTGGGCGTCGCCAGGGCGGGCGGCGTTCTGATCGCGGTCGAGCTTCTCGACGGAGACGAGGTCTTTCGCTATCCCTCTCCCCCTGACGAGGACTACGTGCCTCGAACCGACCCCATCATCGGTTCCGACGGCCGTATCCTCCTCGTGATGGAGCGGAGGGACACTGGTCTTCCCATCGGCCTTGACTGGGTTGAGCTGAACCGAGAGGGCGAGGTCCAACAGACGACCCCCCTCCCCTACACCTTCCCGCCCAACTTCCGGGACGCGAGACACGAGGACTTCTCCGACGACCCCTATCCCACCGTCGCCGACGACGGCGTGGCCTACTTCGGCTATGGCGACCGCTTCTGGGCCATCAACCCCGACGGCGACATTCGTTGGACCCTGACATCGACCGTTAACGGCTTCACGGGCTCGGTTCCTCTGCTGCGGGACGACGATATCTTGCTCATCAACGAAGGCAGCCGTCGAATCATCGGCGTCAAGACGAACGGCGGTCGGATGGACACGCGGGCCTGGTCCAGCTTCCGGAACGACGCCCAAAGAACCAATTACACGCCCTGAAGCAGGCTCGCGTTTGGGCTAGATGACTACGGGGGACTGGCGGCTTGCCCACCGGCTACGATGACCAGCCGACCATCGCTCAGGGCACCGGCGGCGGCCTGTAACTGGGCTGCCCCAGCCTCATCTACTTTCACGGCCCCATTCTCGTCGATGCCCTGGGCCTGCACCTTCACCGGCGCCTCACCTGCTCGGGCCATCATGCGCGCCGAGGCCTCGTCGCGGGCGTAGGCCGCCAGGCCACGGAGCATTCGGGCACCTGGCCCGGCCGAGGTGACGTCGAAGAGCCGAGCACCGTCGGGACCGACGATCACTGGAGCGAGAACGGGCTCCATGGGCTCGGGCACTACCAAGATGACGCCCGCGCCGGAGGCCTCGCTAGGCGGAACTTCGGCGCTCTTGGAAGGTGGAAGGAGGGCCGACGCAAAGCCAAGACCGAGGGGACATCGCAGTCCCAAACGAACCGCCCCGTCTTCTTCGTAGTCGACGCCTTCGGTCGAGCAGAGATCGAAGAGACCGTCGATTCGGGCCACCACCGCCGGCGAGCTCATGCGCTCACTGCCCAGGACCCCGGGTGCGACCCTGACCAGGGCCAAGGCCTCTTTCATCCGGGTCTGGGCATTCTCGGTGGCGGCCGTCTCGGCCGACCAGCGTCGCTCGTCCAGGGGCCGGCGCGAAGAGCCCTGGGGGGCCCCCTCACCTTGGACCAGAATGCTCAAACCGGACCAGTCGATCTCCGCCACCTCGTTTTTTTCCAGGACCGGCGCCCCCTGTCCGAGCAGCGCCAAGGCGAGAGCCAACATGACCTCGATGTAGGCGGCTTCCGGGCCGGGTTTCAAGGGCGCTCGGAGAAAACTCCCATGGATTTGACGGGACTCCGGCAGCTCGGGAGGATGGCGAGGTGACGCTGCCCAGAGCGCTCTATCTGCGGGGGAGCAACGGCAAGCGCGTCGGCCCCATCGCGCTCCAGTGGCTCGAGGTCCTCTTCGACGCCCGAGTGGTGGACGAAAACACCCCCATCTCGCTATCGGGTAAGGCCTTTCGACCCATCTCGGACTGGCCGGAAATCAACCGTCGACTCGAGGACGTTCGAGCCCGCCTCCGGGCTGGCGATAACCCCTGGTCCGAGACGCTCGCCGCACGTCCTGCCGAAGAGTCCGTCCAGCGGGTGGAGCAAGCAGTCCAGGAGGCCGGAGCATCAGCCCGACCCTTGTCGGTCATGATCCGACTCGCTGTGGCCCGGGGCGACGGGGGCCTCAGCGTGCAGCGACCGGGCAGCCGGGTGGCCTTTACGCTGCGCGACGGGCGGATCACGGGCCTGACGGTCGAAGACGACGAGCTCAGCCTGTTTAGCCATCTGCAGCGGGGCAAGCTCGTCCCGCCTCAGAGCCTGTCCGAGGCCCAGGCCCGGGCCGCCGACTTCGGCGGTGACCTCGGAGGCGCCCTGGTGGGCATGGGCGTCCTTCCTGGCGACCTCTTCTTCGAAACCTACGTCAATTGGGCTTTGTCGGTGCTCGCGCAAGTCATGCTGCACGGTGGCGAGAGCGAGTTCAAAGAAGACGCGGGTCCGCCTCCCGCCATCCCACTAAGCTTCGATCGATTAGGCGTGTTCCTGCAGGCCATTCGACTTCTGCCTCGGGCGCGCTTGAGCGAACAGCTCATGCCTGCCCGCAATCGACCCTTGGTCCTGTCGCAGGTCGATGGAGTTTCGAGAGAGAGCTTGGGGCTCAAGCCGCGAGAGCTTCGGGTCATGAACGCCGTGAATGGTGCC
>JBCCQA010000007.1:0-188586 GCA_039024635.1 Myxococcota bacterium | reverse complement strand
TTCGGATCCACTACTCTCGAGCTGCCGACGGGCTCGGTCCGACGCTTCCACCTCTTCGATGCGCCCTGGGGAAAGGGCGATGGACGAGTGGCCGGACAAGAGCGGGTCCAAAACGAGATCTACCGGCTGGTGAACAACTTCGTTCGCGACGGTCGTGTCTCGCGACTCATCATGCTCCACGGCCCCAATGGTTCGGCCAAGAGCTCCATCATCCACTGCCTGCAAAGAGCCATGGAGGCCTACGCCCGCACCCCGGAGGGCGCGCTCTATCGCTACGCCTGGATATTTCCCTCCGAGAAGATCGTGAAGGGTCGCCTCGGCTTCGACGCTTCGGCCAGCAGTACGAGCTCCGGCGAGAGCCACGCCCATCTCTCCGCCGAGCAGGTCGACGCCCGACTGCCCTGCGAGCTTCGGGATCCGCCCTTGTTCCTCATCCCCAAGAAGGAGCGGGCACGGCTCATCGAACAGCTTCGCGCTGAGGGGCGACTTCCCGAGGAGTTCGTGGTGTCGCGCTACGCCCTCGAGGGCGACCTCTCTCCCCGAGACCGCGCCATCTACGATGCCCTCCTCCTTGCCCACGACGGGGACCACGCCGAAGTGCTTCGGCACATCCAGGTGGAGCGATTCTATCTGTCGCTCCGCTACGGTGAGGGCATCGCCACCGTCGAGCCCCAGATGCACGTCGATGCCCAGGCCCAGCAGCTGACCGCCGACCGTTCGGTCGGCAACCTCCCCCGGCCACTTCAGAATGTGCCTATGTATCAGCTCTCGGGACCCCTGGTTTCGGCCAATCGCGGACTACTCGAGTACTCGGATCTTCTGAAACGACCGGCGGAGGCCTACAAGTACCTTCTCATCACGAGCGAGGAGGCCACCGCTTCCCTGCCCCAGTTCAAGATCGACCTCGACGAGGTGCTGATCGCTTCCAGCAACGAAAAGTACCTGGAGGCCTTCAAGGAGCATCCGGACTGGATGTCCTTCAAGGCGCGCATCGAGCTGGTTCGGGTCCCCTACCTCCTGCGCTTTCGGGACGAGATTCAGATCTACGCCGACCAGATTAAGCCCACCAGCGTCTCCAAAGAGCTCGCCCCCCACGTGGCCGAAGCGGCGGCGATGTGGGCGGTCTTGACCCGGCTTCAGCGTCCCAACCCCGAGCACTTCCCGGAGCCGGTCCGAAGCATCGTGAAACGCATGAGCCCGCTGGAGAAGCTGCGCCTCTACGACGAAGGCCAGGTCCCGGAGTGGGTCAGCAGCAAAGACGGTCGAGAGCTGCTGCTCGCCCTGCCCGAGCTCTTCGAGGAGTACCGAAACGCGAGCTACTACGAGGGCCTGCTCGGCGCTTCGGCGCGGGAGATGAGGACGGTGATCCTCAACGCCGCCCACCACGACGAGTACCGTACGCTCACGCCGCTGCCCGTCTTCGACGAGCTGGCAAACCTGATTCGGGACCCAAGCCTCTATGACTTCCTCAAGCAGGAGCCCCAGAACGGTTTCCACGACAATCGGGGCTTCGTCGACGCGGTCAAGACGTGGTGGACGAACGTCGTCGATGACGAAGTTCGGCTGTCGATGGGCTTAGTGGACGAGGCTCGGTACGAAGAGCTCTTCACGAAGTACGTGCTGCACGCGTCGACACTCCTGAAGAAGGAGAAGCTGTTCGACAAGGTGACGGGGCAGTACGTCGACCCGGACAAGGAGCTGTTGGAGCAGGTCGAGGAGGTCCTCCTGGCCGAGAACGAAGACCGGCACGAGTTCCGGCGCTCGGTGATCGGACGTATCGGGGCGTGGAGCCTGGAGAACTCGGGTGAGAGCCCCGACTACCGCAAGCTCTTCGAGAGCTACATCGGACGCCTGGAGGAGGACTACTACAGCCGGCAGAAGAAGCAGATCGCCCGCAATCTCCGGGCAGTTCTGGACTACGTGGGGGAAGAGAAGACCCAGGCGGCCGGGGACAGAGAGGCGGCCGAGACCACCCTCACGACGATGGACAAGCGCTTCGGCTATCCGCGGGCCTGCACGGCCGAGTGCGCGGCCTTCCTCCTGCGCGCCAAGTACGCGGAAGACTGAGCTTCAGAGCCTGACGAACTTTGTTGGGGCCCGGCTCTAGGCCTTTTGGCAGAGGCCGATCTGCCAGTCGCGTGGTGTTCTTCGTTCCGAGGAGACACCATGAAGATTCGACGGAACGATGAGCGCGGCCATGCCGAGCATGGCTGGCTCGACAGCCACCACACCTTTTCCTTCGCCAACTACCATGACCCGAAGCACATGGGTTGGCGCGCCCTGCGGGTGATCAACGAGGATCGGGTCGTGCCCGGCGCCGGCTTCGGTGCCCACCCTCATCGGGACATGGAGATCATCTCCTACGTTCTCGAGGGCGGCTTAGAGCACAAGGACTCGATGGGCACGGGCTCGATTATTCGACCCGGGGAGGTCCAGCGCATGAGCGCCGGGACCGGCGTCTTCCACTCCGAGTTCAACGCCTCCAAGTCGGACCCGGTCCACTTTCTCCAGATTTGGCTGCTGCCCAGAGCCAAAGGACTGGAGCCGGGCTACCAGCAGAAGGCCTTCGACCCCGAGAAGAGGCGGGGCGAATTCAAGCCCTTGGTCTCTCCCGACGGTCGAGAGGGCTCGCTCCGCATGAACCAGGACGCCGTCTTGAGCGGGGCCTTCCTCGAAGAAGGCAAGACCCTCGAGCACACGCTGGGCGCGGAGCGCTACGGCTGGCTCCACCTCGCCCGAGGGAGCGTCGCCGTCAACGGCGAGGCCCTGAACGCCGGAGACGGCATCGCCCTCGACCCGGGCGAAAGGCTCGCCATCGAAGGCCTGGCCAAAGACAGCGAGCTCCTCCTCTTCGATCTGAGTTAGCGGGTCCCGGGCTCGGCGACCCTGAGGTCGCAGGCCGATCTGGAAGTTCAGTAGAGCAGCCGCGGCTCAGCCGCGGTGCTCTATCCGAACTCGGGTGCCGGTTTCGGGTCTGGCGTCTAACTCATGACCTCACGAAGGCCCCGGAAACCTCCGGCGTGTACAGCGAGGCACCTGAGCTGTGCAGGTACACGCTTGGGAGCCCCAAACCGTCGGCGTAAAGAAGCGCAAGGGCGGCATGGGGTTCGTTGACGGCAACGCGAGCTGCACCACCCCACGATGGCGGCGAGGTCTCGAACAGCGTCACATTGGGCTCGAAGATGTCGGCCTCCCCCTGATAGAGGGCTCGCCACGCCCACCAATCTCCATTCGCGGTCATCCTGGCGCCTCACGGACGGGAATGCCGCCAGGACCTGAAAAAACCTGCCGTGGCGATAGCGATGCAATCTCCTCGTGGATCTGATTTCTGGGAACGACCGCCTGCGGAAGCACCGATGGTCCCGGTACGACCGACCATTCGAGACCTCGAAGAGCCGTCATCTCGCATGACCTCCGCCATCCCACAGGAATCAGGCCCGAAAAAACCAACGGATCGCGAAAGGGCTCATACCCGGAACTCGGTGCCACCCATCGAAGCAAGTCGAGTTGCGTCATTCGTTGCGCCCTCGTCTTTCTCCCAAGAGGCGCCACGAGCGCCAAGGACAACACCGCGAAAACCAACGGAGTGCGAAAGGGCTCCTACCGAGAGTGACGCAGCGCAGGTCCAACAGCCGCGTCATGAGCATAACCCCAATCTGCCACCCCAACGAAATCCGCAACTCAGATTTCGCCAATGGGTGGCACCCGGCTCTTGGGCGCCCCAATGGGTGGCACTCAGCTCTGCGCCCGGCTCTTGGGCGCCAGGAACCCCCAAGGGGCGCTGACCGCGTGGAGGCCGAGCGACGCGGAAGGAGCGGATGTAGGGTCCGCGAACGCCGAGCGCGAAGGAGCGGATGGAAAGGGGCTGCACGGGCTTGGCCCGCGCAGGGACACCAAGGTCGTCAGCGATTACCGGAACCCAAGGTCGTCAGCGGTTACCGAAGTTGTCGTCTTCGGGAAGGTCGTCTTCGATGGGTTCGGGCTGCTTGGGGGCGAAGGGCGAGGCTTCACCGGGCTTGAGGCGGTTGCCGATGTCTTCGGGGAGCCGGTCTTCCTCCTGTTCGGGCCGCACGCGGTTGCCGATGTCCTCGGGGAGCTTCTCCCGATCACGGGGTGCGGCGACATTGCCTCGGTCGTCACCGCCTCGGCCGCCTCGTCCACCGCGACCGCGGCCTCTGCCTCGGCCTCGACCGCCTCGGTCGTCGCGGTCCCGATTCCGGTCGCCGCCGCGACCCCGGCCTCGTCCGCCGCCGCGGGTCTCCTTCACGACCGGCGCCGTGTCGGCGAAGGCCACGGGCCAGCAGGCGCCATCTCGAAGGAGCTCACAGAGACCCCCCTCGTCAGCAGCGTCGCTCTTCAACAGAGTGGCCGCTCGGCCTAGACCCTCGGCGCCTCGCGCCCCGCTTCCTCCGGTGCACGGCATCTCCATGTTGAAGGCCGCCTCCAGGGCGAGGTCGTTGGCGATTTCACTGACCCCTCCGTTGTTCACCTCGCACGCGCCCAACCCCTGGAGGGAGAATAAGTGATCACCCATGGGGTGGCTGAGGTCTCGGTCGTAGGGCCGAAGCGCGACGGTGACGCCGTCCAGGGCTTCGACGGCATCGATGACGGCGGTGGCGTCGTAGAGGCCGTCCTCCGAAGGGGCAAAGTCGGCGGCCAGGCCCTCTTCGCTGGGCACGATGCAGAGGATGAGTCCGTGTTTGGTCTGGACGCTGTAGCCCCTGAACAGCTTGAGCTCGGCGGCGGTCGCGGCCTCGGCGTACTCGCTCCAAGGCAGGTCGAACTGTCCAGCCTGGCTGAGGACGAAGCCGTCGAGGCCTGCGTTCTTCGCCGCATCGGCGAGTTGGGAGGGGTCGACACGGGCGCCGTCCTTGCCTTCAGGACTCACATTGAGATCGATGATCATGGTAATTGCCCCGTTGGGGTCCTCGCCGAACTCCTCCAAAGCTGGGCGTGGGAGTCAACGCCCGAGCGCCTGAGCTCGAGCGGTTCCCGGCGCCGCGGCTTGGCGGGCTCTCCGCATCAGCTCGGCCTGGACCCGAAAGCCCTCTTGCCGCGGAACCCGGACGAAGCGGCCGTCGGGATGAAGAACCGAGGCTTTGACGTCGTCTCGCATCTCCAATCCCAGGATCTCGTCGATGATCCGCCGCTGGAGGGCCGGATCCTCGATGGGAAGCATCACCTCGACGCGATGGTCGAAGTTGCGGTGCATGATGTCGGTCGAGGTGATGAGCACCTCGTCGCGACCGTCGATGTGGACGTGGATGATCCGCGAATGCTCCAGAAAGCGGTCCACCACGTTGCGTACCACGATGCCATCGGTTTGGCCGGGGACGCCCACCTTGAGGGTGCAGGGCCCGCGCACGAGGAGGACCACTTGGACCCCGGACCGAGAGGCAGCAGCCAATGCCCGGCTCACCGCCTCGTCGACCAGAGCGTTGGTCTTGAGGGTCAGTCGGGCCTCCAGACCCGACTCGGCCGCTCGGGCCGCGCGCTGGATGCGGTCCAGCAGATCGCTTCTCATGCCGAGCGGCGCCACGGTCAGCTTCTTCCAGGTCGGCGGCGCGGCGTAGCCGGTCAGGAGGTTGAAGAAGGCGGCCACGTCTTCGCCCACCTCGGCCCGGGCCGTGAATAGCGACAGGTCCGAATAGATGGCGGCCGTCTTCTCGTTGTAGTTGCCGGTCCCGAGGTGGATGTAGCGGCGGATACCGTCAGGTTCCCGTCGAACTACCAGGGCCAACTTGCAGTGGGTCTTGAGGCCCAACAGTCCATAGACGACGTGAACGCCGGCCTCCTCCAAACGTCGGGCCCACTCCATGTTGGTCTCCTCGTCGAAGCGCGCCTTCAGCTCCACAAGGGCCGTGACCTGCTTGCCGTTCTCGGCCGCCCGGATGAGCGAACGCAGCAGCGGTGAGTCCCGGTTCACGCGGTATAGCGTCTGCTTGATGGCGAGGACCCCGGGGTCGTCGGCAGCCTCGTCCAGAAAGTCCAACACGGGCGCATAGGACTCGTAGGGGTGATGAAGGAGCAGGTCTCGCTCCGCGATGCGGGCGAAGGCGCCCTGCTCTTCGAAGGAAGGGGGCGTCACACCCTGGAAGGGCGGGTCCCGGAGGTCCGAGCGCCCCACCCTGTCTAAGACCTCGACCAGGTCGCAGAGGGCCAGGGGTCCCCGATGGCGCTGAACGTGACGCCGCACCAGGCCGAGGGATTCGGTGAGACGGGCCACCAGGGCGGAGCTGGCGCCTCCCGCCACCTCCAGGCGAACCGGTTCCAGTCGCCAGCGACGGTTTAGCTCTTTCTGCAGCGTCTCGACCAAGTCTTCCTGTTCATCTTCATCGAAGGCGAGGTCCCAGTTCCGAAGGACACGGAAGGGCACGCACTCCAACAAACGCATGCCCGGGAAGAGCGCGCCCGCATGGTGACGAATCAGATCCTCGACCAGGACCACCCGAAGCGGGCCGGAGCCGGGCACCTCGACGAAGCGCGGCACCATCGCCGGAACCTGGACGACGGCCAGTAGCGGGATGGAGTCATCGGGCGCGTCGGGGGGAAGCAGGTGAACGGCCAGGTTGAGGGCGCGATTCCGAAGCAGAGGGAAAGGATGGCCGGGGTCGACGGCGAGCGGGGTCAACATCCCGAAGAGCTGACGCTCGAACTGCTCGGCCGCATGGACCCGCTGAGCAGGCTCGAGCTCCTGGATTCGGTGAAAGCGGATCCCCTCCTTCCCCAGGGAAGGGAGGAGGTCTTCCAGCAGGACGGTCTCGACGTCGTCGACCAGGGCCCGAACCCGAGCCAGGATGGCGTGCAGCTGCTCCGAGGGGGTGAGCCCGTCGGGCCCCGAGTCCAAGATGCCACGCTTCAGCTGCTGCTCCAGGCCCGCGACCCGGATCATGAAGAACTCGTCCAGGTTCGAGCCGATGATGGAGACGAACTTCAGACGTTCAAGAAGCGGGACTTCAGGGTCGGCCGCCTCTTCCACGATCCGCTGATTGAACTCCAGGAAGCTCAGCTCCCGATTAGCGAAAGGCAGGGCGTCGACCACGGGCCCGCGACCCTACACCAAAGCCATGGGCTTGCGACGCGAGACCGGGCAAGCTACCGGCCGCTCGTGAGCGTGCTCAAGCTCCGAGGCGAAGCGCCGGGCAAGGTTATCCTGCTCGGTGAGCACGCGGTCGTATATGGAGCCCCCGCCATTGGCTTCCCGCTGAAACGCCGGATGGCGGTGGAACTGGTGCCCGGTGCGGGGCTCATCAGCCTTTCGTCCAACGAGGACGTCGAAATCCCGGCTCCGAGAGACGCCGCCTCCCCCCGCGAGATCATCGAGCGGGCGCTAGGACCCGTCTTCGACAGCCACGACGTCCACGTTCACTACGGCTTCCCGCCCATGAGCGGCTTCGGATCGTCCGCCGCCCTCGCGCTGGCCCTCGTCCGGGCCCGGGCCCAGCACGAGAAAACGGACCTGGAACCCGACGAGGTCTTCAAGCGCCTGCTCGCCGTGGAGCGGATCGCCCACGCCAAGCCCTCCGGCGTGGACCCCGCCATCTGCATGGCGGACGGCCTACTCCACTTTCGACGGCCAAGCGCTAGGGGTAAACCGCTAACCAGACGCATCGCGCCTGCCAAGGCCCTGAACCTTCTGGTGGGCACCGTGGGCGCCCACGGCGGCGCACGAGGGAGCATCAGCCGGGTTGCCGAGCTCAAAGAGCGGAGCTCGGCCCTCGTAAGGGCGACGATGCAGGCGCTGGGGGAGGCGGCGAGCACGGGCGAGCGTGCCCTCAAGAAAGGCGAGCTCGAGGTGCTCGGAAGCGCCATGAACCTGGCCCACGGCATCCTTTCGGGCTTGGAGCTGGTCTCCTCTGAGGTCGACGCGGTTGTGCAAAAAGCACGGCATGTCGGCGCTCTGGGCGCGAAGATGAGTGGCGCCGGCGGCGAGGGCGGCGCCTTCGTAGCCCTGTTTCCCAGCAAGAAGACCGCAGAAGCAGCCGAGGCCGAGCTGCGCTTGGCTTCGGTCCACTGCTGGCTGGAGCGGGTCGCGGCGTGAAAATCCGAAACCCTGCAGATCCGAAGCGTTGGGAGGTGCACATTAATTTGCTAGCGTCCGTCGGCCGGTTCCGCCGGACCAGGGTTCGACCCATGAGTAGAGCACCCCTCAGCCTCCTGATCCTCCCCAGCCTCGTCCTCGCCTCGGCCTGCGGCGGTGGCGACGACGACACCGACACCGTGACCGACATGGGTCCGGTCGACATGTCGACTGGCCCCGACCAGGACGGGGACGAGTGGCTCGACGGTGAGGACAACTGCCTCATGATCCCGAATCCGGAGCAGCGCGACCGCGACCGGGACGGCATCGGGGACCTGTGCGACAGCTGCCCCGCCAGCCCAGGCAACGAGGAGGCGGGCTGCAACTTCGTCGACGAGGTCGAGCCCAACGACGTGACGGCCCAGGCCATCTCCGTGGTGCCCATGGGCCAGTTCCGAGAGGTCCGAGGCGCCGTCGAGGACCCGACGGTGGACCAGCAGGCCGTCGACACCTACGACATCACCGTCGAAGCCAAGAGCCTCTACCGCATCCGGCTCGCGCGGGCCGACGCCGGCTCACGCCTGCAGCCCGGCTTCACGGTGTCGGGCCCTGGCTACGCGCCTCGGGGCGCGGCCGACCTCTTCATCGCGGAGCGCGACGTCTACTTCTCTCAGGCGGGGACCTACACCATCACCGTCGGCGACCAGCGGGGCCTGTTCGGCTCCGACGCCTCAGGGGACGAGGACGACACCTACGCCCTCGCGATCGAGGAGGTCGAGGTCGACGTCCGAACCCTGACCTTGCCGGCAAACGACCGCGAGATCCCGCTCATCGACCCAACTGAAATCGTCCTCTTCGAGACGGATCTGGTCGAGGAGCGCTTCACCTTCATCCAGCTGGCCGGCGTCGTCGACGATGACTTCAACAACATCGACACCATCGTGGCCATCGAGCTCAGCGACGGTCAGTCGGCCGAGAGCGACAACGTCGGTGCCGACGTGACCGACTCCCGCATCGTGCTCGAGAACGCGGCCACGGGCACGGCCCGGGTCGTGATCGACCACGCCCAGATTCTCGGTCCCCGCACCATTCCCTATGCGGTCCAGCTGAGCGTAGCTCAGTTCGAGATCCTGCCCGAGTTGGAGCCCAACGACGCGCCTGAGCTCGCGGCCCGGCTCCAGTTCCCCGACGAGCCCGGCGGCATGCCTGACTTCACCGACGGCGTCATTCAGCGCAAAGCGGTCCCGGATTTCGACTGGTATAGCTTCGAAGGCGACGCGGGTGAGTTTGTCCGTCTCCGCGTGACCGGCCAAGGCACCCTGGAGCCCTTCGCCGCCCTCTTCGAACAGACCGGCGCGACGGCCGCCGAAGTGTCGCTCATCGTCGACGCCGACGGGGCGCCTTCGGCTCAGATAGAGGCCATCCTCGCCAGCACCGGCACCTACTTTCTGGCCGTGGGGGACCGCCGGAACGTGGACGACGATCAGTCCGTCGGCGGCGAGCAGTTCGCATACACCATACAGGCCACCAACGCCTTCCCCGAAGTTCGCAACATCATCCTGAACTCGGGTGACTTCGGAACCACCGTTAACAGCGACGGCCGGCTGGAGACGAACACCCTTCTTCCCAACATGGTCTCGGTGGCCGACGTCCAGCTCGGCGGCAACCTGGCCGGAATCACGCCGGTCCTCGCCATCCTAGGCCAAGCCGGCGACGGCATCCTGGCTCAGGGCCTTCCGGGAGCCCGTCGCATCGGCGCGCTCCTCGATACGGCGGCCGTCGAGTATCCGATCACGCTCTACAACGCGAACCGCTTGAAGGGTGGCTACACCTACAATCTGGGCGTCCAGTTCGAGCCCGTGATGCCCGAAGTCGAGTCCGAGCCCAACGACTCCCCCGGGCAGGCCGACGTCATCATGGGGACGCCGGGTACATTCGTGCCGGCCGCCCTCACGGGCACCATCGCCCCCGACGATCCGGACCGCTTCACATTCACCACCGTCCAGCCGGCGCCGGTGACCATCTTCGCCAACGCCGACGGCCCCATCGACATCATCGTTCGAGACATGGAGGGCTTGGTGGTCGGAAACGGGAACGGGGTCATCCAGAACTTCAACCCGCCAGCCGGCCCCGGGACCTACCGCCTCCAGATTGTCGCCGCCCAGGGCAGCGACTACCAGATCATCTTCACCGACTGAGGGCGCGCCGCCCCGGGCTTCGGTCAGCCCGGGCCTTTGTCCTCGGGGTGAGGGGCCTCCAGGACCTCCACGCCGTCGGCGTCCATACGAAGCAGACCCCGGAAGGCCGGGTGGTTCTGCGTGTCGTACAGTTCGTGGGCCCGGGCGCGAACCGGCTTCCTGGCCGTGACCGCTTCCAGGTCGAAGGCGATGAGTACATTCCGGAGCGGCACGGCGACCCCGACCGCGTTCTTGGCGAAACGCTTCAAGAGCCGGCGGCGAAACTCGGGGACGAAGATGAGGCTCGCAACGTGGTCCTGGTTCGGGAGATCGGCCGCCAGCAAGACTCCGTCGGGGTTACGAACCTCGGGTCCCTTCGCCGCCAAGTCGACCCCGTCTTCCAAGTTTCTCACCGCCCGGGCCAGCCATTCCTCGGCCGCCGTGGTCGACGTCTCGACCTCCTCAATGGAGGCGTAGCGCAGCCCCAGCTTCTCTTCTGGGACCCCTAAGACGACGTAGACCCCATCGGTGACGGACTGACGCCAAGGACGAATCTGCTTTCGGATGCGCTCCGGCCCGATGGCCCCCAAGTCCTGGGCCGCGATCCAGCTCTTGCTCTTGAGGACCGGCACGAGCTCCGCCCGCGCCTGGCCCAAGGTCTGCCGACGGTCCGCCGCCGCCGCTTCGGCTTCGGCGCGCCAAGCTTCGATGAAGCCAGCCGGCCGGCCAGCCGCCTCGTAGTCAGACCACATGCCCTCGACGTCGAGTCGATCGATCTGGTCCCCACGCACGAAGAGGGTGGCGTCCTGTTCCCGCTTGTAGATCGTGAAGCCCGGGTGAACCTCGGCGTAGGCCTTTTCGGCCGCTCGTCGGAAGGAGCGCTCGTCGAGCTCAGAGGTGCAGGCAAAGAGCATAAGCAGGAGCGGCCAGGCTCGCTTCATGCCTAGAGCTTCAGCACGCCGGGCGGTGGAGGTCTACGGCGCCCAGAATGCACGCAGGGCCAGTCCGCCTTCCCAACTTGGCCCTCGCTGCGCGTAGGCCTCCAATCCCAGCCAGGGCGCAAGCTGAAGCTGGGCCGAGGCCCAGGCTACGTAGATGGGATCCCGAAACGGGCGCCGGGCCCGAAAAGCAGCGCGAAGGCTCAGGCTTCGGCGCCCCCCGATCGGCAGCCCCAAGATGGCGAGCCCCAGCTCCAGTCGTCGGTCTTCGTTTTCACCCGAGGCCCGGAGCCCTTGGGCGTAGAGCGCACCAAACTCGACCGGTCCCGTATGAAGTTCGAGACCCGCTCCGAGCCAAGGCCGAAGGACCGAGGCCGCAGCCGCCTCGACCAGGGCATCACGCCCCACAGGCTGGGTAGGGCCCAGGGGATCGATGACCCGGTTTCGACTCGCGACCCCGAAGTCCAGGTACGCCCGAAGCCGATCATCGAGCCGGGCCCCGAAGGCTTTTCGGAGGTCCAGTCGCGCCTGGCCGCCGACCCCAGTTAGGCGGCCATTGGTCTGAAGACCACTCGCCAGCTCGAAGGACAGGCCGAAGCTCTTCCTCTGGACGAAGCGCCAGGTGCCCGATGTTCGGAGATGGTGGGTACCGTCGTCCTCCTCCAGGCTGTAGCTGGACAAGAGCCGCCAGCGCCCCAAACTCAGCGCTGCCGACGCCGCCATGACGTCGGGCCGAGTCACGTCGTCGACCAGGGCCTCGACTTCGAAGTGCTCCAGACGAAGACCCAGCGCGCCGCTGAGGGGCGAGGGCCGGATGCTCCGTCCGGGGATACCATCGAAGTCCGAGAAGGGCGCGAAATCACGGACCAGTCCCCCGACCGAGTAGACGCGCTGTCGCTCCACTCCGAGCTCGAAGCGCGCCCCGGGCCGCCCGAGGCGGAGGTTGCGAAGGAACCGGAGCGCCTCTCGGGCGTCGGCCACCGGTCCCAAGACGCCCTCCCCGTTCGGGTCGAGGCGAAGCGGGACCCCCGCCCCGAGGGAGAGGCCCCAGGCTCGGACGTGAAGAACGGCCTCGGGCACCAGGATGGGAGACGCCCGCCCGGCCTCGGTGACCACGCCCCCCGAGACCGAAATCTGGGTCGGCTCCTCGACGTACCACTGAGGCCCGAGCCGGGGCGGAGGCGCATCCGGCGGCACCTGGAGCGGAAGCGCGAGCGGATTGCGGCGACCGTGCTCGACGAGCTCCGAGACCTCCCCGTCGCTGAGAAGGGACTCAGGCGGCGCATCCAGTATCCGACGCGCGCCGACCCAGTGACGCTGGAACCAGCCTTGCTCCAGCGAAGCGATCACGACCTCACCCTGACCACTGGAGGCATGCACCATCTGGTCTCGGCCGAGATACAGCCCCACGTGGCTGACCGGTCCTCCGTTCTCGGCGAAGAAAAGCAGGTCGCCGGGTCGAATCTCGGCTTTATCAACCTCGACCCCGCTTCGCGCCTGATCCCGAGACACCCGCGGGATGGCATAGCCTGCCTCGGCGAAGACGCGGCACGTGAAGCCCGAGCAGTCGTAGCCGGGCCGTCCCGTCCCACCGTAGACGTAGGGCCGACCGAGATACTGGAGCGCGATGCGCTGCAGGCTCGGAAAGTCCTCCAACGGCGGCCGGTCCGAGACCCGAAGCTCCGACGGTCGCCAATTCCCGTTGCTCGCGATCAGGAGCGCGAGCAGACAGCTCGTCATCCATCACTCCGGTGGAGCCACAAGCGACCCTCGTCGAGCTCGACCCGATGCAGCTGTAGCTGTCCCCGACCAAGAACGGCCTGCCCGTCTCGAAGCGCGAACTTCCAAGAATGAATCGGACAGACGACGCAGCCCTCCTCCACGACGCCTTCGGAGAGCAAGCCGCCGCGATGGGGACAGATGCCGTCTATCGCGGTCCACCGCCCCTCGTGGCGCAGGACCAGGTAGCGCTCGCCATCGATCAGCACCGCGCGCGGTCCGTCGCCGAAGCCCTCGACCGGCCCGATGTCTACCCGCGGACCCGGGCCCTCGAAGAGCCAGCGCGCAAGGCCGCGGACCTTCAGGCGACCCTCCGCCACACGCACCGCGACCCCGAGTCGACGTGCAGGCGCAAGGTCGAACCAAGCCGCCACGGCCCTCGGCGACTCAGGCAGCGGGTCTTCGGGGGTCACGGCCAAGTAGGCGGACCAGGCGTCGGGACGAGCGCGAAGCGCACTCAGCCTACGAAGCTCCTTCATTCTCCAGACCAAGTCCGCGGCGGCGTGCAGCAACCGGCGTGGGCGCTCGTAGGCCGGCAAAGGGGCGCCGGCCTTGAGTCGGCGCAGTTCGTCTTCGGCTCTTTGGTGTCGGGCCTTCCTCTCCGACTCGGGCAGAGCCTGCGCTTCGCGAAAGGCCGTCGGATGGCTCCAGAGGAGGCTCGGCCTGAGCCCCTTGGCCATCGCTTCGTAGCGCGTCACCAAGGCCTGAACGCGGCGGATCCAGAATCTTCGGTCCCATTCGACGGATCGCCACTCCGCCCAGTCCTCCTCCTTCACGGCTGGGACTCTTCCTCCTCCAACTCGTCGCCCTCCAAAGGGACATGCCTGACGAAGACGTCGTACTGGGCCTGGACGCGGCTGACGTAGGCGATGGTCTCTCCGGCTCGGGCGTAGCCGTACTTGGAGCGCTCGTGCCACTTTCGATGGCGTTTCAGCTCGAGGGCATCTTCGACGTGGTTGAACCAGCGATTGGGATCTCGCTCGATGAGGGGGGCCAGCTTGCGGGCATCGATGATGTGGCCCAAGCCAGCGTTGTAGGAGGCGAGCGCGAAACGGAGCTGCTGTCTGGGGGGCAGGCCCTCCTCGGCGAAGAAATCGATCAGTCGACGCAGGTAGAGAGCCCCCGCCCGAACGCTGCCCCAGGGGGTCGATGGATCGCCGACCCCGACCCTGCGGGCGGTGCTGGGGAGCACCTGCATCAGGCCCATCGCGCCCCAGGCGCTTCGGACGGTGGGATCGAATCGAGACTCGGCGTAGGCCACCGCGGCCAGAAGCCGCCAGTCGATGTCGGCCAGCTCCCCGCCCTGGCGGAACAGATCGTCGAACGGGGACAGGGCGCCGTCGGCGTCGGCCCGAAAAGCCACGTCTTGGGCCGTGCGGAAGCCGAGGGCGTGGGGCTGGTAGTAGCGGGCATACATGATGTTGAGCAGTCCGTTTCGCCGCCCGGCCTGAATGAAGGCGTCTGCTTCGGCCTGAAGCGCTTGGGCATCAGGATGAAAGGCCCAGGCCTTGGGGAGAGGCGGGCTGATGCTCCACGCCGCGTTCGCCTGCACGCCGGCCGCCTGGGCTAGGTCCAAGATGTTGGCGTCCACGATGACCGCTTCGAAACGGCCGGCCTCCACCATGCGGAGCTGCTCCTCCATCTCGATGGCCGATGGAAGGTCGACCAGGTCGAGGTCAACGCCCTCGCTCTGACCGAAGCGGACGGCCGTCCTGAAAGTCGTGCTGCGAAAACTCGTGTGGATCCGAAGCTGGGCCAGGTCGGCCGCTTTCTCGATGCGCTTGACCAGGAATGGGTGGACGGCCACCACCCGATCTGCATCCAAGAGCGGCTCGGAAAACCGAACCTGCTCGGCCCGGGCGGCCGTCCTGGTCATGCCCGCCGCTACCATGTCGGCCAACCCAGCGTGGAGCATGCCGATCAGGTCGCTCCTCTCATCCGGCACGACAAACGCCACGCGAACCCCGAGCCGTCGGGCAAAAGAGCTCGCGAGCTCGTACTCGAAGCCTCGCTCTCGACCTCGAGCCACGAAGTAGGCCGAGGAGTTGTTGCGGGTGACGACCCGGAGAACACCGCGCCGGCGGATGGCGTCGAGGTCGGCAGCGTAGCGGTCACGGGTGTGACGGGTGAGCGTGAACTCAAGGTTACGGAAGGGATCGGCCTCTTCCGCTTCGGCGCCGCCAAGCAGGAGGAGAAGGCCGAGCGCTGCACCCTTCATGGCCTGACGAACGCACGTCGGACGTCAAAACTCCATCCAGTGAACCCGTGTGTGGGCGATGTCATCGTCTTCCCGACGCTCTCGGGGATAACCGAGGGGCGTTCCGACGACCCGGATGCCGTCCACGATTTGGTCGCTGGGCCGGTGAGTGTGGCCGAATACGGCGGTCCGGACCTTCGGCGCGGCGCTGATGATCGACCCCAACCGTCGACTGCCCATAAAGGCGTTGAAGAACTCCCAGGGGAGGGTTCCGGTTCGATGGACGGCCGCCTCGTACGCGAGATGGTGGGTCGCCACCACTACGGCTCGAACGTCAGACCAGCTTCCCGCCTCTTTGAGCTGAGCCTCGAGATCGGCCTCCATCCGTCTCGCTACCTGAGCATCGTCTTGGGGCCTGCCCTCGGGGTCGCGAAAGGCCACGTACTTGGCGTCGGACCAGACCATCCCTCCCCAAGCCTTCTCGCGGAGCGCGGCGGCGTCGATCTGGTCCCGAAAGCGCGGCGCTAGAAAGGAATGATCGTACCAGCCGCAGGTTCCGCAGACCGCGACGCCGCCCAGCTTCAGAGGCCCGGCCGGGAGGTAGTGCGCTCCAGCCTCTTCGGTCAGTCGGCGAAGGGTCCGTCGGTAGCGCGGCCAAGCATCGGGCCTTCGGCCGGGCTCGAAGAGCTCGTGATTCCCGGGCACGAAGACCACCGTTCCCACGCCGAGGCGGAAGGCCTCCAGGGTCCGGGCAATGTGATGGTCGCGGTGTGAGACGTCGCCCACCACCAAAACCACGTCGGCACCTCCTTCGTGGATGCGGGCCACGAGCCGAGGGAGGAGGGCCCGGTTCTCCGGGTGGTCGACGTGGAGATCGGAGACGCTGGCCAAGCGCACGTCTCGGGTGAAGACGGTGCGGAGCCCTCAGCCAACTTCTTTGTTATTCTCGGGCGGTGGGTCCGATCCTCGAGCGGACGATACACACCCGAACCAAGGGCATCGATCTAGACCTGCGTCTCGCGGACGCGCTCCCAGGCCCGACCTGGCGCCAGCTGCACGCCGAGGTCCAAGCCCATCGAAGCCAGCCCATTCCGGGGACCCTAGGGCCGGTCGAGATCGACGGCCAGGGCCGAGCCCTGCGCCTGGGATTTCCAAGCTTCGACCGCCGTACGACCCGACTGGACTCGGTCGTCGACCACCTGCGCGGCCAGCCTGCCCTGGCGGCAGGCCTCTTGAGCCGGGTCCGGGTCATCGGTCGACGGATGCTGGAGGCGGGGCGGTCCCCCGACGTCGGGGATCCGGGGGCCGTGCTGGTGCACCCCGAGGGGCGAGTCGCGGTGCTCGGCATCGGAACGCCGCTCCTTCGGCGACTGCTCGTGTCGTCCGCCGAACAAAGCTCTGATCTGGAAGCCGAGCTCCGTCGCCTGGCCCAGGCCTTGAGCCACCCCGGAGGGTTTGGAGCTCCGCCGAAGGCGGCCGAGTTCGGCCGCCTGTGGCGGGCCGCCGTCGGTGCCGCGGGCCTCAAGGGGGCTGAAGTGCTATCTGGACCTCCGCATCGATCGACGACGCCTCGGCCCAAGCCTGCCCCGGCGTCCTCGGCCCGGCCCACCCCTTCCCGGCCGATGCCAACTCCATGGGCATCCACTCGGCCGAAGCCATCTCCGTCGGCATCCGATCGACCGGCACCGGGCCCGTCGGCGCCGGCACCCCTCCGCCTGGCTCTCCCGGAGGAGGTCGATGCGCCTCGGCCCTCACAAACAGCGCCCTCGGTCCCTACTGTCCGACCTTCCGAAACAAGGCGGAGCCCACAGACACCCGCCGGTCCTTCGCCTCACCCTGAGGCCGCGAAGCCTAGCCCCCCGAAGCCCTCGCTTCCCGCCTCAAGCGCCCTCGATCCACCGGCCCTGGCCGCCCTTGCTGCCGCCTCGCCCGAAGCACAGATGGAGGCCCTGCGAGCGGCGGAGCGGCCCCTGCGGGCCCCGCCGCAAGCCCTATGGGTGACACTGTCGCTGCTTCTGATCGGCGCGGCCTTCGTGATCCTCTTTCAGACTCACCGAGGCTCGGACCCAGGCGCCACCGAGCTCGCCCCGCCCATTCCTCGCCCCTTGACGGGACCGGGCTACCAAGCCCCGCTGCCGTCGGCCATCGGACGCCCCCCGGGCGCGGTGCCGGGCCCCGGGGCCAGGGCCGGCGCCGCGCCGACTCCAGAAGGGCCGAAGCTCGATGGGCTCTTGTCCATCGTCAGCAAGCCGAGCGGAGCCACGGTCCGGCTCGACGGCGAGCTACTCGGAAAGACGCCGGTCGTCGTCCGGCGCGGCCTCTCCGACCGGAAATACGAGGTCAGCATCCAGATGGCCGGCTACGAAACTTGGGCCCAGCGTCTACGACCGGATCCCGAGACCGGCGCGCTGAGCGCCATCGTCGAGCTACGTCGCCGATGAGCCCTGCCTTCCTCAGGCCTCGACAGCCTGAAGCAGCCGCTCGATCATCGCGGCGTGGGCTCGGGCGCGGATGCCCTCGACGACCGTCCGCAGGTCTCGGCCCAGGATGTACAGGTGGACCTCAGCATCGTCCGGCATCTCGGCCCCGTCGCCTGCAACGACCTGAGCTGGCACCCGGATCGACAGCACGCCCCCGTCGGCGATTTGCTGATTCGCCTCTTCCAGCTGCTCGGCGCTCTCCCGAAGGCCGTAGCGGACCCGGGCGAACTTGTCGGCGTTGGCCAAAAACACGTCTTCGGGGTCCAACAGCCCCGTATCCAGAGAACGAAGAGGGAAGGGGGTGGCAAAAGCCATCACGTAGCGATGCTCGGGTAGGGGTCGATCGTCGCCATAGCCTTCCGCCTCGAATCGAAGCGCTTCGGCCTCCTTAGGGGTGTCGGCGGCTCGCGCCAGTTCGGCCCCGAAGAGGAGGGTCTCGGCCAGGCCTCCCCTGTCCCGCATGCGCTCGGCCGCACCCTGAACGCCTGGATCCGCCAAGGCGTCGAACAGTCTTTCTCTTTGCGAACTCCCCACCGATGGTCCTCGCGCTGGGTCAAAAACCCGCCGCGCGTCGGGGCCAGTGCTAGCATGAGGAGGATTTGGCCACGAGGTGGAGAGACGCCTGGCGGCGCCCGCGGCCACCCCCGGCCACGGCCTCGATCCGGCCCGAACTGGCCGAGCGCTTTCGCCAAGTCCATCCCTTCGACCAAGCCGAGGCGACCTTGGTGGAGGCCCTTGTGCGAAGACCCTCTCGCCTCTCCCGTCGCCACGAGACCACCCTACGCTACGCGCTGAACCTCGCCCGCTGCTGGGTCCTGACCGTGGACGGAGAAGAACTGGTGGTCGGCACCAAGCTCGGCAGCTTTCGCGACCGCCTCGGCGGCCTGCGTCAAATGCTGGAGGACGGGCCCGACATCGACCCCAAGCGGCTCGGCTCGGAAGCAGAAGGTCTGGTGGGTGTGGTCGAAGCCGCTTTCGAACGGACGCTGAACGAGCATCCGCGCCTCCTCACCGAAGCGCGCCTGCAACAAGAGCTTGGACGGAAGGCGTTGGTGCTGGCGGTCGGAGGCGGCGGGGGCTGCGGCTACGCGCACCTGGGCGCCTTCGCGCTCCTGAAGGCTTTGCGTATCGAGCCGGCGGGCGTGGTCGGGACCAGCATCGGCGCGCTCCTCGGGCTCTTCCGCGCCCAACGCCTCGACCTTCGCTCCTCCTTCGTTCGCTCCTTGGCCTTCGACCTCCGCTATTCGGACCTCTTTCGGCTTCTCGATGCCGAGACCCGCTACGGCCTCCCCGGGGCGCTTCGACTTCATCTGCGGTCGGGGCTGGAGCGCTTCTTCCTGGACGAAGAGGACCAGCCGAGGACCCTGGGCGAGCTCCCCATCCCGTTTGTCACCATCGTCTCGGGCGTCCGGCGCGAAGCCTTTGAAGTCGTCCGCCCCTACCAGCGGGAGTTTCGCCGCGCTCTTCGACGGGGGGCCCTCGGCCGCCTACTGCACCTGCGGGACGTCATCACGGATCTCTCACGGGTTCTGAATGACCTGGTCCGGACACCTGGCGCCCTCGAAACCATTTCGCTCGGGACGGACGCCCTCACCCAAGAATTCGACGCCGTCGACGCCGTCGGCTTCTCCATGGCCATCCCCGCCGTCCTTCAATACGACGTGACCCGGAGCGACCCGCGCATGGAGGGCGTGCTTGCCCAGCTCTTTCACCGGGAGGGGGTCGATGCGCTGGCCGACGGGGGACTGGTCTCCAACGTTCCCGCCCGCATTGCCTGGGAGATGGTCCAGGGCGGCCGATTGGGCACGAGGAACGGCGCCGTCGTGGCCCTGGACTGCTTCGTCCCGTCCTGGGGTCGGCACCTCCCATTCCTGCCTCTACAGCGCATCGCGGCCGAGAACGTGGAGCGAGATCGGCCCTTCGCCCAGCTTGTCGTGCCCTATCGCCGGGTCCCGAGCCCCGTGAATGTTCTGCCGCGCCACGCGAGCATCGAACGGGCCGAAGTCTGGGGCCGAGAGAGCCTGGATGGGCGCACACCCTTCCTGCAGAAGCTCCTGGAGCCACTCTCGCCCCTCGTATCCCGCAACCCTACTTTCAAGTGACCCGAGTCACCTGCGAATCTCTGGGCGCTGTCGGACTTCCGACAGCTTTTGGAATTTTGATTCGCGCTAACTTTCTTTGTCTTGGAGGACAGCGCTTTTCGCTCCAAGCGAACGCAAGCCATCCTTCGGTATTTCGGATGGAATTGTCTTGAAAACACCGTTTCCGTACCGAATTCGCATGGCTCTGTCGAAGGTCCGACACCGATGAAATGGGAGCGCATCCCATCATGTAGGATAGACTGGCATTCTTTTCATTGGGTTCCGGAAGTTGACAGGTCCAAATTGGGACCGCTAGTCGATGTTCACGACGGCAGTACGATTGCCGAGACTGAGAATCGAAGAGCGAGGGGAATGAAGATGCAGACCGCGACAAACAAGGACATCGACGACCGCACCGACGAGCTCCGCGACCTGGCCGTCGCCCACCCGGACATCTGGGCCGACTTCCACCAGCGCTTCGAGATGGGCTGGATCTTCCACGAGAACGCCTTGGAGGGCATCGTTCTCAACCACGCCGAGATCAGCTCCGCTCTTCAGGGCCGGCCGATTGCCCAGGACACCTACCCCGCCATTCGGAACTTCCGGCTCGCCATGGACTTGGTCCGTCGGCGAGCGGCCGAGGGGGCGACGATCAGCATGGAGCTAGTGCGTGAAATTCATGCCGGCCTCGGAAGCCACGACCCGGACTACCAGGTCGGACGCTACCGGAAGGACATCCCGCTTCACCGGACCTACTTCCACGACATCGCCCAGCCTCACGACATCGTGACCCGGCTGGAGAAGCTTCTGGAGTGGGCGGCGGAGAACGACCCCGAAGACGAGGACGCCATTCAGTTCGCGGCCCACTTCCACCACCAATTCATGAGCATCTTCCCCTTCGCCGAGAACAGCGGGAAGGTAGGCCGCTTGCTCATGAACCTCATCTTGGTTCGCCACGGCTACCTGCCATTGGTCCTCCACGCCACCGACCGCCAGCGCTACTACGACACGCTGCGGCTCCAGAAGAAGGACACCGAGAGGTTCGTAAACGACGCGATGGCCGAGCAGCTCCAGTACGCCAAGGACTACATCGAGAAGATCCTCGAGCAGCGAGCCAAGAAGTCCGAAGCCCGTCGCCACCTGACTGCGGTCTAGTGGGGCGCGGTCGCGGCGAGGCTGAAGCGACGCGGAGTGCGCCCTGGCGCTCGGAGAGGGGTGGTGCGGGCTTTGCCCGCGCCGGGACCCCCCGCCAAGAAGCGCAGGCCGCGTAGCGGCCGAAGCGACGCGGAGTGCGCCATGACGCACGGAGAGGGGTGGTGCGGGCTTTGCCGGGACCGGGGCCCCTTGTACCCTACGCTAAGTGATCGTCGTCGGGCCTTTGTTCCTCGTGATGGTGGCTCAGCCGGTGGAGCCGCTGCAGATGGACGACATGGTTCGAGCGGCGGAGCGGATCCGACCCTTCGTGGCCCGGGTGGACGTTCGGCTCGAGGTTCCCCAGGACCAGCCTTTGGTGCCTCCTGAGCATTGGTCCTTCGCCGTGCCCTGGGACGAGACCCGGCTCGTGGCGCTGGCTCCTCTGGTGCCAGACGGGGCCCAGATTCAGGTGGTGGGTCCAAGCGGGCGGATGGAGGGCGTCCGACTGGGGGCCGATGCCGAGAACCGGGTGGTCCTCATCCAAACTCCCCGTCCCCTTCGAACCCTTGGTCTCGAAGCCCCCACCCGCGGCGAAGCACCGGCCTATCTGGCCCACCTTTTCACCGTGGTCGGCGAAGGCGAAGGCGCCACCGTGGCAGCGGGCCAGGTCCTGAAGCCGGCCCCAGAGTTCGAACCGCTGGTCATCACCGACCTGAAGCTCAGCTTGGGTGTTCCCGTCTTCGACGAAGGACTGGGGCTCGTCGGCATTGGACGAACCGTCGCCTGGGACCGTTTCGACAACTTCGTGATTCCGTCGAGCCTGCTCGAGAGCTCGGTCGATGCCATCCTACGGGGCCCCGCCGCGCCGAGCCCGGCACCTTCGCCCGACAAGGACTCGCGACCTTGGTGGGCCAAGCCAATTCCGAAGCCCTCAGCCAAAGAGAATGAGGCCGAGGCCCATCCATAGGCCCCCCGCCACCAAAAACAGACTCGTGTAGCCAAGCATCGGCCCCACGCGAGCCCCGGTCACGCCGAGGAGCGGTAGAGCCCAGAAAGGCTGGAGCATGTTTGTCCACTGATCGCCGTAAGCCACCGCCATGACGATCGAGCTCGGCGCGACCCCCAGCCCCAGGCCCGCTTCGAGGGCGATGGGCCCCTGGATGGCCCACTGCCCGCCACCGCTCGGCACCAGGAGGTTCACGAAGCCGGCGGACAGGAAGGTACCAACGAGCAAACCGTCTTCTCCTCCTTCGGCCGCCCAGGCGGCCATCGCGGCGGCCAGACCGGTCCCACCCATGATCCCCATGATGCCTGCGTAAAGGGGGAACTGGAGGATAATCCCCCCGCACCCGGGGACGGCGTCTCGAACCGCCGCCAGGTAGCGGCTGGGCCGTCCGTGGAGCGCGAGGCCTAAGAACAGCATCACCAGATTCACGGCGTTCGGGTCGAGCCTAGACACGCCGTCACGCGCGAACATGCGAACCACCAGGATCCCTAGGGGAACGAATAGGAGCGCACCCACCGCCACGCCGTCGGTCCAGCCTTTGGAGGACGGGTCCTCCTGCGCCCCGTCCCCAGCCAAAGGAAGCGGGTCGCCCTCGCCTCGTGGCGCCGAAGCCCAGGCCATCAAGGGTAGGAGGATCCAAAGCCCGCCGCTGACGAAGAGATTGAGGGGTCCGAGGAGCGTCGCGGTACTCGGAATGACGGCCAGCTTCGCGCCAAGTTCCGGTCCGAGGAGTTCAATGAGGTCGGCGGTCCGCGTCACCTTGAGAGGCGCGGACCCCGAAAAGCCGCCGTGCCAGGTCATCATGCCGGCGTAGCCCGCGGCCGCCAGGGCCGGCCCATGGGCCGGCACCCCACGACGCCGACACGAGGCCGAGACGTCTCGGGCCAGCAACGCGCCACCTACCAAACCGAGGCCCCAGTTGATCAGGCCCAGTCCCACCGTCACTGCTGCCACCCAAGCGCAGGCGACAGGTCCGCTTTGGGGTCTGTCGGCCACGCTCTTGAGCAAGCGTCGCACGGGGGGCGAAGCGGCCAAGGCGTGGCCGGTCACCAAGACCAGGCACATCTGCATCCCGAACCCGAGCAGACGCCAAAGACCGCCGTGCCAGGCGTCGAGGACCTGGACGCCGTCGAAGTCCGTCCAGATCAAGGCCACCGCGCCCACGAAGGCGGTCAAGAAGATGGCAAGAACGAAGGGATCTGGCGTGACGGCTCGAAACAGCCGCTCCAATCGGTATCCTATCCGGGCCAGCATCACTCGTCGAGAAGCCGGCGCAGTCCACCGACCGTCTGCTCCATCGATCGGGTGACGGCCTCCGGAACGTCTTCTTCCATCAGGAGCCCGTACAGGCGCTCGGCCATCTGCAGGCAGCGCCGTAGCCGCACCGAGCTCTCTTCCGGAGGCTTGGGGGGTTCGGGCGCTCGCTCCTTGAGGGTCTTGCGGAGCTGGGTTGGCGGCGGATCCTCCCGGAAGACCTGATCGCGAAGGGCGCGGTAGTCTTCGTCGGATAGATATGGGTTCTGGCGAGCCTCGGCCAGGATGTCGATGGCCTGGTAGCTGGGCAGGGCAACGACGTTACCCTCGGCTTCGGACTCCTGCAGCGCCCGCAGGGTCGGCCGCTCGTGGGACTGAAGAAAGTCGAAGGAACGAACCAGCTTCTGGACGCTGTCCCGACGAATGTGGAGCTCGCTCTGGGCGTAGCTCTCGAAGCTCCGCCAACCCCACTCCGCGAAGACTTCCGAATCCCGAACCTCGACCAGATGGTGGGCCAAGCGAAACCAAGAGCGCTTGAAGTCGATGGCACAGGACAAGACCTCGTGGCGCTTCGTCCCCGGCTCGAGCTGCGCGAGCCGGGCCGCCATCTCGGTCTCGGTCTTGGTGGCGGTCATCGACTCAGCCTCGGGTGCGGGCGATCTCGATGTTCACGGGCTTGTCCTCCCGCTCGATGCCGTCGGCCGAAGCCTTGACCGCCTTTTCGGCCACCTCGGGGCTGACTTCGACGAAGCTGTGGGTCCGACGGAGCTGGACCCGACCGATATCCGCACCGCCCGTCGCTTCTTTGACCAGATCCTGGACCTTGTCTTCGTCGTAGCCGTCGTTGGACCCCCGGTTCACGAACAAGCGGCCGCCCGTGGCGCCTTCTTCGTCTCGTCGGCGGGATTTGCGCTCCTTCCGCTCTTTGCGGTCCCGGTCGCTCTTCTTGTCGCGCTTGTCTCCCTTTCGGCGGCCGCGGCGCTGTTCACGGTCGTCGTCGGCGAAACGAGCGGCCTCGGCCTCGCTCTCTCCGCCCAGCTCCAGGGGCTCTCGCGCCCGGGCGTCTTCCAGAAGAGAGAAGTGCTGCTTGAGCAAAAAGGCCAGAGCCTCGACCGCAGGCTCGGTCTCCAACATCAGCTGCGAGAGTCGAAGGAATGAGGTCACCTCGGTGTCCCGGGCCGCCTTCTGAAGCTCTAGGGCCACGCGATTGGCCTGCCGCTTCACGATCTCGCTGAACTCGGGCAGCTCACGATCCTCAAAGTCGACGCCGAAGTCCCGGGTGAGGGCGGTCTTGGTCACCTGGTCCCGGCCACTGACCAAAGAGATGGCGGTGCCACTCTTGCCGGCGCGACCGGTTCGTCCCACCCGGTGAAGATAGACTTCGGTGAAGTCGGGCAGGGAGTAGTTCACGACGTGGCTGAGATCCGAGATGTCGATGCCGCGAGCCGCGATGTCGGTAGCGACGAGGTACTGAAGTTCACCCGTCTTCATCCGACGCATGACGCGCTCCCGATCGCGCTGGCCTAGCTCACCCGAGAGTGCCAAAGCGTGAAGGCCCTGGCGACGAAGGAAGGCGGCGACGATGGAGGTGTCGTCCCGGGTGTTGCAGAAGATGACCGCGCTCTCCGGCTTCTCGATCTCAAGGACGTAGAGAAGGTTTCGAGGCTTGGGGAGACGGTCGTCGGCTTCGTAGGCGATGTTCAGGATCCCCTCGACCGTGAGCTCGTCTCTCGAGATGTCGATCAGCTCCGGATCCCGCATGGCGCTCTTGGCGGTCTTTCGAATTTGATCGGGCAGGGTGGCCGAGAAGAGGAGCGTCTGCCGCTCCGTCGGGATCTGGTCCAGGATGGCGGTGACGTCTTCCCAGAAGCCCATCGAGAGCATCTCGTCCGCCTCGTCGAGGACTGCGGTGTGGGCGTGCACCAGGCGCAGGGTCCGACGGCGGATGTGGTCGAGGATCCGACCGGGCGTACCGACGATGACATCGCAGCCCGCCTTCAGGCTTTGAAGCTGAGGCCCCATCGCCGCTCCGCCGTAGATGGGCAGCACGCGTACGCCTTTGGGGTCGCCGAGCTCGGCCAGCTCTTCCGAGACCTGGACCGCGAGCTCTCTGGTCGGGCACAAAACGAGGGCTTGGGGGTCGGTGCCGCCGTCCATCCGGACCCGCTCGATGACCGGAAGGCCGAAGGCGGTGGTTTTTCCTGTGCCGGTCTTGGACTGCACCATGAGATCCCGCCCGGACATGGCTCGCTCGTAGACCTCGGCCTGGACGGGGGTGGCGAACTCGTACCCGAGGGCCTGGACGCCGGCTTGGGCCTCCTTCGAGAGGGGCATGTCCGCGAAGCGGACGCGCTCGGGCGGGGGGTGGGACTCGGTCATGAGGGCGGACTCTATGGGTGGATCGACCCGGCCAGTCAACGAATCCGCGGTCCGTCCCGGCCAGCCGGCCTTTATCCGAGCGAAGCGGGTTCCAGCGCGGTATGAAAGGGCGTGCGTCGCGTCCTGCCCATGGCAATTGGCCTCCTCGCCCTGCTGGGCTGCGAGGACGATAGCTTCGTCGGAGTCAGTGGGCCCACGGCCCAGATTGACCAGTTCGAGCAGGTCCAGGCCGCCGAAGTCGACATCCTCTGGGTGGTGGACAACTCCCAGTCCATGGTCCAGGAGCAGGCCCTCTTGGCCGCCAACTTCGACCGTTTCATCCAGCAGCTGACCTCCTGCGTAGGAACCGGCGTCGAAGGCGACCTATGTGACTTCGACACCGAGACCTGCGTCCAGTCTGGCCAGCCTTGCAACACCCCCGACTATCACGTGGGCGTGATCTCGACCGACCGACGGGATGAGGGGCGACTGGCCACAGTGGGTATCTGTGCGCCGGGGGCGGGCGTGGCCCCGGTCAACGATCGAAGCCGCTACTGTCGGCCGGGCCCCAACGCATGCACCCCCGACCCTAGCGACCCCGACAGCGACCCGGCCAACAGCCAGTGCGACGTCACGCTGCCGGTGCGCTTCGTGAACCCGCAGACCGCGAATCCGGTGGGCGCCTTTCGAGAAATGGTCGAGCTGCCCACGGCCGGCGGGGGCGCTGCCTTCGAGGAAGGCCTCGCAACGGCCTCCCAGGCGCTGGGCATCGGCTTTGAGGTCCAGGGCGGCAGCGTGAGCTTCGATCTGCCGGCCCCCATCGAGAACGACGGCTTTCTTCGGGACCAGGCCCCCCTCTTCCTGATCTTCGTCTCGGACGAGGAGGACAACAGCTTCGGTCCCGTGCCTCAGCACTATCGACGCTTCGAAGCGCTGAAGGGCGGCGGCAATGACGGCCTGATTTCGGCCAGCGCGATCGTGGGCAATCCGGACCTGGATGGACCGGACGAGATGTTCCAACCGGGCTGCGGCCTCGAGGAAGGCCAGGAAGATCGCTCGGCCGGCGAAGCCGGCCGTCGGTACATCGAGCTGGCCCTCTACACCCGAGGCGTTGGCAGCAACATCCGAGCCTGCGACGGCGTTCGTCTGAACTGCGGCGAGGACGTCTGCTTGGACCCCGTCCCCGGCCTGCCGGGCATCTGCGGGGCCGCCAGCTGTACCAGCCCGGCCAACTGCGGTGGGCTCCCCTGCGTGGACGGCAGCTGTCAGGAGGATCCCGCGGCCTTCGTTGAGGTCCTGCGCCAGAACGGCATCTTCGAGTCCATTTGCGCCGACGACTACGGCCCCGTCCTCGACCAACTGGGCTTCGACGCGGCCGGACTGTCTCGGCGCTTCGACCTCAGCCTTTTCCCAAACTGCAACGAGTCGGTCCCTTGCTGTGAAGCGGGGGTCGAAGAGGACGCCTGCGAGGTCCGGGCCCCGGTCTGCGTCCGCGTAGACGGCGAAGTGGTCTCGAACGACCGAGGCGCGGGCTGGATCTACGACGAAGGCGGAAACGCGGTCTTCTTCGACGGCGACGAGCTGCCTTCGCCCGGAGCCCAGGTCGAGGTCAGCTACGTCTTCAACACGACGCAGCAGGCGAGAGACTGCGGCCCCGTCGCGCGTCCTTGACCGAGAGTGGCGAAGGAAGCTTGCTTTGACGGGCTTCCGCGGGAACAAACGGAGCCATGCGGCTCCTGCTGCCCCTTATCGCCCTGGCCCTTCCTGCCTGTCACACCCACGACGAAGCCACGACCGAGGTCCCCTTCAGCGACGACTTCGAGCGGTCCGAACTCGGCCCTGACTGGTTTCCGTCGGGCGGGGTCTGGCACATCCAGGACGGACGGATCGAGAGCTACGGCGGCAACAATGCCCCCCTCTTCCTGAAGGCCGCCCTGCCGGCCGACGTGGTGGTGCAGGTCGAAGTCCGAACCGGTCACGGCGTCGATGCCAAGGTCGAGCTCATGGCGGACGGCCTGCGACACTCGACAGGCTACGTCTTCATCATGGGGGGCTGGGACAACGAGCGTTCCTGCATTGCCCGTCTGGACGAACACGGTCGCGATCGAAAGTGCAAGAAGCCCACCGGCGTCAAGGGGAAGAGCAAGCAGCTTTGGCGCATCGAAAAGAAGGGGGGCGATATCGACTGGTACGTGGATGGAGCGCTTTACCTGGAGTTCGACGACCCCGAACCCCTCTCGGGGCCGGGTCACGATCGCTTCGCCTTTTCGAACTGGCAGAGCCACCTTCACTACGACGATCTGCGGATTTGGCCCTACGCTGAGGCGCCGCCGCGATGAGCGAGCTGCTGGAGACCTACGGGCGGGAGCTCCGGCTGGGCGGGGAGCTCTTGGGCATCTTGCTCGGCTGCATCGTCGCCTACGTCGTCACTCGGCAAGTCATCATTCGGGTGGTCGAGCGCCTGGTCCGAAAGACGCCCACCGACTGGGACGACGTCCTCTTGGACAAGGGCGTCTTTCGACGCCTCGCCTGGATCGCGCCCGCCCTGGTCTTATTCTATTCGGCCTACCGGCTGGAGGACCCCGAGCTCCAAGAGGTCCTGCAGCGCTTCGTCGTCATCTACATCATCCTGCTCGTGGTCCTGGTCCTGAGCCGGACTCTGAGTGCAGTCAGTGAGATCTACCAGCGCACGGAGCGGGCCAAGAGCTTCCCCATCAAGGGCTACATCCAGGTCGTGCAGATCGTCATCAGCGCCATCGGGATCATCGTCCTCATCTCGACGGTGCTCGATCAGTCCCCGTGGGGCATCCTCAGCGGCCTGGGTGCGGCGACGGCGGTCCTGCTCCTCGTTTTCCGCGACACCATTCTGTCCTTCGTCGCCAGCGTTCAACTCACGACCAACGACATCGTCCGCGTCGGAGACTGGATCTCTATGCCCCAGTACGGGGCCGACGGCGACGTCGTGGACATCGCTCTCTATACGGTCAAGGTCCAGAATTGGGACAAGACGATCAGCACCATCCCCACCGCCAAATTGATGCAGGAATCCTTCCGCAACTGGCGAGGCATGAGTGAGTCGGGTGGTCGCCGCATCGCCCGCGCCGTGAACCTGGACATGCGGTCCATCCGCTTCTTGGAGCCTGTAGACGTAGAGTCACTCTCCAAGGTCGCCCTTCTCCGGGACTACCTGCCGGCGAGGCTGGAGGAGATCCGGACCTGGAACGAAGCCAATGCGGTCGACCCCAAGAGCCCCATCAACGGCCGACGACTCACGAACATCGGCACCCTGCGAGCCTATCTGGTGGCCTATCTTCGCGCCCACCCGATGATTCACAAGGACATGACATTCTTGGTCCGCCAGCTGGCCCCGACGAGCGAGGGTCTGCCCCTTCAGATCTACGTATTCTCCAAGGACCAGGTCTGGGCCAATTACGAAGCCATCCAGGCCGACATCTTCGATCACGTCTTGGCCGCCCTGCCCGCCTTCGACCTCAGGGTCTTTCAGCAGCCCACCGGTCACGATTTCTCGGCTCTTCGCGTCTCGGAGTGAGACATCGGCCGCGCGCCGCGGCCTTCCTGGCCGAATGGGAGCGTAGCCGTGAAGCAGCTCCTTGCGATCTTCTTGTGCCTCTTGGGCCCCGCCGCGGCCTCGGCCCAAGTGTGTGGAAATGGCGTTCTCGAAGCCGGTGAGTCCTGTGACGACGGGAACACCGACGATGGCGACTGCTGTAGCTCGGCATGCGCGCTGGCCTCGGCAGGGACCGTTTGTCGTTCCTCCATTGGGCCCTGCGACCAGACCGAGACTTGTGACGGCGTCAACGCGCTCTGCCCCAACGACACTTTCTCGGCTGCGGGCACGTTCTGCCGGGTTGAGTCGGGAGACTGCGACGTGCTGGAGGCCTGCACAGGACAGAGCCCGAATTGCCCCGCCGACGCCTTCGAGCCCGCGGGCGCGGTGTGTCGCCCGAGCGCCGGCGACTGTGACCCCGAGGAGCGGTGTAGCGGCAGCTCGGCCAGCTGTCCGGCCGATTCGCTGGAGGCGGCGGACGTTGAGTGTCGAGCCAGCGCGGGGGGCTGTGACCCGGCCGAGAGCTGCGATGGCGTGACGGCGGCCTGCCCCATCGACGACCTCGAATCCTTGGGGACGGTTTGCCGACCCGCGGTCGGTCTTTGCGACGTGGACGAGGCCTGCGACGGCGTCGACCCCGCCTGCCCCACCGACATCCTCGTCGGCGCCGGCGTTGAGTGTCGGGCCGGGACCGGCGACTGCGATCCCGCCGAGGCTTGCGATGGACTCTCGGGACTTTGCCCCGCAGACGGGCAAGCGCCGGACGGTCTCGCCTGCCCCGATGGGATCACCTGCAACGGAACCGAAGCCTGTCAGGCCGGCGTGTGTACGCCGGGCACACCCTTGGTCTGCGACGACGGCGACCTCTGTACGGCCGAGTCCTGCGTAGAGCCAGGCGGCTGCAGTTCGACGCCGGTGGGCGGCTGCTGCAACGTCGACGCCGACTGCGACGACGGGAACGCCTGCACCGACGACATATGCTCGGGCCCCGGCGGTACCTGCACCTCCACGCCCCGCGCCAACTGCTGTGCTACCGACGCCGACTGCGACGACATGGACCCCTGCACGGCTGACGTCTGCAGCCCGGGCCCGGGAGGCAGCTGCCTGAACAACCCCATCAGCAACTGCTGCGAGCTCGACGCCGACTGCGGTGACGCCTCGGCCTGCACGACCGACACATGCGACGTCGCGAACCTGACTTGCGACTTCGACGCCATTCCCAACTGCTGCGTGGCCGACGCCGACTGCGACGACGGGAACGCCTGCACGACCGATAGCTGCGGACCGGGTGGGACTTGCAACAGCGTCGCCGACCCGAACTGCTGCCTGAGCGACGGTGACTGCGACGACGGCGATGCCTGTACGACCGACGTGTGCAGCGGCCCCGGCGGCAGCTGCAGCAACGGCGCCATCGCGGGCTGCTGCGCCGTCGACGCCGACTGCGACGATGGGAATGCCTGCACCATGGATGCCTGTGATCCGGGCATCCTCCGCTGCGTGGCCCAGGACATCATGGGCTGCTGCGCCGTCGACGCCGACTGTGACGACGGAGATGCCTGCACGGTGGAGACCTGCACCATGGCCGGGACTTGCGACGTTCAGCCGGCGGCTGGCTGTTGTACGCTGGACGCCGACTGCGACGACTTCGACCCCTGCACCCTGGACATGTGCGCGGGCACGACATGCAACAACCAGCCCATCATGGGTTGCGGGATGGACATGGGCGTGCCCGGTGATGCCGGCGTGGGGCCCGACATGGCCTCGGTACCCGACGGCGGTGAGTCGCCAGACGTTGGACCCACGTTTGATGCCGGTGTTTCGAGTGACGGAGGTCCCGACGACGGCGGCTCGGACGGAGGCTCCATGCGCGACCTCAGTCCAGGTAGCGACATGGGCACGCGCTCGGGCGACGTAGGCATGCGAACCGACGGCCTCACCTTCGACGACGACTCCTGTGAATGTAGCGCCGTGGGCGTCGGGGGCTCCCTCGTTTCGCTGTGGCCGTGGCTCCTGCTCCTGGGAGGCTTCGGCCTCCGTCGCCGTCGCTGACGCTCAGCCGCGCTGTGCGCGCGATGACGCTTGGTGTGGAGGTGGTTTGGGCGCTCCGTCCCATGGCACGACCGGGCTATGATTCGAACCACGCTCTACCTCGCTTTGCTGTCCCTGTTTTCTTTCAGCGTCGCCTGCAGCGACAGTCCCTGCAGCGAAGACGTGATCCAGGATCTCCTCGACCGCTGCGGGCTCCAGATAGGGGCCGTGAGCGGGTCCATCTGCAGCCAGTTCAGCAGCAGCGAATCCGAGCAGCTCGCGCTCCGTCAGACCGTCTGCGAGATCGGCGATCCAGAGCTCGACGTGGAGTGCCTCCGCAACGAAGCCTGTGAAGAAATCCTGTTCGGAGCTTGCGGGAACGACTCCGATGACCCTGCTCCCGCGGATGCCAGCTGCATCCACATCTGCCAAACGACCGCACTCGACTGCGAGTCTGCATGCGTCCCTGCCTCGGGATCCTTCTCCCAATGCAGCGACTGCTCCGTCGACTGCCAAGAACGCTTTGAAGCGTGCACCGACGCCTGCTCTTAGTCCGGTGTCCCGCTCGGCAGGGGAGCGAGTGCTGGTCATGGGGTTCGATCGGTTTCCCGTCGAGTCATCGGCCGTCCTGGTGGACAAGCCTCTGAGCTAGATAGGCCCCAGGACCGAGAGACGCGGCCCTGGACCACGAGGGCGGTCGAGTGCGCCGGCGGGAAACAATCCGAGCTGTGTGGTCGGTACACCAGGGCTCACCGCTCTTGATGGTCCTGGCCATCGGACGCACGCGATTCGCCGCTGATCGCCTTCTTCGCCTACATGAGCGGGGGACGGCAGATTTCGTGACGGTTTTGTGGAGATGGCGTGACTCAGGGCATGGGGATTCGTTGGGCTGTTCTGCTTTGGGGGCTCCTCTTCGAGGGCTGCTCGGATGGCGCGACCCAGGCTCTCTCTGACGAAGGCACGGAGGATGGCCGAGGTATCAGTCGCTTCTCACGGTCGATGAAGCTCTGCACCGGCTTCTTGGGATAAAGGGTATCCGAAACAGCCAGCTCTTCAGCTTCAACGCTGTTTCGGGCGGCTTGGATGGCTGCGTGAACGGCTCCCTTCGCGCTCTTCCCAGCCCCCGAGTCAGCGAGCTCGCTCGACTTGCTGGCGGTCAGGAAGCGGACATCTGCGCCCACGAGTGGTCGCGGACTCTGGAGGAGCTCTTCCTGACTTCTCTTGGATTTTGCCGCTCTCGGAGGTTCCTCACCAACCAGCCGGTCGAAGAGAGCATCGAGGTCTTCGTGGACGAGACCTTCGTTCCTCGGGCGCCCGTCCCTGGTCAGGTGCTCCAGTGGAGCTACGACTTTTCGACCAACTCGATCAGCTTCGCTAACCTCGTAGAGCCGCCGCCGGGAAGTGAGATCCTCGTCCGCTATGACGCCGACGACTGCCCTCCCCGCTGAGCGCGTTGGGCGCAAACACCCTACTGGTCGGGGCGCTCGACGAGCAGGTCTTCCGACTCGTTCCTCCCGTCAGAGGTAGGTCGTCGTAGCCGGACCCGGCGTCCCTCGTCGGCCGTGACGCTGTCGAAGAGGCAGGTCCCGTCTTCCCAGCACAGCTTGCGATAGAAGCCGCCGTAGTCCTGAATGCTGAAGACGACGTCTTTGAAGACCAGCTGGCAATAGGGATGCCCGTCGGGCTCGCCGAGCCAGCAACGCAGATGGTCCAGATGGGCGTACCTCGATTCGCGAGGGCCCGAGGTTGCGAAGAAGCCCGGCGAAAACCGAATCGAAGACGCCGGCTGGGCGACCTCGACCAGAGCGGCCCTGGTCTCTTGTCGCTTGGCTGCCAGGTCCTCGGGTAGATGGGCCAAACTCGCGTCGAGCTCTTCGGCAAAGGCGACGGGAAGATCGATCAGGGGCTTTAGCTCGTGTTCGAGTTCCGTCAGAAGCGGCGCCAAGAGCGTCTTCAGCGCCTCCAGCGCTTCGGACGAACCCAGCCGCATCTGGAAGTGGCGGAAGCGGTCCTTGCTCAGAGCATCGGTCCCGGTCAGGCTTTCGATGATGCCGCCCTCTTTGGACTGGACCGTGTACTCGAGCCGCCAGCCCTGAGGCGTCTCATAGCGCCACTCGGTGACGAATTCGTCGCCGCCTTCCTGCAGGCGGACCTCAAAACTGGTTCGTCCTGTCGTCAGTCGGATCTCTGCCCGGGCGGCCAGGCTGAGCCCGAGATCGTCAGCTTGGCCTTCCTCAACTTCAAGCGCGCGAAGCTCCTCCGCAGCGCGAACTGCAGGCTTGGAGTCGCTCGTCTCCAGCAGCTCCAGAACGCGGACGAGCTGGGCCACTCGAGCCTCACGAAGGGGCTGTTCGGCTGTCCGAACCGCTCCGTACACCTTTCGAAGACGCCCCAAGTTCAGGCCGCCCTCTTCGGGCGGAAAGAGCGCAGTGAGCAGGAAGAGCCACGACGCCGCGGGAGCCATAGAAGCGAAGCATGGTCGGCTCGCGGAGCAACTGTCGAGCGCTTCGACACTCTGGCATTACGTTGGCTCTTTCGGGCAGCGCGTCCTCGGGACGAGCTCTCTCAGGCGAGCCGCCTTCAGACCGCTTGTTGGGCTTCGAGCTCGGTACCGACCATCTGCTGCCAGTAGGGCCGCAGATCGATGGGGACGTCGAGCCGACGAAGAAAGTTGAACAGCCCGCCCAGCTTTCGATGCAGGAAGAGGAGTTTTCGTGGTGGGGGCGAGTAGCGCAGGCTAGTGGCGAACTTGGTCCCGACGGCGCGAGCTCCGGCCGCGAAGTCTTCGTCGTTGAACTGGAAGGGCTGAAGCTCGGGATCGAAGGGCTTGGCCGCTTCGGTCAGGAGCTGGGCGAAGGAAGCCCTGACATCCGGGCCCTCTCGAGGATCGATGAGCCCGAAGTCGATACCAGCCTGGACGATCTCCTCGGTCTCGCCTCGACGGATCACGCGCAGAAGGCCCACGTAGCTCTCTCGGAACTCGTCGGAGTATTCCAGGGCTGCGCCCATGTCCAAGAGGACGATCCGACCGTCCTCGGTGATGGCGAAGTTACCGGGGTTGGGATCCGTCTGAACGAAGCCCCACTCGAAGAACTCCTTGCAGTAGAGGTCGAGCAGAGCCCGAGCCACACGCTCACGCTCTTCCCAGCTTGGGTCGCGCTTGATCCAGTCGACCAGCGGCTCGCCATCGATCCACTCCATGGTCAGCACTCGGCGGCCGCTGGCCTCTTCCAAGCTTCGCGGAACGACGTAGCGGCCATCGTCGCCGACCAGGCGCCGATAGCGCTCCAGCGCCTGCCGCTCGGTCCAGTAGTCGGTCTCCTGGTGGAGGATGGACCGAAGCTCCTCGAAGGTCTCCGCCATGTCGATTCGGCGTCCGGAGACCGACAGCCAGGCCCCTGCCAGCCGGCGTAGGGCGTCGATGTCGCTGTCCACCGACTCGGCGACGCCTGGATACTGAACCTTGACCGCGACCGGGACGCCCTCGACCACACCCTTGTGCACCTGGCCAATAGAGGCCGAGGCGGCGGGCGATTCGTCGAACAGTTGAAAGCGATCTCGCCAGGTCTGGCCCAAGTCTTCGCGGAGTACCATCTTCAGGTCTTCGAAGGGAATCGGATCGGCCTGGGATTGAAGCTTGGATAGGACTTCGACTGCCTCTGGTGGAAGGAAGTCGCTGGCGTCCAAAGAAAGGAGCTGGCCCGCCTTCATAACCGCGCCCTTCAGCTGGCCGAGGGTCTCCGCGATCAGCTTGGCCTGCTCGACCCGCGTCATGACTTCGCTGGCCTGAAGTCGCTCCATCGAAGCCTGGAAACGCCCCGAAATCCGCTGCCGAACCTCCTTGGTCGCGACCTTGGCCGCCATGTTCACGAGGCGAGAGGAGCGCGAGAACCAGTGGGTTTCGATGGGGCCCTTTTCCACCGCCGGACTGTCGACTGAATGGCCCCTCACTCCAATGGAAACCGCCCTAACCGCCAGAACGGCGTTGGCAGACTTCGTTATAAGTCCCTGAAATCACTAGCGTTGGAAAAAAATCGATCTTTGATGCATCCAAATCGACCACTTCGGCGAAGGGCAGACCAGCGGCTGGGCTCACGTGGCTCCGGCCATCAATTGGACCGGGGAATTGCTATTCCCCTTAGCTCGGGGCCAGCAAGGGCTCCGAAGGAGTCTGCATGTACATCAAAAAGCTTCTTCCTCTTCTTTTCCTGCCTCTCGCGGTCGCGTGTGGCGAGGACGAGAACAACGGCACCTCTACCGGCGGCAATGGCAGCGGCAACAGCTCCGGCAACGGGAGCGGGAACGGCAACGGCAGCGGCAACGGCAACGGCGGTCCCACCTCCAACATCGTGGAGCTGGCCCAAGCCACCCAGGACCTGAGCACCCTCGCCCAGCTCGTGGTCGACGCGAATCTCGTGAGCACTTTGGAGGACGAGATGGAGACCTTCACGGTCTTTGCCCCCACCAATGCGGCCTTCGCGGCCCTGCCCCAAGGAGTCCTGGACCGCCTGGCCGCCGACCCCGAGGAACTGCGTGACCTTCTGCTCTACCACGTCATCCCCGGCGACGGGCTCGAAGCGGCTGAGCTGGTCGGCATGGAGGCAGAACGATCCTCGGCGTTCCAGCCCATGGACGGCGAGGTCCAGACTTTCACGACCGCCCCCTCCGGCACCACCGTCTCGGTGACCGATGCCCAAGACAACGTCCGACGGGTCGCGCTCGCCGACGTCTTTGCCACGAACGGCGTCGTTCACGTCATCGACGGTGTTCTGTTCTACGAGGGCTTTGACGCTTCGGGGGAGGCCCCAAGCCTGGCAGATCTCGCCACCGGCAGCCCCGACTTCTCGACCTTGGTCTCGGCCGCCACCCGCACCGGACTCGTCGGCGCACTCGCCGACGACGATGCCGACCTCACGGTCTTTGCGCCCACCGACACCGCGTTCACCAACCTCCAGGTCGACCTCATGGGCCTGGACGATGATGTTCTGACCAACATCCTCCTGGCCCACCTCGGCGCCGGAGCACAGGACGCCGCCACCCTGACCGCCTCTGGCGAATTCGCAAGCCTCGCCAACCTCACCCTGCCCTTCGACGGCGCCGCCGTTCCGCCCACCGTGGGCGGCGCCGCCATCGCCATGCCCGACCTGCGGGCCAGCAACGGGATCGTGCACGTAATGGCCGAAGTCATCGTGCCGCCGAGCATTCTCGCCGTCGCCGGCTCGGTTCCGACTCTGAGCACGCTCGCTGATCTGGTGGTCAACGGCGCTTCCCAGGCCATCCGGGACGCCCTAGCCCCCGATGTTCTCAACGGTGCTGCACCCATCACCGTCTTTGCCCCCACCGACGATGCCTTCGGTCAGATCACGGCCCTCGCCACCACGCTTAGTCAGGAAGAGCTCGACGCCGTCTTGGCCTATCACGTCGTCCCCGCCTTCGCGCTGGGCGGCGACCTCACCGACGGACAGGTTCTCCCCACCGCCCTTCAGGGGGCCACGGTCACCGTGCGCCTCGACGGCAACGGCGGCATTCAGCTCGAAGACGGTCAGGGCAACCTGGTCACCGTGACAGCCGTGAACGACGTTCGCGCCCTCGACGGCGTCGTGCACGTCATCGATGGTGTGCTCCTTCCCGAGTTCACCATCGCCACCCGCGCTTCGCTTCGGCCTGAGCTCTCGACCCTCAACGGTGCCCTCGCCGCGACCGGCCTCGCGCCGGCCGTCGCCGACCCTGGCGCCGAGCTGACGGTCTTTGCGCCCACCAACCAAGCCTTCACTGACTTGGGGATCAACCTCGCCAACGTCGACGCCGACGTCGTGGCCAACATCCTGCTCTCCCACGTGGTGGGCTCGATTGAGGACGCGGCGGCGCTGACCGCGGCAGGTGACTTCGACACCTTGGCCAACATCAACTACGAATTCGACACCAGCGGCCCGGTACCGACAGCCGGCGGTGCCGCCATCGGCGCGGCCGACGTGCCGGCCCAGAACGGGATCATCCACGTGCTGGACGCCGTCATCGTGCCCCCGACCACGCTGCAGGCCGCCAACGCGACGCCGATCCTGAGCACCCTGGTCGACGTCGTCACAACCCAGGCCTCGGCCGCGATCCCGGCCGCCCTGGATCCCCAGACGCTGACCAACGGGGACGCGCCCATTACGGTGCTCGCTCCGACCAATCAGGCCTTCGACGACGCGGCCGGCGTCGTGGCCGGCTTGGGTCAGTCGGACCTGGACTTCGTGCTTCAGTACCACGTCATCCCTGGTCAGGTGCTGTCGACGGGTCTGGTGGACGGCGCCATCGTGCCCACCGCTTCCGGTGAGACATTGACCGTTGTCGTCGACGCTCAGGGCGCGGGCTTCCGCGACTCCAACGGCAACGTGGCTCGCGTGAGCTCGGCCGACATCCGCACCACTAGCGGCGTGGTCCACGTCATCGACGCGGTCCTCGTTCCTAACCTCCCCTGAGGCTCGGCCTCATGCGGCTCCGCTCCCAGCGGGCGGGGCCGCCGTCCTTCCTTTCCTCAGGTGCCTGGCCAGGCGTCGAATTCCGTCTCGATCGACACATTGGAGGAGCTTCGGGCCAGCAGCCCTCGCAAGGCCGCCAAGTCTTGTTCCGCTATGGCCGTCGGAGGTCGAGGGGCCAAGAAGTCTTCGAATCGTGCCTCCAAGTCCAAGAGCACGGCTGCAGCCTGGTCCGAATTCCGACTGGCAAGCGCATCGCTCACCGCTTCGGCAAAGTCACGTCGCAGGACGTTCTGCGCCATCTCCGGCGGGTCGAAGGCCGAAGGCTCACCAGGACGCTCGAGAACCAGTGCTCGCTCCTCTTCGAAGCTCCAGGTCCGACCATCTAGGTCTTGGTAGCGAAGGCGCACCAAGGCCCGAGGCTCGAACGCCGCGTCGGCTTCGTACTCGATCCACACGAAGGGCCCGCCCGCTCCTCCGAAGCCTGGGCTCCGAGTGCGGCCTGTCGGCGTGCGCACCACGACGTCCCGGGCGAGGGTGAAGCTGTTGGCCGAGGCGACCGCTTCTTTGGCCCCGATCGCGAGGACGCGCTCCACGCCGGCCAGCTCAACCTGAAGCTCCAGATTTTGAACCAAAGGCCGAAGCCCGAGGCCCGCCGCTCGCTCCAAAACTTCGGGAAGCAGGGCCGGGTCCACGACTTCGAGGTCGCCACCTGAAGACTCGACGACGTCTCGGAGGACGGCGTCAGTCGCTTGCTCGCCAACCACAAAGGTCGAGAGAAGAATGCCGTCGCTGAGTCCAAAGGAGAGGGCTCGCGTGATGTCCGCCGCGCTCGAATTTCCGAAGGACGGGTTGCCGTCGGTCACCAACAAGACCGTGCTCGGCCGGCTTGGATCGAAGTGTTCACGCGCGTGCTGAAAGCCAACGACGAGACCGTTGAGCAGATCCGTGGACCCGCCGAATCGGACCTTGCCCACTTCCCGCTTGAACTGGCGCCCGACGTCAGCAACGAAGTCGAGCGGGACGGCGAGTTCGATATTGCCGCGAAAGGTAACCAGGGCCAGTCGGTCTTCTGGTCTCAACTCGTCGGCCAGCCCGCCGAGACCAAGCCGAATCGCATTCTCGACCTCTGGGGTCCGAAGGGAGGCGGACACGTCCAAGACCACGACGACGTCGATGGCCGGAGGAGGCGTAGGCGGGACGCGAGCGTTCACGCCCACGAGCATGCTCCGCCTCGGCGAGCCCTCGTCGATCATGCCCACCATGGTCTGAAGACAAGCTGGACCCTCACAGCAGGGCGGGAGCATCTGAAAGCCGCGCTCGGTCAAGATCTCGATCGCGCTGATGGGAGCCGCAAGCTCGAGAGGAAAGTCCTGGGCCAGAAGAGCCTCCAAGGAAAGGCCGGCAAAGCTCCCAAAGTGAACGTCCTGAATCTCCTCCGTGGGCTGACAGGTCTGGCTCACAAAAGACTGGGCTTCTTCGAGCTCCAAGTTGGGTGCCTCACCTGAACAAGCGATCCCGAAGGCTGAAAGCCAGACTGCATACCTCATGTAGGGAAGGCTGCCTCGAAGGCCCACCCCCTGCCAAGTCAGGCTCTCGGGGAACGAATTGGGCGATGGTCAAGCGAAGGGAGGCAGCTCGAGGTCTCTAGCCGACACTTGGGTGGGCGTGCAGGGCCACTCGATGCCGAGACTGTCCCAGCGATAGCCGCGGGCGGAACGAGGCGCGAATGCTTCGTCCATGAAGTAGAGGAGACTCGTTTCGTCCTCCAGCGTCAGGAAGCCATGGGCGAGCCCAGGCGCCAATCGGACGCCCTCCCCCGGTCCTAACTCGAGGCCGTGCCACTGCCCGTGCGTTGATCCCGGTCGGAGGTCGACGGCGACGTCCCAAAGGCGACCCGAGATCACCTGCACGACCTTCGTCTCTTCGTGGGGCGCGGCCTGAAAGTGCAGTCCGCGCAGGGTTCCGGCCTGGCGGTTGTCAGACCGACTGATCTGCTCGGGTGTAAAGCCGAGGAGCCCGGCGTCGAACAGGCGAGTGAAGGCCCCCCGCTCGTCTCGGGCGAGCTGCGCGCGCAGATGCTCCATGCCGTCCAGCGGCGTGGGACCCCGCTCGACGCCTAGGCTCATTCGGAGCGCCACTCCGTGGGCGCGTGCAGAGATGGATCTCGATGCAGGAGGAGTTTGGGGCTGACCTCCCGCATGATCTTGACTTCATCGCCGAATTGCTCGGGCCGCTTCGTCGCCACCATGTTGAAGCCGTGGGGCGGCCCCTCCAGGAAGCAGCCTTCGAGCTCGACCAGCTCGATGTTGCAGTCGGTCATGGAAATATTGCTCTGGAAGTCTCGCAGCGCCCACACCGAGTAGCCCTGTCCCTCCATGAAGCGGACGATGTCGGTCTTCCGAAGGCCCTGACTCCAGTCGCAGTAGGCTCTGTTGACTTCGAAGATGACGTCCGGCCCGTCGTCCCGAGACAGGAAGCTCCGCGCCCCGCGGAGGGCGCGAAGCTCACTTCCTTCGATGTCCAGAATCATGACGTCGACCCGCTCAATGCCCTGCTCACGGGCATAGCGGTCGAAGGTCATGGCGGGGATGCCGTCGCCAGCGTCGGTCGGTTCGACCCATGCGCAGGCGTCCACGCCGGACAGCTTCAAGCGGAGGCCATCTTCGTCCCAAAGCGCGTAGGGGACGGGACGAACGTTTTCCAGCTCGTTGGCGGCCAGATTCCGCTCCAAGAAGCGTCGCTGCTCAGGGTTGGGCTCGAAGGCCACGACCTGGCTCCCCGGCGACATGCGCCGAGCCATGACGCAAGCATGGTCCCCGGCGTAGGCCCCTCCGATCACCACCGTGCGCGCCCGCTCGGCCCATCGAAGAAGCAGCTTGGTCGTCTGCGGCTCGAAAGCGTGGTCGGGGTAAGGTCGATCCCGGAGCACGATGTCCCGGGCAATCTTCGAGCGGTAGGGGAGTTCGAGTCGGGTGCCATCCTCGAGCTCGAGGGGGACCGCTTCTCCGGGGACATGGAGAGCGTCCACGATGGGTCCGGTCAGTTCGTCCCTCAAACGTCGTCCAGGCGAACGGTTGCGCGCTTCGTGGGCGCGCAGCGCGTCCACCAGGGCCTGACGGGTCTCGGGATCGCGCCCGATCTCTTCGAGTAGCTCTTTCATAGGGTGGCTCCTTCTTCGACCCGAAAGATGTCGGCAATGACGTCCCGACTCGGGCTCTTGAAGACCGGCCGAGCACCTTCTTGAAACACGAAGCAGTCGCCGGGGGTATCAGCGTCGATCAACGACTGGTTCTGAGCGATCACCGTCCGGGGTCGGGTTCGGCAGCTGCCGAGGATGCTGCTCCCTGGATAGAGGACCGTGCCCTTGCCGAGGCTCGGTCCCTGGCCATGGTTCTTGCCCACCGTGCAGCCCTGGTACAAGACAAGGTAGTCCTCGAAGACGGCCCGGGCGAGAACGATGCCGACGCTGTGACCGACGAACATCACAGAAGGCAACTCGGTGTCGTAGAAGCATGTGAATCCGTTCAGCGCCTTATTCAAGTAGAAGATTTTGGTGGCGACCTCGACGTCTTCGGTCCGGCGCCAGACGGTATTCGACAGGTAGTACAGGAAGATCGCATTCTGCTCGGACTGAAGGTGATGGAAGCAGTCGGGCTTCCACATCCGGACCGCATTGATGCAGGTCCTCAGTCGATCCAGGCTCTCGTCCAAGGCGTCACCGACGGCCGCGGAAACCGATCGACCGTCGGGGAAGAAGTGGTCGAGCTGACGGCTCAAGTAGTCCCGAAGCTGAGCTCCGCTCATGTTGACCAGCATCAGGCGACCTTTCTTTGCTGCGGGAGAACACCGCCCCAGCCCGCACCGCAGAGAAGCTCCGGTAGGGCCGTGTCGAGCGGACGTAGGACCACGCCGAGGGCTTCCAAGCGGTCGATCTCGACGCGTGGGGCAGGTGGAGCTCCGCGCGCGGTCTCGGCCCGCAGCCGGTGTCCCGTATAGTGGGCGAGAAGCTCGAACAACGCCGCGTTGCTCCAGTTTCGTCCGCAGGCCAGATTGACGATGGATGGAGCAGCGCCGACGACGAGGGCCAGCAGGGCTCGACATACGTCCTCGACGTGAACGTAGTCCCGAGCGGCGTCCAGGTGTTGGCAGATGGGCTCCGCAGTCCCCTTCAGCGCCGCGCACACTGCATGATGGATGAAGGCATCCGCATCCAGCTGATCCGAGTAGACGTTGGCCAGACGCGCCACCCGCCCTCCCGCGGCTAGCGTGCAGCTTTCGCCCAGAAGCTTCGAAGTGTCGAAGAGGTGGCGAGGACGAGCGACGCGCACCGGGATCGCCTCATCCTCTCGCCCAAGGGCTGAGCCGTCGTAAAGGCGGGTGCTCGACAGGTAGACGAAATCGTCCCAGCCATGGCGATGGAGCACTCGACTCAGGAGACCGGCGTGAGCCTCGACCGTCGCTGCAGGCCGTTCACCGAAGTCTTTGGTCAGGCCGACCGCATAGAAGGCCACCCCGAGCTCGGCCGGGAGGGACTGACCCCGCACCCAACGAGTGACCTCGAAACCTCGCCCTTCCAGGTGACGAGCCAAGTGTCGACCGACGAAGCCTCCTGCTCCAAGGACCGTCGCCTTCATGCGGCGGCACCCCGCGGTTCGAGAATCGACACTCTTGGGAGGGGCAGGACGAAGCGCCCTCCGGCGCTTTCGAAGCTGGCCTGCTGCTCTCTGATCTCCTCTGCAAAGTTCCAAGCGAAGAGAACACAATAGTCGGGGCTTCGTTCTGCCAAAGCCGAAGCAGCTACGATGGGGATGCCGGTTCCCGGTATAAAGCGCCCCTGCTTGTGAGGAGAGCGATCGGCCACGAAGTCGAAGGCCGATGCATCGAGCCCGGCCGCGTTCAGAAGAACGGCAGCCTTGGCCGCAGCGCCGTAGCCGGCCAGGCGAGCCCCTTCCGCCCGACGCCGATCGACGAAGTCGACCAGATCGTGAATGGAAGCGCTGACCACATCGGCAAATCGATCAAGCGCGCGACCCTCCCGGTCTTCTTCCCCCAGCAACCGGGCCACCGAGGGACCCGGGGACTCGACACCACGATGCCGAACGAAGATTCGAAGTGAGCCCCCGTGGATGGCCACTCGCTCCACGTCGACGATCTGGAGGTCGTGGCGCTCGAAGAGCCAAGACACCGAATGAAGCGAGAAGTAGGCGAGGTGCTCGTGGTAGATCGTGTCGAAGGCGACGCCTTCGATCATGTCCGTCAGGTACGGGAACTCCAAGATCGCGAGACCGTCGCGAGCGAGGAGCGCGCCAATACCCGACACAAAGTCGTTCGGATCTGCGACGTGGGCCAAGACGTTGTGGGCGTGGATCACGCGGGCCGGCCCTCGCTCGTCTCGAATGCGCCGGCCTTCGGCTTTTCCAAAGAAAGCGACCGTGGTGTCGATGCCTCGGGCCCGAGCCACCTCGGCCACGTTGGCGGCAGGCTCAACGCCAAGGACGGGAATGGCTCGCTCAACGTAGTTTCGGAGCAGGTAGCCATCGTTGCTGGCCAGCTCGACCACGAGGTCCTCGCGTCCAAGTCGCTCTTCGGCGCACAGCCGAAGAACCAAGTCCCTGGCATGTTCGAGCATGGTGTCGGCGTAGCTCGAGAAGTAGTTGTACTCCGAGAAGAGCAACTCGGGGTCCACCGTCTCGTCGATCTGCACCAGTCGACACACGCCACACTGGACGAGATGAAGTCGGTGGCGGGCCTGATCTTCCTGAGCTCGGACCGGCAGTCGGTTGGCCAAGGGCTGGTTCCCTAGATCCAGGACCGAGCTGAAGTCCTTGGCCCCGCAGGAACGACAGGTCTGAATCCTCATGCGGCCTCCTTCAAGTGGCGCCGATACCATTCGATGGTGCGCCGCATGCCCTCTTCAAGGCCGTAGCGTCCCTTCCAGCCCAGCTCGGATCGAGCTCGGGAGGCGTCCAGAGTTTGCTTTCGGATCTCGGCCGAGACCTCGTTCCGAACCTCGGGTACCAAGTCGTTCTCCATCAGGCGTTGGATGAGAGCCACCAGCTCCAAGACCGTCACCTCGGTCTCGTTCGAGAAGTTGAAAGCACGCCCTCGGAGCTCGGGCCGGGCCATCATCTGCTCCGCCAGACACATGTAGGCGAGGGCGCCGTCCTCGACATACAGATAGTCCCGCACGAACTTGCCATCCGATCGGACGACGGGCCGCTCACCGCGATCCAGGCTTCGGATGGTGCCGGGGACGATCCGATTCCAGTTCAGGTCTCCGCCCCCGAAAAAGTTGCCGCAACGGGTGATACAGACCGGCACTTCGAAGGTGCGAGCGTAGCTCTGCGCGACGAGGTCAGCGCACGACTTGCTGACGTCGTAGGGAAACTCGCCAGCCAAGGGCGTGGACTCGTCGTAGGGAAGTCGTTCGGCAGTTCCGTAGGCTTTGTCCGAAGACGCGGTCACGATCTGCCCGACCTTGGGAGAACGTCGGCAAGCCTCGAGCAGCGACCATGTCCCTTCGATGTTGGACGAGAAGGTCGAGATGGGGTTCCGATTGGCGACGGGCACGGTGGTTTGAGCCGCGAGGTGAAAGACCGTCTGGACCTCGTACTCGCCCAAGTGGGCTTCAATGGCGGCCTGATCGCGAACGTCCCCTCGAAGAAGGACGACGCGGTCTCGAAGTTCGCCGGACAGGAGGATGGACTGAGGCACCCAGTCCCGGATCAGGCAGCGGACTTCGGCGCCCGCATCGACCAGGTGCCGAACGAGCCAGGAACCCAGGAGCCCGCTCGCCCCGGTGACGTAGACCGAGCGGTCCCGCCAAACGCTCATGACCAAACCTGCCAAGGCGCCCGCCCGTCCTGCCACATGCCCTCGAGGAGACGCTTATCTCGGAGGGTGTCCATGCACTGCCAGAAATTCTCGTGGCGGTAGGCGGCCAGCTCCCCATCGGCGGCCAGGCGCTCCAGGGCATCGACCTCCAGGCTGACCCCGTCATGGTCCAGGTACTCGAAGATGCCCGGCTCGAAGACGAAGAAGCCCCCGTTGATCCAACCCTCGCCCGTCTGGGGCTTCTCGGTGAACTCCGATACCAAAGGGCCATCGAAGGCCAGACCTCCGAAGCGAGCCGGAGGACGAACGGCGGTGATGGTGGCGATGCGCCCGTGACTGCGATGAAAAGCCAGCAGCTTGCCGACGTCCACGTCGCACACACCATCTCCGTAGGTGGCGCAGAAAGTTCCGTCTCCGACCCGGTCCTGCATCCGCAGGATCCGGCCCCCGGTTTGGGTGTCGAGACCGGTGTCGATTAGATGGACCATCCAGTCTTCCTGGTTCTCGCAGCGCGTCTCGGTCTGACCGGAGCGTAGGTCAACGGAGATGGTCCCGCTCTGAGCGTAGTGCTCCAGGAAGTAGCGCTTGATGACGTGGCCCTTGTAACCAAGGGCCACGTGGAAGTCCTTCACCCCGAAGAAGGCGTAGTGTTTCATGATGTGCCAGAGGATGGGGCGCCCCCCAATCTCGACCATGGGCTTGGGGCGAACCTCGGTCTCTTCTGCAAGGCGAGTTCCGAAGCCACCAGCGAGGATCACGGCTTTCATGCGGGCTCCACTTCCGAGGCCGTGCCCCATTTCGGAGCCGCCTCATCTCGAAACATCGGCCCGACGCGCCTCGACTTGAGTCAACTTGACTGGGGCTCGGCGACGGACCACCGACGGACTGTGCGGATCCTCATGGGGACCCAGGTCCGGCTCGACGGCTCTCAAGGTGGCGCTCGTCACGTCATGGGACTGACCTCTGCTTGGGCCCAGGCTGGCCATCAGGTCTGCTTGCTAGCGCCCGGTCACTGGGCCAGTCAGCCCGATGGTCTGGAGCACTTGGCGCCCCGACGCGAAGCGCCGGGCCTTCGGATGGAGCTCGCACTGGCGGGCCTAGCCATGAGAAGGCTGACGCTGCGGGTGCCCGAGATTGCGTACGTCCGACTCTCGGCCAGCAGTTCTGCCCTCCCCGCCGCCCTGGTCACGGCCCGAGTCCCTTTGTGGCTCGAGCTGAACGGCCCCATCTTGGACGAACTGCAGGCCCGTGGCCGCAGTCGTCGTCGAATCGAAGCGGTACGCTTGGCCCTCAAAGCCACCGTGGCGACGGCGCGGGGCGTGGTGGCCGTCGAGCCGAGCATCGCCGAACATGCCCGGCGTGAGCTCGGCGCCAAGAGCATCTTCGTGGTCGAGAACGGCGTCCAGCTCGACGTAGCCACACCCGGAGATCGCATGGAGGCCCGGCGTCGACTCGGACTATCGACCGAGCTTCGCTACGTCGGCTTCGCCGGGACCCTCGCCCCTGAGCTTCGCCTAGACGTGATCTTGCCGCTCTTGGAGCGCATGGACCTCCGCCTGCTGGTCGCAGGGGACGGACCCGCCGCCCGGCGCCTCAAAGGGAAGCCCCGAGTGAAGTGGCTGGGCGCCGTGAATCACCACCAGGCCATCGAGGTTCTGCGGGCCTGCGATGTCTGCCTTGGCTTGCGGGAGGGCTGGATGGGCATGCGTCCTCTAGAGAGCGTGGCGGTCGGCCGCCGGCTCGCTCTGTGGGGCGGTCAAGGCGGCGAGCGCCTGCGCGAGCTCTGTGCTGAGCTCCCTGACTTCGTCTTCGTCGGTCGCGATCCGGGCGGATTCGAACGAGCCCTCCAGGACGCACTGGAAGCGGAGGCAAGGCTCGGCCCACCTAGCGAGGACGAGCTGGAGCCGGTGCGACGGCGACTAGGGTGGGAGGAAACAGCCCGGCGTCTCATCGAGCTCTTCCGGGCGTGAGCCCGTCGTCGAAGAGCTCGGACAGGAATGGATCCTCCGAGCTTCGAGTGAGCTCGGACCACGCGCCGGAAGCCACGAATCCCTCGGGGCCCATCAGATGCAGCCGTGCATCGAGGGCCCGAACATCCCGGGGGTCATGGGTGACGACGAGGCTCGGCTGAGACTGAAGCTGATCGACCAGGAAGCAACGGGTTCGCTGACGGGCCGAGGCATCGAGGGCCGACATGGGCTCATCCATCAGGAGGAGACCTGGCCGACCGACCGATAGCGCACGGGCCAAGGCCACGCGCTGTTGCTCGCCCCCCGATAGTCCGGCCGGACGCCGCGCCGAGAGCTCGCTGATCTCAAGACGTTCCATCAGAGCCTCAAGCTCGGCATCCGAAGCCCGGCCGCGACGAGCGAAAGCCACGTTTTCGGCCACGCTCAGATGCGGAAAGAGCGCGTAGCCCTGAGGGACGTAGCCGACGCGACGCTCGTCTGGAGCCAAATCGATTCCCCGTTCGGCGTCGAAGAGAACCCGGTCCCCCAGCTCGATCCGACCAAACGAAGGACGAATGAAGCCGGCCAGCACACGAAGGAAGGTGGTCTTGCCGACGCCGTTTGGACCGACCACGACCTCGGGTCCCGGTCCGCCTTCGGCCTTCCATCGCCAACGGCGGGGACCAAGCTCCACCTCCACGTCGACCTTCCAGCTCAAAGCCGCCTCACGATGTTTGGCCCCAGGATGAACAATGTGGCCAAGGCCAGAAGGAGGAGCGCCATGGATGCAGCCTCGGTGACGTCGCGTTCGAGTGCTTCATAGATGAGGAGAGGGAGAGTCTGGGTTCGGCCCGCCGCATTCCCGGCGAACATCAAAGTGGCGCCGAACTCGCCCAAGGCCCGGGCCGCGGCCAAACTCAGACCGGAGATCAGGCCTGGAAGGGCGAGCGGCAAGCCGACGCGCCGAAAGCTCTCCCAGGGCGTCGAACCCAAACTGCGAGCCACGAGGAGAAGCTCGGGATCTAGACGACGGAATGCTGCCAAGGCGGCCTGAACGTAGAAGGGCGTCGCGACCACGACCTGGACCAGAACCACGGCCGTCGTGCTGAAGGGCAAACGAAGCCCGAGACCCTGGAGGAAAGGACCCACGATACCCTGGGTCCCCAGGGCGCTCAACAAGGCCACACCGAGAACAGCCGGAGGCATGACGATGGGGAGGAGCAAGAGCCGCTCCAGCCAGGGTCGCGGTCTGCTCGTGGCCAAGGACCAGGCGAGCCGGGTGCCGGCCGTGATCACCATGAGAAGACTGAGCGCCGTGGTCCCCAGACTGAGTCCGAGCGCCTCGAGAAAGGCAGGGCTGAACAAGACGGCGCCGAGCGCACGCGGACGAGCGACGAAGACCAAACCGAGGAGCGGCAGGGCCAGGAGGACGATCAACAGACCGGCCAGCATTGTTCCGAGCAGCCGACTCACGGCGGGAGGAAACCTCGCTCAGCCAGGCGGGCCCGACCCTTGGGCCCCTCTACCCACGCCAAGAATCGACGACCGAGCTCGCTCGAGGAGGCGGCGACGTAGTTGGCTCTAGGGTTCAACCCGTCTTCGATCGGGATCCTGCGCATGCTCAGGCCGTCGGCGTCGGTCGCATACACGATGGCAGCCCCCGCTTCACCCAAGGAGAGCTTGGCCCGAACCAGACGAGCGCTCCGCTCCCGAGACGCCACCTGATCCCGGACCTGATGCGCCCAATTCTCGCCGTAGGTTCTAGCCGCTCGACCGAGGAACTCTTCGGTGTAGCGTCCGAGCGGAACCTCTCGGCTTCCAAGGACGATGCGCTCCGCCTTCGCCAACCCTTCCAAGTCTTCAGTCGACGAGCCTTCCGGAACCACCAGGGCCAAACGGTTTCCGGCCATGACGCGCGGGGGATCGCACCGACCCGACGCGTGGAGCCGGTCTAGGTGCTCGGCATGGGCGGACATGAAGAGGTCGAAGGATGCGCCGGCCTCGGCCTGAAGTCGGAGGGTCTGACTTCCGGCGTAAACGGCTCGAACCGACCATTGAGGGTGGGCCGCTTCGAAGTCCTCGGCCATGTCGTCCACAACTTCACGCAGGGAGGCAGCCGCGAAGACGCGCACCTGCGGCCCGTCTTCGCTACAGGCTTGGGCCGCTAGGACCCCCAGCAAGGCCAAGGCCCTCACGCGCCTGGTGACATCAACCATCCCAAGGGGGCGTGGCAAGAAGAAGATGTGGACAGTGTAGGACACTCGACCATCGAGGCCCGAAGCCTCGGTCCCGCGAAAGATGAGCCCGGGTCTCCGTGTGTCCCTTTCTGGGCCAGAGAACGCCTGTTCATGACAGCGGGTCAACCCCGCGCGGTCCGTACTTTTGAAGCCGGGTCCGAATGACCGTAGGCTGACGAGAGTGGAGCCAAAAGGGCACCAACGAGGCGAGCTAGCGACCGGCACGTCCATCGGCGAGTACGAGGTCGAGTTCGTCCTGGGTCGAGGTGCCTTTGGGACCGTCTACGCAGCTCACCAACCGGTGATCGGCAAGCGTGTCGCGATCAAGGTGCTGAACGCCGAGCTTTGTCACGACGACCCGGCACAGGCTCGCTTCGTAGCCGAGGCTAGGGCGGTCAACCGAATCGAACACCCGAACATCGTCGACGTCTTCTCATTTGGGGAGCTCCCGGATGGTCGCTCCTACTGCGTCATGGAGTACGTGCCGGGCTCGACCCTGCGTGAGCTGCTCGACCGCCATGGTCCCTTGTCCTTGGCCGATGCCATCGAGATCTTGGCACCCGTCGCCGAAGCCCTGGACGCAGCGGCCGAGGCCGGCGTCGCCCACCGGGATCTCAAGCCCGCCAACGTGATGGTCAGCGATCGCGACACCCGAGGCCAGCTGACAGTGAAGCTCTTGGACTTCGGCGTCGCCAAACTCGTAGACGGTCCCTCCGACCTCTTGCGAACCGAGACTGGAGCCGTGGTCGGAACGCCTTCCTATATGTCGCCGGAACAGTGTCGGGGTCGAGAGATCGATCATCGCTCGGACATCTACGGCTTCGGCGTGCTGCTCTTCGAGATGTTGACGGGAAGGCTGCCCTTCAGCGGCGCCAGCGCCTTCGACGTGATGACCCACCACGTCTACTCCTCGCCTCCACGGCTGAACGAGATCGCGGATCAGCTCCCCGAGTCCCTGGCCGGACTGACGAACCAGCTCATGGCCAAGCAGCCCGAGCATCGTCCGACGAGCTTGGTCGAAGTCATCGACATGCTGTGCCGAATCGACCAGGGAGAGAGCTTCTTCTTTCCAGGGACCGAGTCCACCGTGGACGAACGGCCCCCGGTCATCGCGCCCCCGGCTACGCCCCCGAAGCGATCCACGCGAACACCGCTGACTTTGGCAACTGGGCTCATCGTTGGGGTAGGGCTGGGCGCCATCATCCTGTCGGGCGGTGGGCGCCTGGAGGCCGAGCCCATGCCCCGCGAGGCCCCGACGCCCCGGGTCCCGCCAGCGGAGGCAGCGCCCTCGCCCGGTCCCGTGACCATCGAGCTGAACGGTCTGCCCAAAGGGGCCTTGGTGCGCACGACCGACGGGCGCAGCCTTCGTCGAGGCCCGGGTGAGATTCGACTCCAGCGTTCTTCCGAGCCGCTGGCCCTCGTGGTGGAGGCCAAGGACCACGAGCCACGGCAGCTGAGCGTCACGCCCAACCGAGATCAGACCCTGTTCCTCGAGCTGGAGGCTCGTGCATCTGAACCGGCGCCACGCCATCCGCCTCCAAGCCCTGCGAAGCCTCGCCCCGACGACATCGAGCCATGGGAATGAAGAGCATCATCCTACTCATCGTGCTGGTCGCGCCGGCCAGCGAAGACCAAGCCCGCGCCCTCTACCAGGCAGGGACGCAAGCCTACGACGATGGTCGCTACGAGCCGGCCATCGAAGCCTTCGAGGAAGTTCTTCTTCTTGCGCCTCGACCCGCAGCCCAGTTCTCAGCCGCCCAGGCCCATCGCCTTCAGTACTTCGTGGACGAGGACATTGCCCATCTAGAGCGGGCGGTCGAGCTGTACCGGGCCTACCTGGGGGCATCGCCCGAAGGCCGTAGGCGTGAGCACGCCGCCAAGCACCTGGCCAACATCGCGCCACTCCTCGAACGACGGCGGGCCCAGATCGAAGTGGGGACAGCGCCCAGCTCCCGCATCGCCGTGTTCACTGAGCCCCAGGGCGCGTCGGTGACCCTGGACGGTGCGGAGACCTTACCGGCGCCGGTGTCCTTCGAGGTCGAGCCTGGCGTCCATAGGCTACGCATCGAGGCCCCGAACCACATTCCGATCGAGCGCGTGGTCCAGGCCGAAGCGGGCCTTCGGACGCCCGTCACCCTGACCCTGCGCCCTCGACCTGCAGAGCTGAAGATTGAAGGCCCAGGATCGGGCCGCCTGGTCGTGGACGACGAGGAGCTCGGCGTCCTGGAGGCGGGACGGACACTGGAGCTTCCGCCTGGCCCCCATCTCGTCGTCGTCGAGAAGCCGGGTCGAACGCCGTGGTCGGAGCGCATACGGGTCGAGGCCGCGGAATCAGTGGAGCTCGAGGCACGGCTGCAGCCCACCTTCCAAAGAAAGGCGGCTTGGGGACTGGCGGGAACCGGCGCGGCCCTGGCCCTCGCCACCGCGGTGACCACCGGGCTTGCACTCGACGCCCAGTCCACGGCGCTCGCCCTCGACGGGGACAGCGGCTTCACGGTGGATGAAGCCGACCGGTACATGGACGCGGTCGCTCGTCGCGATGATTTCCGCGACCTCAGCGTGGGGCTGGGCATCGGCGCCGGCGTGGCCCTCGCCGGAAGCGCCCTCCTCTGGATCTTCGACCAACCCCAGAGGCCGAAGTTCACACCGAGCTTCGGCGTGGGTGGTGGCGGAGTGAGGTTCTGAGATGAAGAGAACAGTCTTTCTGTTGCTCGCCTTGGGTTGCGCGCCCCTGGACGCCATCGACGGACGGGGGGTCTGCGGCAACGATGTTCTGGAACCCGACAACGGAGAGTTCTGTGATGGCGAGGCCACGCTCAGCGGCTACAACTGCGGAACGGCCGAGGAGGCGTCCTGCCAGTTCGTCTTCAGTGCGGCCAACGGCTGTCCGCCGGGCTTTTCTTCTGCCAACGAAGAGGGCGCCATCTGCAAGCTGCCAACTGGACGTTTCGAAGCGGCCGAGAGCCTGGAGCTCCGCGGTCGACGGCTGCGTACCCTCGACTTCGACGGCGACGGCGCACAAGACCTCGTGGCCGCGACGGGAGAAGGAGTGACGGTGGCTTTTGGAGGCGACTCGCAGTTGGCTTCCCGGCTCGAGCTGGCCGCCCTCAGCGAGCCTCGCCGCCTCGGCGTAGGCGACGCCAACGCCGATGGCCGCCTCGATTTGTTGATTGCGTCCGCCATCGGCTTGGAGGTGGTGAGAGGAAATGACGAGCGTCGGCCCGACGACCTGGTGCCGTTCTCGAGCCCCCCGCTCACCGGCGAGTCGCTTCGGGCGGTGAGTTTGCACCCCGAGGGCGAGATGCAGCCCCGCGTGCTCATGTTCGTGGAAGCCACGTCCGGCCCTTCCCTGCAGGTGTGGGCGGACCCAGACTTCGAGGAGGTCGAGCTCGGGACCGACCCACCGGACGTTCTTCTAGGCCCCTTTCGCGTAGGCCGAAGCATCGCGACCCTGCCCGAGAGAGAGGATGGCCCCATGGGAGATCTGCTGGCCTTCACGGCCTACCCTCTGGAGTCCACCGAGGGCGGGCGGGCTGGACCGGAAATCGCCATTCTCGCCACCCTCGCTCGTTCCGAAACCGGCTGGCGGCTCAGGATTCGAGACAGCTTCGAAGTGCCCGGCCGACTGGGAAGTGCAGGCGCCTTCCTGGCCGACTTCGATCTCGATGGGGCCCCGGAGTGGGCCGTCGTGGCCGCCCAGGGCGAAGAGCGCTCTACTGTCCTGGTCCGGACCCCAGGTCCGGACGGCCCTGCGCTCGAAGCCTTGGGGGGACCGCGCTATCGAGGCGTGGGCGAAGTGGCACGCTGCGGGCCCGAGGGCAACTGCCCCCAGTCTGCCGGAAGGCGGGGGGTCAGCCTCCAGCTGATCGCGGACCTCGATGGTGACGGCGTCCCCGACTTCGTCAACCGGGGCGGAGTGCACCTCTCGACGGAAGACGGCCTGACTCGGATCTTCTCGAAGGAGCCGCCCTGGGGGACGGTCCGCGCCGCCGACGTGGACGGCGACGGCCGCGTCGACCTCATCGGTCAGGAACCGGACTTGATTCAAGTCCTTCGAAACGACGGCGACTCCTTTGACGTGACCGCCCTTCCCATTGACGCCGAGGTCGGGCAGCTGGCGGCGGGGGACTTCGACGGAGACGGTTCTCAGGACATCGTCATCACGGAAACACCAGACACCCTGGTCGGGTTCTTCGACGGGCCCGAGGGTCCCGCTTCGACCCGCGTCCTCCTGGGAAGACTGGCCGCCATCGACACCTTGGTCGTCGCCCCGGACGATGATGCTCGGGATGGTCTGGACGACCTTCTCGCCATCGTGGCCGAAGCACCGGTGGACGAACCCGAAGGAAGGCTCTGGATCGCGGAGTTGGAGAGCGACGGTTCTCGGCGTCTCAGCGCTCATATCGCGCCCCGCTTCGGAGAGATCGAAGCCTCCGCCGTGGCCCAGGTCGACGAGAACGAAGCCCGCCTTGTGGTGGTCGAGGATGGCCGCAATGCATCCTGCGGCCCGAACCGGCTGGTGATCCAGACCGTCGACGTGATCCAGGCTCGCACCGATGCCCCGGATGACCCTTGCGCCTGTATGCTATCGGGCCGGCGTGCCGTCGCTCGGGCGATGGACATGGACGCCGACGGCGTCGAGGAGATCCTGATTCAGGCCGAGCCCACGGGGCCCAGCGATGCCGCGGGTCCCTACAGTCGAATCCTGCGATGGGATGGCCAAGACATGGGCTGCGCTTCGGCGCCCCCGCCGTCAGTGCCCGGGATCGAGAAGTTGTCTGGCGAACCAGGGAGCCGGATCCCCGTGCGAGAGCTGGAGGTCGGCGACCTGGACGGCGACGGCTTCCAAGACGTACTACTAAGTTTGGACGACGATGGCGTTCGACCGAGCCCTCCGGGAGGCACGGCCATCTTCGTACGCTGGGGGGCCGCCAACGCGCTCAGCGCTCCACCCGAGGCCGAGCTCTTCGTCCTCACATCCACCCGTACAGACCAGGTCCCCGATTCAGACGTGGCGGAGAACGCGCTTTCGATCGAGACCCGCCTCGCCCCTGGCGACCGAGCCTTTGGACATCTCGTGGTGGCCGTGGCCGACCTCGACGGTCGCCCGGGGGCAGAGCTGGTTCACACCACGCGAGGGACGCTTCGGGTCAGCCGTCTCGTTCGAGGCGAGGGCCGGCTGGAGCCGGTAGACGGACCGCTCAGCCTGGGTGAGGCGCCCGAAAGCCTCGCCGTGTTGGACGTGGACGAGGACGGCCTGGAGGATGTACTGGTCGCGACGGGGGCGCGGACCTTGGTCCTCCGTCAGCTGGCGTGCAGCGCTGGGGACCAACGAGGCACCGGCTGCCGCTGAGCGACCCGCAACGCTGGACTAGATGCGAACGCCAACGCCTCGAGCAGCGCTCTGGTAGTAGCGCGGGAAGCGCGCCACCGTTCGGGCCCAAGGCTCAGGATCGACGTCGTCCGGCACCACGATGGCATCCACACCACAGCGGAAGAGGTGAGCGGCCTGGTCCGGGAGGAAGGGCCCAGTGACGCTGATGACCCCTCTGAAGCCGTGGCGTCTCCGAAGAAGCCGTGCCTGAGTGAAGACCCGACCGTCGGTGAAGCGCTCCACTTCGAACTCGATACGGTCCAGATCCGGCGGCAGGCCGTCGACAGGATCGTCCGTTCTGAGAACGAGACCTCGAATGCGTCCGGGCTCTTCCTTGGCCGCGTCAAACCACCGGGCCACGGAGACCATCACCAAGCCCTCCTTCGGAAGCGGAGCTTCATCGTCGACCCTAATCGCTTGGTCTTCGACCAGACCTTCAGGCGTGAACAAAGCCATAGACCTTCTCCTTGAAGGGAACGAGCCCCACCCTCTGGACTGTTCGAGGGAGCGTCTCGCCTTCCAGCCGGTGCCCCATCCACACCTCGATGATGGCGTCTATGGCGGCCGGAACCTCTTCGGCCGAAATCGCTCGGCCCAAGACCTTGGCCAGGGCGGCGTTCTCATCGTGGCTCCCACCGATGGCGAGCTGGTAGGACTCCTCGCCCCGCTTATCGATACCCAGAATGCCGATGTGCCCCACGTGGTGGTGACCGCAGGCGTTGATGCAGCCCGATATCTTGATGTTGAGTTTGCCGATCTCCGCCTCCCGCGACTCGTCGAAGCGCGCCGAAATGGACTGGGCGATCGGGATGGAGCGGGCATTGGCCAAAGTGCAGTAGTCCATCCCGGGGCAGGCGATGATATCGCTGGCCTGGTCCAGGTTGGCGGTCGCCAAGTCGAGCTCGACCAGGGCCCGGTGGAGGGCCGAAAGGTCCCGGCGCCGAACATGGGGCAGCACCAGGTTCTGCTGGTGGGTGACTCTGATCTCGCTCTGGCCGAAGCGATCGGCCAGCTCGGCCACGCCCTCCATCTGACTTGCGCTGGCGTCGCCCGGGATGCCCCCTCTGGGCTTCAGGGAGATGACCACATTGGCGTAGACCGCCCGACGATGAGGAACGACGTTGACGTCGCGCCAGCGGGCGAAGCCGGGATGGGTGTCGTCTGCTTCGGCCTCTTGGGCCGGAGGCAGCTCGAGATCGAAGAAGGCCCCGACCCGGTCCCACTCCCCCTGCGGAACGTCCACGGGGGCTTCTTCGGCCAGTATCTGCTGCCACTCCCGCTCAACTTCTTCCGTGAAGGCCTCAGCGCCCATGGAGTTGACGAGGATCTTGATGCGGGCCTTGTATTTGTTGTCCCGTCGTCCGTAGCGGTTGTAGACCCGCATGATCGCCTCCAAGTAGGACAGGAGGCGAGCACGCGGCAGAAAGCGCCGAACCAGCGCGGCCAGGTAGGCCGCCCGCCCCTGCCCGCCGCCGGCCCATATCTCGAAGCCCGGGCCCTCTTCTGGATCGTCGACTACGCGGACACCGATGTCGTGTACGGCGATCGCCGCTCGGTCGTGAGGACTCGCCGTGACCGCGATCTTGAACTTGCGAGGAAGGAAAGCGAACTCGGGATGGAAGGTCGACCACTGTCGGATGATCTCACAGGTGATCCGAGGATCTTCGACCTCGTCCGCGGCCGCGCCCGCAAAGGGATCAGTTGTGACGTTGCGGATGCAGTTTCCGCTCGTCTGGATGGCATGCATCTCAACCTTGGCCAGGTCAGCCAGCAGGTCCGGGGTCTCGACCAGCTTCGGCCAGTTGAACTGGATGTTCTGGCGTGTCGTGAAGTGGCCGTAACCTTTGTCATAGCGCCGAGAGATCTCGGCCAGGGCACGCAGCTGGCGAGAGGACAGGGTCCCGTAGGGAATGGCGACCCGAAGCATGTAGCCATGCAGCTGAAGGTAGAGTCCGTTCATCAGGCGCAGAGGCCGAAACTCTTCTTCGGTCAGGGCCCCTGACAGTCGGCGAGCGACCTGATCGCGATACTCTTCGACTCGGGCGTCGACGATCTCCTGATCGATGGCGTCGTATTGGTACATCTGTTCAAATCTCCATGTCCTGCGCCCGAACGAGGTCGGCGCGCACAGAGGGTCCCAAGGCCCGCAGTCGCTCTCGACGCCGAGTAGGTACCGGCTTGTCGGCTTGCAGCTGGACGTCGATGAGGCCGACGTCGATGACGAGGTTCTCGGCTTGGTCGGCCCGGCCCTCGGCCATCGCCATTTCCACTGCCGCCTCGTCGAGCGGGGTCGCGTCCAATACGCTCTCTGTCCATTCGCCGTCGCGCCAGAAGACGACGATGCCGTCGTGCAGGCGCTGGGCGGTCATGACCTTGCTCATGCGATGACCTCAACGGGGGCGGCGGGCCAGGACCCCAGCCGTTCGGCAAGGGCGACTGTGGGTCCGACGGTGAGGGTGACCGGCGCACCGGCGGGGTCGAAGCCCTCTTGGCCCAGTTCATCCAGACGCCCGCGCCAAGCGCGCTCCGCCGGGGAGCCCGCGCCCGCCACCAGGGCGGCACCGGTAGCCGGCGGCCATCCAGCTTCCAGCAGAACAGCCCCGATCTTCCCCCTGCTGCCGTAGGCCATGAGCGCGACAACAGTGGTTCCGGCCGGCGGCAGACCGAGCAAGAGCGGTCGAAAGGCCGATTCGGCGTGGCCGCTGACCAGCACAAAGCCCGTCGACAGGCCACGATGGGTGACCGGTATGCCCACCTGGGCCGGCGCCATCACGGCTGAGCTGATCCCGGGCACGACCTCCCAGTCGACGCCCGCGGCCGAGAGCGCCAAGGCCTCTTCGCCTCCTCGGCCAAGCACGAAGGGGTCGCCGCACTTTAGACGGACCACGCGCTTTCCTTCTCGTGCGTGCCGAACCAGCAGCGCATTGATGGTCTCCTGCTTCATGGCGTGTCGACCGGCTCTCTTTCCCACATAGAAGCGCTGGGCCTCGAGGGCGTGGTCCAGCACCGCGGGGTCGAGCAGAGCGTCGTAGAGCACGAGATCGGCTCTTCTCAGCCGGTCGACGGCCTTGAGGCTGATCAGCTCCGGATCGCCGGGCCCGGCACCGACCAAGGAAACGAAGCCGTTCATGGTCGGAGTTCCTCGCGATAGAGGGCGTTCAGCACCCGCAGGAGCGCAGGCCGTCGCTCGGCAAACGGGAGCCCTTCGGCCTTCCAGCGCGGCCGGAGATCTTCCGCCTGCTCCAACCAGGTCTCGAGCTCATCGGGCAGCATGCGCTCCAGGCCTCTGCGAACGAGGGCGGTGAGGGCCGGGGCGCGGCCGTTGCTCGAGATGGAGAGGGTCATGCCCGCCCGACGAATCACGCTGCCCAGATAGAGATCGGCCGACTTCACGTCGTCCACTGCGTTGACGAAGAGGCGGCGCTCGGCCGCCGCCCGAGAGACGGATCGATTGACCGGAGGCGGTGCCGCTGCGACGACGTACCAGGCCTCATCCAGGTCCTGGGGCTCGAACTCCTTTTGGACGCACTCGACCGAAAGGGCCTCGACGGCGGGAGAGATGCGAGGCGAGACGACCCGAACCTTGGCCCCCGCCTGAAGCAGAGCTGGGATCTTCTCGGCCGCCATGGCGCCCGCGCCGATCACCACCGCCTGCCGATCGCAGAGTTTGAGGAAGACGGGAAAGACGTCGTTGACGCATGCGCCGTCGACGCACTCCGGGCAGCGGCCCTTCTTGGCGCAGCTCATGGGCGAGCTCCAAGGCGAACCAAGGCGCCGCTCGCGTCCCAGTGGAGCCCGCACTCACGTTTGTCGTGGCCCTTCCATCGCCCAGCTCGGGGGTCCTCCCCTGCCTCGACCTGGCTCGTGCAGGGCTCGCAGCCGATGCTCGGGTACCCTTCGTCGAACATCGGGTTGTAGGGCACGCGATGAGTCTCGAGATAGGCCCGTACCTGATCCACCGACCAGTGGGCCAAGGGGCTGATCTTCACCACGCCGAAGCGGCCGTCCTGACCAACCCTCGGCGTCGCCGCCCGCTCTGGGGTCTGGTCCCGGCGCAGGCCGGTGATCCAGGCCGTGGCCTCGGAGAGCAGTTCCCGAAGCGGTTCGACCTTTCGGATCTGGCAGCACAGGTCCGGGGCGCGCTCCCAGAGCGCCTCGCCGTAGGATGCGGCCTGCTTCGCCAGATCCATCCGGGGGCGGAGAGCCTCGATGCGCAGGCCGTGACGAGCCTCCAAGCGCCGCCAGGTCTCATGGGTCCGGGAAAAGAAGAGTCCGGTGTCCAGAGTGACGATGCGGATCGGCAGGCCGAGTCGGCCCACCATGTCGACGAGTACGCTCCCCTCGAGCCCGAACGCTGTGGTGAGGACCAAACCGTCTCCGAAGGCCTCGACCGCGGAGCGGAGCAGACTCTCGGGCCGTGCCTCCTGAAGGACGCGATCCGCAAAGGCCGAGCCCCGAGAGAACGGCGTCGGGCCAGGCCGAAGGTGATTCGGGCTTTCGAGGGTGCTAAACATGGACGGCTCGACTAGCGTCTGTCATAGCAGACTGTACGCTAAACGAAACGCTTATGCTGCAATTGCAGATTCATCTGTCATCACGGTGGCTTGGGGGCCTCGGACGGCGCCATGAGTGACAGCCAAGCCCCCGAGATCTCCCAAGCCGTGGCCGAGAACCTTCGGCGCATCCGGGCGGAGCGGAACCTGTCCTTGAGCCAGCTGGCGGAGCTCACCGGGGTAAGCCGGGCCATGCTGAATCAGATCGAGCGAGAGAAGAGCGCCCCTACCATCAACGTCGTCTTCAAGATCACGACCGCCCTTGGCCTCCCCTTCTCGGCCCTCTTGGCCGGGCACGAGGCCGACCGAGCCACCCTCCTTCCTGCCGACCGCTCCTGGCAGCTCCGATCTCAGGACGGCTCCTTCAGCTCCCGGGCTCTCTTCCCGCTAGAGGGTCCAAGGACAACCGAGTTCTACGAGCTCCGTGTGGCGCCGGGCGCGGTCGAGCGGGCCGATGCCCATCGCCCCGGCACCCGGGAGAACATCGTGGTCAACCAAGGCCGCCTCAGAATCGAGCTCGAAGACGAGACCTTCGAGCTGGGTCCCGGAGACGCCATCGTCTTCGGCGCCGACTGCCCCCACGCCTACATGAACGAAACCGCCGAGCCTGTGCTCGCCTATCTCGTGATCACCTACAGCTGACGCCCAGGACCGGCTTTCTCGAGCCAAACCCGAGCGTCCGGTGCCCTCGGTCTTCCATCCGCTCAGGCGAGGATGACGGTCCCGTCGCCCTCGGAGTCTACGTTGGTCGCGGCGCCGATATCAGCCTCGACACCGTGGCCGAGCAGGACCGCATTGTAGAAGTCGATGCAGTTCATCGTCCGGTCGGTGAAGAAGCCACTCCGGAAGCGTCCGCTGCCGCCCGCGACGGCATGGAAGGCCTGGCTGCGGCTGTGGTTCCAGCCGTACTCCGTGCCGATGACGACGGTGGTGTTGTCGAGGACCGTCTTTCCGTTGGGCTCCAGGTGATTGGCGTCGTCCAGCTGCTCGAGGAAGTAGGCAATGTTGGACTGGGCAAAGTGTTGATAGAGCTCTGCCTCGTTCTTTTGGTTACCGTGGAAGTAGCTGTCGTGCTGAGAGCTGCCGGGGAAACTGGTGCTTCGACCGAGGGCCGTATAACTCCCCCTCAGGTTGGTGTGCCCGCCCGCAGACTCGAACATCAGGTTTCCAAAGCGGACGGCGTCACAGCGAAGCGCGGTCACCCAGAGGTCTGCGTGCAGTCGAAACACGCGTTGGTAGTCGGGCCACGCGATCTCGGGCGCCGAATCCCCGGTCCCGTAGGTGAATCGGTCGTAGTCGGCGCCCACGTTTGGGTCGGTCGGTGCCTGAGCTGCGCAGCTCGAGACGTCACCCGGCTCCTCGACGGGGTCGAGGATCTCGTCGGCGGGCGCGAGCTGGGTCTCGATCTCGCGAATCGACTGTAGGTGTTGGTCGAGCTTCGCTTTGCTGGCCGGACCGAGGGGAGAAGCGCCCCCCTGCAGGCTTCGAACCTGGTCCATGACCGTGTCGAGCACCGAGCGCCGGAGTCGAAGCTCGCGACGCTGGGCCTCCACCTCCGGGTCGGAGCCTCCGCCTCCGCCTCCGCTTCCACCCCCGCCTCCGATCTGGCCAAAGACCTGGTCGAAGACCTGTGAGGGCCGCTTGACCGGCGGGCGAGGCGAACCGTCGGGGTTGTAGACCCTCTGCGCCTGGGCGTCGCAGGCGCCTCTACGCCACCAGATGCCTGATACGAGCGTGGCGCCCGTTGGATCCTTCTCTCGTCGCAGTCGTTGATCGATGGAGGGACCGCCCGCGATGTTCACGCTCGACTGGCGCTCACCCACGAAGACCACGGTCGCGGTGTTACAGTGCGCGCCGCCCACGCTCCCCTGCCCGACTTCGACCGAACACATGCTCATCTTGCTGGAGAGACCGGCGTAGGGCTCGAGCGCACCGCTGAAGTCCCGCTGCCAGGAGGGGTCGAGACCCAAGCCGAAGAAGACGGTGACCAGGCGCTCCGGCACCCCCATGGACTGGGCGGCCGCTGGCCTGGAGCGGGTCATCTCTTCCAGCGCAGGCAAGCCGATGGCGACGCTACCCGCGCCTCGAAGGAGTGTTCTTCGGTCGAGCTTCATTCGACGACCTTTCGGGTTGTGAAAACTGGGTCGGTGAGGATGGCGGCGACCAAGGCCGGGAACCGCCCTTCGGGCGCCGCCTCGAGAACCCGATCAACCGCCTCCGCTTGGGCCTCTTCCAGTCGTCGGCTGGTGAAGAACTCGATCTGACGCTGGACGAGACAGCGCTTGACCTGTTCGAGCTCGGCCAGCTGGCTCAGGTAGTCCGGAAGATCGGCGTAGGGTTGGAGCTCCCCGCCGGGCACGAATCGACCCGGGATCCAGCCATCGGTGCGCAGGCTGTTGCCATGCTCGTCGACCGTTCGCAGTCGTCCACGGAAGTCGAAGCGCTCGAAGCCGAATGCGAGCGGATCGAAGGCAGAGTGGCAGGAGCCACACTCGTCCCGAGCCATTCGAATCTCGGCGATCTCTCGGTCCGAAGCATTCGCCGGCTGGGCGTCGGCGAACTCGTCGATGAGGCCCTGAAGAGAGTCGGGCGGCTCGGGCACCTCGTCGCAGAAGAGCTGCTTCTCCAAGAAAAGGCCTCGCGCCACCACGGCGCCGCCGTCTGCGTTGGTCATCCCGGCCAGAACGCCGGGCTGACCGAGAAGACCGCCGCCTTCGGGGACCTGGTAGGTCCGAGGACCATCGCCGGAGACCTCCACGCCGTAGCCTTCGGCCAGGGCCGGCGTGAGAACGGCCGTCGGCTCGGTCAGAAGGTCGAACAGGCCGAGATCCTCCGTCGCCAGGCGGCGGTAGTAGAGGCTGGCCGCCTCGGTGAGCTCGTCCTGCAGGCCATCGCCATCGGGAATGGAGGCGATGCGGGCCCAGTCGACCACGTAGCGATCCAGCACAGGCAGCAGCCGAGACTCGTCTGCGAGCATGCGGGTCACCTGAGCGCGAACGCCGTCCTGTGTTTCGAGTCGGCCATCGGCCGCCGCCGCCCGAAGCTCATCGTCGGGCGCCGTCGCCCACAGCGCGTAAGACAGGCGAGCGGCCATGGAAGCGCCGTCTAGAGACCGGGCAGGCCCGTCCCCTTCTCGCTCAGGCTCCAGCAGATAGAGAAAGTCGGGTGCCTGCACCATGCCCCGGAGCACCCACGGCACAGATTCGTCGAAAGAGAGACCCTCCGCGAAAGCCGTCTCGAAGAGCTCGACCCAGGGGTCGAGGTCGAGGGCCGAAGCGGGCCGCCGAAACAGAAGCGGTCCGAGGTCTTCGAGGAATCGTCGGGCACAGTCGGCGTCGGCATCGTCACAGCCTCCGAGACGCCGACGAAGGGCGGGAACGTCGACCCGCGTGGCCAATGCCTCAGCGAGCTGAGCGAAGCCTCGCACATGGTCGGGCAGCACGGTCTGACCGGTCGAGATGTTCACGAAGCCCTCCAGAGGCCGTTCCGTGGGCAGCGAAGGAAGGTCGCCCGGCCCAAGCTGGATGTCGAAGACGTCGGCCACGGTGTTGAGGAGTTCGACCCGGGTCAGGCGACGGACGACCGGGGAAAGGGGTTCGAAGGGTAGGCGCTCCTCCCCCATTTCCCCCGAGGGCGGCGTACCCCCGCCGGGGGCTGGGCCCCCCGGCGGGCTGGGGGCTGAAGGCCCCGTGGGCTCACCCCCAGCCGGCTGCGTCGGGTCGAAGTCCGACGGATCCCCGAGGCTTCCAGAACACCCTGCCACGAGCCCAAGAGCTCCGAACCAAGCACGCGAGCCCACGGCCCGAAACGTCGCAAGCCTCGGGCCAAGGCGCCCGTTCTGGGGTGCAGAAAGTCGAGCGGCTGGGCAAAGCCCCGAACGCCGGCTCAGGTGGATCCAAAGGCGCATGAGCCGCCGGGTCAGACGTTGAAGCGGAAGTGGGCCACGTCGCCGTCCTTCACGACGTAGGCCTTGCCTTCGAGCCGCATGGCGCCAGCTTCTTTGATCGCGGTCTCGGTGCGGTACTTCATCAGATCGTCATAGTGATAAATCTCGGCTTTGATGAAGCCTCGTTCGAAGTCGGAGTGGATGACGCCCGCGCACTGAGGCGCCGTCCAACCCTTTTGAAAGGTCCAAGCCCGCACCTCTTTCTCGCCCGCGGTGAAGAAGGTCTGGAGTTCGAGCAAGGCGTAGCCGGCTCGGATGACGCGATCCAATCCCGGCTCCTCCAGACCTACGTCCTCCAGAAAAGCAGTCTTCTCCTCGGCCTCCAGCTCGGCCAGCTCGGCCTCCATCTTCCCGCAGATGGCGACCAGACCGCTACCCTCGGCCTCGGCGTGGGCCTCGAGCTTCGCGTAGTACGGATTGCCGTCGAGGTCCGCCAGGCCATCCTCGTCGACGTTGGCCACGTACATGACCTTCTTCGAGGTGATGAGGTGAAGCTCCCTCAGAACATCTCGGTCTTCGTCCGAGAGCTCCAGTGCGCGAACCGGCTTTCCTTCGCCTAGGCCCCGTTGAACAGGCTCCAGGGCCGTCACCATACGCTGGGCCTCCTTGTCCTTGGCCTTCGCCTTCTTTTCGACAGCGGCGTAGCGCTTCTCGACCGACTCCAGATCGGCGAGAATGAGTTCGGTCTCGATGACCTCGACGTCCCGAACCGGATCGACCGAGCCATCGACGTGGACCACGTTGTCGTCGTCGAAGCAGCGGACCACGTGGGCGATGGCGCTGGTGCCGCGAATGTGCCCGAGGAACTGATTCCCCAGGCCCTCTCCCTTCGAGGCGCCCTTCACCAGGCCCGCAATGTCCACGAAGGTCATGGTGGTAGGCACCACCTTTTGCGGCTTCACCAGGCCCGCAATGTCCTGAAGCCGAAGGTCGGGAACGTTCACCACGCCCGTGTTGGGTTCGATGGTGCAGAAGGGAAAATTGGCCGACTCGGCGCCGGCCGAGGTGAGGGCATTGAAGATGGTCGACTTGCCCACATTGGGGAGGCCGACGATGCCGCACTGGAAGCCCATGAGGCGCCCTCGCTACGTCAGCCCTGCCTCATCGGCAAGCGAAGGGAGATCTCGGGCCGCCGCCATCCCCTCCAGCCGCCGAGCCAGCCGCCGAGTCGCCTCGGGAGGACCCTCGAATTCTCGGAGGACTGGACCCTCGTGCTTGGGATCTCGATAGCGGAGGCTCAGTCGCTCTCCGTCCGCCTCGTGGCGCAGCACCTCTTCGTACAGGATCACCTCGCCCTCGATGATGAAGCAGTCGTCGAACACGAGCAGACGGCGGGCGTGTCGTCCCTCCTGGAGGTGGCCGACCCAGGACGCCCCTTCTCGGGTCCGTCGTCGCGCCCACCAGGGAGCGAAGAGCAACGAAAGAAGGAGTGCGGCGGCCATCCCGGCCAGGACCTCGATGCCTCGAATGGGCACCGGTCCGCGTCCATGACCAAAGACGAAGGCCCCAAACAAGACCTGACCGACCAGGACCGTGCTCGTCACGCCGGTCGCGGCTTTCAGACGCTGGATACGCTCGATCTGCTGGACCCGGACGAGGGCGTCTTCGCTCATGGGGCGGTGAGCTCGGAGCAGGTGAGCCCGGGCTCTGGGGCGCAGTTGAAGCCGATCCGGCAGCCCCGGTTCGCCCCGTCGCCGACGCAGTTGATGGGCGGGCAGTCGTCGGCGCCCGGCGTGCACGGGACGCCGGTGATCGCGCAAGTCGAGGACGCCCCCCGGCACGTGTCTCGGCCGCAATCGTCGTCGGTGTTGCAGGTGCAGAATCCCTGGAGCTGGCTCTCACCGGCGACGCACTGTCGGCTCTCGTCCACGGGGCCGGTGCAGCAGTCGCCGCCCACGCAGCTCGCGCCGTCGGGGCACTGGCTGTCGTCGGCGCAGGTGCAGAAGCCATCGCTGGCGCCGGTGACGGCCACGCAGGCCGCGCCGCCGCCCGCGACCCCGCCGTTGCACTGGGCGAAGCCTTGGACCACGCAGCCGGTGGCGTTGGGATCGGGGCTCCCGTCGGGCAGGGTCGGACGACAGGGCTCGGGTAGGGTGCAGCGTCGGTCCCGGGGCAAAATGTTCCCAGGGAGGCACTGGCACTGGGCGTTGGTCGAGCACTGGCTCTGGGTCAGAACCACCACCCCACTGCAGAAGTAGCCGTTGGGGCAGGCCTCGCCGCCGGCGCAGTTCACCCCGCAGATGCTGGTGGCACCGCCCAGCTCTCGGTTGTTGATGAGGCAAAAGTTCTGGGGTCCGGAGCAGGGGTCCGGGTTCATGCCCGTCCGAACGGAACAGCCGCGACAGTAGGGACCCCGGAGGTCGTCTTCGCAGCTTCCGTCGAGACAGCGCTGACCGAAGCGGCAGAAGCTGTCGTCTTCGCAGAGGCCAAAGCCGTCGGAGCACGCGCCCTCGACGCAGACTTCACCCAGAATGCAGTCCCCTGTGTCGATGCAGCCCTCGACGCACTGACCACTCTGACAAATCGCGCCCGGAGGGCAGTGGGAGGCGAGACCGCAGGAGGAAGCCAGGCTCAAGGCCTGGCCCGAAAGGCACTGACCGCTTCCGATGTCGCAGAAGGTGTCGCCCTCACAGTCGGCGTTGGTCTGGCAGCCCGGCCTGCGCTGACAGGCCCCTGCGCTGTTGCACTCGAAGCCCGCCTCGCAGGCCTGGTCGGTCGCGCAGAGGCACAGCGAGTCGACGCATCGATTCCCAGGCGAACAGTCGTCGTCCGAGACGCACTGATCGGTCGCATTCGACCCGCAGGCGGCCAAGAAGCTTGCCAATGCGAGCCCGAGGAAACGGCGCATCTAGTCCGTGTCTTCCCTGATCACCACCCCGGTGTCCACTTGGGTCCACGACTGCCAGAAAAAGGGCGAGAAGGCATTGAACTCGAACTCGTCGAAGGTGAACCGAGGGGCCAGGGCCTGCTGAAGGGTGAAGCTGTAGAACTTCGGTCGCTCGAAGGCGTCGATGCCCGAAGGCAGGTCCGGAATCTCGATGCTCTGCAGGGCGCCAGGTCCATAGAAGCTCCAGCGGGTGAAGGGCTGGGGGATGGGGGGCGAACACGCAGGGTTGGCCTCTTCCGCCGGGTCGCAGAGTCCGTTCGCGTTGATGTCCTGGCAGCAGCAGCTCGAGAAGCCGATAGAATCACCGAAGCGGGCGATGGTGAGGTCGGGGGTCACGCCCTCCCGCTCGAAGACCACCTGGTCGTCTTCCACGACGTCCGCCGGCTTGGGCGAGATGATCCGCGGTGTGACAAGGAAGGGACCGACGTCCTCTCCTTCGTCGGTCTCCTCAGACTGCTGGATGTTGAGACTCCACGGCGGTCCGAGGCCTCCCCCCGCAATGGTGAAGGAGCCGGCCAAGTAGATGAACTCGGAGCGGGCGAGGTCCGGCATGTTCTCCAGGTTGGCAATGTCGCCGTTGGCAAGCTGGGCGGGGAAGCCAATGACCCCGTCGGACTGCAGGTTCAGGAAGGGGAAGACTGCGTTCGCGTCCTGGCCCTCCTGGCCGGGCGGGTTGTCGAGTCGAACCTGGAAGGTCTGGTCGAGGTCGATGACCATGTCCACGATGACGTTCTCGGTCACTTGGTCGACCGCCACCGGCACGCTGCGGGCGATACCCAAGCGGCGCGGCGTCCTGTCGGCTGGGTTGTTGACGTTGACCTCTTCCAGGAGCGCGAAGACAGCCACCGTGCCTTGGCGGGCGGTGGCGATCTCGAACTCGCCGCCTTCGCTGAAGACCTGCGCGACCTGGGGCGGCGCATTGGGCGGCGCTCCGGGGATCATGGCCGGGTTCGGGCTCAAGGCGTCCCGGGCCGAGTAGGTCACGGTGACAACGGGAACGATGTTCGGGTTCTCGTCCAGGTCCAGCTCAGACTTCAGGCCGAAGACCTGACCCCGGATGATGGGTGGCATGACGGGATCGGGGCAGAGGCCGAGGGGCTGATCCTCGGGGGGCGGCGCTGGGTTTTGGCCGACGAGGGCGGTCAGATTTCGTGTGTTGATGTCCACGAAGGTCGTGAACTCTCGACCGTTCTGCCCGCCGGTCACCGTGACCGGACCCCGAAGGTAGCGGGTCGAAACGACCGCGATCCCGTCCGCGTTGGTCGAGGCGCGGAAATTCGGGTCTGCGTCGTAGCCCAGCTGGACCGTCGCGCCGCCCACCGGGTTTCCGTCGAAGCCCACCACGCTCACGTTGACGTCGCCTCGGATGGGCCCACCGAAACCGCCGCCCACCAGGGAGCGAGGATTGAAGTAGGCGTAGCCCGAAGGAAGGTTGACCGCTTCGGTACCGATCTCGAGCACCACGTCGACCGAACCCGACAGCGCCTGAGGTGTGCGGGCGGCAGCCACAGAGCCGTTCTCGATCTCCGTGTCCAAGGACGGACCGCCGCCGAAGCTGACCGCGATGGGCGGCTCGAAGCCTCGACCGTAGGCGGTGACCAAGGTCCCGCCCGCGTTGGCGCCATCGGATGGGTCGATCTGTAGGAACTCGAAGGGCTCTTCGAAGGCGAAGGCAGCGGGGAGGCTGGCTTCTTGTCCGCCGAGGGACCGCACCCGAACGTCCACCGGACCGTGACGACCGCCGGGGATCTGGGCAGTCAGAACCCCGTCGTTCACGACGTCCACGTTCGAGAGAAGGATGTCGTCCAGCCGAACCTCGGTCACGGCCGAGAGGCCCTCGCCGACCAAGGTCAGCTCCAAAGGCTGGTCCACCGCCGCGAACTCGGGGGAGACGGCGTCGATCCGAAGGACCGGCAAGACTTCGACCGCGTCGTCCAGCGTGAAGGTCTGACCTCCGGAATCGACCTCGACGTCGGCGCTGCCCAGAGGAATGGACGGGTCCAATTCGACCAAGAGACCGTCGGGCTCAGCATCCCGCACGAGGACGCCGACCCCGGCGATGCGGACGGTGGCGTCGGCCGCCAGACCCCGTCCGGCCACGAGGAGCGTTTGACCACGGACGGCCAGGAAGGGTGCAGCGCCGCTAAGACCGGGCGCGCCCGTGCCCACGATGACGTAGGCCCCGGGCGAAACGACGACCTCGTCAGGGGTGATGAGCTCCAGCGCGGCTGCCCCCTCGGGCAGAGCCGGGGTTTCGAACTCCAATCGGTTGGGGGAGGCCGAGGCGATGACCACTTCGGCGCCGCCCAAGCGAACGCTGGTGACCGCATCCAGACCGGACCCGCTGACGGCCACCAGCTCACCTCCGGACGCAATCCCCCGACGGGGGGCGACTTCATCGACCCGAGGCGTGGGGTAGGTGACGAGCAGATCCAGGCGCTCGGCGATGCTGCGCCGGTTGACGGCCTTGACCTCGGGGCGCCCCGGCTCGGTAGCCGGGGCGAGACCCACGATCTCGGTATTGGACAGCACTTCGGCTGCCGCGAGGGGGGTCCGATCGATGAGGGCCAAGGTTTCGGGCGTGAAGCCGCGCCCGATGATCCGGACCTCGACGCCGCCCTCGGCCGGCAATCGCTCCGGCTGGACGTCGGTAATCTCAAAGACCGGCGTGTAGGTGAAGGCGTCTTCGAGGACCGCTTCGCCATTGGGCATCTCGATGCGAACGTCGACCACCCCTTCAGCCTGGGCCGGGCTGAGGACCTCGACCGCAAAGGCGTCGAGGAGGGTGACTTGGGTCGCCTCGAACTCCCCGAAGAACACCCGGGCCGGGGCTTCGAAGTTGGTGCCGCGGAGGGTGACGAAGTCGCCGCCCTCGACGCTGCCTGAGGTGGGCCGGACTCGGTCCAGGCTCGGAGCCAGGACCACCTCTCCGCCGGCGTCCGGGGTTCCGAGGTCCGGCGGGTCCACTTCGCCCAGATCGCTCGCACCCATGTCGGGTGTGTCCCCAGGCGGCAGAGCCTCCCCATCGGAGCAGCCGATGGCGGCTGCCAGGGCGAGGGCCCCGATCGGTCCGAATCTCATCGTGCGCACCTTACCAGCTCATGCAAGAGACTGGCCGAGGAACCCACTGATGCGATCCGATCTCGGGGAATTCAGCGGTCACCGGGCGCGTCACCGGCCGCAAAGCGGCCGGTACCGCACTTCGATGTCGACCCCCGGCGGCGGCGCGCGACCGTCCTCGAAGATGAGGATGCTGTCCCCATAGCCCGGCTCCAAGCGCCAGGGCCGGGCGCCGTCGGCGTCCAGGGACGGCACCTGTCGCCCCTCGACGCTCACAACGAGCCGATTGGGGTCCGCTCTCAGCTCCAGTCGATTGCTCTTTCTGGGCGGCCAAGGCCGCTCGAGCAGCCCGCGAGCCAGTCGGCGCCCCTAGCCCTCTTCACACAGAGAGAATCGAAGCCCCGAGGCTTGGTCCACCGACGCTTCGGCCAGGGGACTGGGTTGGGCGAAGCGGTCGCCTCGCAGACAACCTTCCGGACCGCCCGAAACCAGGTGAGGCATGAAGTACCCCGTCCACGTCCAGAAGGAGCTGAAGGGTCCGAGCTTCACCTGGCGCCAGCGTGATCGGGAACGGGTCGCCCAAGCCGAAGCGCAGGTCATGGGCCTCCCAATCCTCCAGCACGACGTCGGACAGCCCCGTGTTTTCGACCCGCAGCGGCCACACCACGGTGCCCTCGGATTGGGGCGAGATCCAAAGGTCCCGAATCGGCGGCGAAAACTCGAAGTCCCCCCGCTCTAGCGGGAGCCTGAGCTCGGCCAATACTTGGGGCGACGACACGGACCCCGCCACCAGTTGGGCCCGGTCGTTCCAACCCGACGACGAGCCGTTGACGAGGAGGCGACCGCTCACGACATCCCCCAGCGAAAAGCGAGTCGAGGGCAGGGGTGTCGATTGGATCTCGAGGTCCTCCCCACCCTCCGGTGCGGCACGCCACCGCAGCCCCTCGAGGCTCAAATCGTTCCAAAGCCGATGACGACAGCGAAACTCTCGGCTCACGCGTTGCTCGATGGGCGCGGGATCGAAGGCTTCGCAATCCAAGCCGGCCTCGACCCCTGTGTCAGTTTCGATGGGGACCTGGATTCGCTCGGCCCTCGCTGAAGCTCCATGCTGCAGCCCTCGCGGGCGATCTCGGAAACGCTGGGGGCCTCGAAACTCAGGCTCCACCGTACCTCTTCGCCCACCGACAAGAAGGTCTCGGGTGCGTCCAGAGTCCAGCCCGAGTCGCAGTCGGGCCCGAGTCGGGCCGAGAAGGTCCCGGCCTCGGTCCAGGCTCGATAGCGAAGGCGGGCCTCAGCTCTGGTTCCCGCCAGGATGGGCGGAAGCTCGATGTCCATGGCCTCGAAAAACTCGAGAGGCGCTGCTGCCGGAAGCACCGTCGGCGCCTCCAACACTTCGGCGACGGGCTGGTGCGCAGGCTGGAGGGACGCTGGTCGAGGGGGCGCGGCGAGCTCGACCGACGCGAGACTCGAGGCGCCGGGGTCTTCGACCTCGCCAGGGTCCAGGTCGGCGGCCTCGTCCACGCAGGCCAGGACCAGCAAGCCAATAGAGCCAGCCAGACGCATGACCCGGTTCTACCACCCGAGGGGCCCATCGGGTTCGTTCTGTCCGCTTCAGACGAGGGAGCCCCCTCTTGTTGCGGCCGAGCTCAGCCCAAAAAAGAAGAGGGAGCTGACCGGCTGGCCAGCTCCCTCTCCGAAAAACGCCGTGGCGTCGCGATCAGACGTCGCTGGCGCGAGCGGTCTTGCGACCGTTGGCCTCGGCACGCTCAGCAGCCTTGTCTAACATCGCGGCGACTTCTTCATTGAGTTGCTCGATGAGATCCGACGAGCACATGAAACCCGCCTGACGGACGTAGTCCTTCACCTTGCTCTGAACGAGCAGCATTTCCTTGGGCTTCTTTCCAGCCTTCTTCTTCGTAGCCATCCGTAACCTCCAATTGGGGCTCGGCTCGGAGCCGAGTTCGAAGCGGACGCTATCCGACGCATGCGGGCCACGCAACCGAGATGAATCGAAAATCGGCCTCCAAACCCCTTTTTCGAGCATAATTTCAGCGCAAGGCAGAACAGAACGGCTCCAGAAGCCCCTTTCAAGCCAGATTTCGGGAGCCTCCTTCAGGATCGAGCGCCACAGCCCAATTCGAAGTGGATCGCGAGGAGCCTTCTTCGAGCCGAGAGCCGATCCGCCCTTCCGCACATCGCAATCTCAATTGCCGAATGGACCTGATTCAGCTCCGTAAGGGGTGATCTCGGTTCGATTTCCTCGATGTCAATCTGAATTGCGTCGCTGGGAGCCGGTCCCGACACGACAGCCTGGATCGCTTCATCGACCCGAAAACGGTGCCCCAAAGGCGAAATCCGAGCCGGCCCGACGGACCCCCTTCCCCTCCGGCATGGCCGAGGCTAGGTCGGCTCCATGGCGCCGGCGCTCCTCGGTCTTCTGGCGGTTGCAGCCCCTTTAGAACTCGTGACCGTGCCCACGTCGACCCAGGCCGACGCCTGTCAGGTCTTCGAGGCCGCCACCGAGGTTCTCCTCCGTGACCCGACAGTCTGGGTCGAACGTGGCCAGGGCCAGCTGTCCTTTTCCCCCGACGATGAAGACGGCCAGCTTCGCTTCGACGGTCGGGTGGCCCACATCCGGCGGGGTAGCGCCTTGCGTGACACCGTGCGCGCGGTGGCCGCATGGCGAGGTCTGGAGGTCTCGCCTTGGGATGTCGCCCCGTCCGAAGCCGCGTGGCAGGCCGCCTGCGAAGGTCGGGCCGAAGTATACGAGCTGGCCGGCACCGCCATCACTCCGGCCATGCTGCGAACGCCCATGCCCAGGCCCTCCAAACCCGAGGGTGCGCTGATGCGGTTCGTGGACGCGGCTCTTGCATCGAGATCGGGCCGTGCTCGCCCCAGCCAGCTCGACGACTGGCGTGACGCGCTGCAAGAGGGCGCCGCCCTGGTCCGCTGGGTCGGGGTCGAGCGGCGACCCGAGGCCGAAGCTTCGGGAGCACTGGGAGAAAAAGGCGTTCTCTTTCACGAGGGGGGCCGCTACTTCGTCGTGGCCGCAGACACCGGCGCCCGCGAAGACGCGGAAGAGGCCCAGCGACGGACGGAGCCTCAGATCATCGACACGCCTCGCGGTCCCTTGTTCATGGATGCCGAGGGTCTGAGCTGGGACGAGCATCGCGTCGAGCTGCGGCGCCCCTTCCCAGAGCTCGTCGTGGGCGAACGTCGCTTGTGGGCCGCGAACGCTGACCGCTTGGTCTGCTTCGACCTCGGTCGCAGCACGCCGATTTGGGAACACGTCTTCGCGGAGCCGGCGGTCGCCGGTCCCGTCCAGACCGCTTCCCTCCTCGTCGTTCCTTTCGAAGATGCGCTTCAGGCCTTCGACGCGAACTGGGGCCGGCCACTATGGCGAAGCGAGCTCGCCGACGATCTTTCGGCCCCACTTCTGGCGGCCGACGAAGTGGTCTGGGCCTTGGTCGGCGCCCGCACCATCATCGGCGTCGACACCAAGACCGGGCGATGGGGGATCCGAACCGAAGCCCTCCCCCCTCTCCGCGACCGTCTGGCCCTCGGCCCGCGCCTCTTCGCCCTGGCGGGATCCAAGGGCCTTTGGAGCCTGGAGCTCAAGGGCCGGACGGTCGAGGTGGACCCGGAGGCTGCAGGGCCCATCCACCCTCGCCCCGGGCTGGGCGGCTTCATCCATCGACGAGGTGACAGCCTTGTCGCCCGGTCGGCCGTCGGCACCGAGCTGTGGAAGAGCCCGAGTGCAGGACGACTCGTATCGACGGTAGACGGGCTCGGCCTCGTCCTCGACGAAGAAGAAGCGCAGTGGCTGGACCTCAGGCAGGGCACCGTCGTTGCGCGCTTTCCGATGGCGAGCCCTCCGCGAGACGGCGTGGCCACGTCGGCTGGTGCCGTGATCGTGAACCGCGCGGGCCGGCTCCTCGGTGTGCCCCGTCCTGGGCGCAACCGCCATCTTGAAGCCCACGCGGCCCGCCTTCTGGGGGAGGCCCATCGCCAGAGCGGCGCCCGAAGCGCCGCGCTCAAAGAGGCCGACAAGCTGCTGGCTCGCTCTCCTCGAGACCTGGCCGCCCTACTCCTTCGGGCCCGGACCCAGCGACGGCCCGAGCTCGAGGACTGGCTGGCGGTCAGTGCCCTCGCCCCCGAAGGCAGCCGAGCCCGAGCCGAGGCCCTCGCCGTCATGGCCAAGCTCGGTGTGGCCTCGCTGATGCCCCTTCCCTCGGTGCCGCGTCGAGTGGTGGCCACGGACACCGACACGGTCCAGCTCGACGCGCTTCGTTGGAGAGCGGGACGTCTCGAACATGAGGGTATGGTGCCGCCGCCCACCGTCGTCAGACCCCAGAACCCGAATCCGCGTCCCGTACGCTTCGGCGAGGTGGAAAGCGCCGAACTCTACCAAGCCCGCGTTCTCCACGGGGACGCGGCCATGGCGGTTCGCGACGGCGCTTGGTGGCTCGTCGTGCCCGGCGAAGCTCCGAGCCGATTGGTCCGGAATCCGGAGGCGCAGGTCCTGAAGCTTCCCAGCGGGTTCGCCATCGTCGACGGCCGGAAGATCTACGGGGTCGACGCCGCACGGCGACGCTTGATGGGGCCCCTGTTCCTGTCGACCGAGCCCCTTCGGGTCGAGGCGCTGGGCGACAGCATCGTCGCCCAAAGCAAGCCCGGAAAGCTCGAGCGGGTGGAACCTCTGCGGGTCCGGCGCAAAGAGGTGTGGACCTTTGGGCGCGCCCTGACCGGATGGGCGACGACCACCTCGACCGTGGTCGTCGTGACCGAGGACGCTCAACTGGTCGAGCTGGCCACGGACTGAGCGGGCCGCTCCGACTCTTTCGAAGTCATCCGCGCTCGCCAGGCTTCCAGAGGACCTCGTCTTCCCCCGTCTGGATGGCGGCCCGACGACCCATGATGAAAAGCCAGTCGCTGAGCCGGTTCACGTACTGCAGAACCTCGTCCCGCTGGGGATCGACTTGATGGAGGTCCACGAGGCGACGCTCGGCCCGGCGACACACGGTCCGTGCCTGGTGGAAGAAAGCGCTGAGCATGCCCCCCCCGGGAAGGATGAAGGAGCGAAGAGTCGGAAGCTCGGCATTGGCCGCGTCCATCTCGGCTTCCAGCGTCTCCACGTCGCTGGGCAGAAGGACGGCCTGCTGGGGATGTCGATCTTCGGGAAGGGTGGCAAGCTCGCCTCCGGCGTCGAAGAGTTCGTTCTGGATCCGGCGCACCTGCACGAGCAGACCCAGCTTTGAATCATCGGCGTGACTGCGCCGAAGCTCTTCGGCGACCAGGCCCATGCAGGCATTCAACTCGTCCAGGGTGCCGTAGGCCTCGATGCGGGCGTCGGTCTTTGCGATCTCTTGCCCACCCGCCAACCGGGTAGTGCCCTTGTCTCCCGTCCGAGTGTAAACCCGGTTGATGATGACGCCCATGCGGCGCATTAGCGCTTCCGCGCGGCAGCGAGCAAGGCTTCCGCGTTCCGCTTGGGGCCCGTGCGCGTCTGCTTCCTCGCCCGAACGCTTGGCCGGCCTGGGTTCCGAAGACGACTTCGCCGATCACGGAGGTGGCTGAAGTCCGACCGGATCCCTCGGAACCACAGAGCAAAAAAGCTCGACCCTCGAGAGCTGACGAGCTGAATGGGGCCATGCGCGCGTTCTTGGGCGTCGGCGCCAATCTGGAAGATCCGGTGGCGCAAATCGGGGAAGCCGAAGCTCGGCTCCAGCAGGTCGGCGCCGCCGTCGAGCGTCGGTCGCGGCTGTACGGCAGCAAGCCGGTCGGGGCCGCCGACCAGCCCGACTACGTGAATGCGGTCTTCGAGGTCGAGACGGAGCTCGGACCCATGGAGCTGCTTCGCGCCTGCCAAGGGGTCGAGGACCGAATGGGCCGCGTTCGGAAGGAGCGCTGGGGCGCTCGGGTCATCGACCTCGACATCCTGCTCTACGAGGAGCGCCAGATTCGCAGTCCCGAGCTTCGGATCCCCCATCCCGAGATGCACCGACGGAGCTTCGTGCTTCGTCCTCTGGCCGAGCTTGTGCCGGAGCGGGTGTTGCCGGGCGGGCGGCAGACCGTTCGCGAGCTCTCGGTCGCGTGCACGGAGCCCAAGATCTGGCCGCTGGAGGAAGCGTGAGACGAACGGGGCATTGGCTGGTCTTGACCTTAGGGGGCTGCTGGGAGCAGGGGCCTCCTCCCCTCTCCGCCGAGGCTGACCGCGAAGTCCGAGCCCTCATCGCCCAGGCCGAAGCCTCGGGCAGCTCCGAAGACTGGAGGACCGCCGCCGCTCGACTCGAGGGCGAAGGTCGAACCCTCCAGGCGGCCGACGCTCTGCTCCGGGCCGGGGTTGTGAAGGACGCGCCGCCCGCCGTTCGTGGAGACCTGGCGCAGATCTACGTCGAACTGGGCTACGAGGACGCAGTCGCGCGGGAGCTGCAAGCCTGCTTGCAGGCTTCGCCCCGAGAGCCTGAGTGTCTGCTCGCCTTCGGGGAGTTCTTGGAGGCCAGCCAGAGTCCGGCCGCCCTTCGTCAGGCCCGTCGCGTCTACTCCGCCTTCCTCGACGCGGCGCCGGACGATCACCCGGCCAGGTCCCGGGTGCAAAGCAGCTTGGCCCAGCTGGGCGGCCGCCTGCAGAACATTCCCCCGCCCCCCGGCGCGATTTCGGCCCCTTCCGCGCCCGAAGCAGCAGCACCGACTCCGGAGGAGACGAAGCCCGGCCTGAACGAGTTCGGCGCCGCTCTGGCCCTGGCGCTCCAGGCGGCCCGAGAAGGACGAACCGCCGATGCCGTGGCCGGCTTCAAGGCCGCCCTTCAGCTCGAGCCCGACAACCCCGGCGGCTTGGCCGGGCTGGCCGAGGCCCAGCTCGCGAACGGCAACGTCCAAGCCTCGGTAGCCGCCATGGGCCGGGCCCTCGAAGTAGCGGGGGAAGATCCCCAGGTCCTCTTCGTCGCCGGCGCTCTGGCCCAGCGGCGTGGAGACCTCGCTGAAGCCCGGACCCACTGGAGCAAGCTCCGGGCGCTCCATCCCCCGATCGCCGAACAGCTGGGGATTTCGGAGCGCTTGGCGTCGATGGCGGGGGGCGGCGGGCAGGTCTCCGCTCCAGGCCCAGCCGGGCGAATGCCGGCTGACGGAACCCCCGACAGGCCCTAAGGTCCTACGCGATGCTGTCTCGCTTCGTGCCGGGTCCGCTGGTCCGCTTCTTCGCCCGACCCTACGTCGCGGGAAGCAGCGTGGACGCAGCCCTGGACTGCGCAGCGAAGCACTGGAGCCGGTCCGGCCTCGACTCGACCCTCGACCTGCTCGGCGAGGACGTCCAGACCCAGGACCAGGTCGACGCCAACGTCGAGGTCTACGCCCGAACAATCCGATTTTCGGCGCAGGACACCCGCTTCGACGGACGACGTCGGCCCACCGTCTCCGTGAAGCCCTCGGCCTTCACGACCGGTGAGCCGGAGGACTGCGTGGCGCCCATCCGGCAGCTGGTGGAACTGGCCCACGCCCACGACATCGCGGTGACCATCGACATGGAGGACCGGCGATGGACCGACTTCACCCTCGCCTTCGCGACTTCCTTGTTCGCCGAGGGTTTCGATGTGGGCACCGTGCTCCAGACCCGACTCCTCCGGACGCCGAAAGACGTGGAGAGCATTCCGGCCGGGATGCGGGTCCGTTTGGTGATCGGCATCTATCCCGAACCCTCGGAGGTGGCGCTGACCCACAAGCCCGAAATGAAGGCCCGGATGCTCGACTGCTCGGAGGGACTCCTCGCCCGCGGGGCCCGGGTCGAGTTCGCGACCCACGACGAGCCCGTCCTGGAGCGCTTCGCCAAAGAGCTCGCACCCAGCGCCCCGGACCGCTGCGAAGTGCAGATGCTCCTCGGTGTGCCCCGGGCCGAGATCCAGGAGAAGCTCCTGCTCGGCACCTTCGGGTGCCCGGTCCCGGTGCGGCTCTACGTCCCCTTCGCGATGGGCTGGGAGGACGCGACGGCCTACCTGCGCCGCCGGATGGACGAGAGCCCAAGCATGATCTTCTTGGTCCTGCGCAATCTGTTTCGGCCTCGCCGGGCCCTGCAGCTGCCGGCCTCGGTCGAGGGCGGATCAGGGTCATGACGGACATCGGTCTGGCCGAATGGGAAGCGTGAGCGCTTTGGGCTACAAGCGCTTGGTGCTTCTTCTTCGGCCCCGAATTGCGGCGCTGCTCTGGGCCGCCCTCGTCTTCTTGCAGGCCACGCCCAGCCTGGCCTTCAACTCCAGCGCCTGGACCCGGCCGAAGGGCCAGCTTTGGACCCTCCTTTCGGTGGGCTTCGTCAGCGCCGGGGACCAATTCGACCAGGCGAGCAATCGGCGCCTGTTCAACGACGCGGTCGATGGCCAGGCCTTCCAGGACGAAAGCTTCTACGCCCAGGTCGAATATGGCCTCATCGACGAGCTGACCCTGCACCTCGAACTGCCCTACAAGCGCATCTTCGTGGAGCAGGCCTCGGTCAACACCGCCATCGAGGCCCCGGGAAACCTTTATGCCGGCGCCCGGGTCAACCTCCTGAAGCTTCTGCCCATCGAGACTCGAATCACCTGGAGCCTGGAGCTCGGCTTCTCGATCCCCACCGGCTACACTCGAAACCTGAACCCTTCGGTCGGCCCCGGGAACGTGGAGTTCGACGTGAAGACGGCGGTCGGCTACGGATTTCAGATCATCCAAGGGCTGCCGGCCTACACCCAGCTCGGCATGGGGATCCGAGCCCGCTCCACCGCCTACACCTTCAGCGGCTCGGCGGACTGCCCTTCGGCCAACGAAATCAACTGCCAGCTCGACAACCAGCCCAACTTCAGCGACGAGTTCCTGTTCCTCGCCGAGTTCGGGATCACCCCCTTCAAGGGCTCCGTGCTCCTGTTCGGAAAGACTCTGGGCAACGTATCTCTTCTGGAGCCTGAGCTCGGCTTCTCGGCCGCCAACCCCATTCCCACCCGGCAGCGCATCGTGAAGCTGGGTGCGGGAACGATCCTGTATCCTCTCCGGTTCTTCGACGTACCCTATGCCAAGAACGTGGGACTGGTGGCCCAGTATTACTCGACGGTGTGGGGGCAGAACGCACCCGCGACCGACGACATCTTTCTCGGCCTCGAGTACAGCCACGCCTTTTAAGGAGCCGAACCCATGCCCTTCTCTCGACGACTCTTTATACAAGGCGCGGGCGGCGCGGCCCTCGGCCTCAGCCTGGTCCGGTGCGAAACTCAGACCATCACCTCCAAAGGAAGCGGCGGAGCCTTCTCCTTTTTGACGCCGGTGGACCGAGACTCGACCAGCGACGTCATCGCCCAGCGACAACCGGGGACCTTCTTCACCCAGCGGTCCGGACTTACGGCGTTGTCCATTCAGTTTGAGAACATCCCGATCAAGACGGCGAGCGGCTGGAGCTTGGAGATCACGGGCGAAGTCAGCAATCCACTCACCGTCGACCTGGCCAACCTTCAGGCCCGGACCAACGACACCGTCACCATCCTGAAGACCATCCGCTGCATCATCGACGCGCCGACATTGGTGCCCGGCCTGGTCGGCACCGCCCTGTGGACCGGCGTCCCGCTGCGTGTGCTGCTGGAGGAGGCGGGCATCGACATGCAGACCACTCGGCGCCTGCGATTCTTCGGCTACGACAGCGCCGAAGGCGTGACCCAGAACCTGACCCTGCAGGAGGTCATGGACGCCGGAAGCCTGGGTCGGCTCGAGCCCATCCTGGCCTGGGGCATGAACGAGGGCGACATCCCCCATGCCCACGGCGGCCCGGTTCGGCTCATCGTCCCCGGGGAGTACGGCTACAAACAGATGAAGTGGCTGGAGCGGATCGAGGCGAGCACCAGTGACGAAGTCTTCGGCACCTACCAGGAGGTCGTGGGCTTCTTTGACGACGGAACGGTTCAGGTCGTCTCCAAGCTCACCAACCCTTTGGCCGCCGAGCCCGTCCCGGCTGGGCTCTTCACGATTTTTGGCTTCGCGCTCAGCGGTAGCGCCCCGGTCGCTCGGGTTCAGGTGTCCCTGGACGAAGGCGACTTCGTAGACGCCGAGCTCCTCAGCGAGGCCGAGGTCCTGGCCGAAGACCCCCTGCTCATGGACGCCCTCCAGTTCCAGGCGCCAGGGATGAGCTACCCCTTCCCCGACGTGTGGGCTCCGTTCCGACTGGAGGTCGACCTCGCGCCCGGTGCGCACACCCTCCGGGTGAAGGCGGTCGACGCCAACGGCGACATCCAGCCCGACACCGACACCGACGCGCTAGACGGCGCCAACAGCGACTTCCGCGTCAGCTTCGAAGCGATCTGATCGGACTTCGAGCTCGGTCCGAGTCGGCGGCCCGCAGGTCCCAGGGAGCACCGTGACGGTGCACAAGTGCCGGAATTAGAACAGCTCCACAGTGCTGTCTTCGGTTTCGATGAAGCTGCGCTCATGCTTGTCGTCGTGGAGAACAAAGCGACTCGTCAAGGCGTCGAGCCCCTGAGAGAGCGCAGCGAGCACGCGACCCGCTTCGGCCGCGGTTTGGGCCCCTGCTTCACTCGCGGCCACGTGCGTATCGACGTCCTCCACGGCGGCGACCATGTTGGACGTCCGTTCGGCCACTTGGCCCAGCGTCTGCTGCATCTCATCGGTGGCGGCATTCTGCCGAACCATCTCCTCCGCCGCTTTGGTCTGGTGCTCTCCGATCCGTTCGATGGCGGCGACGACCTCTCGGATGCTCTCGGTGGTAGCAACGACCGAAGTACGGATGAGTTCGATGCGTTGCGCGACGTCTTCGGTCGCAGCGGATGTACCCTTGGCCAGCTCTTTGACCTCGTTCGCCACCACCGCAAAGCCTCGACCCGCCTCTCCGGCTCGAGCCGCCTCGATGGTCGCGTTGAGGGCCAGCAAATTGGTTTGCTGAGCGATGCCGTTGATCGTCTTCACGACGCCGCGAATGCTCTCGCTTTCACCGCCCAATCGCTCGACGGCCTCTTCGACCGAGCGTGTACTCTGCACCGCCGAACGGGCAAAGTCGGCCGCCTTTCGAGATCCAGCGGTCATCTCGTCCATACTCGTGTTCAACCGACTCGCCGATTCGGCCACCGAACTCACCTGGGCGTTCGTCTCCAGGGCGGCGTCCTTGGCCGCTCGCGTCGAGTTCGTAGCTGCATCCGAAGCCTCCTTCATCTGGGCACTGACCGACTGCAGATCACTGATGGAGACCGTCAACTCATTCGCCTCTAGATCGACGCTCTTGAGCGCGGTCGAAGCCCTCTCCAGGATCTCGTCGACGGCGCCCGCGAGCTCCGCGACCTCATCGTCACCCTTCAGGCAGACGCGCTTTCGAAAGTCACCGGTCCGAGCCGCACTCAACACCTCCTGTAAGGCCTCCAAGCCGCTCCGGACCCGCGCTCGAGCCTGGGCGTGTTCGGTGATGTTGGTGGCGAACTTGAGCACCGACTCCACTCCGCCCAAGGCGTCGTACACCGGGGCGTAGGTCGCCTGAAGGAAGACCTCGCGGCCGTCCTTGGCCAGGCGGAGGATCTCGGCGGTGTATTGCTCACCTGCCCTTAGCCGCTGCCACATCTGAACGTATGCAGGAGACTGGACCAATTCGGGCGGACAGAAAATCCGATGATGCTGGCCGACGATTTCATCTTCTTCGTAGCCCATGGCCTCGAGAAAGAGCGGGCTCGCCTCGAGGACGGTTCCATCGGGACGGAAACGAATGACGGCCGCCGTCCGCCACACCGCATCCAAAGACCGAGTCAGCGACTCGGGGGCGGACGTTCGCGACCCTTCCGTATGCATCCTCGACGGCAATCGGTCATGGAGGACCCGGCTTGAGCCGAGCCGCTCAATCCAGGGCGGCCGTCGTCGTCCCCGTCTCAGTCTCGACCCCGCCCTCACCCTCCAGGGTCGCGATGGTAGGGGCGACCTGAGCCTCGAAGCGGGGACGCTCGGCCTCGGGGAGAGGAGGAGCCGGCGGCACCACCAAGGTGAGCGGGTTTGTCTGGCGGCCCTGGCGGAGGACCTCGAAGTGAAGGTGGGGCCCGGTGGCCATGCCCGAGGAGCCCACGTAGCCGATGACCTGCTTCTGCCGAACCCTCGTTCCTTTTCGGATCCCGGGGCCGTAGCGACTGAGGTGAGCGTAGCGGGTGCTCAACCCGTTCCGGTGGCGGACCTCCACTAGGCGTCCGTAGCCCCCCCGGCGAGCGGCCCAGGTTACGACCCCGCCCCCGACGGCCCAGATGCCGGTGCCCCGAGGCGCACCGTAGTCCACGCCCTTGTGGGCCCGGACGTACTTGAGGACCGGGTGGCGACGGAGACCGAAGCGACTGGTGATGGTGGCGAACTTCACCGGCGACTTGAGGAACTGTTTTTCGACCGCCGTACCGTCGGCCTGGTAGTAGCCCGCCCGACCGTCTTCGAACGCGTAGCGGAAGGCTCGAAACACATCGCCGTCCACCTGGGCGTACTCCGCACCGAGGACGCTCCCGTAACCCACGAACGCGTCCTCGACGTAGCGTTTCTCCACCACCATCTGAAAACGGTCCCCCCGGCGAGGCTCGGTGAAGAAGTCGATGTCCCAGGCGAACAGATCGGCCACGGTGAGGGCCAGCCAGTCCTTCTCGCCGATCGCCTTCATCGAGAGGTAGAGCGAGTCCTCGAGGACGCCCTGAACGTGGGCCCGTTCGACCCGGACGGGCACGTGCTCCTGGTAGCCGTACATGGCCTCGGGATTGACCCGCAGAGCAACGAAGCGATCTTCGACGCCTCCCACGTAGCGAAGCCAGTCCAGTCGGCCCGCGTCAGAGACCACCCCTTCCAGACGATCCCCGGGGTGGACCTTGGTGAAGTCGACCAGCCCCGCCAAGGCGTCCAAGACCTGCTCGACGCCGAGGGCCCCCACGTTCATTCGAGCGAGGACGGTCGACAGACTGTCGTTGCGCTGAACCTGCTGCACCTGAATCAGACTGTGGTCCCAGCGCATGGGCTCCGGCCCTTGGAGGGGGGCCGGCGGAAGGGGCGCTGGGGGAACGGGCTCCGGGGCAGGCTCGGGCGCGCAGGCGAAGACGGCAGCGGCGAGAAGGAAGCGGCGGCCCACACTCAATCGGTAGCGGACGGGTCCGTCCCCGGACAACCGAACTTTACCAGGCGCCGCTGTCGTTCATTTGGATGGGGACGTCGCGCTTCCGGGCGAGGATGATGTCGACTCTCCGGTTCTCGGCCCGGTTGGCGGGCGAGTCGTTGGGCACCAGGGGACGCCAGGGCCCGTAGCCACTCGGGCTAATTCGCTCGGGATCCACCCGGCCCGCCCGCTCCAAGTATCGGGCGACGGCGGCCGCGCGATGGGCGGAGAGCTCCCAGTTGGAGGGGAAGATCGGAGAGCTGATAGCGCGGTCGTCGGTATGGGCCTCGACCATTATCGGCTGGGCGTAGAGCCGACAAAGGGCGTTGATGATATCGAGCTGAACGAAGTCCTCGGGCTGGAGCTCGGCCGTGCCCGAAGGGAACAGGCCGTTCACCCGGAGGATGATGTTCTTCTCGGTGACAATGAGCTTCATCGAGCCGTCCATGTTCTTATTCCGAATCATCTGGTGAATTGGAATCAGCTCGTTGGGGAGACCCTTGTCGCTCTTGGAGGAGGCATTGGAGTCCTCGAAGTTGATGGGCGTAGGGCTGCTTCCCTCGAGCTCACCTGGCCGTTTGGTGACGACGCCGAGGGCGTTCTTCACCGAGCCGAGGGCCGCCTTGAACTCGATGACGTCCATGTTGGCGAAGGACAACAGGAGCACGAAGAAGGTCAGAAGGAGGGTCGACAAGTCGGCGAAGGTGGCCATCCACGCTGGGGCGCCTTCTGCGCCGCCCTCGTCCTCGTCAGCCTCGTACATGACTCAGGCGTCCTTGGAGCTGCGGAACTTGGGCGCCAGGAAGCCCTCCAGCTTCTCTTGAATCAGGCGGGGGTTCTCGCCCTTCAGAATGCCCTCTACGCCCTCGAGGATGATCTGCATGTTGAGCATCTCTTCGCTGGTCCGGTGCTCCAGCTTGTCGGCGACGGGGCCAGCCATGAGGAAGGCGATGATGGCGCCGTAGAGCGTGGTCAAAAGGGCGATGGCCATGGCGGGACCGATGGCGGAGGGATCGTCGAGCTGCTGGAGCATTTGAACGAGACCGATGAGCGTTCCGATCATGCCCATCGAAGGCGCGGTGGCCGCGATGCCGCGGAAGAGCTTTTGGCCTCGCTTGTGGCGCTGCCGCATGGCGGTGACCTCGCCGGCCAGGCCGGCCTTGATCTCCTCGGGGGCGATGCCGTCCACGGCCATGCGCACGCCCTTAGCCAGAAAGTCGTCTTCGATCTCGATGCTCTCGAGCGCCAAGATGCCGTCCTTGCGGGCCGCGGTGGCCAGCTGACCCACCACGTCGATGGTGGCGAGGGGGGCCGGCGCCTTGTTGATGACGGCTTTCAGGCCGACCTTGAAGGCACCGATCAGGTTGGGCAGGGTCTCGCCGATCATGACCGCGGCCACCGTGCCCCCGACCACGACCATGAGGCCGGGCGCGTTCACGAAGGTCATGATGGAGGCGTCCATCATGATGGCGGCTAGGATCAGCCCGATGCCCGCGATGAGGCCGATGACGGTTGAGATGTCCAAGCGGAACTCCTCGTTCCACTATTCGACGGTCGCCGTCCGGGATTGAGATGGAGGGGGCCCTTCGGCCCATGATCGAACGTACTAGGCTGACGCTACTCGCCCGAGGGAAGACGAGGGACCTCAGCCGCCTCGAGCGCCCGGTACTCCTCCTCTTCGACCGAGGGTGTACCCCGAGAGACGAGGGGCGCGAGGAGCATGCCGAAGATGCCGTGGCTGATGCCGGCAAAGGTGGCCTGAAGCGTATCCACCGACAGCTCGGCCAGGATGGAGGAGGCGGGGTTCCAGAAGGCCGTCAGCAGCAGCTGCATGAAGGTCAGCGTGAAGCCGAAGCCGAAGCCGGCCCCGAAGCCCCGAAAGAGGCCGCGGACCAAGGCCCGGACCCGGCGGCGAAGGCTTGGGCTCTGCCCGACGTCCCGCATGCCCCCCAGGGAGGCGTCTTCCCAAAGGCGGACGCCAAGGCGCCAGGCAATGGGCAAGGGCAAAAGGAACACGAGGGCCCAAAGACCGAGGTCGTAGTGTTGGGCGAAGACGGGGAGGAAAGCGGAAGTCCAAAGAAGGCCGAGGGCCAAGCCGAAGGCCGAGCCCAGCCGACCGGTGGTCTTCATCTGGATCCAAGCCTCTTTCTCTTCGAGGATGAGGGCGCTCTCGGAATCTGGGGCCAGGTCGAGGTCTCGCTGGTGCTCGATGGCCTCGACCCGGTCCCGCCAGCGGCGGTACTGCTCGACGTCGCCCGAGACCAGGAGGTGTCCGAGCATCATGGGCTCGAGACGAGCCGGAAGCTGAGAAGGCTTGTCCTGCGCGTCTTCGTCCCGACCGTCATCCATCGTCATCGAATTCAAACCGCAGGGCTCCTCATTTGTTCCATTCTGATCATCGGCCGCTGAGACTCCAGCCTAAGCCCAAGCTTGCATCTTCGACGATACGGATTAGACCTAATGGGCGTGAAGCGCTAAGGCCCGCCCGGTGAAGTGGTCGCTTCTCGTCCCCCTGCTCACGCTCGCCTGTTCGGAGAACGTGAAGGCGCCGAACCGAGACTGGGGCCAGGAGCTGGCGGCGGAAGCGGTCGAGAGCAAAGCCGAAGAAACCCTGGAACCCGTGACCCTGCCCGAGCGTGCCGAGCGCTTCCTGACCATGGGCTTCGAGGAGTCCCGGGCGCGACTGGGCCCGCTGCGCTTCACGGGTGAGGCCGAGCTCCGAATTGTCCGCAATGGCCATGACCTGTCGGTGGGCGAGAAGACCGTCATCAGCGCCGGACCGGATGGCAGCGTCCGCATCGAGCAGCGGGACCAAGACGGACACCTGACCCGGGAGGGGATCCGGGTCGGGACCCAGTGGTACGTGCGCAACGGAGACGGACGGTTGCGGACGGCGGACATCATCCACAACGAGCGGGTCCGGATGCTGGCCGAGGCCTACGCGCCCTTGGCCCTGGTGCACAGGCTCTTGGGCGCTGCGGCCCGCTGGGTCGACCGCGGCCCGGCTTCGGTGGCGGGCATCAAGGCGCGGCGCTTTGAGGTCGAGGCCGGACCCACCGAGACGATCTCAGTCGGCGAACACGAACTGCGGATCGTCCGCGTCGACGGCAGCGTATGGATCGCGGACGCCGGTCCCCCCGTCGCCTACGAGCTGAGCCTTGGCTTTCGGACGGCCAAGGCCGGGGCGGAGGAGGACGGCCGCCTCACGCTGAAGCTCGAAGGTCGGCTCGAGAACATCGAGGCCCGGCCCTTCGAAGTCGCGGAAGCGGTCCCGCCCCTCAAAGCCCTGGAGGCCGACCTGGATCCGCTGGGCTTTCTCGAAGACTTGACCCGGACCAGTACGGTCATCGGAGGCTAGTTGGGCCGAGCGCGGGCGTCGATCTGGGCCTGGATGGAGGCTGGCACCTCTTCCACTTCGACCCCGCTGACCGCCCCGTAGATCTCGCGAAGAAGCGCGGCTCGGATCTCGGCTACTTGGCCCAGATCCCGGGCATCGCTCTCGATGCTGTCGATGGCGAGGGCGCGGCAGAAATCCAGGCACAGCTCGACCTCTTTGGGCGAGGGCGCCTGGGTGAGGGAGTGGGCCCGAGAACGGGCGAGGTCAATCCGCATGTCGAGGGCGGCCTCCGCGTACTCCGGCGCCTCTCGACCCATGAGCGCCCGCTCTTCCAGTTCGGTGAGGTGGCGACGGACGCGACGGAGCCAGCGGGGCGCCTTGTCGGACTTTCCGGAGACGATGTCCCGGAGGATGTCGTGATAGCGCATGTTGTCGACCTCTCCCTCCATGGCCGAGAAGAGATCCAGGGTGAATGTGCTGCCCGACAGATCGGTGGTCAGTCCCACCGGCTCGGGGAGCGGGTCCTGCTGCGCGTGCTGCCTGCGCACCGTCTTATCCAAGAGCAGCTGCTCGTCCTCGGTGAGGGCCGTGAAGGCCACCCCGGTCAGCGAGCCGTGGGCCTCGGGAACGTGGCGTGTGACCATGGCGACGAAGGTGTAGGGCGGGTCCATCATCGCGAAGGTGACTTCACAGCTCGTCCCCAAGGTGACGGCGGGAAAGTCTCGGATCTCGACGCCTCCGGTGGAGAGGGTCGTGGCCTCCAGGAAGTAGCGCTCGCCTTCGACGAGGACGTCGACGACCTCGCCGTAGGCCACCCGGGGATGAAGCTCCATCCGGAGCCCGGCCAGCTCGGCCATGAGCTCCAAGATGCGCTCCCGGGCCGAGGCCGGAACGAGGCCGGTGACTCCAAGATTGAACCAGTGGTCTCGCCGCTCGAAGCCGTCCGCTTCCAGAAGGACGATCACCGGAACGTTGGGAATGTGGACGTGGCGGAGAAAGGTCTCGGCGAACTCTTCTCGCGCGAGGACGACGTGGGGAACCCGTCGGCGAACGGCGGCCACGGCCTCCTCGGGGGTCAAGGCCCACTCGAGGACGACATCGCGCCTCGACAGAAGATCGCGACCGGCGGCGCCGGCATCGCTGCAAACCAATATCCTGGACGTCATGGTGCCTGGTACGAAAGATCGGCTCGGAACGGCCCACCTTGAGTTCTCGTCCGTCTCGATTCGAAATGGCACAGCGTCCCTATGTGGGCCGGCTGGCCCCCAGTCCGACCGGCGACCTGCATCAGGGCATCGCGAGGACCTTTCTCGCCGCATGGCTGGACGCACGAGCCCACGCCGGACGCTTGCTTCTCCGGATCGAGGACCTGGATGGACCTCGGACCGTCGAAGGTGCGGCCGAGCGCATTGAAGAAGACCTGGCCTGGCTGGGTTTGGACTGGGACGGGCGAAGCCCGGCCCAGAGCACGCGGGACAAAGCCTACGGTCGGGCCGTCGAGGCCTTGGGGGCGAGGACCTATCCCTGCACCTGCACTCGCCGGGAGGTCTGGGCGGCCTCCGCGCCCCACGCCGACGGAGACGAAGCGCCTCGCTACCCGGAACTCTGTCGACCCTCGACGCCGGGCAAGAACGGGTCGCTTCATCCCGAGCGACCGGCTGCGCTTCGCTTTCGCACCGAGCCGGGCGAGCAGGTAGCAGTACGGGACCGCCGACGCGGAGACCGGGTGGACGACGTGCACGCCCATCCCGGCGACTTCGTCCTGCGGCGTCGGGACGGTCTTTGGGCCTACCAGCTCGCGGTGACGGTCGACGATCTGGAGAGCGGCGTGAGCTGCGTGGTCCGAGGCGAGGACCTGTGGGACTCGGCGCCCCGCCAGGCGCTCCTCCGACGTCTGCTCGCCCCCGAGGCTCAGCCGCTGGAGTGGCTCCACCTGCCCTTGGCCCTGGGCGAAGACGGCGCCCGCCTGTCCAAGCGAAACGGAGCGCGACCCATCCGGGAGGAGCGGGCGCAGGGTGTCAGCGCGGCCGAGCTTCGCGGAAGACTGGCGGCCGAGCTGGGGCTTTGGCCCCACGCGGAGCCGGCGGAGTTGGACGCATTGGTCGAAGCCTGGAGAATCAAGCTTCGCGGTTGAGCCGCCACTGCGCGTTGTAGAGCTCGACCTGACGACGAAAGGCGGTCCGCGCCGTCTCCGTCCAGGGGCCGGGCTGACCGGCGCCGATCATCTGGTCGCCCACGTGGGTGATGGGCACGATCTCTCGAATGGAAGAGGTGATGAAGACTTCGTCCGCCGCCAAGAGCTGTCGCACGCGAATCGGCCGCTCCCGTACGGGAAGACCGTCGTCGCGAAGGGCGCGCATCACCACGTCCCGAGTGATGCCGGGCAGGATCCCGGCCTGAAGAGGCGGCGTCCAGACCACGCCTCCGGTCACGATGAAGATATTGGACGAAGCGCCTTCGTGGATCTGATCCAGGGCGTCGACCAGAAGGGCTTCTTCGGCCTCTTTCATCTCGGCCCGATGCACGGACAAAAGGGCGGGCAGATAGGCATGGGTCTTGGCCGCCGGCTCGGCCCGACGGGGGCCCCGATCCAGGATTGCCCGGGCACCCTGGGACCACCAATGGTTCGGCTTTTCGGGGATGGGGTAGGCCCACACGATCCTCCTGGCCTGGCTGAGGCCCACCGGCCGAAGGCTTATCGGCCCCTGTCCCGCCGTGACGCTCACCCTCAGCACCGACTCCCGGCGGTCGGTCTCGGCGTGGAGCTCGGTCAGCTCCCGAACGATGGCCTGGACGTTCTCGGGGGGCTGGATGCCCGCCCGGCGGGCCGACTCTTGGAGGCGTCGAATATGCGTCTCTGCTTCAAAGGGTATGCCCTCGTAGGTCCGGAGCGTCTCGAAGGCGGCCTGTCCGTAGAGGAAGCCGCGATCGAAGATCGAGATCTGCGCCTCCTCCGGCGCCACCGACACGCCATCGATTCGGACCCGGACGTCCATGCTCGGAGTGTCCCGGTCATGAGTGCTGGCGCGCAAGCCGGCTTGAAAATGTTGCAAAAGTCGTCTCTGGCCTCATGCTGCCGTCATGCGAGCTTTCTGTTTGGTCGCCTTCTTGGCCCTGGTCGGGCCGTTTGGGCCGAGCCCAAGCGCCCACGCCGCCGAGACGGCGCGGACGGGCGTCGAGTTTTCGGTCGAGCCCGGCTCGGTCGAGATCCAGGTGAACGGCAAGTCGGTGGGCCGGGCCAAGGACGTCAGCTTCGTGAAGCTCGCCCCGGGGCGGCACAAGGTTCGGCTCGTCCGGGGAGGCGACGAGATCCAGCTCGAGCTGCAGGTCAGCAAGGGCCAGGTCGTCCAGTTCACCTACGAGTTTTGATCGGCACGATGGACGCTCCTGCGTTGCCTCGTCCGAGGTTCGAGTGACAGCTTGAAACACATGTCCGACTCGCTCCCGCTGTTGCCGCTGCGGGACATCATCGTCTTTCCCCACCAGGTCGTGCCGCTCTTCGTCGGTCGCGAGAAGTCGATCGCCGCCCTCGAGGAAGCCATGAGCGGCGACAAGGCCATCCTCCTCGCCGCCCAGCGCGAGGCCAAGACCAACGAGCCCCGGCCCGACGAAATCCACGCGGTCGGGACGGTCGCCGACGTGGTCCAGCTCCTTCGGCTGCCGGACGGCACGGTCAAGGTGCTTGTGGAGGGCAAGCGTCGCGCCCGCATTTTGGAGTACGTGGCCAGCGAGCCCTACTTCGTGGTGCGGCACGAGCTCTTGGAGCCGCCGCCGGTGGCGGAAGAGGACGTCCAGGCCCTCATTCGCAGCGTCCAGTCGACCTTCGACAACTACGTCCGACTGAACAAGCGCATCCCTTCCGAGACCCTGTCCGTAGTCTCGGGCATCGACGATCCTTCGAAGCTCTCCGACACCATCGTCTTCTATTTGACGCTCAAGCTGCAGGACAAACAGGAGCTGCTCGAGACCACCGACACCCTGAAGCGCTTGGAGAAGCTCCACGAGCTGATGCACGCCGAGATCGAGATCCTCCAGGTGGAGAAGAAGATCCGAAGCCGCGTGAAGAAGCAGATGGAGCGTACCCAGAAGGAGTACTATCTCAACGAACAGATGCAGGCCATCCAGAAGGAGCTGGGTGAGCGTGACGAGTTCAAGAGCGAGCTGCAGGAGCTAGAAGACGCCCTGCGGGCCAAGAAGTTCTCCAAGGAAGCAGAGCTCCGCTCCAAGTCGGAACTACGCAAACTCAAGATGATGTCGCCCATGTCGGCCGAGGCGACCGTCGTCCGCAACTACCTCGACTGGTTGGTCGCGCTACCGTGGGGCCAATACACCGAAGACGCCCTCGACCTCGAAGAGGCGGAGCGAATCCTGGACGAGGACCACTACGGTCTGGAGAAGGTGAAGGACCGCATCGTCGAGCACCTGGCAGTGGAGGCCCTGGTCGAACGAAGCAAGGGGCCGATCCTCTGCCTGGTTGGCCCCCCGGGCGTCGGCAAGACCTCCCTTGCCCGCTCGGTGGCTCGGGCCATGAATCGGAAGTTCGTCCGCATCAGCTTAGGGGGCGTCCGGGACGAGGCCGAGATCCGCGGCCACCGACGGACCTACATCGGGGCCATGCCCGGAAAGATCGTCCAGTCCCTGAAGCGCGCCGACTCCTCCAATCCCGTCTTCCTCCTGGATGAGGTCGACAAGATGTCGATGGACTTCCGGGGCGACCCAAGCGCCGCCCTGCTCGAAGTCCTAGATCCCGAGCAGAACCAGAGTTTCTTGGACCACTACCTGGACCTGGACTATGACCTGTCGCGGATATTCTTCATCGCCACCGCCAACACCACGGCTGGGATCCCGGCCCCTCTGCAGGACCGGATGGAGATCATCCGGCTGGAGGGCTATACCGAGCTCGAGAAGCTCGCGATCGCGAAGCAGTACCTGGTGCCCAAGCAGCTCGAGGCGAGCGGCTTGGGCGAGGAAGGCGTCCGTTTTCAGGACGCAGCGCTTCAACGACTGGTCCGAAGCTACACCCGGGAGTCGGGGGTGCGGAGTCTGGAGCGGCAGGTGGCGAGTGTGGCTCGCAAGCTGGCCAAGGACGTCGTCAAAGGCCGCAGCAGCGGCAAGGCCAGGGGCGAGCGGGTCATCACCGCCAAGGGCGTGGACAAGCTCATCGGCCCCCCGAAGTTCCGGACCCAAACCCGAGAGGAGACGGATGAGGTCGGGATGGCGACGGGCCTGGCCTGGACCTCGACCGGGGGCGAGACCCTCTCCATCGAGACCACGATTCTACCCGGCAAGGGGAAGCTGATCATCACCGGCAAGCTCGGCGACGTGATGCAGGAGTCGGCCCAGGCCGCCATGAGCTACGTCCGCTCCCGAGGCGACCTGTTGGGCCTGGACCGAGACTTCTATTCGAAGATTGACGTCCATATCCATGTCCCCGAAGGCGCGATGCCCAAGGATGGTCCGTCGGCCGGCATCACCATCGCCACCGCCCTGGTCTCGGCCCTGACCCGCATCCCCGTTCGCAAAGATGTAGCGATGACGGGTGAGATCACCCTCCGCGGACGGGTCCTTCCCATCGGAGGTCTCAAGGAGAAGTCCCTGGCTGCCCACCGCCACCAGGCGAAGCTGGTGCTCTTCCCCTTCGAGAACGAGAAGGACCGGCAAGAGGTCCCGCGGTCCGTGTCCAAAGAGCTGGAGATGAGGTCGGTCAGCCACATGGACGAGGTCCTGCGGCACGCCCTGGTCTTGGAGGATCCAGACGCCTTCTTCGCCCGCCTGAACAACCGGCCGCCGATTCACGAAGAAACCAAGGCCAACCGCCCCGTCCACTGACGGCGCCGAGTGCCGCGCTCAAAGACCGAAAGTCTGCATTCCGAGAGTTCGGGGAGCCCAACGACGGTGAGTCATTCGGCTCCCCCCGGTACTCGGTACCTTGGTGTCGGGGCTCGGGGACACGTTCAGCTCGCGTCGGGGGCGACGGCGTCGCCCTTCGGCGTAGCCGGCGGTGTAGGCCGGGGACCGGCTGGCGGGGGCCCGACCCATCTCGGCGTCATGGAGGCCGCGGCGTCGCTCTAGACGATCGCTAAAGCGACTCTTGCGGGGCGTGCTCGGGGTACGTTCGGATTGAAGCATCAGACTCACCTCCTTTCGGGTGGGGACCGCGGTCCCTCACGGCGGCGGCATTGTCTTCGCTTCTGCTCGGCCGTCAAGGGGATGCAGCCGGCGTCTTCCGTTGGACGAAGATCCCGTCGGCCGAGACCAAGGGCCCAGAAAAAGCCGCCACACGCCGGCCAGCGCTGGCGGACTGGGCCCGATCGTGACAAAAACCGTCCGGCCCGGGCGGGTAGCTCAGTTGGTAGAGCGGCGCCTTTACACGGCGCATGTCGCAGGTTCGAGCCCTGTCCTGCCCAAGATTCAGGCGCCGCTAACCGGCGCCCGGACCATTTCACCTAGCGTTTGCTCCAAGTCCTGGAGGATCAGGGGCTTGGACAAGAAAGCGTTCATCCCTGCCTCGACCGAGCGATCTCGATCCTCGGACATGGCGCTCGCAGTCAAGGCGACCAAGGGGAGCTCGGCGAAGCGCGCGTCGCCTCGTATTCGACGCGCCGTTTCCAGGCCGTCGACCTCTGGCATCTGCAGGTCGAGGAGGACGACGTCGAAAGCCCCGTCCTCCAGCGCTTTCAAGGCCTCGGCCCCGTTCTCGACCAGAACCGCCCGACAGCCAAGCTTGTCGAGCATCCCATGGACCACCTTCAAGTTGACCTTGTTGTCGTCGGCGACCAATACGGAAAGGCCCAAGGGAACCTTCTCGTCCCCCTTCAGGTCGAAGGTCGAGTCCGTGTCTTCGGTCCCAGGTGGTCGTGGCTCCAGCGGGAGCTCGAACCAGAAGCAGCTCCCTTCGCCGAGCTCGCTCTCGCAGCCGATCTCGCCGCCCATCAAACCGATCAGCCGCCGACAGATGGACAAGCCCAGTCCTGTGCCCTTTAGCCCCGAGGCGACCGGGCCCATCTGTTCGAAGGGTCTGAACAGCCGTTCCAACGCATCCGGCGGTATGCCTTCGCCGCTGTCCCACACGATGAAGCGAACGCCCTTGTCTCCCAGCCGCACCCGGAGGCCAACGCTTCCGCTCTCGGTGAACTTGATCGCGTTGCTCATCAGGTTGTTCAGGACCTGACTGATGCGATTTACGTCGCCCATGTAGCGTGGTGCCACGCCGTCCTCGACGTCGAGCTGGAGCGTGAGGCCCTTCTCCTTGATCGCGCCATGGAAGACACTGCTCACGAGCTCGGTGAGACCGTGGACCTCGAAGGGCGTCTCGTACAAACGAAAGCGTCCGGCCTCGAGCTTCGATAGGTCGAGGATGTCGTTCAAGATTTCGACCAGGGACAAGCCACAGTCGTGAATGGTCCGAGCCAGCTTGGCTGGCTCACCCTCGAGTTCGGCGTCACAAAGGAGCTCGGCCAAGCCCAGCACACCGTTCATCGGGGTGCGAATCTCGTGACTCATGGTGGCCAGAAACTCGGCCCGACTCTGGGCCAGCGCCTCGGCTCGCGCTCGGGCCTTTTCCAGCTCCCGTGTCTTTCGGCGGAGCTCGAGATTCCCAACGACCTGCTTGGCCAATCGAGCCATGGCGTCGAGCTGTTCAGGGCTCAGTTCCCTGGGCTTTCGGTCGATCACACAAAGGGTGCCGAGGGCCTGACCGGCGGGCGTGAGGAGCTGGAAGCCCGCGTAGAAACGGATATGGGGCGGACCGGTCACAAGGGGATTGTCGGCGAAGCGAAGGTCCGCCCCGGCGTCGCCCACGACGAGGGGCTGGCCGAGGAGCAGCGCGTGACCGCAAAATGAAATGTTGCGCTCGGTCTCCCGGACGTCGAGTCCGATGCAGGCCTTGAACCACTGACGGTTGCGGTCGATGAGGCTGACCAAGACGATGGGGACTTCGCAGATGGACTGGGCGAGGTAGACGATATCTTCGAAGGCGGGCTCAGGCGGCGTGTCGACCACCTGGTAGGCGTCGAGCTCGGCCTGTCGCTCAGGCTCGTCCTCGGGCAGAGGGGGCGCCTGCATAGACGACAGACTATGCCCGGATCGCTCAGTCGGAGGAAGCGACCGAAAGCCCCACTCAGGCCGACTCTGGGGACTCCATGAGGGGCTCCAAACGGGCCAGGTTTCCGGCCAACAGCCGCTCGTCGGGCACGAGACTGACGCAGCCCTGCATGACGCCCCGGACCAGGCCGATCCTGCGTCGACAGACGAGGCGGATCTCTCGGGTGAACGCGAATGCGGAGCCGTGCAGACCCCCCCGGCGCAAAATCCTCCGAGCGAAGATCAAGAAGGGCATCGGGAGCGGGCCGCCGTACTCGAGCTGTTCCTTGATGCGAGCTCGCTCAGCGTCGGTGACCTTGACCCGGGCCGAGAGGAGGATCTGGACCAACTCTCCGCGACTCATGCCCATAGGCTGAGGCGACGCCGTGCCTTTCGCCAGCCCCCCCGGGGCGCCTTCTCCGCCGACGGCGTGAATCCACTATGACAAGTCGGCTGCTTCGACCCGGAGCGTTCCACCCAATTCGACGATCTTCAGAGGGGCACCCTGAAGGATGCGCTGAAGACGATCGCCCAAGAGCTCGGTCCGCCATCCGGCCCAGCCGAGCCGCTCGAGCAGCTCTGCTCGGTCACGGGTGGGCGCTTCGACGAGGGCGTCGAGGGCTTCGTAACTACCTTCGATGAGCCAGGGCGCCACCTCGGCTCGGGACAGCGCGAGCCGAACCGAGAAGCGGAGGAGCTCTCGGGCGAGAACCGCCTCGTCCGAGGGCAGGGCTTCGGCCGGGGGCTCGATGCCCATCTCGAGGCCGAATCGGATCGCGTCGAGCCAGGCGTCGGCGTGGCGATCCAAATGGGGACCCGCGTTTCGTCGCGTACCGCCCTTGAGCTCCGCCTTCTTACCCGGCGCTCGGGTGGCCCAGTCGAGGACGACGTCGTCGGGCAGGATGCGACGAGGCGGAAGATCGGCCGCCTGGGCCAGCCGCTCACGTTCGGCCGCGACCGACACCAAGATCCCGAAGCCTTCGGCCGAGCGTCCCCGTCTGCGGATGCGCTTCCAGGCGTCTTCGGGACTGGGCGCTGCGTAGCTCTCAGGGTCGAGCAAGCTCGCTTGCTCCTCTTCCAACCAGGCGTGTCGGCCTCGGGTTTCGAGGGCCGCCTCCAGCGCGGCCCGGGCCGGGAGCAAATGGGCCACGTCGTCGGCCGCGTAGCGAAGCTGGGCCTGGGGCAAGGGTCGTCGGCCCCAGTCGGCCCGGCCGAAAGCCTTGGGAAGGTCGACCTTCAAGAGGGCGGAGAGCAGCGGTCCGAGGCCGATAGGGCCGCCGTAGCCGCAGAAGGCGGCCGCGCGCTGGGTGTCGAAGATGCGGGCAGGCAGGCCGCCGCTGAGGCGATGAAAGATCTCGAGATCGTGCTCGAGGGCGTGGCCCACCACGATCTGGGCGCGCATCCGGATGAGCTCGAGGAAGCCGCCGATGGCGCCTTTGATCTCTTCGGCCAAGGGATCCACGAGGACGACCTCGTCCGGCGTCGAGAACTGCAGCAGCATGACCTTGGGCCAGTAGCTGTTCTCGGCGTGGAACTCGGTGTCGAAGCCGATGGCTTCGACGCCGTCCAAGCGACCGGCGAAGGCGATCAGCGCCTCCCGGGTCTTGAGGGGCACGGGGTCGGCCACGTTGGAATCAGGCAGCTTGCGCGGTGGCCTGGGGCCCCGCCATTTCTCGGCGAAGCTCCCGGTAGGTCAGCATGCGGCCCTGCTTGGGATCCCAGACCGCGGTGTCCAGACAGCGCAGGATCTCTTTGGGCTCGAGGGAGGTCATCCGCGGCGACTGGAGCTCGGGAATGGCGTCCATCGCCTCTTGGAGTCGGTAGAAGGGGATCATCGAGTTCAGGTGGTGGACGTGGTGGTAGCCGATGTCGCCGGTCAGCCAGCGCATGAGAGGCCCGACCTCCATCATGGTGGAGGAGTTGAGGGCGGCCTTCGTGAACTCCCAGTCGCGGCGGTCGTTGATCTCGATCTCGGGCCCGTTGTGCTGGGCGAAGAAGAGGTAGGAGCCGACGGCAAAGCTGAGGGCCAGGGGGTAGACGAAGACGAGCAGGGCCGTCACCCAGCCGAAGGCGAGCACCAGGCTGGCGATGAGTCCAAAGTGCACCACCATCGACAGGGCCGCAGTCCAGTTGCGGCGCGGGTTCTGAATGAGGGGCCGGATGCACATCCCCAGCAGGAACATCGTCAGGTGGCCGAGCGTCATGGTGAGCCAGTGACGGGCCAGGCGGTACTGAAGCCGTTGCATGGGCGAGGCGAGCTTGTACATGCGGAGGGTCAGGACCGGATAGGAGCCGATGCTCGCGCCGACGATCTTGGCCGTGTGGGCGTGGTGGTAGTTATGAGAGTCCTTCCAGACTCGCTCCGGGGTGAGGATCAGCAGACCGTAGATGCGCATGACCCACTTGCCGAGCTTGGACTTGCGGAAGATCGCGCCGTGCAGGGCGTCATGATAGAAAATGAACAGACGCACATTCACGAAGCCGAGGAAGGTGGCGGGCACGATTCGGAACCAGCCCAAGCTGGTCCAGCCAGCCAGGGCCGCGCAGACCGCCGCCACGGCCACGGTGAAGCCGAACAGGCGCCACGTGGTGGCCAAGTCTTCGGTAGCGAAGGCGCGGGTCGCCTTGATCAGTGCCGAACCTGAACGCTCATTCATCTGGGCGCCTTCTAGGTTCATTCCCCGCTGATGTGAATCGTTCACTGTCCGTCTCTTGCCCGTTTTTCGACGGTTTTCGGCCTCCGCACCCCGGTATTTACACCTAGAGAACCGCCCGGCGACCCGACGTCACAAATGGGCCCTGAGGAAGCTGATCTCGTCCACCAGCTGGGCGACGGCCTGACGCCGGAGGTCCCCCCCGCCGTGGCCCGAGTTCTCCTCGATCCGCAGCAGGGTGGGCTCCGGATCCGAGCGAGCCGCGGCCACAGCGGCGACGAACTTGCGGGCATGCATCGGATCGACGCGGTCGTCGCTGTCGGCCGAGAGCATGAGCAAGGGTGGGTAGTCCGTGCCTTCGCGGACGTTGTGATACGGCGAGTAGGCCAGGAGGACCTCGAACTGCTCGGGGTCTTCGGCACTGCCGTACTCGGGGATCCAGGCCTGGCCGATCCCGAACTTGTGGTAGCGGACCATGTCGAGGAGAGGCACGCCGCAGATCACCGCGGCGTAGAGATCGGGCCGCTGGGTCATGGCCGCCCCGACCAGCAGACCGCCGTTGCTTCGACCCCGGATGGCCAGGTGCTCCGAGCTCGTATAGCCCGAACCCACCAGCCACTCGGCGGCGGCGATGAAGTCATCGAAAACGTTCTGCTTGTTCGAGAGCATGCCCGCCTTGTGCCAGGCCTCGCCGTATTTGCCCCCGCCCCGCAGGTTGGGCTGGGCATAGATACCACCCTGCTCCACCCAAGTGGTGGCCAGGACCGAGAAACGCGGGGTGAGGGAGATGTTGAAGCCGCCGTACCCATACAGGAGCGTGGGGTGACTTCCGTCGAGCTCCACGTCCGGTCGGCGAACGATGAACATCGAGACCTTGGTCCCATCCTTGGAGGTGTAGAACTTCTGCTCCACCACCAGATCGTCGGGGTCGAGGGGCACGTCGGGCCGGCTGAGTAGCCCACCCTCCCCCGTCGCGACATTGACCTGATGGATCTCGTTCGGTCGGTTGAAGGACCCAAAGTCGAAGTAAAGGGTGGGATCGTCCGCCCGCCCGCTCATGGCGCCGACCGAGCCCAGGCCGGGCAGGGTCAGCTCACGCTCCATGGTCCCGTCCAGGCTTCGAACCTCGAGTCGGCTGCTCGCGCTTTCGAGGGCGTGGAGGATGATGCGGCCATCGACGATCTGCATGCCGGCGATGACCCGCTCGGGCCGGGCGGCCACGATGAGGGTCCAGTCGTCCCGGTCCGGTTTGGCGGGGTCGACGGCGTAGACCTCCCAGTTGGGGTCACGCTCGTTGGTGGCAATGAGCCAGCGCCCGTTCCAGGCGTCAGCTTGGTACAGAGCCTGAACGCCCTCGGCGCCGAGCTGGATCCACTCGGTGCCTTTCATCTCGTCCTTTAGGGGACGGACGTAGAGATCGGACTCAGCCCAGCCGTGGCTGATACTCATGAAGACCCAGCGACCATCTTCGCTCACGCCGGCGCTCATCCAGCGCTCGGCCGAGCCAGTTCGCTCACGAAGGGTCTCGTCCTGGGCCGGGTCGGTGCCGAGACGATGAAAGCGGATCTCGCCGTAGGCCATCCGTTCGTTGTTGGGGATGGCGTCGGAGGCAGGCGGGATCCAGGTGTAGAAGAAGCCGCGTCCGTCGGGGGTCCAGGATGGCGCGGTGTAGCGAAGGCCTTCGATGGTGTCGGGAAGCAGGCTTCCGTCATCGACGCGCATGACCCGGAGGGTCGACTCGTCCATGTTGTTGGGCTGCTCCATGTAGGCGAGGAGCTTGCCGTCCTTGCTCGCCACGGCGTCGGTGATGCTGAGGGAGCCGTCCTCGCTCATGGTGTTGGGATCGAGCAGGACCTTGGGCTCCGCGTCCGGACCCTCGGACCACATGAGGATCGACTTCTCCTGGTCCTTCGGCTTTCGCCAGAAGAAGGCCCGGCCGCCCTTCACCGAGGGTACCGACTGGGAGTCGACGTAGAGAAGGGCTTCGAGCCTTTCTTCGGCCGCCGCCCGGCCCGGGTAACCGGCCAGGCGAGAGCGGGCGAAGTCGTCCTGCTTACCCATCCAGGCCGCAACCTCTTCTTGGCTGGGATCTTCCAGCCATCGGTAGGGGTCGGCGACCACCGTACCGTGGAGCGTATCTTTCACGTCGTCGCGTCGGGTTTCGATCTCGTTCATGGCCTGGGATTCGGTCTTGGGCGTCGTGGTGGCGCAGCCGTGAAGAGCGAGCGGCGCGAGGAGCAGCAAGAGGGCGCAGCGCATGAGCGGGGGCTAGCACGCCCGCCGGAAGGCTGTCAGGACTTCTTGGTTTCAGGGGTTCCGGCCGAAAGGGAGTCGCCGAGGGTCCCCCGCAGCCCGCTGGCGCGCCACTCGGCGAACGAGGAGGTAGCCCGCCATCGCAAGGCCCGCCCCCAAGAAGGCCCCTAGTCCGTCGGCGGCCACGTCGGACCAGGTCGCGCTCCGGGACGGGACGAAGGCCTGATGAAGCTCGTCGCTCATCCCGTAGAGCCATGCGCCAAGGGCGCCCGTGAGGAAGACCCGGCTCTCGCTCCAGCGGGTGCTGAACCAAGTGGCCCGCACGATCAGCGCCCCCATCAAGGCGTAGGCCAGGACGTGAAGCTCGAAGTCCGAGCCCGCCACCGCTTCCGGCGCAGGCTGAGAGGACATGTAGAAGATGGCGGCCGCATAGATCGCGACGGGTGCCCACATCGCCCAGGCGACGAAGCCGTTCATCAGCGCAAGCTGCCTGGCCGACCGGTCCCGAGTCCAGGACAGAGCTCGATTTGTCTCGGGGACTGGTAACCGATGCCCCCGTATGGCGTAAGGGTGCCGACGTGCAGTTCGCTTTGTTGTCGCCCTCGCGGGCGCGAGTCGCTTCATGGTCTGGCGCCGGAGGGGCAGCGTGAGTTCGGCCCGCCCCAAGTGGTTTCGTGCTCTGACCCCGGACGAGCTTCCCGAAGGACGGGTGAAGTCTGTGACCTGCGGTCACAAGACCGTGTGCATGGTGCGCTACCAGGACAAGTTCCACGCCCTGGACGACCGCTGCCCTCACCAGGGCGGGCCCCTCGGCGAAGGCTCGATCGAGAAGGGCTGGCTGCGCTGCCCTTGGCACGGCTGGGACTTTCATCCCGAGACCGGCAACTCGCCCGAAGGACTGGACGATGGCGTCGACGTGTATCCGACCGAGGTCCGAGACGACGGAATCTACGTGGGCTTGCCCGAAGAGGAAGCCCACGTCCGTACCTCCACCGACGTGATGGCCGAGACCATGGTGAACTGGGGCGTGAAGCAGGTCTTTGGGATGGTGGGTCACTCCAACCTGGGTCTGGCCGACGCAATCCGTCGTCAGGTTCTGGACGGCAAGCTGTCTTACTTCGGCATTCGGCACGAAGGGGCGGCGTCCTTTGCCTGCTCGGCCTACGGCAAGCTGACCGGCCGGCCGGCCGCCTGCTTGGCCATCGCGGGACCGGGCGCCACCAACCTGCTCACCGGCCTGTGGGACGCCCACGTGGATAGGGCGCCTGCCCTGGCCTTGACCGGGCAGGTCCCGACCAAGCTCATCGGTCGGGCGGCTTTTCAGGAGGTCGACCTGGCCGCAGCCTTCGGCGGGGTGTCGAAGTGGACGGGGGTAGTTCAGCCCCACAGCGCCTTTGCGGAGTTGATGAGCCTGGCCGTGAAGAACAGCCTCATCCAGAGCGGCCCAACCCAGATCGTTTTTCCGGATGACGTGCAGACCATCGAAACGCCGGACGGGCGGGCCCAGGGTCCGGTGGGGCGGATCGCCGACTTCGTGCCGGCCCCGACGGAGGCCGACTTGGCGAAGGCGGTGAACCGGATCAAGGCCGCTCAGCGGCCGACCATCGTGGTGGGCCACGGCGCCCGCTTTGACATGGAGGCGGTGACGGCCTTCGCCGAAGGCCTGGGGGCCCCAGTGATGACGACCTTCAAGGGCAAGGGCCTGATCTCGGACCAGCACCCCTTGGGCCTGGGGGTGCTCGGTCGCAGCGGCACCCCGGTCGCGAGCTGGTTCATGAACGAAGCCGATTTGATGATCGTGTTCGGCGCCAGCTTCAGCAACCACACCGGCATCGCGCCCTATAAGTCGATCATCCAGGTCGACCACGATCGGGACAGCCTGGGTCGCTTTCATCCGGTGGAGGTGCCGGTCTTCGGGGACATCGGGCAGACGGCCCGGGCCCTGAGCGAGGCCCTGGGCAGCTTCCGGGCGCCTATTCCCGTCGACAGTGAGGTGGCGGAGCGCTGGTCCATCTGGCGCGACGAAAAGACCCAGCGGCTGGGCGAGGAGCGAGGCCAGGGCGTCTCCAGCGCCGCGGTCTTCGCGGCGATGGGCAAGGTCCTGCCCGAAGATCCGATCATTGCGGTGGACGTCGGCAACAACACCTACAGCTTCGGCCGCTACTTCGAGAGCCAGCGCCCGGCGGTGCTGATGTCGGGCTACCTGGGCTCGATCGGCTTCGGGGTGCCGGCAGCGATGGGGGCCTGGGCAGCGACCCAGGAGAAGGACGGTCCGTTTCATGGCCGACGGGTGATCGCGGTCAGCGGGGACGGGGGCTTCGGGCAGTACATGGGCGAGTACACGACGCTGGCCAAGTACGGGATGAACATCGTCCACGTGCTCCTGCACAACGACGAGCTCGGCAAGATCAGCAAGGAGCAGCGAGCCGGCGATTGGGACGTGTGGGAGACCTCGCTTCACAACCCGAACTTTGCCGAGTTCGCGCAGAACTGCGGGCTGCACGGTCAGCGGGTCGAGTCGGCGGACCAGCTCGAGCCCGCCCTGAAGACGGCGTTGGCCCAGGACGGCCCGGCGATGGTCGAGGTGATGACCGACCCCCTGCTCTTCTGACTTGGTCGTGGGTACTACAGGGGCGGAGCGAGGGTCGATCTAGCCGACCTTAGATGGCCTTACTGGGAGCGCACGGGAACTTCGCCCGCCACACGGCGGTCTTTGATGCCCAGGGCCCGTTCGATTTGCTGCTCGACGTAGAGCGCCTGTCGTTCGTTTTCGAAGTCGAGGAGCCTTCGCTCTTCGCCTCGTCCGGTTCGGAGGTGGAGCCGGAAGAAGCGTCGATGGGTAGTTCGGCTGCGGCGAAGCTGTTCGGTCACCCAGAGCTGGTCGACCGATCGGCCGTCGAGCTCGACGTTGCCGGGCCAGGGGAGGGGGCCGTGTCGGATCTTGAGCTTGCCCCAGCCAGCGGTGATGGTGGTGCGGTTCAAGAATCCGCAGAGCGTGTACCAGCCTACGCCCAAACCCACCGCGATGTGGATGACGGGGATGAGCAGCATGAGGAGGGGCGGGTCTTCTTGGCTGAAGGCGATGCTGTACCAGAGGACGAGGAAGCCGTTCCAGAAGGCGCAGAAGAAGAGCAGCAGGAAGAAGCGGGCGTCGAACCATCGCCAGGTGAGAACGGTTTCGCCGTTGAGGTGATTGGCGGTGATGTTGGCCGGCATGTCCACCGGCGCCCGGGTCGCGTCGGGCAGGTGAGCGCTCCCGGGGACCTGCTCGGCGAAGCCGAAGACCTCTTCGCAGGCGGAGCAGACCGCGATGGCGCGGGCCACGTTCAGCTGCTCGGAAGGCACGGTCGCCCCGCAGGCCGGACAGATCACCCGCACCCCGAGAAGATAGCCGGTCCCGGCCCTTTGAAGCGACGCCCCGCAGACGGCCTCAAAAACGGCCAGAGCGGCGAAATCCCTTCGAACGGCGCCCTCCGAGACACCCAAGACCGCGCGAGGCCCCGACCTGCCCCTTCCCATTGACAGCCGGTCTGGCCCAGCCTAGAACGCGGGTCCCCTCGGCGGGGTCGTAGTTCAGTTGGTTAGAATGCCGGCCTGTCACGCCGGAGGTCGCGAGTTCGAGTCTCGTCGGCCCCGCCACTTTTTCAGATGACACCAACGGCTGCGGGAGCAGCTCGTGCAAACTTGCCTGCGCTTGAGCTGGCTCAACATCGCGCCAACCCGATCTTCGGGCCCAATCGACGAACGACGTAGCTGTCGGCCAGCGAATCGGACTGCGCGCATCCGGTCAGACCCCCTGAGAAGTCAGCCCGCCACCGGCTTCCCGCTGGGACCTTCGATGTTGCCTAGCGGGAAGTAGATGCGCCGTTCGACCCGGTCGCCCGTGCCTTCAGCACTTCGGCCAAAGCCGCGGCGCCCGATCTACCTTCGGATCGCCTACGAGTTTGACGGACCCGACAGCGAGCTCGTGCCCGCCCACCTACATCGACGCCCATTATCGATTCGTAGACGTCATGCGGGCGGATAGCGTCGAGGAACTTAGCCTTCGTCTGGCACTCCCTTTCAGCGCCTCCCACGGGAGACTAAGCAGCACCTAGACCCAACTGACCAGCGAAGCTACGAGAACGTCCGTGTCTCGCTTTCATGACGACTCGACCTTTGCGAGCGACCCCGTCGACATCCAGCTCGATCGGGGCCGGTTTGCCTGCTTGCATCCGGAGTCCTGGATCAGCCGCTTGTTGAGTCGACGTCGAGACGTCATCGACCTGCGCTGCGCCAACTGCTCGAAGGCGTACCTACTTCGAAACGAAGGCCGCGTACGTGACGGTCCCCCCTCAAGAGCCAATGGCCAGCCTAGCTAGAGCTTCCTCGCAAGCTCCAGCAAGGTTCAAGTCCCGACGCCCGAGTCAGCTTCCCGCTCAACAAAAGAAGCCCGCCAGGGTCCGGCTCCTCAGTCACGACCCAGCCCCCAAGGCCGAGGGGCGTCATGCCCAGACTGTCCGAGCTCCCGCGGGGAGCAATGGTTGAAGGCTGATGGACCCTGCTACCAGGTCGATGCGGTACGCAGTTCCCCGTCCTGACCGGTGGGCAACGCTGACAGACCCCCCGTCGCCTCGACGCTGCACCCCGTCACCCAGACCAAGAGTCCTGTGGGCCGGCGCGCCATGGCCCCGTTCTGAGCGTCGCCTCCTTTGAAGGGAAGAGAAGCCGGCACTCGCCCTTGGAGCTCTCGGACTCAGCGGCGCAGCGCCGAGAGCAGAGCGATGCCGCGCTCTTTGGCCTCGTCGTTGAGTTCGAGGCCGCGAACCACGTCCTCGACGACGCTCTCGCAGTCGGACAGGAGGATGCGACCGTTTTCGGTGAGCTTGGCCAGGGCCTGGCGAGCGTCCCTCGGTCCACGCTTGGTGCGAACGTAGCCCAGCTTCTCGAGCGGCTTGAGCGCCCGGGTCACCGCCGACGGGCTCAGGCCCACAAGGCGCGCCAGCTCGACGCGGGTCGCCGACTCGCTCGGTTGGCGAGAGAGGGTGAGGAGCAATCGATACTCGCTGAAGCTCACCCCCCGGATGTTCGCGAGGGCCCCGTCGAAACGGCGCTGCACCGAGGCAGCCGCGTCCAAAAGCTCGAGAACAAAGCGGATCTGGCCAGGATTCGACATGATAGCTGAGTCATGCATGATCTCTCAAGGATACGGCAAGCATATTCGAGGCGCGCCGACCCGGACCGAAAGCCCACGGCGCCGCGACCTGGGTCGAGAACCGCTGTTGATCGGCAGGCTCAGGGCGCGGTCAGGGCGTGCGTGCGGTCAGGGAGACGGTGTTGAACGCGCTGTCCGGGCTCGAGAGGAAGACGTCGAGGGTACCGAAGTAGGTGCCTGGGAATGCGGTCTGGAACTGGACCTCGATGGCGTAGGTGGACCCGGAGGCGAAGGTGATGGACTCCAAGGGAGCCACAAGGCTGAAGCCGGGATCGGAGAAGGTGGCCACTTGGGCCAGGTTGAGGATGCAGCTCTCGGTTCCCGTGTTCTCTACCTCGACGGAGCCCATGGCCGCTGTGTCCAGAGGCACGACCCCAAAATCGAAGCGAGTCGGGAGCTCGAACACGCATGGGGGCAGGTCGACGGCCTCGCCGCGGAGCGACGCCTCGAAGTTGCCCGCGTTGGTGGAGAGCCGTCGACATCGACACTGTTGATCCTGAGGTCTTCAAAGCCCACGTTCTGCACCAAGAAGGAACGAACGATGGGAACCACGAGACTCGTGAGACCGAAGTCGAGATTGACCGAGGGTAGTTCGACTCTCGGGCCGCCGCCTGAGCCCCTCAAGAAGGCTTCCACCGGAGTATCGGTGCCTTGAACGTCGATGAGAAGGACGGCCGTAGCGTCCTCCAGATCGGAGGGGGCATAAGCGACCTCGATCTCGAGAAGATCCTGCGGCCCCACGGTCACGCTCCGCGAAGGTTCAGCCTGAAAGGGCGAGCCTGCGCTGCTCATCAAGCGCCATCCTTCTACGACGACTGCGCTTTCGAGCTGGTTGACGCAGACCACGTTCAAGCTTCGTGACGTCTCGGGAAAAACGGCCCCAAAGTCCACGGGAGCGCACCGAAGAAAAGCGTCAGTGACCGTCGCGCTGAGCAAGACCTGGTCGTCGCAGGTGCCAAAGCAGCTGCTCACAGCAAATGCGCCCCGGGCCATCACGTCGAGGGGAAGGTCGGCCCGAGTGAGGACGTGGATGGCCACCTCCTGGTCAGGCTCCATGATGAGATCACCGGACTCTGACAACTCCACATCAGTGGCGATGCAGAAGTCTGTCTGGGAGGTTTCGCTGCAAAGCGACGTGTTGCTTTGCAGACCGATGCTGACGGGAAGCGCGATGGAGTCTGGGTTCCGCACTCGTACGCTCATCTCAGAGCTTCGGCTCTCCTGGAGAAGCCTCGCCACAGCCCAGAACCACTACGGCGAGGATCGCCGACGATCGAACCAGCCCACCCATCTCTGCTTCCTACGACCTGCTGTCTACACTTCCAAGCTGGTCAGGTAAACGCCAGGGCAGCTCAGTCGCAGGTCGGGTGCTCGAGCCAGATGTGAGGGTTGGCGCGGGGGCCTCGGCTGCCCACGGCGAAGATGTGAAAGTCGTAGGTCTGGCCGAGCTCGAGCTCCGTAAGGCTATCCATGTCGAGCAGGGTTCGCCCGTCGCGGAAGCTCTTGTTCAGGTAGCCGCCGGACTCGTAGACGAGCCGTCGGTCGGCAAAGACGAAGACGTCGGCCGTGCCGCCGAGGCGAAGGACCCGTCCGCGGCGATGCTCGAAGCGGCCAACGATCTCCAGGGTGAAGGCGGTGTTCATCGGCGTCGATACGCCTTCGATGTTCATGGACAAGCCCTCGCTCCCGTAGCCGAAGCCCGCATCGAGGATGGGGTTCGCGCCGTACTCTGGACCACTGCTCGCGAAGTAGCCGAAGGTTCCCCTGCGGGTCCGCCGAAAGACGCCCTGGCGGACGGTCGTAGTGTTGCTCAAATCAGAGTCTCGCCACCAGTCGTCGAAGCTCGCTGCGGTGGTGAAGGGCAGCGTGTTCTCGGGCCAGATGAGGCGGGGCTTGTAGGCACCATCGACCTCGACGAGCTGGTCTGCGACCACCCCGGTCAGGACCCCGCGCGCTCGCTCTTTGTCCACGTTGCCGTCTTCGAGGGCACCGTAGGCGTCCTGGATGGGGCGGAAGTCCGGATGGTCGAGGGAGAAGTCGCGGAGGGTGACGGTCGGCGGGTTCTCGCACGGCTGGGGCTCGATGGGCTCGACCGTGGCCTCACCGTCCGCGCCGTAGAAGACGAGCCACGCAGTGGTGGTCGAGCCTCCCCCGGGGGGCCAGTCGTTTCCGTTGTAGCTCCCCGTCCAGAAGAGGGTGTTCTCGCCGTCCAGGTTCACCGCCGAAGTGATGTCTTGCCGCCAGCGCTCGACCGGGCCCCCCGGACACCAAGAGCCGCGGTCGAACATCCAGGTCCCAAACTGGCCGGCCACGACCCCCTCTCCCGCGCGGCGGGCGCAGGCCAGACCGTCGTTCTCCATCTCGAAGGTATAGGTGAAGTCAGTGCCGTTGAGGTTCGCGTTGAGGGTCATCGAGCAGAACTCTGCACACCCCGAGGGCTGGTTGTTTCCGCCCCCCTGTTGTCGGGCGTCGAGCATGACGCGGACCGTGCCCGGAGGCAGCGTGAAGCGGTAGTTTGGGAAGCTGTCGTTGTGGGTCGGATCCCAAGGGGCGACGCCGAGGCCCACGAGATGTTTCGCATCGGAGATCGTGTCAGCCGGCTCCAGCTCCCCGTCGTCATAGAAGCGAAGCTCGATGGTCCCCACGAAATCCCGCCGGTCATCCCGCATCCACCGGGTCCCACCCTGCTTGAAGAAGGGGAGACCATGGCTTACGTCCTCAATCCACCAGCCGCCCGTATGGTAGCCGGTCACGTGGCGAAAGAGCTGGTTGATCTCGGCCGAGCGGCACGACCCGAAATCCTGGCAGAGGGTCACCTTGTGGCCCACGTCCCACGCAGGACATACGCCGAAGTGGACCGGGAAGCGCGCGTCAGGCGCGCAGGTCTCCTTCACGACGATCTCGACGCGATCGAAGCGCTGCATCTCCGCGGCCGTGGGAAGCTGAATGGGGAAGCGACCCTCGTCGGTCTCGGCGTGGCCCTCGGTGAGCCAAGGCACGACGAGCACGTTGGGATCGGCCTCTTCCCTGGCCAGACGTTCCTCGAGTCGACGTTCGTAGTTCGACCAGTAGGCCCCGAATCGGCTCATCGCAATCTGGGGTACGAAGCCCTGACTACTGAAGACTCGATAGCTCCCCGCGTCGCGGAGCCTCTGTCGGGAGTCGATGAGATAGTAGTCGGTCTGAATGGTTGCGGTGTGTCTGAGCACTGCGTTGCGGGCAGGGGGTTCGGGGCTGAAGTGGAAGCGGTCGATGTTCGCCTGGTAGAAGTCTTCTCCCTGCTGGTTGAGGGCCCCGAGGATGATGTCCGAGGCCTCGGTCACCGCCGCCTGCGCGTCGCTTTCCCACGAAAAGAAAAGATAGATGTTGTTCAGCTCGCTTTCGGTCACGACCGTGGCCAGGTCGACGAGCGCGCTGCCGGTTTGGACGGGCACCAGGGTGACTATCGAGCAGTCTCCCCAGATCTCGGAAAGATTGAATCGACCTCTCAGGGTCTGGACGTCGATGTCGGGGGTGAGGGCGCCGAAGGCAGGGGTGCTTGCGGAAGGGTCGAAGGGAAGCGGATCGTACCCTGCGAAGCTGCAGCCGGACACGCTCATGGGCGGACTACCGGCGTCGACCAAGCCGACATCGGGCGGGCTGATGTCGGGCGCACCGGCGTCGGACACGCCGGTATCGAGGCTTTCATTCGAGCCGCTGTCTGGGTCTGGCATGGCCACCGCGTCCCGAGCTTCGACGCCCGCATCGACGGCATCCAAAGCATCGTCGGAGCAGCTCGTCACGGCCGCGAGAAAGGTGCCCAGCATCAAGCAGGGGAGAAGACGTTCAGCGACCACCGTGCAAACCTCGCGACTTTCTCTCCCACAGGCGGCGCAAGAAGAACAGCGTCGGCTTGGTCGAAGCCGAGGATGCCGGGAACTGCGGCGTTGAACCTTGCGCCCATCGCCGATGAAGAGCCCCTACGAGAACCCGAGACTTGGGCGATTCCGTGCTGGAGAAAAGAGGAGCATCTTCTAGGCCGTCGACAGGCCAGGCGCGGGGCGATGCTCCTGAAACATGCGGAGGGCGAACTGCCCGGCCGGATGGGCCCGAAACTCTCGCAGGATGACTTGCGCGTCCTCTTGGAGGTCTTCCAAAGGGGGCAGAGGCACGCCGTACTGGGACGGAAAGACGGCGGGCGCCATCATGGTGGCGAAGCCTAGATCGGCCACGCTGAAGCGATCGCCGCACAAGAAGGGCCGTCCGTCCGAGAGACGTTCAGCGACCTGGTCGGCCACGGACCGGGTGCGCTTCAGCGAAGCGCGGTAGCCCTCCTCGCTGATTCCGAGGCCGCGGCTCAGCATGCGGCTTCCGAAAGGAAAGGACAGCCGATAGAGCGCGGCCTGCGTAGGACCCACGGTGTTGTCAGCTAGGTCAAACAGGAGCCTGGGTCGGGCCAGGCAGAAGAAGTAGACCATTCGACGGGTGTGCGGGCCGAGACGCTCGGCGTACTCCTTGTCCAGCGTCTCCGCCTCTTCGGGTGCGAAGAGCGAGCCATCGCCGTAGACTTCGTCGACGTAGCGAACGATCTCTCGACTGTCCGAGACCCGGAAGCCGCCGCGACACAGCAAGGGGGTCGAGTATCGAGATGAAGCGCGGTCCGCCTCGCCCTCCGAACGACCCCACAGCTTCCATCTCACGTAGGGGAAGTGGAGCGCAGGCATGAAGGCCGCCTCTCGATAAGGGACCCCCGCCCGGTCCAGGGCCCACCGGGCCTTCTCGCAATAGTGGGAGAAGGAGATGGTGACGAGCTCGTACACGAGGCTACCGTCCTAGCATCCCAGTCCGCCGGGGCAGAGGACTTCCTTTGGGCCATGGAAGCCTCACCCGTCCCAGGGATCGTGCTGACAACCGCCGTGCAGTCTCCAGCGCCCATTCTGCTCATCCCATGCTAACCGCTTGTACATGCGCGCTTTGCCACTGATGGTGCTGGGTCTCGCCTGCGTCGGCTGTGGGGAAGAGATGACCGAAGCGGAGATCTTCTCCGACCCGGCCTGGCGGCTGGACGTGACGGTCGACGAGACCCGTCGCGAGCTCGTGATCGAAGCGACGTTTCGCACCATCCATGCGGACGACTTCGTTCACCTCAGCATTCGGAAGGAGGGCTGGGACAACGACTATCCGGGCCGCTCCGAAACGGGCGTCGACTGGAGCCGTCCAAACCGGTGGTTCGGTGAGCTTCATCCGGACACCTACCTCGAGGGCTCAATCTACCCCGGGCCAGGCGACTACGAGCGACCGCCCAAGGATTTTCGGGACTACACGTACCGCCTCTCTCTGGACGAAACCCAACGCACCAACTGGCCCGATGAAGAGGGCAGCATCTTCAGCTACACCACCCAGCGCTACAGCCTGTACGACGACCAGCGTCGCAGCGGTCGTGCCATCCATCCCGGCTTCGGGCCGGGCCGCTACGAAGTCGAGCTCTACGCTTGGTACACCGGGCCCCCCGACACGCTCCATCCCACCGCTTCTGAAGTCGATACGGAGCAGGACATCACGAAGGTCCAGTACATCCACTTGGAGCACACCATCGCGCGCACGCAATTCACGATCGACTGAGACCGGGGCCTCGATCCTCGGTACTTGAGCGCGATCTCATTTCGACTCCCCGTGGTCCCTGTCGCGACCGCTTGCTAGCCCACGGCCATGCTGCAAAAGACGCTGACGCGAATCACGATCCTCGCCGTGGCGCTGACAGCCTCCGCCGAGGCTGCCGGCGCCGAGGCCCACGCTGGAGATGCAACAACGCCAGAGATTTGGGCCCAACCCAGCGGCCAAGGCGTGGCCTTTGGCTACGAGTCTGGCTCGTGGGGCGGCAGCTGGAGCCAGGGCGTTCGGATTCGGATCCCCATCCTCGAGTTCTTGGCCATCGATGCACGAGGCTTCATGGTTCATACGACTCGGGTCGGCGATGATCGCCTAGACGCCGGGGCTCGCCTGGACCTCATCGGCCACTCGCCCGTGCTCCTGAACCTGCTGAGGCTGTACGGCGGCGGAGGTCCCCAGCTGTTCCATCCGATCTCGAGCGGCGTAGAGCAGACCGTGCACTGGGGGGGCGGCGGGCACTTTGGCCTGGAGGCCTTCTTCAACCCCAGAACATCGATCTTCTTCGAGGTCGGCGGACAGAGCGGCGTTGCGGTCGACGTGGGGACAGGGGCGACCGTCCTGGCCGGGATAAGGCTCTACCCCTTCTAGGAGCCGAAAACCAGACTTGCGGTTGAGCTGGCACCTAGGTCTCGCCGAAGCGTGGTCGGCGTTCTTCGGGCGAAGGCGCGGACCTCACGGGCCAGATGGGACTGGTCGTAGTAGCCCAGCTCCAGCGCGAGCTCAGCCCAAGGTGCTGGGTCGTGAGCCCGGAGACGTGCGCATAGCGCTTCGAAGCGGGCGAGGCGAGCGAATCGCTTGGGCGTCATACCAACGGTGCGCACGAAAGAGGTGATGAATTGCCGCTCGCTCAAACCCGTCTGCAGCCTCAGCTTGCGAAGTGAGGCTCGGCCCGAAGACCGAAGAAGCGCGTCCTCGACGCGGAGTAGGCGCGGGTCCGCCTCCGGAGCGTCCTGAAGACGCCGGCCCACCCACGCTTCGACGGCCGCGAGACTCGACGCTTCGTCCGAACCGATGACCCTTCGCAGACGATCGAAGGACGCTCGATCGGCCGGCCCGAGGACCTCTCGAAGTCCAAGCACCCGTCCCCCGAATTCGACCGGTTCCCTTCCCAGAAGCCGCCCCAGGGCCGACGGGCGGAGGTCCAGCTGGATGCCTCGCTGAAAGCCGCGATGGACGGTGCGGGTCGAATGCTCGCCAAGTCCAGCGACGAATCCCCCCTCCCGGTCCGCGCTCGTTTCCGGGCCCTCAATCTCCAGCAGGGGCCCGAGCTCCAAGATGATGACTGCCTTGGCGGCAGGCATCTCGGTACGTTCGACAGCTTGAACCAGCTTGCGGGCTCGCTCCTCGTAGGCTTCGAGACGAAAGAGCTCTGGCCGAAGGGATGCTTGGACTCGATGCGTGGCCACGCGCCACTCCATGGCGCCATCGCAGCCATGAACTATCTGGAGTCCATGCATGGTCCGGAGCCTAGCCCAAGCGCACCTTGGCCCTCGATGGGAAGCTTCAGTTTTGTCCAAGATCTCATCGTCCGAATCGAGGAACGCTCGCGCCATGATCGACCCGCGGGAAGCCCAACTTCTTCAGCCCTATCTGGCCGTCGCCGACGCCGAGAGGGCGCTCGAATTCTACGTCGACGTTTTCGAGATGTCTGAGACCTACCGCCTCCCGATGCCTGACGGTCGAATCGGGCACGCCGAACTCAGGAAGGGCTCCATTCGGCTACTGCTCTCCGACCCCTTCCCTGAAGGCGGCGTCCAGGCACCGGATCCCGCAGCGGCTCATGCCTCGAGCCTGCTCCTGTACGTCGAGGATCTAGAAGCCACCTTGAAGCGAGCCATGACGCGGGGCTCGCGGCTGGAACGCGAACCCAAGGACGAGTTCTTTGGGGATCGAACGGCCGCGATCATCGACCCGTTCGGCCACCGCTGGTTCATTCATCAGCGATTGGAGACTTTGGCCCCCGAAGAGATCATGGCCAGGTTCAACCAGCAGTCCGGCTGAGCCCTCCATGGAGCCTCCTCTGCGCCCACAGCCAACGGAAGGTGACGACGTGGCCCCACAGAGCGCCCGCAACGCAGACGGGTACGATAAGGGTCTGGGGCACGAAGAAGGGGAGCACCACGGGCGGGTCGTTCATAAATGTGCGCATGGGCCAGGGGGCGGACTGCATCGCGACGCGCATGACGTTGAGAAGCAGGGCTGCACCCACCAGGTTGAACGAGAGCGTGACCCACCACCGATACCGATCCGACGGGGGCCACCCCCGCAAGAATACGAGGGCCATGGCTCCAGCGACCGCAGTGAGGATGTCGAGGTTCTGACCCTCGTAGGTCATCTGGACGGGCAATGCACCGAGCGCGTACCAATGGTGAAGGACAAGCTCGAGCGGCCCACGAAAGAGCTGAAAGGCGATGAGCATCCAGGCACTGCTTGCCTTCACCACGAGGCGACCCGGAAGGGTCAAGGCCATGACTAGGGCGGCGCCATTCGCGGCCACCAGATAGAGAGCCAAGGCCATCGAGCCGGCCAATCTCGAGAGCACGCCCGTTCCGGCCAGGACCAAGAACAGGCCCAGCCAGCCACCGAGACCCAGCGCGAACGGCCGCCAGCGCAGGCCAGCGCGGGCGTGCAGCGCTACGAAACTCACGACCACCACCAGGCAGATGACGCAGAAGACCAGGGATCCGGCGGCATCAAAGGGAGGGCTGGCGAAGGATGGCAGGTCCATGCTGGAAGCTTCGAGATTACCTCGATCCAAATACACTACTTTTTTCGTAGTGGCCGAGGAATCCGAGCTGACCTAGTGTGCGGGACGTGAAGGGCTATCGGCAATTCTGCGGGGTGGCGCGAACCCTGGACGTGGTGGGCGACCGCTGGTCCATCCTCATTCTTCGCGACCTTTTCTTGGGTCCTCGGCGCTTTGCCGCACTGCAACAGGGACTGATGGGGATCTCTCCCGGGGTGCTGAGTCAGCGGCTCCGCCAGTTGCTCGAATCAGACCTCATCGAGAAGACTGGAGAGGGCGTCTACCGACTCACCAGTCTCGGCCGAGAGTTCGAGCCGGTCGTCCTCGCGCTGGGTGCATTCGGGGCGAGGTTCCTCGATGCGCCCCGCGCCGACGACCAGATGGATCCTCGCTGGGCCATGCTCTCCCTCAAGCGTCGCTTCCGCGGGACCCGCGGAAAGGGGACGGTGGAGTTTGCCGTCGGGCAGCAGACCTTCGGCGTCCGCTTCCGGGAGACCAGCATCGACGTCTGGGATGGCCAGGCCCCGCGCTGGAACGCCAGAGGGTCAGGTGAAGGCACGGCCTGGTTCTCGCTGCTCAGTGGGCGGCAGCCCTTGAGCACTCTGACCGCGACGGGCGCCATCGAGCTCGACGGAGACAAGGCCATGGCTCGCCGTTTCCTCAAAGCCATCGGTGCGCGACTTCGCTAGTGTCCTAGTGTGCCGGTCATGAAGTTCCATCAGTTTCCCGTCGAGTCATCGGCCGGCCTGGTGGACCAGCTTCGGAGGGAGTTGGGTGGGCCCCAGGGACCGAGAAGCCCGAAAGGGCGGCCCTAGGCCGCTGGGCCGGCAGGGGGTCGAGAGCCGGCGGGAAGCGGTCTGAACTTTGTGTTCGGTACACTAGAGGCATTAGAAGCTCGAAAAAGAAGTCCTGATCGGGCCTCGTCCAAGCTGGTTCGACGAAGAGGGCGCGTAGCCGTAGCTTCAGTCTGCCGGATTCAAAGCGTTCGACAAACTGTCCTGCAGAAGCTTCAGGAAGGCAGCCAGCGTTGGATCCTGGGCCGAGCGGTGGCCGTAAACGGCCCACATCTCAGGTACCGGAAAGCGCCATTCCTGCATGACCTGTACGAGGCGACCTTCTGCAAGCTCCTCGGTCAGGCCGATCAAGGGCATCTTGAGGAGGCCCAAGCCCTCACGGCAGGCTTCGATGACGGTCTCGTGCCCATTGGACTGAAGGCGAGGTTCGACGGAGAGCTCGATCTCTTCTTCGTCCCGTCGTAGGCGCCACACCGGAAGACGAGGGCCGTAGCCGATCAACGAATGCTCCGACAGCTCCTCGGGATGGGTCGGCTCGGAGTGGGTCCGCAAGTAGCCAGGGCTCGCCACCAGAACCTGGGCGCCTCGACCCAGTTTGGCCGCGTAGAGTCCCTCAGGGGGCGGCACGCCGACCCGAATGCTCAGGTCCAAGTCCTGATGCAGCGGGTCCCGAACGACGGAGTCGAACTGGGCCTCGACGCTCACCTTTGGATAGAAAGCCAAGAAACGGGCGATAACGGGTCGGAGCAATGACTCAGCCAAGAGGGGCGGGGCCGACATGCGCAGGGTTCCTTGGGGGACGCCGCTAGCTTCGGCGAGCAATGCGTCGGCCCGGGCCGCCGAGACCCGGAGGGCCTCGGCAGCAGGCATCAGGCGACGGCCGGCGTCGGTCATCCGTAGTGTGCGCGAACTACGATCGAAGAGCTTCACCCCAGAGCGACGCTCGAGGGACTCGATGGCTCTCTGCACGGCCTGACGAGAGACGCCCAGTCGACGGGCAGCAGCCGAGAAGGAGCCAGCTTCCGCCACGTGCAGAAATCGAATGAGCTCGTCGAAGTCCGCCATCACCTCAACTTCCGACCGACGCCGCAAGAGCTGTCGCCTTGGGATCGACGTGGCGACCAAGGACGTCTCGACATCGGTCGAAGACGAGCCCGGAGTACCGCTCATTGTCGAGCCGATCGAACTTGGGGGCGCCGCTCAGCATGTTGTGGAAGTACTGCATGCCTTGCCACGGCGGGTACATAACCTTGCGCCCGGGCACGAAGAATCGAGTGACCTTGATCAGGAAGCGAAGCTGGCCGAGCCCGCCAGGCCGAAGCAAGCCGAAACGACGTCCGGTGAGTTCGCTCATGGTCTCCGAAAGATCCCGGGCACTGACTGAGTCGCCGGCCACGTACAGGTCCCGTGGTGCGTCTGGGTCGAGAGCGACGCGCGCCGTGAAGCGGGCGGTATCTGCAATGGTGGTGAAATCGAGCCGCTGGTCCGGGTCGCCCCAAAATAGGATTCGACCCAACCTGAACTGCACCATGGGCATGACGCCGGTCAGCATGTCCATGAAGGCGCCGTTGAAGATCGAAGTAGACTGGACAGGAGAACGATCAACTTCGGCCCGAAAGACCCGACGTAGGTCGAGATTGCGGTTGGAGCCGTCGCTCAGCTTCGTATAGTCGATAGAGTAGTCCGAGGGGATGAAGCGAGGCACCTCGGCCTTCTCGACCGCTCTAAGCAGGTCGCGCTGGGTGTCGACGACGACCTCCTCGAGTCCAGCTAGGGTCGAAACTACGCAGCTCGTTCCCTCTAGAGCGCGGGCCGTAGCTTCCACGTTCCGATAGTCGACTACGTGCTCCTGGGCGAAGTCGGCCAGAGGTCGGCCAGAGGGCCGGCGGACCAATAGCCGCGTTTGGATGCCCAGCTGGGCCAGCTCCTTCGAGACCAAGGAACCCAGGGCTCCGTTGCTTCCTGCGATGGCAATGGTGTGATTCGTCATGTTTGTGTCCTCCTGTGACGGCCTCGCCGTCGACCATGCCTTCGGCCGACGATGGGCAGACGATGCGTCCACTTTAGTTGACGAAGCTGCCCACGAATGGACGGGCCTGCAGCGAAACCATCTCGGGGGGACTGGGCGAAGGCAGAGGTGAATCGGCTCTACGGCCAACGCCGTGGCCCTTCCAGAAAGGAACATGAAAATGAACAACACTGCTCTACTGAACTTGGCCTCCGTGGCCGCCCTTGCCCTCGCTCCTGCCGCACTGCACGCGGCGGAAGATGGCAGCATTCGGGCCCAAGTCTCCGGAATGCGGAGTGACGATGGAAAACTGGCCTGCCTCCTCTTCGACGACAAGGCCGGCTGGCCGGGCAAGGTCGAGGCCGCCGTGGCCGAAAGCCGGGTCCAGGTATCCGATGGGCAGGGGGAGTGTGTCTTCCCAGCCGTCGAGTCAGATCGCTACGCCGTGGCCGTGATGCACGACGAGAACGACGACGGGAAGATGAAGCAAAACCTGATCGGTATCCCTCGTGAGGGCTACGGAGCATCCAATGATGCCGCCAACGGCTTCATGTCAGGCCCAAAGTACGAGGCCGCCGTCTTCGAGCACGATGGGGCCGGTACCCGTCTGAGTATCGAGATGCGCTACTGAACAACCTGAAGGGCGGGGGGGGCTGCCCCCTGCCCCATCCCGATGTCCGCAGAACGTCCTGAGTCATCGTAGTTCTTACCGCCGGACGACGATGCCCATCAGCCCACTCACGAGGCCCAGCCAAGCGCTACATCGCAGACCCAGAAGACGCGCGACGTGCACCGTACGATGGCAACTCTCGCGGTCCGCAACCTCGTGCAGACTGCGCTGTCGAAGCCGCTAGGGCTCCCGCTCCTTGCAGCACTTGCCCTTCAGTCGAATGGCGTCTTTGAAGTACGCGATCTTCCCGCTCAGCTTCCCCCTGAGCGGGTCGGTGTCTGCTTCGTTTCGCCGCTCCATGCGCGCCACGCCCGCCTCCCAACGATCGACTACGGCCTTCGGCGCCGTGTCGTTCTTTGCCGTGTGCGAAAGCTCGGCCGCGAGCTCCAGCGGGCTTCTGACCGTCGGGCCCAGACTTCGAAGGTACATCACCAGCTCGGGGCGGTGCTGATTCCCCACGAAAGCCATGATGCGCTTCGCCTGGGACGCCTCGATAGCCTGGCCGGTGTACCGGTGAAACCAAGCCTGCCGCTCGTACCAGTCCGCATTTCCTCCAAAAAAGCGAGCTTGGGCGTTGAGGTACATCACGATGGCTCTTGTGGCCCGGTCGCTGTGGGCTTGGAGAAAGCTGGGAGGCAAGTCCATCGCCGCTACCAGGGGCGTGACCTCGGCAAGGAATCGTTCCATGTCAGCTTCGGTCAGCTTGGGCGTCGGGGCACCCACCTGGGCTTCCTTCCACCAGTCGATGGGTACAACCTGAACGCCCATCTGCTCGGCAAGATGAGCCACGTAGGTCATTTCAAAGGGCCCGTCTTCGTACTGACCGACTTCGAAAGCGCTCGGTCGAATCTCGACCAGGACCAAATCCGGCTCGAAGGCTCGCAAAGCGCCGCCTAGAACAGCGAGAGGATACTCCGGCTGGACGAGGTGATCCTTGTGAATGGTGCCCACGACCATGGCCTGCGCCGGTTGCGCAGCTTGCAGGGTCGGTGCGGAAGCTGAACTCGGCACCGCTGGACGGGCGACACATCCCTGCCCAACCAAGGCCCCCATGAAGAAGACCACGAGGGAAGGCGCAAAGACCAGCGACCCCATCTCAGCTGCGCTCATGACGACCTCGTCTAGCACGCATGGCCTTGCGAAGGGCCGCCGTGCACGCCGATGTCGGCAAGCAGTAAGACCTCAGGAACCGCAGAAGGACTCGCCCTGCCGGTTCCAAAGCTCGACGCGTTCGTCCAGGTTGAGCCTCCGGTTCCCCTGGACAATGAGCGTTCCCTGCAGGTCGAAGCTCGGGCCGGTGCGGGGCGGAGGCGGGCTCACGGTGGCCTCGAAGTCCAGCACTCGGAGGTCCCCTTCGCTGGAGGAGACCGGACATCGGTCCTCGGAGAAGCGCCCTTCGACGAAGACCCCCTGCACCGGTCCGCACAGGTTGTCGTCCAACACCAGTCGGGCGCACCCATCCTGAGTCTGCACACAGACTTCGATCAGATTGATGCAGCCGCCCCCTACTGCCAAGCGGTAGCGGGCAAAGGTCGAGGCCTCGAGCTGGACGAAGTCACGACCGCAGGCGCCGAGAGCCAGCAGCATGCACAAGGCAAGGCGCATCATGGGCGAAACATACCCGATCGAACGGAAGAAGTGCCGGCTCGGCCCGGTTGGTTGACGGGCTAGCTGCAGCTGCACCCCGCCTGGGCGAGTTGATTCGCGATGGCTCCAGGAATGCAGGCCGAGTCCTCGAACGGAAGCAGCTCGGCGGCAGCGGGATTACAGCCGGAACAGCAGACATAGGGAGAGCCACAGGAGCCGGCGGTGCACGCGGCGGGGGTACAGTAGCCTGCGCCCATCAGGACGAGGCAGACCGACGCGTCCTGGCCTTGGCAGTCGGCGTCGGAGGCGCACAGCGTCCCCGTTCCATCGGCCAGGACCGGAAGGGTAGGCATCGCCGGCTCATCCTCCGAGGGTGTGACCCGTTGATAGACGTTCTGAAGCTCATCCGCAATGACGACGGCCTGTCCTTCGACGCAAAGTTCGAGGGCTTCATCCAGGACCCGGGCCTCGAAACGCCATCCGTCGGGCAAACTGAGCCGTTCGCCAAGACCGGCCAAATCCCCCGGGGTCAGGGACGGGTCCACAATCTGGGACATCGACTGCATCACATAAAGGGTTCCGTCGGCCGCCGTCAGCTCATAAACCTCGGTGCCCTGGGCGTAGCTGAAGCGACTGGTCCGCCTTACCCGACTCTCGGCGTAGGGCGCCGGGCTCTGCAGCTGCGTGGGATCCACCTCCAAGGTCGCCATGAAGCGAGTCTGGATGTTGCCGAACGCCCGCCGCTCCAGACCTCGGGGCCCGCCCGAGTTGATGGCTCCATCCATGACGCCGATCCGCGGACCGTTCAGCCGGACCATCAGGGCCCCCGTCTCCGACTGGATCTGGTCAGGGTCCAGGGCATCCCAGTCGACGTCTGCACACTCGCTGTAGTTCTGGGTTCCCCACACCTCGGCCTCGAGCCCACCGTCGACGGTGTTGAGCAAGAGCACCTCACAGTAGGGAGGTCCCAGGTCGAAGCGCAGACTCTCGGCGGCAAAGAAGTCGACGAGTCGCGTCGCGATCTGAACGCCTTGGTCGTCCTGCAGGAAGTGGCTCGCCTCCGGGAGCCGGTCATGAGGCATCCCGTTCGAGCCGACGACGTCCAGCAGAAGGTCGTTCTGGGCCTCGCAACTACCAAGTCCCCCGGGATCATTGGCAGCCCACAGGGTCAGGAACGGTCTCTCGAAACGAGACAAGCCCTCACGGGCCTCCTCCGTTTCGCCGGGAACCTCGTTTATCAGCGAGGGGAACACGCGGGGCCCGGCCATGTAGACCCGACTGGGGAAGGGCGCATCGTAGGCCGCTTCCTCCGCTTCGGACAGGTCGAACCAGGTCATGGCCTCGACGATGACGGACGGAACGAAGGACGGATCCTTCATGGCGTACCGCATCCACTCCCCGAAGTAGGCGTCATGGCTGGCCGCGGCGATGGGGGTGCATCCGTCATAGAAGGGCACTTGCTGGGCGGGAACGGCGGCGAACAGGAGGTCGACCTCCTCGAGCTCATCGGGATCCTCGACCGGAGGGAAGGCCTGGATCCCGGCCGGCAGGACCGGGAGGGCTCCGTCGCCCACCGCGATTCTCGCAAAGCGCTCCGGATGAAGCCCGGCCATGCGCAGGCCGATGAGACTCCCCCAGTCCTGTACGAAGAGGTTGATGTCTCGAAGGTCCAGGGCCTCGATGAAGCCAAGGAGCCGGTCGCCGTGGCCAACGAAGCTGTGGTCGGCGATGTCCAACGGCTTGTCGGAACGCCCCATCCCAAGGTGGTCCATCGCGATGACCCGGTAGCCTTCGTTGGCCAGAACCGGGATCATCTTCCGGTACAGGTATGACCAGGACGGCTGCCCATGAAGGAGCAAGACGACCGGTCCCTCGGCCGGGCCCTCATCCACGTAGGCCTGGCGTAGGCCGTCGAGCTCGACGTAGCGAGGCTCATAGGGCCAATTCGGCAGGTCCGCGAAACAGCTGTCGGGCGTACGGACGTAGTCGATCCCTTCCCTCGTGGTCCGTATGACCGGCTCGTCGTCACAGGCCGGCACTTCGGGAGGCGTCGAGCCCGAGTCTGCGCTCGAGCCGCAGGCGCAGAGCAGGGGGAGGAGAAGCAGCGGCAGGCGTAGTCTCATCATGACTTCGATAACCCGAGGAATTCGGACCCGGTGCGGCGCTTTGTGTTGAGAAGTGTTGCACCCCACAGCCGGCGGACGAACCTCTCAGCGGCTTCGAAGGCGCGCCGCTTCTGGAAGCCCGAGGTCTCCGTCCTGGAATCGGAACAAGAAGCGGTTTCCCGAGAGCTTCCAGCGTCCTTCCTGCTCGACCAGGCTCAGGACGTAGCGACCCACCACCGTCCAGCTGCGCCCCTCGAGCACGTGGGTTGCGGTTCCGTAGCAGCCGACCGTCGCCCGCCCCCCGTCCATTTCGAGCTCGAAGTTTCCGAGCTGGTGGTGGGTGTGGTCGAAGCCAGGCAGCATCGTCCGCCATCCAGCCAGGACGTCGTCCGGATTCAGATCGGCGGGATCCCCGGCGCCGAAGCTCGCATAGTCCAGATGAAAAGGGTCGGTCATGAGGGCCCGGGCTTCGGACCAGGCCCGCTCGTCGACCGCCCGAAAGAATCGGCAGACGGCGTTCTGGATGTCGACATGGGTGACCACGATTCAGTCCTTCCTGATTGGGCCCGCGGACGGCGTCGGACGCCCACGCGACCACATCGGCCTAGTCATAGAAGTCGAATTGAGAAGCATCGTCCAGCCTCAACCGCTTGCAGACTAGCTTGGTCGGAGGTTGCTGGACTGCTTCAGCCACCAGCGGAGGCCGCGGCCTGCATAGGGCTCATCGGCGAACCTGGGGATCACGTGGAGGTGGGCGTGCATGATGGTCTGCCCGCCGACCGGGAAGCAGCTCCAGCCAATGGTGAAGCCGTCGGGCTGACAGGCCCTGTCCAGGTAGGCCCGAGCCTCGGCGAGCAGCTCGAAGGTATTCGCAACCTCCTCCGGGCTCAGGTCGAAGACCGTTTCCCGATGGGCCTTTGGGATGATGATTCCCGAGTGCTTTAGGACCTGCTGATGTGCCGGATCCTGACTGAACAGACAGTGCTCGTTCCAAAGCGTCACCGTGGACGAATCAACGTTGCAACGGACAGTCTGGAACACGGTCAGCCACCCAAAGGAACTAGCCACGGGGGACCTCTTTCGCAAACACCGAGCTTCCTCAGCTGGAGGCTGGGGCGCTTCGTCGATGCCGAACATCGTCGGCGGGCTCACAGTGGGACGGGCAGAGAGGTGAAGCGGTACGAGACGCGAAGACGGTCGGCGAGGATGGCGCCCAGGTTCTTGAAGAGCTTGGCCTTGATGGTCGGCGGCTGGGCGTCCAGTCGGTGAGGAGGGATTCGGATGCCAGCCATCTCGCCGAGCGCCACGACGCTGGCGCCGCCGTTGGTGCCGAGTAGGAGCTCCATTTCCCCCAAGAGGTCGCCCGGTCCGACGGTCCCCACCGCCGTCGGCTCGCCTGAGCGGAGCATGACCACCTCCGCGAAGCCCTTGGTCGGGACCACGAGACCGAAGTGATCATCCCCGGGCTGAAGCACCGCTCCTCTACGTTCGAAGGATACGGCCTCCGTCTCCGCCAGCAGGTGGTCGACTTCCTCGGTTTCAAGCCCCTCGAAGAGCCGCGCCTGTCGAACGTCGAACTCCGGCTGCTCTGCCGGCCACTCCGGTAGGTCGGTGGTCGCCACCGGCTCGGTCCGGGCCGAGCCGGGCCACTCTGTGGTGCAGAAGCACTTGGCGTCGGACTGGTCGGCCAGGCCCGCCTGACGGACCCACTTCGCGAGGGGAGAACGACAGGCTTCGAGGTGCTTCTGGTCCGTCAAGACGCAGCACATCGGGACCGACAAAATACCGTCGTGGTCGAAGTGTCCAGCGTACTGACGAAAGCCCAATCGTTCGTAGTAGCGCACCAAGTAGGGCGAGCAGTCGATGAAGGCATAGTGGATGCCGGGACACAGGAGGGTCTCGACGGCCGCGCTCATGAGCTTCTCGACGACCCGGCGACCTCGGTGACTTCCCGCGACGAGCAGCTTTCGAACCACAACCACCGACTCCTTCTCCAGCTGGGAAGGAAAGGCCCGAAGCTGAAATCCTTCGATGGTCTGAGGACGGAGCTCCGTTTCGGCCCACCAGTCGAGGGTCATGGAGCCGATGGCGCGACCATCCTCCATCGCGAGCAGTACGTGGGCTGTCTCGTCCTCCGGGTCGACGAGGCCCTCCTCGGGATTCGCAAGCGGGACTTCGTAGCCCAGCTCGTCGACGAAGACCTGGTACCGGAGGCGGAAGGCCTTCCGTCGAAGGTCTTCAGTGTTCGCGACAACGACTTCGATGCTCATGACCTGGTGACTTCCAAGTCTCGGGCCAATCCTCACCCGCGTCAGCAGGCGGAAAAAAGTTTGTACCTCCGGTCACTTGGGACTCCGGACCGAGCTCTCGAGGGTTGCCGGCGGCTGTAACCTGTAACCCTGTTACAGGGCGGGCCCGCGAGGTGAACTCGGGTCGATCCCGAATCGCTTCATCCAGCGGTGGATCTGCATTCTGGCTTTGCCCATGCTTCGAGCTACCTGGCTGATGTTGCCGTCGTGACGCACCAGAAGCTCGACCAGACGCGTGCGAATCTCATCGTCGGACGGACTCTCGCTCGATCGGGCCCGCGCTTCGAGCGCGGCCTCCAGCTGCACGTCTCGCGCACTCATGGCATCGCCGGCCACCAGGCTCGACCCGACCGAGAGGGCATTCTCAAGCTCCCGAACGTTGTAGGGCCACGGGTGGAGAATGAGCTTTCTGACCAAGGCCCGACTGAGCGATGAGGGTGGCTCGTCGGCGAGCGAGAGGAAGTGGCGAAGTAGAAGGCCCAGATCCTCTCGACGGCTCCGCAAGGGCGGCACCACGACGCGATGACCCACGATGCGTGCATAGAGGTCCCCCCGAAAAGCACCCTGGGCCACTCGCGCCCGCAGGTCTTGATGGGTCGCGCTGACCAGACGAAAGTCCACGGGCCGGGCTTCGGTGCCTCCGACAGGCATCACCTTTCGCTCCTGTAGGACCCGAAGAAACTTGGCCTGTGCGGGCAGCGGAAGCTCTCCGATCTCGTCCAGGAACAGGGTGCCTTGGTCGGCCGCTCGCACCAGGCCCGAACGCTCCACTTCTGCCCCCGTGAAAGCACCCTTCCGGGCGCCGAAGAGCTCAGCCTCGACGAGTGCTTCCGGAAGCGCACCGCAGTTGACGGCGACGAATCGGCCCCGGCGTCCCGACAGTTCGTGGCTGCCACGAGCGACGAGCTCCTTGCCTACCCCGCTCTCCCCACTGATCAGGAGCGACATCTTGCTAGGGGCCAGCTTCTCGAGGTCACGCAGCACGTTCTCGAAAGGAAGGCTCAGGGTGCTCAATATCGAACTCGAGAGACTGTAGGGTTCCAGTCCCTGGGCCTCCGTGAGCAACGCGCGACGATAGACGAAGAAGGAATGGCCAAACTCGACGACATCCCCGTCGGCCAGATGGATCGATCCTTCGATGGGCACCCCGTTCACCCGCGTTCCGTTCTTCGAGCCCAAGTCTTCGATCACTGTGCCTCGTCCAGAGGGCGACAGCCGGCCGTGGCGTCGAGACAGGGTCCGATCGGGGACTCGGAGGTCTTCACCGAGCGAGAAGCCGCTGCCGTCACCACGGCCCACGACGAGCTCTTTACGGGGCGGGAGGGGAATCCGCTGAGACGGACGAGTCCAATCGTCGCCGCAGACCACGAAGACCAAGCTGGCGACGGGGGACGAAGATCCTCCGGACGCGTGCTCATCCAGGGCGGACAGCGTATCCGACGAGTTGGCCAAGGGTCCCTCGGTCGAGGATGACACGACGCCGAGCATCATTGGGCAAGCGGCTTTCTTTCTCGTCCCGCTGCAGGCTAGGTTGAGAACGTGGATGGTCCGGAGCGAACCATCACCAGCCGGGGAGATGAGCTCGAGTCCTCCGCCGTCCCCACCGGGGACCTCGGACGTCGATACGCGCTGCACGAGGTTCTGGGCGAAGGCGGTGCGGGCCGCGTCCTGAGAGCCTACGACCGAGAGCTGCAGCGCTTCGTCGCGCTCAAGCTCTTGCGGGCCGGGGACGACGCTTCCGGACTTCTCTCCAACCGCTTTCGAAGAGAAGCCCGCGCCCACGCATTGCTCCAACACCCGAACGTCGTCTCGATCTTCGACGTTGGCGAACACGACGGCCGAATCTTCATCTCGATGGAGCTCATCGAAGGCAACTCGATGAAAGACTGGCTCAACGAAGGCCCCTCCGTGGACGCGATCCTTCGCGCCTTCCTCGACGCCGGTTCGGGTCTTCTAGCCGCCCACGAAAAAGGCCTCATCCATCGGGACTTCAAGCCGAGCAACGTCCTCATCGGCACCGACGGCCGAGCCCGAGTGGCCGACTTTGGCCTCGCCCGCGGACTGGGCGCGCTCCAAGAGGAGGAAGACGACGGTGCCCAAGCCTCCACCCACGCGGCCGACCTATCTTTGACGCGGACCGGGACCATCATGGGTACGCCTGCTTACATGGCCCCCGAGCAAGCGCGAGGCGAGTCGGTCGACGGGAGAGCGGATCAATTCGCCTTCTGCCTTTCTCTGACCGAGGCTCTGGTGAGCCCCGATCGACGGCGTCTCCTTGGTACGGAGTCCGCAGAGGACCGGGCCCGGCGGGCCCGCGAGTGGATCCAAGAGCGAGCGGTGCCTCGGCGAGTTCGTGAGGTCCTCTTCAAGGGGCTCGCCCCTGATCCTAGGGATCGACACGAGAGCCTGTCGCCGATCTTGGACGCACTCCGACAACAGCTCAGCACCTCTTCTTCATGGCGCTCCGTAGTCGTGCTCGCCGCTCTGGTCTTCGTCTGTTCACTGGGGGTCATCGGCTATGGTCGAGCCACGGCCTGTTCGAACCTCGACGCCCCTTTGGCCAGAGTGTGGGACGGGACCCGCCTCGGCGGGTTCGCGCTGGACTCGGCCCCGTCCGAATGGAGACCCGCTTTTCGATCCCTGGACGGCTTTGCCGAGGGCTGGCTGAAGGCCCGGGTCCAAGTCTGTCAGGCCACCAGACTGCGCGGAGATCAGAGCGAACAGCTCATGGACGCCCGGGTCGACTGTCTGGACCGGCGGCTGAGCGCGATGGGGATGTTCTTGGCCCTCGTCGAGGCTGGGCGAGCAGGAAATGCCAACGGGGTACGGGAGGCGATTCTCCGACTTCCGGACCCGTCGGTCTGCACGGAACTTCGTCCCGATTCCGCCCAGGCCCCGTCGCCGCCCGCCGGCATGCTCGAGAGTCTGTCGGAACTCGAGGCCATGATGGCGGCCGGTCTGTTCGAAGACGGACTCGAGCGGTCCACGCGCCTGGTGAACTCCGCAACGGCGGCGCCATCCTACTGGCAAGGAGAGGCGCAAGCCTGGAAGGCTCGCTTCCTGGCCCAGAACGCCAAGAAGGAGGAGGCTAGTCGGACTTGGGAAGTTACCGCGGCCCTCGCCGAGCGCGCAGCCCACGACGAGCTCCGATTCACCGCCCATGTGGGGCAGCTCGCCCTGGATGAAGGTGAAACCGCGGACCGAGACCGGATCGACCGTGTCCTCGCCCGAGCCCAGGCGCTGCACGAACGGATGGGGCGAGGCCGCCGTCAGGCGGGCAACCTCGCCGCCATCGAAGCCCAGATCCTGCATGATCGTGGCGATCTCGTGCGGTGCCGAGAGGCGGGAGAAGAAGCGCTTGTCCTCCTCGTGGAGGCGCGGGCCCCCTTCTTCGAACGACTGGCGGCCTACGAGAACCTGATCGAGTGCATGGTGAGTCGAGGCGATCGCAAAGAGGCCGTCGCCGTCGCGGAACGTGCGGTTCGTGAGGGAGAGACCCAATTGGGTCCGAAGCACCCGCTACTCGTCGGGCTGGAGTCCCAACTCTCCAGAGCTCATGACTTTTCGGGCAATCGGACCGAGGCCGAAGCCGCCGCCCGTCGCGCCCTGGACATCGCCTTGGAGGCCTTGGGACCAGGGCACACCGCAACCGGTCAGGCCTACCAATCGCTCGGCAACGCCCAGTTTCGCATCGAGCGCTTCGAGGAAGGCGCCCAGAACCTAAAGCGTGCACTCAACATCGAGAGCGAGGCAAACGGACGGACCAAGCGCCTCGGCATGCTCATGTCATCCTGGGCCCTCTTCTTGGACATGGCCGGACGGAGCGACGAGGCCATTTCCCAGCATCAGCGCGCGGTCGCCGTCCTCGAAGATGTGGCAGGCCCCACACATCCGCGAACCGGGGCCGCCTACGGACGCTTGGGCAACGCCCTCCATCGACAGGGCCGGCATGCGGAAGGCCTGGAGGCCTGCAGGAGGGGACGAGACATCCTCGCCCGGAGCGATCCCTTGCACGCCCGCATCATGGACCAGGTTCGCTGCATGGCCGACGCCCTCTTGGCGATGGACAGGCCCAGCGAGGCCCTCGAGGTTCTCGAAAGGGGGCTCGAGATCAGCGAGAAGAGAGACGAGCCTGCCTACTACACCTCGATGCTCGAGTTTTTGGTGGCTCGAGCAGCTTGGCGAGTCGGTCAGCGGGACCGAGCTGTTCAGCTGGCGAGGTCGGCGGCCGACCGACTCGAGTCGAAGGGCGTCAAGCCAGAGTACCGGGCAGAGATCGAAGCCTGGTTGGGGAAGCCAAACTGACCGCACTCGACCAGGTCCTGCATCCTGGCCGGCCCCAAGCCCAACGTGGCCGATCGATCCGAATGACCGAAGAGCCACCTGGGACCTCTTCTATGCGCCTTCACCGTTCAAAGCGCTGATGATCAAGGGCGACACCGACGAGAATCGCCGCGGGTGGTTCTACAAGTGGGTTCACGTTTCGCACTGAGGTCTCCGCAGAGGCTGGGCGGCACCGCGCCGCCCTCAGCCCGCCGCTTGGTACTGCGCCGTCATGCCGGGACGAAGCCCCTCCTCTTCTCGAATCTCCTCCAAGATCTCGTAGACGCGGCGCCCCCTCCGGCAGCTGACTCGCTCCTGATAGACCCGATTTGGCGTCGACCATACGAGCCGGGCGGGCCGATGCCCGTCGGCCTCCTGGAAGCGCCCGTGGTGCAGGCGCTCCCGCCCATTGGGAGAAACGACCAGGCCGCAAAGGACGCCATCGTGTCGTAGGTTGATGCCCCATCGCCGCGTCTGCCCGTCGGCCAGGGCGACCAGCTGCACGCCGGGCGCCACGGTCAGCCATAGGTGAGCCACCTCCATGTCTCCCCAGCGCCCCGCCCACCAGCCTTCGAATGCCGCAAAGGGCGCCGAGGGATCCATGGCCCGACAGGTCCCGCCCGCCTCGGGCGGGTGTTCGAGAGCGGCGAACATCACCTCGAAGACGGACCGCCGGGCCCGCAGGAGCGTCCGGGCCCGCTCGAGGCAGTGCGCCGTGCGGGGAGAATCGAGGCCATCTTCTTCTCGGAGGTCCATCGGGGCGCGGTCCGCGCCGTCGGCGCCGCCGCTTGCGGTCAGCGCGCCAAAGACGACGACGCAGGCCGCGCTTCGTCGGAGTTCACCGTGCTTGCGTGAGTTGTGCTGGGAAAGCATGGCCGGAAGCTCCACCCTGGGACCCGAGCCCACCATCGACCGAGGAGTCAGATCTTCGTCCGTCTCGAGGCTGGGCGCCTCATACTTTTGGCCATGGCCTCGGCCTGTCCATGGGCGCCATCCTCCATGAATCTCCTGATTCTCGCATGCTCGTGCTCTCCCATCGATTCGACCCAAAGGCCCATCGACGGTACCGACCGCTTCGCTAGGCTGTGGGCATGATGTCGACCGACAAGAGCACCACCGATTTCTGGAACGCCTTGGCCGAAGGCTACGCCAAGAAGCCCGTTGAGAACCCCGAGGCCTTCGAGCAAAAGATCGAACACACGAAGGCCTGCATGAACCCCGACAGCATCGTCCTCGACATCGGCTGCGGCACAGGCTCGCTGGCCCTCCGACTGGCGTCGAGCGGCGCCCATGTCCACGGGCTCGACTTCTCGAGCCAGATGATTCGGATCGCGGAAGACAAGACGTCCCGCCAGGGCGTCGACAACGTGAGCTTTCACGTCGGCGCCTTCGACGAGCGTTTCACGGCGTTCGAGCCCGAGAGCCTGGACGTAGTCTGTGCCTACAGTCTGATTCATCTGGTCAAGGATCGGCCTGCCGCCCTTCGGCAGATCTACAGACTGCTGAAGCCAGGGGGCTTCTTCGTCTCTTCTACCCTCTGCTTGGACGAATCTTGGAAGCCCTACCGGGCTCTGCTCAGAGTCATGCGGTGGTTGGGCAAGGCGCCCCATGTCGGAATCTTCACGAAGGCGACGCTAAAACGGGAGTTTGACGAGGCGGGCTTCGTGGAGCTGAGGATGCCCGACGTGGGCGCCGAGAAGATCGTCGCCTTCGTGCTGTGTCGGAAACCGAGTCGAAGCCATGGCCGTCAATGAGCTCATTCGGGCGGCGTGGGTCGAGCCCCGTCCTCCGGGGGCCAAGGACCCGGGCCGAGGGGACTGGATCCTGCTCGCCTTCGCCTTAGGCGTGGGCCTGAGCGAGGGCGCGCTCCGCCCCGAGCTTTCCTACCTCGCCTGGATGGGCGGGCTGGGCATCTTGTGGGTCCTCCCCTGGCGCCGGTCCGAACCTCTGCTAATGGTCATGGCCGCCTTTGGCGGCAACATCGTCCTCAAGCTCATTGGACAGCTGGCAGGCGCCAGCGGCGAGTCACTCCACGCCCTCGCCCTCATGCTCCTGCTCCCTTACGCCGTGTTCCGCTGGGGTGCAGGTCGAGAGGCGATGCTCGGCGCGCTCGTCATCTACGCTTCGGCGGCGACCGACATGGGATTGGAAGGGGCCGGTGTGGGAGACCTCATCGGCGCCTACGCCGTTCTGAGCATCGCGATGAGCTTCGGCCTCGTGGCTCGCTTCCGGGCCCGGGATCGGGTTCGAGAAGTCGAACGTATCCAGCTGCAGGAGCGGGAGGCCATCGCTCGGGATCTCCACGACACCGTAGCCCACCATGTCTCGGCCATTGCGGTCCGCGCCCAGGCCGGGCTGGTCACGACACCTGCGAACCCAGAGGCAGCGGCCGAGGCGCTCCAGGTGATCAGCCGGGAAGCTTCGCGGCTGCTGAGTGAGATGCGGGCCATGGTGGGCGCCCTCCGACGAGACGACCCGGCCGCCCTGGCCCCCAACCCGGGCTTGGCCGAGCTAGAAGGTCTGGCCGGCCCCTCCCCTCAGGGACCCGAGGTGCTGGTCGAGATCGAGGGCGAGGTCGACGGACTGACGTCCTCGCTGACGGGCGCACTCTACAGGCTGGCCCAGGAGTCGATCACCAATGCACGAAGGCACGCCAAGAACGCGACGTGGATCCGGGTCGGCATCCGGGCCGAGGACGACGCCGTGCGAATGGTCGTCCGGGACGATGGGGAATCTCTGCCTCGCCGAGGCCCCACCTCTGTCGGCTATGGACTGGTGGGGATGCGAGAGCGAGCCGAGCTCTTGGGGGGCAGCTGCCAAGCCGGGCCCGAGCCGGGCGGGGGCTGGACGGTCACCGCCCTTTTGCCGACAAATCGTCTGGAGCCATGAGCATTCGCGTCCTCGTCGCCGACGACCAAGAGATCGTTCGGACAGGCCTCAAGCTTATTCTCGACGCCCAGCCCGATATCGAGGTGGTGGGCGAAGCCGCCGACGGCGCGGAGGCTCTCGAGCAGGCCCGACGACTCACTCCCGACGTGTGCCTCTTCGACATACGGATGCCGGGCATGGACGGCTTGGAGGCGACCCGTCGAATCGCCGGACCCGAGGTTCAGGATCCGATGGCCGTGGTCATCATCACCACTTTCGACCACGACGAGTACGTCTACGCGGCCCTCAAGTCTGGCGCCCGAGGCTTCCTCCTCAAGGACGCTGGTCCCGAGCTTCTCGGCCAGGCCATCCGCGCCGCCGCCCAGGGTGACGCCCTCATCGCTCCCCGCGTTACGGCTCGGCTTCTGTCGGCCTTCGCCGACACAGGTGGCGGGATTGCGCCGGCTCAGCCCGACGAGCCTCTGACCGAGCGGGAAGAAGAGGTACTTCTCACCGTCGCCCGGGGCCGAACCAACACCGAAATTGCCGAAGAGCTTCACATCAGCTTGAGCACAGCGAAGTCCCACATCGCCAGTCTGATGAACAAGCTGGACGCGCGCAATCGCGTCGAGATCGCGATCTGGGCCTACGAGACGGGTCGCATCGGATCCTAGCGGGGGGCTAAAGAAAGGTTTACGGTCAAGCGGCCGCGGTCGCTTGGACCCGGCGGCGGTAGCGCCAACGGTTCCAAAAGAACATGTGGTCGGTGAGGAGGATGCCGTCGAGATGATCCACCTCGTGCTGAAGGCAGACGGCTTCGATGTCCTGCAGCTCTCGGACGAATCGCTCACCGTCCAGATCTTGGGCCACGACCTCCAGCTTTGTAGCGCGGAAGACGTTCACCACGACGCCGGGGACGGACAGGCAGCTCTCCTCTACCAAGCCGAATCCAGCCTTGGACCGAACGAAGGGGTTGATGAAGAGCTCTGGTCCTTCATCCCGGGCCAAGACCAACATCCGAACGGGATCGCCTATCTGGGGTGAGCTGAGCCCCTTGGCCGTGCCCAAGGCCTCGATCAGGTTCTTGGCCTGAGCTCGAAGCCTCTCGTCGAACTGCTCCACGTCGGGGCAAGGCTGAGACAGCCGCTCATCAGGGTACTGGAGGATCACGGCCCCACCCGAGACAACGCCTTGCCGACCCTTGGCACCAACCGATGGAGAGAGCGAATGAGCGGAAGAATGGCCACGATGGTCAGCACGAGCAGCACCAGCTCGAGGATGTAAACAGCTTCATAGCCGACAGCGGGTCGAGCCTCCGAGCCAAGGAGCGCCCCGAAGAGGTCCCGAAGCGTACCGCTCAGCGCCATGCCGACGCCAGCCGCCGTGGCCTGCACCGCGCCCCAGGCGCCGAGAGCCAAGCCTGCCTGTTCGGGCGGTGCCCGGTTCATCGTCGCTGTCAGGGTTCCGTGGCCAAAGAGCGCACCTCCGAAGCCAATCATGAAGTTTCCGAGCAGGAAAACCGGCACCGAGATCAGGTTCCCGGCCGTGAGGACGAACAAGAAACCCGGCACACCGATCAAGGCCCCCCAGAGCGTGACTCGGTAGGGGTCACCGCCTCTGGCGAGCTGGCGCGAAGCATAGCCAAAGCCGAGGAGGCCTCCCAAGGCGAGCAAGGCCGTGAGCTTGGTGGTGGCGGCCACGGGGAGCGAAAGGACCTCCCCCCCGAAGGGCTCGAGGAGGACGTCGGCCAGGTTGAAGGCCAGGGTGCCCAGACCCACCACGACCAGGCGCCGAATGGTGTCGTCTCCAGTGCAGAAGGTGGCCCAAGACTCTTTGAAGCTCGGGTCGGGCAAAGCCATCGCGTCGCCACGCAGAGGCCGTCGGGCCTCCTGCTTCCACATCGCGACGACGTTCAGGACGACGACAACGACCGCCACGCCCTGAATGACCTGGATCAGACGGCCCGACACGAAGGGCGTGAGGAGAAGGCCAAAGACCATCGCGCTGAAGATCATCCCGAGCAGCTGGGACACGTACATCAGGCCCACGACCCGGGGATGAGACTCCGGGGGGGTCAGATCCGTGGCCAAGGCCAGCCCCGCCGTTTGGACAGTGTGCATGCCGGCCCCGACCAGGACGAAGGCGGCGGCCGCCGTCACCTGACCAATCCACGGGGGAAGTTGGCCGGACGCGCCCTGACCCCCCAGCACCAAGATGGCCAAGGGCATGATGGCGAAGCCCGAAAACTGAGCCAGCGTCCCTTTCCAGATGAAGGGCACGCGCCGCCAGCCGAACTGAGAGCGATGGTTGTCGGAGCTGAAACCGATGAGGGCCCGAAAAGGCGCGAACACCAGCGGCATGGCAATCATCACACCGACCAAGGTCGCCGACACACCGAGCTCGACGATCATGACCCGGTTCAAGGTGCCGACCAGCAGCACGAGGGTCATGCCGACCGACACCTGGAACAAAGACAGGCGGAGCAGTCGGTTCAGGGGGAGGTCGGCCGTGGCGACGTCGGCAAAGGGTAGGACCCGGGGACCGAGTCGTACCCACGCCCGAAGAACACCCTGGGTGAGACGACGCATGAGTGAGCCCTTGCGTCGCTACTCAGCGGGGCGTCCGCCACAGCAGAGGGATGAGGGTACTGAAGTGACGCTTGACCTTGGTGACGAGAGGGAACAGCGGGTCGATGTGGCCTCTCACCACGTGGGGCAGCATGGGGTCGATTTGACCCTTCGCCAGGTGAGGAATGGCCGGGTCCATCTGCCCCTTCTTCAGCATCGGGAACACGGGGTCTATGTGGCCTCGAGATAACAGCGGCAGGATACCGCTGAAGGTTCCTTTCGGCAGCCACATCACCGGATTCATCCGGCGCAACAGCGGGAGGCCAATGATGTCCGAGGCATGCCTCAAGTTCTCGCTAGGCTTGATGAAGACGTGTTTGGGCTTGGACTTCTCGAGACCCTCTTCGATGTAGCGACCCAGTCCGAACGCGCCGCGGGCCACCATGACTGCGTCTCCCGCTTTCAGGGCGGCGAGGGACCGCGTCTTGGCGCCGGACAAGAAGTCCTGCGCTTCCGGCGTCGTCGTGTCGTCACTAGGCCCGAACACGGCGACCTCCAGCTTCTTGTCCCTCAGCTCTTCGGCCAGGGTGTTCGCCGTTTCCTTCGATTCAAAAATTGCTACGTATGCGGCCACCCAGGGCCCCCTTTCGTTCGTGAAGAGCAAACGGGCAGGCCCCCACGGGCCTGCCCATGGCCCTTCTACTCGACGCCTGCGGCTCCCCAGAAGCCGACGAACCAACTTGTGTTCGTCATCACCTGGTAGTGGATGTACAGCGACGTGAACATCACGCCTAAGAAGAAGACGGGAATCCCAACGTTGGGGCTCACGATGGTCCAAATTCTCGCATTATTCATGGTGTGAACCTCAGACCGGCCAAGGGGTCAGCGCGTACACCAGCACGTGCGCCACGATCGACACGAGGCCGAAAACCCGACTGCCATCGATCAGGTACTTATGAAGCTCCTCGGCTTCTTTCAGGGTTAGACCGGTAGGCCATACGCGGTCGGGATCATCGAAATCAGACATGTCTTTTCTTTCCTCCAGTTCAGTTCAAACCGAGGGGACCGGCTGTCCGGTATTCGACCAGACCACGCAGAACCCTGCGTGATGCCGCTTTCCTCTGGATTCGTTCGCGTGATCACCTATCCGTTCATGAGTGTCAATAAAGCCTAACGGTCTCGCCTGTGCTTTTGGTTTGACATAGCGCAATCCTAGCGTGCTCTCTTCATCTCTTCCCCGGCGACCCGAACGGACTTCGTGTCTTAATCTTCGAGGGTGCAGAAGTTCCCACGTGAGGAGACCGCGAGCGCTTGAGGCCCGAAGACGCTGCGCGAAGCACCTAGCCCTTTGCCAAGAAGACCGGAGCAGAACGGGTGAGCTTGGATCAGTTGGGGACCAGCTCGGATCCTGCGTTTGCACCTTCGCGCGAGGGGTAGAGCGAGGTCACGTCATGGTCCGTTGGGTCAGGCCCGTTCATGGCCACGCTTGGTTGCGCCCGGGGGCCGATAGTTCGGCGGCCCGTCAAGTCCCACGCTCGGCGGAGGAGCGAGAATGGTCAGTTGGGAACGAAGCCAGTGGCGGCGAACTGCGGCCCGATGCCGATGACGATCCGCTCGCTGTCATCGAACAGCGCTCGGTGATAGGAGCCCGCCAGTCCGAAGAGACCGAACAGGTTCCAGTACAGCGTGCCGCCGGCCGACACATGGTACTCGTCGCGTCCGCGGTTGATTGGGTCGGCGTCTCCAACTACGTCTCCGAAGAAGGCACGGCCGTGGTCGATGGAACCTGCAATGCCCAAGTTGCCCGGAAGCCCGCGCCGGATACGGAGCAGTTCGATTCGCAGGTCCGTAGTCTGAGAGAACACGGTGTCCCCCGTAAACTGCTCGTCGTTGAAGCCACGGAGGTCGTTGGAGCCCAGGCTCGGGAGCCAGTAGAAGAAGACATCGCCTTCGATGTTCTCGACGTGCGCCACCCTGGCGCGGGTCGTGATCACGATCCTACCCTTCGGATCCAGAGGTAGGTGGGTTCCGATGGCGCCTCGGAGCGTCACTGAGGTGTTGAAGTCGTCGAAGCTGGTGAGGTCGGTCCGAAGGTCGGCCGTTCCTTCGAAGGTGAAGCCTCGCTTGGGGTAAGTGCTGTTGGAGCGGGTGTCGACGGCGAAACGCAGGCGACCGCCGACGTAGTACCGGTCCTCGAGAGCATCGGCCTGGACGTCGGGCGAGACTCGAACGATCCGCCCCTCCGTGTCCTGCGTGTTAATGATCTGACCCGTGACCTGCAGGCCGAGGGTCACGGTATCGGCCGCCAGCCGAAGACTGGGACCGTAGCGGACGATCCCCTGCAGCTGCCGAAGGCGGAAGAAGTCTCGACCGGCGATGCGGGGATCGACGTAGTCGTTGGTCGCGCCAAAGAAGTTCCGCGTGAAGCGATCGGATGTAAAGCCGACGAAGAGGGTCTGGTCCAGGGTCCGCAGCAGCGTGTTGGGTAGGAAGGCCTGATAGCTCGCCGAGACGCCTAGAGTGGCGGTCGACAAGTCAAAGCTCACGGTGTGCCGAGAGTCGAACGGTTCCCGCTTGAAGCCGGTCGCGGTCCCGATGAACGTCCCCCCGAGGAGTACGCCGTCGTCCGGGTTCACATTGAACCCAGGAATGAAGGCCATCGTGAAGGGCTCGTTGTGAGGATCATAGCGATCGTACTGGTTTCGGTAGGCGTCTTCGGTTCGGCGATCCCTGACCTTGGCCGAGTCTTCGATCTTGGCCCCTTCACCCCGATCGTAGAGCTGAATCGCCTTGGCCCGACGTTTCTGATCCCCTTCGGAACGGATCAGATCTTCACCTGTTCCTCCCACGAAGCGAATCTTGATCTTGCGATGCGGCTCCCCGTCGATGGTGAGATGGTCGTCTCCACCCAGGGCGTAGAGCCGAATCTCCTTGGTTCGATTCTTGAAGAAGGTCCGGTCGAAGATCGTACCTCCGCTCTCCCGGTGAGTGATCTGAAGGCGAAGGTCGCCCCCCTTCATGAAGGTAATTCGAATGTCGTCAGCCGACTCGGACCCCAAAACGTCGACCTTCCGATTGAGCTGCCGGTAGTACTTCTCTGCCGCCTTGACCAGATCGTCTCGGCGCCCCCTAAGCTTCTCGGCGATCTCTTTTCCATCCAGCTCGTAGGCGGGCTCGGGCCAAGTTTTCATCGCACGGTCGATGACCTCGTCGGTAAGCGCCGTCTGCACCTCTCGAGCCGCTTTCATCCAGGTCTCTTCGTCCAAGCCATTGAGAAGAATCGGATCCCAATGGCGAGAACCATAGATGAGCCAGGACAAGCCGCGAATTCGTTTTTTGAAGGGCCGGAGGACACGAATCTCCGGGGCCAGCAGCCGACCGAAGGCCAAGGCAAAGCCGTCGTAGTGTGAGAAGGCCTGGTCTCGGTCCTCGGGAATGGGGCGATACTCGAAGTGACCGTCTGGATACTCGAGTCGTGCGAAGCGCCACTGATCCTCGTGGCGGTCCCAGTCTCCGATGAAGATGTCGAGGAGACGAGCCCGGAGCATCGCCTCTTGATCGACCCGATGTAGCCAGGGCTCTTCCCGCAACAGCTCCAGAAGGTCGTCGGACCCTTTGTAGCCGGTCTCACCGACCGGACTCGCTCCCTCACCAAGGCGCTCCGGTAGGGTTCCGTTCTTGGGTCGCTTGGCCCGTCGCTCCAAGAGGACCACTTCCTCGGTGATGAAGCCCCGATAGGGCTCCTGAGCCTTCTGGTCGGGCAGGTAGCGGAGCTCTGGACTCGTGTGAAAGACCCCGGCCGCTTCGGCCAGGGGCGGGACTGCTTCCGCCGCCGAAGGGTGAGTGGCGGTGAAGGCATCTTCCAAGATGGAGTTCACGAACCCGAGTTGGTTGAGGGGATAAGGCAAGAAGCGCCCTGCGTCCTTGGTCGTGGAGCGGGCCACCCACTGACCTCCCTGGGGCCCAAACAGGAAGAGGGAGTTGGTCTGGTTGCCGCCACCCGCGCTGAAGGGCTTGAAGCCCTCCTCCTCCAGGTCGAGGACGGGGAAGAGCAGCTCGAGGGTATACGCGTCTCGGTAGTGGTCCCCGAGGAAGAAGCTCTTGAAGGCGCCGGTGCGGCTGAATTTCTTCTTGGCGTAGGTCGAAGCCACCTCACCTTCGGGAATCGGAGGCGGAGGCCCGAGGTCGTCGGAACCGAATCGCGTGACCTCGGGGAGACCGGCCACGTGAAGCTCAGCGCCATCCATGCCGTCGTGAAAGCTGACGGTGTCGGCGTCCGTTCCAAGGTGGAGTTCGGCCCAGCCAGGCTTTCGAGCGGTGAAGCCTCTCTTTCCAGGGCCGACCACGCGGCTCGTCTCGCCCGCACTCCCAGTAACGATCTGGGCCTGGTCCTTCTTGTAGACCAACTGAAGGCTTTTCTCGTGGCCCGAAACGAAGGTGAAGCCGCCGAACTTCTGAGCGGCGGCAAAGACGCTGCCCGCGAAGGCATCGTATCGGACATGGCTGAGATGCTGAGGAACCAGGCCTGACTGTCGGGCCCAAATCGACAGGCTGGCGGCGATAGGGGGCACGAAGTGGGCTCCGGCCGGAAAACGCCCGCCGTAGGGACCGCGGCTCTCGATGGGGTGGTGCATGGCGAACACCAGCCGAGAGGCCCGCCAACGCTTCACGATGTCGTTGACGGCCGCCGGCACCTTCCCGCGCACCTTGACCGTGCACTCTTCATTCATGAGCGGGTGAGCATCGAAGTCCTGCATCCACCACTGGCTGTTCAAGAGCGCGAGAACGACCTTCTTGTTGAGATTGAAGAGGACGGGATCGCCACAGGCGGTCACCGGCATCGCGGTCTCGGAGGCCTTCTCACCGAACAGCTCCCGGTCGATGAAGGCCTGAAGTCGACGAACGGTCTCAGGCCCCTGAAAGTCCATTTGCCCGGGAAGGAAGATCACCTTGCCCCCTTGGTTCGCGAAGACGCGCACCACATCCACGTGGCGTCGCACGTCGGCCTCGACCTGAGCCCGCTTAGGGTCCCCCTCGGGGGGCATCGGCCCCTCTGAGGAGTAGTTGCCTGTAAACACGACGGCTGAGGAGGCCGAGTCGGCCTCGGCGAGACGACGCGCGAAGGCCTTCAGGGTGTCTTGGCCGGCTTCGGTCGGTGCACCACCGATGGAGAAGATGGTGTAGGGCGCCTCCTCGGCTTTGGCCGTCTCCGGGTGGATCTGGGATGAAAGGAGCGCGAGGAGGATGAGTTGGGGTCGAATCATCAGCGGACTTCTCGTCTCCGGCCGAACGACTCGGCCCGAGCGTCGCGGGATAGGACGTGGCTTGCAGCACACGCGTCAACGCGCCTGTCGGCGGGGACCGAGCATCAGGCACAAGGAGATCCCAAGCCCGCAAGGCGCTTCTCCCGCCTTGGACCTCCCTGCCCAGGACCGATCAAGATAGGCCCTCGACTCGGGCCTCGACATCAAGCCTCGCTCCGGTCTCACACCTAAGGGTCAACCCGAGCCGACCCTTCGGGCCGCCGCTGGAACCTCGCGAGCCCGGCCCTTTTCCGCTAGCGGAGAGAGTCCCATGGGAATCTGGGGACCAGGCGTCTTCGAGAACGACGACGCCCTCGACTTCATCGCGGAGCTCAAAGACGACACCGATGCCCGGGTTTTGGTCGAGGCAATCGACCGAATGAAGGCCCCGGGCGAAGCACCGGACGTCCCCGACTGTCATCGAGCATTGGTCGCGGCCGAACTCGTCGCAGCCCGAATCGGCAAGCGATCCTCCGACATGCCGGAAGAGGCGAACGCCTGGCTCATCGACAAGCCCAAGCCGGATCCCGTGGTCGTGGCCAAGGCCGAAGGAGCCGTCCGAACCGTCCTCGAAGAATCCGTGCTTCGCGTCCAATGGGCTGAGTCCGAGGAGGACTTCGAAGACTGGAAGGACGAACTCGACGAGCTCGTTCGAAGACTCGAAACCTAGGTCCTCGGGCCCCCTAGTCGACACCCGTCCACGCTCGCCCGCTCAAAGCAAGCCACCTTGCGAGCAGTGCGTCAAACGCACTGCGTCGTGGCCAATTTGCAGGCGTGCACCGATTGCCAAAGGCCAACCGGTCGGGCCCCCTGTATCGAGGAGGATCCGACTCTTGACTAAATACGACGCCCCCAAACTCGACACACGATATCAGAACTACATCGGAGGCCAATGGACTGAGCCCCGAAGCGGGAAGTACTTCGAGAACCCAAGCCCTGTAAACGGCAAGACATCTTGCGAAATTCCCCGTTCCAACCACGAAGATATCGAGTTGGCGCTGGACGCTGCCCACAGGGCCGCCCCGGCCTGGGGCAAGACGGCCCCCGCCATGCGAGCCGGCATCCTCAATCAGATCGCGGACCGGATGGAGGCCAACCTAGAGAAGCTCGCAGTCATCGAGACCTGGGACAACGGCAAGCCGGTTCGCGAAACGCTGGCCGCGGACCTGCCCCTGGCCATCGACCACTTCCGATATTTCGCCGGCTGCATCAGGGCCCAGGAGGGCACGGTAGCCGAACTGGACGAGAACACGGTGGCCTACCATATCCACGAGCCCCTCGGCGTCGTGGGTCAGATCATTCCCTGGAACTTCCCCATTCTGATGGCGGCCTGGAAAGTGGCTCCGGCCCTCGCGGCCGGAAACGCCGTCGTCCTCAAGCCGGCGGAGCAAACACCGGTCGGTATCCTCGAACTGATGAAGCTGGTCGGCGACCTCCTTCCTGAAGGGGTCCTCAACGTAGTGAACGGCTTCGGCGTAGAGGCCGGCAAGCCCCTGGCGTCCAGCGACCGCGTCTCGAAGATCGCCTTCACCGGGGAGACGACCACCGGTCGTCTCATCATGCAGTACGCCTCCGAGAACCTCATCCCCGTCACCTTGGAGCTCGGCGGCAAGTCGCCCAACGTCTTCTTCGCCGACTGCTTCGACAAGGACGACGACTTCCGCCAGAAGTGCCTGGAGGGATTCGCGATGTTCGCGCTCAACCAGGGCGAAGTCTGCACCTGTCCTTCGCGGGCCCTCGTGGACAAGAAGATCTACGGCACCTTCATGGAGCAGGCGGTCGAGAGGGTGAAGAACATCAAGGCCGGCAACCCGTTGGACACCGACACCATGGTGGGTGCCCAAGCTTCGACCGACCAGTTGGAGAAAATAATGGCCTACATCGACATCGGCAAGCAGGAGGGCGCCCAGGTCCTCACCGGTGGCGAGCGAGGCGACATCGGCGGTGAGTGTGAAGGGGGCTACTACGTCCAACCGACCATCTTCCAGGGGGGCAACGCCATGCGCATCTTCCAGGAAGAGATCTTCGGCCCCGTAGTCTCCGTGACTTCCTTCGACGGATTCGATGACGCGATGCGAATCGCAAACGACACGCTCTATGGCCTCGGCGCCGGCGTGTGGAGTCGAGACGGCAACACCGCCTACCGGGCGGGTCGTGAGATTCAGGCCGGCCGGGTCTGGACCAACTGCTACCACCTCTATCCGGCCCACGCGGCCTTCGGAGGCTACAAGCAGTCGGGCATCGGGCGGGAGACCCACCGCATGATGCTGGACCATTACCAGCAGACCAAGAACCTGCTGGTCAGCTACGACCCGAAGCCGATGGGCTTCTTCTAGGAGTTCTGCTCTTGGCCGAAGCACGCGTGAAGGCCACCGAGACCGCCCGTGAGCTGATTCGTCGGCTCCGGGCGGTTCACGGCGACCTACTCTTTCATCAGTCCGGAGGCTGCTGTGATGGCAGTGCGCCCATGTGCTACCCGACCAACGACTTCAAGGTCGGTAGCCGAGACGTTCGCCTGGGCGAAGTCGAGGGCTGCGCGGTCTACATCGGTGGGCGTCAGTTCGAACTCTGGAAGCACACCCAGCTCATCATCGATGCGGTCCCCGGCCGAGGCGCCGGCTTTTCGCTCGAAGCGCCGGAAGGCCTTCGCTTCTTGACCCGCTCTCGCGTCTTTTCTGAAGACGAGCTGGCCGAGCTCCCCGAGCCCCCTCGAGGCTGAGGCGAAGTCCCTTCCTCCATCCCATACCTGAGCAGCGCCGGCCCGCCGTCCGTCCGCGCACTCCGACGCTCCGTAGCGCCATGGACGGGGCCGTGAAACGGCCCCATCATCTCCTGAACGAATGAACGAGCTCGACAACCTCCGCGCCTTCGTCCGGGTCGTGGACTTGGGAAGCTTCACCGCCGCCGCCCGTTCCCTGCGGGTGGAGCAGTCGACCATCAGCAAACGGGTCGCGGCCCTGGAGACCCATCTCGGGGTGCGGCTCCTGGACCGGAGCACCCGTGCCCTCCGGGCCACCGATGTGGGCCGGGAGCTCCACGGCCGAGCCCAGGAAGCCCTCCGCGCCGTCGAGAACGCCCTCGGCCCGGGACAAGGTCCCTTGGCGGGGTTCCTTCGCATCAGCGTTCCCGTCGTCTACGGCCAGCGCTTCGTGGCCCCCCTCCTCCCCGGCTTCATGGACGCCCATCCCGAGCTGTCCATCGAGCTCGGCTTCCACGACCGCTACGTCTCACTCATCGAAGAGGGTTTCGACCTGGCTATCCGAATCGGCCAGCATCCCGACTCCTCCTTGACCGCCCGATGGCTGGGCTCGAGCCGACGGCATCTGGTCGCCACCCCCACCTACCTGTCCGAACGCGGAACGCCCGGACGACCCGAAGATCTGATGGACCATGAGTGCATTCGGCATGTCGCAGGTCAGGAGCCCTGGCAGTTGCGAGGGCCAGAGGGCGAAGTCAGGGTGCCGGTCCGAGCTCGGGTGCGCGCCCATCACAGCGAAGTGGCGCTGGACCTGTGTCGTGCCAGCCTCGGTGTGGCGCTTCTGGCCGACTGGCTGGTCGGCCCTGACCTCGAGAACGGTCGGCTCGTCGAGCTATTGCCCCAATACCCAAGCCCCGAGGCTCGTATTCTCGGCCTCACACCACCGGGCCGGGGGCTCTCCCCCCGATCGAGCGCTTTTCTTCAGCACCTGGTCGATCACGGCCCGTCCCACCGAAGCTCGACGGGCGCGGATTAGCATGCCGGATGGGTGCTTGGTCAATGGCGTCGCAAACGAGCGCTGAGGGCGTGGGCCGCCAGGCCCTCCATCTCGGCGATGCGCTCGGCGTCGGCGGCGACGTCGAGAGGGTCGTCCATGCGGAGCCAAGTTCGACAGGCCATGAAGTCGAAGACGCTCAGGCCGCCCCGGAACCGACCCGTCTGCGCGGTAGGGAGCGTGTGGTTGGGACCCACGCCGTAATCGCCCAAGACCTCGGCCGCTTCGCTGCCGATGAAGATACCGCCGTAGTGCCGAAAGCTATCGGCATGCTTCGACGCCTCTTCGAGATGGAGATGAAGGTGCTCCGGCGCCAGCCGGTCGCTGGTCTCGGCCGCCTCCGCGACGGACGTGCAGAGTGCGGCGTAGCCGTGCCGTGACAGGGACTCCAGCGCCACGCCTCGCGTGGGCAGGGTCTCAAGGATGTCGGTCAGGGATTCGTCCACGGCCGCGAGCAGAGGCTCGTGGGTCGTGAGGAGGCCCACGCGAGCTTCGACGTCATGCTCGGCCTGGGCGAGCAGATCCGCCGCCACCACTCTCGGCTCGGCCGAGTCGTCGGCGACCACCAACAGCTCACTGGGCCCAGCCAGCATATCGATCTTCACGACCGTCGAGACCTGATGCTTGGCGCTGGTGACCCAGCTGTTCCCCGGACCTACGATCACGTCGACCGCCGGAACGCTTTCGGTCCCGTAAGCCAGGGCCCCTACGGCTTGGGCACCGCCCGCCACCAAAACGCCGTCGGCGCCGGCATAGTAGGCCGCAGCCAAAGTCACGGGCTGCGGGTTGGGGTTCGCCAGCCATACATCGGCCACCCCAGCCACCCGCGCCGGGATCACGGTCATCAGGACCGAAGAGGGCAGAGGGTAGCGGCCCCCAGGGGCGTAGCACCCGGCCCGCTCCACGGGAGCCCATCGATGGCCAGCTTCACCCCCATCAACGGACAGGCCGACGTCTCGGGCCGCGTCCATCTGGGCTTCGGCGAAGCTGCGTATGCGGTCGGCCATGCGACGGAGAACGTCCCGGTCCTGCAGGTTCAGACGACGACAGGCTTCGGCCATCGCCCCGCTGTCCAGGACGAGGGGCTGCTCCGCTTCGAGGCGGTCGAAGCGTTCGGCCAAGCGCCGGAGGGCGGCGTCACCGCCGCTGCGCACCTGCCCGAGGATGTCGGCGACTTGGGCCGAAAACTCGGGATCGGCGCTGAGCGGAGGCGTCGGCTCCAGCTCGCTGGCAGCACTCAGTCGGAGATGCTTCATTCGTCTTTCCGGTTACCCGCTCGCCGACGCACTCTTCGACTTCGTCGCCCGAGCTCACGCTCGACGTCGGCGAGGCTGACCCCCTCCCGGGCCATTCTGACTAGAGCAAAGTAGAGCACATCTGCCGCTTCGTGCGCGACCTGTTCGGCCCCCGCGGCCTCGACCAGCTCCGCGGCTTCTTCTAAGAGCTTGGCCTCCAGCAAGCCGGCCTCGTCAAAGAGCCTCTTCGTATAGGAACCCTTCGGCGCCTCGGCGCGGCGATGGGCAATGGTTCGTTCAAGGCTGTACAGACCTTGGTCGTCGCCCCAACAAGTACGGGTCCTCAGGTGGCAAAAGCCCTGCTCTTGTTGGACCAGGAAGCGAAGCGCATCTCGATCGCAATCGGCGTGAACACGCAAGAGCCGCTGGGTCGCGCCCGAGCTGCGACCTTTGACCCACAGTTCGTTGCGGGAGCGCGAGAAGTACGCGCCCTCTCCATGCTCCAGCGCGTGATGCAGGCTCTCCCGGTCGGACCAAGCGAGACCGAGCGCCACGCCATGCTCGTCGCACACCACCGTGGCCACGCGCTCATCGGCATTGGTCCGTAGGCAGGCCCACAGGGCGTCGGCCAAGCGAAGCCGCCCCGTGTAGATGGCCATGCCGAGTTGGGCGTCGGCGCCCAGAGCATCCAGGGCGCCGACTTCTTCCGGACGACTGATTCCACCGGCGACGGTCACGGCTCGCCCGGCGGCCGCCTCGACCACCGCCCGAGCCCGCTTCAAGTCCGTGCCCTGCATCTGACCCTCGCGTTCGACAAAGGTGACCAGGAAGCCTCCGACCCAGGGTGCGAGGTCCGCGACCCGCTCGAGAAGACCGTCGCCCGTCTTCTTCGTCCAGCCCTCGACTACGACTTCATCATGACGGGCGTCGACAGCCGCGATCACCCGAGCTCGGGGAAGCTCGGCGAGTACCTCAGGTCGGGCTGCGGTCCCCAGGATGACCTGGGCCGCTCCCGTGTCCAGCATGTCGAGAGCAGCTTCCACTGAACGTAATCCTCCGCCGACCCGACACTCGAAGCGCCGACATAGCTCGTGGATGATGGCCTTGTTGTCTCCTCGGCCCAGGGCAGCGTCGAGATCGATGACGGCCAAAGGACCAGCCCGGCTGAATCGTTCGGCCACGCCCAGCGGGTCACCGGCGTCGACCTCCAGTGCCTCCGGATCGCCACCTCGAAGCTGCACCGCCTTGCCCCCGAGGATGTCAATGCTGGGGACGATCACCTTTGAAGGCCCCGCCGCATGGGCACACCCCTGTCGGCCAAAGCCGACTTGAGGTCGGCGATGGCCACCTCCTGGAAGTGAAAGATCGAAGCCGCCAGCAGAGCAGTTGCCCCGGCCCTCGCACCGTCGACGAAGTGGTCGACCTCGGCCGCGCCCCCCGAAGCGATGACGGGGCAGCGAAGGCGACCGCAGACCGACTCCAACAAGGGGATGTCGTAGCCCGCCTTGGTCCCGTCCTGATCCCAGCTCGTGAGCAGGACCTCGCCCGCTCCGCGACGTTCGCCCTCCGCCGCCCACTCCACGGCATCGCGGCCGGTTCGGTCGGCGCCCGAGCGCACCACCACCTCCCAGCTCGTCCCGCACCGCCGGGCATCGACGGCCAGGACCACGCACTGCCGACCGAACTCGGCCGCCAGCGCTTCCAGGAGCTCCGGCTCCCGCACTGCGGCCGTATTCACGGCCACCTTGTCGGCGCCCGACTCCAAGAGCCGACGGGCATCCTCCACCGTACGCACGCCGCCCCCCACCGTCAGAGGCAGCCGTAGTCGTTCTCGAACCGCGCCCACGACCTCATAGCCATGGGCCAGCTCCCTCGGCGTGGCGGAGATATCGAGGATGACGATTTCGTCTGCGCCTTCGGCCTCGTAGCGTGCCGAAGCCTCGACCGGGTCTCCAGCGTCCCGAATGTCGCCGAAACGCACGCCCTTCACGACACGCCCATCTCGGACGTCGAGACAGGGAATGATCCGAGTCTTCAGCATGAGGCCGACTCCAACAGGTTCGAAGCCAAGAGGGACTGGCCCCACTCGCCTGAGAGCTCGGGGTGAAACTGACATGCCGTCAGTCGCCCTTTGCGAAGCGCGGCTACGAAACCACCGCCGTACGCGCAACGACTGGCGGCCCAGGTCTCGGGGGCCTCCAGGAGGCCGAAGGAGTGGGCAAAGTAGGCTTCGCCGCTGAGGTCGCCACGAATCTCGTTCCACCCCAAGTGAGGCACCCGCTCACCCGGTGGGAGGCGGCGGATGTGGCCCGAGTGCAGTCCGAGGCCCTCGACTTCGGCCGCCTCCTCACTCGTCGACCCCAGGAGCTGAAAGCCCAGACAGATGGCCATGCATCGCGGGCCCTCTCCGCGCGCTGCCCCCTCGAGCAGCTTTCGCAGCGGCGACATCAGTCCCCAAGCTCTCAGACGAGCCATGGCCGGACCGAAGGCCCCCACCCCAGGCAATATGAGCCCGCCAAGTCCCCCGAGGGCTTCCGCCTCTCGGACGGGCACGGGCTGTGCGCCGATGCGCCGGAGCGCGGCCCGGACCGAGGCCAGATTGCAGGTCTCGGTCTCAATGACGCCAACCTTCACAAGGACCCTTTCGTCGAAGGGACCTCTCCACCCGAGACGACGAGGGCCCGGCGCAGGCCGACGGCGGTCGCCTTGAAGGCCGACTCCAACCGGTGATGATCGTGTTCGCCCCGAAGAACGTCGACGTGAAGAGCGGAGCGGCTTGCGATGGCCAAGGATTGAAAGAAGTGGCGCCAGTCGTGGCGAGACACCCCACCTAGGTGGTCGAGCCGCAGCCCGAGTTCGACCTCGGGCCAGGGTCGGCCCCCCAAGTCCCAGGCTGCTCGGGCCAGGGCCTCGTCCATGGGAACGTAGGCGTGCCCGTATCGCTCCAGGCCTCGACGATCGCCCAATGCGAGCTCCAGCCCCGCCCCGAGCGTGAGGGCGGTGTCCTCGACCGTATGATGGGGATCGACGTGGAGATCGCCCCGGGCTCGGACCCGAAGATCGAAGCGACCGTGACGTCCGAAAGCCTCCAGCATGTGGTCCAAGAAGCCGACCCCCGTCTCGATGTCCGTTTCGCCTCGACCGTCCAGCACCCACTCGATCTCGATCTGGGTCTCCTTGGTCGCCCGCTGTTGTTTGATGCTCCTGCTCACGGCTTCAGCGCCTCCAGTAGGCGATCCACGTCGGCGGGCGCGGAAGGGCAAGTGATCCTGAGCCCTTTCGCTTCGTGGGCCGCATCGCCACGAAAGCGTCGGACCCGAATCTGGGCCGCCTCCAGTCGCTCGAAGAGGGGCGCCCCGGCCTCCGAGGCAAAGCAGAAGTTGGCCCGCGACGAGGGGACAAGGTGCCCAAGCCTGGTCAGCGCGGATTCCAGGCGCGGTCGGGTCTCACGCACCAAGGCCCAGTAGGCACCGACTTCCGCGGGCGGCGCCTTCAACATCTGGGTGGCGACATGGGCCGAGAAGCTGGCGATGGAGTAAGGAGAGCTGTGGGCCCCTACCCGGGCAAGCAGCTCGGCTTGGCCTAGCAGGTAGCCCACGCGAAGGCCGGCCAGTCCGAAGGACTTCGACAGACTTCGCACCACTACGAATCGAGGGTGCTCCAGGGCGAGCTCGGTGAGCGGCTCATCGTCGAACTCGGCGTACACCTGGTCGAGAAGAAGATGGACGTCCTCCGGCAAGCGCGACTGCATGTCTTCGAGCTCTCGCAGGCTCAGACTGGCACCGGTTGGGTTGTTGGGGGCGACGACGGCCAGCCAGTCCACCCCTGGCGGCCGACGCTCGAACAGCCCCTCCCAGTCGCCCCACTCCACGAAGCTGAGCGGGCGACCGTGCGCCGCACAGTAGATGGGAAACATCCCAAACGTCGGTCTCGGCATATGAAGCCCACTCGAGCTTCGGACCACCCGATCGATGCCTTCGTCTCCCCCCGCGGTCACCATGACCTGCTCCACGGGCAAGGCGTGGCGTTCGGCCACGGCGGCCTGCAGCCCCTGGTAGGCGGGATAGCGATGGACTTCGGCCTTGGCCATCACCTGGTCGAGCCAAGCCCGGGGCGGAGGCGGCCCCTCGTTCGCGTCGAGAAAGAGCACCGCTCAGCGCACCAAGAGGGTGGGCTCGGCCACCACGATGTCTTCGGCGCCCGCTTCCCTGAGCCGAGGAATGAGCTCGGCCAAGGCCTTCTTGGGCACGGCGGAACGTATGGCGAAGCCTTGCCCGCCGTCCAAGGTCGAGATGGTCGGCTGTCTCAGGGCCGGCAGGAGACTGAGGACGCCATCTCGGTGTTCGGACGCTACGTTGAGGTCCACCATCGCTCGTGTTTCGGCGTCGAGCGCCGCCCGCAGCATCAGGACCAGAGCATCCACCCGAGCCTTGATCTTGGGATCCTCCAAGGAACCCGCGTGCCCGAGGAGCCGCGTCGAGGAGAACAGGACTTCGTCCACGATGTGGAGGCTGTTCGCCTTGAGCGTGTCTCCCGTGGCGGCGATGTCGACGATCGCATCGGCATCCTCCGGCGGAAACACCTCAGTCGCCCCGTAGGTCCGCAACACCTTGGCCTGCACCCCGTTTCGATCGAGCCAGGCTTGGGCCAAGCGGGGAAGCTCGGTCGCGACGACCAGGGGACCGCTTCGGCCCGGAGGGGCCCGAAGGCGCCCGCCCTCGATGCAGCGCTCGGGGGCCGCCACGACCACCCGGACCGGATCGAGGCCGGTATCGAGGAGTTCGACTAGGTCGGGGTCTTGGCCGTAGCCGAGCTCTTCGACCCAGTCCGCCCCGGCGAAGCCGATGTGCCGACTCCCGGCGTGGACCATCTCGATGATGTTCTGAGGCTTCAGGATCTTGGCATCCGTATCGCCCAGCGAAAGCCAGGGGCGGTAGCCCCTACGTCCGACCTTCAGCTGAATGCCCGCCGTGGCGAGCAGTCGGGTCACGCCATCGGCCATCCGCCCCTTGGGCAGACCTATCCGGAGTTCGGGGACGGTCATGGCCGGATTTGACGCGGCTCGCCGCGTCACCTGTCAACGAAGGACAGGCGCGCGGCGCCCCCGTCGACCTGGCTTGCCCCAGCGCCGTCGCCATGGCCGATGAAGGATGGTGATCTTCCGCGGAGGAAGCCGGATCTCGACCGCCACGGCGGGCTCTCCAAAGACGCTCATGCTCGAGGCGCGCCGAAGGGCTCGACCCGACCGCTCCGGTTTCCGGGTCGGCGCAGTGGCCCTCGACGCCCAGGGCGATGCCCATCTGGGCTTCAACCTCGAGTTTGGAAGCCTCGGCAGCACCGTCCACGCCGAGCAATGCGCCCTCGTGTCGGCCTACGAAAGCGGCCCGACCCAGATCGAGAGCCTCTGGGTCGACGCCGCGCCCTGCGGCCATTGCCGTCAGTTCATCCTGGAGTTCGGCGATCCCTGGCTCCACTTCGAGGGCCGGCGGACAAGGGCGAGCGCGCTCCTTCCCCAGGCCTTCTCGCCCAAGGCGCTCACCGGATCGCCCAGCCCTCTCGCCAAAGCACGCAGCGAGGCCCCTCCCCCCAGCCTGGAGTTGGAGGCCTTGGCCCAGTGGGCGGCCCAGACCAGCCACCACCCTTACACCCGCGTACCCTCGGGCTTGGCGGCCGTCCTCAACGACGGCACCCTCATGACCGCCCGAGTGCTAGAGTCGGTCGCCTTCAACCCGAGCGTGACCCCCCTCGCCTCCTTGCTCATTCAGCTGGCCCAACTGCAGGTCGACCTGCAGACGCTTCGTATCGTCCTCCTTCACGAGGGACCGAGTCCGGTTCATGACCCGGATCTCGCGCGCTGGATGCTGAGACGACTGGCTCCGGGCTGTGCCTGGCGACATGACTGGTGAAGCATCGGCAAGGGAGGGAAAGAACTTGGCCCCTCGCTCTCGTTCGAAGATGAACGGGCGGATGTCTCCAGAATCGATCATCGAAGGGATTCGGACCCAGGGCCCCCTGGTCCACGCCATCACCAACTACGTGGCGATGGACCTCAGCGCGAACGCGCTGCTGGCCATCGGCGCGAGCCCGGCCATGATCCACGCCGAAGAGGAGGCGGCCGAGTTCGCGCCTTTGGCCTCCGCGCTGACGATCAACATCGGGACCCTCTCCGGGCCTTGGGTCCGAGCCATGGAGGCGGCGGCCGATGCGGCTCGCGCAAGAGGACGGCCGGTCGTCCTGGATCCGGTGGGCGCGGGCGCCACCGGCTACCGTCGTCGCGTCGCCTTGGGACTCTTGGGAAAGAGCGACCTGGTCCGAGGCAACGCTTCGGAGATTCGCGCCCTGGTCGAGGAGGGCGCGGCCGGTAAAGGCGTGGACGCGACTGACGACGCCCAGTCGGCGCTGAGTCTGGCTCAGACCATGGCCAAGAGCCGAGGCCTGGTCGTCGCCATGACGGGCGAAGTCGACATCGTCACCGACGGAGCCCGCGGCGCCCGGGTGCGGGGTGGTCATCCGTGGCTGACCCGAGTCACGGCCACGGGCTGCGCCCTTTCGGCCGTCGTGGCTGCCGCCTGCACGGTCGGCCCCGCCTATGAGGCGAGCTTGGCCGCATTGGCGCTCTTCAAGGACGCAGGGGAGCGAGCAGCCTCGCGCAGCCAGGGCCCGGGGAGCTTTCGCGTCGCCTTCCTCGACGCGCTCGCGGAGAGCCCGAGCGAGCTGTCGGGGCGGATCGAGACAATTTGAAAAGAGAGGCTCTCAGACTCTACCTGGTCAGCGACCCCCGCTACCCCCTGGCGCCTTCGCAGCTGGAAGCACTGGCGCGAGCGGGCGTGAGCATGGTTCAGCTCCGGGACAAAGAAGCGGAGGGACGGGCGCTCCTGGAAACGGCCCGACGTTGGCTTCGCGTCCTTCGACCCCTCGGGGTGCCCTTGATCGTCAACGACCGCGTGGACGTGGCGGCTGCGGCCGGCGCTGACGGAGTCCACCTAGGCCAAAGCGATCTTCCGGTGAAGGCCGCCCGGCGCATCCTGGGCGAAGGCCCGATCATCGGACTCTCGCTGGAACGGCCCGACGCCGAAGACGAGGGGGCGGACTACGTGGCAGCCAGTCCGGTCTTCCCGACCCCAACCAAGACCGACACGTCCGAACCCCTCGGTCTCGACGGGCTGCGCTTGCTCTGCGAGCGGGTCCGGGTGCCGGTCGTCGGGATCGGCGGCCTGAGGCCGGACAATGCCGGCGAGGTCATGTCGGCCGGAGCTGCGGGCGTCGCGGTCGTGTCCGCCATCCTGGGAGCCGACGACCCAGTGACCGCGACGCGTACGCTCCGAGCCCGCATCGACGCGCACTAGAAGACTTGGTCGGCGGCGCCAAGGACTCGTTCGACCGCGCGGCCGGCGGCCAGGAGCTCCAGGTCCCGCCCGGCGGGAGCCATCATCATGAGGCCGATGGGACGACCCTCCCCGTCGGCTCCACAAGGCAAGGACAGGGCGCACCACCCCAGCGTGTTGGCGATGCTGGTATTGCGAAGGGCCAGGAGATTCAGCCGGCCGTAGTCCTCGGGGGACTCGACGTCTTCCCGTCTGGGCGCGGTCTGGGCGGTGGTCGGCGCCACCCAGATGGTCCCGTCCAAGGCCCGCTCGCGGACCCGTTTTCGGAGTCGCTCGATGCGACCCCGGCGACGAAGGTACTCCACGGCCGAGAGCTGAGCCCCGGCCAGGACCCGGGAGCGAACCTTGGGTTCGAGCTCGAAGAGCCAGCGCGGAAGCTCGGTAGCGAGAAAGGCGTGACACTCGGCCGCCGTGACGCTGCCCTTGCGGAACAGCCCGAGGGCAGCCCCAGTCTCCGGGACCTTGGCATCGACCACCTTGGCCCCCGCCGAGGCCAGCCGAGCCAGGGCGGCGTCGACGGAATCCACGACTGCGGGGTCGGCGTCCTCCCAGACATGTCGGCTCAGTCGCCCCAGCCGGAGCCCTGCGATCGACCGGTCGCCGCCCCGAATAGGGGCACCCTCCAGTCCGCGCACCACGAAGTCGGCGTCGTCGACGGAGAGGGTCAGCAGGCCGGCCGTATCCAGCGTCGGACTCAGGGGGACGATGCCCGCTCGGGACCAGCGCCCGTTGCTGGGTTTGAAGCCCACCACCCCCGAGAAGCTGGCCGGTATCCGGACCGACCCGGCGGTGTCGCTCCCCAACGCGAAGGCCGCGCTTCCTTCGACCAGGGAGGCCGGCGCCCCGCTGCTGGAGCCCCCAGGGACATGGCCGGGTACCCGTGGGTTTTCGGGGGTGTTCCAATGACCGTTGGTCCCGATGCCCCCAAAGGCGAACTCGACCGTGTGGGTCTTGCCCATGATCGGCGCGCCTTGACGACGCAACGCGCTGATCAGGGGCCCTTCCGCCTCGAAGCGAGCCGGCAGCTCGCGCTTGCTGCCTGCCCAGACGTCGAAGCCCGACACGCCGAACAGGTCTTTGACCGATACCGGAAGCCCGGCCAAGGGCTGGCCCCGAAAGGCACCCTGGTCCACGCGCCGAGCCACAGCCCGCTCCGGCTCAAAGACCCGATAGGCCCCCCATGCCTCTCGTCGTCGCTCGGCCCGCTCTTTCAGCAGGCGGCTCGCGCTCCCGGGCGTCGTGGCGAGCGCGCTGGCCAAGGCACGTAGACCCATGGGGCCATGCAAGCACGTCGACCGCGGCCACGAAACGGGGTCGACGATGGGGGACCCCCTTGTTAGTCCCTACGAGATGCGACTGCCCCTTTTCCTATCGCTGATGGCACTCCCCGTCACCGCCTGGTCTCAGACGGTCCATCAGGGCGACCCCATTCATGGCCGAACCCTCTTCTCCAAGTACTGCGGCGCCGATGCGGCCCGGGCCACACTCTCGGCCGCCGACATGACGGCGATTCAGGACGGCGCGCTCCAGGCCGCCTTCGGGCAGGGCCAGTGCGTCGACAGCGCCAAGACCTTCTCGGGGGCAGACGTGGACTTCTTGTCGGCTTGGGACATGGTCGCCTTCGTCCGAACACGCCACCTAGGCCTGGCCGACTTCTTCCCCGAAGCGGCGCGCTACCTGCTGAAGGAGTACACCATCGACAACTTCGGAGAGGACCGCCTCAAGGAGAATCTGGGCCGGCTGCCTAGCGACCGAACCCACCCGGTCTACACCATGTACGACTTCGAAGGCGAAAAAGGCCGACTCGCCTTCGTTCCCCAAGACCCCTTGCTCATCGACGAGCTCGAGCGCGACAAGAAGCTGGGCTACCTGGTCTTCCTTTCCATGGAAACGCCCCACGGCCGGGCCGAAGTCGGCATCGCCGTCGACGCCAAGGGCGTCGTTCGCTCGGCCCAGGTCCATCGAACGGAGAAGGAGGCCGAGAAGGTGAACGCGGCCCTGGCCGTGTTCGAAGGCCAAGGACGCCTGGGCGGCCCGGGGAAGTTCGAGGCGCCCCGCCGCAGCCCCGCCACGGCCTACGTGGACGCCTTCAGGGAGGCCTACCTCCTCGCCATGGAGTCGGTCACGATGTTCGTTCGAGAGGAACGAGACCGCACATGGTCCAACTGAGCTCGACCAGCTTCAGACCGGCAGCGCCAGGTTGGCGCTGACACCGGCCACCATCCCGATGAACGCCCCCGCCACGACGTCGAGGGGGTAGTGGGCACCCAAGTAGATTCGGGAACAGGAGACGCAAGCCGCTACCAGACCCGCCGCCAGCGCCATGCCGGAGCCCAGGCCCGCCATCGAAAAGGCCACCGCGACGGCGGTAGCGGTGTGACCGGACGGGAACGAGAACTGATCGGGGTTCTTGGCGAGGGCCTCGAAGCCTTCGATGGCGGCGTTGGGTCGAGGGCGTCGACATACGCGCTTCAAGACGGCTGCCAGACCACTTCCCAGGCTCACAGCAAAGACCAAGTGGAGCATGCAGTCCGTGCGGCCAGCGGCCCATGAGAAGAGCCCGACCATGAACCAGGTGCTCCCGTCGCCCATCTTGGTGAAGCTCCGCATGAGCTGCACGAGGAGCGGCTTTCGTCGGGCCCGGATCCAGAGAAGGGCGGCTTCGTCTGCGTGCAGTACCTTCTCGAGCATGAGAGCCATGCTGAGTGAGCCGCGCTGCAGGGCGATGTCGTTGCGGTGAACTCTTGCCCGGCGCCGAACTTTCGGACTCGTGTCGCAAATTGCCGCACCCGTGCGCAGGACGGTGACTTTCGCCTCAGAGCTCGATCGGCAATTCTTTGGGTTTGGGCGCTTTCCAGCGCCCAAACCCTCGCATTGGGCACTCCTGCCCGCGGCACGCGAATTGCTCTGCGACTGGGTATGACCAGCACAATCTCACAATCGTCCACCGCTGCATTCGATCAGGACCGTCCCGCGAAGGTCTTGGTGGTCGATGACGAGCATCTCATCCGCTGGTCCCTTCGTCAGCGCCTCGAGGAGGAAGGCTTCGAAATCGTCGAGGCCGCCGAAGGCCAGGAAGCGATCAGCCAGTTCAACCAGGGCTGCGATCTGGTGCTTCTCGACTGGCTCCTCCCCGACGTGAACGGGCACGACGTCCTCCGGCAGATGCGGACCCGGGACCCGTCGACCCCCATCATCATGCTGACCGCCCATTCCAGCGTTCAGCACGCGGTCGACATGATGAAAGAAGGCGCATTTCACTACGCAGGCAAGCCCTTCGACCTAGACGAGGTCGTGGAGACGGTGAAGCGGGCCCTGGAGTCGACGCGCCTTCGCCGGGAGCTGCGACGAATCAACAAGACCGACACCGAGCATCCGCTCGTGGGCGAATCTCAGGCCATTCTCGAGATCCGGGGCCTCTTGGATCGGGTGGCATCCAGCCCCAGTTCCACCGTCCTGATGACGGGGGAGAGCGGCACTGGCAAGGGCCTGGCGGCCAAGTCAGTCCATCGGAGCAGCGAGCGATCCTCGGGGCCGTTCATGGGGCTGGCCTGTTCTGCGCTTCCCCCTCACCTGCTGGAGAGCGAGCTCTTCGGCCACGAACCTGGCGCCTTCCCGGAAGCATCGACGCGAAAGCCTGGTCTCTTGGAGAAGTGTCAGGGGGGAACGGTCTTCCTGGACGACATTGGTGAGATGGACCAGGGCGTTCAGGCCAAGCTTCTGCGCTTCCTGGAAGAGAAGACCTTCCGCCGCATGGGGGGCCACGAAGACCAGCGGGCCGACGTCCGAATCATCGCCTCGACCAGCCAGGACCTGAGGGCCAAGGTCGAAGCGGGCCGTTTCCGAGAGGACCTCTACTATCGACTGGCCGTCCTGACGGTTCGCCTTCCTCCTTTGCGAGACCGAAAGGGAGACGTTCAGCTCCTGACCAAGTACTTCGTGGAGCACTTCAACGAGGAGTTCGGAAAGGAAATCCGGGGCGTCAGCGACGAGGCGGCGAAGACCATGGAGGAGCACAGCTGGCCCGGGAACGTGCGGGAGCTTCGCAACTGCATCGAGCGCGCGGTCTTGTTGGGTGAGGGAAGCCTCATCGAGGCGAACGGGCTCGAGCTTTCCGACGCGCCGGTTGAGTCCGATGGTCAGTACAACCTGCCCGCGAGCGGGGTGGACATGCAGGAGCTAGAGCGCCGCCTGCTGATTCAGGCCCTGGAGCGCGCCAACGGCAACCGGACGCGAGCCGGCGCTCTGCTGGGGATGAACCGGGATCAGGTCCGCTACCGGATCGAAAAGTTTAGTCTGGAGGACAAGGACCCCAAGCGTCGCGCTGAGTCCTGAGGCTCGGCCGATGAACCCGCTGCTTCGGACGCTGACCGAACTGCACGTGGAGTGCGCCGTGTTCGACGAACACGGCGCGCTCTCATGGATCAGCCCTTGCGCTGCTCAGCGCTTCGACGGCATGGCCTTGGGCCAGCCGTCTCCGCAGCGATGGGCTCTTCTTATCGAGGCCGTATGCGCCACGGCGAGGGATGGCCAAGCCCGAGGGATCCACATACCCCCTGCCCGGCTGGCCCGATACGAAGACGAGGTCCTCGTCATCTTCGCCTCGCCATCGACGACTGAGCTCGAGATGTTCGCCGCAGCTTCGGCTCAGCTGGCGCACGACATGCGAAACCCAATGGCGGGCGTCATGTCAGCCCTGACGGTTCTGTCGAGCCGGCTCGAGAAGGAGGAGCAGGACATCGCAGAACACATGAAGCAGAGCTTGGAGGGCCTCTCGAGGCTGGTTGATCAGCTCCTTCTGTTCTCGCGACCGGTCGTCCCCATGTCCGGCCAGGCAGACATCGAGCCCGTCGTCTCGGCGGCCTTCAGGGACGTCCGTCGACAGCATCCCGAGCTGCGCTTGCAGGCCAAACTCGGCGAAATCACTGTCCCCGGCGACTCTCGGCTTCTGCGTCACTGCTTTCGGAATCTTATCGCCAACGCCGCACAGATGATGCCGGATGGTGGATCGGTCTGGGTCGAAGGCGAGGTGTCGGAGCGTCGCCTCTCGGTCGGCTTCGAAGATGAAGGCCCCGGCGTCGACCCGGCCGTGCTACCCCGAATCTTCGAGCCCTTCTATTCGACCCGAAGCTCAGGCCACGGATTGGGTCTGACGGTCGCAGCGCGGATCGCCGAAGCCCACGGCGGGCGATTGGCCGCCGCCCCCGGCCGCTTGGGTGCGCGCTTCACCGTTGAGCTACCCGCTCCCCACTGAGTCTCCACTCCCGGGCGACCGCCTCGAGTTGGGGGAGGCTGGTGGACCGACCCGCTCTGGGTGGCGCTCGGTCCCCGTCGGGTTCGAATAGATGCCGGCCTTCGGCGTAGCCGCCCGGACCCACCCAAAGCTGGTGCTCAGCGCCGGACAGACCGACCGGCCAGGACAGTCCGTCGGGATGGACCTCCTCCAGAACCAAGATCTGCAGCCCTTCGGCCGCCATCGCGAGCGCAGCGAGTAGGGTCCAGGCCCGCATGGCCGGAGGGCCCGCCACCAGAACCTTGCTCGTCCCCGAAGGCGTGGGGCTGAACAAGAGACCTCTCAACTGCTGAAGAAAGGTCGCCCGGACGAAAGGCGCGGGCCCGTCGTCCTCGTCGGACCAGCGCGACTCGATCTCCTCTAGGAGAGGCCCCAAGAAGGTAGAGCAAAGGGGGCGGAAGAGCTGCTTGGCCAAGAGGAGCAGACGCCGGCCCTCGTCCACGTCGAGTCGAGCCAGGCTACACAAATAGGCGTCGGCCAGAGCAGTGCTCTGCCGCTGATCGTGCCAGGAGGCGAGGACCTCGAGCGCGTCGTGATCGCCTCGCACCAATCGGCTCAGATCCTCCGAGGACATCTCGGCGATTTGTCCAATCGAATGGCCCCGCCGAGTCGCTTCTTGCAGGAGGAGCAGGCGCCGGACCTGGTCTGGTCCGTAGCGTCGGACGTTACCGCGGATCCGAGCAGGCCGAACGGCGCCGTGACGACGCTCCCAGGCTCGGATCGTATCCGCTCCGAGCCCGGTCCAGCGTTCGACGGCACTGATCGAGAAGCCGTACTCAGTCGTGCTCATCGAACACCCAGCGTGCGACCTCGCCCGTCGCCTCGAAGATCGGCAGGTGGCCGGCCTCGTCGATGACCACGTCCCGGAGGTGGGGCCAGACACCCCGCCACTTCGGCACTCCGGCCGCCACGGCGGGGAAGGTCCGACGTCCTCTAAGGAGGTCGACTGGCCCCGGATAGGCCTCGAATCGGCGGAAATCCACTCGAGAGTTCTGAACCAGGAGTCGAAGGTAGGCGAGATTCGAAGCGTGGCGGACTTCCTTGAAGCCTTCGATCAAGTCCGTCTCGGCCGATCGATGCCGGCGCACGCCTTGATTGGTCAGCCATCGCCCGATGGGGTTCATAAAGCTCAGACCGTAGAACAGGGGCCCCAGAAGGGGCGTGTCGAATATCCCGAAGTACCAGGGGGCGAAAGCGAAGGGATCGATCATGACGAGCCGCTCCACTCTCTCGGGCCGATGGACGGCCAAGAAGAGCGCGATGACGGCCCCTCCGCAGGCCCCGACGAGGGTGACGGGACCGGGCGGAATCGACTCGTCGATGGGCCCGAGGAATCGCTCCATGTCCCAACCACTGGGATCGGGCGAGCGGCCGAAGCCGGGAAGGTCGACAGCGTGAAAGCTGACGTCGGGGGGAATGAAAGGGTTGAGGGGCTCGAAGGATCGATGGCTCCCGCTCCAGCCGTGAAGACCCACGAACACCTTGGGTCCAGCGCCGAAGCGAACGGCGTGAAGTCTGCTTCTGGCCAGCATGGCGAAGCTAGGCGCGGCTAGGGAGTCTAGGAAGCTCGGACGAGGTCGTGCCGGGCAGTCCCGCCAAGCCACGGTGCAGCGCCGGCGGATGCCGCGGCGTCGGCCACAGCCCGAACAACTTGGGGTGGCAGCCTCGCAGGAGCGCACCGAGGGCGACGCCAAGCTTGCCGAGGGGCGAGACGACGGTTCGTCCCTTCCAGGGGTTGGCGCCTCCACGGCGGAGCTTCACCCCGATCGCCCGGTACACCCGTGATGCGACCAAGATGGCGAATCGGGCCCGCCAGGGAATGAAGCGCATCCCGTCCTCGGCGCTGGCGTAGTAGCCGTCCGCCATCTCCAGCAGTTCGGCCACTACGATGCGAAGGCCCTCTCGGTCGGGGGCGCCAGCGAGAAGGGCCTGGGCGTCGAGGCCCTGGCTAGCGAGTCGAGTCAAGGGCAGATACACGCGCCCGCGCTCAGCGTCCTCGCGGACGTCTCGGCAAATATTGGTGAGCTGCATCGCGATGCCAAGGTCCACGGCGAAGGGCGCAGCGCTGTGAGCGCGCACGCCGAGGACACCACACATCAGGAGACCGACCGTGCCTGCGACCCGGTAGCAGTACCGTCTCAACGCCTCGTCATCGGCGATGCGAACCGTTTCCAGGTCGGACAAGACGCCGTCGATCAAGTGAAGGGCGGGTTCGGGAGAGAAGCGGCGACGCTCGGCAACCGACAAGAGGAGGGCAGCCAAGGGACGAGGCGGGCGCTGACCGGAAAGTTCGGCCCGGAGCTCGGTCAGCTCGCTTCGAGCCTGACTGGTCGCGACTCCTTCGTCAGCAATGTCGTCCACCGTCCGGCAAAAAGCATAGACGACGGCAGCGTCGTCCCGACGACCCGCAGGCAAGAAGCGCGAGGCGAAGTGAAAAGACTTCGAGCCCTCGGCCAGAACCGCACGGCACTCCGCCGGGCTGGGTGTCATCCGGCAACCCTTTGCTCCATCGCCTCCGGCACGGCTACCATGGAGTCCGCTTCGGGACGTGGAACGAGCTTCTCCATGACCTTGGCCGTTGAGAGCACGCCCGGCACACCGGCGCCGGGATGGGTCGAAGCGCCGACGAAGTATAGACCCCCGACATCTTCGGAGCGGTTGTGGTAGCGGAACCAAGCGGACTGGGTGAGCACCGGCTCCAAACCGAAGGCCGCCCCATCGATGGAGCGCAGCTCGTCTCGGAAATAGTGGGGCGTCACGAAGGAGTGGGTCACCAACTCCTCCTTGAGTCCGGGCACGCCTCGTCGATCGAGCTCGTCGAAGATCTTTTCGAGGTACACCTCACCCATCTCGTCCCAATCGATGCCGCTCTTCTGGTTCGGGACCGGAGAGAGCACATAGAAGTTCTCGTGGCCGGGCGGGGCCAAAGACGGATCGGAGCGTGTGGGCGCGTGGAGATAAAGCGAGAAGTCCTCGGCCAAGTGCTTCTTCTTGAAGATGTCGTCCAGCAGACCCTTGTATCGAGGTCCCAATACGATGGTGTGGTGGGCCAGCTCTTCGTAGGTTCGCTTGGTCCCGAAGTAAGCCACGAAGAGCGACATGCTCTGGTGCTTTCGGGCGACGGCGAGGTCAGTGTGCTTGCGCCTGTGTTTGCCGTCGATAAGGCGGGTGTAGACGAACGAAGGATCGGCGTTGGACACCACGAATCGGCAGGGGAGACGCTCGCCGGAGGCGATGCGCACAGCGCTCGCCTGACCGTTCTCTACTTCTATCTCTTCGACGGGCGCGTTGTAGCGAATCTCGCCCCCGATATCCTCGAAGAGCTTCACCAGTCCGTGGACGAGAGCCGTCGTGCCGCCCTTCGCAAAGTGCACGCCCCATGTTCGCTCCAGCCAGTGGATGAGCGTGTAGATCGAGGTAACGCGGAAAGGGCTGCCACCAACCAGCAGCGGCTGAAAGGTGAAGACCTGACGGAGCCGCTCGTCTTCGATGAAGGAAGCGACCATGGAGTACACAGACTTGTAGCTCCCCAGCCGAACCAGATCGGGCACGACCTTGAGCATGTCCCACAGCTTGTCGAAAGGAACGTCGCTCAGCTCCATGTAGCCGATGTCGAAGATCTTTCGGATGTGCTTTACCAGTCGCTGGTAGTTGTCGACGTCCTTGGGGTTGAAGGACTTGATCGAGGCCATGAGCCGATCTTCGTCTCCTACGTAGTCGAACTTGGAGCCGTCATGAAAATCGATCCGATAGAAGGGATCGACGGGCAAGAACTCGACGTAGTCTTTTCGGTCGCGTCCCACCGCCGTGAAGAGTTCGTCGATGAGATAGGGGGCCGTGATGACGGTCGGACCCGCGTCGAAGGTGAAGCCGTCCGCCTTGAAGACCCCAGCCCGGCCACCGGGCTGGTCGCGAGCCTCGAGGAGGGTGACGGGGTGCCCCATGGCACGAAGTCGGATGGCGGCCGCCAGGCCGCCGAAACCCGAACCGATAACGATGACCGGCTTCATCATGAATGCTTCTCCATGAGATGCCCGACCGGGGCAAGGGAGCGTTCGATGAGGGCGCGAGCGACGGAACGCAGTGCAGGCTCAGACGAGAGAGCTTCCGCCTCTTCGATCGAGCGAGCAACGCTCTCGATTCGCGCCAAAACGGCGGCGAGCGCGCCCTGCCCTTCGAAGCGCCTCGCCATCTCGTCGATGGCCTCGTTGCTGGTCTGGTCCCGCGGCGTCTCCAGTAGATCGACGATGAAGCGGGTCTGCGTCGGATGCAGGCGAAGATGCTCAGCCACGAGCGCGCTCACCCGACCCTCTCTAAGGTCTCCGCCTCGTTCGCCCCGCCCTTTGTCTCCAAACAAATCGACCACATCGTCCTGAATCTGAAAGAGCAGTCCCAGGTCGCAGAAGGGCTCGGCCAGGCGCTCAGCCTCCTCGGGAGGACGGCCCGAGAGTAGAGCAGAGCCGTGGACCGGGAGCGCCATCAAAGCGCTCGTCTTCCCGCGAGCGGCCGCCGCGTAGGATTCCCAGTCCAGCATCCCGGAGGAGAGCAAGGTCATCTCCAAAGACTGACCCCGAACCGTTTGTTCGGCTCTGCGCGCGATGGCCCGGGACAGGTGCCATCGGGTCTGGTCGTCGGCTTCGACACCCTCGACGGCGATGAAGGGCAGCATCAGCATCAGATCGCCGGCGTTGATGGCTTGGGCCTGCCCGTGCCGCATCCAGACCGTGAAGTGTCCGCGGCGCATCGGGTCTGCGTCCTGCAGGTCGTCGTGGACCAGGGTCGCATTGTGGAGAAGTTCGCAGGCCGCAGCCCAGGCGATGGTGTCTTGGGCCGAGCCCCCCAGGGCCACGGCGCTCTCCAAGGCGAGCCGGGCCCGGAGACGCTTGCCGCCGGTGAAGAGGTGCTCCTGCACGATGGCGCCGAGGCGCTCGAATCGTTGACCAGCGGCCAACTGCAGCATCACCGCCTTCACCTCTTCCAGGGTCTCGTCCTCGCGGAACGGTAGATTCGGAGGCCGCAGCCCGTGCTCCAAGGTCAAAAGGCCAGAGGGCGTTCCCGTCATCGTCATCGTGTACCTGCTTGTCTTCCCGCCCGCGGGCGGCGAGGAGTGTTCATGCGATGTCCAAGTGTGGCTGGGCAATCGAAGCCCCCAGATCCATCGCAACCGGCCGTTTCACGCGGCATTTCCAGCGCATTCCTCATGAATGGATAGCGTCTCTACAAAATCTGTTCACCAGGCGCCGGCTCATCCAAGGCCTGGGGTCTTCTCAGAAAGCCGGCGCCGACCCAGGTCCGCTCCTTGGCCGGGAGTCGACCAAAGGTCGACGCCATGCTCCGCAGAACGCCAAACAGCGAAGGATCGCCCCTCATATACGCCGACCAGGATCGCTCCGGACTCCGGAAGAAGGCATCGAAGAAGCCGGCCACTCGGGCCTGATCCATGCGTAGAACGAGTTCCAAGCCTGCCACCTGCAATCCTCGAGTGAGCCCAGCCGTTCCCGGCCAGAGGGCTCGGCCCATGCCTTCGACGCGACGCTCGACTTTGGATGCGCGCAACGCTCTTCGCAGTCCGAGACGGAGCCGAGGCCGGACTCGAAGGAGGGTCGCAAAGAGGTAGCCGGTGGCCGGATGGACCATGCCGCCGGCCGCGCCGAAGGCGCTCGCGAAGCCTCGAAGACCCGCCCTGGGTCCTCCCATCGCGATCCGCACCCGCTCGACCTCCTTCACTTCGCAGTCGCTGAGCCCGTAGGCCTCCTTGCGGCGAAGCTGAAGCCCTCGAAGCTCTTCGACCGGCACCGCGGGTCGAGCAGCCAGGACCGTCTCCTCGACGAGCACCGTCCGGTTGGGAAGGGGGAGCACGTACCCGAAGGTGGGCGGATGACGATGAGGCCCATCCATGCCTCGAAAGTCCATGAGGACCGGTCGCTCGAGACGAGCGTGGGGCGCGTGAAGAAACTCGCCGTAGGCTGTTTGGAGCGCCGCCGGCGAACGGTGCGCCTCGACCTGCGCGAAGCCACCTACCCGACCGGCGCAGTCGATCACGAGATCCGCGGCCAGTACGCCGTCCTCGGTCACGACCTGCACCGCTCCGTCCACGGCCTCCAAGGAAGACACCTTGGCCTGATGGAGTCGGACGCCGGACGCCTCGCGCTCCAATCGCGCGCGCACGGCTTTCCCATCGATCCAAACGTAGGGACGGGACAGGGTGTGCTGGCCGCGCTCGGAATACACGTCCACCTCGGACCAAGTGCAGGCCACCTCCGAACGCCAGTCCTGCGGTAGGTCATCGAGCCATGCGCAGTAGGTGGGGGCAAAGGCTCCGAATTCCGGGGAGACGATGGTCGCCGACCAGCCCTCGGCCACGCAGGCGCCGCCTGCAATCCATCCGGCGGGGCCGGAGCCAATGACGACGGCATGCATGAGAACGGGGCCTTCCCATCAGGCCTACGACGAAATACGTCGGTTTGTCTGGCCGTGCTTCACGACAGCGGCGGGCGGGACATTTGTCGCGGCACTGGGCCACGATCCCCTCCCTCTTGTCATTCGCCCCGCCCCTGACGTCCGCTCTCTGCGGTGAGCTGGTGGCCAGCCGTACTTCCCTGCCTCGCGCTGGTCATCGGCGTCTTCAACCTCTCGAGCTGGCCCTCGGGACGACGTCGGAGCGCCCGCCGAAGCGGGGTCAGCGTGGCCATCCCGGCGCGCGACGAAGAGCGCAACATCGGAGCGGCCGTCGACGCAGCGCTGGCGACGGGGGCCGACGAGGTATGGGTACTGGACGACGAATCCACCGACGGTACCATGGCCATCCTTCAGGCGAAGATGACCGAAGAGCCTAGGCTGCGGGTGCTTCGAGGCGAACCACTTCCCCCCGGTTGGGTGGGCAAGGTGTGGGCCTGCCATCGCCTGGCCGAGGCGGCTCGGTCTCCATGGATCCTCTTCGTCGACGCCGACGTCCAACTCGAGCCGGACGCCTTGGAGCGCATGTTCGGTCTCGTCGAGGCCCATCGAGCCGACGTCCTCACCGCCCTTCCTGCGCAGATCCTTGGAGGCTGGTTCGAGCGCGCCGTCGTTCCACTTCTGCATCTGACCTACGTCAGCTGGTTGCCGCTCCTCCTCGTCCCTTGGACCCGCTCTACCCGCTTCTTGGCCGCCAACGGCCAGATCATGTTCGTCCGGACCGAAGCCTACCGAGCGATGGGTGGCTTTGCTTCGGTGCGAGACGCCATCGTCGACGACATGGCCTTTTGCGCCCGGGCCAAGCAGTCGGGGCGGCGTGTGCTCTTCGCCGACGGTCGACGCCTTGCTCGCTGTCGGATGTATCGAAGCCCGCGGGAGGTGTGGGAGGGCTTCTCGAAAAACCTGTACGTGGGAGTGGGCGCCAAGCCCCATCGGCTCGCCTTGGTCCTGGGGCTCTACGTCGGGGCCTTTGCCCTCCCTTTCTTTGCCTTCGGCTCGGCCGAGCTTGCCCCGGCCGCCGCCCTCGGCTCGGCGGCGGTGGTCCTGCTTCGGCTCGGGATCGCTTTGAGGTTTCGACAGGGTCTGGACACCGTACTCCTCCACCCCGTAGGCATCGTGGCCTTCGTGGCGATTGGACTGAATTCTTTGCGCTGGAGCCTCCGAAGGCAGATCGCCTGGCGTGGACGGGTCTACAGCGGCGTCCGTGAGAGCACGCTTTGAGGGTGACGGTCATCGGCGCCGGACTCGGAGGCCTGTCGGCCGCCATCCACGCCGCTCATCGAGGGGCCGAGGTCACCCTCCTAGAGGCAGGACCGGCTCCCGGCGGCAAAGCGGGCGTGGTCGAAGTCGAGGGGATCCAAATCGATACCGGACCGAGCCTCCTCACCCTGCCCGAGATCTTCGAAGAGCTTTGGGCCATGGCCCCAAAACCAGGCACGCCGAGACCCGAGCTCCGGGTCCATGGCGGCCATTTTCTCTACCGCTTCCACGATGGCACTAGCTTTCGCGTCCACCCCGAGCCGGCCGAAACGCTGGCCGAGGCAGAACGGGTCTTCGGCGCCACGGCCCGGAACGAGCTTTGCGCCTATCTCGAGTACGCGGAGCGGATCTGGACCGAGGCCGCGCCCCACTTCGTGATGGGTCAGGCCCCCTCCATGACCTCGATCATGAAGCTTGGCGTGTCCGGTCTTTCGTCCGTCCGGCACATCGACCCCATGCGAACCATGTGGGCGGCGATCAAAAAGCAGGTGCAGGACCCGCGCTTGCGCTGGATCCTAGCTCGCTACGCGACCTACAACGGCTCCGACGTCCGAAAGGCCCCGGCCACCTTGAACTGCATCGCCCACGTCGAAATGGGTATCGGCGGACTGGGCGTCCAGGGCGGAGTCCAGGCCGTGGTGCACAGCCTGGTCGACATCGCTCGAGACCTGGGCGTCGTCATCGACTACGAGCGTCCGGTCCGTGGGCTGCGACGGCGAGGGGCCCGAGTCACCGGGGTCGAGACCGACGACGGTCCAGTCGAAGCGGACGCGGTGGTCGCCAACTGCGACGCCAATCATGTCCGCCGCTGGGTCGACATCCCGAAGGCCAAGGGGGAGGTGCCGTCCATGTCGGCCTTGAACCTGGTCATTCGGGCCCGACGCCGGGCCGACCGTCCTGCTCATCAGGTTCTCTTCCCCGAGGCCTACCTTCAGGAGTTCGAGGATATCTTCGATCGGGATCGTCATCCGGTAAACCCTACAGTCTACATGTGCGCCCCCGAGAAAGCCCATGGCCGAACGGGCTGGCCCGAAGACGAGCCTCTCTTCGTGATGGCGAACGCACCGGCCGAACCGAAGGGCCAAAAGCGGTCACCCCGCATCCATGAGGGCCTCGAGGCCCGAATGCTGGAACGACTGATGGCCTTCGAGATGATCGACTCTGACGACCGCGTCGTGTGGCGACGCACTCCGGCCGACCTGGCCGCCCGTTTTCCGGACACCCGGGGCGCCATATACGGCGCCGCATCCAACGGAACATGGTCTGCTTTCCAGCGCCCCTCGAATCGCGTGAAAGGCGTCCGATCTCTCTACCTGGCATCGGGAAGCGCCCATCCGGGCGGGGGCATGCCCCTCGCCGTGCTCTCGGGCAAGGAGGCCGTTCGATGCCTGTGGGAGGACGTGGGGTGAACAAGCTCAGCGTGGTCATCGTGACCCTCGGACTGCTTCCGCAGCCGGCTCGAGCCGAGGCTCTGCCCAACTTGAGTGGACGTTGGGCCCAGGTGCAGGTCACGACCTCGGTGGTCGAAGTCCCCTTCAAGGGCCCATCCGAGGCCAAAGTCGTGTCCCTGGCTCTCCTCGACATGGAGCAGGAGGAAGAGGAGCTCCAGATCGTCGAGACGGTCTGCGGGATCGAGTCCGACGGCCCAACCCGAGTCATCCGGACCGAATACCCGCCCCGCTTCGCCCAGGCGCTGAGCGGTCGGGCTCGACGGGCTCGACTGCGGTGGCAAGGCGGTCGCCTCCGGTACATCGAGCCCCGCAGCTATCGCTCCTCGGGCGTCCGCCTGGAGGACCCGGAGCAAGACGCCCTTCCCGACGGACCCAGCGACCCTCGCGTCCTGGACGAAGACGGCGATGGCCACCCGGGGCTGACGGTTCGGGTCGCGGGCTGGGTGAATGGCGAAGTGTATCTGGTCCAGCGGGGCTGGTCGGAATTGGAGGGCGTGGTCCGAGGCTCGGGTCAAATCGAGGGCCAGGTGGCATGGAATTCGGAGCAACGGGTTCTGGAGGCGAGCAGCGCGATGCTGGAGTCGACGCCCGCCTCCCGACCCCATCCGGCCTCGAACAAGCACTTCTTTCGAATGGCCCGCGTCCCGAGCAAGGCAACCTGCGCAGAGCTCCTGACCAAAGCCACCGGTCTGTTCGGCATCTGAGCCCCCATCCGATTGATTCTGGGCTCCGGCTCCGGCCTGTGTTCATCTGAAACCGGATGCTCCTGCGGCGGCTACGCTTTGCCCTGCTGGGCCTCGCTCTGGTGCTCTTCGGAGGCACGCTGGGCTACGTCCTCGTCGAAGGATGGACCTGGATCGACAGCCTCTGGATGGTGGTCATAACCCTGAGTACCGTGGGGTACGGCGAGCCGGCGCCCCTCAGTACGGAAGGCCGCGTCTTCACCATGGTTCTCATCTTCGGGGGCCTGAGCCTCGCCACCTATAGCCTTTCGGAGGTAGCCAGATTCGTAGCGGACGGAGGCCTCCTTCAGACGCTGCGAGATCGACGGCGGAGCCGTATCATGAAGACCCTCTCCGATCACTTCATCGTCGTCGGCTTCGGCCGCTTGGGAAAAGAGGTCACGGCCGAGATCGAGGCCCGCGGGCACTCGGTGGTGGTCATCGACACCGACGCCCGTAGGGTCGACCTGGGAACGGTGTTCGTCGAAGGCGACGCCAGCTCGGACGAGGTGCTTCGTCAGGCAGGCATCGCCAAGGCCCGGGGCTTGACCGCATGTACCGGCAACGATGCGACCAACTTGTTCGTGGTCCTCAGCGCCCGCCAGCTCAACCCTCAGCTTCAGATCGTGTGTCGGGTCGACGACGAGCAGTCCGTTCAGAAGGCGCTTCGGGCGGGAGCCAGCACCGTACTGAATCCCTACGGCATTTCGGGCCAGCGGATGGCGCAAGGACTACTGCAGCCCGTCGCGGCCTCGATGGTGGACCGAACCGTGAGCCGCGTTCACGACGACTTCAATCTCGAAGACGTGCCGATCGGCGATCGCTTGGTGGGCAGTGTAAGGAAACTGAGAGTCGCCGAGGACCACAACATCATGGTGGTCGGAATCATGAAAAAGGACGGCCGATTTCAGCGGGGCTTCGACCGTAGGGCGACCCTAGAATCCGGTGACGTCGCCGTGGTGGCCGGTAAACCTGAAGACATACGTCGATTTGCCGAACGGGTGGCCCCCGAAGAGACCATCGACATTCCTCGTCCCCTTTGACGCCCGAGCGGGCCAGGATCGGCTTGCAGAATGAGGCCCCGTGCGGGAGCCAAAGGCATGCGAAGTCTCACCCTCGCCCTCTTCTTGGGACTCGGAGCGGCCTGCGGCACGAGCTCCTCACCCTCCCCGGATCAGAACCGAGGCGTGGAAGGTCGGGCAGATGTGGGACCGGACGACGCCTGCGAGCCTCCGGTACCGACGACCCCGCTCCCCGAGCGAGCGAGCCTCGACCGGACGGAGGTGTCGGCGAGCTTCACGGTCGAGTTCGAAGCCGAAGTTCGAGCGCCTTCGGTTGACGTGCAAGGTCCTGGACGGGCCACCGCGAGCCAGACCGGACCCCGCAGCGTTGAGCTCGGGGTCGAGGCGCTGGTGCGGGGACAAACGACTCGCCTTCGGCTCACGGTCTCAGCCGGGTGTGGGGATCCGAGCTGGTCGGGGGAGACGGAGGTCGAGATCGAGGTCGCGCCCTGGGAACTGCTGGAGCCCATCGCCGAGGGCCCGCCGCCGGAGCCCCCGGCGGCGCCCTGGTTCGTCGAGGTCTCGGAGGAGGCCGGTTTCGGCGAAGCATCCTCGGACAGCCGCGCCATGCTGGTCGACGTAGACGGGGATGGGTTCGACGACCTGGTCCGCCTGCCGGTGACAGACCTGCCGCTTCAGCCCACGGTCTGGCGCAACCTCGCCGGGGACGGAGGATTCGGCTTCGCGCCCTTTACGACCGGACTGGAAGAGACGACGGCCACCCTTCTTCTCTTTGGTGACGTCGACGAGGACGGAGACATGGACGCGCTGAGCTTCACGGGCGTTCGCTCCCCCGAGGGTCAGCAGGGTGTCTGGCTCAACGACGGCGCCGGCCAATTCAGCTTCGACGGAGACTGGGGCATCGCAGCATCTCGGCTGGCGCCCTTCGCGTTCACCGAACCTGCGGCGGCCACCCTGGCCGACTTCGACCAGGACGGCCGCTTGGACCTCTATCTGGGCATTTGGTACACCCAGGTTCAGAACGGCGACACGATCGGGAGCAGCATCCCCCGAGACGACCTGCTCTACCGCAACACGGGAGGCACCTTCGAGGCGGTCAGTCTGCCCGAGCAGCTGAACCCACTGACGCGGGAAGCCAACATGCTCCTCGGCAACCCGCGCTCCGAGGTCAGCTTGGACAGCACTGGCCGCGCCGCATACGGATTGGCGGCGGGTGACTTCGATGGCGACGGCGACATCGATCTGTTCGTCAACAACTACGGCGCCGGTCGTCCCGCCTTCAACAGTCCGCCCTGGTACTGGGACCACAACTTCCTGTGGCGAAACGACGGGGACATGGTCTTCACCGACGTCGGTGTCGAGCTGGGCGTGGCCGCGACCCGGCGCGGCACCCTGACCCAGAACGAATCCCCCCTCGTCTTCTCGGGCATCACGATGCCCGGTCCCATCGGCGGCAACGGCTTCGGAGCCGAGTTCGCGGACTTCGACGCCGATGGCGACCTCGACCTCATCGCCGCTACCATCGCCCATCCCGACTATCCCGAGAGCGACCGGACCCTTTTGTGGGTGAACGAGAACGGCCAGTTCACCGAGGAGAGCCAGCAGCGAGGCCTGGAGTGGGCCGAGGACGAGATCCACCCTCACTTCGTGGACGTGGACATGGACGGTCGGATGGAGCTCGCGATGTCGCGGCTGCGGAACACCCGGATGGAGTTCTACGCCCCGACCGAAGACGGTCGCTTCGTACGGCAGAGCTACGAGACCACAGGCGTCGACATCAGCCGACCCGGCCCAACCCTGTGGACGGACCTGGACGGGGACGGGGATCTCGACTTCTTCATGCCCAAAGGTGCGGGCCGGGTCTTCCGGAACGAAGCTGGCGACGGCCGGAACTGGCTGAAGCTGGACCTGGTGGCGTCCGGTCCTCGCGACGCCACCGGGGCACGAGTCCGAGTTCGCACGAGCGCGGGGACCCCGCTTCGACAGGTGGTGTCCGGCCAGGGCCACTACAACGTTCAACCCAGCCGGACCCTCCATTTCGCGCTCGGGAACGACGCCGGGGCCGAGGATGTGAGGATCCGCTGGCCCGACGGACGGACCCAGGAGCTGGGCGGGGTAAAGGCGAACCTTCGCCTTCGGGTGGTCCAGGACGGACCGATCGACATCGTGTCTGGTGGCTGAAGCCGGACCCGAGCCCTCGGCTCAGGGCGGGGTGGTGGAGCTCGTGGCGCTCGCCACGCTCGAGGTCTCGGTCTCGATGAGCTCCACCTCCACCTCGATGGGCGGACCGGGCATGAGCGCGAGACCCGTTCGTTCGACCGCGACGCGCTCGCTCCTCAGTGCCCGGGCCAGCGCCGAGGCGCTGAACCGCTCCGGATGCTCGAACGGTACCGCATCGAGCAAAGCGAGAACTGGGTCGTAGACGTGGTCCGTGTAGTCGGGGGTCTTGGAGCGTGCCGCTTCGAAGGCCCCCTTGGCCTCAAGCCAAGGGTCGGCGGGAGGTCCTTCGGTGCAGGCCGCCAGAAGGAGCGCGGCTGAGAGCAGTCGCCCCACCGACTCAGCGGTACCAGACGACGTAGACGCTGAGGGAGATGTTGCCCCCGCCCGGTGCACCGCTCGGCCCCAAGGTCGCGGTGTAGTCGAACTGGTTCTCGTCACCCAGGGTGACCAGGTTGGTGATGTCCTGGCGGATGTGGTCCACCGGGAGGCCCGGGCACCAATAGGCACGCTGGGGCGCCCAATTTCCGAACTGGCCGGGACTCACCCCTTGGGCCGCGGCCGGTCCGCAGCCCGAAGCGCTCCCGATCCCGGGCGCCGACTGAATCACGGGCAGAGCTTGCTGATTGATGGTGTAGCGGTGGCGATGGTCGCACCATTCCGAGCAGTTATTGCCCGCGCTCTGACCGTGACCGCTCAGGATGCTCACCAGTTCGACCCGACTCGCGTCGTCCGGCACCTGGAAGGGCACGGGCTCGCGGTCGTTGTAGGCATCGTTAAAGCTGCCGCCGCCCGCAATTCGGATGGCACCTACCGCGCGCTCGCTCTTTCCTTCGTTGGACAAGCGGAGCACCATCCGGGCGTCCCGCTCCGTCTTTCGCTCCCAACCCGGACCCATCTCGATCCGGAAGGTTTGCTGGCCGCCGTCCTGAACCAGCCCGAGGAGAGTCGACGCGTCCATGATCCAACGTCGGTCGCCCCGCCGCCAGTAGGGCGTGATCCAGCGGATCACCTCCTGCCGGCTCTCGCAGGTCTCGTCGGAACAATGCTCGATCCGAGCGATCCGATCCCACTCTGAGCACGCAAAGACGTTCCGCTCCTTGCAGTTGACGGCCACGTCGAAGGCCAGCGTATCGAAGCCGGCCATCGTATCGGCGTCGGGCAACTCGACCGTCTGGACGAAGATGCGCTCGGTCACGGGCTGGTCGAGAAGCACGACCTGGGTCGCGAGTGCTTCAGCGTCATCGTCGATCTTGGCTTTGTGGTCGTAGAAGAGGGGGAGGAAGGAGGCCATCCGCATATGGGCCGAACCGCCGACGAACTGAGCCGGGCTGCCGCCCGCATCCCATCGCTGGAAGCGGTCGATACCGAAGAAGTAAGGCGCGGGGGAGGGCGCCATTCCGCGCTCACCCAGGTCCACGAAGCTCGCAGGCGTGTGTCGCCAGGCCAGATAGTCCCGAAGCATCGCGCCGACCGAACCGTCGATGTCGGAGGCCCGATCCAGGACCAGATGGAAGCGCGCCCACTGTCGATCCTGCTCCTGGGCGGGGAGCTCGCCGATGGCCAGCTCCAGCCGTCGCTGGATCACGTCAAGTCGTCGTGACCGCAATTCGGCGTCGGTCTCGTCGTTGATGAAAAAGAAGTGGCTGTTGAGAGGCGTATTCTCGACGACCTCGGTGACTGGCGATCCAAAGATGGCGCCTCCCGTCGCGTTGGGGCCCAGCCCGATGGGCTCGTCCAGGTCGGGCGGAAAGTAGGTCACGAAGACGTAGCTCTCGCAGCCGGTGAAGTTCTCTCGGAAGTTCCAGCTGGCGCCGCCCACTTCGTTGACCGTGAAGTCGCCGGCCACTTCGCCGAACACGTTGCCGGCATCGGTCCGGAAGACCCTTCGGGTGAGGCCGAGGTCGTCACAGATGTCGGGCGGGGGCGGAGGACCCATGTCCACGGGGGTTCCGGTGTCCTCGGGGCCCATGTCGCGGGCCGGGCCCAAGTCGACGTCAGTCTGCTGGCCCATGTCCTCCTCGGGGTCTCCCTGGTCCTCCACGACGCCGAAGTCCGGACCAGGCTGGGCACCGGGCTCCGACGAGACGGTGGAGTCCCCGCAGGCAGAGAGGAGGAAACCGAGGAATACTAGGCGCCGCATGGCAGAGGGAGACTAGGGGGGGGCTGGAGCCTTGTCACGCGCGAACCTGGCCCGCAGAGCAGGAAAGGGCCGCTTCAGGAGGTTCGAGCGCGGAACAAGAGCTTCGAGAACCAGCGACGGTTCCGGGCCACCACCCAATATCCGAGTTCGATGGCCCAGATGAAAGGGGGAATCCGGCCCACGAAGGCCAGAGTACGCCAGCCCACCACGTCCAGGGCGAAGAGCACGGCCCGACCCGCTCGGAAGACCCTACCGTCGACAGCCACCACGTGAACGGCTCGTTCGCAGGCTGACGCGAGTGCGGGCGTCATGGGCGGTGAGGGGGCCTGCTGATACGGCAGGGCCTCCAGCCGGCTCTCATGGTCCAGGGCGAGAAGCCAGTCCACGGAGCGTCGGCAGAATCCACACTCGCCATCCCAGAGGACCAGGTGCTTCTCGGCCACCTTCGAAGGCTGACAGAAGAAACCAAAGAGGACCACGGGAAGAACCGGTTTTGACACGGGCCTGCCGCTGGGAAATAGCCTTCGCCGGTGTCCGGCGACGCAGCAGAGATGAGGGCCCGCATCGAGCGCTTCCACTCTTCCCTCCAGAAGCGGAACCACTTCGAGCTCCTGGGCGTCGACCGAGAAGCCAGCCCGGACGAGATCCGTACCCGCTTCATGACCATGGGCAAGAGCTGGCACATGGACGCCTTCGCGGGCGTCGAGCTAGGCGAGCAGGACAAGCGGAAGGTCGACGAGATCTTTCAGACCTTGAGTGAGGCCCATGAAACCCTGAAGGATCCGAGCAGCCGGGAAGAGTACCTCATCCTGCTGGACCGCAAGCAGAAGGGGCTGGCCACCGACGTGCACGCCGTTCTTCGGGCTGAAGGCCTGGTTGACGATGCCCTGCAGGCGATGCGCCAGAAGCGCTGGAACGACGCCCTGGGCCACCTGGACGAGGCCCAAGGCCTGAACCCCGACGATCCGCTCTACGAAGTCTATCGAGCCTGGTGCATCTACCAGAGCCAGAGGAGCGCCCAGTCCGCCCGGAAGCAGGCCATCGACCTATTGAAGAGCGCCTACAAGAAGCAGGATAACCTGGAGCTTGCGCCTCAGTACCTGGGCCAGATCTACTTCGACCAAGAGGACTACGAGCAGGCCATCAAATGGTGGCGGGTCTGCCTCCGCATTCAGCCCAAGAACATCGAGGCCACCCGGGGCCTTCGCCTGGCTAGCACCCGGAAGGACAAGGCGAAGAGCGGACTCGGCGGACTGATCGGCAAGCTCTTCAAGAAGTGACGGCTTTCGCTGACGCCCGACGAAAGGCGTCGAAGGCTATGCATCTTGCGCCGTCTGCCCAGCTGGCACAGCGACTGCTGTCCCTCCCTCCGTGAATTTGGAGAGCCTTCGCGACCTGCTGCTTCTGGAAATCCTTCGACGCATACCCGCGGCAGAAGAGGGTCGGGTGGCCTGCGTCGGAGGGCCGAGCTACCGGCGCGTCGACTGGGGCGGACGGGCCCTGGCCTACCTTCGCCTCCACCGAAAGTCGGCGCCCCGGGTCCGAGTCGACGTGACCGGCTGGTTTGGACCCGTCAAAGACCCGGGCGCCCGCCCCTGCGCGGGGGGGTCGGCGACGCTCTGGGTCTCCAACGAAAGGGAGCTCGACTCGGTGGTCGAGCTCTTGGCTGGGCTGATCTCAGGTCGCTCCGCCGAAGCCTCGAAGCATGAAGAAGACGAGGACGCCGGTGACCGACACGTACAGCCAAAGTGGAAAGGTGAAGCGTGAGACCTTCTTGTGCTTCGCGAAGCGGCCGCTCAAAGAAAAGAAGAAGGAGGTGAGTACGAGGGGCAGGGCCACGGCGGAGAGGACGATGTGGCTGATCAGTACTGCAAAGTAGACCGGCCGGATCCAGCCCTTGCCTCGGAAGGGCGTGTCGCCGTGGAGGCTGTGGTAGACGATGTAGCTGATCAAGAAGAGCGTCGACGCGGCGAAGGCTCCCACCATGAAGTTGCGGTGAGCGGTCCGACGGCCCTGCTTGATCATCACGAAGCCCGTCACCAAGCAGATGGTGCTGACCGTGTTCAGGCTGGCGTTCACCGCCGGAAGAAAGGCCACGGCCTCGGCCTGTCCGCCGCCGAAGGGGTTGAAGTAGATGATCCAGACCAGGAAGGAGAAGGCAGCGACGCTCAGCGCACCGATCGCGGCCAGTGGCCCTCGTTCCTCTTGGTACGGCCCTGCGTCCACGGCGGGAAAATGCACGCAGTGCCCGGGCCCACCAAGAAAAAGCGCCGCCCGCGCCGGGCCCCTACTGTCCGCCGCAGCTGGAGCCGCTTCCGGCCGTGCACCCGAAGCAGTGGGGCCCAGTCGCGATCCGTCGGCTGCGGAAGGCCTGGGGTTCGAAGTCCCGGATGTGGGTTCTGCCCTCCACCGGCATCTCGAGCATCTGATTGAAGTCGCAGTCGTAGACCCACCCGTCCCAAGAGATGCTGATGGTGTTGCGACACATAAGCCCAGCGACGGTGGTCGGGTTGTAGGCGGCGAGGAGTCGCGCCATGTAAGCTTCGAAGTTGCCGCTCTCCTCCAGCCACTGGAGGTAACGGCTGATCGGCATGTTGTTGAGAGCGAAGAGCCGATCGAAGCTGACGCCGTGGTTTCGGGCTAAGGCCCGCTTCCACTCCCGCTCCATCACCGATTGATCGCCGCTGATGAAGGCTCCGGCCGGGTTCGACATCAGGGTCAGGACCCGGTCTGGGTCGCCCTGACCGTAACCGGCAGCATTGAGGCGTTTCAGGGCATCGATCGACTTTCGGAAGGTGCCGTCGCCTCGCTGCGCGTCGGTGTTCCGAAGCGCAAAGTGCGGGAGGGAGCAGACCACTTCGACGCCTCGAGCCGCGAACCACTCGGGCAGGTCCTGCATCTTCCTGGTGAGGAGGATTGTCAGGTTGCAGCGATCGATGACCTTCTTCCCCCGGCTGACGGCCTCTTCGACCAGATCGCGAAAATGAGGATTTAGCTCGGGGGCCCCACCCGTGAGGTCGACTGTGTGAGCCTGGGTCCGGTCCAGCGCGCGCAGGCAGTCGTCGACGGTCGCGCGGTCCATGTTGGCGTCGGTGCGATCCGGACCGGCATCGACGTGACAGTGCCGGCAATTCATATTGCAGAGCTTGCCGAGGTTTATCTGGAAGATCTCGAGCTCCGAGGGTCCGAGGCGGCCCCAGCCCGAAGCCGCGATGGACGCATCGAAGCTCGCGTCCTGCTCTTCCGCCCACGCGTTGAGTCGGCCGAGCTGCCGTGCGGCGGGCGCGAGGGGGTCGCGGAGGCCCATCAAGCTACGGGTAGCCCGGGGGCTCTGATCTACGATTGGTAAGGTCACGCGACGTCCTCCTGGACGAGTTCCTTCATCTGAAGTCCGTGAACAAGCGCCGCGCCGCCTCGGATGGCGTTGGCAACGTGAACGGCCTCTGTCATCTGGGCCAGATCGCCTCCCAGACCCTTGGCCGCCTCGGTCTGTCGATGAATCGAGTAAGGACACTGAATGGCGTGGGCGCAGGCCAAACCGATCAGGGCCTTTTCGATCCCTTCGAGCGCGCCGTCCGCGAACACGGCCTGGTTCCAGGCTTCGTGGGCTCGGCTCAGCTCGGGCGAGGCGGCTTCGTGGGCGCCGTCATTCGAGAGCTGCGCGACCGAGAAGTAGTATGCCGGCGTGTCGACGGCCGAGCCGCCCATGCCCAGCTTCGCGGCCTGCCCCAGCATCTGGAGCCCGTAGTCCATGACCGAGGCCGAGCGCACCGCGGCCGCGACGTGAACGGCTTCGGTCATCTGCTCCAGGTCGGCCCCGGCCTCGAGACTGCCCCGAGTGTAGGCGTCGATGCAGTAGGGGCACTGGACGACGTGGGCCACGGCGAGGGCGGTCAGGCTCTTAAGCCGAACGGAAAGGGCCCCATCCTGAAAGACTTGGCCGTAGTAGGCGAAGAAGGCCTTCGCCAGCTCGGGCTGACCCTCGCCGATGGTGCCGAAGTCGGCCAGGTGGCGGCGGTCGAAGAAGCTCGCTGAGCTCATCTCCAGGAGCCTCTCGGAAATCCGTGCCCCGAGCAGCAGAAATTCATCCTCCCGGGCCTTCCCCCTTCGGAAATCTGAGGACTTCCCCAGCGAGCGCACCCTTCACGGCTCGGCACGGGTCTTGTTAGATGGATGGGGTCATGAACATGCCCGACATGACTCGTTTGTGGGTCCCTCTCCTTCCCCTGGCCGCCGCTGCCGCCGTGCTCACCCCGGCACCCGAGGCCAAGGCCTGCGGCTGCGTCGCGCCCCAGTTCCCGGCCGTCCCCGTGGTTCAGGCGGGCGAACGGATTGTCTTCTCTCAGGACGGCGACCAAGTCGAAGCCCACATCCAGATTCAGTACGAGGGTCCGGCCGAGGAGTTCGGTTGGCTCGTTCCCGTGCCCGATGTCCCCGAGCTACTGTTGAGCAGCGACGAGCTCTTTACTCAGGTCACTCAGGCCACCCAGCCCACCTACCGGCTGAACCGCGTGTTTCCCGACCAGTGCCTGCCCAACGGGGGTCGGGGTGTAGCGCTTCCGACCTCGGCCGAGTCGGACAGCTTCCAAGGCGACGACGGCAGCTCGCCCCTGGTAGCCCGTCAGGTGATCGGAAGCTTCGACACCGCAACCCTCCGGGCCGACGACCGGCAGGAGATGTTCGATTGGCTGGAGCGGGAGGGCTTCTTCGTGCCCACCGGCACCGAGGACGTCGTCGGACCCTACATCAAGACCGGTGCCTACTTCGTGGCGGTCAAACTCGTCTCGGGGGCCGAAACCGGCGAGATTCAGCCTTTGGCGCTTCGCTATCGAAGTCAGTACCCCATGGTCCCGCTCATCCTGACCTCGGTGGCCGCCAACCCCAACATGGGCGTCCAGGTTTGGGTCCTGGGTGAGAGCCGAGCCATCCCCCGAAACTATCTCCACACCGTCATCAACGAAGAGCAGATTGACTGGTTCAACGCCGGCCAGAACTACAACGAGGTCATCATTGCCGCGACCAACGAAGCGGAGGCCGGTCAGAGCTTCGTCACGGAGTACGCCGGCTCCACAGACCTGATGGATCAGCGCCTCTTCTTTCAGGGCCGTTTCCCTCTCCGAAGCGAGCTGTCGAGCCTCAGCGATCCGGTCGAGTTCCTGGAGCAGGTGATCTGGCGTTTCCCGATCACCGGTAGCCTTCAGGCGACCTTGGCCGAAGCCCTCCCCATTCCGGTCGAGTTCTTGGAGCAGGGCTGGGACCAGCTCGGCTTCTATCAGAACGCTCGTTGGCTGACCCAGCAGTGGGCGGAAGCCGACCCCGAGGCCTTCGAGGCCTGGGCTGACGCCTTCGATGCTGCGGCCACCACTGACGGCCTCTTCGAGCGGGAGGTCAACCCGCTCCGTCACGCCCAGGAACTCTTCGACGGCCACGACTACATGACCCGTCTGTACACCACCCTCTCGCCCGACGAGATGACCCGCGACCCGGTCTTCGCCTTCAACCCCGACCTGGAGGACGTCAGCAACATCCATGATGCCTTCTTCGAGGTCTCCTGCGACGGGGCCGGCGGCACCCTGCAGCTCCCCGACGGACGGGAGTTCCGGGTCAACGACGGCGCCCGATGGGTCGAGACGCGGGTGGCCGCCGACGTGCCTTTCTCCCTCCGCATCGAACGGCTCTTCGAGGAGGGCGCGCCCACCATCGCGATCGACAACGCAGATCGGATCAGCACCGGCCTGACTCAGACCGACGGCGGCTGCCAGGCCACCCGGCCCGAGGACGCTGCCATGCTGAGCGCACTGGCGGCGGGGCTGCTCTTCCTTGCCATCCGCCGTCGTCGCCGCCAGGCCTGAGGCCATGCACCGCCGGGTCGTTCTCTCCCTCGCCTTCATTGGCCTACACCAGGCCTGCGGCGGCGAGGCTGGGAACGACCCCGGCGACATCGACGTGGCCGTGGCGGCCTTGGGCACAGGGCCCGAGCGTACGGCGGACCCCAGCTTCCAGCCTCGCTTCGACCCCATCGCGCCCGGCGAAGCCATCCTCCTTGGGACCGGCGGCCAGGGCGCTGTCTATCACGCCCCGGTGGCCCTTCGGGTCACGGACCGACCACTGAGCGACTTCCCGAATCCGGTCCGCATTCGCGGCGAAGGCCGGCGGAACTCGGACGGTCTCCTCGTGGCTCGGGTGTCCACTTTCTCGAGACTGATGCAGGACGAGGACGGACTCATCAGCGACACGCCGGTCCAGGTCCTGCTCTGCCCCGCCCCCATTGGCGAGACCCTCCTCGATGCCACCATCGATCTCGAGCTTCGACTCGAAGACGACGAGCGCAACGTCTACGGCCGAGGCAGTATGAACTTCTCGATCCTTTGTCCCGACGAGCTCTGTAACGAACTCTGCGCCGGTCTTTGAGGCCTCAGACCGGCTGTCGGACGCGGCCGGCATCGGCGACGGACTCAACGTCGACGGTGGACTCGGTCGGGGATGGGAGGTCGGCCTCTAGGAGCTGGGCCCAGGTCCGCATGTAGAGGATGACGTCTTCGCGCTTGCGGCGGGAGAGGTTGCGCTGACCGTGGGGGAGCGAGCGGAGGACGCGGTCGTTGGATAGCTTCTCCAGATCGGCGAGGTCGGTGGTCGACAGGCCGAGTTCCAGCATCGACTCGATCACGTGGTCCATCGGGAGACCGCTATCGGCGCAGAAGGAGAGGGACTGCTCGGTCCAGTCGCCCGCTCGCTCGAGGGCTATGGCGTGCAGGCGCTCCCGGGAGAGGCGGGTGACGGTCTGGGCCAGGTGACCGCAGTTGCAGCTGCCCATGTGGGTCCAGCGGTAGCGGGCGCCCCTTCCCAGCCGGTCGGCGGTTTCGCGGAGGGCCTGGACGAGGTCTCGGTTGGGGCGCGCCATGGTGGGAGCCTAGCAAAGGGCCCGAAGAGAATGGCCAGGTAAAGCGACGATGGTGCAGCCCAGGTGCTAGCCTCCCCGTCATGGCCGGGCGACGCCCCCTGCAGCTCTACACGAAAATCCTGATCGGTATGGGTCTCGGGGGCGTTCTTGGACTCCTGTTCGGACCCACCGGGGCCCTGATGCCGGAAGACGCCGTTCGCTTTGCGAAGGGCGACGTCCGCCAAACGCCCGAATCGTCGGCGGCGGTGGTCCCATTGGCGGCCGAGGCGCGCTCGGCCCCGGTCATCGAGCACCGAGAAGGCTGGGCCAAGGTCGAGATCCGGCTGAAGCCTCGCAGCCTGGTCCGCCTTCGAACCGAGGGCGTCGAAGGGGCCGATGAGGCCCGGGCCGGTCAACGGGTCGATGGCTGGGTGTCGACCCAGGCCCAAACCGTCCGAGCCTTCTCCCACTGGGGGCAGCTGGCCGTGGACTGGACCGAGTGGATAGGCGCTCTCTTCCTGGCCCTCATCAAGATGGTGGTCGTACCTCTGGTCTTCTTCTCGCTCATCGTGGGTGTGGCCTCCCTGGGCGACGTCCGGAAACTTGGCCGACTCGGGGTGCGGACGCTCGGCTTCTTCACGCTCACCACCGTCGTGGCCCTGACCATCGGCGTGACCCTCACCAACGTCCTCGAACCCGGAAAGCTCTTGGCCGAAGACGACCGGGCCGCCCTCTTGGCCAGCTATGAAGGTGCGGCCAGCTCGACGATGAGCCGAGCCGCCGTGGCGCCCTCCTTGATGGACCAGATCGTCGGCATTGTCCCGACCAACCCCATCGCCTCCTTGGCTGCGGGCGAGATGCTTCAGGTCATCTTTTTTGCCCTGATGCTTGGCATCGCCCTCACCCTGCTCCCCGAGGAGCGGTCGCGCCCCATGGTGCAGATGGTGGATACCGCGAATGAGGCCATGGTCATGCTGGTCCACATCGCCATGAAGCTGGCGCCGGTCGGCGTGGCGGCCTTGATCTTCAAGGTCATCGGCTCGACCGGATTGTCGGTTCTCGTGGCCCTCGGAGCCTATGCGATGACTGTGATGCTGGGGCTCATTTTCCACGTCGCCCTGACCTATGCCAGCGTGGTGCGCTTCGGGGGAGGTCTGAAGGTCCTGGAGTTTCTCCGGGGACTGCGACCGGCCATGCTCCTCGCCTTCTCGACCTCCAGCTCCTCGGCCACGCTGCCGGTGACCAAGGAGTGCGTCGAAGACAACCTGGGGGTGCCGCCTTCGGTGAGCAGCTTCGTGCTGCCCCTCGGCGCAACGGTGAACATGGACGGGACGGCGCTCTATCAGGGCGTGGCGGCCATCTTCATCGCCCAGATCTACGGGCTGGGTCTGGACCTGAGTCAGCAGCTCACGATCATCACCTCGGCCACCTTGGCTTCGGTCGGTGCGGCTGGCGTGCCGGGCGCGGGCCTCGTGACCCTAGCCATGGTGCTCACGACGGTCGGGATTCCGGCTGAAGGCCTAGCGCTGATTCTCGGCGTGGACCGGCTCCTGGACATGATGCGCACGACCACCAACGTAGTCGGTGACTCGACGGGCACCGTCTTCATCGCAAAGCTCGAGGGAGCCCGGCTCGGCCTGACTTCGGCGGAAGAGGACTTCGCCCGAGCCGATCAAGGATTCGAGAACCGAGTCAAACTCCCCAAGCCCTAAAACGGCCTGGCTAGCCGGCGCCGGGAGCCAAAGTCAGAAAACGAACTTGGCGCTGCGGGTGACGTTGCTCTTGCCGCCGAAGTCGGGAAAGCGAAGGCGCATGGCCTTGCGCTCGACGCAGGGGGCCAGTGTGCGGGCAAAGGCACCGCTGGCTTGTTCCACGCGCGCTCCTTCCACCACGCCGTTCCCGGCGATGGTGAACTGCACGCTGAGAGCGCCGTTCTGAACTTCGCCGCCTCGGGGACGGTTGGTGGCGACGCAAGACTTCACACCTCTCCAGTCTCCGACCACGCCTTCAAACTGGGAATCTGAGAGCTGGGCCGGAGGCTCAGGGAGAGCAGAGCTCTTGGGCAGCGTACGGCGACTCTGTTCGCTCGAAGCTTGGGCCTTCTTTCGGCGCGGCTTCTTGGGAGGCACAGCTTCTTCGGCCGCTGGATCCGGGGCTTGATCGACATCCTCGGGCTTGTCCTTGTTGCCGCCGCCCAGGAGGGCCATCTTCATTTGATCCGAAGCACCATCGTCTGCGGGTTCGACTTCTTCGGGTTCGGAGGGAGGCGCTTCGACCTTCTTCTCTGGTGCCGGGACCTCGCCGCTCGAGCAGCCAGAGACAAGAGCGATCGCAATGAGGAGCCGTCGCATCATGGGACCATCCTATCGGCGACTCGGACCTGAGGTCGAATCCCTGGCCCGTCTTCGTACGAGGGCCGACGCAAAAAGCTCCGCCGAGAAGGGAAGGTCCTCGAGCAAGTACCTCTTCGCGAGACGGCGAGGCTCTTGGGCCAGCCTGTGCACCCACTCCAGTCCCGAATTCTGAAGCCATGTGGGTGCGCGGCGGATTCGACCAGCAATGAAGTTGAAGGTGCCCCCCACCCCCACCATCCACATCTTCGGGAACACCCGACGCAAATGGGCGAGGACGCGCTCCTGTTTGGGGGTCCCGAAGCCCGCCAAGAGCAAGTCGGGCTGGGCCCGACGCAGAAGACCCTCCATCTCGGTCAGCTCATCGGACGAAGGTGGGTTGCCGATGAAAGGCTCGGCGAAGCCGGCCACCCGAAGTCCAGGGCTGTTCGCGGAGAGGATCCGCGAAGCTTGCTCGGCCGCGCCGTCTTGGCCGCCCAGCAAGTAGATGCTCCGTTCCCTGAGAGCCGCTTCTCGGGCCAGGCGCACGGCCAAGGTCGAGCCGGCGATGCGGCTGGGCAAGCGCTCGCCCTGAAGACGGGAGGCCCATACCAAGGGCATGCCGTCCGCGATGCGCAGGTCAGCCTGCTCATAGAGACGGCGGGTCTCGGGGTCCTTTCGAAAGCGACGAAGGAAGTCGAGGTTGGCGGTGACGATCCAGCCCCCATGACCGGCGTCCAGCTCGTCCATGACGTGGGCGATCAGCTGTTCCTGATCCCAAGCGACGAGCTCGAGACCCATGAGGTCGATGAGAGGGGCGTCCACGCCGGGAGCCTGGCAGGGGCTGGGCTTGCGCGCCAGCCGGTCCCGGTTCCTAGTAGCGCGGAACCTTCGTGTCGATCTGCTGGGCCCAGGCGTCGATACCGCCCTCCAGGTTGTAGGCCCGCCAGAATCCCCGCTCCGCGAAGCGCTGCGCTGCAGCGCGACTCCGCTGACCGTGGTGGCAGTGGAAGACGAGGGGGGTCTCGGGAGGCAGCTCCGAGAGCTCAGCCTCCAGGGCTTCGTCCAGGTGGAGGGCCCCGTTGATGGACGCGGTCTTTCGCTCTTCGTCGGTCCGGACGTCGAGAAGGCGAATCTGGTCCCCTTGCTCCCGGCGCTTGGCTAGCTCGTCCACGCTCATGCTCCGAACCTTGGGCGGTTCGTTGGGGTTCTCGATGCGGAAACCGCCGGCCTGACCGGGGACGTAGTCGACCCGAATGCCGTTGGCGCGGGTGGCGCTCATCCGGTCGACAATGAAGCGCATCGGCCCAGCCTCCACCACGAAGTCGTTGGGCCCGGGCGAATCGATTCCGAGTGAAGGCCGAAACTGGGCGTCGATGGAGATTCGAACCTCGCCCTCCAGCCCCTCCTGCTTCTTCGCCTGTTCGAGCGCATTCAACGCTTCGGGGGTGGCCAGGACCCGGGGCGAGGCCACCTCGGGGAGCTCGACACCCAAGAGCTTTGTGAGCTCCCCCTGCTGGTACATCTGGGTCACGATGTCGCAGCCCCCCACGAACTTCCCGTCGATGTAGAGCTGCGGGATGGTGGGCCAGGCCGAGAAGGCCTTGATGCCCTCTCGGACGTCCGGGTTCTCCAGAACGTTGACGGTTTGGTAGTCGTCCAAGAACTCATCGAGGATCTTGACCACTTGGGCGGAGAATCCGCACTGGGGCAGGCGCCGCTTCCCCTTCATGAACAGGACGACCGGGTGATTGGCCACGGTGTGGGCCAACTCTTCGCGGACGGCGTCGGAAATCGTCATTGCCCCCAAGGCTAGTGTCTAGAGCCACCGAAGCAAGCAGTTTGCGGGTTCAGGCCGGGTCTTTCGCCCTGCGCACCTAAGGCCTATTCTTTCAGGGTCATGGCCCTCCCCGTCTCCGCGGCCGAGCTATCCGAGCTGTTGGAAGCGTCCTGTGACGGTCTGTGGCTTTGGGAGATCCCCGAAGACCGGGTGCAGTGGTCCGATGGCGTCTACCGGCTGCTCGGGCGCGGCCGGGCCGACCGGACCTACGGCGACATCGGAAATCTGATTCACCCCGAGGACCTAGACGCTCACGCGGCCGCCGTCGGCGCATGCCTGGAAGGCCCAGACGACAACTTCCGGGTGCAGGTCAGACTGTCCCATGCCGATGGCCGATGGCTCTGGGTCGAAAGCATTGGGCACGCATTCCGGGACGAGGCGGGACGTCCTCTTCGGATGATTGGCTTTCTCACCGAACGGGTCGAGGAGCGCTGGCGACTGGAGCGGCTGGAGGCCAGCGAACGCCGACTCCGGGAAGTCATGGATCGCTGCCCCGCCGGCCTTCTCATCAAGGACGCCGCTCACCGGCACGTATATGTGAACCCTGCGCTGGGCGCCCTACTGGGCATCGAACCCACCCGGCTCCTCGGAAAGACCGCCCAGGAACTCCTCGGTGAAGACCAGGCCGGGGCCTTGGCCGAAGTCGACGAGCGGATCCTCGAGGAAGGACTCTCTCAGCAATCGGAGCACCACCTCCGCGGCAGCGACGGCGCTTTGCACCACGTGCTCGACCTCAAGTTCCCGATCCCGGGGCGGACGCCCGAAGAGCGCTTTCTCGGGGGCTTCGTGGTGGACCTCACCGAGCGGGACCAGCGGGAGGAGCAGGTCCGTTCACTTCAGACCCGGATCGAAACCATGCACCGTCTGGAGAGCCTGGGGATCCTGGCCGGAGGTATCGCCCACGACTTCAACAACCTGCTGGTCGGGATCCTGGGGAGCGCCGACTTGGCCCGAAGCCTGATCCCCAACGGCGAAGCTCGGGAGTGCCTGGACACGATCGTCGAGTCCTCGCGGCGGGCGGGCGAGCTGTGCGAGAAGCTAATGACCTACGCCGGCGGGACCCGAAACGACTTTCAGCCCACGTCGGCTTCGGACCTCATCCATCACCTGGGGAGCCTCTTCCCTCAAGGCGCTCGGGCCTTCTCCGCCCAGCTCGACGAGGGACTGCCTGCCGTCCGCGCCGACCGCATCCAGATCCGACAGGTACTTTCGAACCTCGTCTTGAATGCCCGGGAGGCGACGAGCGAAGGCGGCCAGGTTCGGATTCATGTCGACCTCGTGCCCGGGCGCAGCGCACAAGAGGCTTCCTTCGACTGGACCACGGGTCGGGACGCCCATCTCGTTCGCTTCAGCGTCCAGGATGACGGGGAAGGGATGGACGAAGACCAGCTTCGTCGGATCTTCGATCCATTTTTCTCGACCAAGCCAAGCGGCCACGGGCTGGGCCTGGCGTCGGTTCTCGGCATCCTCCGCCAGCACGAAGCCGGGCTCCACGTGAGCAGCGCCGTCGGGACCGGGACCGTCTTCGACGTCTTTCTTCCCCTCGCGCCTCGCCGCACGGACTCGGCGACGCCCCGGCGGGTCGACGAAGCCGCCGCCCGCGTGCTCGTGGTCGATGACGAATCGACGGTTCGCCGGGTCCTGTGCCGAATGCTCGCTCAGCTGCAGCTGAGCTGCCAATCGGCAGACAATGGCCGACAGGCCCTCGAGATCCTCCAAGCCGAGCCGCCGGATGCTTTCTCCCTCGTCATCTTGGACCTCAACATGCCCGGCCTTACGGGCGCCCAGCTCATCAACGAGCTCCGGGTCTTGCGGCCTGGCCTTCCCGTCATCATCAGTACAGGACTCGACAAGACGGCGGACATGGACGAGGCGGTGACGAAGCTTCCGAGACTGCGAAAGCCCTACGGTTTCGAAGACCTGAAAGCCGTTCTCCGGTCGGCCGAGATCACCCTTCCGTGAAGGCGGAGACCGGTGGGCAGGTGCACATCAGATTCCTGTCGCCGTAAGCGTTGTCGACCCGAGCCACCGAGGGCCAGAACTTGGCGTCTCTAATCCAGGGCCGCGGAAAGGCGGCTTGCTCCCGAGGATAAGGGTGATTCCACTCGGTCGCGCAGACCATGTGCTGGGTGTGGGGCGCCATCTTGAGCGGATTGTTGTCCTGGGGAAGACGACCCTGCTCGACGGCCTCTATCTCATCTCGAATGGCCAGCATGGCGTCGCAGAAGCGGTCGAGCTCGACCATCGCTTCGCTCTCGGTCGGCTCCACCATCATGGTCCCGGCCACGGGCCAGGACATCGTAGGCGCGTGGAAGCCGAAGTCCATGAGGCGCTTGGCTACGTCGTCGACCTCGATCCCTGAGGCCTTGAAGGGTCGCAGGTCGATGATGAACTCGTGGGCCACCCGTCCGTTGCGACCGGTATAGAGGACGTCGTAGGCCCCACGAAGCCGTTCGGCCATGTAGTTGGCGTTGAGGATGGAGATGCGGCTCGCCTGCGCCAGGCCATCGGGCCCCATCATCGCCATGTACATCCAGCTGATGGGAAGAATGCTGGGGCTCCCGTAGGGCGCCGCAGCGACCGGCCCGATGGCCGAGGAGGGGGCCTCGCTTCGCTCCGGGTGGCCAGGAAGGAAGGGGGCGAGGTGGGCGCCGACGCCGATCGGACCCATACCCGGTCCTCCGCCGCCGTGGGGGATGCAGAAAGTCTTGTGCAGGTTCAGGTGACACACGTCGGCGCCGTAGTCGCCGGGGCGGCAGAGCCCGACCTGGGCGTTGAGGTTCGCCCCGTCCAGGTAGACCTGACCGCCGTGGTCGTGGACCACCTGACAGATCTCTCGGATGGCGGTCTCGAAGACGCCGTGGGTCGACGGGTAGGTGATCATCAGAGCCGCCAGCGCCGCGGCGTGCTGGTCGGCTTTGGCCCGGAGGTCTTCGAGGTCGATGTTGCCCGCTTCGTCGCAGCGGATTCCCACAACCTTCATCCCCGCCATGACGGCGGAAGCCGGGTTGGTCCCGTGGGCCGACTCGGGGATGAGGCAGACGGTGCGTCCTTCGTCCCCGCGGCTTCGGTGGTAGGCCCGAATGGTGAGCAAGCCGGTGTACTCGCCCTGGCTCCCCGCATTGGGCTGGAGCGAGACTCCAGCGAAGCCGGTGATCTCGGCCAACCAGTCTTCGAGCTGCGTGAACATCTCGGTGTAGCCCTGTTGCTGATGGTCGGGGGCGAATGGGTGGATTTTGGAGAATCCAGGCCAGCTGATCGGGAGCATCTCCGAGGTCGCGTTGAGCTTCATCGTGCAGGAGCCCAAGGGGATCATCGAGCTCGTCAGGGACAGGTCTCGATTTTGGAGGCTCTGCATATAGCGCAGGAGCTCGTGCTCCGAGCGGTAAGTATTGAAGACCTCATGGGTCATGAACTCGCTGTGCCGACGATGCTCCTCCGAGTACTCGGCGTCCGCATCTTCGGCGAGGCGCTCCAAGTCCAAGTTTTCGGCCCCGAAGGCGGCGAGCAGACGCTCGACGTCCGCCAACTCCGTGGTCTCGTCGAGGCTGATACCCAAACCTTCCGGGTAGCGACGAAGGTTGTAGCCGATAGCTTCGGCCGCGTCGGCCAAGGCCCGGGCTCGGCTCGGCTCCAGATCCATGCTCAAGGTGTCGAAGACCTCTTCCTCGGAAAGCTGGTAGCCCGCCTGCTGCAGACCTGACCGCAGAACGCGGGTCAGTCCACGAACGCGCCGCGCGATTCGAGCTAAGCCTTCGGGACCGTGGTAAACGCCGTACATCGCGCTCATGATGGCCAAAAGAACCTGAGCGGTGCAGATGTTGCTCGTCGCCCTGTCTCGGCGGATGTGCTGCTCCCGAGTCTGAAGCGCCAAGCGATAGGCCGGCCGGCCCCGGGCGTCCTTCGAGACGCCGATGATCCGACCGGGCACGAAGCGCTTGTGGGCTTCGGAGGTTGAAAGGAAGGCGGCGTGGGGACCCCCCGCGCCCAAGGGCACGCCGAAACGCTGGGCGGAACCGATGGCGATGTCCGCGCCCAGAGTCCCGGGGGCCTCGATGAGCGTCAAAGCCAGCAGGTCGGTGGCGACGATGGCGAGCGCGCCGGCCTCGTGGGCACGGTCGATGGTGGCCTTGGGGCTTCGGAGGCGACCCCGGGTATCGGGATACTGAAGAAGGACGGCGAAACAGTCGTCCAGGGAGGCGCTTGCGGGATCCTCGACCACCAAGTTCACCCCCACCGGCTCAGCGCGGGTGCGCAGAACGGCGATGGTCTGAGGGTGGCAGTCGGGCGATACCACGAATCGTCGCTTCTTCTGGCGAGCGATTGCGAAGGCCATCGCCATGGCCTCGGCGGCGGCCGTGGACTCGTCGAGCAGGGAGGCGTTGGCGAGGGGAAGACCGGTGAGCTCGGAGACCATGGTTTGGAAGTTCACGAGGGCCTCCATCCGCCCCTGGGCGATCTCCGCCTGGTAAGGGGTGTATTGAGTGTACCAGCCCGGGTTCTCGAGGATGTTGCGCTGAATGACGGCGGGCGTGATGCAGTCGTAGTAGCCCTGCCCAATCATCGACCGCTTGACGACGTTCTTGTCGGCGATGGCGCGAAGGCGTTCGAGGGCCTCGGTCTCTGAGGCGGCGGCCGGCATGCGAAGCGAGCCCTCCATGCGGATGTCGGCGGGCACGGCCTCCTCGACCAAGGCGTCGAGAGATTTAGCCCGGATCGCCTCCAGCATGGCCTTGACGTCGGAATCATCCGGGCCGATGTGGCGGTCCACGAAGCGGTCCCGCGCCCTAAGGACAGGATTCATGGCGGTGTTGTCGTTGTTTGATGCTCATGCCACAACCATTTTCGCCGGCGTTTGCGGGCTCGACCCGCCCTTTCCGCCGCTCGGCTGAATCATCGTGATTGGATTGTTCGACTCGGGCGTCGGGGGTCTCACCGTCGCCGATGCCTTCGCGAAGCGGGTCCCTGGCGCCGCCCTCGCCCTCGTGGCCGACCAGGCCCACGTTCCCTACGGCGGACGGCCGGTGGACGAGGTCGCCGCCTTCGCGGCCGCCCAAAGCGACCTCTTGTTCGAACAGGGAGCCGAGCTCGTCGTAATGGCCTGCAACTTGTCTTCAGCCGTCGCCCTTGCGAATGCGCGGGCTCGGCACGGTGCCGACCGAGTGTTCGGGATGGTCGAGGCGGGCGCGGTCGCGGCGCGAGCCCGGACCCGCAGGGGACGCGTGGGTGTTCTGGCCACCTCGGGGACGGTCTCCACCCACGCCTATGGGCTGGCTTTGGCCGCGCTCGAAGTCACCGAGGTCGCATGCCCAGACTTCGTGCCCTTGGTGGAGGCGGGCGACATCGAAAGCCCGAAGTCCAAGGCGGCCGTCGACCGGGCCCTGGCCCCGCTCCGGCGCGCCGACTGCGACGTCGTTATCCTCGGTTGTACCCACTACCCCTTCCTTCTTCCCACGCTTCGGCTTCTCGGACCGGAGTTCGACTTCGTCGACCCGGCCCAGGCCTTGGCCGAAGGCCTGGCGTCCCGTATTCGACCGGGACCCAGTCGGATGTGGACCACCGGCGACCGGTTGCGCTTCAGATCGCAGCTGGCCCGTTGGTGTCCGAAGCTCCAGCCCCTACTCGGGGAAGCGCGCTGGTGTGAGGGCCGTCTGCTCGTTGACGAGGCCCAGGCAGCAGACTGAGAGAGAAAGCATGCGCGAGCTGGTCTGGTTCTTCGTCCACCTGCGCTGGCACTACCAGATCTTCATTCTGTCCGGCGGCTTTCTCCTCGGAGCGCTCTTTCAACCCCGGCTCGACTTCGGCTCGCTGACGATTCAGTTCTTGAGCGTTCACCTGCTGCTGAACGGCGGGCTGACAGCTTACAACAGCTTCTACGACGAAGACGAAGGCCCTGTCGGCGGCCTGGAGTCCCCGCCTCCGATGCGTCCCTGGATGCTCCCGGCCAGTCTGGGCGTCCAGCTGGTGGGGGCCGGGGTGGCGAGCCTCGAAGGCCCGGTTTTCTTGGCGCTGTACGGACTGACGATGGGCCTCTCCGTCCTCTACAGCGCGCCCCGTTTTCGCTGGAAAGGGCACCCACTCTTGAGTCTGGTCGCGGTCGGCGTCGGCACGGGAACGAACACCTTTCTGATGGGCTACTTGTCCGCGGGATCCCTCGGCCTGAACCCCACCGTCCTCATCGCCGCCTTGGGGGTGTCGGCCATTTTGTTGAGCCTGTACCCCGTCTCCCAGGTCTTCCAAATCGAGGAAGACCGCGCGCGAGGGGACCTCACCTTCGCCGCCCGCTACGGCCTGGCCGGGGTGCGACGCTTCTTCCTCGCTTGCTACCTACTTGGCCTCCCCCTGACCGTAGCCCTCCTTTGGACGGTTCGGCCTTGGGCCGCCTTGGGCCTGCTCCTAGCCGGCGGCCTGGGCGGCATCGCCTCCCACTTGACGCTGGGTCGCTTGCGGGGTGCGCCGGACGAATACCGGATCGTCATGCGCCTCAAGTTGGGCGCCTCGCTTTCATTCGTCGCCTTCTTGCTCGCATGCCTGGTGGGGGTGGGTTTGGCCGCTGGCCAAGTCGCGTCCGCTGTCAATGTGTCGACACCATGACAAGCTCCAGTCGTCCACTGCCCTGCGAAAATGGCCACGTCCGAAAGGCTACTTGTTTCGCGCACCTACAGCGGCTCATCCACAGGCGAGGCCAAGCTGTGAATTGTGACGCCCTCGTAACTAACCGGGAACTCAAGCGATGCGCGAGTTCGTCCTCAGGCAGCGTCTATCGTGAAACCATTGCGCTCGAGGACCTGCTTCATGGTGCCTTGGTCCACGGCCTTGCGGTACGCCTCTAGGGGTTCAACCTGGCCCGTTTTGACCAGCTCGAGCATATGGTCGCTTTGGGTCTGCATCCCCATCCCCTTGTTGGTCTGCATGATGCTCGGGATCTGGAAGGTCTTCCCTTCACGGATGAGGTTGGAGATGGCGTTGTTGACGGCCAGGATCTCGAGGCAGGCGACCCGGCCTCCCCCCACCTTCTTGCATAGAGTTTGGGCGACGACGCCCTTCAGAGACTCCGAGAGCATCACCCGGATCTGCGACTGATGGTCGGTCGGGAACTGGTCGATGATCCGGTCCACGGTGGAGGCAGCGGTGTTGGTGTGGAGGGTGCCGAAGACCAGGTGCCCGGTCTCCGCCGTCTCGATGGCGATGTGAACCGTCTCCAGGTCCCGCATCTCTCCGACCAGGACGATGTCGGGGTCCTCACGGAGTGCCGCCCGGAGTGCGGCCGAGAAGGACTTGGTGTGACTGTGCACCTCTCGCTGGTTCACCAAGCAGCGGGCAGATTTGTGCACGAACTCGACCGGGTCTTCGATTGTTATGATGTGGTCACTTCGGGACTTGTTGATGAAGTCCACCATCGCCGCGAGCGTGGTCGACTTGCCGGAGCCTGTCGGCCCGGTTACCACGACGAGGCCCTTTGGGAGCTCGCAGAAGCTACGGATGATGGAGGGCAAGCCGAGTTGCTCTGCCGTCAGGATCTTGCTGGGAATCGTCCGCATGACGGCCGAGACACCGAGACGGTCCCGAAACCAGTTCATGCGAAAGCGCGATATCCCGGGGATCTCGTGGGCGAAGTCGGCGTCGTAGGTCTCGTCGAAGGTGTCGCGCGCAGCCTCGTGGGCGACCTGCCGCATCCACTGGTCGATGGTCTCGGAGCTCAAAGGCTCCCAGCCTCGCAGACGCTTCATCTCACCGTCATGACGGTACATGGGCGGCTGGGTCGCGGTCATGTGAAGGTCCGAGCCACCCTCGGCTACGAGCTGTCGCAAGATGCGGTTGATCGCGGCTTCGCCTGCCGCGAGCTCGATCTGCGGGGCGGGTTCGGGCTCTGCGTGGACGGGCTCAGGCTCGGGCTCGGGCACCGCGAATACCGAGGGCGGCGGTGGCGCCACCTCCGGGGCCTCGTTGCCCATGAGCTCCTCCATCGCTTCGTCCTGTCCCTCGAGCGCGGGCTCGGGCTCGGGCGGCGCCTGATACGGCATGATGATGGCGCTGAGCTGGTCCCCACGCTTGCGAGTCCGAACCGCAACCGGTCCCGACGGGGCCTCGTAGACGAACTCCCCTTCCGAATCCTCGAAGTCCCCCCCAATGGGTCCGAGAAGGGCCAGGATCTGCTGACTCTTCACGGGCTGGTCGAGAATGACCCGCTCGAGCCCATCTTTGCGCAATCGAACGGGGAAGCCGGTCCCAAAGACCAAGGACTCGGCCTCCTTTCGGTGCATGGCCTCAATGAAACGGTCGATGCGACGCTCGGACACGCTTTCGTTCTAGCAGGAGTCCGAGATCGGATGGAGGGGCGTCGGGTTCCCGACAACCCGTGCTAAGAGGCGGGGGTGGCGCATTGGCTCCTGCTTCGGGGGCTCGCACGCGAGCAGCGGCACTGGGATGCATTCCCCCAGAAGCTCGCGGATGCGACCCGGGGGACGGTCCAGCCCCTAGACTTTCCCGGCTTCGGCACCGAGCGGGCCCGTTCCAGCCCACGAGACCTCAAGGGCATCGTCTTCGACCTCCGCCGGCGCTGGATGGCACTCGACCCTCGGCCCGACCGAATCCTCGGGCTCTCCATGGGTGGGATGACGGCTTTGGACTGGGCTGCACGCTTTCCGGACGACTTCTCGCGTTTGGTGGTGGTGAACGCGAGCAGCACCGAATCGCCGGCTCGGCTTCGATT
>JBCCQA010000006.1:0-196209 GCA_039024635.1 Myxococcota bacterium | reverse complement strand
TCCATCTCGATCCTGGTCCTCGGCCTAGGCAGGCTGCAGCTGCGAGTAAACCCTCCGGGGACAACTCGCCTTGCTCCCGCCGCCGAGCGGACATCAGACGAACGAGCGCGGGCCGACTTCTTTCATTCCGAGCGCCTCGAGGCGCCTATTTGGGCGAGAAGTTCGAAAAAAAGATGGGGATCGTCGAAATCGACCCTCCTGACCCGTCTTTGCATCGAGGGCCCAAGGGGCTCCAATGAAGGAGAGATGAACAGATGAAATACGCAGTGATCGTGTACGAGATCGATGACCAGTTCGAGGCCCGGAACGACCCGGCCCGAAAGGACGAGTACTGGAAGACCTGGGGCGCCTACAGCCAATTTCTGGGTGACCGGGTGTCTGGCGGGGCGGCGCTTCAGGGGGTCGAAACTGCGACCACGATTCGCCTCCGCGATGGAGAGCGAAAGGTCCAGGACGGGCCCTTCGCCGATACCAAGGAGCGGCTGGGAGGCTTCTTCCTCATCGAGGCGGCAGATCTCGACGAGGCCATTCGGCTGGCCAATGAGTGTCCTTCGGCCAAGACGGGCTCAGTCGAGGTGCGACCCGTCCTTCCCATTGGGTGAGGACGCCCGACCCGCAGGCGGCGGCGGCTGAGGCCGCGAGAGATGCCTATGGGCGCCTAGTGGCTTGGCTTGCCCGCCGCACCGGCGACCTGGCTGGAGCCGAGGATGCCTTGGCCGATGCCTTCGAGTCGGCCCTCCAGAGCTGGCCTCGGGATGGGGTCCCGGATCGGCCCGAGGCCTGGCTCTTTCAAGCCGCTCGGCGGCGGGGCATCGACGCGCATCGTCGGCGGCTGGTTCGGGATCAGGCCGAGGCGACCCTGGAGCTGATGATGGTCGACCGGGAAGAGGCACCGTCCGAAGATCATCGACTCGGGCTCATGGGACTGTGCGCCCACGAGGCCATCGACCCAGGTATTCGGGCTCCGCTCATGATGCAGACCATTCTCGGCCTGAACGCCGAGCAAATCGGTCGCGCCTTTGGCGTGGCCGCAGCCACGATGGGGCAGCGGCTGAGTCGAGCAAAGCGCAAGATCAAGGAGGCCAAGATCCCCTTTGAGCCGGAGCTCGACCGAGCCCGCTTGGCGGTGGTGTGTGAAGCCATCTACGGCGCCTTTGGGATCGCGAGCGAGGCCGGGCTTCGCGACGCGACCCAAGACGCGCTCGTCCTCGGGCGCCTGGCCCATCGGGCCAGCGGCGAAGATCCTGAGACCGGTGGTCTGCTGGCCCTCATGCTCCACGTCGACGCCCGCCGGGACGCTCGTCGGCTCGGCGGGCGCTACGTACCGCTTGATGAACAGGACACCGGACGCTGGCGGCGAGACCGGATCGTCGAGGCCGAGTCGGTCTTGATGGCCGCCGCCCGCCACCGAAGGCCCGGCCGCTTCCAGCTCGAAGCCGCCATCCAGTCGGCGCACGCCCAACGGGCCCTGAGCGGTCGAACCGACTGGGACGCCATCACCGATCTCTACGAGCGCCTGCTCGCCCACAACGACAGCGCCGGCGCCCGCCTCGGCTGGATCGCGAGCCTCGCCGAGTCCCGCTCTCCGAGTACGGCCCTTCAGGCGCTGAACGCCGAGCCTTCCGAGGTCACCGACACCCAGCCTGGCTGGGCCCTCCGCGCCCACCTCGCTGAGGCCCTAGGCCAAGACCCCCGCCCCGCCGCCGAAAAGGCCATCGCCCTCAGCCCGGACCCCGCTGTCCAAGCCCACCTGTCGACGCGATACTTCGCGACAAGGTGAGTCAAAAAGAGCGGGTGTCGTAGCGGAGGCGGATTGCTGAGCAGTCGACTTGGAGCTCATTGAGATGGCTGCGACTGTCCTGGATCGGTCGGCACTGCAGAAAGAGATCTTGGTTTCTGCACGAGAGGCTCCGGGCTTCTTCTTCCGGCCGGAACAACTCCCCGACCCTTGGGGTTGTCCGAAGCCTCAAGAGCAGAGCATCCTCCGCGACAGGATTGCATTCCAATCAAACGAAGAACCAATCCGTCTCGGTTAGACTGGTCACTGGTCTGCGCCGGGGGAGGTCCTTGCCTTCCCACCGTCACGAGCTCTCGGGGACGTTGCGTAGAAACAGTACACTCTCGCCGTTCGGTTTCAGCGCCGTCTGTCGGAAGCGGGCGCCGAGTGGGGCGCGGGTCCGCTGCGGGGACATCGGTCGAAGTCTGGCCCAGGCCGTCCCGTTCTAGGTCCAGACTTGGTCATCCGCCAGCACGGTTCTCCGCCCGTTAGGATGAGCCCGGGGCCTCTAGGGTCTCGGACCGATCTATGGCCGTGTCGCGCACTAGGTCTCGGTATGCACCTGCGCCGACCGGAGCGTCCGGCCCGTCGAGGACGGTCGCGTCCGGGTCGGCTTCGAGCGGCTGCTCGATATCCGGGCTCGGCAGGGCGTCCGAGCCAGTGGGCAGCGGCTCTTCGCCTTCCGTCCAGGCGACAACGAAGACCAGGGTCCAAGCCGCCGAAGCTCGCCTTCTGCCGATCACGGCTGGTCTCCTGGCAGGATCGAGCCGATGAGGGCCAGGTGTGGGTTTGGCGCCGCACCGTCATCGAATGCTTGCGACATCAATGGTATGTCCCCCGGACCGTGCGGATCGGTTATCTCATCAACCAGTACCCCAAGATCAGCCACACTTTCGTTCGGCGGGAGATCTCGGCGCTCGAAGGTCTAGGCATGGAGGTGGAGCGCTTCTCAGTTCGGCCGAACCCCGAGGCGCTCCGAGATCCGGCCGATCAGGCCGAGGCCGAGAAGACCACCGTCATTCTCCAGGAGACGCCCACTGACTTCCTGACCTCGGGGCTCCAGTCTCTGAGGGCTCCGGGCCAGCTCGGCGAGGCGATGCGCCTCGCGACTCAGGTTGCGAGTCGAGCCGATCGAAAGGCGGTCCATGCGGCCTACCTCGGTGAGGCCCTTCGACTGCGGGACCTTTGTCAGGAGCGGGGCGTCAAGCACGTGCACGCCCACTTCGGGACCAATTCGGCCACCGTGGCCATGCTGTGCCAGGCGGCGGGGGGTCCCAGTTACAGCTTCACAGTCCATGGTCCCGAAGAGTTCGACCGCCCCTTCGAGCTGTCTTTGGGCCTGAAGGTGGAGCGCTCTCGCTTCACCTGTGGCATCAGCTCTTTTGGCCGCAGCCAGATCTTGCGCCGCATCGGCTACGCGCACTGGGACAAGGTTCACGTCGTTCGCTGCGGCGTCGACGCCAGCTTCGTGCAGGCTGACAGCACCCACGTTCCCGCTACCAACGTGCTCGTCTGCATCGGTCGCCTTTCGGAGCAGAAGGGCCAGATGATCCTGGTCGAGGCCCTGGGCCGGACACGGCACCGGGACTTCGAGGTCCGCCTCATTGGCGATGGGGAGCTCAGAGCGCCCCTCGAGCAGCGGGTCAAAGAGCTCGGGCTTCAGCGTCAAGTGAAGTTCTTGGGCTGGGCGAGCGGGGAAGAGGTTCAGCAGGCGCTGCGGAACGCGCGAGGCATGGTGCTGCCCAGCTTTGCCGAAGGCCTACCGGTGGTCCTGATGGAGGCCATGGCCATGGCACGCCCCGTCGTGACGACCTACATTGCAGGGATTCCTGAGCTGGTGAAGGATAAGGACAACGGCTGGCTAGTTCCAGCCGGCGACATCGACGGCCTGGCCGAAGGCATCGATCAGCTCCTGATGAGCTCGACCCACGCCCTGACCGAAATGGGTCGCCGAGGTCGAGCCGCCGCCCTCCAGATGCATGATGTCGAGAAGAACGCGGCCGAACTCAAGCGCTTGTTCGAGACGGCTTAGCCCAAGCTCGGGCTGCGAAGCGAGCTCGGTCCTTTTGCTGGGTGCGGATGAGAAGCGGCACCATCAAGACGCTGGGCGCGACCCAAAGGGCCGGGTGGGTCGAGCCCACGCCGAGCAGCCTCGGTCCGCCGAACACGGCGAAGGCGGTCAGCGTTCCAATGGAGGCCGCGAACATACCGCCGGTATGCTCCATCCACCAGTGCATCTTCTCTTGGGGCGGCCGTAGCCAGTAGCGGAGCTGGCTCGCAGACACGAAGATCGGCAGCAGCGGAAACCAGACCAGCAGCTGGCTGCTGCTGCGCAGACCGATGTAGATCACGAGCGGGCCCAATAGGAGTTGTACGGTGGACAGCAAGACAACCGGCGCCGAAACGGGCAGGGCTCCACTGCGCTGCTTGGTCCGGAGCGCAACGAGGCCGTGGGCTACGCAGCAACCCGCGAACAATCCCAAGTAGGCCAAGAACAATCCGATCGCAGGCGAGCCCGGAAGCCTCCCCAACCATCGACCCACCCCCAAGAGTATGGCGCTCAGCGCGACGTAGCTCATCGAGACCGAGTAGATCCATCCCGTCCGGCGATGCAGTCGACTGCCTCTTCGGGTGACGAGAGGGACCCAAAAAGTCGTGAGTGCCAAGAAGCCGGCCACCACGTGAAGCTTCTCGACGATCTCCACCCGGCCTCCGCTACCGAGGTGATGCCCGAGCGGTCAACGACAAGACCGTGGCGTGACGGCCGACGAGGGTCGGCCCAAGGACCTAGTGTATCGATCACGAAATTCGGGTCGCTTCCCGCCGGCCCTCGACCGCTCTCGTGGCTCAGCGGCCTCGGGCCGTGGCCTCTCGGTCGGGGGGGCCTATCCAGCTCAGAAGCTGGTCCATCAGGACGGCCGATGACTCGACGGGAACTATCGAGCTTCAGGACCGACACACTCGTCAGGACCTGAGCCTCCTGATTCCGTTCGATGCCTGTCAGCTCGAAGTGCTGGCGTCACAAAGTGAGAGGACCTAGGATGGGTTTCGAGAATACGCGGGAGAACAATCCAGGAGTCTCACGGTTTCGCACGGACGTCCGATGAGCTCTTCGTCCATGAGCGCGGTCCGTGAATTGATGAGGGAACTCACGAAGAACTGCAGCGTTGAGCTCTTCGAGACCTATGGCGTCTCGCTCGAATTCTGCCCTGACCACCTCGACCCGGCCATCGAGCTGGCCGGAATCATTGGCTTCACCCGCGACCACATGCGGGGCGCGATGATCGTCGGCACGACGAGCAGTGTCCTGGAGAAGAGCCAGGCTGCCACGCGCAACTCGTCCCGTCGAGACTGGAGCGCCGAGCTCGCCAACCAGCTCCTGGGTCGGGTGAAGAACCGAATGGTCGCCCGGGGCGTGGACTTACAGATGACCACCCCCCTCGCCGTTCGGGGCCAAGCCCTCACCATCGACGAAGAAGGACAGATGGAGGCCTTCGACTTCGAGGGGCCCGACGGCAACGTCCGGGTCTGGCTCGACTTGGAACTGTCGGGAGAAGTCGAGGTCCGAGCGACCGAAGAGAAGATCGCCAGCGAAGGCGACATGATGCTGTTCTGAGGAACGGCCAGAGGAAAGATCGAGAATGTCGAAGAAGATTTTGGTTGTAGACGACTCCGTGACTGTACGTCAGCAGGTGTCCTCCGTCCTGGAGCAGGCCGGCTACGCTGTCGCCGAGGCTGAGGATGGCCGGGTGGGTGCCGAGACCATCGAGTCCAGCGAGGACATCGCCATGGTCATTTGTGACGTGAACATGCCGCGCATGAACGGCCTGGAGATGGTGGGCCGCGTCAAGAAGGGCGGCGCACGGGCCGAGCTTCCCATCGTGATGCTGACCACCGAGGGCAACCCTCAACTGATCTCCCAGGCCAAAGAGCTCGGGGCCAAGGGTTGGATCGTGAAGCCTTTCAAGGCGGACCACCTCTTGGCCGCCGTGCAGAAGCTCACGGCCTGAGCCGAGCATGTCCACGCCGTCGTTCGAGTCCGCCCGGGACGCCTGGCTCGACGCCTTCGACGAAGGGCGTGAAAAGATTCTGGGCCGCATTCGCCATGCTCGAAGGGTCAGCGACGACGGCGTCTTCCGCGCCGGCGATAAGATCAACGGCATCGTCAAGGCGGCCCGAAGCTTCATCGAGCGCACGAAGGAATCCATGGCGTCGTCCGAGGATGGGTCTTTGGAGGGCCTGGTCGAAGAGGTCAGACACACCGTCGTCGATCAGTGCAGCAAGGTCCGGGAGGCGCTCCAGTACTCCTCCGACATCCGTAAAGCAGGGCTCGCCATCGAAGGTGCAGCCACCGCGTCTCGTCTCTTGGCTCTGAATGCGCGGGTCGAGGCCAGTCGTCTGACGGGCAGCGACAAGAAGGCCTTCGACGTCATCGCTAAAGAGGTGCGGGACTTGAGCGAGGACATCGCGGGCGCGAACCGGAAGATTGAAGACCTCATCGACCGACTTCTCAGGATGCTCCCCGAGATCGCCGAGGAGGCCGAGCAAGCCCGAGGCATGGTCGAGGAGCTGCACCGCAAGCAGCAGTGGCGACAGGCCGAGATGGTCTCCCAGATGCAGAGCTCAAACGAGATCGGGACCGAAACCCTGGAGCGCATCCTCGAACAGGCCCGCCAGGCCCTGAGCGAGCTTCAATTCCAGGACCCCATGATCCAGGACATCGAGGGCATCGACCGCATCCTGGTCACGGTCCGAAATCAGTTCGTCCGCGAGATCGGTGTGGGCCAAGAGGTCGAAGCCCAGTACGCCGCCCACCTCAGCGAAGACCTCGAAGTGCAGGACGACGGACCCGAGGCTTGTGACGCGGGCGAGCTCCTCCTTTTCTGATGCTCTTCAGTCGAGGTCGGCCAGCTGGCGTCGAAGCTCTAATTGGGCCTCCGAGTCCTCGGACTCCTGCTTCGGGCTCTCGGGACTCGGCGCCGCCCTCGCACCAGGACGCAGTCGGAGAGCCACGGCCAGGAAGGCCAGGGTCAAGACCGACAGAACGATGGCGGGCGCGGTGGTCGACCATGCCCCGGGCGGCCGGGCCGAGAGTCTAAAGTCCGGCACGCGCTCCTGAAGGCGGCTTCGAATCTGCTCGCCGTTTACGCCCTCTTGGACCCACCCGCGGATGTCGTCCCGCCACTCGCCCGCTTTGGGGCTGGTGCAGGTGGCAAGGGTGCGACCGGGACAGAAGGGGCTGTTCAGGTCGTTGGTGAGAGCGTCGACCTGCTGCTGTTCTTCGCTCGACAGGGGCTCGGCCACGTCGCCCATCACGAGACTGAGACCCAGCATCAAGCTCCACATGCTGACGGCCACGCTAGCTGCCGGAGGCGACGCTTGTCGACGACGGAGCGTCCCACGGATCGACGAGGCCGAAGCTTCAGCGAGAAAGGACCGGCTCTCATCCGGCACGCGCTTCGCTCACCGAGGGTCGAAAGCGCACGGCAGCCTCGGAAAGTAGGCGGGCTGATGGAAGTCCGGATGCTCGCCCGGCATGGGAGCAGCCAAGAGGTACTGACGCTGTTCGCCTCGACCGTGGAGGCCAAAGCTGCACGCTCTATCCCAGTCCAGGGGCACCCACGCCCAAGGGAGAAGGAAGTGGGCCGACCAGCGGTCTTGGCTTCGCGCTGTCACCAGCTCCTGGAGCGCTTCCTCTGGCGCCGCGGTGGACCGGACCCGAGGAGCCGAAAAGGCCAGGAGGAGGTGCAGGCCGTGGGGCGATAGCTCGAGCTCCGTGTAGCGACCGTCTGCTCCCCCCAGAAAGAGCTCGGCGACCTCGAACTCCCAGAGGCATGTCACCTCGCGGTCCGAAGGGGCCGGGTCACCGTGATAAGGCGCCTCCACTCGCCCAAAAAGACCGTCGTCCTGGCGACGCAGGAGCCATCGATGGGCGTGCTCATCGGAGAGCGCTCGTTCCGGCCAACGCAAGGACGTCCGGAAGGTGACCGCGTCCTTCGCCTCATCGAGCTCGAAGATCTGCATTTCTGGCCGTGGGGGGTTTACGCGGGTTGTCATGGATCACCTCGGAACGCTTTCTTCCGCGCATGCCTGGGAAGCTAGGGGAGACAACTAGTCTTAGTTGCTGTCTCGTACCATTCATCACCGCCTTTGCCCTTACATTGGGCGTGGCCAGCCTGCAGGCCTGCGGGGAATCCGACGAAGTCACAGCCAGCTGTGGCGACGGCATCGTCAACGGGGAAGAAACCGACGTTGACTGTGGTGGAGACTGCATCGGCTGTCGCATCGGAGAGAGCTGCATCGACGCAGACGACTGTCAGTCGGGGCTCTGTGACGGGGGCCTTTGCGCACCCTCTCAGTCCTGCACTGATGGCCGCCGAAATGGCGCCGAAACGGACATCGACTGCGGCGGAGGGACTTGTGAGCCCTGCCTTCAGGGCCAGGGCTGCGGTGGGAACGGCGACTGCGCCGCCGGCTCCTGTCAGGCCGGGCAGTGCCAGGCGCCCAACTGCTTCGACGGCCTCAACAACGGGGACGAAACCGGTGTGGACTGTGGCGGCAGCTGCGGGGCTTGCCCGGCCGGGCAGAGCTGCGACGACGAAACCGACTGCGTGAGCGGCGTTTGCGACGCAGGAACCTGCGCCGCGCCGAGCTGCACCGACGGAATCCAAAACGGCGCAGAGCTTGACGTGGACTGCGGGGCGGGCTGCCCCGGTTGCGCCCTGGATACCGTCTGTCTGGTCGACGCGGACTGCGAGAGCGGCGTCTGCGAAGGCCGCTGCGCGGCCCAGTCCTGCGAAGACGGCCGCACCAATCAGGATGAGACCGACACCGACTGCGGTGGTGACGTCTGCGGCGCTTGCGAGATCGGCGAAGCCTGTATCGACGCCGATGACTGCGTGACCGTCGCCTGCACCATGAGCATGTGCGTCCCGCCGAGCTGCATGGACGGCGTCACCAACGGCAACGAAACCGACGTCGACTGTGGAGGACTCGACTGTCCTCGCTGCGGGGATGATTTGGCCTGTGAAGACGAGCGCGACTGCGAAAGCCGGGTGTGTCGCCAGGGCAGCTGTACGGCGGCGACCTGTGAAGACGAAGTTCGCAACCAAGACGAGGTCGACGTCGACTGCGGCGGGGCGACCTGTGGGGGCTGCCTGGTGGGCCAGTTCTGCGCGGCCGACGAGGACTGTCTGTCGAACATCTGCGACCTGCAGAACCTCGTGTGCCTCGATCCCTCCTGCTCAGACCTCCGCGTCAACCAAGATGAAACGGACGTTGATTGCGGCGGAAGCACATGCGCGCCCTGCGCCGACAACCTGGCTTGTTTGGTGGCTGCCGACTGTCAGAGCGGAGTCTGTGACATGAACAATACCTGTGCGGTCCCAAGCTGCACCGATGGTGTGGCCAACGGCAGCGAACAGGGCGTCGACTGTGGCGGTCCGTGTCCGGCTATTTGTCCAGACTTCGAGGACGACTTCGAATCGGGCACTCTATCTTCCGACTACGAGCTGAGTGGGGACGCTGACTGGTTTGCTTCGGGTACGAGCCCCATCACTGGCATGTTCTCGGCCGAATCCGGGAACATCAACGACCTTCAGAACAGCACCATGACCCTCGAGATTGAGATTCGGGCTCCCGGAGGTGCCGTCGAGTTCGATTGGGAGGTCGAGAGTGAGTCTTGCTGCGATTTCCTCGAGTTTACCATCGACGGAACCCTCAACCTGAGTCGAGCGGGCATTCAGTCAGGCTTCTTTGAGACTCAGCTAGCGCCGGGCACCTACACTTTGGCTTGGGACTATAACAAGGACATCTCAGTCTCGGTTTCTGGAGACCTGGGCCGAATCGACAACTTGGTGGTCACAAACGGCGGTCTGGCTCCCTGACTGCATCTCCGGCGCCTGCTCCGAGCCCGCGCCAGGGCATTGTTCCTTTCTTCACTTCTCAACGAGCGTTCACGGCCCCACTTTGGGGTTCGTGGACCTCCTTCTCGCCAACGGCGCCGTCCTGCCCGAGTCTGAGCTGCGAGTAGAAACCAGCCGGGCCTCGGGGCCAGGTGGTCAGCACGTCAACAAGACCGAGACGCGAGTGACCCTACGATGGTCCCTCGCGGACTCGGCTCTTTCGGGGCCACTCAAGCAACACCTACGAAGTCGGCTAGCTCCGCGCCTCACCAAGACGGACGAGCTGTTGGTGTCGGTGGACGACACGAGAGTTCGGTCGCGGAACCTGGTCCTGGCGCGGGAACGTATGAAGGAGATCCTCGACGCAGCGTCGAAGGTCCCCAAGAAGCGGCAACCCACCCGACCCACCAAAGGGAGCAAGGAGCGCAGGCTTCGCGCCAAGAGGGCCCAGGCTGACAAGAAGTCCATGCGAAGAAAGCCCATTCCTGATTAGAGAAGTACGCATACGGAGAGCCTTCTGGTTCGGGGAGCCCTGAGTTTCCCTTCTGGAAACGCTGTCATTCCACCAGGGCGGCTAGTCGGCCTGGGTCGACAGGGTCAGACTCCGCCTCGATGTTCGACTTCAACGACAAACGAATCCTCGTCACCGGCGGAACCAGCGGCATCGGTCGCGCAGCCGCTCAGCAGCTCAAGGCGGCGGGCGCGAAAGTGCTGGCTACAGGAACAAACGCCGACCGCATCGAAGCCCTGAAAGCCGAAGGCATCGACGCCATCCAAAACGACGCGGGTGATCCTGGTGCGGCCGAAGCCTTGGCCCAAGAGGTCGCCGACCGCCTGGGCGGGCTGGACGGCTTCTTCGCCAACGCCGGCTACGGAAAGATGCTCCCTCACACCGATGTGACGTCCGAAGCTTTCGACGCTCAGTTCGCCGTCAACGTCCGTGGTCCCCTGCTGCAGACCAAGGCCCTGTCTGGTCTCTTCGATGACGGGGCGTCTCTGGTCTTCAACACCTCCATCGTCAACGTGATGGGTATGCCGGCCGCCACGGTGTACGGCCCCACCAAGGCGGCTTTGCGGAACCTTGTCCGCGTATTGGCGTCGGAGCTCTCGCCCCGCAATATCCGGGTCAACGCCGTCAGTCCGGGGCCGATCGAGACGGACTTCTTCAACCGAACGGGTCTCCCGCAGGAGGTCCAGGCCCAAATGGCCGAGGGCATCCTTGCCCGGGTTCCCTTGAAGCGATTCGGCAAGAGCGAGGAGGTGGGAAATGTAGCCCTTTTCCTCCTCTCGGAGCTGTCGTCTTTCGTGACTGGCGCCGAGTACGTCGTGGATGGAGGCATGGCCCAGGTCTGAGCCGCGCTCTCTTGCAGCGCCTCCTGGGCTGTGGCACCGGGTTCCCAGTGCCCGGCCCAGGACTCCTGCTCTTGGCCCTCCTCGGCGTCGATGGGGACCCGCTGCCGGCGGGCATGGTCCGCATCGCCGGCGGGGTCCACCCGCGACCCTGCCTGGAGGGCAGCTGCGAAGAGGTCCACTCGGTCAGTACAATCGACCGATCCCTCTCGGCCGATGCCTTCGGACGATCCCTGTGGGTCGATGCCTTCGACATCGACCGCACCGAGGTCACCGTGGCCGCCTACGCCGGTTGCGTCGCGGCTGGCTACTGCGCGCGACCGGGGCGGGGCGCCCAGTGCAATGCCGACAAGCGTGGGAAGGCGGACCACCCCGTCAATTGCGTGAACTGGGCCCAGGCTCAGAGCTACTGCGCCTGGACGGGTAAGCGTCTGCCTCGCTGGATTGAGTGGGACCGAGCCGCCTTCGGCGCCGACCCTCGAAGGATCCAACCTTGGGGAGAAGCTGAGCCGAGCTGTGCCCGCGCAGTCTTCAGGGCCCGGACCGAACTGGTGGAGAACCTCAAAAAGGGGTGCGGAGGCCTGGGCGGCACCCAAGTCGCGGGCAGCCGGGATGGGGGTGCTTCTCCCGAAGGTGCCGTAGACCTGGTCGGAAACGTGTCGGAGTGGCTCTTCGACTGGCGGCCGAGTGAATCCGAGCCTCGACGCGAACGGCTCCACGCAGGCGGGGACTGGGCCTCGGGGCCGGACGCCTTGGGGAGGATACGAGGCGCGCCCCCGACCAGCACCCGCGCCCAGCTCGGCTTTCGCTGCGTTCAGTCTTCGTCCTTCTGAGGGGACGGGTCCTCGGACGACGACGGCTGTTGATGCTGTCTTCGAAGAGTGCGGTTGCAGCCGCTAGCGGAGGTCAACGGGCTCTCCGGATGTCTCCGGCGTGCCTTTGGCCAGACCGGCACATTAGTGAAAACGCGCTACCTGGAAATCGGCGCCCGTCTTTGACAAGGACGCCGCGGCTCAAGAGGCTCCTTCCGTGAGTGTCCGACTGCGAGTGAACGGGATCGAACGGACCATCGATCGAGCTTCCGACACGCCCTTGCTGTGGGTCCTTCGTGAGAGCGTCGGGACCACTGGCGTCAAATTCGGGTGCGGGATGGCTCAGTGCGGGGCCTGTACCGTGCATCTCGACGGACAGCCCATCCGCTCTTGCGTCACGCCCCTGGCGGCTGTGGCCGGAAAGTCGATCACGACCATTGAGGGTCTAGGCGGAGACCACCCGGTTCAGCGGGCGTGGGCGGAAGAGAACGTTCCCCAGTGTGGCTACTGCCAGAGCGGTCAGATCATGTCGGCTGTAGCCCTCCTTCGGAGCCATCCCGAGCCCAGTCGGGCCCAGGTGGACGATGCCATGTCGGGCAACATCTGCCGGTGCGGGACCTATCCGAGAATCCGCAAGGCCATCGCCCGAGCCTCCCGCCACATCCATGCCACGGCCCAAGGGGCGGGCGAGGGTGAGCAGCCATGACGACTCGGCGCAGCTTTCTCAAGGGAACGGCAGGCGCATCGGCGGCCCTCTACGTCGGCTTTCAGCTTCCGGGCTGCAGCTCGGACTCGGCCAAGGCGAGCGGGCGCTTCCAGCCCAACGCCTTCCTGGAAGCCACGGTTCATGGGTCCATCATCTTCACGTTGGCTCGAGTCGAGATGGGGCAGGGAACGCTGACGAGCGAGACCATGATGGTGGCCGAGGAACTCGGCATGGATCCGGAGGCGATCGAGATTCGGTTCGCCCCTGCGGATCCCGCCTTCCGGAATCCGATGTTCGGCGTTCAGGGCACCGGCGGGAGCACGTCGACCGCAAGCTCCTTCGAGATACTGCGCAAAGCGGGGGCCGTGATGCGGGAGGCCTTCATCGGCGCCGCGGCATCCGCCTTCGGCGTGGATCGGGCTCAGGTCCGCTTCCAAGATGGTCAGCTGGTCGACACCGCGAGTCAGCGGGCCCTTCATTTCAAGGAGCTTGTCGACCAGGCCCATGTCCACCTCGACGAGGATGCTGAGCCCAAGCCCCGAAGCGAATGGAGGATCCTAGGTCGCTCCCGTCCTCGTCTCGACAATCGCTCCAAGACGACGGGTACGGCGGTCTTCGGCGCCGATGCCGGTCCTTCTGACGCGGAGGTGGCGGTGGTCCTTCGTGGGCCGTACGGGAGCCATCTGCTCGGCTTCGAGGCCCAGGACGCCGAGGCCGTCGACGGGGTGCTGGCGATCTTCGAGATCTCGAACGGGGTGGCCGTCGTGGCTACCGGTTATCCCGAGGCGATGAAGGGCGCCAAGAAGGTGAAGACCGAATGGTCGAAGTCGGAGTTCTCGACCGAGTCCATGTGGACCGAGTACGCCGAGATCCTGAACCAGGGCAGCGCCTCCGACATCCGAAGCGAAGGCTCGGCCCTATCGTCTGAGGACGGAGCGCTCGAGGCCGAGTACCGACTGCCATTCTTGGCCCATGCGCCCATGGAGCCACCAGTAGCTACGGCTTGGGTCCGGGAGCTCGGCGCCGACATCTGGCTTCCGACCCAGGGACCGGGAGGCGTGGCGGTCGCCGTGGCCAAGCTGACGGGCTTGGGTATGGACAGTGTTCGGGTGCACTCGACGCTGCTCGGCGGCGCCTTTGGACGGAAGTCCTACGTCGACTACGCGTCGGAGGCGGTCGAAGTCGCCATGCGCCGCGACAAGCCCGTCCGATTGCAGTGGTCTCGGGAGGACGACATTCGCTTCGGCTACTTCCGGCAGGCTTCGCTGCACCGATTGCGGGGGGCCTTGAGCGAGGGTCGGGCCTCACACTGGGAGCATCGAATCGTGGCCGAGACGGCCATGTACGACGTCATTCCCGACATGCTCAGCGAGATCATGCCCCGCTTTGTGACCAAGGCCGCGGTATGGAGCATGAAGACCTTCAGTGATGACCCGAGCATCGTCGAAGGTGCCAAGGATCTGCCCTACGCCATCCCGAATCTCCGGGTCGGCTATGCCACGGCCGAGGGTCCGGTGAAGTGCGCCTTCTGGCGAGCGGTCGGCCACAGCCACAACGGCTTCGTCGTGGAGTCCTTCGTCGACGAGCTTGCGCACGCGGCGGGTCAGGATCCGGTCGACTTCAGGCGCGGGCTCTTAGAAGCGCACCCCAGGCACCTCGGCGTCCTGGAGCTGGCGGTCCAAGAGGCCGGCTGGGGTCAGGCAGTGCCGGAAGGCCACGCCCTCGGCGTCGCCGTTCACCACAGCTTCGGAAGCTACGTCGCCGAAGTGGCCGAGGTCTCGATGGAAGAAGGCCGGCCCCGCGTCCACAAGGTCACGGCGGCCGTCGACTGCGGGACCGTCATGAATCCGGATGGCGTGAAGGCGCAGATCGAGGGTGGCATCATATTCGGCCTCAGTGCGGCCATGACCCAAGAAGCGATTAGCTTCGAAGGTGGTGCGGTCCAGCAATCGAACTTCCACGACTTCCAAGCGCTGCGCATGAATGAGTGTCCAGACATCGAGGTTCACATCGTGGAAAGCGACGCCCCGCCGACCGGCGTGGGTGAGCCCGGTCTTCCTCCCATCGCGGCGGCGGTGGGCAACGCAATCTTTGCTCTTACCGGGCGTCGCCTGCGGAGCCTGCCTTTCGAGCTGGTCTAGTGTACGATCATAAAGATCAGATCGCTTCCCGCCGGCCCTCGACCGCCCTGGCGGCCCAGCGGCCCCCTTTCGGGCTTCTCAGTCCCTGGGGTCCACCCAACGCCCTCCGAAGCTGGTCCACCAGGACGGCCTATGACTCGACGGGAAACTGATCGAGATTCGTGACCGGCACACTAGCGCTTCGTGCCCAGAGGTTGGCTCTCCAGCTCGTGAAGCAGATCGCCGATCTGGGCCGACATGTCGATGAGTCGAGCCGAGACCTCGTTCACGTTTTCGGCGCGTTGGGAGGTCTTGGTCGCTGCTTCGGCGTAGGTGACGGCCGATTCCGAAATCCGGTCTGCTGAAGCGGTGGTAGCGACGACCGAGGCCCGCATGGCTTCGGTTCGGGAGGCCTGCTGGTCCACCGAGTCGGCGTTGGTAGTGGAGATCTCGGCGATGGTCTCCATCGACGCATCGACCTGTTGCACGAAGCCTTGGGTGGCCACGCTCCGCTCTCGCATTTCGGTGACGTCGCCTTGAATGCGAAGCGCCGCTTCGGCCGACTCCGCCGCGAGCTGCTTTACTTCGTGCGCTACGACCTGGAAGCCTTTTCCCGCTTCACCGGCGCGGGCTGCTTCGATGGTCGCGTTGAGAGCCAAGAGCTTGGTCTGGTCGGCCACGCCCTCTACCACGGCGATGCTCCCGTCGATGGAGCGGGTCCGGGCCTCGAGCTGGTTCATGGCCTCGGCCGCCTGGGTCGTGAGTTGATTCGTCGACTGGACTTGGCTGTGGCTGCCCCGGATCCCGGTCGAGAGGGCCTGCATGGCTTGGGCGAGCTCTTCAGTCGCGGCGTTGATGCCTTGGGCCTGGTCCCGCACGAGGGCCGCCTCGTCGGCCAATGAGCGAGCGAAGCCTTGCTGGACGCTCGCCGCATCCGTGAGGTGCCGGGCGACCTCTCGAAGCTCGGCGATCATGGCCTGCATGTCGGCGGCCACGAGCCGCATTTTGCTCACAACGCCACGGAGGTTCTCGGACAGCAGTCTTTCGTTCTCCCGGTACCTGCGTTCTTCCTCGGAGAAGTAGTCCCCAAAGACCTGGACCACCCTCTCAGAGGCCTCAGCCATGGCGTCGCCGATCTGGAGTGCATCTCGCAGGAGCGCCTTGCGCTCCGACTCAGGTGCCTTCACGACTCGAATGATGTGTTGGGCCAGCTGTTCGACGAGCTGGCGGGCGGCTTGCGCCGCAGCCCGGCAGTCTTCGTCCGGTGCCGGCGGGAAGTCGATGCTCTCACCGTCAGGGTTCACCGTCGTCGGGACATGGCCGCCCTGTTCGAGGCCGGCGAAGGTGGCCCGCATGACCTGCATCATGGCTCCTCGCTCGGAGCGCAAGCCTGCCAGCTCGGCCAGGAGGTCCTTCAGGATCCGCTGGCATAGGGTCTGCTGACGACCGGCCAGATGCAGAACCGTGGCGGAAGGAACCTCATCCGAGTCGGTCTCGAGGCCGAGCCTTGATGCTCGGGGCTTCGTCTTCTAGGAATAGAATAGTGTCGTCGCCGTCGGACGGCGGCGCATCGAATAGATCGACGTCCATAGTCCCGAGCCCCGAATCGGACGCCGTAGGTCCTTCAGGAGTGTGGCCCCCCGAGGACCGCCCAGATTCTGACCAGGGTATCGAGGTAACCCTGACGAACTGATGGGCTCAGTGGCTAATCTTGTCCTCGAGGTTCTTCGCCTGGTCGATCCAGCTCGTGACGCTGCTTTGGGTTGGCGTCTGACGAACGAGGTTTTTGGCGTCGTTCACCTCCTTGATCTTGGCGAAGAGGTTCTCGGCGTTCCGGGTTCGCAGCTCTTTGACCGTATCCACCCCGGCCGCCTCCAGCAGGTCCGAATACTCCTCTCCGACGCCGTTGATGCGCATCAGATCGGCCATGTTGACCCAACGCAGGATCCTGGACTCGCCCATGCCGCAGGCTTGGGCCAGCTTAGCCCGGCCGCTTCGGCTGGCGCCTGTTTCCAAGAGCTGCTCGACGTTCTTGACCCCAGCTCCTTCCAGCTTGCCGGCGCATACGGGTCCGATGGTCTCGATCTCGGTCAGTTTGGTCATGAAGGGGCCCTAACCCCTTCGAAGCTCGAAGGCCAAGGTCGGGTCTCAGTGCGCTCGTTCCTTTCGGGCGACGGCGAACAGGCTGACCCCGGTGGGCGCATCGCGCCGCGTCAAGTAGCGGTTCTCGGCTCTGAGAAGGGCGGTCAGGGCCCGGTTCACCCAAGGGTGGGTCGGCTTGAAGTCGTGCTCTCGGCGCTCGTTGCCCGCGAAACGCTGCAGGGTTCGGACCGCCGCCACCGGCGGGAGCAGAAGTCCGTTCCACCCCGAAAGACGCTCCACGCGCAGTCCAGGGACGGCGGCGAAGGCGTCGCTCAGCCTGTCTCGGCTGTAGCGACGGCGATGGTGATTGATCTCGTCGTGCTCACTCCACAGCATCATGTGGGCTGGAACGAAGGCGAAGAGTCGGCCGCCGGGTCGGAGGATCCGATGCCACTCTCGCAGCGCCGCCACGTCGTCGTCCAGGTGCTCGAGAACGTCGGAAGCGATCACCGCGTCGAAGTGGTCGTCGGGCGCGTCGATGTCGTCAGCGGGACGCAGCCGGATGCGATAAAGGCCGTCGGCGTGGCACGCATCGACCGCAGCCTGGGAGACGTCCACCCCATGGGCTTCGACTCCCTCGGCCTCCAGGGCGGCGACCAACCGACCGCTGGAGCAACCGACGTCCATGACCCGCGTGCCACCTCCGATGTCGTAGCGATGGAGCAGACGGAGCACCATGTCCCTGCGGGCGACGCTCCACCAGTGGCTGCGCTCGCTGCTGTGGTAGTCCCGCTGAAATCCCTGCTCCACGACTCCTCTTGCTTAGGTGACCGGACGGAGGGGAGCAACGGCTCGGGGGTGTCCCGAGACGGGGGGGGCGTTCCTCGTTGTCAGAGAGGCGCCGAATTGGCGCCAATGCAACATGGACGACGCCACCCTGAAGCGGCTCGCCGAAGCTCGGCCTCGGCTCAGTCGCATCGGCATCCGGCGTGAGCAGGCAGCCCAGTTCCTGGACGACACCTTCTCGCTCCTGATCTCCGGGGGCCACCCCGAGGACTGCCAATCCCGCTTTCGATCCGACGCCATCCGCTTGGAGGCCGACCTGCTCCAGCTGCTCACTGGCATCGGACGACAGGACGAAGAAGCCCTTTGCCAGAACTTCTTCGAGGGGCTGGTCCAGATAAGTCGCTGCCTGGCCGAGGACGCCGAGATTATCCGTGCTGGCGACCCGGCCGCCAACAACTTGGATGAGGTCATCCTCGCCTATCCCGGCTTTTACGCCATCGCAGCCCACAGGGTCGCCCACATGCTGTGGCAGATGAAGGTGCCCACCCTTCCCCGTCTGGTGAGCGAGTATGCCCATGAGCGGACCGGCGTCGACATCCACCCCGGCGCCCGGATCGGCTGTCCCTTCTTCTTGGACCACGGGACCGGTGTCGTAATTGGACAGACCACCGAGATCGGCGACCGTGTGAAGATCTATCAGGGCGTCACCTTGGGCGCTCTGAGCGTGGACACGGCCAAGGCTTCCGGGAAGCGCCATCCGACCATCGGCGATGACGTGGTGCTATACGCTAACGCGACCGTGCTAGGAGGCGATACGCACATCGGCGATGGGGCCGTCATCGGCGGCAACGTCTGGCTCACCGAGTCGGTCCCGCCTCGCTCGGTGGTCTATCACCGCAGCACGGTCCGTATCCGCCACTCCGAAGAGCCCGACGACGGGCTCGAGTTTCACATCTGAGAGGTGCCCACATGAGATATGACCACATATTGGACGGAGTCGGAGCGACGCCCCACGTACGAATCCGCCGGCTCTTTCGACCCGACATCGAGGTTTGGATGAAGCTCGAGTCGGCCAACCCCGGCGGCAGCATCAAAGACAGAATTGCCAAAGCCATGGTCGAGCGGGCCGAGTCAGAGGGCTCCCTGAAGCCGGGCACCACCATCGTCGAGCCGACCTCCGGCAACACGGGCATTGGCCTTGCGATGGTGGCGGCGGTGAAAGGCTATCGACTTGTCCTCGTCATGCCCGAATCCATGTCCACCGAGCGGCGCCGACTGATGGCCGCCTACGGCGCCAACTTTCACCTGACCCGACGAGAGCACGGAATGCAGGGCGCCATCGACCGGGCGCATCGACTCCTAAAAGAGCTGGCCCCGGCCTGGATGCCTTCCCAGTTCGAAAACTCGGCCAACGTCGACGTCCACGTAGAGGCATCGGCGTCGGAAGTCGTCGATGACTTTCCCAACGGCGTCACCGCGCTCATCACCGGCGTCGGCACTGGCGGACATATCACCGGTGTCGGTCGCGTACTCAAGGACCGTTGGCCAAAGACGCAGGTCTGGGCGGTGGAGCCGGAGCGGGCTGCGGTGCTGTCCGGGCGAGAGGCCCAGCCTCACCGGCTTCAGGGCATCGGGCCGGGTTTCTTTCCCAAGATTCTCGACCGCACCGTCCTCGATGGGGCCATCACCGTGACCGAAGAAGACGCATTCGACATGACGGCTCGCTTGGCCAAGACCGAGGGCATCCTGTGCGGCATCTCGACTGGCGCCTCTTTGGCCGCCGTCGCTAAGGTACAGCACGACTATCCGGCTGGGTCTCGAATCCTCACCTACGCCTACGATACCGGCGAGCGATACCTCAGCATCGAGGGGTTGTTTTCCTAGGACACCCCTAGCTTTCCGCAGCCTTCTTGGCCGCTCGTTTGGCGCGCCACCGCCGTCGGGCCCGCCAGAGAACGAAAGCGAGATAAGCGCCCAAGCCGAGAAGGACGACCAGGACCGATATGGCGACCCTCGGCACGTAGACGTGGTCAGGGGCCACCAGTCGCAATGAGAGGACGTTTGGGTACTGGTCCAGGAAGCTGAAGCGCCAGCCGTAGTAGCGGATCAAGACCACGGCATCCGCTTGTTCGCCCTTCAGGTTGACGGCCTCCCCCATCAAGTCGCCGCTATCGAACTTGAAGTAGGGCGGCCAGCCCCAGCCTGTGTCTTCGTTTCGAAAGACCAAGGTGTTGCCTTCCAAGGTTCGCGTCACGATGTAGCGAACGTCTCGGGTCGCTGAACCAGCTTCGGGCGTCGGGCGCACGTCCATTCGTTTGACCTCGGTCCCGGTGATCACGACCTTCTTGGCCGACGGCAAGAAGTAGGCCAGGAAGAGGATGACGAGGACACCGAGAATCAAACCCACGCTGATCCCGACCAATCGCAGCCACTTCACCATTCCGTGATCTGAAGCGCCCAGACCTCAGAAGACAAGCTCTGCTTCTCAATCGCCGCCCGTCAGGCGAACCTAGCGGCAGTGAAGCTGCGGTTCGTCGCCCGTCCCCAGGAACTCCCCGAACTACCCGAGAAGGGGCGCATCGCCCTGGTTGACCTCGCTTTCGCGAACGGCGATGCCTTCCAGCGGGTCACGCAGCCCTTCATCGAGGCCATGGGCGATCGCCTCTCGATGTGGATCGATCATCACGATCACGAAGTTTGGCCCCGCTACCAGGACGATCCACGCTTTCGTCTCGTTCCCAAGGTCGTGGCCAGAGCCTGTCCTCAGCTCGTGGACCTGGAGATCTGTGAGCGCGCCCAGCCGGTCGAGCATCTATGGGCCCACGCCGACTTCGACGGCTGCGTTGCGGCGGCCAAGTTCCTGCTGAAGGGCCATCCTCCCTACGAAGAGGCGGACGAGGACGCCCGTTGGGCCGATGCGCCTGGACACGGCTTCGAGGTGTCCGAGCGCGGCCGTCGACTGGCGTGGGCCATGGACGAAGCTTCCGTGCGACTACGAAGCGCCCAGTACATCGATCTGCTTTTCTCCATCGTTCGAAGCCTGGTGGACGGAAAGGAGCCGCCGGCTCTGCGCGACCAGCTGGAGGGGCTGGCCCAAGGCCAGGTCCAGCGGCAAGAGCGGCTACGTGACACCTACTTCGAAGGGCTGACTCGGCCCCATCCCGAGCTTCTTCTCCTGGAGCTGAATAAGAACGTCGAAAAGTCGGACAAGAAGTTCCTGCTTCGTGAAATGGAGAAGCGGGCTCGGGTCGCGGCCATCGACGAGAAGGGTCATTTCACCGTCGCTACTTTTCACGACGAAGGACCGAAGGGCATCGATCTGCGTCGGGTGCCCGGTCTAAAGGGTCAGCGAGGCTTTGCCTGGGGCAAGACCAGTCTCGATGCCCTTCTCACGGCCTTGACGCCTTCGCTATGAGGACCCTTCGATTCGGTCGGCAAAGGCGAACAGCTCGAAGATGCCGCCCGTGTGGATGAAGACGGTGTCGCCCTCGACGCCCGGCAAAGTGGACAGGGCGCGGAAAGCCTTGCCCGAGTAGACCGGGTCCAAGATCAGCCCCCGCCGGGCCAGCCCGCGTAGCTCGACCATGGCCGTCTCGTCGGTCTGGGCATAGCCCGGTCCCACGAAGTTCTCTTCGATGCGCCAGCGAGCCGCCTTCACTTCGGCTTCGGTGGCCAAGCCTCGGCTCAGGGCGTCGTCCAGGATGGTGCGAATGCGTCGGTCGAAGTAGGCCGCATCGTCGCATACGCAGACACCCAGCACCTCGACGTCGTCTCTTCTGGCCCTGGCCATGCCCAGGGCCAGGCCGGCCGTCGTGCCGCCACTCCCCACGGCGTGGACCACGCGGCTCAGCCGCGTCCCCAGCACATCGAGTATCTCCACGGCCGCGTCGACGTAGCCAAGGCATCCCAGACCATTGGAACCCCCTTCGGGAATGACGTAGGCATCCTCGCCTGCCTCTTCCGCCATGATGGCGTCGACGTTCTTCCACTCGTCGGGGCTGATGAAGCGAACGTCGGCCCCGACGTAGCGGCTGAGGAGAAGGTTGCCGGTGGGCGGCCTTCGGTCTTCTCCCCGAAGGACGAGCCGACACTTCAGGCCGAGTTGAGCGCAAGCGATGGCGGTGGCTCGAGCGTGATTAGAGTTGACGCCTCCACAAGTCACGACCCGGCGCACACCCTGGGCCTCGGCCAGCAGGTAGTCGAGTTTGCGCACTTTGTTGCCGCTCAGCCCGACGCCGGTGAGGTCGTCCCGCTTGATCAGTACGGTCCGTTCGCCGTCCAGGGGGAAGGGTTCGAGGGGGGTTGGTCGCCGAGCGAGCTTCAAGCGAGGCGGTTTCACGACATGGCGCCGAGACCGGCGCGGGCGGACTCGTCCATGCGGCGCATCCCCTCCAGCATCAGGCCCATCACACCGGTCTTGATGAGGTCCTCGGCCGGCACGGCCCGCGGGTCGAGCCAGAAGTCTCCGTTTCGCCAGCGCAGCAGCTCATAGAAGGCCTCTTCTCCTTCCAAGGCGCCAACGCTCGATTCGTAGATGCGCCCCTCCGAGAAGCCGATCTTCCCCTTCTTGCCGTCGTAAGTCTCCATGATCAGGGTTCCAGAACGGCTCGATTCGCTCAGGACCTGGACCACGGTCGGCAGACTCATGACCGACAGCTTGCCCGAGAAGGACTTTGATCCTTCCTTCACGAGGAGGAAGTTGGCGGCGAGCAGTCGGGAAGCCATCAGCCGGGTGAATCGGCTGGCCATGAATGGGTTTTCGCGCAGCATCTGGTCGAAGTCTTCCTTGGAGATGGAATAGACCCGGAGATCAGAAGTAGAGATGACGCTGGCGGCCGCGGGCGCACCGGTGAGTAGCGACATCTCGCCGAAGCAGTCCTTCTCCTTCAGGGCCCGGACCACGGCCGAGACTTCCTCTTCGGCAAAGGCGACCACCTCGGCGCTACCGGAGACGACCACGAAGAACGCGGGGGCCAAGTGGCCTTTCTGAAGGACGGTCTGACCCATGCCGTACTCCTCGACGCGAATGCGGTGGGCCAACTGGGCAAGGAAGGTGGCGGGGAGAGCTCGAAAAATGGGGATGCTGCGCAGGTGCTTCACGGCGGCGGGAATGTCCTCCCGCAGGTTGCTTACTCTGATGTCGGGCTCGTTCTTCTCAGGTACGGCTTCGACGTCGAAGATGACGGGCATCTTGGCCCGGGGGCAGCGGAACTCACCTTTCGCCAAGGGAGACAGCGTGGACTCGCAGGCGCCGGCGTCCGTTTCGGACAAGAACTTTCCGATCGTGAGGGCGCAGATTCCGGCCGAGGCGCCGACGTCGACGCCCGGCAGGTCCAGCACCATGTGGTCCCCGGCCTGAAAGAGAGGGCAGCCCGCTTCTGCTCGGACCTTGAGGACGACGCGACGCGAAGACATCCAGCCCTATGAAAACACGAGGCTGACGTCAGGTCACGGCTCGGGACTGTGCTCCAGGAAGGCCGCCTCGAACAGGGCCATCACGAAGCGCCGACGGAAGTACCAAGCGCGAGGTACTTCGTCGTCGGCCCGCCGGATCCGGCCGTGGGCCGCTTTGGGGCGTAGCTGAACGAGTACCCCTTCCCTAGCGCTGAGCTGTTGCCAGGAACCCTTGGCCAGTTGGGTCCAGTCCTCCTCAATCTGCTGATCCTGCTCAGCGCTGGGGCTCCAAAGAAGGGGGGCCCCCAGTCGCCTCACGCCGAGCGGAAGCTGCGGGTCGGCTTCCACTGGGACCCACAGGATTCGACGTGTCTTGTGGTGTAGGGCGGAGTCGGCCCAGCTTCGGGTTTCCGCTTCTCTCGGCGTGGCCGTGCAAACGAACGTGGATTCCTTGGGACGCTCGGCCTGTACGGGAACGGTCTTCAGCTCCACGCCCAGGCGTTCGAAGTCGGGCACCGAGCGGTTCTCGGCCGTGGCGCCCAAGGCCTGCTCCACAAGGGTGCCCACGAAGCCTTTGTCTCGGGTCGTGTCTCGCGGGAGCCGCCGACCCAGCAGATCCGCCAGGACGCTCAGGGGCATCGAGGCCAAGGCATCGGCCCGGGCCATGAGCTCGGCTTCGCTCCTCGGTGGGACCCCTAGCTCAAGCACGAGCCTGCCGAACCAGGCGTTCGGCCAGCTCGACGTCGGCCTTGGGGCCGATGATGAGGCCGGTCCGGTCGTGCAGGCCCTTCGGTTCGATGTCGAGGATCCGTTGGGTCCCGTCCGAGGCAGCGCCCCCGGCCGCCTCGGCGATGAAGGCGAGGGGGTTGCACTCGTAGAGCACCCGGAGCTTTCCGTTCGGCGTCCGGCTGTCGGCCGGATACAGATACAGGCCTCCGTAGATGAGGTTTCGGTGGAAGTCGGCGACAAGAGAGCCGATGTGTCGGCCGCTCACCCTTCGCTTGTTGGCGTCGTTGCGTCCAATCACCTCGTCGATCAGCGGTTGGACCCAGGCCGGCCAGTAGGGGCGATTGCAGTCGTTGAAAGAGAGGACCGAAGTCTTCTCCGGCATCCGGATTCTGGCTCGGGTCAGGAAGTACTCCCCCGCCCCGGGGTCGAGGGTGAAGCAGTCGACCCCGCTCCCGTCGGAGTAGACCAGCACGGTTGAAGATCCATAGACGATGTAGCCTGCCGCCACCTGCTCCCGGCCCGGACGGAGGACGTCGGTCCGGAACACCTCGTTCGGATCCTTGCGACGATAGATGGAGAAGATGGTCCCAATGCTGACGTTGCAGTCGATGTTGGAAGAGCCGTCGAGAGGGTCGAAGAGGACGACGTAGTCGCCGGCGTCGTCGGGTCGGACCTCGATGATGTCGTGCTCCTCCTCGGAGGCCATCGCAGCCACACAGCCCGAGCGCCCAAGTACGTCGACGAGGTCGTCTTGGGCCAGCCGATCGAGGATCTGCACCGACTCACCTTGAACGTTGGTATCTCCGGTCTTGCCCCAGATTTCTATCAATCCGGCCCGGCGGACTTGGGCCTGAATCAGTTTCCCGGCCACGCCAATCTGGGTCAGGAGGGCGCTCAGCTGACCCCGGGCGTCCGGATGGAGCGTCTGCTTCCTGAGGATGTGTTGCGTCAGGGTGGTTGAGTTCTTCGTCGACGCCACGTTCCACGGCTCGGTCATCTTGCTTTGCGAAGCAAGAGCCTTTCCTGTCTGGCCGTGTCCAAGCGGGCCATCATCCACGTGGACATGGACGCGTTCTATGCGTCGGTGGAGCAGAGGGACCGGCCGGAGCTGAAGGGGCGCCCAGTGGTGGTCGGCGGTCGACCGGAGGGCCGTGGCGTGGTAGCGGCGGCGTCCTACGAGGCCCGGGGCTACGGAATACGTTCGGCCATGCCCTGCGCTCGGGCGGCCCGACTATGCCCGGAAGCGGTCTTCGTTCCCCCTGACTTCGCCAAGTACGCCGAGGTCAGCAAGGTCATCCGCCGGCTGTTCCTAGAGGTGACGGACCTCGTCGAGCCCCTCTCCCTTGACGAGGCCTTTCTCGACGTGAGCGAGCGGTCCGAGGCGCCAGAGCGCATCGCTCGACGGCTGAAGCGGCAGATTCGAGAGCAGACCGGACTGACGGCTTCGGCCGGAGTGGGGCCGAACAAGTTCGTGGCCAAGCTGGCCAGCGACCTGGATAAGCCCGACGGCTTGGTGGTCGTTCGGCCCTCCGAAGTCCGGGAGCTACTCACTGAGCTGCCGGTGCGTCGACTTTGGGGCGTGGGACCCAAGACGGCGCAGCGCCTGGAAGAGGCCGGCCTAAAGACCATCGGAGACGTTCGGGACCGCGGCGAAGGGATGGTCAAGCTCTTCGGTCGCCACGGGGCGGGCCTCTTGGAGCTGGCCCATGGACAGGACGACAGGCCGGTCGTGCCCGATCGAGCTCCGAAGAGCCGGGGCGCCGAACGGACCTTCCCGAAGGACCTGCGCCAACGAGACGAAATTGAGGCGGTGATCCGGCGCTTGGCCCAGGAGGTTGCCGCAGCTCTTCACAAGCGGCGCTTGGAGGGGCGAACCGTTGTGCTCAAGGTCCGCTATGCCAACTTCAAGACCGTGACCCGTTCTCGGACCCAGGCCCACGTCAGCGATGAGGCAGAGATCACGCGTCTGGCGCTTCGGCTCTTGGAGGATACCGAGGCCGGCCGTCGACCCGTCCGACTCCTCGGCGTATCGGTAAGCGGCCTGAGTCCTCGTACGGGCGAACAGCTGTCGCTCTTCGGCCGGGAATGATGTCCCGCCTGCGTTTTTGGGTCGCCGCCTCCAGAAGGTCCGAGGCTGGCCGATGATAAGGTCGAGCCTGGAGAAATGACCGCGCCCGCCTCCACCCGCACTCGCGACCCCCGTCAGCCGGTCTTCGTCCCTTTGCCGCCTGTGCCCTGGGACGACCTCTTTCTCTCTCCTGGGCAGCGCTGGCTCATGACCTTCAAGGAGGTCATGCGAAGCCCCGGGCCTTTCTTCGGCCGGGTCGCCCTCGATCAGCCGGACGGTGCAGGCTGGATCCCCCTGGTCGGGGCGCTGGGAACGGCGCTCGTCCACGGCCTCATCGGCACCCTGCTCGCCGTATCCAGCGGAAGCACGATCTCGGCCCCGCTGGTCTTGCTGGAGCTGACCTTGGGGATGGCCTTCCTCGTCGCCCTCGGCATGGCCTTCCTCGGCGGGATGAGTTTCGCCCTCGGGAGCTCTTTCGGGGCTCGGCGCATTCGGTCCAGGTCCGTCCTACGGCTCATTGCCTTCGCCTCGACCCCCATGCTCCTGGGTTTGCTCCCCATCATCGGCCCGCTGCTGGGCCTGGCCGGGGTCGTTCGGGCCCTGGTCGTCGCGCTTCGCGTGCGTGGCGGTCTGACCCGCCTCGAGGCGGGGGCCTGCCTGGCCGTCACTTTGGGGATTCTCGGTCTGTTCCCGATCGTCCTGCTGGCGTAGCGATCCTGGGGTGCTCCCGGTGTACGTCCTCGTCGTCGGTGCCTACTTGGCCGGCGGTCTCCCCTTCGGGGTCATGATTGCGAGGGCCCTCGGGCACGACATTCAGGAGTCGGGGAGCGGAAACACCGGCGCTACGAACGTGGGACGTGTCGTGGGCCGAGCTTGGGGCATCCTTGTTCTGATCCTGGACGCGGCCAAAGGTGCGATTCCGTGCTGGTTGGCTTTGGAGTCTGCGCCCGCTTGGGCCCCGGCTGTCGGCGGCGCGGCGATCGTCGGCCATGTCTTCTCGCCCTTTCTCGGGTTTCGAGGGGGAAAGGGCGTCGCCACTTCGGCGGGCGTCTTTGCTGTCTTGGCGCCGGCCGCCTTGGGTGCGGCCACCGTCGCCTTCTTGGCGGGTTTGCTGATAGTGCGGGCGGTGGGCTTTGGCTCCCTTCTCGCTGCGGCGACCCTGGTTGGCTACGTCTGGTGGCTGCCCCACAGTTCGGGCGAGCGCGCGCTTGCAAGCGCCATGGCTGTCCTCATCTTCGTTCGGCACATCGGCAACATCCGCCGTCGTTTCCGCCCCGTCTCCTGAGGGTCGACAGGCGCCCGGACAGACCTTTGCGTCTGCAGCTTCGGCTCGCTCTCAGGGTTCGGCTTCGGTCGCCGCCACCGGCTCCGCCGTCGTCGGCTCCGTGGCGGGCGCTTCGCCCTCCGCTTCGGGGAGATTCCGAAGCTCGCTCGGGCGCTTGGCACCCTCGTACTTTCGACGGACCTCGGCGAGGCGGTCTTCGACCATTTCGAGCTGGCCCTTGATGACCTGATAGTTGGCCTGGTGGCCGGATGCTCGGCGCGAAGCCGCGCGGGCGTCGCTCTCGGCCTTCTTCAAGGACCTTGAGAGCTCTCGTTCACGTTGGGTGGCGGCTCGTTGAAGCGCCTGGAGCTGTTGCGTCAGCGCTTCGACCGAAGCTTCCGCTGAGACGGGCCCAGACGACAGCTCGTCCTCTTCGGCGCCCGCTTGGGCCATGAGCCGCTGGGCGGCCCGCTCCGTCTCCGCCTTGCGCTTCTGCTCCTTGTCCTGCAGGTCCGACACCCTCTTCTTCAGATCGTCGATCCGCTTTTCGTAGGCCGTCCGCTTTTCTCGAAAGGAGGCTTCCAGGGCCGAGTCGGCGATGCGCACCGCCGAGGCCCCGCCCGGATCCTGGGGCAAGTCTTCTTGGGCCTTGGGCGCAGCCTGTTGCTTGGCCTCGTGACGCTCCTTCTTTAGTCGCTCGAGCTTGTTCTTCGACTCCCGGGCTTGGTTCCGGGCCTTGTCCAGCTCCTCAGCCTTTCGCTTGGTCTCCGCCAAGGCTTCCTTTTTGGCCTTGTCGGCCTGCTCGGCCGCACCCCGAGCGTCGGTGAGGTCCGACTCCATAGCCTGAGACTTTCGCCAGAAGAAGAAGGCGGCGATGACGGCGCCAAGGGCCACGACCAGGACTAGGGGCTGAAACTCGCTCATCGGAGGACCGAAGCCGGGCGCTAGCTCAGCCCTTGCCCTAGGGGCAAGCGGGAAAAAGCGACCCTACTTCGGGCTCTTCGAAGGCCACGGAGGGCGGGCCCCGGTTGCCAGGGAGTTAACTCCATCACACTAATTCCCCAGGGATGGGACTGGGGCCGGAAGACCGGGCGCTGGCCGCCTATCTGCTGGTCGAAGAGGCCCTGTCTTACGATGAGCTTCGTCAGGCCATCGACGAGGCGGAGCAGTCCCCCAAGAGCCTCGAGCAGACGCTGGTCCTGCGGGGGGCCCTGGACGCGGATACCGTCGAGGCCTTGGCCGAACAGGCCCGAAGCCGGGAGGCGCCCTCCATCCGCCGGGTCCGACCCTCGTCGTCTGTATCCGTCGAAACCCCATGGTCGGACGGCTCGCCTTCGGAGCTGCGGGATGGCGATACCTTGTTCGACATTCCGCCTCTGGGTCGGGAGGCGCCGCTGTGGGGCGGGGCCGCGGCCGAAGGGACCAGCGATCTGGAGCCGACCCGGCCCGGGGCCCGGCTACCCGACATGGACGAGGGTTCGGTGGAGCTCGATGCCGAGGGTGTGGACGAGACCGACTCAAGCCCGCCGGCCGTCGAGCTGAGCGAGCCTGAGTATGGGGCCGCCCGCTTCAAGATTCGCCGGGAACTTGGCCGAGGCGGCATGGGACGGGTGGTCGAAGCCTTCGACGAGGCCATCGGGCGGGAGGTCGCTCTCAAGGTCCTGCTGCCTCCTCAAGACGCGGCCCACCTCGCCCATCGTCGCTTCTGGACCGAGGTCCAGGCCACGGGTCAGCTCGAGCATCCCTCCATCATTCCGGTCCACGACGTGGGGCGCCTTCCTTCGGGCGAGCTCTTCTACGTCATGAAGAAGCTCACAGGTCGGACTCTGGCCGACATCCTTCGCGCCCTGAGGCGGGAGGACGAGTCGACCCAGGACGAGTTCGCCCGGGTTCGACTCCTCACCATCTTCCAACAGATCGCCTATGCCGTCGCCTTCGCTCACTCCCGGGGTGTCGTGCATCGGGACATCAAGCCAGCCAACATCATGGTCGGTCGCTTCGGTGAGGCCATCCTCATCGACTGGGGCCTGGCCAAGGTGCTCGGCGTAACGGAGGAGAGCCCGCCGGCCGAGGAACCGAGCGTCGAGGCGCGATCGGCCACCGAGACGGCATCTGGGACCATCACCGGGACACCCCAGTACATGTCGCCCGAAGCCACGGAGGGGGACCCCCGCCTCGTCTCCGACCGGTCGGACGTCTACGGACTCGGCGTCGTTCTCTACGAGATCCTGACCCTGGAGCCGGCCTTCGAGGATCGCGGCTTCGTGCCGACCGTCATGCAGGTCCGGGAAGGCAACTTTGTTTCGCCTCGGTCCAAGCGACCGGAGCTGTCCATTCCCGAAGAGCTGGACGAACTCTGCATCGCCGCCATGGCCCTGAGACCCGAAGACCGACCCAGTGCCAAAGATCTCGCCGACGACCTGGGCCGAATCCTCGAGGGCGCTCGGGAGCGTGAGCGACGGGTGAGAGAGCTGCAGGCTCGCCTGCGAGAAGGGCGAGCCGCTGCCGACCGATGGAAGGTCTTGAAGCTTCAGCTTCAGCAGGCCGAGACCGAGGCCAAGCGGCTGCGCAAAGAAGTGCCGCCCTGGGCAGGCTTGGCTGAGAAGCAGAAGATTTGGGGTTTGGAAGACCGGGTGAGTGAGCTGAAGGTGGAGGCCGTCGGCGCCTTCGAAGAGGCGGAGGCCGCTTTCCTTCGGGCCTTGGGCGAAGTGAGTGACGACCGGGAAGCGAGAAACGCGCTGGCTTCCTTGTACTTCTCCCGATTCTGCGAGGCCGAACGCTCACGAGACGCCGATGCCCTTCGCTACTTTCGGCGATTGGTCGCTCGCTACGACGATGGCGCTTGGGAGGCGCTCCTGGAGGGCAGGGGCACCATCGAAGTGACCAGTCGGGGACCCAAGGTGGAGATCGAGGTTGCGGCGCTCCAGCCCGTGCAGCGTGTGCTCCAGCCTGGGGAGCCGATCTCCCTCGGTCCGACGCCGACTGGTCCGGCCGAGCTGTCGCCCGGCTCCTACCTGCTGACCCACCGCTCGGCGAGTCATCCGCCGGGCGTGGTCCCCATCCTCATGGGCCGGACCCAGTCGACCAAGCTGGTCTTGCAGCCGCGAACCCAGGAGGAAATTGGACCCGGCTTCGTTCACGTCCCCGAGGGTGCCGCCATCATCGGCGGGGACAGCGTGGCCCACGGCTCTTTGGACCGACAGGTGGTGGACGTGCCGGAATTCGCCATCGCTCGCTTTCCAGTTACTTGCGATGCCTACGTCAGCTTTCTCAACGGCCTGGCCGAGCGTGACCTCGAGCGCGCCAAGAGCCACGTGCCGAGGGCGCGGGCCCACGAAGGCTTCTACTGGCACTGGAGTGAAGAGCGATCTTGCTTCGAGCTGCCCGAGACTAGCCCGGGCGGCCACAAGTGGACGGGCGACCTGCCGGTCAACGGCATCAGCGCCGAAGACGCGTTGGCCTACATCGAATGGACGCGCGAGACGCAGGGCCTGGACGTCCGGCTCCCCACCGAAATCGAGTGGGAGAAAGCGGCCCGTGGTGTGGATGGTCGCTTCTTCCCTTGGGGGGACGAGTTCGATCCCAACTTCTGCAAGATGAAGGACTCCCGAGCGGCGCCCTATCCTGAACCCGAGCCGGTCGGCGCCTTCCCCATCGACTGTTCAGTGTACGGCGCCCGAGACATGGCGGGCGGCATCCGAGAGCTCTGTTGGGGTCAAGTCGACGGGGAGACTCGTCCTGTCATGCGGGGCGGCTGCTGGCACGACACCGGCCTGTTCTGCCGCGTCGCTTTCCGCCACGTCACTCAGATGGACTTCGTGAACACGGGTCTGGGCTTCCGCCTGGCCAAGTCGGTCCGCTGACCCTCCTGGTCTTCGGACGCTCCTCTTGCCGACGGAAGGCAGAATGTTCGACCTAGACGTCGAGGTTACGTCCGTCCTCGACCTGGTCGTGACGCTCGAGCACATCTACAAGGTCAATCCGCAGGGCGTCCGCCCAAGCGCTTCGGGTGAAGCTCCCGTTTTCCAAGACGACTTCTCGACTCGGCTGGGGCTCGAACTCTCTTTGGGTCGATGATGCGCTTGAAGCTGCCGTCCTGGGTCTGGGTATGAGCAATCTTTCCTTGAACGCCTGCGATTCCGAACTCGCTCCGAGTTTTCTCTCGCCCGTCACGGTGAAGTCGGAGAGCGAGCCCGGTCGTCTCCGCGGTGGCCATCAGGGTCTCGTGACCGGGGTGACCCGCGAGCTCAACACGCCCCTTGGAGCGCTCGTCTCTTCCGCCCGGTCCATCCATGAGGCGACACTCTAGGGACTGGCAGGTCAGGGCGATGAGGCCCAGGCGAAGGAGTCCCAGAGCGCGCCGAGCTCTTCTCGAGGCGGATGCCGACTTCGAAGCGACGGCGTTCGCGCTTCTTCTGCAGGTCGCGGGAGGCAGGCTGACGAAGAACCAGCCCCGACGAATCGATAGTGGTCGACAACACCGTCGGATGAGTCGGGGGGGCAACGACCGCGCCTGGTTGACCCGCAGGGCCAAGGAGACCATTTCCAGGAGCATGCGCTCCGCCTTATTGCTGTGCCTTCTGGGGGCATGCGCGGCCCATCGGCCCGCGGCCGATCCTCGGCTCGAATGGCCCGATGGTGACGCCCAGGCTGGCCGTGAGGCTTTTCGAAATGCGGGCTGCGTCACCTGTCATCTCGTCGAAGGCAGCGGGCTGCCTGCGCCGACCATCCAGCCCCCAGTGCCGGTGGTCTTTGGGCGCCGACAGCCGTCTCGCTATGACCGAACCTACCTGTTCCGGGCCATCGTGAACCCCGACCTTCACATTGCCGAGCGTCACAGGTCGGCCTCCGTCACCGTCGACGGACGCTCGAGGATGGGCGACTTCACCCGAGCTCTCACCGTTCGCGAGCTCATCGACATCGTCGCCTTTCTTCAGGACGCCGCGGACCGCGCCTACGAAGAATGAGACCACTCTTCTCCGGTGTTCTTGGGCTCGTCGTTTGGACGACGAGCAACCTCGTCCAAGCCCAGGCACTTCTGCCCGATCGACGGACCCCGATCGTGGAGGTCGTCGAGCGAGCGGGGCCAGCCGTGGTCAACATCGCCACCGGGCGCAGTGCGGCGGCCACCAACCCTTTTGGTCGTCAGCGCAGCGATGCTTGGGAGCGTTTTTTTGGTCGAAGCCCCCGGCCCGAGCGCCAAAGTCTGGGCTCCGGTGTGGTCATCGATGCGTCGGGTCTGGTGGTCACGAACGAACATGTCGTGGCTCGGGCGAGCGAGATCACCGTCAGCTTCTCGGATCGTCGGGCCTTCGAGGCTGATGTCGTGGGCGCGGATCGAGAGTTCGACTTGGCCGTCCTGAGGATTCGGGATGCCCGCGACCTGCCGAGCGTTGCTCTCGGAACCGCGACGGACCTGATGCCGGGTGAGACGGCGGTGGCAATCGGGAATCCTTTTGGACTGTCCAATTCAGTCACGGCAGGGGTGATCTCGGCCCTCCACCGCTCCATCGAGGCGGAGGGCCGGTCCTACGAAGACTTCATCCAGACCGACGCCGCCATCAACCCCGGCAACTCGGGAGGTGCGCTTCTCAACGCCCACGGCGAGCTTATAGGCATCAACACCGCCATCTACGGCGAGGCCAACGGCATAGGCTTTGCAATCCCCGTCGACAAGGTCAAGGCGGTGGTGCAAGAGGTCTTGCGCTACGGCGAAGTTCGACCGGTCTTCACGGGCCTGCGTGTCGGTCCAGACTCTCGGCCTGGCGCTCGGGTGGTGTCCGTGCGGTTCGGGTCTCCTGGCCAGCGGGCAGGACTTCAGACTGGGGACCGTCTGCTTGACGCTTCCGGTCAGGAGGTCCGAAGTCCCCAAGCTTGGCGCCGGCTCGAGGCCTCTTGGGTGGCGGGCCAGCGCGTCCGCATCGTCTTCGAGCGGGAGGGTCAACGTCGGAAGGTTGAGCTGTCACCGACGGAGCTGAAGCGAGCCGATGCGGTCCAGATGGGGATCGAGCGTCTTGGTTTCGACGTGCGGGACGTAAACGGAGGTCGCCGAAGGGTCTTGCAGATGGTGGACGTTCGCCCAGGGGGCGCGGCGGCTCGAGCCGGTATCCAAGACGGAGACCTTCTCTTGGGCATGTATGGTCGCGAGCTGAGAACCCGAGCCGACTTCGAGACCGGGGCCTCCGTGGCTTTCGACGACGCGAGCGTCCCTCTCGTCGTGGGTCGGGGACGGCGCGCCTACTACCTGAACTTGGAGCTGCCGTAGTTCTCGAGTCGGCCTGCGGCATCCCGCCCCCTCGGGACCGGGTTCAGCTCTCCAGGGCGGCAGCCCGTGCCTCGAACCAGGCGTAGGTTCGCGCGAGTCCCGTCTCTATGTCGACGAAGCTCTCTAGGCCCGGGATGCGGCTCGGCTGGAGAACCGAGCGCTGCAGGTCACCGTCCCTGACGTCCCCAAAGTCCATCTCGCTCGTGGAGCCTTGGCTCTTTCCCTTGGCGAGGAGGACCTCGGCCAACTGCTGGGTGTCGGTACCAATGCCGGTGCCGACGTTGATCAAGGGGGCGGTCATGCGGCCCTCGACCGCGGCCAAGTTCGCAGCCACGACGTCGTCGATATAGACGTAGTCGCGCACGCAGCCCCGGTCGCCCTTGGCGCTCTTCGCATTGACCTGGATGGGCGCGTTGCTCAGGATCCGTCCGCAGAAGATGGCGACGACGCCCGCCTCCCCATGGGGGTCCTGCCGGGGGCCATAGACGTTGGCGTAGCGCAGGACGCGGGTCTGGATGTCGTGGGTCTGGACGTAGGCCCGCAGATAGTGCTCGAAGGCCAACTTGCTGCACGCGTAGGGACTAAGAGGGGCGGGCTGGGTCTCGATGCTGGCCTGGGTGCCTTCGGGGACTTCACCGTAGATGGCGCCGCCGGTACTGGCGAAGATGAAGAGCGGCACTTCGTGGGCGGTCGCGGCCTCCAGAAGGCGGATGCTGCCCACAACGTTGACCTCTGCGTCTCGGACTGGTTCGCGGGTCGACACCGAGACGCTGGTCTGGGCGCCCTGATGGCAGATGGCGTCGAAGTGCCGGCCGGAGAAAAGCCGTTCGACGATGGCTGGGTCGCGGAAGTCGCCCTCCACGAAGTCGGCTCGGGCCGGTAGGTTCTCCGGGCGGCCGGTACTCAGGTCATCACTCAGCACCACCTCGTGGCCCCGGTCCAGGAGCGCGTCCGCCAGGTGGCTGCCGATGAAGCCGGCCCCGCCCGTCACCAGAATTCTCACCGGTGCAGCCTATACGCCGACTGCGATCTGGGAAACCTTGGCCCCGTGAGCCTGGAGGCGAAGGTCGCAAGGGCCGTCGTGGCGGCGGTCGACGAAGAGGAACGTCGAGCCCTGGAGGACCTGCGTCTTCGGGGCGGAGTTGCTCTGGTCGAGGCCTTCGGTCCCGAGCTGGCCTTCGGAACGGCCGGCATCCGGGGCCCCCTGGGGGTGGGCCCGGCCCGGGTCGGGCCGAGTACCGTCGCCCGAACCACGGCGGCGGTCTTGGACGCCTTGAATCAGCCGGGCTGCCTGGTGCTCGTGGGAAGGGATGCTCGCCATGGTTCGGACCGGCTGGCCCAGGTCGTGGCGCGGGTGGCGACCGGGCGCGGTCATCCCGTCCACCTCGTCGACCGAGCGCCGACACCGGTCATCAGCTGGGCTATTCCCCGGTTGGGCGCGGGAGCGGGCTTTGTGGTCACGGCCTCCCACAACCCGGCCCAGGACAACGGCTTGAAGGTCTTTCGGGGGGACGGCGCTCAGATCGTGGCGCCCTTCGACCTCGAGGTCATTCGCAGGCGTCGAGAGCTCGGTCCCATCGAGCTGGGTCCGCCGGTTCAGAGTCAGGGTGAGCTGGTGGCGCGTCATCGGAGCGCCGTCCTCGCCCTTCGAAGCTGGAAGAAGGCCTTCGGCCTCCGCGTAGCCTACTCCCCCTTCCAGGGCGTCGGAGGGCCTTCCTTTACTGCGCTGTGCGACGAGCTGGGGGTCCAGGTGCTCTCCCTTCCCGCGCAGTCTCGGCCTGACCCCGATTTCTCCGCCGTCCCCGATCCGAACCCCGAGAAGCCCGGCGCCCTGGAGCCCCTCGCGGACTTTGCGAACGCGGAAGGCGCCGACCTCGCCCTGGCCCATGATCCGGACGCTGACCGACTGGCGATATTGGCCCCCGACGGCCGGGGCCGTTGGCGGGCTCTGAGCGGAAACCAAGCAGGCGTCCTCATGGCCCAGCGGGTTCTTTCCGTTCACGGTCAACGTCCCGGGGCTTTCGTGGCCACGACCCACGTGTCGACCCGGGCCATCGAGCCTTTGGCCGACTCATTTGGGGTCGACGTGGTTCGGACCCACACGGGCTTCAAGTGGATGGCCCGCGCCGCCCGCGAGCTCGAGCCCCGACCGCTGCTCTTCGCCTTCGAGGAGGCCATTGGCTGTGCCGTCTTGGACCTGACGAGAGACAAGGACGGGCTGGCGGCCGGCCTGCTCGCCATGGAGACCCATCTGGCCGCCAGAGGCGATCTCTGGGGGTCCTGGACACGTTTTTGCCGCGATCACGGGGGCTTCGAGAGTCGCGCTCGCACTTGGAGTTTCGCCGAGGCAGGCGGGGCGGCCGAGGCTTTCAAGGCATGGGCAGCCCAATCCAGCGGGCCGGCGGGCTTTCGGCGAGTGAATCGGATCGATCATCGGGAGGGGCCGCTCCCCGCTCGGTTGATCGTCGACCATTTCGACGACGGGAGCTGGGCGGCGGTCCGACCATCGGGAACCGAACCCAAGCTCAAACTGTACTGGGAGGGCGTCAGCGAACCGGGTTCCGACGCCTGGGCTCGGGCGAAAGACAAGGCGGACGAACTCGGTCAGGCCTTGGAGGCCTTGGCATCCGGGTGAGCCTTTGGGAGGAGGGAAGACGTGAAGAAGGTCGAAGCGATCATCAAGCCCTTCAAGCTGGACGACGTCCGCGAGGCCCTCGCCGACGCCGGTGTCCAGGGGATGACGATCACCGAGGTCAAGGGCTTCGGACGTCAGAAGGGGCACGCCGAGACCTACCGAGGCGCCGAGTACGTGGTCGACTTCCTTCCCAAGGTGAAGGTCGAGGTCGTGGTGGACGACGACCAGGTCCACGCGGTGGTGGAGGCAGTCGAGAACGCCGCCCGAACCGGCCGCATCGGCGACGGAAAGATCTTCGTGTGTCCTGTCGACGAAGCCGTTCGCATCCGGACCGGCGAAAGAGGCCCCGGCGCGGTCTAACCGGTACCCGGACGGGCTGAGCCCGTCCGACCGGTACTTCGTTCGGCTTCGCCTCACTGCGGGTCGCTCAGCCTCTACGCGGCCTCCGCGCCTGTGCTCGACCGGTACGTCGTTCGGCTTCGCCTCACTGCGGGTCGCTCCAGCCTCTACGCGGCCTCCGCGCCTGTGCTCGACCGGTACCCGGACGGGCTGAGCACGTCCGACCGGTACTTCGTTCGGCTTCGCCTCACTGCGGGTCGCTCCGGCCTCTACGCGGTCTCCGCGCCTGTGCTCGACCGGTACCCGGACGGGCTGAGCTTATGTGCTGAGGGTCGGATAAAACCCTCAGAGACCCCGTGCGCAGTGGATGCCGGCGTGCTAACGGCCTGCGTCACCCATGAAGCCCAAGGACGTACTCGCCTTTGCGCAGCAGAACCGGATTCAGATGGTGGACGTGAAGTTCACCGACCTTTTCGGGTTGTGGCAGCACTTCACTATCCCCGTCGAAGAGATGGAGGAAGAGATCTTCGAGGACGGTCTTGGCTTCGATGGCTCGTCGGTCCGGGGATGGCAGGCCATCAACGCGTCCGACATGCTCGTGATCCCCGAGGCGTCGACCGCCGTCGTCGACCCTTTCATCACCCAGGCGCCGACGCTCTCTCTGATCGCCGATATCGTCGACCCGATCACCCGCGAGGCCTACAGCCGTGACCCTCGCTACGTGGCCCGGAAGGCGGAAGCCTATCTCCAGTCCACCGCCATCGGAGATACCGCCTTCTTCGGTCCAGAGCCCGAGTTCTTCATCTTCGACGAGATCCGCTTCGGGTCCGATCCCCAGGCCTCCTTCTACGCCATCGACTCCAGCGAGGGTATCTGGAACTCGGGTGAGCTCGATCCAGGCGGGATGCCCAACCTGGGGCACCGCCCTAGGCACAAAGGTGGCTACTTCCCCGTCAGCCCCATCGACAAAATCCACAACCTCCGGATCGAGATGGCCCAGGAGATGAAGAAGGTCGGCATTCAGGTCGAGCGCGAGCACCACGAGGTGGCGACCGGCGGCCAGTGCGAGATCGACTTCCGTTTTGCGCCGCTCGTCGACTGCGGGGACAAGGTCCAGTGGCTGAAGTACGTCGTGAAGAACGTCGCTTACCGCAACGGAAAGACCGCGACCTTCATGCCGAAGCCCATGTTCGACGATAACGGCTCGGGCATGCACATCCACCAGTCGATCTGGAAAGGCGGCAAACCCCTCTTCGCTGGGGACGGCTACGCCGGCTTCAGCGAGATGGGCATGCACTACATCGGGGGCATCCTGAAGCACGCTCGGGCCATCTGCGCGTTCAGCAACCCCACCACCAACAGCTACAAGCGGCTGGTGCCGGGCTTCGAAGCCCCTATCAACTTGGCCTATTCCTCGCGCAATCGCTCCGCCTCGATTCGAATCCCCGTGGCCAGCGCAAGCCCGAAGGCCAAGCGACTGGAGGCCCGCTTCCCGGATCCGATGGCCAACCCCTATCTGGTCTTTTCGGCCATGCTGATGGCGGGTCTGGACGGTATCCAGAACAAGATCGATCCAGGTGATCCGCTGGACAAGGACATCTACGGGCTCTCGCCCGAAGAGCTGGCCGACGTGCCCACCTGCCCCGTCTCTTTGGAGCAGGCCATGGACGCCCTCGAAGCCGACCACGACTTCCTCCTCCAGGGCGACGTATTCACCAAGGACCTCATCGAGACCTGGCTCGATTGGAAGCGGAACAACGAGATCGACGTCATTCGAAAGCGCCCGCACCCGCTCGAGTTCGAGATGTATCACGACGCGTGACCTGGGGTCCCGGCCTGGGCAACGCCCAGGCCACCCCTCTACGTTCGCTGCGCTCACTGCGTGAGACTCCGACCGCTCCGCGGTCTACGCTTCTTTGCGTCCTGGGGTCGCCGACCAGACTCGGTAGAACCACGACGCCGAATATGGCCGCAGCGATAGTGCCGCCTGCGTCCGAAGCTCGAGCTGGCCTAACGTAGGCGAGGCTGAGGAAGCTCGTGGCTGCGAGTACGAAGCACAGTTTCCGCACGCTTCGTCTATCCGCTCCACGCGTCGCCGGGCGTTCTTGTTTTCGTCCGAGACCATGAACCGGAGAGCCGGTACGACTCCGTCTTCGCACGGTCTCAGATCTCAAGCGGGGGAGACTCGACGGTCCCGGTCTCCTCGGGTCGAAATGTTCAGCCGTCCAGGCCCAGCTTCTTGGCCTGGGCGCGCTCGATGGCTGACGCCCGCTCGAAAGCAGGCCGCTGGGTTGATCGGGCGACGTACTCAGCGATGGGTCCTTCTTTGTCATAGGCGCCGAACAGGACGCCGAAGCGTGCGCCCGAGGCGACCAGGACGTCCGCGGCCGTGAAGCGAACGCCGAGGAGCCAGGGCCCGGGCTGGATGGCCCCGGTCAGAACGTCGGTCGACTGCTGAAAGGAACCCCAAGCAACGCTTCGGGCGGGGACCTCCCACTTGAAGAACTTCTCGCCCAAGCTGGGCTCCATGATGGCGCTGGCAAAGAACAGCCAACGCAGGAAGTCGGGCCGGCGCTCGTTGTCGGGGGGCGGCGCCATGGCGGCCATGGGATGCTGCTCGGTCAGGTAGAGCGCAATGGCGCCCAACTCAGAGACGGCACGCCCCCGCTCGACAAGGACCGGGACCTTTCCCATGGGATTCATCTTCAAGAAGTCCTCTTGCTTGTGCCGTCCGCTGTTCAGATCGAAAGATTCTAGCTGGTACTCGAGGTTCATCTCCTCCAGCAGCCAAAGCGCCGTGAAGGCCCGGCTTCGAGGAGCGTAGAATAGGACCCTCGGGGCGTCGCTAGTGACGGGCATGGGCCTGTGCTCGTCCGCTGGGCCTCGACCGTCAAGAGCGGGGCTTGGGCGGCGGGCCGCGGAGCCCCGCCTGCTGCATCTGCTGGACCTGCTCCGCTTGTCGCCGCTCTGCCTCTCGTCGCCTGGCCTCGGCCGCCGTCAGGTCGATGCCCTGGGGCGGGGCAACGCCCTCGTCGATGAGCTCGAGCATGAAGGCTTCCAAACTCTGGCGCAGGGAATCTGCGTCAGGTGCGTCGTAGAGCCGAGGTTCATCGGTTTCGAGCAAACGCCGGACGACTTCGGTCAGGGTCTCCATCGCGCCGAGCTGATCACCACGGACCTGCTGAAGCTGGGCTCGCATCGCCTTGGCCTCAACGCTGTTCGCGTCGAGGGCCTCCACTGCGCTCAAGTCTTCCTCCACTGTGTCCCGGGCCAAGAGCAGGCCGAGACGGGCACGCTGAAGGCGAGGGCGGATGCCCTCAGGTGATACCGCAACGTCGTCGTTGGCTTTCCGGAGGGCCGCTGCGATGCCGATCTTCTTCCCCAGGACTTCGGTTTGGCCCGGCGTGACGAGAGGTGGCTGCTGAACCTGCCCCGCCTGCATCTCGTTGAGGAACTGCATCATGTGCATCGTGAGGATCTGACCGGTCTCTTGGGTGGGTACGAGCGCGTCCCGCGCACCGCAGGCCTTGCAGACCATCGGTCCCACGAAGGCCGGGTCGCCGGCCCCTTCTTTGGCTTCCACGTCCACGTAGGCGTGGTGAAAGCTGTAGGCCAGGGTCTCTCCGCAGTTTGTGCAGTTGAGCGGTACGCGGAGCGGAGCGGTCGGGGGAGCGTCCTCTTGGACTCGGTTCAGGGCCTGCTGGATCCGGCCCTCGATCTCCGTCTCCGTCGCTAGGGCCAGAACGGCCACGGCCGTCTCTTCCGGCTCGTCGGCAAAGCTCCGCGAAGCGAGCAAGGGTACGAGACGTCCGTCCCCTGTCCGAAGGATTGCTTGCGCGGTCATGACGGGGTCGATGGCCCGAAGCTCGTAGAAGCGACGGCCGAGGGTGAGCGCGACCCGTTCCGTTCGGAGCTCGGTCGCCACCAATAGCGCAAAACGCACCGTGCCTGACTCTTGGTCCCGAGCCTCAAGGACGTCGACTACCACCGCCTCACCCGCGGCCAGCGCCTCGACGCAGGCCTGGACCACCGCGCCATGAACCTGGCGCTCGTCGGTCTCGGCCGCTGCCTCCAGTAGAAGCTTGCCGTGGCCGGCCTGAAGCAAGGCGACGGACAGCCTGCGGATGGTCGACACCTTGCGGAAGACTTCTCGGCTCAAGGCTGCGACAACCGGGCGCAGGGCGCGCTCACCGAGCGCCTTCAGCTGCTCCACGAGCGGCTCTTCTGGACCGGACAGCAAGTCCACGCTCAGCTGCCCGTCCGAGGCCTTGGCCATGGCTTGGACGCCTGGGCTCTCATCTTCGCTGAGGACGGCGAAACCGAGCACGGCCACGGCTCGGGTGGCAGCGGCCGCAAAGAGCGCGCTCGCTTCTTCGCTGAGCCGAGAGACGGCCATCCTCTGGCCGATCAGGCTCCGCAGGAAGTCCTGGCGTCTCTTGGGCATGGTCCCCAACGACTCTCGGCGATCCTCCGAGGGCATAGGGAGTTCGAGCTTGGTGGCCGGCTCCAAAGCACTCAGCAATGCCGACACGTCTCGGCGGGGTAGGGCCGCCTCGACCGCTTCTGCCGCTTTGTCGCCGAGCAGGGCTCGGGCTTCTCGGCGAAGCGTCTCGTCGGAGATCCGCCACAGCTCCTTGCCTGCTTCGACCCGCGCGAAACCCACCGGCGCCCCAGCGACCGAAGCGAGGGCGGCTCGGCCCGGGTAGGCGCCGCCCTCCGGCGGTGCCTCCCGTTCCGATTCGGCGATGGCCTGGCCCAACGTGCGCTGGACCAGCCGCGGGTCACCGGACATGAGGGCGGCGCTGTAGAGAGCCCCGCGCCGCTCGGGGCTCTGGACGTTGGCCCGCGTGAGGGCCCGGTCGAGGTAGGCGATGCCGTCGGCTTCACCCGCGATGGCCAGTGCGCTCAGTACGCCCGCGAAGGCCTCGTCGTCGATGCGTCCGCGATCCTGGATGGCGGGCAAAAGCTTGGTCGGGGCCAACACGCCGAGGGTGCTGGCGCAGGCGGCAAGGAACTCCCCTCGAGCCTCTTTGAATGCGGCCAGGATGGCGTCGACCTGGGCATGGGCTCGGAGTTCTTCCAGGCCTCGCGCGGCCGGCACGGCGACGTAGGCAGCGTCCTGAAGTCGTTCGGCCAGGCCATCGGCCAGCTCGCTCAGCTCCCGCTGGACGACCTGCTCTACCGCGAACTGCCGAACCAGCTCGTCCTCGTGGGCGAGGAGATTCCGAAGGACCTCGGGGCTGAGAACATGGGTCGCTTCGGGCGCGGTGCCCGGAGGCGGCAAGGAGACCTCGGCTTCGGCCAGGCCCTGGGGGCGAGCGGTCGTCCCATCGGCGCCGATGATCAGGCTCATCCCGGGCGGACTAGGCATTTCGAGCCGCTCTGTCGACCGGAATCGGCTTGGATTCCCCGAGCATCGGTCCGGGGCCCGCGTTGACAGACGCCACCTCGCTTCGCAGCAATCCGGGCGATGAACACCCTGTGGCTCGCTTTGGCCGCGGTGCTCTCGGCGCAGCTCGAAGTTCGGCCGCGCCAGGTGCTCAGGCCTTCGACCGTCCTTCCCGGGATCGCGGTCGCCAGCCACGGCCACGCCACCGCATTGGGCTCGGTCGACGGCGTGTTCCTGTACACCCGTCAAGATGGCGCGTTTCGCCTTCGGGTGGGGACGCCGTGCCACCCTTGGGCGCCATCCACAGCTTTCGTCGAATGGGCGACCAGTGGGTGTCCAAGGGCAGCCTCGAACCCATTCACGCTGAAGCGCGGTGGCCCTCTCCGGTGACACTCTCATACTCGGTCGCGGCCAAAGGGGTGTATCCGGCATCAGCATCTGGCAGACGCTTGTGACCTGGTTGACGACCGGGAACCGGACCTGGACGCCGATCGCGTCGCCGACTCGGACGACAACTGCCCAGGAACGCCCAACGGGGAGCAGATCGACGTCGATCGGGATGGTGTAGGAGACGCGTGTCAGCGCTCTTCCCCGCGTCAGCAGGGAGGCCTAGGAGAGACCGATAGGGGGGGGGTCTGTGCCCACCCTGTTCGGCCCGCCGCTCCCTTCGGACTGCTCATCCTCGGACTTCTGGCCTCGCGCAGACGACGGGTCGACGAGTCCTTGGCCCAGGCCAAGAGTCTGCTAGCTTAGGAAGCGAACCGAGGCCGGCGGCTCGTATCCGTCGGCCCTTAGACCGGCGATGGTTCGTATCCCTCGCCACGGAGAAACAGCATGATCTCAATTCGACTTCCTGATGGGAGCGCTCGTTCCCTTGCCGATGGCGCCACCGTCATCGACTTGGCCAAAGACATCGGACCTGGACTGGCCAAGGCGGCCGTCGCGGGCAAGATCGGTGACGAGGTCATCGACCTCAGACAAAAACTACCCGACGGCGCGACGGTCGCGATTCTCACCAAGAAGGATCCCGAGGCCCTAGAGGTGCTTCGCCATTCGGCCGCCCATGTCATGGCCGACGCGGTGCTTCGTATCTACCCTAAGGCCGAGCTGACCATTGGTCCCGTGGTGGACGGCGGCTTCTACTACGACCTCCACATGCCTGAGGGCGAGAAGGTGACCCCCGACGACTTCCCGGCCATCGAGAAAGAGATGAAGCGCATTGCGAAGGAGAACCACCCCTTCGAGCGCCACATCTCGGGCTACGACGAAGCGAACGAACACTACGCGCGCTACAAGGCCATCGACGGCGGCGCGAACAAGTTCAAGCAGGAGATCGTCGGCGACATCAAGGCCCGAGGCGAAGAGCTATCCTTCTTTCGTCACGGCGACTTCATCGACCTGTGTCGGGGGCCTCACGTACCGAGTACGAGCTGGCTCAAGAACGTGAAGCTGACCTCGGTCGCGGGGGCCTACTGGCGTGGAAAGGCCGAGAACGAGCAGCTGGTTCGGGTCTACGGGACGGCCTTCTTCTCCAAGGAGGATCTCGAGGAACACATACGAATCCTCGAGGAGGCCAAGAAGCGCGACCACCGGGTGCTGGGGGAGCAGCTCGAGCTCTTCATGTTCCGAGAAGAGGCGCCGGGTTTTCCGTTCTTTCTTCCCAAGGGCGCTCAGCTTTGGTCGACCCTGCAAGACTACATGCAGGCTATCCTGCGTCGTCGGGGCTACAAGATGGTCAAGACTCCCCTCGTGCTCTCCGAGCAGCTCTGGCACACCTCGGGTCACTACGCGAACTACTTGGAGAACATGTTCTTCACTAAGATGAAGCTCAGGGGCGAGGCGGAAGAGGTCGTCGACAACGTGGAGGAAGAGCGGCCAATGGCGGTCAAGCCGATGAACTGCCCTGGCCACTGCCTGGTCTACGCGCACCGCCCCCACAGCCACAACGAGTTCCCGCTCCGCCTGGCCGAGATGGGGCTGGTCCACCGGCGAGAGCTCTCGGGGACACGACACGGGCTGTTCCGGGTTCAGGCCTTCACCCAGGACGACGCCCACCACGTCTGTACCCCCGACCAGATCGAGGGCGAGATATCGATGCTGGTCGACTTCTTCAAAGAGGTTTACGGCGCTTTTGGTCTGGAAGACATCCGCATCGAGCTGTCGACACGACCCGAGAAGTCCATCGGCGACGACGCCATGTGGGACAAGGCGGAGGTGGCCCTCAAGAACGCCTTGGACTCGATGGACATCGAGTACCAAGTCAATGAGGGCGACGGCGCTTTCTACGGTCCGAAGATCGACTTCCACATCCGAGACGTTCTCAAGCGCTCATGGCAGTGCGGGACCATCCAGCTCGACTTCAGCATGCCGGATCGTTTCGACCTCACCTACGTGGGAGCGGATGGAGAGCGCCATACGCCGGTCATGATCCACCGGGCGGCCTACGGCTCACTGGAGCGCTTCTTGGGCATCATCATCGAGAACTTCGCGGGCCGTTTCCCCATGTGGCTGGCGCCGACGCAGGTCATCGTCTTGCCGGTGAGCGACAAGTTCCTCGACTACGCCGAGAAGGTACACGAGCGGTTCCAGGACGCCGGACTTCGTTCCGAGGTCAATCTTCGGGACGACCGAATAGGCTTCAAGATCCGGCAAGCCAGCCTTCAGAAGATTCCCTCCGTCATCGTGGTCGGTGAGAAGGAGAGCGGAAATCAGACTGTGAACGTTCGGGACCGAGACGAGGGAGAGCTGGGTGAAATGAGCGTCGAGTCCTACCTGGACTCGGTTGCCGAGCGTTCACAGCCTCCGAAGGCCAGCTGAGCTTTCTGCAGGGCGCCTTCCCTGGGGAGGCGCCCTCGTTTAGACTCCGGTCATGGAGTGCCGGCGTGTAACGGAGGATGGACGAAGCCCACGAGCACGTCGGTGAACCGCTCCTGGGCCGGAAGCTCGACGTCGAGACCCCTTCGAGGTCGACCATCAGAAGCGACGGCTGTTTCCCGAGCAGGTGCCTACCGACTTCGACGCATGGGTCGGCTTCCTCGTGCGGGACATCCAAGGCGGGAGGCCCGAGTTCAAGAACTCGAGAGGATTTCGATCCTCGGGTCTTCGCGGATTGGAGTCGAGCCGGCACCGCCAGAGCCATACTACGCCCTAGAGGCACTCGAGCAGCGAGGGCGGTCCATGGTCGACAAGGAAGAGGAGGGCGGGGCCTGGAAGCGACTTCGCCGACAAGCTTCAAGGGAGCGCCAGTTGCTAGGCAGGCCTCTTCGCCTCCCGGAGTCTCGACCCTGACCTTAGAAGACCTTCTTCCGGTTCTCCAGGAGGGCGGCGATCTTGAGGCTGCGCTCGGGGGGGAGGTCCCCCAGAGTGCACCAGTAGCTCTCGACAGTCGGAGAATGATCTGGTCCTTGCGCCACGCGGTGACGAGCTACGGCGCTTGGTACGTGGCCCTGGCCGAAAGTCTGGACTGCTCCTTGGTGACTTTGGACCTACGGCTGGCGAAGGCTTCGGGGCCCGCGTGCGCCTTCCTGCTGCCGCCGTCTTGCTAGCCGATGATCTGCAGGCAGCGCTGTTCGAAGTAGTTCACGCCGTGAATGAAGTTGGCGAAGCGCTCGTTCCTCGTCACGCCGTCGTAAAAGCGCTTGTAGATCTGCTGGGCAATGACGGCGAGGCGGAAAAGGCCCATCACTTCGTAGAATGTGAAGTCGACGGGAGTTCGTCCCGAGGCCTCGAAGTAGCGCTCTACGAGCTGGGCCCGGCTCCACATGCCGGGTAGGTGAGTGGGCTGCCGGCGGACCATCTGCATGATGGGATCGTCTTCGGCCTGGACCCAGTAGGCGAGGCTGTTACCCAGGTCCATCAGCGGGTCGCCAATGGTGGCTAGCTCCCAGTCAAGTACGCCCCGCACCTGGGTCGGGTCTTCGGGGTCCAGGATCAGATTGTCGAAGCGAAAGTCGTTGTGAACCAGGACTTCGCCCTGTTGCTCGGGTGCGTTCTCGTCGATCCAGGTCATCACCTTGTCGAAGGCACCGGCGTCGGGGGTACGAGCCCGTCGATAACGTTCTCTCCATCCGTCGACCTGCCGGCGGACGTAGCCGGCACCCCGCCCCAGGTCGCCGAGTCCCGTGGCGGGTACGGCGTGCAAAGCGACCAGACTCTGAAGCAGAGTCCGGCAAAGCTCGCTGCAGCTGTCGGGACCGAGACTGAGCCCCTCGGGCAGGTCCCTCCGAAAGATGAGACCTTCGACATGGGCCATCAGGAAGAAGGGCTGGCCGATCAGGTCGGCTTCCACGAAGAGTATCGGGGTCGGCGCCAAGGGGTAGTGGGGCATGAGCACCTCGAGAAGCCTGTACTCCCGCGCCATGTCGTGGGCCGCGCCCACGTGCTCGCCGGGCGGCGGACGCCGAAGGACGAATCGGCGCGCATCTCCGTAGCGTAGCCCGTAGGTTCGGTTCGACACGCCTCCGTGGAATTGGCGAACCGAAGGCAGTCCTCCGGGGAGCTCGGGCACGGCAGCACGAAGGCTCCTGTCGACCGCCTCCAGATCGAAGCGGTCTTCGTCCCGGACGCTTTCGTCGAACATCAGCCGAGACCTCCGAGGATACGCTTGGCCTCGCGTTTGGCGATCACTTTCAGATGAACCTCGTCGGGACCGTCGGCCAGGCGGAGTGCCCGAGCCTGAGCGAAGAAGGACGCGAGAGGCAGGTCGTCGTGCAGCCCGGCCCCGCCGTGGATCTGGATGGCTTGGTCGACGATGGTCTGGGCCATGCGAGGGGCGACGACCTTAATGGCGGCGATGTGGGTCATGGCGGCCCGGGCGCCGACCTCGTCGATTTGTTGAGCAGCGTGCAGGGTGAGGAGTCGAGCTTGATCGATGGCGATCCGAGCTTCCGCGATGATGTCCGGGTTGGCGCCGAGCTTGATGAGTGGGCGGCCGAAGGCCTCTCGGCTCGCCGCTCGCTTCACCATCAGCTCCAGGGCTCGTTCCGCCGCGCCGATGAGCCGCATGCAGTGGTGAATGCGACCGGGTCCGAGCCGGGACTGCGCGATTTCGAAGCCGCGGCCCGGTCCCAAGAGGATGTTTTCGGTCGGGACTTCGACGTTGCTGAAACTAACCTCGCCGTGGCCGTAGGGAGGATCTTGGTCTCCGAACACCCGGAGCAGGCGCTCGACCTTCACGCCTTTGCTGTCCCGAGGCACCAGGACCATGGAGTGACGCTGGCGCTCCGGACCGTTTGGATCGCTCAGTCCCATGAAGACCAAGAGCTCGCAGTCCGGGTGGCCGACCCCGGTCGACCACCACTTGCGGCCGTTCAAGCGCACGGTGTCGCCGATGATCTCGGCCCTCGCCTGCATGTTGGTGGCGTCCGAAGAAGCGACTTCGGGTTCGGTCATGCAAAAAGCAGAGCGGATCTCGCCTTCGAGAAGCGGCGTCAGCCAGCGCTCTCTTTGGGCGGGGGTGCCGTGGGCATGGAGGATCTCCATGTTCCCGGTGTCGGGGGCGTTGCAGTTGAAGATCTCGGGCGCAAAAATCGAGCGTCCCATGGCCTCGGCCACCGAGGCATAGGCCCGAACCGACAGCCCTGGCCCATGGGCCGGGTCCCCCAAGAAGAGGTTCCAAAGACCTTCCTTCTTAGCCTCGGCCTTCAGCGCTTCGACTTGGGGCACCCGCTGCCAGGGATCCTCAGCGGAGCGGAGCCAGTCCGCGATCTCGGGTTCGTTCGGGATGATGCGAGCCTCGACGAAGGACTGAACGGCCTCGAGGATCTCGGACACCTTGGACATGCCGACAGCCTTGCACCTGGGACGCTGGGAAGCAGGACTCATTGCCGGCCTCACGTCGAAAGGAGGCGTGCATTGATATCAATGACTTGATATCAATGCCTTTATATATGAGCCCGGGACCATGACGGCCAGCCCCTTGGGTCCGCTCCTCAGCCGGACCCATACTCTCTTCCACCGGGCGGCGGAGAAGGCCCTTCAAGCCATGGATCTGGGCGTGGCGGGCTACGCCGCACTTCGTGCCCTCGCCGTCGACGGCGACGCCTCGGGCGCTGAGCTTGCCCGACGGTGTGGGGTGACGCCTCAGGCCATGCATCCCGTGCTCGTCAGAATGAAGAAAAAGGCCTGGGTTCGGACCGAGCCGGGCAAGGGGCGTCGACACGTCGTGTCTATCACCGCGGCTGGGTTGCGGGCCCACGACAGTGCGTGGGCGCGGGTGCAGCGGGCCGAGCTTGCGCTGCTCGCGAACTTCGAGCCCGCCGAGGTCGAAAACTTGGTCCTCACACTGCGGCGTCTGCAGCAGGCCCCGAGCCGGGACCTCGAGCGCACGGTCGAGGACCGAAATGAGGAGCCCCTCGAGCCGACTTCGCCCTCGTGAGTGCACCGACGTCGCGCAATGCTTGAAGCTTTCGGTCCAACTCGCGAGGCTGGAGACTGGATGGACACGCGAATCCTACTTCCGCTCGCGCTTCTCCTTCCGGCCAGCTGCTCATCCACCCAGGTCCACCGCAACGCCGACCCGACGACGCCCCACGCCGAAGTTCACTTTCGAATGCTGCACATGGAGCACGCCACGACTGAGCTTCGGAACGTCGCGTGGGTCAACGGGCGGAAGGTGACCCGTCAGTTCGAGTACCCTGGTGCTCCCTTCGAGACCACCTTCGTTCGTGTTCCCCCGGGAGGTCACCACGAGCTGAGGGTCGGGAGCCGATACATGCTCGAGACTTCGGAAGAGGAGCAAATACGAGCCATGCTTCGCATCCTCGACCAGGCGAAAGACGTAAGGAAGCCTGGCCAGAGTCTTGCCGCGGCGATTCATGCCAACCCCGACATTCGGACCGAGCTCAATCGACGCTTTCCGGACCGGGAGCCGGACAGTCTCTGGGAAGCTCTTCTCTTACTTCAACCCCACTACGTCGACGAGTGCATCGCGACGACGGATCTCTTTCCCGAGCCAGGGGGGCGCTACCTCATCGAGTACCGCTACCTGGGCTGGGGCCGCTGCCAAGTCCGCTGCCGCCGGGTCTACGACGACATCAATCGACCCAACCCTCAGAAGACCTCCTTCTGCGACGGGAGCGACCCAAACCCCCATACGCCGCCAACGGTGTCCCCGGCTCCATCGGTTCGCCACGTCGAGCAGGGTCTTCCTAGGAAGACGGTTCGAGAGCTGCTCCTCACCCACGCCGAAGTCAGCTTCGATACCGCAGTTGTCCTCGTCGTCGACGCCTACACCACGCACCTCGAAGCGGGCGATGAGCTGGTCCAAATCGGCTGGATGGACCGAAGTCGTTGGGCAGGAGAGATGGACGCCTTCGAGATCGCGTCATCGCCGGGACCGGAGCTCCCGGTGGGCGTTCGCCTCGTCATCCGCGTAATCCGCCAGGGTCAAGAGCAGGTCGTCTCCTTGCGCTGAGCGCCGGCTAGGAGTGTTCGAGTGAACGGGGTCGACGGCCTGTCCTGGACCTCGGTTCGCACCGGGCTTAGGGGCTGGCGGGTGCAGTGGTTGTCGCGTGGACTGCTCGTCTCGGGGCTGGTCGGGCTGGGGCTCGGTTCGGCGCTCTATGCCGTCTACGGGCCCGGTCAGCCCTACACCGACCGGACGGGGCCAGCTCTGCTGCCGGAGTCGTCCCTGGAAGTGGTGCTGCAGAGCGACGAACCCTTCGGTAACGTGGCCACCTCTTCGACCGGCCTGATCTTCTACACGATCCACCCCGAGGTCGAGACCGAGGGCCCCAAGCTCTGGGTATGGGACGGCGAGGCCCGGTTGCCCTTCCCCGATACGGACGCTCAAGCACGGCTGGTGACGCCATTGGGGCTGGTACTTCAGGACCGCACCCTGTGGGTCATCGACCACGGTGGGCACGGGTCCGAGGGTGCGAAGCTCCTTGGATACGACATTCGGTCCAAGGAGCTCAAGATCGTGCACGAGTTCTCGGACGAGGTCGCGCCCCTCGGATCCTATCTACAGGACCTACAGGTGAGCGACGAAGGCATGGTCTTCGTCGCTGACGTCAGCTTTTGGCGCCAAGACCCGGCCCTCATCGTTCTCGACCTGCAGAGTGGAAAGGCGAAGCGCTTCCTTACCGGTCACCCTTCGGTCCAGTCCCAGGGCTGGATCATCGCCAACCCCGAGCGGACCATGCGCTTCTTCGGCGGGGTCATCGGCTTTCCGGTGGGTATCGATGGCCTGGCCCTGACGCCCGACAACTCGCAGCTTTGGTTCGGAGCCATGGCCAATGACTCGATGTATCGATTACCGACTTCGGTGCTTCGCGTCGACTCCACCGAGGAGGCGGTCCGAGCTGCCCTGGTTCGCGTCGGCCTCAAGCCCTTGAATGATGGCCTCAGCGTCGACGTGGAAGGTCACGTCCTGATCACCGACGTCGAGCATCAGGCCATTCTCCGCCAGGCTCCCAACGGTGATCTACAGACTCTGATCCGGAGCGAGCGCATGCGCTGGCCCGATGGCCTCAGCTTTGGGCCCGACGGTTGGCTCTACGTGACCGATAGCGCCCTGCCGCACCTGGTGTTGCAGCCAGAGCGCCATTGGCAGAAGCATGGACCCTTTGCGATCTTCCGCTTCAAACCGCCGGCCCGGGGTCGTCCGGGTCGTTGAGTCGGGCTGGGGCGCGCCCCAGCTTCTGGACGCTCGAGAACGCGAGTGTTCCTTCCGCGGGTGCCTCCGCCAAGGTCAGCTGACCCGCACGTCGTTCTTCCGACTCGTCGGCGTCGGCCAAGTGCTGGTGGTAGCGGACGATGTCGGTATGAGAAGACAGCCAGCGCTCCTTCAGTGACACGTGCCTGGGAAGCAGGAGGCGGGGCAGGATCATGGCGCAGCCCGCGCCGCTGAGGGTGGCTGCGATTGAGGCACCCCAGTGGAGCCAATTATCGCCCATCAGCATCAGCAGACCGCCGCCCAGCATGAGGAAGAAGGCGAAGAGGTTGAGGACGACCATCCAGCCCGGCGCGATCACGTCGGTGCGGGCATCGATAAGAGCCTGGCGTCTCTGCTGTAGGTCCATCTGCTTCCGTGCGCGAACTCTCGGCTCAGGCGCCGAGCTCACGAAGTCGGCGTATTCCCGGTGGGCTTGGAGGAGCTCTTTGAAGGTCGCGCTGCTGTCGAGGGGCTTGTGCGAGGTCGGGAGGGTGGCCAAGAGGCATGCTCGTGGCATCCACCAGCCCACGAGAAAGATGATGTAGAGGCTGAACCACGTGAGACCCTCGGACACGACCATGGACAGGAACGGAAAGACGAGGAACAGGCCCGAACTCAGGCCGAATCCAGCCCGCACGGGGAGCCCAGGCGCTTCGGTGGAAGGGGCTGCGGCGACGGCATCGTCATCGAACTCGGTCGGCACCAGCTCGTGGGTGTCTTTGGCCACACCGGAGACTGGCGCTCCGTACCCACGCTGACAAGACGCCCTCGCTTCAAAAGCTGGCCATCGACGCGATGACCCTTGGTCGGACGTGTCAGCCAAGAGGTGCCCCAGCTCAACCAAACAGTAGCCAACCATTCTCACCTACGGTGTCCATGCTCTCCCGAGGCCGGATCTCGGTCTGGCCCTCCGCTGATGCCGCTCACGCTTCGGATGACCGACTCCCCCAAGTCTGCTTAGCCTCGGTACATCATGGCGATGTCGAAACTCCATGCGGTGGACAAGTCCGCGTTGACCGATTCCCAGTGGGACGCAGTGGTGCTCGTGGGAAGCGCCTTCGAGTTTGCGGGCTGGCCCGAAGTGGCTCAGGCCCTTGCGCCTTTGCGCTCGGTCGACGCCCATTTTGGTCGAGGCGCGAACCTATACCGGGCGGAAGGCCTCGCAGGCGATCGAGTGGTCGTGTCGGGAACCGGTCCCCTGGACCGGGACTACGACGACCCGCGGCGGATCTACGAGGCGGCGCAGGCTGGCCTGCAGCGAGCCAAGGAGGCCGGGGCCCGGCGTCCCCTGCTCGTCCTGGAGACCACGGTCTATCCTCGGGGCTTCGAGAAAGCCCTCGAGGTCGCGGTCCTCGGCGCCCTGGCTGGCTTGTGGGTTCCCTTGGAGGCTCGCGAGGCCCATGGCGACGCCAAGACTGAGCCGGTGACCGACGTCGCCTTCGTCTATGAAGGAAACGACGAAGGTTTGGTCGCGCGCTTGGAGGCGATGGAAGGGGGCCGTCGCCTGGCCCGCGACCTGGGTGGGACCGAGCCCGAGCGCATGGCCCCCATCGGTTTTGCCGAGTTTTGTCGACGGAGCCTGGAGCCCCTGGGCGTGGAAGTGACCCTCAAAGGGAACCGGGATGAACTCCTAGACCAGTACCCCCTCATGATGTCCGTGGCCCGAGCTTCGATGCCTGTGCCCCGCCACCATCCACGGGTCATCCGGCTGGCATGGAGCTCGGACGACGAGCCTACCAAGACCCTGTTCTTGGCGGGCAAGGCCGTCACCTATGACACCGGCGGCGCCGATCTGAAGACGGGGGGCCACATGGCGGGCATGAGCCGCGATAAGGGCGGGGGCGCAGTGGTGGCCGGCTTCATGGCCGCCGTCGCCCAGCTGCAGCCCAAGAACCTGAGGGTCGCGGCCGAGATCGGCGCCGTGCGGAACAGCATCGGCGCCGAAGCTCTGGTCAGCGACGAGATCATCACCTCCCATGCGGGCTGCCGGGTTCGAATCGGTAATACCGACGCCGAAGGCCGCCTTGTCCTGGCCGATCTTCTGTCCCACCTCAGGGAGGAAGCGCTAGGCGCCCAGGGAGCTCGACTCTTCTCGGTCGCCACATTGACCGGCCACAGCGGACGGGCCGTCGGCCCCTACAGCATCAGTCTTGACAACGGGCCTGCCCGCGCCGCTGGCATCTCGGAGTCCCTCGGCAAGGCCGGTGACCTCTGGGCCGACCCCGTCGAGCTGTCTCGCCTACGCCGCGAGGACTACGACTTCGTGGCGCCTCGCTCGGCCGCCGACGACGTCCTGTCCTCCAACAACGGACCCTCGACTCAGACGGCCCGAGGGCATCAATTTCCGATGGCCTTCTTGCTGCGTGCTTCGGGTCTCGAACCCCATGGCCTGCAGGCAGAGACGCCCCTCGCCTACACCCACATCGACATCGGCGGGTCCTTCGCTGAGGGAGGCGACTGGCAGCATGGCCGACCCACCGCTGCCCCACTGCTCGCGATGTTGGGCGCCTTCTTGGAGGTTTGAAGAAAGAGCGCTGCGAAAGCAGCTTCCGAGCTGGGGAGGATTGCCAGCCTCGGTCGTGAGGCCTTAGGCCGAAGCATGGCCGAGTCGCCGCCCCGAGAGCCCACCCCGGAAGAGCTCGTGCAGTTCGCCGAGAGCCTCGCGCGGCCCTCGGGCGAGCTGGGGGCCAAAGTGGCGGCGTGGATGGAGACCGGTAACGCCCCCCTAGTGCGGAGCGCGCAAGACGCGCTCGATGCCCGGCCCGGCGAGATGGTCGTCGAGGTGGGGCCAGGGTCGGGCGTGCTGAGCGAAGCCATGGCTCGGGCTTTGGGGCCAAACGGGGTGCTGCATCTCGTGGAGCACGCCCCGGACATGGCTCAGGCCGCAGCCCAGAACCTTTCGGGGCCCGGCCTGCCGCCCGTCCGCGTCCATGTGGGCGACTGGACCGACGCCCAGATTTCCGCCGAGGGGGTCGACGGCGTCATTGCCGTCAACGTGGTCTACTTCGTGGCCGACCTATCCGGCTTCATGAAGGCCTGCTCTGGATGGCTGCGCCCTGGGGGCCGTTTGGTTCTCGGTATCCGGAGCCTCACCTTCATGAAGTCCATCCCGGTGACCAAGCATCGGTTCATCTTGCGACCTCTCGACGACTACTTCCTCGCTCTCGACGACGCCGGTTTTGAGCACATCACCGCCCGCTATCATCCCGAAGCCCCCATGGAGCAGGCGGGTGAAGCCGTCGCTCTCGACGGTATCGTCCTCCACGCACGGCGAGGCTGAGCCCTTGACCCAAGCCTCTCGCTCGTCCGAGTTCAAGCCCGTGTTCGTGGTCGTCTATCGCTTCCAAACCCGCGCCGGTCGTGAAGCCGACTTCCTTCAGGCCTGGAAAGGTCTGACCGGGATGATCCGAGACCACACCGGGAGCTGGGGCTCGCGGCTTCATCGGGCGTCTGCGGGTGACTTCGTCGCTATCGCCCAGTGGCCTGACCGAGCCAGCTGGTCGGCCGCGCGGGCGCTACCGCCCGACGCGGAGCGCTTGCGAGCCGTGATGCGGGACGCCTGCGAAACCATCGAGACGCTTCACGAGCTAGAGACGCTGGAGGGGGCCGACCTCTCGAAGGCGCCCCCGTCTCCAACCTCGGCCGAAGCCCCGGTCGAGCTATCCCAGCTGTATCCCCAACCCAAGGCGGGTGCCATCGAGAAGCAAAGTGCGGAACTCCGGCCGGAACACGCCAGGGTCATCGAGGCCTCGCCCCTTTGCATGCTGGGCACCGTCGGTCCTCAAGGCGCCGACGTCTCGCCTCGAGGCGGCCCGCCGGGATTCGTGGTACAGCCGGACCCGAAGGCCCTGCTCCTGCCCGACCATCGAGGAAACAACCGACTCGACAGCTTCCGAAACCTCCAGGCCGACCCTCGAATCGGACTGCTCTTCCTCATCCCGGGCAGCAACGAGACCCTTCGCGTCAATGGCCAGGCTCGGGTCTCGACCGAGACCACGCGCCTCGCCCAGGCCAGTCCCGAAAAGTCGGTACGTTCGGTGCTCGTGATCGACGTGCAAGAAGTCTTTCATCACTGTCCGAAGGCCCTCTTGCGAAGCCAGGTTTGGGACCCCACGACCTGGCCAAGCGAGCCGCCCCGCGTCAGCCGAACGCCGGACAGTCGCTACGAGGGCCGGCTCTACCCAAGTCCGGACGAGCCCGAGTCGTCTTAGGGGTCCCCTCTTCGCGCCGTCGCTTGGGTCGGCTCGTACTTGGAGCAATCGAGCACCTGAGTCACCTTGTTCTCATGCAGAGAATGGGGTCCCTGGTTCTATCGAGCAGTGTGCTCGCCTTCGCCTGCGTCGAAGAGCCGAACGACCTCGGCCCGTCCGAGCGCCCCATCGCTATGGACGATGACCAAGGGCCGGTGTCTCCGCCTTCCGAAGATACACCTCTGCGCCTGAGAGGCTTTCCGCCCGAGACGCGGCTCATAGACCTGGACGCTGAGCGCGGCAAGCTCCTCGCCTGGCCCGGCGAGCGCCGCCTGGTCGAAGTCGACCTGGAGAGCGGCCTCTCGGTGACCCTCACCGAAGAGGCGGCGCTGTTTGAGTCCGAAAGTCCGCTCAACCATCCGTACCGCTTGGGTCGAGGAGGGCCTTGGAGCGCGCGCTTCACCGCGTCAGGCGGGGTGGTCTTCTTCGAAGGGGAAGCCATCACGAGTTCGGCTCTGGATGGCCGATTTGCAGCCTCAGATGCCGTACTCGTTGTGCGCGGTCTGGACGGCCAAACCTTGCGGGTCGCGACCAAAGTAGGCTTGGAGCCAACGGACGCAGGCATTCCTGCGTCCTCTCACATCTTCGACACCTATCGGCCCCTACAGCCTTCCCAGGTCCTCCTTCGTGAAGATGGCCGGACCAGACTCGTCGCGCTCGATACCCTAGAGGTTCGTGACTTCGGAGCCGTCGAATTGACGGACCGCATACTCTGGCTACTTGGTGGCCAGATTCGCCCAGGCTTCACCTTCGAGGCCCCTCTTCGGGGGCCTCGCTTGGAGGGCGACTCCTCGAACCCCTCGGAGTTTGTGGGAGAGGAAGGGTCTCGACAGGACCTTCCTTTCCTTGACCCTGAGTCGCCCGAGCAAGCCAGCTGGTCGCACCAGGTTTGGTGCGATGCGAACGACGGCGCGCTCCGACGCCTCGATCTGGTGACGGGTGAGATACGACAGGTCGCAACGACCCAAGGGTCGATCGTCAGACAGGTTCTCGCTGTGGGCGCTCGGTGTCACGGCCTATTCTTGACGACCGAGCCCGTGCTTCCCGCCGATGACTATTTCCTGGTCACGCTTTCGCAAGACGATGTGCGCAACACGCCCCTGCCGACGCTCGACTTTGGATCCTACGCCCTTCGGATTCGAGACGAGGGCATCGCAACCATCGAGGGACAAAGTTACGCTGGAGTCATCGTGGGCGACGAGGTCATCCCACTACCCCGAAAAGAACTTTCCTTGAAAGAGGGTGTCGAGTTGGGAGCCTCGGCCATCGCGGTATTCGACATTGAATGGCCTATGGTCCTCAGTCGTGTCGACCGACAGGGACTGGAAGTAATCTTCCGCCGGTCCGAGCCAGGGAGATGTCCAGTCGCTCGCGTCAATGGCGTTTTCGTGGAAGCTTGGGATCGAGGTTTCGTGAGCTGGGACGGATTCTTGCCCACCGTCCTCAATCGTCGTGGTCAGGCCCTCGTCTGCGAGCCCGACGCCGACGTCGAAGGCGCGTGGCGCCTCATGCTCGTCGACGTCGGCCAAAACGAGACGTTAGAGCTCCGGACCGAAGAACCGCTTCGCCTTTGGTCCGACGAGACCGGAGAAGGCCGAGCCATCTTCGTCGGCACCATGGCAGTCATCGCCGCCCGCACCGAAGACGCCCAGACCGAGCTCCTTGTCTTCCGCTTCTGATGCCCCACACCGCTCGATGAGCGGCGGAAAATCTTGCTGGCCGGAGCCTGTCGTGAGGTCACGACGAACCTTCCGGTCAGAGAGCCTTCTTACACCTGCCATTGGCAGAGCTGCCCTCAGAGTCTTCGGAAGCGGACAACGCTTCACGGAGGCATGGGGAGCCTCCAGAGGCGCTTGTCGGCCACGACGTAGAGGTGAGTGGCGTCCAAGTCGACATCGGTGGACCTGACCCAAGGGGCGAGGGACGCCCTCTCGAAGGAGCTCGGCCAGACCTCCGTCGACCGGGGCTCGACCCTGGCGGCCCGAACAGCACTCGGTGAAGTGAACGTAGCCCTCGTAGAAGCTCAAGTTCCGGACGAGGTCGCCGGCCGCGATCCCTTCGACCTCGCCGCCGGTCTTGGGCACTCGATAGAGTCCCATTTGGGTCCCGAACCAGACGTAGTCGTCGCCCACCAAGATCCGTGGGTAGCCCTCTCCCAAGTAGGCCAGCAGCCCTGGGTCAGGGACCTTCCCCCGAGTTTGCTTGCCAGCCTCGGGAAGGACCGATGTTGTGCCGGCCGTGCACGCTGTGCAGACCCTGACTCCGCCCCTTCGTTCTCGCTCGGGCGACTTGGTCGTTCATCAGATTCCGGCTTGGCAGGACAACTTCATCTACCTGCTCGTCCATCAGCCGAGCGGCGCCTGCGCGGCGGTCGACGGGCCCGAGGCGACCCCGGCTCTGGACAAGGCCAAGACCTTGGGCCTCAGCCTCGACACCATCTTCAACACCCATACGCACTTCGACCACATCGGTATCAACCGCGATCTGCTGGAGAAGGGACGGAGGCTCCGCCGGGTGGTGGGCGCCCGCAAGAAGGCGAGCGAGGTTCCAGGCCTGACCGAAGCCGTCGAAGACGGCAGCCAGGTCGACTTCGGCGGTCTGTTGGGAGACGTGATGCTCACCGAAGGCCACATCGACGGACACGTCTGCTTCCTCTTCGAGGATCTGCTATTCTCGGGCGACACCCTCTTCGCCGGCGGCTGCGGCTACCTCTTCGACGGTCCCCCAGCCAAGATGCACGCAAGCCTTCAGCGCTTGGCCCAGCTCGACCCCGACACCAAGGTCCTGTGCGCCCACGAGTATACCCAGGACAACCTGCGCTTCGCCTGGTCGGTCGAACCCGGTAACCCAGCCTTGGCCGAGCGTATCCGGCAGGTTTGGGCCCTTCGCGCCGAAGGCAAGGCGACCGTCCCCACCACCATCGGTCTGGAGCGGGCGACCAACCCCTTCGTTCGGTCCGACTCGGCCGAGATTAAGGCCAGGGTCGAAGCGGCTCTGGGTCGCCGCTTGTCCTCTCAGGAAGAGGTCTTTGCGGCCACCCGCGAGCTCAAGGACCGCAAGGACTACCGTGAGCAGGGCGACGATCAACTGCCCTTGGAGCGCTGACGTGCCGAAGAAGCAGAGGACTGACAAGAAGGCGGGGGCCGCCCCCAAACTGGGCGACGACCGCTTCGAGCCCATCCGAAGCATCCGTGTTCGAGGGGCTCGGGAGCACAACCTGAAGGGCGTCGACGTAGACATCCCGCGGGACCGGCTGGTGGTGGTCACCGGCCTGAGCGGATCCGGAAAGTCCTCCTTGGCCTTCGACACGATCTTCGCCGAGGGTCAGCGCAAGTACATGGAGTCCCTGTCGGCCTACGCCCGGCAGTTCCTGGACCAGCTCAAGAAGCCGGACGTCGAAAGCATCGAGGGCCTTCCTCCGACCATTGCCATCGAGCAGCGCGGTGCCTCCCACAACCCTCGCTCCACCGTCGCCACTTCGACCGAGATCTACGACTACCTCCGGCTTCTCTTTGCCCGGGCGGGGGAACCAGTCTGCTGGGAGCCCACGAAGCTGGGGCGAGCTGCTTCGGTCGTCGAGCGCTGCAACACGCCCATCGATCGGACCGAGCCCAGTCAGATTTCGAGTGCGGTGGCCAAGCTCCCCGAGAAGACCAAGATGATGGTCCTGGCCCCCGTGGTCCGGAGCAAGAAGGGCTACCACAAAGACGTCCTCGAGCAGCTGCAGCTCGAGGGCTTCGTCCGGGCTCGGGTGGACGGCAAGGTTGTCGACCTCACCCGCGAACTCGATCCCGAAGCCGAGAACCCTCTCGACCTGGGGCGCTACGAGAAGCACGACATCGAGGCCATCGTGGATCGCATCGCGGTCAAGCCCGACAGTCGTAAGCGCATTTCGGAGTCGGTGGAGACCGCCCTCGCCAAGGGGGGCGGTACGGTGGTGGTCACGATTCAGGGTACAGACGGCACCTGGCAGGACAAGGTGTACTCCGAGAACCTAGCCTGCCCCGTCCACCCCGACTGCGCCCTGGAAGAGCTCGAGCCTCGGCTCTTCAGCTTCAACAGTCACCGCGGGGCCTGTCCGACCTGTCAGGGCCTGGGGGCAGTCCTCGAGTTCGACGCCGAGCTCATGCTTCCCGACCCGGACAAGGCCATCGGTCGCGGGGGCATCGCGCCTCTGAAGCGCAACGGCCCAGCTGGCATGTTCGCGGGCCGTTTCGTCCGTCACTTCTGTCGACAGTACGGCATCGACAAAGAAACTCCGGTTGGGACGCTTGATGAGGATACCGTGCATGTCCTCCTGCATGGTGATGACGCCGACTGGGAAGGCGTCGTGCCCATGCTCAACCGGTGGTTCGAGAAGACCGACTCCGATTGGGCCAAGGAATTCATGACCGAGTTCATGGCTGAGCAGGAGTGCCCGAGCTGTTTTGGCGACCGCCTCAACGAGCAGGCTCTCAGCGTCTACTTGCCCACTGAGGTTCCTGTCCCCGAAGATGTGATCGAGCAGCGTCGCCGTCACGGCCTCAGCCAGGACCCCCATCGATTCAACATCGCCGACTTCGCCCGGCTCAACATCCAGCACGCAGTCGAGATCTTGGACGGTCTGAAGCTGAACAAGGAAGCCACCCAGATCGCCGAGCCCATTCTCCGTGAGGTGAAGGCGCGCCTCGGTTTCCTCTCCAGCGTAGGCCTCGAGTATCTCTCTTTGAACCGGAAGATGGCCACCCTGTCGGGGGGCGAGGCCCAACGTATCCGCCTCGCCACGCAGGTCGGTTCCGGTATCGTTGGAGCGGCCTACGTCCTGGACGAGCCCACCATCGGACTCCACGCCCGAGATAACACCCGGCTCATCCGGACGCTGCGCAAGCTGGCCGACATCGGGAATACAGTGCTCATCGTCGAACATGACGAAGAGATGATTCGAGCCGCCGACCACGTCATCGACGTGGGCCCTGGGCCCGGCGTCCACGGAGGGCAGGTCATCGCTCAGGGAAGCATCGACGACATCGCTCAGGTGGATGCCTCCCTGACCGGCCAGTATCTGACCGGCCGCAAAGACATACCCACCCCCCGTCTCGAAGAGCGGCGTGCCCTGTCGCCCAAGAAGGCGCTGGTAGTGAAGAACGCTCGCGAGAACAACCTGAAGGGCGTCGACGCCACTTTTCCTCTCGGGGGCTTGGTCGTGGTGACCGGCGTCTCGGGCTCGGGAAAGTCCACCCTTGTTAACGACATCCTTCTCTCGGCCGTACGCAAGCACCTCGGCCTTCGGGCCAAGGCGGGCCAGCACGACCGAGTGAATGGCCTCAAGAATCTGGAGCGGGTGATCGAAGTCGACCAGACTCCAATCGGACGGACGCCACGCTCCAACCCGGCCACCTACACCAACATGTTCGATGAGATCCGGCGTCTCTTCGCTCAGGTGCCAGACGCGAAGATGCGGGGCTACAAGGTGGGCCGTTTCTCTTTCAACGTGAAGGGCGGTCGCTGTGAAGCTTGTCAGGGTCAAGGCACCCGCAAGGTTGCGATGCACTTCCTCCCGGACATCTTTGTCACCTGCGAAGTCTGCGACGGTAGGCGCTTCAACGCCGAGACCCTGGAGATCAGATATCGCGACAAGAGCATCGCCGACGTTCTGGACATGACGATCGAGGAGGCCGAGAGCTTCTTCCGCAACCACCCCCGGATCCATCGGCATGCCAAGTGCTTGCTCGACGTCGGGCTCGGCTACGTCCGCCTCGGTCAGCCTTCCACGACTCTGTCCGGAGGCGAAGCCCAGCGGGTCAAGCTGGCCACCGAGCTGGCCAAGGGGGAGGGCATCAAAGATCCGAAGCAGCAGGGCAAGACGCTCTACATTTTGGATGAGCCCACGACCGGTCTTCATTTTGAAGACGTACGGAAGTTGATCCTCGTCCTCGATCGCCTAGCGGGTCAGGGCAACTCGGTGGTGGTCATCGAGCACAACCTGGACGTCATCAAGAACGCGGACTGGTTGGTCGACATGGGGCCCGAAGGCGGTGACGGAGGAGGGACCGTGGTGGCCGCAGGCACGCCCGAAGTCGTGGCGACCGTCCCCGAGAGCCACACCGGCCGCTACCTGGAGGGCCTCCTCCGGGGCCCAGTGCGCAAGAAGCGGGCAGGATGAGGTCCTCGGACGCCGACGTGCTAAGGGCTCCGTCCATGTACCGAGGACTGCTCACCCTGACGCTCTTGCTCCCTGCTGCGTCGGTCCACGCCGATGATAGGGCCGATGCCCTCGCTCGCGCGGTTCTCGAGGCGGCCGGAGATCCCTATCAACAGCGATTCATCCGCTTTGCCTTCGTCGTGAAGAAGGAGGGCCAGGAAGTGCTGCGTAGAGAGCACGTGTGGTGCCCGCAAAGGAACGTGGTCGACGTGGATGGCGTTCGGATCTCGGCCGTCGACGGTCGCGCCCTCGGCGACGCCAACGCCGCAGCGGCTGAGAAGGCCTGGATGGCCTTCGTCAATGACGCCTACTGGATCTTTGCCCCGGCCAAGCTCATGGATCCCGGCGTGAACCGAGAGCTGCTGGAGGATGGGCGCCTTCGGATCAGCTTTGCTCAGGTCGGCCTTACCCCGGGAGACGTCTACACCTTGCGGTTCGACGAGGATAAACGACTCGTTCAGTGGGACTACACGCTTCAAAGCGGCCATGAGGCCGCCTTCAGCTGGGAAGACTACACCAAGGTCGGTGGACTGCGCGTGGCCAGGAGTCATCACGCTTTGCCCAAGGGTGAGGGGATCTCGATTCTGTTCGAAGACTTGGAAGTCGCCGACGTTTGTCCGCTTTGAGGCTGCGGATCAGACCAAGCTCGCCTTGTCCTGATCGAAGAGCTCTTCCAGCTCTGCGTTGGCCCGCCTGGCGTGGCTGACCAAGGCGCTCTGGTCGCCCCGCATCTCGAACTGCTCGTCCAGAACCTTCTCGTCGTGCTGTTTGAAGACCCGGACGGCCTGGCCGGCTTCGGCTCCGGTGAGGCCGAGGGCCTGAAGCACGTCCTCGGCCGTTCGCAGGCTGGAAAAGAAAGTCTCCCGGTGAATGACCCGGGCCCCGAGGGCATGGAGGACGTGGGCGTGGTCTCGATCTCGGGCCCGGGCAAAGACCGGCAGGTGGGGAAAGTGGGTGCGGACCGTCTCCGCGATCCTGACCGAGTTCTCTACTTCGCCCACCGCCAGCACGAAGACCTCGGCTTCTTCGGCGCCTGCTGCACGGAGCATCTCGACCCGACTGGCGTCGCCGTAGAAGATCTTGTTTCCGAATCGACGCACGAAATCGACTTGAGTCGCATCGGCCTCGAGTGCCGTGAAGGGGATGCGCTTCATGCGAAGGACGCGCGCGACGATCTGACCGTAGCGCCCGAATCCGGCCAGGATGACACGGCCTGCTTCGCCTTCGATGGCGTCGTGAGGTCGGTTGCTCTCTCCGCTTCGAGTCTCTCCGTCGACGAGGCGAATCAACAAGGGCGTGGTCATCATGGAAAGCGTCACCGCCAGCACCACCAAGTCGTGCATGGCGTGGGAGACGATGTGGCCCTCCAGGGCTTCTCGAAGGATGACGAAGGCGAACTCGCCCCCCTGGCTGAGGACGATGGCAAAGGCGAAGCGGGACCGGAGCTGACCTAGCTGACTCCAACGACGGGCGGTGGACCCCACCGCGAAGAGAACGGTCGCTTTCACCGCCAGCAGTACGAGCACTAGGGCCGCGAGCTGAAATGGGCGTTCCAAGGCTGCGGCAGGTCGGGTTGCCATGCCGACCGACATGAAGAAGAGCCCGAGCAACAGGCCTTTGAAGGGCGCTACATTGGCCTCGAGTTCGTGCCGGAACTCGGACTCAGCCAGGAGGACGCCGGCCATGAAGGCTCCGAGGGCCATCGAAAGGCCAGCGCTCTCGACCGCGATAGCGGTGCCCACCACGACGAGGAGGGCGGCCGCCGTCGACACCTCTTGGGCCCGAGCCGAAACCGTGAAGCTGAGGAGGGGCCGGATCAGGAAGCGACCCACCACCAGCAGGCCGATTAGCACAGCCGCTGCCTGGCTGGCTCGGTACCAGGTGTCGTCAGGCGTGCTCTCGGAAAGGGCCGCCGAAGGGTCGGCGAGAACGGGGAGGATGGCCAGGATGGGGATGACCATCAGGTCTTGGAACAAGAGCACACCGAAGCCGGCTCGACCATGGGGAGCGGCGAGCTCGGAACGTTCGGCCAAGACCTGCAGCGCGAAAGCGGTTGACGATAGGCTCAGGGCCAAGGCCAAGACCAGAGCCGGCTTCCAGTCGAAGCCACTCAGGATCATGACGAGGGACAGAGCGCCGGTGGTTCCCGCCATTTGAAGCGAGCCGAGGCCGAAGACCACACCCCGCATGGCCCAAAGGCGAGAAGGTTGAAGCTCCAAGCCGATCAAGAAGAGCAGAAAGACCACGCCGAGCTCGGCGAAGTGCAGCGTCGACTCGACCTCCGCGATGAGTCCAAAGCCGCTCGGCCCGATGAGGGCGCCGGCTACGATGAAGCCGATCACCGAGCCCAGCCCGAGGCGCGTCATGATCGGTACGGCGATGACGGCGGCGCCGAGAAAGATGGCGGCTTCTTCGAGCAGGTTCATGGCGTGAAGCTCCAGCGGCTGGCCTCTTCGAATACGTCGGCATGGGCCGCGACCGAGGCCTCGATGGGTCGAGCATAGCCGCCGCCCATCAAGACGACCGTTGGAATTCGTCGTCCGGCCGTATGCTCGAAAACCACGCGGTTGCGCCGGGCTAGCCCGGCCCGCGTCAAAGCGAGGAGACCAAGGTGGTCCTCCGCGAGAGGGTCCACGCCGGCCTGGAAGATCACCAGCTCGGGACGGTGCAGCTCCACCAAGCGAGGCAGATGGTAGCTGAGGGCGGCGAGGTAGGCCGCGTCATGGGTACCTGCCGGTAGGGCGAGGTCGAAGTTGCTCCGAGCCTTGCGGAAGGGAAAGTTGTTCCGACAGTGCATCGAGAAGCTGAAGGCCATCGGGTCTCTCTGCAGGATGCTCGCCGTCCCGTCGCCTTGGTGCACGTCGAGGTCGATGATCAGAGCACGTTCGAGGCCCCGACCTCTCGCCGCCGCGACCACAATCGGGATGTCGTTGAAGACGCAGTAGCCCGAGCCTGAGGCTCGATGGGCGTGATGGGTGCCGCCTGCCATATGGCCGCCCACGCCCTGCCGCAGAGCGCCGTCGAGGGCGGCCAGGCTCCCCCCCATCAGGTGCAGGGTTCGGTCGACGATGCGGGGCGTCCAGGGTGTGAGTCCGATTCTCCGCTGGTCCGCAGGGTCGAGCCGGCCCTCCAGGAAGGCATCTACGTAGGCCGCCGCATGGGACGAGAGGATCTGCGCCCGGCGCGCCTTGGGCGACCGAACGATGGCATGGTCCAGCCCTCGACGCCTCAGTTCTCGCGCTACGAGGTCGTAGCGGTGCTTGGGAAAGCGCGCCTCGTCCGCCAGAGATGCGGTGTAGATCGGATGGGTGAACAACGGGACGGCCACGTCCGTCTCTCATAGGTCAGGCCCATCCCCGGGTGAAAAGGAAAGGGGCTGGACCGGATACAGGGCTGCGGGGCGGCTGCACGGCGACAGGTGGCGCAGGAGCGGAGCTATCAGCTACTCGTCGAGCTCCAGGCGTCGCAGGATGGGGCGAGCGTCTTCGTGACGTTCGGGCTCGACGTACACCCGATGAAGGTGAAGGGCGCCCGCGTAGCGCTGATAGAGGGGCGAGAAGTTCTCGATGGGCTGGGGTGCGCCGTCGCCGACCACCAGCAGATCGGGCTCGACCGCCACGGGGGGCTGACTGGCGCTGGGGTTGAAGTACTTCGACAGCTTTCCTTTCACGGTGTGGGCGATAGCGTGGATTCCGGCCTCCGCCAACGCAGCGGTCAGTCGATGGTGGACGGCGGGGGTCGAAGCTTCCGAGGTCCTGAGCTCCGTCAGGTTCTTGTAGCCTTTCCGTCGCATCAGTCGTCGAGCCCAGGGGTTCTGGGTGCCGCGGAGCTTCATCAGCAGAAAGACGTCGTCGCACTCCAGGTACTGCTCGGGGTCGGGCGGGAAGCGGAGCAGCTCGGGCTCGGACTCGTGAAAGGCCCGAAGCATCAGCTCGTAGCCCACCGGAACGTGATGCAGATAGACGCTGAGGAACATGTGGTAGCGGCTGAGCAGATAATCTTCAAAGCCGAAGGAGCCTCGGGCATGCAGTCCGAGATGCAGGTCCGGACCTCGTTCCACCGCCCGGAGATTCTCGATCAGCCAGTCCAGGTCGAAGCGGCCGTAGGGGACGCCGGCGTAGTAGGAGTCCCGAAGAAGGTAGTCCATGCGGTCGGCATCCAGCTCCGAGCTGACGCACTGCCGAAGGAGGGGTAGCCAGTTCCTTCCTCCAATCTGGAAGCGATCGCCGAGGCCCGGAGGCGCTCGCCCACTGAGGAGGACCGCCAGATCCTCGGGGTCGATGCCTCGGTCGGCGAAGCGTCGCCGGATGAGCTCGCTCAGGTCGCTCTTTAGGATGATGGCGAGGGTGAAGTCTTCGTGACAGGCCCGTCGATCGTCCGATCCAAGCTGCCACTCGCCGAGGCCGAGCTTGTTCACCGGGGGCATGAAGCGCTCGGTGGTGTGGGAGAGCGGGGCGTGTCCGATGTCGTGGAACATCGCCGCCAGTCGAAGGGTGGTGTTCATGCGCTGTCGTTCGGCGGGCAGGAGCTCGAAGTCTCGGGCAAGCTGCTCCAGCATCCGAGTGGCGATATGGGTGGTGCCGAGCGCGTGGGCGTAGCGGCTGTGAGTGGCGCCGGGAAAAGCGAGGTCGGCCAGGCCGAGCTGCTTGATCCCTCGGAGGCGCTGGACCGCCGGATGGTCGATGACCGCAAGTTCGTCGGGGTCGAATCGGAGCGTGCCGTGAATTGGATCACGTATCCGGGCCTTCTTGGTGCTCACCAGTGCCTACTTTCGGGCTTCCGAGGCGGAAAATCGCCGTTATCTGTCAACGGGGTACTGTTCACCGAGCTGGTGTTATCGCTAGTGTCGGCGCCCCGAAGTCGGAGCCCGATGGGATGAGTGCACATGCCGAACAACTGACGGTTGCCCACATCACCGACGCCCACGTCGCGCCGAACGGCCGTCCGACCGCCACCTTGAAGCACCTCAGCCTGGCCGTTTTCGAGGACTTGGTCGCCCAGTGCAGGGAGCGAGGCGTCGACCTGGTCCTGTTCGGCGGCGACAACATCGATAACCGGGGCCATGGTCGCGAGGACCTCGAGGCCTTCATGGACGTGGCCGCCGGACTCGACCGTTGGCTGTGCATTCCAGGCAACCACGAGGCTCCGCCCTACGGTGAGGTCACAAAAGACCGCTTCCTGCGCGCCGTCCAGGGCCATGGTCCCGAAAGAGATTTCTCGGGCTTCTCGAGGGGTGTGGGGGACGTTCGGGTCATCGGCGTCGATAGCAGCCTTACCGGCAGTCCGGGCGGCTACCTCGCCCCGGCCATGATGCGATTCCTTGGTGAAGAGATTCATCGGGCCGAGGAGCCCCATATCCTCGTCCTAGGGCATCACCCACTGTACCGGGCCTGGGAGCCGCTCCAGCTGGACGCGTGGGACCGGGAGTATCTGGTCGCCAACCGCCACGACGTCGTGGCCCTCCTCGCCAGCGCCCCCAAAGTCCGGGCCTACTTATGTGGACACCATCACGCCTCCCGGATTCAGCGGGTCGGACGGCCGGGTCGATCGGGATTCTATCACGTTCTCACGGCCTCGCCCGTGGCCTACCCCCACGTCGGACGGATCCTCCACATCGACGACGAGGGGATTCGGGTCGAGACCTTGGTACCTCGCCTACCGGGCCTCCTGGATGCAGGCCGCCGGGCGGTCCTCACTGGTCGAAAGGCGATGCGCTTCTCTGCCTCCGGCAGCTCCGGCGACTTCCTTGACTACCTGGTCGGCACCTCGGCCGACAATGTGGTCTTCCTGCCCCACCAAGGCGGGGCGCCTCTCGTGCGGGTCGGCTGACAGCCTGACGCCTTCCTGCTACCTGCCCGCCGGTGCGCCCAAGCGTGCCCGCCTCCATCCTCGCCTGTGGTCTCGGGCTCTATGGCGGCGCTTTCTTCCTTCTTCAGCCTGCCGCGCCCGTGCCCGAAGTGGTCGAAGAGGCGGCTCGCGAGGTCTTGCAGGGGGCCAAGGCCGATGACCTGGTCGTACTCCTCCCCGGCTATGCTCGAGGTCCTCGCCGCTGGCTGGGCCATCTTCAGACCGTCACTCCGAGTCGACCCGAAGTCGAAGACTACGACCGGGCCGAGACCGTTTGGCTGTTCGCTCAGTTTGGCGCCGGGCGGCCGATCCAGGCGGGACTTCAGGCCCAAGGCTGGTCGGCGGAGACGATATGGAAGGAGGGGGGCGTCGAGGTTACGAGGCTTCGGAATCCCACGCCCTGGCGCCGCACCTGGGTGCTGGAAGAGGTCTTGGACGAGGCACGGCTAGAGCATCTATTCAAGGGCGCGCCCGAGATCTGTAAACGGCGAGACCCGGGTCCCAAGCTTGGCTGTCGACGGGAGTCGGCCTGGCTCTATGTGGCGCCCGAATGGCACTGGATGGGGGACCAGCTTCGGCGCTGTTTGTGGGCTCACCCGCCGGGTCAGGGTGCGCTTCGTCTGACGGTGGGGTCTCTGCCTCGGGCCGGTGTGCTCCGGTTGCAGGGAGGCCACACCCTTCAGAGCCGCAACCGTGCCCGCGCCCCCGTGATGGTCGACGTTCAGTTCGAAGGGGGCGGGGGCGGACGCCTGACCTTCGAGCTGGAGGACATGTGGCGCCCCTTCCGGCTGCCCGTTCCCGCCACGTCGACGGGTACGGTCAGCTTCACCATCTGGTCCCCCGACGCCGGGGCCAACCACTTCTGCTTTACGGCCGACGTGCGTCAGCGGAGCGGAGCAGCTTCATGAAATGGGCGCTCCTCACGAGTGGCGCCTACGTCGTCTTACTCTGGCTCACCGCACCCGAGATCGGCTTCACCCGGGACGAGGGCTACTATTTCAAAGCGGCGGAGCAGTACTTTGGCTGGTTCGAACACTGGGGTGACGATGCTTTCGGGCAGAAGCGCATCGATGCCGTGTTCGGCTACAATCACGAGCATCCACCCCTCGTGAAGCTGAGCCAGGGCGCGACCCACGCTCTCCTATCCGAAGGCCTGGGATGGACTTCACCGTCCACCGGCTTTCGGGCGGCGGGCTTTCTCTTCGCAGGCTTGGCGCTGCTCGGGACTTTTCTCCTGGGGCGGCGCTTCTTCGATTCTGCTACTGGACTGCTCGCCGCTTGCCTACTGGCCTCGATCCCGCGGATCTTTTTCGATGGCCATCTAGCCTGCTTCGACGTCCCCATCATGGCGCTCTGGGTCTGGAGTCTGTGGGCCTTCGCGCGGGCTTGGCGAGGCCGTCGCCGAGACGTGCTCCTGGCCGGCTTTGTCTTCGGCCTCGCCCTTTCCGCCAAGCTCAACGCCCTGTTCTTGCCCTTCGTCTTCGGGGCCTTCGTTCTCGCGGAGCAACCCCAGGACTTCCTGCCCCGTTGGCGTCGTTCCTTGGATGGGGCGCTCGAGTTCTCGAGCCCCGTCCTGCCTTGGCGGCTCGTCGCGGTCGGCGTATCCGGGATGCTCGTATTCTTCGCCCTGTGGCCCTGGTTGTGGCCCGATCCCGTCGACCGCGTCGGCGAGTACTTGCGATTCCACCTAAAGCACGAGCACTACCCGGCTTCCTATTTTGGTGAGCTGCTCGTCGCGCCTCCTTTCCCCATGAGCTTCCCGTGGGTGATGAGCTTCTTCACGGTCCCTTCTCCAGTCCTGCTGCTTGGAACGGTCGGGTTGCTCTGGGCCGGGGCAGAGCTCGTCCGACCCGAAGTCCGGGGTCGCTCCGCGCTCCTACTCATGGGGGCGCTGTTGCCCATCGTCCTCATCAGTCTTCCCGGCACGCCGATATTCGGAGGGACCAAGCACTGGTACAACGGGATGCCGGTGCTCTGCGTCCTCGGCGCCCGGGTGGCTGTGGACGGCTTTCGCCATCTGGCGTGGCCGCCTCGATGGCGGCCTGCGGTCGCCGCTACTTGCGGACTCCTACTCCTGGCCCCTGGCGTCCTTGGGGCGGTTCGGGTCCATCCCAACGGGATTGGCTTCTACAACGAGCTGGCGGGCGGAGTCCGAGGTGGGGCCGAGCTCGGGATGCAGCGCGCCTTTTGGGGTTACGTCGCCGCGCCGCTCCTCGACCAGCTGGAGCCCTCTTCGGCCGTGTTCTTCAATCGCACCAACTACGACAGCTATCGAATGTACCGGAGGGAGGGACGGCTGCCCGAGGGGACCCGCTACCGGAACGGTCCCGAACGCGCCGATGCCGCCTTTCACTTTGAGCAGCCCGAGCACGGCGAGGTTCTGGGCCAGATATGGAGCGAGTTCGGCCCCCGGCCGGTGGCCACGGTGGAACAAGATGGGGTCACCCTGGCCGAACTCTACGTGAAGGGCGCATCGGACAAAGCTCCGCCATCCACCCACACGTCGACCGCCGCAAGAGGAATCGAAGGGTCGACAGTGAGCACCCTGACTGGACCCTAGGGACCGATCCGGTACCCTGCTAGGGCGTGCGATCTTTCCTCTCGCTGTGGGTCATCGGCGTCCTGGTCGCCGGTTGCCAGGAAGACGGCCCGCTGACCGACACCAGCCCTCGGCTGGCGAGTGAGCGCCCGTCGCTGGCTTTCGGTGATGTGCCGATCGGAGCGACTAAGCGGCTCCGCTTGGCGCTCCGGAACGAGGGCAACCGCGCCCTCGAGATTCAGGACCTGCAGGTCATGGCGCCCTTCTTCGTGGAAGGCCTCCCCAACGAGGTCCCGGCCGGCGCCTTCGTGGACGTGGACGTGGGCTACCGGCCGGTCCAGGTCGAAGTCCATCAGGGGGCCATCAGCGTGGTGAGCAGCGGGGGCGAACTCAGCATTGGACTGAGCGGAGAGGGCGTGGGTTCGACCGTTCGGGTGCGCCCAGAGCAGGTCGATTTCGGCCAGCTAGAGAGTGGAGAGCAGGCGAGCATCGAGTTGGTCTTCGAGCAGCTCGGGCCGGCCGAAGTCGGTGGGCCCATGGTGACGGAGGGCTTCCCTCGGCCCGAACACTACGAGCTTTTGGCCTTGGGGGAAGACTTCCGCTTCCTCGAAGACCTGGTTCTGCCACCCCGCGGCGTTCTGGTCGCCGATCTCGTGTATGCGCCGCGTATCGAGAGCGTGGACGACGGCGTCTTGCGCTTCGAGTTCTGCGGGGCTCGATGTGGCTTGGAGGTCGCGATCAAGGGCGAAGCGGGGGCGGGCCTCTTGATCGCCGAGCCGACTGCGCTCGACTTTGGGACGATCGGAGTAGGCAGCTTCGAGACCCGACAGGTCTTGGTTCGTAACCAGGGAGACCGACCGATAGAGCTGCTGTCGGCCGATCCTCTGGGCGACCCCAGCTTCTCCTTCGAGCTCGAGCCCGAGGCTCCGCTCGTCTTGGCGCCCGGCGATCTCGCCTCGATCAGGGTTCGTTTCGCGCCCACCCGCCCGGGTTCGGTCGAAGCCGAGTTGCAGCTACAGCTTCCCGAGGGCGTATTCGGGCCTTTGGTCATTCCGGTCTTTGGCGAAGGGGAAGGGCCTGACTTCGTCGTGCTCCCCCCCGACGTGGGCTTCGGCGTACTCCCGCGGGCTCGGGTGGAAGAGCAGCAGATCGTCATCAGCAACTCGGGCTCTTCGAGCCTCGATGTGACCGCGGCCTCGATCGAAGGCGACGCTGCCTACGTCTTGGAGCCGCCTCAACTGCCGCTGACGCTCCAGGGTGGACAGTCGGCCTTTGCTCGCCTTCGCTTTGCTCCTTCGTCGGAAGGCGTCTTCACGGCGACCGTATCCTTCTCTTCGACCGATCCCGCCAAGCCACAGGTCGACGTCGACGTTCGAGGGGCTGTCGGAAGCGCTTTCTGCGAGATCGACGTCCGACCCGAGATCGCGAACTTCGGCGTGACCCTGCCTGGGCAAGAGCGACGCCGTGAGGTCTTGCTCCGAAACCTCGGGAACCAGAGCTGTGAGATCAGAGGTTTGACCCCGGGGCCCGGTTTCGCTCCGGCCTTCGAGATTTCGAGCGGGCCCATGGGGACACTCTCGGCCGGCGGCGAGGCCCGAGTGGAGCTCGTCTTTCGCCCCAACCGAGAGACGGATGCCAAAGCGACCCTCTTCGTCGAGACCGACGATCCGATCCTCCCGAGGGTCCCGGTCGGCCTGGTCGGGACTGGCGCCGGCTATTCCGAGCTGATCGCCATTCCGCCTCTGCTCGACTTCGGCGAAGTCGACGTGGACTGTGGGCCCCAGGGCCTGTCCACGCGACTCGTCAACCTCGGCTCCAGTGAAGTCTCCGTGACCAGCGTCGACTTGGAGACCGTCCTTCCCGAGCTCACGCTCAATGGCCGCGGAAGCGCCATTTTGGGGGGCGGGTTGGATGAGACTTGGGGCGTCACCCTGACGCCCGATGACTTGGGCCCGCTTCAGACCGAGATACGCTTCGAGTTTGAGCGCCTTCCGTTCCCCCTCTTCGTTCCGGTGTCGGCCGAGGTTGTGGAGGTGCCGAGGCGGATCGAGAACTTCGAGCAGCGGGATCGCTCCCGGACCGACGTGCTTTTCGTGATCGATGACTCCTGTTCGATGGAGGATGACCAGGAGGCGCTGGCCGAGAATATCCAGAGCTTTATCACGCAGGCGGATTTGCAGAGCGTCAGCTACCGTATCGGGATCACCACGACCTCGGTGACCTTGAGAAACGGTCGACTCGTGGGCCCGGTCATCGACAGCGACCTACTGACCCCGGCCGATGTCATCTCCAACTTTCGAACCCAGGCCCGCGTCGGCATTACTGGTTCTGGCTTCGAGCAAGGCCTCCAAGCTGCGGTGAGCGCTTTCGAGGCAGCTCGGGCCGGCCAGGGCAACAACGCCGGCCTCTTACAGAGAGATGCCGGTGTCGTTCTAATCATCGTGTCCGACGAGGACGATGGTTCCTCCGAGCCGGTGGAGTTCTTCTTCGATGCGCTCAATCGCCTCGTCCCGGATCTGGTCGTCGCTGTGGTCTCGGGGGGCGAAGTCGGCTGTCTTCCCTCGACCTTTCCCGCGCCCCGCTACGTCGACTTCGTCGGACTCACGCGGGGAATCGGCCTCGACATCTGCCGGGCCTGGGGACCCAACCTTCAGTCCCTCGGCGATTTTGCCTTTGGTCTGGAGCGGTCCTTCGGGCTGGAGGGTCAGGCCGAGGAGGGCTTTCCGGTGGTGGTCGAAGTCAATGGGGTCCAGGTATCGAACTGGTCCCTCGACGACGAACGCCGGGTCGTGACCTTCGACCAGCCACCGCCTGAGTCAGCAGAGATCAGGGTCGAGTACACGCCGGGCTGCTCGTGAGAAGCCTGCTTTTTTTGGTTCCCTCGGTACTGTTCGGTTGCGACCAGCTTCCGTGTGCGACCACCACCGATTGCCCGGTGGGCTTCTTCTGCGGCTCGAGTGGGAGCTGCGACTTCGACTGCCTGGAGGCCTCGGACTGTCCGCAGCCGAACACGGCCGCCCGGCGGGCCGTGTGCAGCAACGAAGGACGTTGTCGTGAGCTCGCTCGGGCCCCCCGAATCGTGGTGAGCACGCCTGCACCCGGCGAGCAGCTTGCGTCTGGTTTGTCGATTCTGACCGTGGTCGGAAGCGTCGAGACGGCCGCGCCTTCGGTGGCGGTCGAGGTTGGCGTCGTGGGGGGCGGGGGCTGTTCGACCCGAGCCGCCGACCTCGAGCTCGTCAACCCCGAGCCCGGACGAACCGTCGCCATCCCCTTCGTTCAGGACCTGCTCCTCCCTCCTCAGGTCGAGCGGATACGACTCGAAGCCGAGGTTCCGGGCGCGCGAAGGAGTCTGGATGTTCGTCTTCGTGCAGACTGCGAAGATTGCCCGCAGGCTCGCATCGAGCGCCCGGAGAATGACCTCACCCTCTCGGCGCTCAGGCTCCCGGTCTTGTCGGGGATCGTGGATCCCGGCGCAGGGGGGGGCGTTTGGCGGATTACCGACGGGCGGCTCCAGGTGATGGATGGTCCGCTGGAGCTCTTGGGCGATCGTTTCGAGATCCGAGATCTCCCCCTGTTTCAGGGCCGCAACACGGTGGAAGCGAGCTTCGACGGCGGTCGGACTCGCTGCTCGGTATCGGTCTCGGCACCCCTTCTTCAGGAGGAGCTGCAGGTCGTTCTGACCTGGGACGGGGAGGCCGACTTGGATCTGGTTCTGGCCGACGAAGACGGACGACTCTTCGAACGCACAGCCCTCAGCTCCCCCCGCACACCGGATCAAGGACCAGGGCGGGTCGAAGACGACTTCGATGGGTTCGGCCCCGAGCTGGGCTTCGCATCGACGGGTCCCTCCCAGCTGATGGGCATCGCGGTCGAGTCCCTGACGGGAGCTCCGGCCAGCGCCTTCGTTCGCGTCCTCCATCGGCGGACCATGCTCAGTATCCCCGGGCTTGGGCCTCGCCGGCTGCGCAGTGAGCTCGGGGACGTTTGGCTGGTGGCCCTTCTCCGCTTCGACGCCGAAGGAGATGCCGAGCTCGTGCCCATCGACCGCGTGGTCGGCCCCATGGAGATTCAGAGCCTGGATGGCCCCCAGTCCTGGTAGGCGGCGCCGGCGGAGTGATGTGGGCTTTCTGGTCGGCATCTGACCGGCCTTCGGGCAGCGTCGAGGCGTGAGCGATGAGGTCCGCGTCCACGGCCTGAAGATCGAAGCCCCCGTCGGGGTCTTCGAATTCGAGAAGGGGACCCTTCAAACCCTACGTTTTGACCTCGTGTGTGGCTGCGATCTGCGAAAGCCCGGAGCCAGTGACCACATCGCCGACGCCATCAACTATGACGGGCTGTCGGAGGTCGCGCGAAGCGTGTGTCGATCGCGACACCATGACCTCATCGAGTCGATTGCTGCCGAGGTTGCCGCGGGCATCCTTAGCGCCAGCTCGGCCGTGAACTGGGTAGAGGTCACGGTGCACAAACCGGGCGCAGTCCCGGACGCAGCCGACGTCAGCGTCCGGATCAAACGAAGCCGCGGCTCAGCGAGCGCCGCGACGAGGTAGGGTCGAGATACTGGCGTCGACGAAGCCCGCCTCTCGGGCCGCGTCGAGCAGGTCAACGGCCCGCTGAACCGGGACGCTGGCATCGGCCTGGATGACCAAGGACTCGGACTGGGCTCGGGCAGCCCGAAGGGCAGCGCCCAGCCCCTCCTCGGCCACGGCTTCTTCGTTGAGGAAGAGGGTTCCGTCAGCCGTCGTCTTGATGATCACCGGGGTCTCCGGCGCTTGCTGAGTCACGCTACTCTCCGGCAGGTCGATACCGATGGCGCGCATTCGGTCGAAGGTCGCGCCCAGGATCACAAAGATCATCAGAATGAAGACGATGTCGATCAGGGCCGACAGGTTGATGCTCGGCTCGGGACGCCTCGGTCGTTCGAGTTCGAAGGCCATGGTTCAGTCTCGCTCCGCCTGGAGGGCAAGCTCGGTCAGGGTGGTTTGGGTCAAGTTGGAGAGCTGGACGCGAAGGGTCTCGGCCCGACGCGCCAGATAGCTATAGGCGGCCAAGGTCGGGAGCGCGACCGTCAGCCCAGCGGCCGTGGTCAGTAGGGCCTTCCAGATTCCGCTCGACAGCTGGGCGAGATCGATGGCGTCCAGGCCCGCTGACTGCAGCCCTTGGAACAGATCGACCATGCCGAGGACCGTACCCAGCAGCCCTAGCAAAGGCGCAGCCTGGGCGATGAAGCTCAGGATGGGGAGGTAGGCCTCCGCGCGCTCCAGCTCTAGAGTCCCTACTCTTCGTGCCTCAGCCGCAACGTGCTCGGGGCCGAGCCGACGGACCCGAAGTCCGGCCATCAGGACGCGTGTCCCGGGGTGAGAAGGTCCGTCGAGGCTTCGCCCCAGCCGGTCGACGTCCTTGGTGCGCAGCGCTTCGATAAAAGCGTCGAACCATCCAAGGTCGCCCATCCGCGCCCCTCTGAACTCCAGGATCTTCTTGATGAAGACGCCGAAGGCGACCACGGAGCACAGGTAGATGGGGCCCATCGCCCATCCGCCCTGACTCAGGAAGGCGCCAAAAGACATGGGCCGTCCGTATCAGTGCTCCAGGCCTGGGGCTACCACTCGAATCGGTAGTCGATGGTGAGGGGCGCGTGGTCCGAGAAGCGTCGTCGTCGATAGACCGACCAGCTCGTCGCTGTCTCGGCCACGTCCGGCGTTGCGAGCTGATAATCCAGGCGCCAGCCCACGTCTTTTTCGAAGGCGCGTCCCCGGTTCGACCACCAGGTGTAGACGCGGCGCTCGGGTTCGAGCCTTCGGAAGACATCCACGAGCTCGAGTTCGTCCAGGATTTGGCCCAGCCATGCCCGCTCGTCGGGAAGGAAGCCCGAGTTCCGTACGTTGCTCTTGAAGTTCTTCAGATCGAGCTCGCGGTGGGCGATGTTCCAGTCCCCCGTGATGACGAAAGACCGACCACTGGCGCGGAAGTCTCGCAGCCACTCGAACAATCGTGCCATGAAGCGGTACTTGGCGCGCTGGCGCTCGTCACCCGAAGAGCCGGAGGGTATGTACAGGCTGATGACGGAAAGACGGCCGAAGTCTGCCCTCAGCATTCGTCCTTCTGCGTCCCAGTCCTTCCGACCAATACCCTCGCTCCACTCAAGAGGTGGTTGAACGCTCCAGATGGCGACGCCGCTGTAGCCCTTCTTCTGAGCGCTGAAGTAGCGGGCCTCGAAGCCTCGAGGCACGGCCGCCTTGCGAGGGAGCTGGTCCGGCTCGGCCCGGACCTCTTGTAAACAGAGTACGTCCGGCTTTTGTCGCCGCATCCACTCCAAGAAGCCCTTCGAGGTCGCCGAACGAAGTCCGTTGACGTTGCAGCTCATGATCCTCATGAGGCCTGGCGGTACTTCTTCACGGCGTGGTACGCGAAGTAATAGCCGATGCCGCCCACGGCGACGCCGACCAAGACGCTTCCTACCCAGAGCTCTACGCCCAAGCTGACCATGGCGTCGAAGAGCTTCACGTAGAGATCGAGCTCGAGGATCCTCGACCACCAGGACTGGCCCGCCGCGGGTTGGATCGCTGTCGAGATCACGCCCCAGCTCTCGGCTGCCGTACCGAAGGAACCCGTCACCAAGAGACGACCGATCTGCCATTCGCTGTAGTAGAGCGGGACGGCGGTGACCGGATTCGATAGCCAGATGGGGAGGATGCCCGAGATGCGGTTGGCCCCGACCACGCTGGCGACGGCCAGGTAGAGGACCACCTGAATGCCGATGGTGGGCGTGGCACCGATCAGGAAACCCCAAAACACACCGAAAGCGATGCGATGCGGGGTGTCGTCGAGCTGCAGTAGGTTCCGTGCGACGAGCACGCGGATTCGCTCGAGCAAGCTCATGAGACGACTTCCGAAGGGGCGCTTCGGACCGAAGCAGTCTAGCCCTAGATCGCGGTAGGGAGGTGCTCGGACGCGCCTTTTTCGTCGGGACGGGGACCTATTCGTCGCCGGGGGGCCCCCAGCCTCCGCCGCCAGGGGTTTCGATCGTCACGGTCTGGTTTTTACGGATGTTGAATTGTCCACGCCCGCCCACCAAGGTCCCGTCTATCCAGTTCTTGCCGCGGGCGCCGGCGTACCCGCCCGCTAGGCCGAAGGGTTCGCTCCGGCGATGGTCCGAGAGAATGGACAGGCTGACCGGCTCCAGGAAGCGGTAGCGCCGGCGGAGGCCGTCGCCCCCCGGTCGACGTCCGGCGCCCCCGGAGCCTTCCCGAACCTCGAAGCACTCCAGATGCACGGGATAACGCCGCTCCAAGACCTCGACGTCGGTGATCCGGGTGTTGGTCATGTGGGTCTGTACGCCCGATGCCCCAGCTCCACTCGGGGTGCCGCCGGCTCCGCCCCCGATGGTCTCGTAGTAGCCGAAGTCCCGGGTCCCGAAGCTAAGGTTGTTCATCGTGCCCTGGGCTGCGGCGCTCGCTCCGAAGGCGGCCAGGAGCACGTCGACCACCCGCTGTGAGGTCTCGACGTTACCCCCGCACACCGCCGCGCCCCAAGGTGGATCGAGCAGGCTCCCTTTCGGCAGCGCCAGCTCGATTCGCTCCAAGCACCCAGAGTTGAGGGGCATCGCGGCTGAGGTCATCACCCGAAGCACGTACAGAATTGCCGCTACCGTGACGGCGGGGGGGGCGTTCAGATTTCCGTCGACGGCGGGGGATGTGCCCGCGAAGTCAAAGCGGGCCCGACCGTCACTGATGTCGACCCGCACCTGAATTCTCACTCCGTCGTCCATGACGTCGGCGTGCTGGAGCTGGGGTTGGGGCATGGCTCGCAAGAAGCGCTCAACCTGCCGTGATGCGTCGTCGCGGACGTGCTCTGCGTAGCGAACCACGGTCTCCAAGCCGTGGCGCTCGATCAGGTCGGCGAGAAAGCGTTGTCCTGAGTGGTTGGCAGCCAGCTGGGCTTCGATGTCCTGGAGGTTTTCTTCGGGGCGGCGGGCGGGATGGGGGCCTGCTCGCAGGGCCGCCTCCAGTTCGGCCCGATGAACTCGGTCGCCGCTCCGAACCGTCATGTGGCGGAAGACCACGCCCTCCTCCTCCAGGCTGCGACTGAAGGGAGGCATGGATCCGGGGGCGATGCCGCCGATGTCGGCGTGGTGGCCCCGACTGGCGAGAAAGAAGCGAAGGTGGCCTTGGATGAACACCGGAGAGATTACGGTGAGGTCGGGAAGATGAGACCCGCCGGCGAAGGGGTCGTTGGTGAGGAAGGCGCTGTCTTCGACCAAGGCGTTGGAGCGTTCCGCGATCAAGCTCTTCACCGTCTCGCTCATCGCCCCAAGGTGCACGGGGATGTGGGGCGCATTGGCCAAGAGCTGGCCTTCGGCATCGAAGATGGCGCAGGAGAAGTCTCGACGGTCATGGATGTTGGTCGAGACGGCTGAGCTTTGAAGAACGGTCCCCATTTGCTCCGCCACCGACATGAAGCCATTCGACAAGATTTCGAGTGTCACCGGGTCAGGACTATCGATGGCGCCTAGGACAAGCCTCTCTCCTTGGTTCAGGTCGACCTCCTGAGCTTCGATGATGAGATCACCCTCGGTCGTACGGTGGACTCGATGGCCAGGCTCGACGACCACGGTCGAGGTTGCATCGGCCACGATGACGGGGCCACATCGGGGGCTGACCTCGAGGTCCAGTGGTCCCAGGACGGGGCAGTCCACCCATTCTCGTCCGAGGAAGATCCGCTGTTCGCCCCGATAGAGTCGGCCCTCACTGGCTCGGGCCTCCAGGCCTTCGGCCTCCGATCGGGCTGCTACCCGGTAGGCCACGATCTCGATCTCACGTCCTTCGAGGCTGGCTCCGAACTGGCTGGTCCAACGGTATGCGAAGTCCCGGGCCGCATCCGGTCCATCGTCGACAGTGAGCACGTGCTCGGTCCCGCGAACTCGGAGATCGAGTTGGCGCCGTCCGTGAAGCTGCCCAGGCTCGCTTTGCAGCACAGCTTTAGCCTGCGCTTCTAGCTGCCGGTAGGCTCTTTCGCCGTCTCCATCACCGAGCATCCGGCCCTCGCCATCCACGGCACCATCCCACCGGACCGAGGCTTGGCCGATGCCGACCGCGGAGAGGAGTCCGCTCGAAGGGGGGACCACGATGCGTCGGATGCCCAACTGCCGGGCCAGGCTGCACGCGACCTGTCCGGCGGCGCCGCCAAAGATGACCAAGTCGTGGGTGCGAGCGTCGAAGCCTCGGCCCACCGTCACCCGCCGGATGGCGGCCGCCATGGTGGAGACGGCCACTTCGAAGAAGCCGTGGGCGGCGGCCAGCGGATCGTCGAAGCGGGCCAGGGCCTCCTCGACCCGAGAGCTTTGCAAGGGGAAAGGGAACAGCTGCGGTACGAGCCGGCCCAGGGCCAGATTCACGTCGGTTAGGGTGAGCTCTCTCGCGCCTTTGTGGCCATAGCAGAGCGGTCCCGGCGTGTGGCCTGCGCTGTCTGGGCCGACCGTCATCCGCTGTCCGAGCAGTCGACAAAGGGAGCCTCCGCCCGCGGCAACGGTGTGCAGTTCGACCATGGGCGTCCGAAGCGGCACGCCGGCGACGGTCGTCTCTCGCCGCATCACCGGTTCGCCCTCCCAGCGGCTGACGTCGCTGCTGGTACCACCCATGTCGAAGCCGATGAGCTGTCGACCTCCGATTCTGTGGGCGAGGCCCCCCAGTGCGACCACGCCGCCGGCCGGACCGCTCAACACTAGGTCTTTGCCGCTCGCCCCCGATCCATCTGCACGGAGCGGGGCCAGGCCCCCGTTTGACTGCATGACCCGAATACGTGAGCCGGGCAGGGCAGCCTGCAGCTCTTCCAGGTGACGCAGGACGAGAGGTGTGAGGTAGGCGTCGGCGACGGTAGTGAAAGCTCGGGCCGTGAAGCCCAAGACCGGGTCCAGGGCACTGGAGCGGGTGACGTGAGCGAATCCAGCCCGATGGGCGAGCCGCTCCAACTCTTCCTCCAGGATGGAGCTCGCATGGGCGTTGACGAGAACGATGGCCAAGCTCGAGCAACCGGCCTCGAGGGCCGAGTCCAGCATCGCATCGGCCTCGCCCGGAGCGGGTCGCTCCATGATCCTTCCCTTGGCGTCGTGGCGGGCCGGGAGACCTCCACTCCAGTGAGGCAAGGGAAGAGGGCGCTCGACGTCTAGAGCGAACAGATCGGGGCGGGTCTGGTCGCCGATTCGCAGGGCATCTTCGAATCCACGGCTGGTCAGGAATGCCGTAGGCGCGCCCTTTCGTTCCAGGAGAGCGTTGGTGGCGATGGTGGTGCCGATACGCACGTCGCAGGGTGGGATGGGTTCCCCGTCCTGGATGCCTAGGATCTCTCGTATCCCCACCACGGGCGCGAGGTCGCTGGACAGAACCTTCGCCACCCGGACTTCGGAGCTTCGAGTGTCCAGGCCCACGCAATCGGTGAAGGTGCCCCCTCTATCTACGGAGAAACGCCATCTAAAGCTCAAGGTCACCCCCGACGGAAGCCACGAACCGCGTCCACGGTGTAGACCACCGAGCGTAGGCTGTCATCGTCTGAGGCGCACGGTCGCGATCCTGCCCAGGCACAGCTCGCTACCGAGCTCTTGCAGAAGAGGACGGACCTGACGTCAGCTGGTCTTTGGGGGTCGGAGGACGCGGACCAAGTAGCGGGCGCCGTCGATGAGCAAGAAGAGGACGAGCAGTCCGACGCACATGAGCCAGGGCCACGAGTTTCGTTCCGTGAGGTAGAGACCCAGAGCGGGGATCAAGAAGCGGAGCGCCAGGAGCCAGGCCAATACGGAGGTGCTCGTACCCCGCCCCGTCACGGGTCCACCCTCGGCAGGCCGGCCCACAGTTTGCTTCGAGCCGCGTTCAAGGTGTCCATCGTCTTGCAAAACGCGAAGCGGCAGAGGTGGGCACCCTCCTTCTTGTCCAGGCTGTAGAAGGCGCTGGGCGGGATGGCCGCCACGCCTACCCGCTCGGTGAGCTCGGCACAAAACTCCACGTCGTCCTTCTCCGTCACCGCCCGGATGTCGGCAAGGGCAAAGTAGGCCCCTTGCGGGTCGGGGGCCTTCAGGCCCACTGCTCGCAGTGTCGTCAGAAGGTGGGCCCGCCGCTCGGCATAGGCCGCCCGGAAGTCCCGATAGAAGTTCTCGCCCAACTCGTCCAGGGCCCGGGCAGCGGCGTGCTGGAGGGGCGTCGCGCTGCAGAAGGTGATGAACTGATGGGCCGAGCACAGGGCGCTCATCAGTGACTCGGGTCCGCTGGCCCAGCCGACCTTCCAACCCGTGAACGAAAAGGTCTTGCCGAAGGAAGACATGGTGACTGTTCGCTCGAACATGCCCGGCAGGGTGGCGATGGGAACATGAGGCGCCTCGAACCACAGGTGTTCGTAGACCTCGTCGCTCAAGACCATGAGGTCGTGCTTCTTGGCCAGGCCCGCCAAGGCGTCCAATTCCTCCCGGGCGAAGACCTTGCCCGTCGGATTGTGGGGCGTATTGAGGAGAAGGGCGCGGGTCTTGGGTCCAATGGCCCGCGCCAGCGCCTCGACGTCGAGAGCGAAGTCGGGGTGACGGAGGGTCACGAAACGCAGCCGAGCTCCCGCCATGGCCGCAGCGGCGGGATAGGCGTCGTAGTGGGGTTCGAAGGTGAGCACTTCGTCTCCTGGCTCCAACAGACCCAAGGTGGCAGCCATCATGGCTTCGGTCGCCCCACAAAAGACGCCCACCTGGGTCATGGGGTTCAGATCGATGTCGTAGTGGCGCTTCTGGTGGCCCGCGACCGCCTTGGCCAGTTCGGTGACACCGGCCGAGCGGGCGTACTGGTTGTGGCCCTCCGCCATGGCCTGAGCAGCCGCCTCACGAATGAAGGCAGGACCCTCGAAGTCAGGAAAGCCCTGGGACAGGTTGATGGCCTGGTGCTCGACGGCGAGCTGGGTCATGCGGCTGAAGACGGTCGTGCCGAAGGGTCGGAGCCGGGTCGCTACGCTCACGGCTCGGGACGGTACCGAACCGAGCATCGAGGCTCCATCACTTCTTTCGTCGTCGACCGGACGGGCCCCGGCTCTTGCGCTCGCCGCCCTCCCGTCGGGGTCGAGGCCTGGGCTTTCGACGACCCACTGTGGGCCGAGGAGGCTGCGAGGCCGAGGCGACGTAGTGAAGCTCGACCTGTCGCTTGCTGACGTCGACCCGCACCACTTCTACCTCAATGGGGTCGCCGATGCGGAAGTTGATCCCGCTCTTGGCGCCGGTGAGCTGAGAATTGAAGGCGTCGGGCTCGTAGTAGTCGGAGGGCAGGGATTGGACCGGGATCAGCCCTTCGATGAAAGGCTCGATCACGGTGGCAAACATGCCAAAGCCCTGGATGGCCGTGATGCGTGCTGGGAGTCTCTCACCCAAGAACTTGCGGGCGACCAAGGTTCGGTCCAGCTCGAGGCTCGCCCGCTCGGCCAGCATAGCTTTGCGCTCGTTGTCGGAGCAGGTCCCGGCCATCTCCTCCAAACGAGCTTCGGTGTACCAGCTCGCTTCGTCATCGATGATCTGCTTGAGCAGTCGGTGAACGATCAGGTCGGGGTAGCGCCGAATCGGTGAGGTGAAGTGAAGATAAGCCGTCGAGGCTAGGCCGAAGTGGCCCTTGTTCTCGGCCGAGTAGCGGGCCTGGGCCAGACTCCGGAGGAGCAGGCCATGGAGGGCCCGTCCGTTTTCGTGGTCGCTCAGGCGGAGGAGAAGTCCCGATACTTCGGCCGGCGTCGGCTCTTCGCTCAGCTCGACCGAGACCCCCAAGGTGGCGCAAAGGCGCGCGAAGTTCTCGAGGCGCTCTGGGTCGGGGCGGTCATGGACCCGATACATGGCAGGACGGGCGAGCTCTTCGAAGTGCCTCGCCACCGCTTCATTGGTGGCTATCATGAGGTCTTCGATGATCCGGTGCGCGTCGTTGCGGGGACGACGGACGGTGTCGACGGGTAGGCCCCGCTCGTCAAAGATGACCTGGGGCTCCGGCAGATCGAGGTCGACCGAGCCTCGACGGAGGCGTCGCTCCAGGAGTTTCCGAGAGATGCGGGCGAGGTTGAGCAGCACCGGCATGAGGCGCTCGCACTCTTCATCCGGCTTGCCCGCCAAGGCGTCTGCGACGCGGGTGTAGGTGAGACGAGCCTGGGAGCGCATGACTGCGCGATGAAAGCTCGCGTCGGTGATCCGGCCTCGGTCGTCGACCGTCATTTCGACCAGCATGCACAGCCGATCCACGCTTGGATTGAGGGAGCAGAGCCCGTTGGAGAGGGTCTCGGGCAGCATCGGGATAGCCCGGTCCGTTAGGTAGGTGGAGGTTCCTCGACGAAAGGCCTCTTCGTCCAAGGCCTTACCCAGACGGACGTAGTGGCTTACGTCGGCGATGGCTACGTAGAGCTTGTCGAAGGCGCCATTTCGGACCGCGCATACGGCATCGTCGAAGTCCTTCGCGGTCTCACCGTCGATCGTCACCAGGGGCAGGTCGCGCACGTCGCGGCGACCCTCCATGTCGCGTTCGGAAGGCCTGTCTCCGAAGGCCTCGGCTTCAGCTACGGCCTCCTTGGGGAAGCTCCGATCGAGTCCATGCTCCACGATCAGTCGGCTCAGCTCCGTGGCTCGCTCGCCCGGCTCGCCGAGCACCGCTCGCACGTGACCAAGGGGCATGTTGCGCCCGTCGTCTTGGGGCTCGTATTCGACCTCCACCAGCTGGCCCACGCTGGCCCCGTTCCGTTGGCCCGGAGGAATCAGCACCTCCATCGTCACGTGCTTGGGCTGACCGGGCTGTGGATCGAGCTCCACGAAGCTCGCCCCGAGCTCTTGGCGTAGGATGCCGACGTGGCGACACCTTGGACGTTCCAGCAACTCGACCAAATGTGCGACACGTCGCCTGGAGCGGCCGACGATCTGGAGCTCGGCCTCGACCACGTCCTGGTGCTGGGGTCGTTTGTGCTCCTCGTACAGGAGCGGCATCGGGCTGCCGCCTCCTTCGGGAACGATGTGGGCTCGGCCCTTGGGGGCCAGAAACACGCGCCCGCGGATCCGCTCCTGCCGAAACCGATAGCGCCGACCCGGCTCTCGCTCCACGAGTCCTCGTCGAACCAGGCCCTTCAGACAGCGCTTGAGTTCTTTCTCTTTGTCAGGGGGCAGCTCCGCCGAGCGCATCAGCTCGACGAGGGAGATCGAACGGCCTTCGCGCTGGCGCAGAACCTCCAAGATGGGCTCCGCGTCCATTCATCCGGAACAGGCTCAAGGTTGGGCCGGAGCGTCAAGCACGCTGGGAAGCCTGAGCCGAAAAATCGCGGAGCAGGTCGTTCGCCGCGTTGGCCACGATGGGGTTCCGGTCGCTGGTACCTCTCTCCAGCGCCGACTCCACCCGGGCTACGATCCCCGGAAAGCGCCGACCCATGGTGTGGGCGGCGTAAAGTGCAGTCTCGCGGATAAGTGGGTCTCGGGCCTCGCAGCGCTCGAGAACCATGTCCACGCTCGGCTCGTCCCCCTTTTGGGCGACGAAGTGAAGGGCTGTGGCTGCCACCCAACCTACGGGTTCGGAGGCCAGGTGAAGAGTGTGTTCGTCCAGGGTCGGCAGGTCTCGGGTCTCGATGGCTTCGTCCACGCGCGCCCCGAACTCCTCCCGGCCCAGGAGGTTTAGGAGTCGGGTAAAGGCAGTTCGCTCGACCACGTTCTCCAAGAGCTCCCACGCCTGGCTCCTGATGCGCTTGGTCGATGCTCGAATGCCGAGGAAAGCGGCACGCAGGCCTTGATTCGGGTAGCGCAGCACAAAAAGGTCTCCCAGACGCTCCAGACGCCGAAGCCCTCGCTCCTGAAGCGCTTCCGCCAAGAGCTCGGCGCCCGCCCCTTGCACTCGCTCCGCCATTCGATGGTCGCGGGCGATGCCGCGCAGCTCGACGTGCACGGCTTCGGACCACATCGTGTTCTGGAGTGGAAAGGCAGGGTGGCGTTCTCGAATCCGTGCCGCAGCTCGGGCGCAAGCGCTCCGAAGTTCCGGGTCGCGGGTGTCCAGCGTCCGCAAGAGCGCGTCGTAGGCCGAGCGATCTCCCCAGGCCGCGAGGATGCGCGGTACCCGACGCCGGATGCGAAGGTCCTCGCTCGACTCCTCCAAGACCTTGAGCAACACCTCCTGCGCATCACTGCCGAGGCTGGCCAGAGCCTGGACCGCGGCGGGCGCGACCTCGTCCTCTGAGAGCTGACGAATCAGGGGCAGGAGGACGTCGGGCCCGCCGATCTGTCCGGCAGCCTGGATGGCCCGTCTGCGTACCTTCACCGAGGGATCGGCCAGGAGCCGGAGGATGGTGCGGAAGAAGTCCGCCCAACGTACCTTGGAGATGATCGTCGCTCCTGTAAGTCGATGATCTTCGTCCGATGATGCCAGCAGCTCTTCCAGGGCTCGAGCTGCCGTCAACATGTCTTGGAAGTCGCCGTAGCGGGCGATGGCCACGATCACGGCTGCTCTGACCTGAAGATTCGCGTCAGCGAGAAGGCGGACCGCGACCCGAATGCCGTCTCGGTCGATCGCACAAAGGCATCCTACGGCGGCGGCCCGAACCCTTGGGTCCACGTCCTCTATTCGGGCCAGGGCGCCCGCTTTGGCGTCTAGCGTGGCTGAGCTCTCCAGGAGCTGAAGCGCCTTGGCCCGAACTTCGGGGTTGGCGTGATCCAGGTGCTCCAACAGCTCGTCGCGGACTTCGATATCCCATTCTCGCACCAGGTCCATCGCGTGGAGGAGCTCCTGGTCCGAGTCAGCCTTGAGGTGCCGAATCAGGATGGATCGGGTGTCGTCGTCGACGAGATCGGTGGTGGTGTCGCGCTCCAGGTTTCGACTCTGCAGAGCTTCGGCCAATGATTGGATGTACCCCCGGCGGATTCGAACCACGACGGCGAGCCAAAGCAGAACCAGTCCGATGTCCACCCACACAGCGATCCGGGCCAGGGTCCCCGGGTCGTAGAGCCGAGTGAGGGAGAACAAGAGCACTCCGCAGAGGCCGATCGCTCCGGGTTTGAGTACGCCGTCGATGAAGGCCTTGGCTCGTCCCCGCTGGTGGCCGGGAATGGGAACGTAGAGCAGATGGATGGTGGCGTCGTGGACCGTGTAGCGAAAGACGTTCTCTGCGCCCCGCATGAGGGAGGCCCCAACGATGACGGCGGGAAAGACGAGCCAGGCCAGGGACCCGGCCAGGATAGCGAGGGGTAGGACCGAGAGGCCAGCTACGATGCCGACACGGGTCAGGATTCGACTGGTCAGGAAGATCTGGACGAAGGCGCCGATGATGCCCGCCACGCCGTAGAAGTAGCCAAAGAAGGCCGCAAGGTCGGCCTCCCGCGCGAAGGTCTCGCGAGCCGCGATCTTGAACTGGAAGTCGACCAGGGTGACGACCAAGAAGGTGATGGCCACGGCGGCGCCGATCGCCCGGAGCAAGGGCCCGTGGCCCCGATTGTAGAGAACGTTGCTGTCGTTTCCCTTTCGTCGGGGCTGAAGGATGGCGTCCTCCAGCGAGCGGCCCGCCGTGTGGCCGACGAAGACCACGACGAGCGATGCCAAGCCGAACAGGCCTGCGTTCAGGAGCAGGAGATGAGTCGGTCCCACCAAGAGGCTGAGCCCACCCACCCCGACGCCGCAGAGGATGTTGGCCAGGACGCCCCCCGCGCCGATGAGGCCGAACAGTCGCTTGGCCTGCTGACTGGTGAAGATGTCGTTGGCCGTGGTCCAGAACTGGATGATGCAAACGCTGCCCAGGACTTCGACCAGGGCGTAGAGGGCGGCGTAGATCCCCGGGAGTTCGGGCGCCAGATTGATCAGCGCCCACATGCTGGCCATCGAGACCCCAGACAGCATCAGGACGACCCGCCCGGTCTTGTCCCGGCGGTAGCGATCCGCGAAGCGACTGTAGATCCAGCCTCCAAGCGCCACCGCCACTGCGCTCAAGACGTACATGGACGGCAGCGCGCTGGGGTCGGCCCGTCGGAGAAAGAGAGTGTCGCGAACAGTTCGACCCGTGATGAAAGTGCAGACGACCAAGAACTGGTAGACGAGCATGGCCCCGGCGAGCCGAAGCTCGTCCGAGGGCAGGGACACATTTAGCCGCTTTGGCCAGGCCGGCACGGCCGAATCAAAGCCCGGATGGGCTCAAATGGGAATGGGTGAAGGGGCGAGCTCGGGCTCAGAGCTTGGTCTCGGCCACGGTTTTGGCCACGCTCGCCCGGCTCGTCTCGATCATGTCCTTTTCGGCATCCGTCAGCTCGAAATCGAGAATCTTCTCGATTCCGCCCGCGCCCACCATACAGGGCACGCCGAAGTACATATCCTTGATCCCGAACTGGCCTTCGCACCAAGCGGCCACGGGCAAGATTCGGCGCTGATCTCGAAGGTAGGCTTCCGCCATCTCCACTGCGGCCGATGCAGGCGCGAAGTAGGCCGAGCCAGTTTGATACAGACCCACCAGCTCGGCGCCGCCCTTGCGTGTCCGGTTCACGATCTCGGTCAGGCGGTCCTTTGGAATCAGCTCTTCGACCGGAACGCCACCCACCGTTGTCAGACGCGTGATGGGAACCATGTCGTCCCCGTGCCCTCCGAGCACAAAGGCGGTCACGTCGCGCATGGAGCAACTCAACTCCATGGCAATGAAGGACTTGAAGCGCGCCGTGTCGAGGATGCCGGACATGCCCACCACCTTGTTGGGGTGACTTCCGGTGATCTGCTTGAGCGCGTAGACCATCGCATCAAGGGGGTTGGCCACGTTGATCATGAAGGCGTCCGGACAGACTCGCTTCAGGTTGTTGGCCACGTCCGTCATGATTTTGAGGTTCGTGGCCAGAAGGTCTTCCCGGCTCATCCCCGGCTTCCTGGGCAGGCCTGCCGTGATGATGATGACGTCGGCTCCTTCGAGGTCGTCGTAGTTCGAGGTCCCGGTCAGGACCGAGTCGAAGCGCTCGATCGTCGAGAGCTGCTGCATGTCCAGAGCCTTGCCCTTGGCCATACCTTCCGCTTTCGGAACATCGAAGAGGACGACATCTCCCAGCTCCTTCTGAGCTGAGAGGAGGGCAAGATTTCCACCGATTTGGCCTGCACCAACGAGGCCGATTTTTGCACGTGCCATGAATTCTACCTCAGCGTCCCATGGACGCGGTCCGCTTCATCGCCTGACGAACGCGGGACTTCCGGACTTCTTCGAAATTTTCGACTACGGCCTCGCAGAACTCCGCCGTGCTCAGGAGGTCGACCTCGTCGTTCTCGCGAGGCAGGTCAGGCGTGAGCTTGCCGTCTTCGATCGTCTTGATGAGCGCGTTGGTCAGAAGCTCGGCCGAGTCTTTCCAGCCGAGATGATCGAAAAGCATCACGCCGGCGAGAAGTACCGAGGACGGGTTTTCGTGAGCGGGTTCGGTGGTCCGAGTGCGGTCGGCATGGGTGGCTTGGAATACCGCCGCCTTGGCGCCCACGTAGCCGTGAGGTGCGATGCCCCGCTCTCCCGCCGCCCCCAGAGCCAGGCTCTGGACGAAGGCTCCGTTGAGGTTCGTCGTCGCCAGCAGATCGAAGTTCGCGGGGTGGATGAGCAGCTCCTGGAAGAGGTCCGTGGCCGACCGGTCGCCGATCAGCACCCGCCCTCGGGGTGCTTCGCCGTCGTACTCGTCACGGACCTGCTGCTCGGTCACCGTGTAGTCGCCGAACTCTTTGCGGGCGATCTCGTAGCCCCAGTCTCGGAAGAAGCCTTCGGTGTGCTTCATCGTGGATCCGGAATGGACGAAGTGGACCGAGCGCCGCTTGTGGCGCACTGCGTAGTCCAGCGTGAGTCGGATGAGGCGCTTGGTGGCGGTGGCGCTGATCGGCTTGATGCCGATGCCCGAGTCGGGCCGAACCGTTTTGTCCAGCTTCTTGGCCAAGTCCTGGTTCAAGAAGTTGATGAGCTGCTTGGCTTCCGGCGAGCCCTTCTTCCACTCGATGTCGCAGTAGACGTCCTCGGTGTGCTCTCGAAAGACCTGGATGTCGAGACCGCTCGGATCGCGCAGGGGCGAGAACCCGGCCTGAAGGGCGCGAATGGGCTGGAGGTCTGCGAAGAGGTCGAGCTTGCTTCTGAGGACCGTATCTAAAGGCTCGGACTGCCCTACGGGCGTGGCTAGGGGCCCCTTGATGCAGACCTTGTACTCCTGGATGGCGCGGACGGTGTCCTCCGGCAGCCAATTCCCGGGTCCGTAGACTTCATTTCCCTTCTCGCCCGCGAAGACTTCGAGCCATTCCAGACGCTTCGCGTTGGCGTAGCAGCGCTCGACGGCGAGCTCGAGGCACTCTCGGGCCGGACCCCATACGTCCTCACTGATGCCTTCGGCCTGGATGAAGGGAACGATGGGGTCGTCCGGGACTTGCAGCTGTCCGTTCTTGGCGACCGTGATCTTCGAGCCTCGTTTGGGAGGCGAGATCTTGAGATATTTCCCCATGAGCGCTGTGGGATCTATCAGCCTGACCGGATCTTTCAAGGCCCATGGCGGGCTGCAAATCAGGCTCCACTGTGATAGCCGCCCGCGCCTTCGAATCGCCACTCCACAAGGGGATGGCTAGCTTCGAGCCTTCGTACGGCCTCGGGTTCCAGTCTTCGCAGCGTGATGCGCTCTAGCCAAGGTGAGGCCTCGACGAGGCGTCGGGCGTGGGCTTCGCTAACGCGGCCCAGCTGCAAGTCGACCAGGCCGTTCAGAGTGCCCGCGCCCACAAGGGCATTCACGGTCTCGTCGCTCATAGGGCCGGTCCATCGCAGTCGATGCAGCCTGGGCCCGCCTTCGGACCAGGCGGCCACATCCTCGGGTGCCATGACCGCCTCCCCCACGTCCAAAGTGCGCAAGCTCGTCATCGCGGGGGCGAGGGCGGCCCACCCACTCCGGCTGAGTCGAGGTCCTTCCCAGCGGAGACTTTGGAGCGTCTTGCGACCGACCAAAGCGGCCAGATCGTCGCCCCCCGTGCTTCCGCCCAAGTCGACGTACTTCAGCTGGGGCCCATGGAGGGCCGTTGCCCATGCCCCCAGAGAGGGGCGGGCACCGGGGGCCTCTAGTCGCCGCAGACCCGGTGCGGCGGCCGCGAGACGCGCGAGCGCAGGCCCTTCGACTCCGGGGACCCGGAGGTATCGAAGAGCGGGCATCGAGCCGTCCGCGAGGCCGTCGGCCCATGGCCCGCCATTCACGCCCAGGCTTTGGAGGCGAGCCAGAAGCCCCGGGTCCTCCATCCAGGGCGCCGTCCCCGCCAGCGCGGTTTCCACCAAGTCGAGGTGCCGTAAGGCCGGGAAGCTCCCAGCGTGCAGACCGCGCAAGCGAACCCCGCCCGGAAGCCCTGAAAGATGTAAGCTCTCCGTCACCGGGAACAAGCCGCGGGTGAAGAAGCGTGCCAGTCCGTCGTCGCTGATGCGGGCCTGACTCAAGTCGAGCTCCAGGAGCCCGTCGGTGTCCAGGCTGAAGTCCAGGGCTCGCGCGACCCGGTCGGTGAGAAGCCCTCGCAGCGAAAGGCTGACGACCCGAGCGAAGACCTCCGACGCAGCGAGTCGGACGACGTGTTCTTCTTCGGCGCCGAGGTGGTTCAGTCCGAGTACGCTCGGATGTTCGGCGCGCAGCATCTGGGAGAGCCGGTCCCAGGCCGCACCTGTTCCCGCGACGCTTTCCAGATGCAGTTCGTCCAAAGCGCGAGTCACCCGGAGCGGCAGTCGTAGGTCGACCGCGCCCAAATCGATCCCCCGCAAGCGCAAACGGCGAAGGCGGGGGAACTCGTTTTCCCAGACTCGACTCAGCTCGAAGCCGAGCGGCGCTGGACCCCCGAGGCCGAGCTCGCTCAGACCGCTCAGTCTGACTGAGCCGAAGAAGCTCTCGGCTTCGGGGCCCAGGGCCGAAAGCTCGACGTCCAGGTGAGCGAGCTGTCGAAGCCGGGGATGGTCCCAGGCCAGCTCGGCCAGGCTCGTCGTGGCCACCCGGAGCGCCCGCACCAGCTCCAGCCCGGGAGCGGGCGAAGCCCAGAGTCGAGGGGGCGCGCGGCGAAGCTCGGACGGCCAGGCTCCGGCCCGGCGTTGGGCCAACCCCCGCACCGAAGACAGCTTGTCGGGCGGCACGGCGCCCAGGTTCTGGACCAGGGTGGTCCAGGCCGCCTCGCTCGGACCTTCGTGAAGTGCCGTCCGGATCCAGGCCGACGCGCTCAACCTCCCGCCTCCAAGGATCGCTCGACAAAGACCGTCGTACGTCCGAAGCCTCCGCAGCCATGAGCGCATCCGACGAACTGATGGAGACCTTGGCCCGCATCCGTCAGGGCGGCGCTGCCAAGTACCACGAGAAGAATGCCGCCGCCGGCAAGCTGCACTGCCGGGTCCGCATCCAACGCATACTCGACCCGGAGCATCCCGACTGGGTCGAGGACGGGGCTCTGGTCAACGTCCAGGCCGGCGACCTTCCGGCTGACGGCGTGGTCACGGGCATCGGCCGAATTCATGGGCGACCCACAGCCATCATGGCCAACGACAGCACGGTCAAAGCCGGTTCCTGGGGCGCTCGCACGGTGGAGAAGATCGTACGCATTCAAGAGCAGGCCCGAAACCTCCGGATACCGCTCTTGTATCTCGTCGACTCGGCCGGCGCCCGCATCACCGACCAGCTGGAGGTCTTCCCAGGTCGTCGCCACGCCGGTCGGATCTTTCACATGCAGAACGAGCTGTCGGGCTACGTCCCCCAGCTCTGCCTGCTCTTCGGCCCTTCGGCCGCAGGCGGGGCCTACATCCCAGCCTTCTGTGACCAGGTCTTCATGGTGAAGGACAACGCGTCCATGTACCTCGGTTCGCCTCGTATGGCGAAGATGGTGATCGGCGAAGACGTCAGTCTGGAAGAGATGGGCGGTGCGAAGATGCACTGTGAAGTCTCGGGCTGCGGTGACCTGCTGGCCAAGAACGAGGAGGAGGCGCTACGAGCCGCCCGAGACTACTTGGCGTACATGCCCTCGTGGTGGCGCGGAAAGCCGGTCGAGAAAGCGGCCAAGGCTCCGGCCAGCCCTCCCGAAGGCATCGAAGGCTTGATCCCGGGCGAGGAGAACAAGCCCTTCGACATCAAGAGGGTTATCGACGCTCTGGTGGACGAAGGCTCTTTCTTCGAGCTCAAGAAGCGCTTTGCAAAGGAGCTCGTCACGGGCTTCGCGAGGATGGACGGTCGCGTCGTGGGGATCGTGGCGAACCAGCCCAAACATCTCGGGGGTGTGCTCTTTGTCGACAGTTCCGATAAGGCCGCGAGGTTCGTGTGGCTCTGCGATGCCTTCGACATCCCCCTGGTCTTCTTGGCCGACGTCCCGGGCTTCATGATCGGTTCGAAGGTCGAGCGGCAGGGCATCATTCGCCACGGGGCCAAGATGATCAACGCCATCAGCCAGGCCACCGTCCCGAAGATCTGCGTGGTCGTTCGAAAGGCCTATGGTGCGGGACTCTACGCGATGTGCGGACCGGGCTTTCAGCCCGACGCCACGCTCGCCCTCCCCACCGCAAGCATCGCTGTCATGGGTCCTCAGGCCGCCGTCAACGCGGTCTACGCCAACAAGATCGCAGCCAAACCGGAAGAGGAGCGGGCCGGCTACGTCGAGTCCCTGCGCGCGGCCTACCGGGAAGACGTCGACATCATGAAGCTGGCCAGCGAGAACATCATCGACGCCATCGTTCCCGGCGACGCGCTGCGAACCGAGATCCTGCGCAGGTTGGCGTTTGCCGAGAACGACGGTCGGCGAAGTCTCGACAAGAAGCGCACGGTAACGCCGGTCTGAGAGGGGAAGTGGGGCCTACTGGCGCCGAAGGGCCCCTCAGCCCTGGTCTTTGCCTCTTGGCCGATTTCACGCCCAAATGGATGCGTCCCTGAGCGGCCCGCGCTAGTCTCCTTCGAACCGCCGTGAAGCGGATGGACAAATACCGACTCCTCGAGGAAATCGCGGAGAGCGGCATCGGGCGGGTCCACCTGGCGATCCGAGATGGTGAGGCCGAGGAAGAGGCCTCGACCGTCGTCAAAGTGATTCACGAGCGCTTTCGCCGGAACTCCTTCTTCTCCGCCACCCTATTCTCGGAGGCGCCGAACACGCTTCGCTTCCGGCATCCCCACGCCCTCGGCGTCGAGGCGGTGGGCGAGTCAGAGCAGCGGCTGTACATCGCCATCGAGCGAGCTTCCGGACCGACGTGGGCTGCGTTGCGGGACCGCGCTCGGGCTGCGGGGCAGACCTTCACCGTCGACGCCATCATCGTACTCGGCCTTCAGGTGGCTCAACTCCTCTCTGCCGCCAGCCGGCATCCTTGGAGTGAAGGGGAGTCCGAGGGTCTTGTGGCCGGGCAGCTGGCGCCCCAGTCCATCTACGTGGCGCCCTCGGGCGAGATGCGCGTGGTCGGCATGGGTCTGGGCCGCTCGCGGGTGTGCCTCCCCCCCACCCGTGGTCGCCTCCCCTACCGAGCCCCCGAGCTCTTCGCGCGGGAGCCAGTACGACCGTCCTCCGACGTCTACGCTCTCGGGGTGCTGCTGTACGATGCGTTCTCAGGGAACGAGACCTTCGAGCGAAGCTCGGTTTCCGCGGTCAAGGCTGCGGTGTTGGAAGAGAAACCGGCCACCCTTAGCCACATCCCAGCCCCTATCGACCAGCTGCTGCGGCGCATGATGGCCAAGCGCCCGGAGGAGCGGCCCATCGACCCGGAGGAGATCGTTCGCAGCCTTCGCAGCGGTCTGGGCCGGGAGCCTTCGGTTCTGGATGCCGAGTGGGCGGAACACGTCCGGGTGCTCTTTCCCGAGCGTCAGCGCGCCCGTCCTTCCGTGCCCTACGTCCAGACGAGAGGACGAGCCCGAGCGAACTCCATGGTCCCCGACGGACTACCCGGGACAGAGATCCCGGCCATTGGACCCGACGCCTACGACATCGAAGACCTGGCCTTGGCTTTGGAAACCGGCGACGTGGGGGCGGGCCCCCTAGAGGTACCGCCCGTGGAGGCGCCGAGGCCTCCACCCGTGCCCCAAGACGGAAAGGCTGCCCCTAGCGCGTCCTTGGGCGGGCTCGACGCCGTGGACGAGTCCTTCGACGTGGACTCCATCGTAAACGCCATCGTGTCTTCTCGGCCCCGGCGTCCAGCTTCTAAGCCTAAAGAGGACGGGCCGACGACCCCTCGTCCCGCCGTGACGCCCCGTCCCCGGCAGGTGCCGGAAGCTCCGGCACCCACCGGCTTCCCCTCGCCACGCCAGGTGGCATCCGGACCTTCGGATGATCTTCGGGCCGGGAGCGCCGACCTTCGAACGGGGGCTCCAATGGCGGCCGGGCTTCCTGCGGCCGGACCTGCCCCGGCCCAGACTCCGACCGCCGACCTCGCGCGGGTCCCCGACGAGCGGGGCCAGCTCGCAGTCGGGGACGTCATCCAAGACCGCTATCGCGTGATCGAGGAGCTTGGACGTGGAGGCATGTCCATCGTCTACCGGGCGCAGCACATGCACCTTTTGAAGGACGTCGCGGTCAAGCTGCTTAGGCCCGAGCTCTCGATGCTTCAGAACGTGGTGGAGCGCTTTCAGCGCGAGGCTCGAGCCGTGTGTCGGCTCGAAAGCCCCCACATCGTACGGGTGACCGACTTCGGTCGCACCGAGGACGACCTGCTCTACCTGGTCATGGACCTGATCGAGGGTGGTTCCTTGGCGGGGCTTCTGAAGCGACGTGAGCGGGTGGAGCCCAAGGAAGCGGTCGACCTCGTCGTCCAGATTCTGTCGGGCTTGATGCACGCTCACGAGTCCGACATCGTCCACCGCGACCTGAAGCCCGACAACATCATGCTTCTGGACGAGGCCCGACCCACGGTGAAAATCCTCGACTTCGGCATCGCGAAGCTCGGGGGCTCGGGCGACACAAGCTCGATCACGCAAGCAGGGACCGTCTTCGGGACGCCGCGATACATGAGTCCGGAGCAGGCCGCGGGTGAACCGGTCGACCATCGGACGGATCTCTATACGGTTGGGGTCATCCTGTATCAGCTCCTCACAGGGAAGGTGCCGTTCGAGGGTGACTCCACCGTCCAGCTTCTGGCCAAGGTGCTGACCCAGGCGCCGCCTCCCATGGAGTTCGAGGCCGCCCATCCGGTCGTCCGAGAAGAATTGACCCGGATCGCCTTCAGGGCCCTGGCCAAGGAAGCGGAAGACCGATTCGCTTCGGCCGCCGCGTTCAAGCGGGCGCTGGAGTCCGTGCCCCTCTGAGCGGGCCGGAGGCCAAGTCCTTCTTTACCTGCGTCTGCAGGTGCCCGATTAAAAGCCATGGACCTCGAGCGAATCAGCCCTGAGGAGGCCAAGCGCCGTGTTCGAGAGGAGGGCGCCCTCCTGCTCGACGTGCGCTCCATGCCCGAGTACGCCGAAGGACACCCCGAGGGGGCTCACAACGTGCCCTTTCTCCACAAGACACCGAATGGGATGATCCCGAATCAGGACTTCGCCCGGGTCATCGAGTACCTGGCCCCGGACAAGGACGCGCCGATCGTGACCCATTGCCAGATGGGCGGACGATCCGTCCGGGCCGCCCAGGAGCTGAAAAGCCTGGGCTACACCAAGGTCTCGGACATGCTCGGCGGTTTCGGATCGGAGAAGGACGACGCAGGGACCATCCTCAACAAGGGTTGGGCGGACTCCCAGCTGCCGGTTGAGACGGGGGAGCCCGAGGGTCGCTCGTACAAGTCGCTCGCCATGGGTCTGAACACCAAGGAGTCGGGTGCTGCTGCGGCGGCGGAGACGCCCGAGGAGTCTGCCGACGACGACGGCACCAATCGCTTCGCCAGCACACAGCGCAGGGTTCAGTGCCAGCACCTCAAGCGTGAGCTCCCTGGCCTGAAGCGTCGTCCCTACCCGGGGCCCCTCGGGGAGCGCATCTTCGACGAGATAAGCGCCAAGGCCTGGGATGGCTGGGTGGAACACAGCAAGATGATCATCAACGAGTACAGGATCAACGCCGCCGACCCCAACGCGGTCCAGATCTTGATGGAGCAATGCGAGCAGTACTTTTTCGGTGACGGACAGGTTGCGCGACCTGAGGGTTACGTCCCCGAGTGACACGTTGACGATCTGGGCGCCCCCCCACGAGCTTCCCCCGACCCTGGCATGAGACGCCTCATCCTCCTCCGCCACGCCAAGAGCGTTTGGGACACGCCCGATGCCGATCACGGTCGGACGTTGAGCCCTCGGGGTGAGCGAGACGCCGGCCGGGTGGCGGACCGTCTGCGGAATCTCGGTTGGGTGCCGGACGGTGTTCGCTCCAGCGATGCGGCCCGCACTCGACAGACCTGGGAGCACATGGCCGGCCGCTTCGACGCCGAGCCTCCCGTCGAGTTCCAGGCCTTTTTGTACCTCGCAGGACCTCACGAGGTTTCCAAAGTTCTCGCCCAGACCAGTGCCGAGACCGAGACCTTGATGCTCATCGGCCATAACCCTGGATGGGAAGACAGCGTCGCCTATCTCTCTGGCGAGGCGACCACTCTGAAGACGTGCAGCGCGGCGTTGCTCGAAGCCCAGCGAGATTCTTGGCCGGAGCTGGCCGAGCCTTCGAGCTGGCGTTTGGTGGACGTGGTGCGGGCCAAGGAGCTCCGGACGTGAGCGCCCTCGTGTCGGCTGCAATGGCGCTGAGCGCCGTCGCTCAAGTCGACCTGCAGCCGAGCTCCATCACGCCTCAGGGCGTGACCTTCCTCGCCGAAGACCCCGTCGAGTTCATCTTGGAACTGGAGGCGGGTGACTACGCGGGGGAAGTCGAAGTGCGGGTGTGGGCTTCGGCGGACATGATGCTGGATCCGGCAGACATCCTCGTCATCGACGAGCCTGTGACGGTCGCCAGCTCGACCGGCAGCTTCGCCCTATCGGGCCCTTCGCCCGGTCCCACGGGTAGCTTCTTCGCTATCGTCGAGCTGGACCCGGCGGACATGATTCCGGAGGCCGACGAAGGAAACAACGAGCTCACCTCGTCGTCGAACTTCAACCTTGCGGGGATCGACCTCGAGCTCGAGCGACTGATCGTGCAGACAAGCCCACCCCTGATTCTGGGGGCCACGCGGAGCTTTAGGATCGACGTGTTGAACCGCGGGCCCTCGTTGGCCAGTCAGGTGGAGCTCGGCCTCTTTCTGAGAGCGGCAGGAGGAGACGAAGAGGAGCTCGTGCCCTTTACGTCCATCGGCGCGCTACCGGCCAACAACCGAGATACCGCCTCGGGGAGCTTCGACATCCCCCCCGCTGCTCCCGCCGGTGCCGCGGAGATCATCGCTCGGGCGAGGCTCTCGGAGCCCGTTCGCGAAACCAATCCCGCCGATGACTTCGTCGTGCAGCAGGTTGTGCTCGTGAATCCGCTTCCGAATCTCAGGGGCGAGATCGGCAGTGCACCCTCGACCGCGGAAGCGGGGGCGAGCATCACCGTGCAAAGGGTCGTCGAAAACGACGGCGTCGAAGACGGGACGGTGGCGACGGAGCTCCTCTGGGTCCTATCCCTCGACGACCAGATCGAAGTCGACGACCTCGTCATCGCGACCGAGAACACGCCGCGACTCACCGTCGATGCTTTGGACGTCGTCGACTCCACTATCGATCTCCCGCTGACCTTGACTGCGACCACCTACAGGCTGGGCATGGTCATCGACCCTACGAATCTTGAGGACGAGACCATCGAGGAAGACAACTTCGTCGTAGGACCTCTCATCGACGTCTTCCCGCCCGACCTCGCCATCGTGACCAGCACCCTGCCCATCGCTCGCACCGGGACCGCCTACGAAGTGGCCCTGATTGGGGTGGGCGGGACGGTCGCTCGGACCTGGTTCATTCCCGATGAGCAGCTGCCCATGGGGCTCATCCTGGACGGCGATGCGGGGATCATCAGCGGCGTTCCCTCCGAGGAAGGGGTCTTTCCCTTGGACGTCGAGCTGCGGAGTGGCCCCGCCTCGGTCCAGCGCCGTGTGGACCTCAGGGTCGCGGACCCCACGCTTCCACTCCAAATCACCCAGGATAACCTGCCGCCCACCGTGGTCGGCCGCGGCTATCAGGCCCAGCTCGTAGCTCAGGGCGGCCTTCCTCCCTACACCTGGTCCGGTGTGGGGCTTCCGGCAGGTGTGGCTCTGGGTCCTGGAGGCGTCGTCTCCGGTACGCCCACCGTGCAGGGCGATTTCTCGCTTACGGTGCAGGTCGAAGACGATCTCGGCGAGATTGCCATCGGCGTGGTGACCTTGCTCGTCGTGCCGGAGAGCGATGGCGTGGCATTCATACCGACCGCCCTTGCGCAGGCCATCGTTGGCGAGGCCTATGCCTTTCAGCTGGAGGCGGTCGGCGGTCAGCCTCCGTTCAGCTTCACGGGGGCGGGTCTCCCGCCGGGCTTGAGTCTGACCGAGGCCGGGCTCCTGGGCGGTACTCCCTCAGAGGTGGGCGTTTTCCGTTTCACTCTCAGCGTTCGTAATCAGCTCGGTATCGTGAGCTCCGAGGCCTTCGAGCTCCAGGTCGTGGACGACGGCCAGCTTCGTATTCTCTCGTCGATCCTGCCCGGGGCCGAGGTGGGGACGGCCTACGACGTAGCATTGGAATCGAACGGAGGGACGCCGCCTCTTCAGTGGCGCTTGTTCGGGGATGAGCCCTTGCCTCCGGGCCTCATGCTGGACGAGGCAGGCCTGCTGTCCGGTGTTCCGAGTGCGGCCAACGTGTTCCGTTTTGCGGTGGAGCTTCGCGACGGAGCAGGACGGCTTGCGCGGGCGCCCCTAGAGCTGCGAGTCGAGGGTGGAGTGCCGGCCGATGGTGGTGACGGAGGGTGCCAGGGTGGCTCGGGCTCGTCGGGGCCTTGGCTTGTGCTGCTCAGTCTTCTTTGGGGAGTCGGCCGAGCCCGTCGAGCAGCTCTCGCCCCGCGGCCCTGACGATCTCACCCGGGCGTATGGAGAACTGGGACTTTACGTACCAGGTGTTTTTGTCGTCCTCGGTAATTTTCCAAACCCGTGCCGTATCTAGAACTTCACCCTCTTCATCGAACCAGCTCAGACTCATCAAGGCTTCGTCATCGTCGAGAGTGGGCGCAGGGTCTGGGTACTTCTGGATCCGCAGGCGTTCCGCTTCCTCCAGGAAAGCGTGGAGCGCGTCGTTCTTGTCGTCGGGAGAGGCTTCCGTTGCCCAGAAGCGCTCTCGCGGGGTTCGGCGATTTCGCTGCCGTGCCCGGGCCGCTCCCTCGGACCACTCGATCGATGCAGAGGCTACTTCTTCCAGGGGTGCGCTTCGCAGATTCCTGCGTCTGAAAGCCGCGGCGTTTCCGAGACGGTCGAGCTCCGCCAGGTCGATGATGAAGATCTCCTCTTCCCCGGGACGACGGGCGTAGCCGTCCTTCTGCCCCACCTGGGTCCGGTCTCCGATTTCGACCTCCTGTCGATCGTCGCCGCCTTCCAAGACCAGGACCGACTTAGGAGGTTCGATCTCGAACGCCGCCCTCTTGTCGGCGCCGATCACGCCCAGGGAGCGGCGTGGACGAACCGGCGTGAGGACGCTCAGCGACTCTTCGAAGGCGTCCGAAGCCACGAAATGGCGGCCGACGGCCTTGCGTTCAACCACCATCCACCAGTGGTCTTCCCGCCGCTCTGCGACTACGGTCGAGGTCGAGGAGAAAAAGCTGAGTCTGTCCACCCGCTCTGCGCTCAGACTGGTGAGGGGCTCCAGGGGTTGGACCACGACCTCTCCCCGGAAGCTGCTCCAGGCCGCGGCGGCCGCGAGAAGGACCAGGGCGAAGGCGAGTACCCACACCTCTCTCATGAGCGCCGCCTCCGCTTGACCACGAAGCCCACGAGAAGAACCAGGCCGGGGAGCCCGAAGGTCGTTCCGTAGAATATGGCCAGGTCTTCGTCCTTGCGGTGCACGATCTTCACGTCCTCTTCTTCGTTGATGGTCACCACTGGATCCTCCGCCCGTTGGAGCCAGAGGACCGAGTCCCTCAGCATGCTCAGGTTTCCCTGGACGAGCTGTACGAACTCGTCGGCAGCAGCGTCGACGTCGGCGAGGACGACGAGTCGGCCTTCGGCGTCCTCATCCGCCGTGGTGCTCGTGCTCGTGAAGCGAGCGGTGGCCGCGAGGAGGTAGCCGTTGGCCTTGGCTTCGCCTTCGTCCAGCTCGAGGTCGCCGTCCGCATCCTGGTAGGTTCCCGGCATGCTCGCGATCGCGCGACGCGTGTCGACGTCCTCTTCCCCGGGCTCCAGCTGAAGTCCACCCGCCTCGTAGAACACCGTGGCCACACGACCGTCCCGCATCAGATTACGGGTGATCGGCGAGGGCTGGTACGCGTTGCTCGCCAGGGCCAGGTGATCTCGTCGGCTCTTGGTGAGGGCGACATGAACCCGGGGATTGGCCAGAGGCTGGGGGTCGAAGCGAAGGCCGGCTCCGGCGAGTAGGGTCTCGGCCGGCGACTTGGCGCCGGGCTCGAGGGCCATGAAAACTCGAGCGCCCTTGCGAAGAGAGTCGAGGATCGCCTCCTGCTCTTGGCTAAGTAGAGGAGTCTCAGGACCCATGATGAAGAGGATCTCGGCGTCTTCGGGCACCCCGTCGTCCAGTCCATCGGCTAGGCCCAGGGGCTTCAGCTCGTACTGGAGCTTCTCCAGGTTCTTGGCCAGGAACCGCACTGCGCTGGGTTCGCCGTCCTTGGCCGAGCGCTCGAAGGGACGCTCGCCGTGACCGACCGTAAAGTAAGCGCGCTTTCGCTGACTTCCAACCTTCACAAAGGCCTCGAGGAAATCGCGATCGAAGCGCCGGAGACGACTCCGCGCGCCACGCCGCTCGACGCCGACTCTCAGCTTCTCGCTCACGTCGCCTCGCACGACGGCGACCCAGCCGTTCTTGCCGACGCTGACGGCTCGGGCTGCTTCCCGCTCGATGGCGTGGTCCATCACCCGAACGCTCAGTAGTTCATTGGCCGCCTCCAGCGGGGAGAAGTAGGTCTGCAAGAGGTCCGCGACCTGGTTCGCTCGCGGAAAGAAGAGTCGGACCTCCAGGGGCTCGGTCAGTTCCTGGACCGCGGCCACAGTGGCCTCCGATGGCCTGGTCTGAGCACCGCGGGCCAGGGGCAGCTCCAGGTCGTGGGTCTCGGCCAGGAGGTTGGCGAGGGCGATGCACGGAACGAGCAGACCGAAGCCCAGGCCACGGGTCCAGGCTTGGCGGAAGCGGGCCCGCTCGTACTCCGCGTTGTAGGCCACAGGTGCCAAGGCCATCTCGACGAGAAGCAGCGGGAGGGCGCACATCGACGTGATGACCAGGGCCAGGGTGAAGCAAACGGTCTGTCCGACGCCTTCCAGGAGGGTCGACAGGCCGTAGATGGCCAGGCCGAGGACGAGTCCGGTGTGCAGGCTGATGAGCCGGCCCCGCACGCCGGCTTCGGGATCACGGTTTGGCTCCAGGATGCGCCCCAGCAAGCCAGCGAGTACGGCTGCCGCCCCTAGCCCCGAGACAGAGGGTCTAAGTTGGGGGTCATCGCCCAGCCCCTGTTCCCCCAGGAAGAAGAGAAACAGGCCTCCTCCGCTGACCAGCAAAGGCCAAAGAGAGTGGAGCCTCGTCAGACCCGCCATCGGCTTGCCTCCATGACGTTCCTCGACAGGGCGAGGAAAAAGAGCGTCACCGAAAGATAGTAGACGACGTTCGCGGTCGAGATGGTCCCTTCCATGAATGGAAAGAAATGGCGGTCGTGGAGTGCGAGGGCCGAGATGGCCTCACCCAGCGGTCCGTCCACGATCTTGGAGGTCTGCCAGAGGAGGATCATCACCACTGCGATGACCCCCGAGACCATGGCGGCCACGAGCTGACTCTTGAACAAACAGGAGCCAAATAGACCGATCGACACGCCGGCCGAACCGAGGAGGACCAGGCCCAGCGCGCCGGCCGCAACATGTCCGAAGGCCACCTCGCCTCGAAAGAAGACCAGAAGCGGGATGTACATGGATGCGGCTACGTAGGCCAGCAGAGGAACGAAGCCCGCCAAGAACTTGGCCAAAACGAGCTGCGAGTCAGAGATGGGCGCGCTCAAGAGGAGCTTTATACTGCCGGTCTGTCGCTCCTCGGCGATGAGCCGCATGGCGAAGAGGATTCCGGCCACTAGGGTCGTGCCGCTCAGAAAGTAGAAGGCGTTTCTGAGCACGTCCCTGGAGTACTGGGGGACGTCGCCGATTCCGTAGACGTTGTAGAGTAGGCCGCTCAGCAACAGGAGCGAAGCCCCCACCAAGTAGCCACTCCAGGTGCTCGCATAGCTTCGCACCTCGCGCATGACGATGAGCCAGACCGCGCTCATGCCGCCTTATCCTCCGTGAGTGCGCGAAACAGGCCTTCCAGCTCCGAGCCCGTGGGCTGGACCCGACGAACGCCCACGCCATCGCTTACCAGTCGAGCGACTAGGTCCTCCACCCTGGTCGAAAGCTCCACCAAGTAGACCAAATCGCGACGCTCCGTGAAGCCTCGGATCAAGCCCGCCTCCCGGGCGGAAACCAGGGCACCCGTTGCGTCTTCGCTCGTCTCGACTTCGGCCTGGGTCTCGCTACCCATCCGCGCCCTCAGTTCCGATTCGGTGGCCGAGGCCACTAGCTGACCATCTCTGATCACCATCAAGCGGTCGCAGGTCTGGGCGATCTCGGGGAGGTTGTGGCTCGAAAGAAGAACAGTATGGCGGCTCCGAAGACTTCGGATGAGCTGCCGCATATGACCTATCTGCACGGGGTCCAGTCCGCTCGTAGGCTCGTCCAGGATGACCAGGTCCGGGTCATGGACGATGGCTTGGGCGATGCCCACCCGCTGCCGGTATCCGTGGGACAGTTCTTCGATGGGACGCTCTGCGTGGTCCGAGAGCCCGGTTTGCGCCATCGTTTCGGACAGTGAACGAGCGCCTGGACGTACGCCCCGGAGCTGGGCCGCGAAACGCAGGTAGCTTCGGACGCTCATCTCATCGTAGACCGGGGGTCGGTCGGGCAGGAACCCGATTCGGCGCCGAACCTCGGGGCCGCTTGGGCCAGAGAGGTCTGCTCCATCGATGCGGACCGTACCGCTCGACGGGGCCATCAGGCCGCCCAGGATGTGCAGTGTGGTGCTCTTGCCGGAACCGTTCAGCCCCAGAAAGCCCACAATTTCTCTCGCCTCGATGCGGAAATCGACGCCCCGCAAGGCGCAGTGGCGGCCGTAATATTTCGTAAGGGCGCGGGCTTCGATCATGGATTGGCCCCTCTCACCATCGGGCGGGGGGCCTAAACCCGCCCTCGAATCTGGTCAACTCGCTCCCAACATTTGAAAGATCTGGAATGAATCTAGGGGCCTACCGGTTGTAGCTACAGTCCTGCCACGCGGGCTTCCACCCTGTCAGATTTTGTCCAGGTCACGAACCATTTGCGCTAGTGGTATACATGTAAATCAGGGCGTTTTGACCGGCTCAACATGGGAAAACTTCCCCGCATGAAAGCCTATTGACCTGAACAAAGACTGGACGCAGGATAGACTCATTCAAAGGCACGAAGGTGCCTAAGTGACGAGACCAGAGAGGAAAGAATCGAATGAGGACCAAAGTACTCGTGTGTGGGGCCAACTCGCCCGATGGGAGCATCATGCTCCGAACCATCGCCGACGGCAGCGTCGACCTGTTTGCGGCCGACCGGACGAAGGAGGGGCCGGGGATGGAGCTGCTGGGCAAGCGCGCCCGTCATGTGCTCCCCGCCGGAAACGACCCGGGCTATCTGAAGTCGCTGTTGGGCTTCTGCTCGAAAAAGCAGATCACCGTCATCATCCCAGCGACGGACGAGCACCTCGACGCCCTGCGGGAGCACGAAGAGACTTTGGAGTCCCGCGGCATCCGCTTCATGGCCCCCACCCAGGCGTCTCGGGAGCTGGTCGCCGACCGGGCCGCGATGCTGGAGCGCGCCAACCAGGTCGTGCCGACGCCGAAGTTCGCCGTCTACGACGACACGTTCGACGCCACGGGATGGGCTTTTCCTCTGATGCTAAAGCCCCGCCGTGGAGGTCGGGTTCACGGGGGGACCGTCGTTCCGAACGAAGCCTCGCTCGAGAACATCCCCCGGAACCCCGACCTGATGGTCGAGGAGATCCTCCTCGGCGACCCCGTGTACGTCGACGTGATGGTCTCGCTATCGGGTGAGGTGCTCGCCGCTGTGCCTCGCACCGAGGTTCGGGATGGTGCGCAGGACCGGACCGTGGCTCGGACCTGGCACGACGACCTCATGGAGGCCGCGGGTCGACGGGTCGCTGAGGCCCTGGGGCTGTCCTATGGCGCGACGCTGGAGTTCAGGCGAAACGGCAAGGACGTTCCGGTGCTCTTCAACGTGCGCCTTCGATGTTCCCCCGCGACCGCGCTCGTCGTCGCGAGCGGGGTCAACATCCCCATGCTCTGCCTCAAGGAGATCTTGGGAGAGCCGATTCGTCGCCAAGAGCTTCGGTTCCGAGAGGTGGGTATGATCAAGAGCAATCGTCCTCGGCCTCCGGTCAAACGCCGTCGGCCGATGAAGATTCAGCCCAAGCTCCACGCCTGAATCTTTTCAAAATACCCCTTTTTCATTGCTGAACGGCACGCTCGGGCTCTTCACTTCAGGGCGTGAGCGTGCCGGCCCACCGCATTCTGTCCGTCAACGACGCCCCCATCCGACCCGATGGCCACTACGTCCTCTATTGGATGACCGCCTACCGGCGGACCCGACACAACTTCGCCCTCCAACGGGCGGTCGAACTGGCCGTAGAGCTAGGCCGGCCGGTCCTGGTCTTGGAGGCGTTGCGGGCCGGATATCAATACGCATCGGATCGACTCCATCGATTCGTCATCGACGGAATGGTGGACAACGCCCGTGCCTGTCGGGCCCATGGGGTCGCCTACCACCCCTACCTCGAACCCAGGCACGGTGATGCCAAGACTCTGCTTCGGGACTTTGCCGAGAGAGCCTGCGCCGTCGTCACCGACGACTTCCCGGTCTTCTTTCTACCTCGGATGGTCGCCGCGGCCGGCGATGCCCTCCAGCTTCGCCTAGAGACCGTCGATGGCAACGGCCTCCTACCCATCCGAGCGACCCGAAAGGTCTTTGCCCGCGCAGTCGACTTCAGACGCTACATTCAAAAGACCTCAAAACCTCATCTGTCCGCCATCAGCGAGCCTGAGCCCCTGGCGCATGAGAGCCTTCCGAAAGGTCTGGAGGTTCCGTCCTCCTTGGCCAAGCGATGGCCGGCCGTCCCTGCATCCTTGTTGGCAGGCGAAGACGATCTCTCCGGCTTCCAGATCGACCACGGCGTTCCAGTGGCCGGCATGCGGGGAGGTGCGGTCGCGGCCCGAGAGCGCTGGGATGCCTTCTTGGACCATCGATTGGACCGCTACGGAGAGGGGAGGAACGACCCGGACGACGAAGTATCGAGCGGGCTATCGGCCTACCTGCATTGGGGGCACATCTCGACCCATGAGCTCTTCGTCGACGTGACTCGACGCGAGTCTTGGACCCCGGACGCTACGGGCGAAAAAGCCACCGCCAAACGAGAGGGATGGTGGGGGCTGAGCTCGGGGGCCGAGTCCTTCTTCGACGAGCTCATCACCTGGCGAGAGCTGGGATTCAACATGGGCGCGCTACGAGACGACTACGCCGAGTATGACTCCCTGCCCGGCTGGGCGCGGCGAACGCTTTCCGAGCACGCCGACGATCCCCGGCCCCATGTGTACGAGCTGGATCAATTCGAATCGGCCGAGACTCATGACGAGCTTTGGAACGCCGCCCAGCGGCAGCTCCTGCGGGACGGCCGGATCCACAACTACCTTCGCATGCTTTGGGGGAAGAAGATCCTGGAGTGGAGCCCGACGCCTCGAGACGCCCTGGCTGTCATGCTCGAACTCAACAACAAATATGGTCTGGATGGCAGGGATCCCAACTCATACTCGGGCATCCTTTGGGTTCTCGGGCGGTACGACCGCGCCTGGGGTCCTGAGCGTCCGATCTTCGGAAAAGTGCGGTACATGACCTCCGACAGCACGCGCAAGAAGGTGAAGCTGAAGCGATACCTTCAGGAATATGGACCGTCCCAAGGCCAAACCGAGCTGTTCTGAGCGCCCCGGCGGGGCTTGACTGGATCGATCGCTCTGCTAGCTTCCGCTCGGAGGAACCTTGGGCGTCTCTTGGGTCGAATGCTCGACGTGCGCCAAGCGCTTCGTCCCCCGGTTTTCCTATCAGACCGGTCCCAACGCCTACTACTGCTCGATCCAATGCCGCTCTCCGTCCCTAGAGCGGGCTTCTTCACCCCCCGAAGTCTCTCGCGAAGGCCAGTGCATGGCCTGTGGAAGCTCCTTCGCCGTCGAGTACGCCTACCAGGTGCTCGCCGCCGAAGAAGGCGAAGTCCTGGTGTGTTCTCGATCCTGCCGAGAACAGTGGACGGGCCCCTCTTCACGGCCTGCTGCCGGGGCGCCACCGCCTGTTCTCGCCGTACTGAATCAAAAAGGGGGGACCGGGAAAACGACCACCGCCGTGTCCGTCGCGGCCGGGATGGCGGCCGAGGGTCGACGGGTGCTGCTGGTCGACCTCGATGCTCAGGGCAACGTGGCCGTGAGTCTCGGACTCAAGCCTAGCCAGGCTCTTTATGAGGTATTGGTAGACGGCGTCGATCCGCGAAGCGTTTGGTCGGAGGCTCGGGAGCGACTGGTCGTGCTGCCTTCCAATCAGACCGTGGCGGCGGCCGAGATAGAGCTCGTCAACATGAGAGACCGAGCGACTCAGCTCAGGCGTCGCCTCGCACCGGTTCTCGAAGACTTCGACGTGGTACTCCTGGATTGCGGGCCCTCTTTGAGCCTGCTCAACCAAAACGCGCTCACTTTCTCGTCCCACGTCCTCATCCCGGTATCCTGTGACTATCTCGCCCTCGTCGGCGTTCGCCAGGTCCTACGCACCGTGCAGCACGTGAAGGAAGTGCTGCTCCACGACATCGACGTGGTCGGAGTCTTGCCTACTCTACACGACGGTCGAAACAGGATCAGTGGTCAGTCCATCGACGCCCTTCGAGGCTATTTCGGCGAAAAGGTGATGCCCCCCATCCGCGTGAACTCCAAGCTCAAGGAAGCGCCCAGCCACAAGCAGACCATCTTCGAGTACGCCCCTGACAGTCACGGCGCCCTCGACTACGGCGCGGTGGTGACCTGGCTCCAAGACCGCCTACCTCGTCGAATCATGACTCCGGAGATTCAAAATGCGTCGTGAGGACGAAGGCCTCGGCGAAGACCCGCTGAACGGCGCCGACCCTCTCCAAGACACCTTCTACCGGCCCGCGGTGAAGGCTCGTCCACCCAAGCCCGAACACTACAAGGTCATCTCCATCAGCATGTACCTCGAGGACATCGAGCAGCTCGACGCCATGGTCGCAGAGCTCAAGAAACGGGGGCATACCAAAGCCAACCGTTCTCAGCTCATTCGGCACGCCTTGTCGGTGGTCGACCTCGAATCGGTGCCCAAGCCCTACTGAGCCGCCATGCGGGTCACGGCCATCATCCCGGCCCTGGACGAAGAGGGCGCCATCGGCGGCGTGGTGCGCGGGCTGCTCGAGGAAGCGCCGTCGGCCTCGGTCGAGCTTCGGATCCTGGTCGTCGACAACGGAAGCCGAGACCAAACGGCCGAGCGGGCTCGCAGCGCTGGTGCAGAGGTCATCCTCCAACCAGAGCGTGGCTACGGTGCGGCCTGCCTCGCCGGGATCGAGGCTTCGGCGTCCTCCCCTCCCGATGCCGTTCTCTTCGTGGACGGAGACGGCGCCTGCGATCCCAAAGACATGGCTCGATTGCTGGAGCCCATCCGAAACGCCTCCGCCGAGCTCGTCATCGGGTCTCGGGTCCGCCACGCCGACCCGGATTCCCTCACACTTCCTCAACGCTTCGGAAACGTGCTCGCCACGACCCTCATCAACCGAATCCACGGAAGCCAGTTCTCGGACCTTGGTCCTTACCGAGCCATCCGATGGGATACGCTCCAGTCCCTGGGCATGCAGGACCGAGACTACGGCTGGACGGTCGAGATGCAGCTAGAGGCCGCCCGGCGAGGCGTTGCGACGGTCGAAGTCGACGTTCGCCATCGGGTCCGTGCAGCTGGTCGCTCCAAGGTGGCGGGGACGGTACGGGGCGTCATGGGCGCCGGAAGCAAGATCCTGTGGACCATTGGCCGATTGAGCCTTCTTCCCCGAGACTGAAGCCTGGTTGTCAGGCAGGTCCGCTTGTTGGATCCAGAGGAAGCGATGTCCTGGTTCAAGCGAATGGCCTCTCCCAAGGTCACGGGAGAGGACAAGACCTCGGTTCCCACTGGGCTCTGGAAGCGTTGTCCGGCCTGTGGCTCCGCCCATCTGGCCGACGATGTCGCGAGCAACCTCGGGATTTGTCCCAGCTGCGAACATCACTATCGGATCGGTGGTCGAGAGCGTCTGAATGCTTTTCTCGACGAAGGCTCGATCGAGGAGCTGGCGGGGGGCTTGGAGGCGGTGGACGCCCTCGGCTTTCGCGACTCTCAGCGCTATGTCGATCGGGTGAAGAAGGCGGGCAAGGCGACCGGTCTGGGCGAGGCCTTCACCCTCGTCACCGGACGCCTCAAGGGTCGGCCGGCCGTGGCCGGCGCCTTCGAATTCAAGTTCTTGGGTGGCTCCATGGGTTCGGTGGTGGGCGAGAAGATCACCCGGGCCTTCGAAGTCGGCATCGAGGATCGTCGACCCGTCGTCCTCTTTTCGGCCTCGGGGGGCGCGCGTATGCAGGAGGGCATCCTGTCCTTGATGCAGATGGCCAAGACCTCTGCCGCCATCGGTCGATTCCGCGAGACCGGACAGCCCTTCGTCTCCGTTCTCACCGACCCGACGACGGGCGGCGTCGCAGCCAGCTTCGCCCTGCTCGGGGACGTCATCGTGGCCGAGCCCAAGGCGCTCATCGGATTCGCGGGGCCTCGGGTCATCGAACAGACCATTCGGCAGAAGCTCCCCGAAGGCTTCCAGCGTTCCGAGTTCCTTCTCGAACACGGGATGGTCGACATGATAGTCCATCGCCATCAGATGCGAGATCGCGTGGCCTCCTTGTTCGAGCTCCTCGGCGGTCCAGCCTGAATCCGCCGCCCATGGACGGACCTGGCCGAGCGCCCACCGGTACAGACCCCGACTATCGGGCCGTCATCGAACGTCTTCACGCTCTGGCTCGCAGCGGTACCAAGTTCGGTTTGGAGCGAATCGAACGCGTCTTCTCGGCCCTCGGGAACCCGGAGCGAGGCGGTCGGACGGTCCACATCGCAGGCTCCAACGGCAAGGGCTCGACGGCTGCCTTTCTGGCTCGGATCCTCGCCGAGAGTGGGGCCCGAGTCGGGCTCTTCACGTCGCCCCACCTCGTGTCCCTGCGGGAGCGGATTCGCTTCCTGCATCAGGGTGTTGACGAGCTCATTCCGCCAGCGGAGCTGGTGGAAGCCGTTCGAAGGGTGGAGCAGGTGTCCAACGGTCTGGAGGACATCAGCTTCTTCGAGGCCGTCACGGCGGCGGCTCTGGTCGCGATGCGCGCACGCGCCGTCGACGTGGCCGTGGTGGAGGCAGGGCTTGGCGCTCGCCTCGATGCGACCCGTCTCGTCGAGGCCGAAGTCGCCGTCCTGACCGATCTGTCCCTGGAGCACACGGCCATTCTAGGCGACACCATCGAGGAGATCGCAGCCGAGGAAGGGGCCGTTCTTCGACCGGGACGTCCGCTTGTCATGGCGAGCGGGCCGGCAGGTGCGATGAAGGTCGTGGATGGGATGGCCCGTGAGCATTCGAGTCCCGTCCTCCGGCTCGGACGGGACTTTCACGTCTCGGGTACCTGGCAGCAGGCGGAGTTTCGATGGGACGACGAACCCAGGCTGGGGCCGCTTCGCTTGGCCCTGGTGGGGCCGCATCAGCTACGAAACGCGGCCCTCGCGGCGACTTCGGCCCGGCTGCTGGGCGCAGGGGCGCCTGCTTTGGAGCGTGGGCTCCTCGGCGCTCGCTGGCCCGGACGCATGGAGAGCAGGTATCTGAGCGGAACGCGAATCTTGCTCGATGGTGCCCAGAACCCCCACGCCGCCGGGGCCTTGGCCGCGGCCTTGGCAGAGGATCGAAGCTTCGACCGAGGTGCCCACGTCGTATTCGGCGTGCTGGCAGACAAGGACGCCAGCGCGATGATTCGGAGCATCACGCCTTTCTCGAAAAGCTGGCTTCTCACCCGCCCGACGTCCGAGCGGGCCCGGGACCCGCACGAGCTCCTCCCATGGGCCCCTGATGCCCAAGTCGAAGCTTTACCCGGTCGCGCCCTCGAACGTGCGCTTCGAGCTAGCGACCTCGACGGTCGGCCCGTGCTCGTCTGTGGAAGCCTCTATTTGGTCGGCGACGTAGTTGCAGCCCTCGATGCCGCCTCGTTTGCGCCGCTTCAGGGCGAGGTGTAGCCTGAGTCCATGTCCTGGGCGCTCGCGCTCCTCGTCGCGGCCCAGCCCGAGATCATCGGGTTCGATTATCGGCACGATCCGGAAAGGGTCGTCTTCATCCTCGAAGGAAACACGCCCCCCAGCTTCTCCGCTCAGCACGACGCCAAAGAGCAGCGCTTGGTGATCGACTGGGCAGGGGCCCGCCTTCGACCGGGACTGGCCCCCCCCCTCCATCCTTGGCTCCGGACGGTTCGACTGTTGGAGCGGCGGGTCGAGTCGGAGCACGCCGTCCGCATCGTCATCGGGCTCGGGACCGCTCGCAGCTTCCAGCTGCGAGCGCGGAAGAACCAGGTCCAGATCGTCTTTCCCGGTCCTCCGCCGTCCATGCCTGAGGACGTGCCCGAGCAGAGGGTCAAGCTCGACGTCGCCCGTGAAGCCAAGGTCGAGGTGCCCACCGCCTCCCCCGATGATGCGCCGTCGATCCCCAATTTCGAGGACGAGGCCGCGCCCCTCGAAATCGAGCTCCCCCCCATCGACACCACACCAGAGGTCGAGGCGGCTCTGGCCCGAGCGGCTGAGGCGGAACGACTGGAGCGAGAGGCGGCCGAACGCCGGGAGGCCCGAGAGAAGGCCGAGACCGAACGGCTGGCCCGTCTCCAGGCGCAGAAGGCGGCGGAGGCCGAGGAGCGAGCCCGGGCCGAACGCGCCGAGGCAGAGGCGCTCGCTCAGGCCGAACGCGCTCGGATAGACGCCGATAAGCGACGGCGCGAGGCTGCGGCCTCCGCCGAGCGGGCTGCGGCCAAGAGCGAATCGAGTGCAGCTTCCGTGGAAGCGCCCCTCGCCACTTGGTCACCCCCCGCGCCCGAGGTCCTGGCCAGCACTGCGCCTGAACCGGCTCCGCAATTCATGTCCGAACCGGCTCAGCAGCCGTCAAGAACGGTCCCCCCCGACCAAGGGCCCCCTCCATCGGAGCTGGACGTGGCCCGTGCTCGACCCGAGCGCCCGGCCATTCGACTCCCGGTCGAAAGGTCGACCATGAGCTACATCGGTTTTCGCATGCGGGGGCGTATCTCCCGAGTCTTCGTTCGACTCGACCGCGATGTGGGTTTCGAGACCGAGCAGCAGCCCGGCAAGCTGCTCCTGATCTTGCCCGGGACGCGGGTCGACGTCCCAAACAACGAGCGGCCCTTGGATACCAGCTACTTCGAAAGCCCAGTCACGTGGGTCAAGGCGAGCTCCGAGCCCGAGCGAACGGTTGTCGAGATCCGTCTTAGAAGCTCGGTTCCATGGATGTCGAAGAAGATTGGGACCACGCTGGCGATCGACTTCGTGCGCCCCGAGTGATTTGAAGCTTCCATGGGCGCCCTCCCTCGCAAGCAGAGTGACCCCGAAGAGCGTCGTAAGCAGATCCTGCGGGCGGCAGCGGTCGTTTTTGCCGAGCGGGGATTCCACCGAACCAGGGTCAGCGACATCGCCCGACAGGCGGGTATCGCCCATGGCCTGATCTACCACTACTTCGACTCCAAGGATGATCTTCTGCAGTCCATCTTCGAGGACAACTGGGCGGTTTTCGTGAAGGTTCTGGAAGGGCTCACCCAACAGACGGAGCGCCCCGTCGCCGAGCGGATCCAGAGCGTCGTGGAGCTGGTCTTGGACGCCTTGGAAGTGGTCCCCGAGATCCTTCAAGTCATGATTCGCGAGGTCTCTCGCTCGGGGCGTTTCGATCGGGAGGATACGGTGGCTCTCTTTCAGCGGGCCATCGAGCTGTTGGTGACTCTGCTCGTGGAGGGCCAAGAAAGGGGGGAGATTGACCCTTCTCTCGAGGTCCATACGGCAGCCCACGTCATCATGGGCAGCATCGAGACAGTATGCACCGGCTACTTGCTCGGTCACGTGGGCGGGCAGGACAAGGATTTGGGTCGGGTTAAGGCATCGCTGGCCCGGAGCCTGCTGGGCGGGCTAAAGCTCCGGCACGATGACTGAGACGGTCCTCTACGAGAAAGACGAGCGGATCATCCGCATCACGCTCAATCGCCCCGACAAGCGTAACGCTTTGACGCCCGAGATGTTGTCTCGTCTCGAGGAGGCCTTTGCCGAGGCAGACCGGGATCGAGATGCCTGCGTGGTCGTTTTGAGGGGTGCGGGAGAGGAGGCGTTCTGCGCGGGCGCAGACTTGGGCGGCATGTCGGGGGGTGACTTTCTCGAGACCTACGAAGACCGCGCGGCCTTTCCTCGCCTTTTTCTTCGAATGTTGCGCGGTACGAAGCCTACCTTGGCCGCCGTCAACGGACATTGCGTAGCAGGAGGCCTGGGATTGATGCTGGCCTGCGACCTTTCCATCGCCAAGTCCGGCTTTAAGATGGGCACTCCGGAGATCAAGCGAGGGCTCTTTCCATTCATGATCTCGGCGTTGATCCTTCGGACTGTTTCCCGTCGGGACGCCCACGAGATGATGCTGTACGGCGAGAACTTCTCGACGGAAAGGGCGGCCGAGATGGGCCTCGTCAACGAAACGGTCTCACCCGAGGCCTTCGACGAAAGGGTCGAGGCTCGAGCGCAGCAGCTGGCTCGACTGTCTCCGGCCGTCTTGCGCCTGGGACGGAGGGCTTTGATTCAGCAAGAGGGCATGCCCCTGGACGGAGCTTTCGCCCATCTGCAGGGATTGATCAGCGTCAACGCGATGTTGGAGGACGCAGCAGAGGGTGTGTCTGCCTTCTTCGAGAAGCGAGCGCCGGAGTTCAAGGGCAAATGAAGATGGACAGTCTCCTCATTGCCAACCGTGGCGAGATCGCACGGCGAGTACAGCGCACCGCAAAACGCATGGGCCTCCGTACCATCGCCGTCGCATCCGAGCTGGATCGAGACGCTCCTTTCGCCCGTGAGGCAGATGAACTCCACGTTATCGGGCCCGCGGCTCCCAAGGACAGTTATCTGAAAGGAGACGCGATCATCGAGCTGGCGCGCGCTCGAGGAGCTGACGCCATTCACCCGGGCTATGGCTTTCTCTCAGAGAACGCCGACTTCGCCGGGGCAGTGGAAGCAGCGGGCCTCGCTTTCATCGGTCCCACTCCGGAGACCATGCGGGCCGTCGGCGGCAAGCTCGAGGCTAGAGCTCTAGCTGAGCGAGCGGGAGTACCTTTGGTGCCGGGCTCTCCGCCTCTGGCCGATGCGTCCCAGGCTGCGGCCGAGGCCGAGCGAATCGGCTACCCCATCATGATCAAGGCCTCGGCAGGTGGAGGGGGCATCGGAATGACCCGAGTGGACGGGCCGAAGAAGCTGGAGCGAGCCTTCGCTGAGGCCCAGCGCAAGGGCGAGACCTTCTTCGGCGACGGCACCGTCTACCTGGAGAAGCTCATCGAGCACCCCGCCCACGTCGAGGTCCAGATCCTGGGCGATGGGCACGAGGTCATCGCTCTGGGGGATCGGGACTGCACCGTACAGCGACGGCACCAGAAGGTCGTGGAGGAGGCGCCCTCTCCTCGACTCAGTCCGGAGCTGCGAGCCCAAATGCTGGAGGCTGCCGCCGAACTCGGACGAGCCGCTCGATATCGGAACGCAGGTACGGTGGAGATGATCCATGGCGATGGATCTTTCTACTTCCTGGAAGTGAATAGCCGACTCCAGGTCGAGCATCCGGTCACGGAATTGGTCACGGGTCTGGACCTGGTCGAACAGCAGATTCGAATCGCTCGAGGGGAAGGCCTTCCAACGCTTCCCGAACCTCCGGGCGGCCACGCCATCGAGGCTCGAATCTGCGCGGAGGACCCCGATAAGCGCTTCTTCCCGAGTCCGGGGCGAATCGAGCTGGTGCACTTTCCCGAGCACCCACACGTGCGGGTCGACGCCGGCGTTGCCTCAGGGAGTGAGGTCTCGCCGTTCTACGACTCGCTGCTCGCCAAGGTGATCGCGTGGGGCAAGACCCGCGACGAGGCCATCGACCGCCTACGAGACTACCTCGCCGAGGCGCGGATCGAGGGCTTGACCAGCAATCTGGCCGTCTTTCCCCGAGTCTTCGCTCATGAGGTGTTCCGAGCCGGTACCCACGACACATCCTTCCTCCTAACGGAGCTAGGCCTGAAGAGTTGAGGCTTGGAGTCTCAGCTGGGCTGTTCCTCTTCGCAGCCTGTGGAAACGTCGTCGGAGTTGATGGCTCCGTCGACCCCGACAACGCGAACGCTCTGTCCCTCGCTCTCGACGTGGACCGGGCTCGGCGACGGGTGGGCGCCCTTCCTACGCCCAGCGTCGGCTCTTCTGCACCACAGCTAGTGGCCACTTCGACTCCGGCCGTCGTTCGGGGTCGGAGTTTCTCCATCGACCTGGAGTTCAGCCCCGGCGAGGACGGTGACTTGCCTCGGCGAGTCTACTTTGGGGTCGAAGGTGCTGAGGACTACTTCCTGCTCGACGCGACAGCTCCGCTTGCTGTGCAGGTTCGAGTGCCGAGCGAAGTCGCGGAAGGACGCTTCAGCTACCATGTTTGCGTGGACGACGAAGCGGGTCGAGTCAGCAACGCCGTCCTGGCCAGCATCGACGTCATCCCGCCCATCATCCAACGCGAAGATGGCTTCTTTTGCAGCACGGGAGGGGAGTCCAGCTGCCGCGGCCGTGGTCTACAGTTCTGCATCGAGCCCGATAGTCGCGCCTGCTTTTACGTCATCGAAGGCGAGAGGGTCGGTTGTGCCTGCCCCGAAGGAAGTCCGACCACCAGTTGCGTCGATCGCGTGGTCGAGCTGTGCAGAGACTGAGGCTACTATCGCGGCCGACAGAGCCGACTCAGACGGTCGTGGTCGAAAATGGTCTCGAAGTGGGACGCGCCCTCAGCGACCTCAAATCGGCTTCCAGGAATCTCGTCGGCGAGAGCTCGGACGTAGCGGAGAGGGACGAAACCGTCTTTGCTGCCTGCGACGAGTTCGACCGGGCAGCGGATGGCGCCGACGTCGAAGCCCCAGGGACCGTGGAGGACCTGGGTATCCCGAACCCACCCGTCCACGCCTTGGCGCGCTCCTTCGGCTGCGACCTCGAGAAAGAGCTGGCCCATCTGTTCCTGTCCGACGCCGAGGCGTACCAGCGGTTCGGCCCAGCCCGCAAAGAGCGGCTGTGTCGAGCCGATTCGAAAAGCCGAGAAGCCCAAGCGGAGTGCGCCCGGAAATCTCGCTGCCATCGCTGCTCCCATGTCGACAAGGCCTGGGCGGACCCGAGGACCGTCGCGAAAGGCCCCCGCGCAGGCCAAGGACACGGCAAAGGCCAGCCGTTTCGGCATCTCGTGGGCGACAGCGAGGACGTAGGGGCCTCCACCGGAGCCACCGGCTACACCGAAGCGCTCCCAGCCAAGCCGATTGGCCAGGCGTCCGAGCTGGCGAGCCACGTAGAGCATGGTCCAGCCCGGCTGATGGTGAGAGGCGCCGCATCCTGGACGATCGACGGCCGCGACGCACATGCCTCGCTGGTGAGCCCAGTCTCGCAGGAGAACGGCCTCCCAGCGACAGCTCGGCGAACCGTGGAGCCAGAACATCGGAAAGCCTTCTTGCGGACCGTGGACGTCGAAGGCCACTCCGTCCACGACACTCGGACGGTGGGGTGGAGTGAGGTCGTCGGGGCGAGAGAAGCTCACGGGTCACAGCAACATGGACCGATGGATGGGCTCACGTATAGTGTCTCGGCTCCTTCACTGAGGGGACGCGCTGCTACACGTGGCGCGGCTGGCCGACGGTGCCGAGCGGCCGGGCTCCAAGCGCGAAGATGCCGACCGAAAGGCCCGTGCAGGCCAGGCCAACCGGGATGATCCCGAACAACTCTTCGACACCCAAGGCGAAGAACAGGGTCCAAAGCCCGCTGGGGAAGAGCATTCCCGTCAACGCCCAGTTCGGCGCTACGCGCCGACGGAGTCCGAATACGAGGGGCGCGAGCAAGGCCACCATGGTCAGTTCATAGGTGGCCTCGAGTAGCCCGTAGGCTGATTCGCCGCTGAAAGCGAGGCCGAGGCTCAGGATGGAGATGAGGGCCACGCAGGCTCTGTTCCGGGTCAATGGACGGGCGGTCCCGAGTGAAGAGAGCACGTTCTCACTCAGGACGGTGGCAGGGGCCAGTAGGGCCGAGTCGATGGTAGACAGTACGGCCGACAGGACCGTGAGAAGAAAGATGAGCTGCATCGGTTCCGAGAGCAGCTGATCCGACAACTGAGGGAGGACGGCGTCGGGGGCCAGATCCATCGCTGCACCGACCAGGCCCAGGTAGACGGGGAGGGCTCCCAGAACCAGGTACGCCAGACCAGCAAGAATACAGGCTCGCTGGGCGACCTGCTCCGATCGAGAGGCGAAGACCCGCTGCATGAGGTCTTGAGAGGGTAGGTTGCCCAAGGAGCCCGCGAAAAGGATGCCAAGCCAGGGCAGGAACTCGCCCGGAGGGATCATCTGGAGGTGCTTGGGGGGGACGCTAGAAGCGATCTCCGGAACGACATGGGCCGCGCTCAGCGTCATGAGGACGAGTCCGAGGGTTACAAGGACGATCTGAGCGGCATCGGTCAGGGTCACCGCCCACATGCCGCCCAGCCACGTGTAGCCTGTGCCGACCAGGGCCACGCCCACGATGCCGATGCTGGATGGGATTGGAAAAATGAGGGCCAGGAGTTCGCCTAGGGCTACGTACTGCGCGGCCACCCAGCCCAAGTAGGTAGGTACCATGAGCAAGCCCCCTACTCGCTCCACGCTCGAGCCCATGCGGATCCGGAATAGGTCGGGGAGCGTCGTGAGCCTCAGCCGAACCAAGGGCCGGGCCAAGAAGATGCCCGCCAGCACGAGGCATAGACCCGCCCCGATGGGATCCAGGGTAGCGGCGCTGATGCCCCTGCGCCGGACCTCGTCCGCCGCCGCGAGGAGGGTCCCCGCCCCGAACCAGGTGGCCAGGAGCGTAGGCGTGGCCAGCGCGAGCGGCAGCCGCCGTCCAGCCAAGGCATAGTCGTCGACCGAGCGCATGCCGCGTCCCGCCCAAGCGCTCAGACCCAGCAGGCTGAGGACATAGGCGATGGTCAGAGCGGCGAGCAACGCTCAGTCCCGACGAAGTACAAAATCCAGCTCGAGGCTCGAGTCGTCGACCAGTCGCTCCATGGCGGCGACGAAGCTAGACATGTCCTCAGGTGGGATGCGAACCGAAGACCACGACCAACTTCGTTCGAGAGCAAAAGTCCCCGGAGCGTCTTCGAAGCGCTGTATGAAGCGACCCCAGCCGGCACTCCTCGAGAAACTCCGTGGCGGACGGAGGACGGCTTCGCTGGGAAGGTCCATCTCCAGCCGGAAGCGCTCCGAGCGCTCTTCGATGCGCAGCTCGCTTCGTCGTCGGGCCGGCTGAATCAGAGCCTCCGGACCCGGAAGGCCCAAGAGGATCTCGCTGAGTGGGGTCGCGTCGAGGCGACGCATGCGCAGCCTCGGGCCGTCCCTTTGAAAGAGGGCCCGAGCGATGAACTCCGCCGACAGCCCGTCTTCGGTCCGGGCCCATGAGGAGACGTCCACCGTGCCCAGGGCCTCGGACAGTCCGCGCTCCAGCTGGGCCTCGACTTCGTCAGCACCACTCTCCTCCAATATCTCACGCAGGCGACCGCGCCACCGCCCGATGGCCCGCAGCTGAAGTCGACCCTTTCCGTCCGTGTCCTGGGCCGAGATCTCGAGGACGACGTCCAGGTGCTCGGGGCCGATGTCCTCTTCGTCGAAGACGCGGACTCGACCGTCGGGCTTCAGGTGGCCTCCACCCCGGTAGTCGGCCGGCAGGCGACCAAACCAACTCGACGGACCGTCGAAGCCCATCCACAGACGACCGGGCTCGGCCTCCGCGAGGACCAAGGGGCGGTCGTAGCGATGAGGGTCCGGGATCTTGCTCGGCCATCGAGCTTCGCTTCGGGCAAGGACGAACTGTCCCCCGAGTCCTGCCGTCATCTGGGCCAGGAGGCGGGTACGATCGGCTCGCCCTTCCAGAAGCCCTCGGGCTCCGATGGCGCTCCCGGGGCTTATCTCGTCTCGGACCCACTCGAAGATGGCGCGGTAGGCTTCGGCGCCCTTTCGCCCGCCCGCCAGGCGGCGTCCGAGGGCCGCGGCCCAGGGACTGGGGGGCAGAGCGAGAGCCTCCCTATTCCGTCGCCGGGCTGCGCTCTGGGCACCCTCCACCCAGACCATGGTGATGGGAAGGAGCTCCCGCGGAGGGGGTGCGTGCGGTTCCTCTCGCCAAGGGGGCACGCCCTCAATCCGCCATCGGTGTAGGCGATGCCGGTCGGTCTCGAAGATGGTCGGCTCTGGGGCACCCTGCAGACTGGCCCAGGCCAACTTCAGGTCCTTCGGCGTTCGAATGACCAGCTCCGAAAACTCGACCCCCTGCCGACCTCGATGGGAAAAGCGAGTGGCCACGTCGTCGCTCGGGGTCGCTTCGATTCGACTCCACTCGATCTCGGCCCCGTCCATCGGTTCGAGATCGACGAAGGATAGATCGGTCGCGCCTTCTCGGTGTTCCGCCGGCGTGGAAGCACCCTCGCCGTTCAGCGTCCGAATGCGAAGAACGGCGGCATCGGGCGGGGGTGATACCTGACCAACCGCGTCGATGCCGCCCCTGGTCTGGACCCGCTCCAGTACGTGGGTGGTGGCCCAGCGGGCGCCGCCCCTAAGCCAGTCCTCCCATCTTCGGTCGACCACCACCACGCGGTCGTTTCCACCCCCGCGCTCCGCCTTCATCTTGGGCCCCAGCCTCGAAGCCGGTTCGAAGGGGAGCTCGGGCCGCCAGAGTTCTCCTTCATGCGCCAGCTCCCAGTCGGTTCGACGCTCCCCCGCTCGTCGAAGCTCGACGAGGACCTCGGCCGCCTTCCCCTTGCCGACGCCCGTCAAGCGACGGCGGAGCCGATGCAGCGGCGCCCAAGCCGGACACTCGGCGTGCAGTGCGTCCACCATCTCTTTCGCCTCATCGAGATTTTCGGCCACGAGCGCCCACTCCGCGCACTGAAGCCGGGATTCCAAGGAGCGCGGCTCAGAACAGGCCAGCCTACGTGCGCGGCCGAGGTCCGAGCGGGCGAACCATCTGGCCTCGGCCAGAGGATCCAGGAACTCGGGGACGAAGCGGTCCGCCAGTCCAGGCCAGCCGCTGCGGATGAAGAAGTCGGCGGCTCGGATACGCTCCGACGTGCTCATCTGTCCTGGCTTGAGTCGGTGGGCGATGGCCAAGGCTTCCTGGCCTCGACCCTGCTCGATGAGAAAGGCGAAGTGGAGTCGGGGTCGATTGAGGGCTTTGACGATCTCGTGGGCTGCCTCAGGATCGACACCGCTCAGGGCCGTGGCTCGCGTCGTACGACCCCATGGGCTCAGCTCGCCATCCAACTCCTCCAGGACGCGAGCCGCCGACACGCCGAGATCCGTGGCCCAACGGGCCCAGGCGCCCATCAAGGCGGGCGAGCGGCGGGCGAGCTCTGGGACCGGTGCGACCAGGGCCTCCCGCTGGCGGGGCCAACGAGCGACGCCAGCTTCCGAAACCCGAGCGGCCACGAAGCGCTCCTTCCAGCCCCGGGCTTCAGGCGTAGGGATCCAGCGGACCTCGCGGGATGCCGGTACTTCGTCGGTGCAGCGCTCCGCGCGATCGGACCATTCGGGGAACCACAGTGCGAGGGCGTCGTCCTCGTCGTCGATGCGGAGCTCGGCCTCCAGCCGATGGAGACCTGGCGCGAGTTCGACCTCCAAGTCGACGCTGGGTCGATCTCCGTCTCGGAGCACAACGCCATCGAGACGAATCTCGCCAAAGGCGTCGCTCCAAACCCAAGCCGTGATGGTTGTTCTGGTCGAGAAGCGGGCGCAGCTCTCGAGTCGATGGAGTCCGCTGGCCGCGCCTCCACCGGCTCTCAGTCGCCCGCCGCGTTCTGCCCGTGCCGTCCAGCCGCCATCTCGGTCGAGCGCTCGGGCCTGCATGGCGCGAACCCAATGCTCTGTAGCATCGCTCCAGCCGGTCCAGGCCAGACGGGCCTGGACCGCTTCACCAATCGGCGCGCTCTCCGCCCGTTTCACGAAGCGAGCGAGGTAGGGGAGCTCGAGCTGGGATAGGAGCTCGGCCGCCGTGACGGCGGAGGCCGACCGGGGTTGGGCGAGAATGTGATCGCTCCATGCACGCCCCGCCGCTTCCGGATCCACGGCCTCCATGGCGGCCAGTCCTGGCCACAGGCCCGTGGGTTCGCCAAGGGGGAGATCCTCGACCAGTGGGCCCACGCGCAGCTGCTCACGAGGCGTGGCGCACCCAAGCAGAAAGCATAGACCCAGTGCGGCGCGTCTCATGGCAGCTCGATCACGATCTCTCGGCGCATGGCTTCGTCCGCCGCACGGCAGGCCTGGCGGAACTCGGGATAGTCGGCGACGTCGAGCCGGCGCTTGGATATCTCGACTTCGTCCACCACTTTGAAACCCAGCTTCGTTGCTTCGATGCTCTGCTTGAAGCTCAAGTTCGGGCCTCGTACCTCCACCGGATCGGGCAAGCTCGCGACCCTGGCTCCGACCGGAAGGCGATAGTCGACCTCGTTTCTCGTTCGCCAAGGGTGGGCCAATACGAGATCGGTGCTGCGCTCGGACGGTCCAGCGTAGGCGTCGGACAGCTCGTGTCTGTAGAGTGATGTCGGAATTCGAAGCTGGGCTTCACTTAGCCTTCCATGGCTGCCGATGGCGGCCTCGTATTCGTAGACGAAGGCTTGGCCCTGATCCTCGAAACGAGCGCGCGCCAGCTCCAGACCGGGGAAGATAGCGGACAGCTGTTGCTCAAGCCGCTCGATGCGGCTTCCTTGGTCCTCAAAGTCTCGACGGGCGTCGGCCGCGGGAGCGCCCAGGAAGTGCTCTCGGCCGTCGACGCTCATCCTCCCATCGGCTTCGATTGACACCGTCACCTGCCCCTCGTTCGCATTGTCTTCGGCCCGGCTGAGCGGCAAGCGGACAAGACGTCCTTCACCGTCGACGGGCACGACGAGGCCCATGGCGCCTTGGTCCAGGCTCGGGAGCTCCATCGACGGCGTGAACTCCGCGGTCGGGTCCAGGAACCGATCCAAAGATGGGACGTAGAGGACCGCGTGGTTGAAGGCCCACATGCTCGGTGCCTCTTCGGGAAACAAGCCACGGTCTGCCGTACGCACGAGCACGATGCTGGATGCAATGCCGTGGTCGGCCAGCCAGGCCGAGAGGAGGGTCGCCTTGTCTTTGCAGTCTCCGTAGCCCCGACGAAAGACCTCCGAAGCCTTGTGAGGCTTCCAGCCGTGGATTCCGAGCTCGATGCCGACGTAGCGAGTCTCATCCACGGTCAATCGAAACAGTCGGTCGACGATGGCTGGAGGCTCAGTCAGCCCTTCGGTAGCCCGTCGTCCTGCGGCTCGAGTTGGAACGTCGAGGATGCGCTGCGGGCGCACGAGCTCGGCGTACCACCGGGCGAGCTCGGTCCAGTCTCGGTAGGAGCTCGTGCTGACGAAAGGTCCAAAATCGACGTAGGCTGGACCCAAGGGCTCTCGAGGAATTGGCGCGAGCGAGCTTGCCGTCCAAGTCCTTCGCACGATGTCCTCTCGTCGCCGGGAGGGACGCTCCTGGAGTCCTCGGGCAAAGGCGCGAAGGGGTCGTTCCACCGGGTGCTCGAGGACGACCCGGGCTTCGAGAACGGGCCAGAGATCTCGAACTGCCTCCACACTTCCCACGAAGCCGCCGAAGATGTCGGGTCCTCGGCTCTCGGTTCGTGTCACGAGGCGGATGACGTCTCCAGCCTCGAGGCTCTCGAATCGAATGATGCGATGCCGCGTGTCGACGTACATCCCGTCAATCGGCTCGTCTTGGGCTTCGTCTCGAATGGACGAAGGTGGAAGCACCTTGCCATCGGCGCGGAACAGCGAGGCATCCAAGATCTCCAATCGCTCACGTCCCGGGGCGTAGGCGACGACGTGCTCGATCAAGGACTCGGCCCGAGCGGGATTGAGGAGGCGGACGACTCGCTCCTGCACCCGAGACCAACCGTCGGCCGCGACCTCGAAACGTCGCTCGTCCAGGAGGACCGCTGCTCCGTGGCGTCGCTCATCTGGGCCCACTGGGGGTAGGGGCGGAAGCTCGGCCCGCTCAGATGCCGTGTGCGCCACCCACCGCCGCAGGTCTCGACGTTCTGGTTCGATCCGAGCCGCTTGCTCGATAAGGGCTCGAACGGGGAGCCCTCGCATCAGCGCCCACTCGGCTTCGATCACCAAGGGCTCAGCGTGGAGAGGGAAGCGTGCGCGGGCTTGTCCGAGGGCAACTTCGGCCGCCGACGTGTCGACCGCCCTCATCCATCGGGCCGTCGCGAACCACCAGCGAGGGAGGTCGGGCGCAAGGGCCCGAGCGCTCGTGGCCTGGCGAAGTACGACCTCGGGCCGACCTGCCTTGGCTTCGATGCGCATGACCAAGCTCCGAAGATCGGTCCGCATCGGTAGGGCATCCAGGGCTAGGCGGGCTTCGGCCAGGGCTTGCTCGGGCCGGCCCAGGGACTCCCACATGCGAGCCCGCTCCGCCGCTTCCAGCGGGCGGCCCGGATCAAGCCACCGAAGCGCGGAGAGTCCGGCGTCGAGTCGGTCGAACGCAAATGCGGCGCTCGCTCTTCTGAGTCCCGGATGCTCGGGCGCACGCTCCAAGCCTTCACGCAAGGCGAGCTGCGCCCGCCGCCAGCGGAGATCACCGCAGGCCTCGGCTAGAACGGCCCAACCAGCGGGGTCGTGGGGTGCGAGTTCGACCGAGCGCTCGGCGGCTTCGACCCGTCGGCTGGGATCCCACCGGCTGAGCCACGCCCACGCGCCCGCGTTCTCGGGTTCGAGCACGACCAGCTCGGACAGAACCCGGGCCCCTCGGGCCGGCCCTCCTCGCAGACCTTCGGCCAACCCCTGGACCAGGCTCGGTCCTGACGGCTTCTCGGCCGGCAAAGCCGCGGATCGAACCGAAGACGTGGCCTCTCCAGGCCTCGCGTCCGGCGTGTCTCTCCAGACTTCAGGCCTGGGCCAGCCACGGCCGTCGCTCGCTCGCAGCCAAATGGCCCCGTGCTCCTCGGGAACGAAGCGGAGCTCCAGTTCGTGCCGCCCTCGCCCAAGGAGGAGGACGGGCTGGCTCTCCATTTCCCCCGCCGCTCCTCGAGCGACGACCTTCCCGTCGATCAGAAGGCGCCAAGGTCCGCCCGCGGCGACGGACAGTAACACCCGACCGCCCCGACCGAAGTCGATGGGCCGCGAGGCCTGGATTTCCTGGTCGGGCCTGGCGTTGGTCCAGCTACCCGCTCGTATCCGCCCAGATGGCCCGAGGGCGTCGGCGATGACCTTGGTCTGTTTGGACTTCAGGACCATCCAGGGGGCCAAGCCGACGGCTTCGAAACCTTGGACGGCCGTTGCGCGATCTCCTCTCCGCTGAGCGATGACGGCCTTCATCCAGGGAATGACGAAACCACCCTCGCGGGAAGGCAGACCGTCGACGAACTCGGCGCCCAGGTCTTCGCTCTCGGCCTGAAGCCAGGCCGCCCAAAGTGCATCGGAGGTCAGGGGTTCGGGGGGCGTTCTGAGCCCTTGGCTCCAGGATGGCGCCGCAAGGGCGAGGGCGAAGGTAGTGACCCAGGCCGCCACGAAGCCTCAGCTTGGCCAAGGCCAGGGCTGCATGCAAGATGCCGCACCCGGAGGATGGGCTGGGGTTGGGGCGGTCCCGCTTGCGAGCGTTCTCCCGACCTGTTCCCTTCGTGCAGCGTGTCGAAGCCGATGATCTCGTCCGGAGGGGACGACCTACTCGAGCGCCCCGTGTCTGCGACGTCGGAAGAGGACCTACACGGTCTCTTTCTGGGTGCTTCGAAGCCCGAGTCCGAGTGGATGGTGGGTACCGAGTTCGAGCTTTTCGGGTTCGCCGAGGCGTCGGGGCTTCCGGTCGAGCACGATACCATCGCTGCGCTCTTGGCCGACATCGGAAAGGCGCGGGGTTGGAATCCGGAGCGGGAAGAGAATGGGGCGCTGGTCGGCCTCAAGGGAGACGGGCAAGCGGTCAGCCTCGAGCCCGGAGGCCAAATCGAGTACGCCACGCGCCCTCACCGAGCGCTCAAGGCGCTTCGGGACGAGATGCTCTCTTACTGCGACGACCTGCGTCGGGCGGGTGCGGAGCGGAAGCTTGGTTTTTGGTGCCTGGGTCATCAGCCCTTCGTCCACCTCGAGGACGCGCCCAAGATGCCCAAGCCCCGCTACGACATGATGCGCCGCTATCTGGGGTCTCGAGGCGCGCGTGCGCTGGAGATGATGCACCTCACGGCATCCATTCAGTGTACGGTTGACTTCAAAGACCAGAAGAACCTGACCGACAAGGTGCGGACGGCGGTCCGAGCTTCGCCTTTCCTCGCCGCGCTCGTTTCGGCCTCTCCTTTCACCCGCGGCAAGGCCAACGGTTTCAAGACGCTTCGCTACCAGATCTGGCTGGAGACTGACGCTGAGCGCTGTGGGATATGGCCCGAGATGCTCGACGACAAAGGGCTGACCGTCGACCGAATCCTGGAGCGGGCCTACAGGCTTCCGCCGATGTTCTTCATCCGCGACGGTCGATTTATTCCGCCCCCAGGCAAGCCCTTCTCCGAGTACGTCAAGGACGGTTTCGAAGGTACGCCGGTCACGGTCCGGGACCTCCTGGACCATTTGACCACTTTCTTTCCGGAGGTTCGGGCCAAGGGCTATGTGGAGCTGCGAAGCGCCGACTGCCTGCCGCCCATGTTCGTGACCGCCGTGGCCGGATTTTGGCGCGGTCTCCTGGACGAAGAGAACGTCCGTGGCCAGGTCGAGGAACGCCTCGCCGCTTTGAACTATGAAGCGCTTCGTGCTCTCCAGCCTCGAATCGCGCGTGAAGGCATGGAGGCCGAAAGCCCGGCCGGAGGGGTCGCCGAGCTTTGCGAGTGGTTGGTGGAGCTCGCCTACGATCGCTTGGCGCGAGGTGCGCCCGATTGCGCCGAATGCCTCCAGCCTCTGAGAGATCTCGCGGCGCGCCGGCGATCACCCGCCGACGACATGCTCGACCGGGCTGCCCAAGGCTCGGTGAGAGACGCGCTAGAGCTCGTGCGGATCTAGCCGTCTTCTAGCTTCGGCCGAAGAGGCGACCTAGGAAGCCCTTCGAGCCTTCACCCGACTCGGCTTCGGCGCTCGGGGTAGGCTTGGGGATATCTTCCGTGGCCTGGGAAGTGGCGAAGCGGGCGGTCTCTTGCATGCCCGACTTGGGTTCTCGCAGCCGAACGTCCAAGACGCCCGTCTCCCCGACAGTGAGCTCCATCTCGATCTTCAAGCCGCTTGGGGACTTGGGAAGTCCGCGCAACGCGACTTCGCCCAGGGCCTTACAAGAGCTGATTCGCTCGCCGTTGCCCTGCAGAAGGTCGAGGACGAACTCGCTTTGACTGGCTCGAAGCGGCTGGACCCGGAGCACGCGCACCGGGAGCTTCGAGCCGGCTGGGACCAGCACCTTGAAGCGGCCTCCCGGAAGGCCCACTCCCACCGACTCGTCGAGGGTGTCGGGACGACGGGCGACGATCTCCTGCTCTACGGCCCGACCCATCTTGGCCAAGCCCAGTACCCTGGCCATGGCAGGAGGCGCGGTTGTGCTCGGCTCTCGGTCGCACAGCCGGGATAGGACCTGTTCGAAGGGTGGAAACGTGGCGCCTTCGCCCGCCAGGACCACTGCACCCAGGCTCCGTGGATCCACACCGGCCTCCCGGAGCAGCTGGACGAGGTGCTCGTGCAGGCGACCGGTTGTCTGCTCGGTCGCCTGGTAGATCTGCGTACGGTCGAGCTTGAAGGCCCGAGGGATGAGCCGACCCTCCGGTCCGGGAAGGGCGGTTTCGACGTCGACCTGAGGCGTTCTCTTGAGATCGTTCCTGGCTAAAGCCACTGCCTCCCGAAGGCGTAGCTGAGAACCTGCATCACCTCGATGGTCCTCATTCGAGTGCTGCAGCAGCGCGGTTACGATCAGGCCTACGATGTGGTCGTCGATCGCCCGGGCCGATACGTCGTCGACTACGACTTCGGCCACGGCCCGAAGGCCTCGAACGACGCTGAGCTGACTTCTGGTCTCACCGATGGAGACGACGAGGATGTGCCTGTCCGGCTGTTCATCCAAACCGAAGGCGGTGAGAAGGGATCGAGGTCCGACGTCGAACTCGGCGACAGGAAGTCCGGCCTCTCGGAATGCGGTTCGAAGAAGTGAGACACAGCCATCGTCGATCTCGGGGGGAAGGCTGACGAAGGCGCGGTAGTCATTCGAGTCGGTCAACGACTCCTGAATCGTCTGCTGGATGCACTTCGCAAGGCTGACAAGGAGCTCATAGGCCGGGAAGGTGGCCTCGCCGAGCTGGATGCTCCCGCCCCGGGGGCCCCAATCAAGAGCTGGAAGGCCAGGGTCGCTCAGGGCGCCGTCCCGAACCCCGAGCAAGATCTCCACTGGGGCTACAGTGGCGGCGCTGTCCTCTTCGGCGCGACGCTCGGCCCGGGTTCCCGCGATCAGCGTTCCGTCGTCCAGTAGCCCCACCAGGGCGGGCAAGCCGACGGCCGGAGTGAGCCAACGAAACTCCCGCCGCTCGAGCGTCCCGATGCGAACGCGTCGCGCGTCGAGGTCGATGCCGACCGCGCGGATCTCGTCCTCTACCAGGTCCATGGACCTGTCGTGGGGGGCCGGGCCCTGAAGACCTGAATCCAGTCGAATCTGTGGATCGGTGGGAAGTCCGGCCCCCGTATCCTGAATCGACTCGTCGTCGCGGGCGAGAGGGAACTCGCTTCCGAGATCGACGTCCACGTCCACTTCCCCCTCGTCGGCTGGGGAGGCGGCAGGGCCCATCTCGGTGACGGCTTCGAAGTCGTCCTGCTCGCCGGAGAGCGTTTGCTCGTCTTCGCCTCGTCCTCCCGGCCAAACGTCACCCGTCGGTGCTTCGCTCTGGGGCGCGTCGGTCAGGGGACCGGTCGGCAAGTCTTCAGTCTGAGCGAGCGGCGCGGTACTCGGGCTGCTCTCCAAGAGTCCGGCAAAAGAAGTCTCATCGGTGTCAACGTCTCCCGTCGTATCCAGGGATGCTTCTTCGTCGACGTCTCCCGTCGAGTCCAGGGATGCTCTTTCGTCGACGTCTCCCGTCGAGTCCAGGGATGCTTTCTCGTCGACGCGGGTCGCTTCGTTCCAAGCGGGGTCCGCCGAAGCCGCCTCGCTATCGGGAAGCTCGTCGAAGCCCACCGCATCTTCGAACTCCAGCTCGACGTCCTCGGACTCCTCCTCAGGCTCGGCCTTGGCCTTGGCTTCTTCACTCGAAGCCTCGTGGTCGATGGATGGGTCCTCGGCACCCGAAGGCTCGGGGCTCGGCTGGGAATCGGAAGCGAGGTCTTCGGTGAAAGGGCCGGTCTGGGCACCTTCGCTCGGCTCCGCCGGCTCGGCCTCGGGTGGCCCGGCTTCTGCGGGGCGGGCGAGATCGGCCGAAGCCGACTCGAAGGGCGGCATGGTGGACGCCGAAGGAACTTTGACTGGCGTGGCGTCCCCCCTGTTGGGCTTCGTCTGCTCTTTGGCCGCGCCGATGTCCGACGGAGACCTCAGCGGACCGGTGGCGGAGACCCCGGAATAGTCTGCGACCGGCCAGCTCGGCGAGATGTCTCCGGTGGCCCATCCCCTTCGAAGGATGTCGGTGGAGGAGCCGGGCAGCTTCAGAGCGAGGGGCGTAGGAGCCAAAGCACCCTCCCCGTGGGTCTCGACCATTCGGTCCACGACCCCTCGGGCCTCGTCGTCGAGTTCGCTGAAACGAAGGCTCATCCCCGGACGGTCGTCCTGGCGGACCGACACCACGACCCCGGTGCCTTTGAGCGCGACCTGGCCGTCGGCCAGCTTGAGCTCGAAGTGAACTTTGGTACCCGTCGCCTTCGGCGAGCGGGTCCGAACGAACAGTCCACCCGAGGAGACGTGCTCGGCGTGTCGCTCGATGAACTCGTCGAGTGTCGCGTGGCGCAGGGTCACCCTGAGCGTCACGGTCTCGGCCGACCCAGACATCCCGCCGCACCATACCCTGGGTTGGCCTGACCGGAAAATTCGGGGCTACGAAGCCCTCGGAGGGACGCTCAGGGCCCTGAAACCCCCGATCCTCAGCCCTTGGCAACTCGCCCCTCGGGTCGGGGCGCCCAAGGCTTTAGGTGCCGGTCTTCATCTGGCGCCGCACCTCGGCCAGGCCTTGCTCCAGAGACTGCGCCGGACCGCCGCCCTGGGCGAAGTCGGGCCGCCCGCCTCCGGAACCTCCCATCGCCCCCATCGCAGCCTTGACCAGGTCACCGGCGTGCACGCGGCCCTTGAGGTCTTTGGTCGCCGCGACCAGCATGGCGACGCGATCGTCTTCCTTGGCGGTGAGCACCACCACCCCGCTCTTCAGCTTGTCTCGTAGCTGGTCGGCCAGGTTTCGGAGCGACTTCTTGGGCGTCCCATCGGCCCGTTTGAAGAGCACGGAAACGCCCCCGATGGACTCGACCTCAGCCTGGGCCGCGCCGCCCCCCAGGGCGGCCTGGGTTCGAGCCTGCTCCAGTTCCCGCTCGAGCTCCTTGGTGCGAGCCTGGAGCTTTAGGACCCGGTGGGCGAGCTCCTCGGGACGCGTTTTCAGGGCGGCGGCGCTGGCCTCGAGGAGCTGCTCCCTGGTCCGAACCCAATCCAAGGCCCCCTGTCCGGTCAGCGCCTCGATCCGGCGGACTCCGCTCGCCACAGCCCCCTCGGAGACGATCTTGAACAATCCGATGTCGCCGGAGCGTCGCACGTGGGTGCCTCCGCAGAGCTCCAGCGAGTCTTGGCCGATCCGGACCATTCGAACCTCGTCGCCGTACTTCTCGCCGAAGAGCATGATGGCGCCCGCCGACCTGGCGTCCTCCATGTTGCCGAGCTTCACTTCCGTCTCTGCATTACGCAGGACCAGCGCATTCACCCGGTCTTCAATGCGCTCGAGCTCGGTCGGACTAACCGGCTCGAAGTGGGAGAAGTCGAAGCGGAGCCGAGCCGGGGCGACCAGCGAGCCCTTCTGCTGGACGTGATCACCGAGGACTTCTCGGAGGGCCAAGTGGAGCAGGTGGGTCGCGGAGTGATTGCGCATCACGTCCAACCTGCGGGCACCGTCGACCGTCGCTCGAACCTGATCTCCCAGGGTGATGGTCCCCTCCACTACGTGTCCATGATGGACGACGAGCTCGGGCACCGGCTTACTCGTGCGCTCGACGACGAAGCGACCGGAGGCGAGCCTCAGCACCCCTTCGTCGCCGATCTGGCCGCCTGACTCGCCGTAGAATGGCGTTGCGTCCAAGAGTACGGCCACCTCGGGCCCAGTCGATGTCGACTCGACCGTTGCCCCTTCGACGACTAGGGCTTTCACCTTTGCTTGGCCTTCCAGTCCCTCATAGCCCTGAAAGTCGGTCGGTCCCTCGCTCTCCAGGAGCCCGTACCAGATGGCCTCGACACCTTGCACTCGGTTCAGCTCGCCCCCCTTGCCTTGGGACTGCTTTCGCCGAACCTGTTCTTGAGCTGCTTGTTCGTCGACGGTTCGACCTCGCTCCTCGGCGATCACCCGCGTGAGGTCGATCGGGAAGCCATAGGTGTCGTAGAGCTCGGCCACGAAGTCGGCTTCGAGGGGCTGACCCGTTTCCAGCCGCTCCTCCAGCAGCTTCAAGCCTCTGTCCAAAGTGCGCCGGAAAGAAGCCTCTTCGCTCGACGCCACCTTGTCGATCAGAGCGGCGGCTCGGCCCAAGTGGGGATGGGCGCCCTCCATACGATGGATGACCGCCGCGCAGGCCTCATGAAAGAAGGGCGCATCCAGGCCCAGCTGTTTCCCGTGGCGAATGGCGCGACGCATGATGCGGCGCAATACGTAGCCCCGCCCCTCGTTTGAGGGTTGGACGCCGTCCGCTACGAGGAAAGCCGTCGCCCTTGCGTGGTCGGCGATGACGCGATGGGAGACGTGCTGACGGTCTTGCACCCCCGTGATTTGAGAGAGCCGGGTCAGAATGTCCTCGAAGACGTCGGTTTCATAAGTCGATGCTCGGCCTTGGAGAATCATGGCCAGCCGCTCCAGCCCGGCTCCGGTGTCGACGCAGGGTTTGGGCAGGGTCGACAAAGGACCGTCAGCAGTGGACCGCTCGAACTGCATGAAGACTAGGTTCCAGATCTCGAGCCAGCCCTTGGACTCTGCGATGTCGTCTGCGTTCCAGATCTCGGAAGATAGTTCGCCCCCGTAATAATGAATCTCGGAGCAAGGACCTTGGGGACCCGTATCCCCCATCTGCCAGTAGTTGTCTCTGCGACCGAAGCGATAGATTCGCCTTGGATCCACGCCGACCGTTTCCCACAGACGGGCCGCTTCCTCGTCGGCCGGGATCTCGTCATCGCCGGCAAAGACGGTTACGGCGAGACGCTCCTCGGAGAGACCCATGACCTCGGTCACGAAGGTCCAAGCGAACTCGATCGCCTCCTTCTTGAAATAGTCGCCAAAGGAGAAGTTCCCCAGCATCTCGAAGAAGGTGTGATGGCGAGGCGTGAAGCCGACGTTCTCCAGGTCGTTGTGCTTTCCTCCGGCCCGTAGGCATCGTTGAGAAGAGGTCGCACGACGGTAGGGGCGGACTTCTTTGCCGGTGAAAGTGTCCTTGAATTGGACCATCCCTGCGTTGGTGAAGAGCAGGGTGGGATCGTTCGCAGGAACCAGGGGGCTCGAGGCCACGCGCTCGTGTTCGCGGGCTTCGAAGAACTGGAGGAAGGCCTCCCGGATCTCGTCCGTGGACTTCATGTCGAGATCATGCGCGCTCTCTTTCGCCGCCTCAACGAAAGACTGCTCCGCCTGCCCGTCGAGCTAGATTCGTTGTAGCCACAGACCCATGAGCTTCCACGAGTGTCCGCCCCCTGGATGCCAAGGGTCCGGCGCCGGGGCCATCAAGCTCCGTATCAGTCCCAAAGAGCGGGACCTGGGCGGCTTCAACGTGCGAAGGGTCCTGCCCTCTGGGAAGCTCCCAATGCTCGGTCCCTTCATATTCTGGGACCAGATGGGCCCGGCCCAGTTTCCGGAGGGACAGGGAATGGACGTTCGCCCCCACCCCCACATCGGCCTCGCCACCATCACCTTCCTGTTCGAGGGCGCCATCATGCATCGAGACTCGGTCGGCAGCGTGCAGGAGATTCGACCCGGTGACGTGAACTGGATGACGGCCGGGCGGGGTATCGTCCACTCGGAGCGGAGTCCCGAGCATGCTCGAGGCGGTCGGCTCTACGGTATCCAGAGCTGGATCGCGCTTCCGGCCGATCAGCAAGAGGTGGCCCCGGAGTTCAGTCACCATCCAGCCGCCACCCTTCCCGTGAAGTCGGGCGACGGATGGCAGCTCCGCCTCATCGCGGGTTCCTTGATGGGCATGCGCTCTCCGGTGACGGCGCTTTCGCCTATTTTTTATGCCGACCTGCAGCTGGAGCCTGGAGCCTCTCTGTCCTTGGAGGCGCCCTACACCGACCGAGGGCTCTACCCCGTCCAGGGACGGATCGAGTTCGGGGGCGAGCACTTCGAGACGGGGACCATGGTGGTCGCCGCCTCCGGCTCGGCCCTCGAGATCAGGAACCCGGGCACTGAGCCGGCCCGGGCCATGCTCATGGGTGGCGAGCCCTTCCCTGAGAAGCGAATCATCTGGTGGAACTTCGTGGGCACCTCCGAGGCGCGCATCGACCAGGCCAAGGCCGACTGGAAGGCTCAGCGCTTCGAGTCCGTGGCTGGCGAGACGGAGTTCATTCCGCTTCCTGATCGATGAGGAGTTGGCAGAGCACCCCGGCGACCGGACCGTATAGCGCTTCCGGAATCGGCTCGGCCTCGTCGAGCCGGTGGAGTCGTCGGGCCAGGGCTACGTTTCGGATGATGGGTACTCCAGCCCGACGGGCGATGCCTCGAATCCTCGATGCTTCGGCGTCCCGGCCTCGAGCTGCGACGAGCGGGGGCTCGGCGCTCGTCGGGTCGTGGGCGAGCGCCACCGCTAGGTGAATGGGATTTACCAAGACGACCGTTGCCGATTCGACGCGCTGTTGGAGGCTCTCTTGGACCAGTTGGCGGCCTCGCTGCCGGCGCTCCTGCTTGGTCCGAGGGTCGCCTTCCCGCCGCTTCGTTTCTTCCTTGAGGTCCTGCAGACTCATTCGGTGACGACGGGCGTGGGCTCGTGTCGACCATAGCCCGTCCAGGACGGCCCAGGGCACTCCCAACACCCACGTAAGGGCTGCCATGAGTGCCACTCCGAGCCCAGGCTTCGTCAGGAGGCCGGGGCGCGAGAGGGTCCAGGACAAGGCCAGTAGAACGATGGTCACCCAGGCCAGGTCCCTCAGTCCGTCTGCCCATAGTTTGGGCTCGACGAGTCGCTTGGCGCCTCGGCTGGGGTAGAGCCGCTCGAATCGAAGCTGGAGGGCGGCCGGCGCCCAGGCCCAGCCGCCGACGGCGAGCCCTCCGAGGAGGGCGCCCAAGCTTGCGCCGACCAAGGGTGGAGCCAGCTCGGCCATCCCGAAGCACAACCACGCGACCCCGGCATCATCCTGGGCCAAGCCAAGCGTGCGTCGGGCGAGGACCTGCCAGCTCGAGGGATTGGGTCGCATCAAGAGCGGGAGCCCACCGCCGGCCAGGGCTCCCAAGGCGCCCCACGCGCGGCTCCTCGGCAGGTCGCCTTTCCGTCGAGCCTCGCGGAGGCGGTCGGGGGTCGCGGGAAGCTGTTTCTCAGTGCTCATCGGAGCCCGAGCCTGTCGAGCAAGAGGCGGACATACACCAGCCAAGGTACGGCGCCCGCGCTGGCGAGAACCAAGAGTGCGACGAGGCTCTTGGGACCGAGGGCCAGCACGAAAGCCTGGAGCCGCGTGGCCCAGCGGGCCATGAGTCCGAAGGCGAGGTCGGTCATGAGACAGGCCATCATGGCCGGTAGGACCAGGGCGATGGCGGCCTCGAAACAGCTCGCCCAAAGGTCCACGAGCTGAGCGGGCGCCCATGCGATGGTCCGGAGACCGGCCAGGCAGCGAGCGGGACCGTGGAGGCTTGCGAAGAGCGCCAGGCCGAGGAGTTCGGAGAAGCGGCCGAGAGGCGAGCTGCGATCTCCGGCTTCCGTCGATACGAGCTCAGCGTGGTGACTGCCTCGAGCCACGTCCAAGAGCCGACCTGCGGCTTCCGCGCTCTTCAAGGCGAGCATGGTCGCGCCTGCCGCCGACAGGCCCACCCAAACATCGAAGAGCGTCGGGCCCGAGTTTCGAGGGAGCGCCCATCCCCAGGACACGGAGAGGCAGCCTGCCAGGGCGAATCGGATGGGTGCGGGCGTCTGGCGGACCCCGAAGAAGGGTGCCAGGGCACAGACCGGTCCCACGCGAAGCGCCATGCCAAGGGGGCCCGCCCACTCAGCCCAGCTCGGCAACATGGAGAAAGCACCGATGGGCCAAGGCGGAGAATACGGCGCCGTACCAGGCGACGAGGCCGATCAGCGTGCCAATGATGGCGGCGCTCTTGGGGGCAAAGGACAGGGTCGATTCCTGAACCGAGGTCACGGCCTGGAGCAACGCGGCCGCCAGACCCACCAGGCCGCCCACCACGACCGGCGGCGCGGAGGCGCTCAGCACGACCCACAGCGCGTCGACGGCGACCCGTTCGATCACGCGTAGCTCCCGAGCAGGCCTTGGGCGAGGACCCGCCAGCCGTCAATGGCGGAGAAGAGAAGGAGCTTGAGGGGCAGAGAGACCGTCGTGGGGGCCATCATTTGCATGCCCAGCGCCATCAGGACGTTCGCCACCACCAAGTCGACGGCCAAGAACGGTAAGAAAATGACAAAGGCGATCCGAAAGGCCGCCGAGAGCTCCGAGACGAGGAAGGCGGGGATGAGGAGCAGAGGGCTGGGTCGGGGGGCATTCGACGCCAGAAGAGCCAGGTCTTCAGGGTCCGTGTGCCGCCGAAGAAAGGACTCGAAGGGCGCCCATGCCGCGTTCAGCCCCGCGTGGGCTGCGTCCCAGCGCCGCGCCGAATCTCTTCCCTCGAAGAAGCGTCGAAGCTCGGGTTCTGCGCCCGACCATGCCGCGTTCAGCGTGGGGGCCATCGTGAGTGCGGTCAGCGACCCGGCCAGGGCTGTGATGACGACGCTCGGCGGTACCTGGGGCGAGCCGAGGGCCGACCTCAAGAGGGACAGGACGACGACGTACTTGCAGAAGGACGTCGTGAGCATCAGGGCAAAGGGCAAGAGGCCGAGGCCAGCGAGGACAAAGACCCAGCTCAGAGGCTCGTCCACGCTCATAGCTCCGACTCCGCCATCTCGGTGATCCGGACCCCGACCCGACCATCGATCTCGACCAGACGACCGCTCCCTACCCAGTGATCCCGAACGTACAGGTGGACCAAATCGTCTACGGAAGCGGAAAAGGGCAGCACCCAACCTGGTTCCAGGCGAGCCAAGCGGGCCGCCGTGACCTCGAGTCGATCCAGTTCCAGGCTGACGAGCACCGGCAGGTCGCCGAGAGGCGGGGCTCGGTCCTTGTTCTCGGGCCGTCGGTTCGACGGTGGGATGGGCGGGGGTGGACCTTCCATTCGGGTCGGGTCTCGATGACTCATGAGTCGGCCTCTGGCCGCAGCGGCTCACCCACACGGAGCGTCGGCGCGGCCGGAGCCGCCGCGTGCTCCAGCCAAGCACGGCGTCGGATGGGTCCCGCTTCGAGCACGATCGGGCCGCTCAGCCCACGGTCCCGCCAGCTCAGTTTGGAAAGGGCCAGCAGGTCTCCAGGGCGGAGCGTCTCCAAACCTTCGGGGCTGAGTTCGATGCGCTCCAGCTGGGGTCGGAGCCGAACGGGAAGTGCCTCCATTCGTCGGCGCTGAGCCGACGAGAGGACGGAGTTGGAGGCCGCGGGGTCTGGGAGGCTCGGGCAGAAGAGAGCGGCTCGACCCCGCTCCCAAAAGCGCCATCGGAGCTCGAGGCGCCACGGAGGGAGGGGACGTGGGGGACACCAACCGGGCTCGAAACTCCGAACGCCTGGCGCCCCGTCGCCGAGCCAGTCGGTGAGGAGCCTGGTCAGCATCCAGGCTGCCGCGCCGCAGTCGTAGCGGGTTGGTGGCCTCCGTATCTCGACCGGGTCTGTGGGTCGGTTCAATGCGACCGAGATGCCTCGACTGAGGAGCGTGCCCGACCAAGCAATGGTCCACCCGCCTTCGAGGACCGTCGTCGCCAGGACGTCTGCCCTTTCCAAGTCGTTGTGGCCGCTCGGCCAGGCACCCAGCAGGGTGCAGTCGGGTGGACGACCCCAGGCACGGGCGCAGGCCGCCCGCAGACGTTCGGTCTGGGGGACGACGGGAAAGCGAGTGTCGCCCAGGTCTTCCGCTTCGCAGCGCGCCCGGCGCTTCGCGAGCGGTTTCACCAGCGGCATCGACGCACCCTCCGCCCCCCTTGGCGCAAGACGCCGCTGAGCTGGCCGGGACGGAAGTGAAGATGGACCTGAGCGCCCGCGAAGCGGCCTTCGGCCACTTCCACGATCAGGTGGGCTTCGCCGGTCAGGCCGGCGGTGAAGGCCGAAGGGTCGGGCCGACGCGCCGATGAAGGCTGGGACACGGCTCGGATGTCCCTCTCTTCGGCGAGGGGCTTGGGGGAGGGGGGCGGGCTCGTGGCCAGCCCGTCACCCGCCCAGGGTCGTAGGGTGTTTAGGCGGAAGCGACGAAAGCGTCGTACGAAGAGAGGCCGAGTCTGCAAGGAAGCAACACGCACGTCTTCAAGACGAAGAAGGAGGCGCTTGGGGGTCCGTGACTTTCGTTCCGACGGCACGAGAGCTCAGCCGCCGTTGAAGGCCGCCCTTCGCGACCGGCGCCTCGCATTGTGTCGAAGCCTTCTCTTCATCAGGCTCTCGATGGCCTCGGCCTCGGCTTCGGCCCGGCGGGCATCCGCTTGAAGATGGAGAATCGCGGCGGCAAGACCAGGTCCGGGGGGACCCCAGACGGCGAGGGAGGTCGAGAGCTGATGGGCCTCTCGTTGCTGTCGGGCCGCCATCGCGCGTCGGATCCTTGGCCAGCTCTTCATGCCTGGACGAGTCGTCCCAGGGCGGCCAGGCTCTCGGACGCATCGGTGGCGTGGGCGCTCTCGGCCAAGAAGGCCTCGATGCGGGCCGCATTGGACCTCGCCTCGTCGACCGCAGGGTCCTGGCCGACGCCGACGAGTCCGAGCCGAACGTCGTCCCGGGCGAGCAGAGCGAGCCATGCGCGCACCTGGGCGGCTTGCTGCGCCTGCCCCGGCATCATCAGGTCCTGAGCGCAGCGGCTCACCGAGGCCAGGACGTCGATGGCGGGGTGCTGGTCCCGTCGAGCCCTCTCCGGATCGAGGACAAGATGGCCATCGAGCAGGCTCTTGATCTCCTCTGCGATCGGATCGTCTTCGTCCTCCTCCAAGACGGTGTGGATGGCGGTGACTGCGCCCCCCGCGACCGCGCCGCCTAGTTCGACGAGGCTGGCGAGCTCGGAGAAGCTCCGAGCCGGAAAGCCCCGAATGCAGGGGGCCTCACCGAGGGCGGAACCGAGTTCTCGGGTCGCGCGGGCGAATCGAGTCAGCGAATCCACCAGAAGCAGAACGCTTCGTCCTTGGGCCCGATGGGCGGCGGCGAGATGGCTGGCGGTCCAGGCTGCTTCCAAACGAAGCATGGGGGACTCGTCGGCGGTCGCGACCACGACCGTGCTTCGGTCCCGCATGCTGCCCAGACCATCCATGAACGCGCCCACCTCTCGGCTCCGCTCTCCAACCAGGGCGGCGATGAGGACCTCGTGGCCAGGCGCCTGGGCTAGGCGCGCAAGCAGGCTGGACTTGCCCACTCCCGGTCCGGAGAAGAGGCCCACCCGCTGGCCGATTCCGAGGGGCAGGAGAGCGTCCAAGACTCGGATACGGGTGGGCCAACGAGCTTCGACTTTCCTTCGGGCCATAACGCCGCTCGGATTGGGACGGGGGTGCCGCGGGAGGGTGCGACCGCTGTCGATACCTCGACCTAGGCCATCTACCATTCGACCGAGGGCGAGGTCGGGATCTGGAATCGTGTCCGCACCCTCCAGCTTTCGAACTCTCGCCCGAGCCTGAAGGCCCGTGGCCCGCCCGAGAGGAAGGACCCAGGCCGAGCCCTCTTCCAGAGCCACGACCCGACCTTCGGGTCCTTCGGGCTCGATGAACACCCGGCCCTCCATGACCGCCCCTGGGAGGCGAACCCGAATGAGGGGTCCGCGGGTTCGTTCCAAGATGCCGCGGACCTCGAGGCCCAGGGTTGGTGCCCTGCGCGACCAATCGATCACGGACCGACCCACACGGACCTGAGCCCTTCGCTCAGAGTCCGAGGCGAACACAGGATCTCGGCGCCGCCGCTCTCGATGATACAGCTCCCGCGAGTCAGCTCGGGGTCGGCTTCCCCCCCCGGATACTGGCTGAGGTCTTCGGGATGGAGTTTCACCTTGGCCTCGGGGTCGGCGGCCAGCCCAAGCCCCCTGCGCACCAACTGGACGATGAGCTCGGGTTGGGAGCGCAGCTCGGCGGCCAAGAGAACGCGAACCGCCTCCACCACCACCTCGACGAGCTTTGTTTCCAGCGCCGCTCGGTCTTCTTCGGCCTGCGTCGCCATCTTCTGGCGGACTGAGTCCGCCTCGGCGCGGATCTTGGCTGCTTCGGCCTCCGCCCTTCGGATGATGCTTTTGGCCTCGTCTCGAGCACGGAGCGCCTCTCGGTAGATCACGGGGCGTGCCACGGGCGTCGACCCTACTCGGCTTCTGACGCTGGGCCAGCCTGTCGCTCCCTGCTTGCCTGAGCTCAGCATTCAACGAAACGTGTTGTGATGCGGGTCGGCCTGCTCGGTGCTGGATACTCAGGCGGCTTCCTGGCTCGCAAGCTCCTGGATCGGGGGCATCAAGTCGTGGCAGGCCGACGTTCCCTCCAGTCGATGGGAGCTCTCGAGGCCCGGGGCGCCGAAACGCGTTCCGTCGACCTCTCGACCGGCCAAGGTCTGGCCGACTTTGCGCACTGCGACGTGCTCGTCCACCTGGCGCCGCCCCCGGATCTCGCGCTCATCGAGACCGAGATAGAGCGTCTCGCTCGCGCCCTGGGCCCGAAGCCTCTGGTGTATGCGTCGACGACCGGCGTCTTTGGCCGCCAGCCTTCCGGGCAGTGGGTCGACGAGAACACTGAACCCGGACCCCTCCAAACTCGGGGCGAACGTCGCGTTGCCTACGCGGCCGGTCTGGCGGAGGCCGGCTTCGAAGTTCGAAGGGTCTTCGTCGCTGGCATCTATGGTCCCGGAAGGTCCATGTTCGAAAGCCTGAAGCGAGGCCTCATCCTCTTCGAGAACGGACCACTCACGAGCCGGATCCACGTCGAGGACCTTGCCTCGATCCTGGAGGCTCAGCTGGGTCCGAAGGGGCTCGACGGGGTCATCGCCTGCGACGAAGCACCTGCCCCAACCCTGGAGCTCGCCCGTCATGCGGCCTCGATGGCCGGTTGGACCCTTCCTCCGGTTCTCGATCGGGAGGAAGCGAAGGCCAAGATGTCTGAAATGGCCCGGGAGCTTCGTCTCTCCGGTCGGCGATGTCGCTCCCTGCATCGCGCTCGTCTGCTGCCGACGCTACGCTATCCGAGCTACCGCGAAGGTCTGGCCTCCTGTTGGCTCAGCTTTGAGGGAGACCGCTGAAGGCCCACACATGGCCATCGCTCCGAAGCAGGCGCCCCGTGAGGCTCGGCGCCCGGGACGAGCTGCACTGGAAGGATACGATCTGAGCTCTGGCGGGAGGGCGCTCGAAGTGGACCTCGACATCCTCGAACTCCAAGAACCGCCGCGTCAGCTCAAACTGAGCCTTGTAGTAGGCCTCCTTGGCGACGAAAGCTGCCTTGCCCCAGACCTGGGCCGGAAGAGAGGGCTGGAAGCGTGCCTGCTCACTCGCAGTCGTCACGATGGGAAGGGTATCGGCGGCGAGGGGAGTGTCGGGCTCGATGTCGACGCCCACCGAGGTCCAGTCTTGGCGCCTTGCGACCGCGACCAGGCAAAGGTCCTCGCAATGGCTCACCGAGCCGACCACTTCCAAGGGCCAGGGAACCCGTCGGTCGCTGGAAGGCGGCAGCGCTGCGACTTCGAAGCCCAGGCGCGAGAGGAGAGAACGGGCGAGATGCCTTCCACATCCGAACTCCCGACGTCGCTTTTCGACGGACCTCGCGACCACTGCCGCTTCGGCCGGCAGCCAGGGACCATCAAACCGTCGGGGGTCTCCGGTCGCCCAGAGGACGTCCGAGGGCAGGACCGCGCTCACGCCATCCGGGGTTGCTTCCGCGGAATCGTGGTCAGCATCTTCATGGTGATGAGGCCGCCTCGAACGAGGAGATAGGAAACCAGCACGAAGGCAGTGGCGAATCCGACGATCATGCCCTTGATACCGGCCTGTTGGGTGCGCTTCTTCTCGTCGACGTACTCCAGGGTGGGCTCGGTGATCATGTCGTACCGAGCTTCGGCCGAACTGCGCTCGAGCTCGACCTGTTGGCGCGCCTCCTTCAGCTTGAAGGAGAGCCGGTCGACTTCGTCCTTCACCCTCTTGTGGCTGGCCAGCAGCTCTTTGTAGTTGGCCTCCTGCTGAGGCAGAACGTCCACTTCGTCGGAGGAAGCGGCGATGTCCGCTTCCAGGCTGGCTGCCTCCTGTTTGTAGCGAGCGACGAGGGTTTGTAGTCGACCAATCTCGTCTCGGGTCCGCACGTACATGGGGTTCAGCGTCATGCGGGTCTCGCCCGTGGAGCCTCCGGCGCCAGACTGATCGGACAGTCGTTTGACCTGCGCCAGGCGATTGTTGAGTTCAACGACTTCGGGGTGCCGTGGACCCTTGCCCGCCGCCTTGGCAGAGGCCAGGGCGCTCTCTATCTCGGCCAGTTGAGGCAGATAGGGGTTCACCGTGAGGGTCTCGCTCTTGTCGAACTTGGGCGTGCTGCCCAGCTTGGCCTGCTCTACTTCGAGGGCTCGCTCCTCCTGCGCGATGAGACGACGGACCTCTTGGAGCCTCTCCTTTTTGGAATAGAGATCGTCGTAGAGGGAGGTCTGTCGATTCGAGACGGCGTCGGCGTTGTCCCTCCTAAAAGCAACCAGCTTGGCTTCGATCTCGCTCGCTTGGACTTCGGACCTCTCGAGCTCGGATGCGAAGTATCGCTCCGAAGTCTTCACCATTCGGAGTGCCTTTTCCAACTCTGTGTCCAGGTAGTTTTGGAGGTGCTTTTCCAGCCAACGAACGGCGTACTCGCCGTCGTCTGCCGCGAAAGAGCCCGAAAAAACGTTCGATCGCATGTCACCCTCTCGAGAGAACTCGAGCAGGATATCTTGCACTACCTGAACGAAGCCTTTGTCAGGATTCTCGGTGCCCATGTCGCCGAGGGTCCTGCGGATTAGACGCTCGGACTTGAAGTTCTTCTCGGCTTCGCGAAAGAAGACGAGGTTGTTGCCCCGGTTGAAGGTACCGCTGAGCGTATCGTTGGCCGTGGGAACGAGGCTGATCGTGAAGATGGCTTTGCGGGGGCCGGGGTCGAAGTGATGCCAGACCATGCCGAGCACGGCGCAAAGTGCGGAGAGACCTACGAAAAAGTACCACTTCAGAGCGAAGAGCTTTCCCATCCGCTGCAGTCGTTCGAACAGGGCCACGAAATCTATGGGAAGGTCTTCGGCATCTGGAGTGACGGGTCCGGGGGCGTAGGCAGGGGCGGGGCCACCGGGGAGCTGGCCCAGGTTGTGCCCGGCGAAACGACCGTCGCCCGGACCGGTCGGCACTTCGCCGATGCCCGGGCTTTGGTAGCGGTTGGGAAAAGCGAGGGCGCTACTGGAGACCTCGGCGGACCCCTCTTCTTCGCTTCGATACTCGAGCAGGGTCTCGCCCAGCTGGATGACGTCGCCGGGCTGAAGGATTACTTCTTCGATCCGGCGGCTATTGACGAAGGTGCCGTTCGTAGAGCCGAGGTCCAACAGAACATGGTGTCCGTTGCCTCGAAGAATGCGAGCGTGGGCCGAGGACGCCCGGCCGTCGTCGACCTGGATGTCGCAGTCCGAGGAACGGCCCAAGGTGGTTTCCTCGCCCGCGAGCCCCAGTGTGGCGCCGGTGTCGGGCCCCGAGCACACGAACAGGTGGCCCCGCGGGACCAGGGCTTCGTCGGCGTGCACCATGGGGCCTGCAACGCATACCCGATGGAGCGCATGGCTGTCACGGGTTCGCTGGCCCTCCGCTCCATCGAAAGACGACTCGGATGAACCCGGTATTCGGCGCCTTGTTTGCGATAGGCTTGCTGACCGCCGTCTGGACCGGGAGGGTCCCCGACTTGTCGGGCGCCCTCAGCGATGGTGCCCGTCAGGCGGTGGAGGTGAGCCTCGGTTTGGTGGGCCAGCTCGCGCTCTGGCTCGGACTGGTGGCGGTTCTCAGAGAGGCAGGCGCGGTTCAGGGGTTGGGACGGGCCCTTCAGCCGATGTTGAGACGCTTGTTTCCTGGAGCGGGTAGCGAGGCCTTGGGGCCCATGGTGCTGAGCATCTCGGCCAACGTATTCGCCATGGGCAATGCAGCGACCCCTTTCGGCCTGAAGACGATGCGGGCCCTCGACGGGGGCTCGGGAAGCACCCGTGCCTTCGAGATGCAGCGCTTCGTCGTCATCATCTGCTCGGGCCTGGCCGTCATCCCGACCGAGATGGTTGGCCTTCGAGCGGCTGAAGGCGCAGTGGCTCCTGGAGCCATCATCCTACCCACCATCTTGGCCACGCTCTCCTCGACGGTGGTCGGTTTGCTCGTCTTGGGTCGAGGGCCTGGCCCGGTCGAGACGGTCCCGGTTCCTGCGCCAGCGGAAAGCCGAGTCTCCGAGCCCCGATCCCGCCCTGCCGTCCTCGGGCTCGGGCTGTTCCTGGCCGTCTTGTTCTGGGGCGTCCTTCGCAGGCCGCCGGACTTGCGCGCGCTCAACGACCACTGGGTCCTTCCAAGCTTGGTTCTGCTCATTCTCAGCGTGGGATGGTGGCGCAGGGTAAAGCTGTATGAAGTGTTCGTCCGGGGGGCGCGAGAGGGCTTGGAGGTGGCGGTGATGGTGCTCCCCTACCTCGTCGCCGTACTGGTCGCGCTCGCCTGGTTCCGGAGCAGCGGCGCCCTGGAGATACTCACCGAAGCGCTTCGGCCTTGGGTCGAGCTGGGCGGCTTCCCCGCCGAGGCCCTACCGATGGCTTTGGTCCGACCCCTCTCAGGGAGCGGTGCGATGGGGGTGGCGGCCGACATCGTGCGAGCCCACGGACCGGATTCCTATGTGGGGACCTTGGTGACGGTCATGAATGGAAGCACCGAGACCACCTTCTATGTCCTCGCCCTCTACTACGGCGTAACCGAGCTTCGCCCCCCAAGCCGCCTCCTCTTGGCGTGCCTCACGGCCGACTTGGCCGGAGTGATGGCGGCCCATGGCCTGACCCGGGCTTTGCTCTTCTGAGATGGCCATTGCCACGGACTCCTCCCCATCGTAGCCGGAAAAAGTCGCATGAAGATTCATGAATACCAAGCCAAAGAGGTGCTGCGCCGATTCGGTGTGCCCACGCCTCAGGGCCTGATGGTGACCTCGGCCGACAGCGCCGTCGCGGCGGCAAAAGAGCTCGGCGGTTTGCCCGTCGTCGTGAAGGCGCAGATTCACGCCGGAGGCCGCGGAAAGGCGGGCGGCGTCAAGGTTTGCAAGAGCCACGACGAAGTCCGCGAGGAGGCCCTCGCCATCCTCGGCCATGTGCTCCGTACCTACCAAACCGGCCCCGACGGACAGATGGTACGGCGGCTCTTGGTCGAGCAGGGCGTCGAGATCGACCAAGAGCTGTACATGGGTCTCGTCCTGGATCGGGCCAAGAAGCGAGTGGTGCTCATGGGGTCCAGGGAAGGGGGCGTCGAAATCGAAGAGGTCGCCCGCACCCACCCCGATAAGATCGTGAAGGTCGCCATCGACCCCACGACCGGGCTCATGCCCTACCAGGTCCGCAACTTGGTCTTCGGGATGGGCCTGGACCCATCCCTGGTCGGCAAGGCCACCAAGCTGTGCATGGGTCTTTGGGCGGCCTACGAGAAGACCGACGCCTCCATCATCGAGATCAACCCCCTCATCGTGACGAAGAGCGGCGAGCTCCTGGCCCTCGACGCCAAGATCAACTTCGACGAAAACGCCCTGTTCCGACATCCTGACATCTTCGAGCTTCGCGACCTGGACGAAGAAGACGCCAAGGAGATAGAGGCCAAGAAGTACGACCTCTCCTACATCGCGCTGGACGGTAACGTAGGCTGCCTGGTCAACGGCGCGGGCCTTGCCATGGCGACGATGGACATCATCAAGCACTGCGGCGGGAACCCCGCAAACTTCTTGGACGTCGGCGGCGGGGCCGACGCCGACAAGGTGGCGGCCGCCTTTTCCATCATTCTCCAGGATCCCAACGTGAAGGCCGTCTTGGTGAACATCTTCGGCGGCATCATGAAGTGCGACGTGATCGCGGAGGGTGTCATCGAGGCAGCTCGCCGACTGAAGCTGTCCATTCCCGTTGTCGTCAGGCTCGAAGGAACGAACGTCGAACTCGGAAAGAAGATGCTCTCTGAGTCCGGACTGGAGCTGACTTCGGCCGATGACATGCTGGACGCGGCCAAGAAGGTCGTGGCCCTGGCGGAAGGGAACTGAGCATGGCGATTTTCGTCGACCGAAACACCAAGGTCATCGTGCAGGGCATCACCGGCAGCGCCGGCGCCTTTCACGGCAAGCAAATGATGGACTACGGCACCCAAGTGGTGGCCGGCGTGACCCCCGGGAAGGGCGGGCAGCGCTTCGAGGACCGAGTCCCGGTCTTCGACACCGTGTCCGAAGCCCGCGAGAAGACCGGGGCCAATGCGAGCGTCGTCTACGTGCCGGCCAAGTTCTGTGCCGACGCCATTTTGGAGGCCCTGGACGCGGAGATCGAGCTCATCGTCGTCATCACCGAGGGCGTCCCGGTGATGGACATGGTGAAGGTCCGTCGGGTGCTGGATGGATCGCGCAGCCGAATGGTCGGACCCAACTGTCCCGGGGTCATCACGCCCGAGCAGTGCAAGATTGGGATCATGCCGGGCCACATTCACCGGGCGGGCCGCATCGGCGTGGTCTCTCGGTCGGGGACGCTGACCTACGAAGCGGTGGGGCAGCTGAGCGCCCTCGGCATCGGCCAGTCCACTTGCGTGGGGATCGGCGGTGACCCCGTCAACGGAACCAACTTCATCGACACGCTCGAGGCCTTCGCCGCCGATCCCGATACCGATGGGGTCATCTTGATCGGAGAGATCGGAGGCAGCGCCGAGGAGGAAGCGGCCGAGTTCATCAAACGGGAGTTCAGGAAGCCGGTAGCGGGATTCATTGCGGGCTCGACCGCCCCGCCGGGAAAGCGAATGGGCCACGCAGGCGCCATCATCTCCGGGGGCAAGGGTACTGCGGCCGAGAAATTCGAGGCCCTTCGATCGGCGGGCGTCCGTATCTGTCCCACGCCGGCCGAGCTGGGGAGCACGTTGAAGGCTGCGCTCGAGGGCTGAGCCTCGATCAACACGAATGGGCGTCTACGATCCCAAGAAACCCAAGGCCATCAACTCGGTTTCCGTCACCGGTGCTGTGCTGCTGGCGGTGATCGGCTACCTGGGATGGGTCTTCGTCCCGCCCTACTGGCAGATTTTTCAGCTTCAGGGGATTTTGAAGGCCACCTGCAACGAGGCCTACAGCGAGTGGAACGACGAGGAAGTGCTCAAGTTTCTTCTCGGGCAGGTGCCTAGAACTCGACTACCTCTCAGCAAGGAGAATTTCCGATTCACCCGGATTCCCTATACGCTCGAGGAGCGCCAAGCCGAGTTTGGAGACCGAGCCAATGAACCCAACGTCGTCGAACTGACCCAGAAGCGGGGGGCGACCTGTGTGATGGAATACCGCTACGCCCGCAGCATCCGATTTCCGATCATCAACCGGGACCTCCCGGTGGTCCACCAGGGTGAGGTCCGAGGAAGCCTAAAGACGGTGCGCTACGACGGCCTCCAGTGCCGCTGCGTCGGACTCCGTGAGCCTTAGGGGCTGTCGACTCGGCCCAGTAAACCCGTTCTTCAGCTGAGATTGGTTCTTGCGATCGTCTGTCCTTCGGGAGACTGACGACCCCCGGGTTGGCGGGCCAAGAACACTTCCTGGGCATCGAGCCCCTCGGCAAAGAGGACATCCTTGGACTCCTGGATCGGGCCCGTTCCTTTCGAGAGCGACTAACCCTTCTTCCACGTCTCGAAGCCCAGGACCGCTGCCTCGACGGACAGTCGGTCGTGACCCTTTTCTACGAGGCGAGTACGCGGACTCGAGCCTCCTTCGAAATTGCGGCCCAGCAGTTGGGCGCCTCCATCGTGAGCATTGCGTCCGAGTCGAGCTCTGTGAAGAAAGGAGAGTCGCTTTGGGACACGGGGCGGACCTTGGGCGCCATGGATCCGGTGGCCATCGTCTGCCGCCATCCCAGCGCCGGTTCGACCCAGCTGCTCGCCGCGGGGGCCGAGAGCGTCGGTCGAGCGGCGGTCATCAACGCGGGCGACGGTGCCCACGAACACCCGACGCAAGCCCTCCTCGACGCCCTGACCCTCGTCGACCGGCTTCAGGACCTGGAGGGCCGGACGGTCGCCATCATCGGGGACATCATCCACTCTCGCGTCGCCCGCTCGAACCTCTTCCTTCTCCGAAAGCTGGGAGCCCGTGTCCTGCTGGGCGGTCCTCGCTCACTGGTTCCCGACGAGCTGGAGACGCTGGGAGGTACCATCGTGCGGGACGTGGACGCCCTCATTCCGGAGGCGGATGCGGTGATGATGCTGCGGGTGCAGTTCGAGCGGCTGCACGGACCTCCTCCCTTCCCCAGCCTGTCGGACTACACCCGCACCTACGGCCTCACCAACGAGCGAGCGGCCCGAATGCGGCCCGGCGCTTTCGTCATGCATCCCGGCCCGATGAACCGCGGCATCGAGATCGCGCCCGACGTGGCCGATGGGCCCACCTCGGTGGTGGCCCACCAGGTTCGAAACGGCATCGCCGCCCGGATGGCAGTCTTGGAGCGGGCGACGGGAGCATCTGCGCCATGAGAACGGAGTTCCGGCGGGTTCGGCTATTCGACCCGGGAAGTGGTCTCGACCAGGCCGACGCCACCGTCGTCGTCGAAGGGGGGACCATCGTCGCCTTCGAGCGACGAGGACAGCCCGACCAGCTGGTCGACGGCCAGGGCCTGCTCCTCTGTCCGGGAATCATCGACCTGCGGGCCTACCTCGGTCAGCCCCGGCGGCCCGATCGGGAAACGGTGCTCAGCGCCACCCGCGCCGCCGCCAAGGGCGGAACCACGACCGTCGTCGCTCTGCCTGCCACTGATCGGGTCGAAGTCGTGGCCATGCTCGAAGCCTGGGCCAAAGCGGCGGGTCCGACCCGGGTGCTGCCAGCGGGTGCTTTCACGGTCGGTCGGCAAGGAGAGCGCTTGGCCGAATTCGCCAAGCTGCGAGCGGCGGGCTGCGTTCTGTTCACCGACGGCAACCGTCCGATTCGGGACGCTCAGCTGCTGCGCTATGGCCTCGAGACCGCGGTCGACGTCGGTGTTCCAGTGATGACCCACGCCGAGGATGAGACATTAGCCCAAGGCGGCGTCATGCACGAGGGCGCCGTCAGTGCCCGTCTCGGATTGGTCGGCATCCCGAGGGCGGCGGAAGAAGTGGGCGTGGCGCGCGACCTGGCCGTGGCCGAGTTGACGGGAGCCGCGATACACATCTCCCACGTCAGCAGCGCGGGTTCGGTTGAACTCATTCGCCAGGCCAAGCGCCGAGGGGTTCGGGTTAGCGCCGACGTCTCGCCCCACCATCTACTCTTGGATGCCGACGCTGTCGTCGGCTATGCGACCCACGCCAAGCTCCGTCCTCCGCTCCGAGAGGCCTCCGATCGAGCCGCGCTCGTTGAGGGCTTGGCCGACGGAAGCGTGGACGCCGTCGCTTCCGACCACGAGCCCCGCACCAACCTGGAGAAGAATGTGGAGTTCGATGCGGCGAGCCCGGGTGCAGCCGCCATCGAGCTCTTGCTGCCGACCCTGACCACCTTGGTCGCCGAAGGCGCGCTCACGCTGGAACGCGCCCTCTCCGCCTGTACCCGAGGGCCCGCTCGCATTCTCGGTCGCGAAGATCTGGGTCGGCTTCGGGTGGGAGGTCCGGCCGACCTGGTCCTGCTCGATCCCGAGGCCCAATGGTCGGTGGGCGATGATTGGCAGAGTCGTGCCCGCAACACCCCCCTGTGGGGCCGGTCCCTTAGCGGTCGGCCCCTGCTCACCATGGTGAGAGGTCGGATGAGCTTCGCCGACCATCGCTTCGAGGAAATCCAATGAGTCAAAATCGCAACGCTGCCCTGGTCCTGGCCGACGGGCGCGTGTTCTGGGGCCGGAGTATTGGCGCCGAGGGCACCACCGTCGGAGAGGTCGTCTTCACTACCGCCATGTCTGGTTACCAGGAGGTTCTCAGTGACCCCTCCTTCAAGGACCAGATCGTCACCATGACCTGCGTCGAGATCGGCAACGTCGGCACCAACCCCGAAGACATGGAGAGCGACGGTATACAGGCCGCGGGTCTGCTCGTGCGCTCCAGCCGACCCATCGCCAGCAGCTGGCGGTCGACCGAGTCGTTGCAGGACCACCTGCAGAGTGCGGGGGTGGTTGCGCTCGAGGACGTGGACACCCGAGCCTTGGTGCTCCACATCCGGACCACTGGCGCGCAGATGGGCGTCATCTCCACCCAACCCAAGGTGGAGGCCATGGCGGAGGCGGCGCGCTCCGCCCCGGGTATGGCGGGACGGGACCTCGCCCGGGAGGCGATGTGCAGGTCTGGCTTCAAATGGACCGAAGGCCCTTCGCCCCTGCAGACCGTTGGGCAGCGAGAGCAGGGCCTGGAGCTCGGCCCCATTGGCGGACCGCCGCCGCCAAGGGTGGTCGCCCTCGACTTCGGCATGAAGCGGAGCATGCTTCGTCGCTTGGTCGAGGCCGGCGCCTCGGTCGAGGTCCTGCCGGGCTCCGCGAGCGCAGAGGACGTGCTGTCGCTGAAACCCGACGGAGTCTTTTGGTCCAATGGCCCCGGCGATCCAGAGCCGGTGAGCTACGGCATCGAAACGGCTCGCAAGCTGAGGGGTCGTCTGCCGATGCTCGGCATTTGCCTGGGCCATCAGGTCCTGGCTCTGGCTTACGGCGGCAAAAGCTTCAAAATGAAGTTCGGCCATCGAGGCAGCAATCATCCCGTTCAGGACGAACAGGGAAGAGTGCGCATCACCAGCCAGAACCATGGCTTTGCCATCGACCCCGATGCCTTGGCCAAGGGTGGGGTAGCTCGACCTACCGAGTTCAACCTCAACGACCAGACCTTGGAGGGCTTCGTGGCGGTCGAAGACCAGTTGATGGCGGTTCAGTACCACCCTGAGGCTTCACCTGGGCCCCACGACGCGACGGACCACTTCCGCCGCTTCGTGCGCATGTGCGCCGAGACCGCGTGAGCGTCCGTCGAGTCATCTTCGGCCTCTCGATCGTCGGGGTGGCCTGCGCCCCTGCGCCGCTCGACGACAGCATTGCGGCTTACCGTGAGGCCCTTTCATCCCTAGACGCCGAGCGGCTGCTCGCCCTTCACGGGCCCGGCTTGGCCGCGGAACTCGACGAGGAGCGGCTCGAGCACTTCCTCGACGAGAATCCCTCCACCGTGGCTCGGGCTTGGGCCCAGACGAGTAGCGTGAGCGTCGTCCGGGCCACGGTCGAGTTCGCATCTGGGGCCCGCCTACACTTGTCACGGCGCGATGGGCGCTGGCAGGTGGACGACGGTCCGTTGGTTCTCCCAAGACTCGACAGCCCGGCCGCGGCTCTGAGAACCTTCATCTTTGCCAGTCGTGGCCACCTGGGCATGTTTCGGTCGACCTTGCCTAGTGAGGCGCGGGTCCGCTTCCGTTCCGATGCCGCCTTGGCTCGACGCCTGACCGAACTCCGACCTTCGATCCAGGCGCTGGCCGAGGCGCTCCCTCCGGAGCCGGTATTCCTCGTCGAAGGGGACGAAGCCCGTCTCGCTCTCGGCGAAGGCCGGGTCGTCCGCCTCCGCCGGGAAGAGGGAGGCTGGCGCGTCCTCGACCTGGAATGATCCAGCTGTTCTGTTAAGGCGATGAGGGCGCTGTGGACGGCAGGGCTGGGCTGTATTCTGGCTTGTGGAGGTCCGGGTCCCGAGGACTGGCCCGACGAGCGGCCTCTCATCGAGGAGGCGGTCTTTCTTCAGAGCTCGCCCTTCGTATCCGACGCCCTGGCCTTCGCCCTTCGATGGCGAGACGGAGACGGCAACCTGAGCGGCGGAGAGACGGTCTTGTTCATCGCCGGTCAGAGGGTATCCTCCCAGTCCAATGTCGAACTGTTCGCCGAACAGCAGCCGCCTTTGCCCCCGGACGCCGAGTCGGGATGGCTCGAGTTCCTGGTACGTCTCGACGAACGACCCAGCCCAGGGCAACGTTTGGCATTCAGCTTCGAGTTGGTCGATTCTGCCGGCGAAGTGTCGAACCGTCCCACGGTGACGCTTCGTGTGCTGGGTGGAGGAAGCTGAATGGAAACGGACGGCGACGATATGACCGAGGACATCTACGGCGAGGAAAAGTACGAACGAGATCGACAGCGTGGTCGCGTGGTCGGGGAGTTCGTCCGTCGAGCCATCGACAACGCCTTCGAGCAGGTCCAGTCCTCTTCGGCCGCCCCCAAAGAGGCCCTCAGCTTCCTGCTCCACCAAGGCGACAAGGGCCGGCGTGAGGTCGTACGGATCGTCGCCAAAGAGGTCGGCGACTTCCTCCGAGCGACCGACCTATCGTCCGAGGTCATCAAGGTTTTGACCGGCGTGCAAGCCGAGCTCAACGTCAAGGTGAAGTTCCGCCGAACTGAAGGCGGCGGCGTGAAGCCGGACCTCGACGGTGACATCAAGATCCCGGAGCCACTCGAGCCCGACGAGGAGCAAGAGGATTCGAAGCTGGATCCCGACGCTTCTCGCTAGCGTCGCGCTTGCCTGCGCGAGCAACGGAGGCCCGTCCGAGCCTGAGTTCCGACAGGTTCAGGGGGGCGTTCAACCGTTGGGGCTGCTTCGACCCGACGAGATCTTTCAACTGCTCGAACGTTCCAATCGGCAGTACAGCGTGGTCCAAGACGGGTCCCTGCAGCCTCGGCTTCTGAGCGCGGTGCTGGATCTGCCGGCTCGCGACCCCGACCCCGTTGACCCCTTCCTGGAAGTTCTGCGAGACGGCGACGGGAGTCCGAGACTAGTCCGCGCCCTCCCACCGGACGGCGTGAGCGACGCTTTCGAGGCCGGGGCGGAAGCCTTCTCAGCCGGACGACACGACGAGGCGGTCAGCCTTTATGAAGAGGTCGTCGCGGCGGCCCCTGAGTACTTCAAGGCCCACACCTACCTCGGTCGAGCGCGGCAGTTCGCCGGTCGACCGAAGGCCGCCTTCGACGCGCTCTCCGAGGCGACGCGCCTCAATCCTCTCGACTACCAGGCCCACCTCTTCACCGCCGACGTGTTGGAGGAGTTGGAGGACGAGGACGGGGCCAAGCGAGCCCTCATTCGTGCCTACGCCCTCAATCGAACCAATGCGGTGGTGGAGGATCGCCTGCGGCGCCTTCTGCCTCGACTGCAGCTGCGACTGGCGGAGCCTCTTCTTCGACCCCGTTTGGCCGTGGTGTCCACCAAGGAGGCCGTCGAGATTCGAGTGGGCCCCAAGGGACGATGGGCGGCGATGGGACTCTGCCTAGCCTGCTGGGCCCACGAGCCCGAGTGCAGCAACCGCTCCAATGCGGCCTCGGACCCTTTGCGCTTGTCGATGTACCGGGAGTGCCTCCTCAATCAGGTCGCAGCCCTCGTTGCTCGAGAGGGCGAACTGAATGGTGAAGAGCGCCGGCTCCTGCAGGCCGTGCGGGAAGGGTTCTTGGAGTCCATCTTATTGTGGGAAGTCTTGGCCGTGCGTTTACCGGCCTTGGTCTTCCTCCTCCCGTCCGACACCCGAGCCAACATCGAGGCCTACATCGATCGACATGTCTTTGCGTCGACGCGGCTGGTCCGTGGCCCCCCAGTCTTGCTTGACAAGGCTGGAGGCGATTTCGAAGGTCTCGCGCCATGAGTTCTGCCCAAGACGTCGTGATCCTCGCCGCTCAGCGCACCCCGATCGGTTCGTTCCAGGGGGCACTGGCGTCGATTTCGGCCCCCAAGCTGGGGAGCATCGCGGCCGAGGCGACCCTGAAAGCCGCCGGAGTCCAGCCCCAGGACGTGCAGGAGGTCTTCATGGGCTGCGTGTTGCCCGCCAATTTGGGTCAAGCGCCGGCACGTCAGGTTGCCCTTGGCGCTGGCATCCCAAGTACCGTCCCCTGTAACACCGTCAACAAGGTTTGCGGCTCTGGCCTCCGAACCGTCATGATGGCTGCTCAAGCCATCAAGGCCGGCGACATCGAGGTGGCTTTGGCCGGAGGCATCGAGTCGATGTCGAACGCCCCATTTTACGTCGATGGCGCACGCTCGGGTTTCAAACTCGGCAATCAGACTCTCGTCGACGGTATGATCAAAGACGGGCTGTGGGACGTCTACAACGACTACCACATGGGCAACGCGGCCGAGCTTTGTGCCAGGGAGTGCAACATCCCACGCAGTGCCCAGGATGAGTTCGCTGTGGAAAGTTACCGCCGGGCCCAGGCTGCTCAGGAAGCGGGGGCCTTTGCTGGCGAGATCGTTCCCGTGCCCGTTCCTCAACGAAAGGGCGATCCCATCCTCGTCGATGCCGACGAGGAGCCGGCCAGGGTGAAGTTCGATAAGATCATGGGTCTGCGACCGTCGTTCCAGAAGGATGGAACCGTCACCGCCGCCAATGCCTCTTCGCTGAACGACGGGGCGGCCATGCTGGTCGTGGCCTCTCGAGCCTGGGCCGAAGAGCGCGGGCTTGAGCCACTTGCGACCATCTCCGGCTACGGCTCGGCCGCCCACGAGCCGGAGTGGTTCACTACCGCCCCCGCCAAGGCCATCGACGAGACCCTTCGCAAGCTCGACCTCGAGGTGAAGGACATCGACCTCTTCGAGATCAACGAAGCCTTTGCCGTCGTCTCCATCGCCAACGAGCAGAAGCTCGGCCTGGATCGAAACAAGGTAAACGTTCGTGGTGGTGCCGTGGCACTGGGGCACCCCATCGGCGCATCGGGTGCTCGCATCTTGGTCACCCTGCTTCATGCGATGAAGGACAAGAACGCCAGGCGCGGCCTGGCCAGTCTCTGCATCGGCGGCGGCGAAGCCGTGGCCCTCGTGGCGGAGCGCTGACCATGGGCATCCAGAAGCTGGGCGTCCTTGGGGCGGGACAGATGGGTTCCGGGATCGCGCAGGCCGCCGCCCAGAGCGGCTTGCGCGTCCAGTTGGTCGACGTGGCCGACGCCCAGCTCGAGAAGGCGAAGGCAGGCATCGCAAAGAGCCTCGGGAAGTTCGTCGAGAAAGAGAAGATCACGTCTCAGGCGCGAGAAGAGGCCATCGGCCGCATCAGCATGGGTCGCACGGTCGATGCCTTCTCCGACGTCGACGTCGTGGTCGAGGCCGTCAGCGAGAGTTTCGAGCTCAAGAAGAAGGTATGGCAGGCCGTGGACGCGGTCGCGCCCGAGCACGCCATCCTGGCCAGCAACACCTCCAGTATCTCCATCACCAAGCTGGCCGCGGCCACTGGGCGTCCAGACCGCTTCATCGGCATGCACTTCATGCAGCCGGTACCCATCATGAAGTTGGTCGAGGTCATTCCAGGTCTTCAGACCTCGGACGAGGTTCTGAAGGCCACCGTTGCTCTGGCCCAAGACATGGGGAAGGAGACGGTCACCAGCCAGGATCAGCCGGGCTTCATCGTGAACCGCATCCTCATGCCCATGATCAATGAGGCCGTGAGCGCGCTGCAAGAGAACCTGGGGACGGCGGAGGACATCGACCAGGGCATGAAGCTCGGGACGAATCAGCCCATGGGGCCGCTCACCCTCGCCGACTTCATCGGGCTGGATACATGTCTCGCCATCATGGAAGTCCTGCATCAGGGACTCGGTGATCCACGTTATCGGCCTGCGCCCCTTCTTCGGCGCTACGTCGATGCGGGCTGGCTCGGTCGAAAGAGCGGCCGCGGCTTCTACGACTACGCCTCGGCTTGATTCAGCCCTCGGGTCCGGCCGGTTCCGCATGGGACAGCGCGCCTGCCGTCTCAGGGGGGCTCAGCGCGAGCTGCCCCGCGGCACGTTCAGGCGACCGGGACTCGATCTCCACGATGGCGAACTGCGCCGGCCGGGCCAGCGGGGCCCACCAGCCGGCCCTCTCCGAAAGACGTCTCAGGGGCCCGATTGAGCGGCCGCCGCCCACCTTGGCCAGGACTTGGACGGCGCGGTTTTCGAGGTCCAGTCGAGCGCCTAGGGCTTGCCCCCGCAAGCAGGGATGACGGCCTTCGACGATATCGAGAAGTCTTGGCTCGGCGGCCTCAGGGGCGAAGCGCGCCAGTGCGTCGACCAGGGCTTCGGACCACTCGGGTCGGCGCCGCAGGCCTTGGTCCAAGGCTTCGAGTCCATCCCCCTCGGGGCCGAGGCCGGCCGCTAGGGCTCGACCCAATCCTGATGGCGTCCGCGACCGTTCCAGAACGAGCCAGAAGGCTTGGGTCCAAAAGGCCGTACCTCGGAGCGCCCAAAGGCCCAGCTCGGCCTCCTCCAAATCCCGAGCCTTCGCTACGGCCTGGGCAAGGCGTCCGCCGTCTTCGGCCAGGGCCAAGGCCACCAGCCCGCGAGGCCGGCTGCGAACCGGGGACCAGGTCGACTTGGCGAGGGCGGCCCAATCATCGCCGTCCGTCGACGGCCTCGATTGGGTCAGCCATTCGGCTAGCCGCCTCCGTCGGGCCCGGCGCGCAGGACCGAGCGCAAGCTCGATTCGGCCCCCCCGATGCTGAAGCATCTCCCCGGCCCGGAGGTCCCGGCGTAGCTCGGGACCGATCCAGGCGGAGCTCAGCTCCACGTCCCCCGAATGGACCCAACCTGAGGGGTCCCTCCGTAGCTGAGCCCAGCCGCCGAACGGCCTGGGCGAGGGTGCGTCCAGACGCCAACCCCTGGCTGTTCGCCTCACCCGGACCGATGACGGAAAGGGGCGCCATGGCCTCGCCCAGCTCCAGTGGTCGCTAAGGGCCACGGTCGGCTATGCTGCCGGAAGAGGACCCAAGGGGTCCAACCATGCTGTACGCCGCCCTCGACCGCTGTCTGGAAAGTCTGGAGCTCGCGCCGACCGAGGCCTTGGGCGTGGCCGTTTCCGGCGGTCGGGACTCGATGACCTTGGCCGAACTGGCCCGACGAAGGCTGGGCCGACGGGTCTTCATCCTCCATGTCGACCACCAGGCGCGGGCGGACTCGTCGGACGATGCGGCCTTCGTAGCGGACTGGGCCCGCCGTCACGAGCTTCGCTGCCTCCAGGAGCGACTGGACGGCCACCGACTCGACGAAGCTGGTCTCCGGGAGGGCCGATACCGGGTCTTGGAAGGTCTCCGTGTCGAAGCCGAGCTCCGGTGGGTTCTGCTGGGCCACCATCGAGACGATCAGGCGGAAACCCTCCTCATGCGGCTCCTCACCCGCGGTCGCCTGGAGCCCATGCCGGGCCGAAGAGGGGCCTATGTGCGTCCGTTCATTCGGGTTTCCTCGGAAGTGATCGCTCGATATGCGGCCCGCCACGGCCTGGTCTGGCGGGAAGACAGCAGTAACCGGGATCCACGCTTCCTCCGCAACCGTCTGCGACGGGAGCTGATCCCGCTCATCGAGCAGGTCTATCGACCGGGCTTTCGGCGTCGCCTGGTGGCCGAGGCGCGAAGACGGGGCGGATTCAGCCCTCGAATCAGCGATTGGCCGAGCGCCGTCGGGCCGGACGCGGCGGTTTTCGATGCGGATCAGGTGAAGACGCCTTGTTACAGGCCCATCGGGACCGAAGACGACTGGTCGATGGAACTAGGCGCGAGCTTTCGGGTGTTGAGAGAGCGGGGCGCGTGGATCGTCGCGGATGGGGAAAGGCTACTTTGGGCGCCGGGTTTCGTCGCCCTCGCAGGCAGGCCCCACGCAGGTACCACGCGCGCATGGATTTTCGAGTGGAAGTGAGGCCTTCGAGTTGCTCGCGAGGTCTCCAGGGTCCACTCTGATACCGGCGCTCCCGCGCCCCGTTTACGGGATTACTCGATGAGGCAAACGCACAAGACGCTCGCACTATGGGTCCTTCTGATCGTCATGATCTATGCGGTCTACCGCATCGTTCTCGACGAGCCCGAACAGAGGGCACCGGTGCAGTTCTCGAAGTTCCTGAGCCAGGTTCAGGACGGCGAAATCAAGGAAGTCACGATCAAGATGACGGGCCAAGGCGACGCGGCCGTCTTCGAGGGCAAGAACATCGAGGGCGATAGCTTCAAGACCTCGGGTGTGTACAGCGAACAGGTCGAGCAGGACCTCCGAGCCCAGGGCATCACCTTCGACGTGGAGCACAAGGCGGAAGGTGGGCTTTGGCAGTCGCTGCTCATCACCTGGCTGCCCATGGTCGTGGTGATTGGTCTTCTCTTTGTCTTCATGCGCCAGATTCAGTCGGGCGGCGGCAAGGCCATGAGCTTCGGCAAGTCCAAGGCCAAGCTGATGAACGAGAACCAAAACAAGATCACTTTTGCTGACGTGGCTGGTGTCGAAGAGGCCAAGGACGACGTCCAAGAGATCATCGAGTTCCTCCGGGATCCGAAGAAGTTCACTCGGCTCGGGGGACGCATCCCCAAGGGCGTTCTTCTGATGGGACCTCCCGGAACCGGAAAGACGCTCATCGCTCGCGCTATCGCAGGCGAAGCCTCGGTGCCCTTCTTCTCGATCTCGGGATCCGACTTCGTGGAGATGTTCGTCGGTGTCGGTGCGAGCCGAGTTCGTGATCTGTTTGAGCAGGGAAAGAAGAACGCTCCCTGCATCATCTTCATCGACGAGATCGACGCCGTAGGTCGCCACCGCGGGGCTGGTCTAGGCGGCGGTCATGACGAGCGGGAGCAGACCCTCAACCAGCTCCTCGTCGAGATGGATGGCTTCGAGTCCAACGAAGGGGTCATCTTGATTGCGGCCACCAACCGGCCCGACGTCCTCGACCCGGCTCTTCTGCGACCGGGTCGCTTCGACCGCCGAATCGTCGTGGACCGTCCCGACGTGAGAGGACGGGAGGGCATTCTGCAGGTCCACACCAAGCGAACGCCTCTCGATCCCAACGTTGACCTCGAGATCATCGCCCGCGGGACGCCCGGGTTCGCTGGCGCCGACCTTGAGAACCTGGTCAACGAGGCTGCGCTCCTTGCTGCCCATGCCAACCGCGATCGGGTGGTGATGGATGACTTCGAGCGCGCAAAGGACAAGGTCATGATGGGCGGCGAGCGCAAGAACACCGTCATGAGCAGGGACGAGCAGCGGACCACCGCCGTCCACGAGTCCGGCCACACTTTGGTGGCTCGCCTCATCCCCAACACGGATCCCGTCCACAAGGTGACCATCATTCCACGAGGTCGTGCACTGGGCCTCACTCAGCAGCTGCCTAACGAAGACAAGTACTCGATGAACGTCGAGTCCGTGCTTTCGACCATTGCCGTTCTGATGGGCGGCCGAGCGGCCGAAGACACGGTCTTTGGGACCTACACGACCGGTGCCGGCAACGACATCGAGCGTGCGACCGAGCTTGCGCGAAAGATGGTCACCGAGTGGGGCATGAGCGCCAAGCTTGGGCCCGTCGCCTTTGGCAAGAACGACGATCAGGTCTTCTTGGGACGAGAGATGCAGCGGAGCTCCAACTACTCGGAGCACACGGCTGAGGAGATCGACCAGGAGATTCGGGGCATCATCAGCAGTCAGTACGAGCGATGCATGGATCTGCTTCGCGAGAACCGCGACGCTTTGGATCGCCTGTCCGATGCGCTTCTCGAGTACGAAACCTTGGACGCCAATGACGTGGATGCGCTGATCGCCGGCGAGACCATCGACAAGGCCAAGCCCGAGGTTCGGCATCTGTCGACGCCCGAAGAGCATCGCGAGAAGCGGAAGAAGGAGCGCGGCACCAGGAGCGGCGAGCGTAAATCTATCCTCGATCCGCCCTTCGGGACGCCTGAGCCCGGCGAAGCATAGTCCTGGGGTCCCGGGTCCGGCGGAGCCGGACCCACCCCTGCTTCGCTCCCTACGACGAGCAAACGCCTTGCGTTTCTCGTCTTCGTTCGCTGCGCCGGCCCCGTGACCGGGGGGGCCTTCAGGCCGACTTGGAAGTTCCGTAGAGCGGCCGCGTCTTTTTCAAGGTCGGATGAGGCGCTTTCGGGTTTCGACGGCCGCCAAGCGAGCGCCGTCTTGGGCGCGGACTACGTCGGCGCGGTGGGACCGGACGTCTCCGCTCCAATCGACGTCGTGGAAGCGAATCTCCAGGATGTCGTCGAAGTTCACGTTGCCGTAGAAGAACATCCGGCGCCGTTCGGTGGAGGCGAACTGCATGTCCGCGTTGGGCAGGGCGTTCCACTCTGCCTGGTCGATGATGAGCTGAAAGTTGGCGAAATAGAGCATTCGCGCACCGTTGAATTCCGTGGTCGGGCAGACGTGGTGCACGAGCTTGCTGTCCGAATCCTTGACCGGCTCGCCTTTCAGGCTCTTCCAGTCCTCCTGAAGCTGCCGAGCCTTCTCAGGTGTATCGGTCTGCGGGATGGCGCGTAGCGGGTCCGGCTGGCCGCTGGCCAAGGTGCGGTTGTCGTCGAAAACGGGCTTCTTCACGAAGATCGACACCATCTGAAAGGTGAAGTCCGAGCCTGAGCTGGCCGAGAAATGGTTGTGGGAGAAAAAGCGTTTGCTCGAGAAGCGGCACAGCTCGGTGCGCACGTCGAGCTGGTCGTTTTCACCCACGTCACCCAGCGGGTCCCCCTCCCATTCGATTCCGATGAAGGCGGCGTAGAGCCGGTGGCCTTGGCTGTCGATGATCTCGTGACTCTGAACCCCGGCCTGGCCGCAGATCGCCATCCAGTGCCGGTGGCCAGCCTCCTTCATCAGCCAGTTCTCATTCAGCCCATTCAGGCCTAACTGGGGCATACCGATGAGGCTGCTAGCCTCCACCGCGTGCATCCCCCTCCGGACCTCCGCCATCGGGGGCTCATTTTCTCAGCTAGACGGAATTGGCAACCGAGTCTTCGGAGATGGGCGCTTTTTCCGTGGCCCCGGCTAGGAGCGCCCATTCCTCCATTGCTGCGATGAGTGCCTGGTTGAACGGGTCGAAGCGCAGGGAGGCCTTCCCGGCTGTGATCGCCTTCTCAAACTCCTTGCGGGCTTCGTACTCGAGGGCGGTCCCAGCGTGCTTTTCGGCCTCCTTCACGCGCTCTGGGTGAAGACGCTGCCAGATCTCCCGCATATGCTGGATCTGTCGTCGGCTAAGCGTCTCCATCCGCTCCTTGGCAAAGACGAAGCCTTGCCGGAGGTCGTACTCCAGCCGTCGTTCCTCGTCTTGGAGAAGGGGGCTCATCTTTGATAGCACGCGTTGGGCGCGCTCGACTCGAGCCATCTGAGGTGGACTGAGGCTGGTGGGTGGGTTGTCGAAGAGCGCTCGGAGTCGCTCCAGCTGTCGGGCTATGACGGCTGGAGTTTCCAGAGGGCCGGCCCCGATGGCGGCATAGAGGTCGTTGTCTTCGTAGCCTTCGAAGAAGGTCCGCACCGCGGCTCGCACGTCCTCGACGCTGTCGTCGTCCAGGCTGGGGTTGGGCGCCAGTCGGCGAGACAGTCCGTCGACGTAGCTTTCGATGGCCCTGCGTTTTGTTTCATCGACGGGGCAGAACTGAAGCCCGATGCCGGGAGGCTGGTCGAACTCCCGGGCTGTTTCCTGGTCGAGGATGTGGACGACCTCTGCGACGAGCTCGATCTCCCCGTCTGGGGTTTCGACGATGACCCGAAGCTTGGTCCCCATGGGGGGAGGGGCGTCGGTGTGGACGAACATCCCGCCCCGACTTACGTCTCGCGTCCAAAGCTCCTCGAAGGAGGCCCGACCGTCGAGTTGGAGCCGGACGCGCTCTCGAGCCTCGAACCGAGGATGCCGGCGCTGAACGGGGCTCACGCTCCCTCATTCGGCTTCTTCCCCCTCGTTTGGAGTCTCAGCGCCGAACTGCGACGGGGAGAAGCCCTGCGGGCGTTCGCCGGAGATGGAGAACGTGGGCCCGGGTCAGGTCTCGTCGTCGAACCTCGAGACGCATGAAGGGATCCCGGGTCTCCATGATCTGGTCGTGAAGCGGTGCGAGCTCACAAAGGGGCCTGTCATGGGTCTGAATCTCGGACCCACCCTTCTGGGTCAGGAGCTGGCAGGTGTAGGCCTGGGCGCCCGGGTCGACTAAGCCGAGCTCGACCGCCAGATCGGTCCAGCGCACGGCCACTTCGTCCATGCGTCGGTCTTCCAGGGGGAGTCGCTCTCCAAACCCCCATCGGATGAGCTTGAACTGCCGCTCCAGAAGGACCCGCAGGACCCAGGCTCGAGCGTTCGTGTCGTAGCCGGCGGCATCGACCGCAGCTGCGACCAGGTCGGGGCTGAACCGGGCCATGAGAACTGCCGCCCAGTAGGCATCCTGTGGCGCCAACTCCTGGAAGGCCGGGTTCGGAATGGCGGGACGCCACCAGGCCGGGTCGAAGACCTGGGCCTCGAAGGTTCCGACCGAACGGAAAGGGGAGCGCTGGACGGGCAACCAGTAGCGATAGTAGGCGCCCAAAGAGAAGAGGCCGTAGGCCATGAACTCCAGATCGACCAGGCCTTCATAGCCCTCCGCGATGTACTTGGGCTCGGTCCCCGCCGATCCGAGCGCATCTCCGAAGTCGAGCAGGTAGTGCCGGACCGATCCCAATTGGCCTTCGGCGTCGCTCGGGATGAAGACGTCCAGCGTGTTGGAAGAGCGAGCGTCGGTGTTGTTGAGCCATGCATAGAACATGCGGAGGGCACGGAGACTGCGCCGACGTTCGTGAGGGATGCGGTCGTTCGGGTCCTCCCGTCGAAAGCCTTCGAATTCGAAGGAGCCCAGCACCTCGCCCTCGATGATCCGACTAAACAAGGCCCGTACCGTGCCGTCGGGGAAGGGGTTCGCATTGCTCAAGATGTCATCGAGAAGCTTCCGGTCGAGAGGGACCCGTCGCCCGTACTTACCGGCCGTACTCGCGTCCTCCGAGAGGAAGAGGCGCTCGAGATCGAAGGTGACGACGTAGTTCTCCGGCACGTTGTAGCCGAGGGCGTGGAGGATCTTGGTGGCCACTACCTCGGCCCCTGAGCCCAGACCGGGATAGGCTGGATGGTCGAGTTTCACGACGAAGCGGCGCCCGAGCTGGTCTTCCACGACGAAGCCCGGGGCCACGCCCTCGATCTTTCCCCCCAAGATTCGAAGCGGACCTTCCGCCGGTCCGTCTATCGTGTTGGGGCCTTGCCGCAGCTCTTCCGCCGACCAGGGCCGTCGGCTGACTCGATTTGTGAACCAAGAGGAGTCCGTGACCTGCCCGAACTCGTTCACGTCGAGGGCGCGCCTTCGGGCGCCGGCTCGTTCCGCGTAGGCGCCGGGGCTGACAAGTCCCCCCAGGGGGCGGACGGCACTGTGTCGGGCCACTTCGACGGCTTCCGAGCTCGGACGGGTCTCGAAGGCTTCATGCAGGACAGGCGGGGGCGTCCGCTGGAAGGGGACGTCATGGGGGCTCTTTCGCCACGAGGGACCGGCGCAAGCACCAAAGAGAAGTAGGACGAAGAAGCCGGCTCTCATAGGACGTCTCCGATCCCGAAGCTGATCTGGACGCCCTCCGGCGACACCCCGACCTGGAGTCGGCCCAGCATGATGAGCGACTGTTCGACCCGGAGAGCCAGACCGACCGACCAAGGGAAGTTGCCCGCGCTCGTCCGAAACAGATCTTCGAGGTCTGGGCCCGTTTGGCCGACGTCGAAAAAGAGGGTGCTGACCAAGCCTCCTCCGGTGCCCGCCCACTCGTAGAAGAACCAGCGGTACTCGAGGCTGCTCCACCAGGCCAGCTCGTCGACGAAGCGATTGTCCGGGTAGCCGCGAAGGCGGCTCGCGCCTCCCAGGCTCTGAAGGAAGTGAAAGGGGATATCGTCCCGATTGCGAAAGGGAATGGAGCTCCCGATGCCGCCGCGGAAGAAAAGGGTTCGATTCCGGGGGAGCAACGGTAGCCACAGACCAAACTCGGAAGTCAGAGTGGCGCCGCCAGTGCCGCTGCCTGGGTTCAAGTCTTGGGTGAGTCGGGCCCGATTCTGGAGCACGAAGCCCCGAGAGGTGAGACCAAAGCTGTCTCGGGTGTCGACGCCGAGCTGGATGCCGAGCTCCGGGTAGTCGAGGCCCTGGTTGAAGCCTGGAGGTCCGCGGACGGGGGCGTCCTCATCGAAGATCGGTGAACCGGTACCCTCTCCGCTCTCGATTCTTCGCCGCCGGTAGGCCAGGCTCGCCTCGGCCGTCAGGACTGGGACCGAAGGCGACAAGAGGGTCAGGCTCGCCTCGACGTCGATGCTGTTCTGCCGAAGAAGGAACTCCGTCGCGTTTCTCGTCTCCGTACCGATGCCGAAGAAGCGTTGGTCGCGATCCACGGAGGCCCCCACACTCAGAGAGGCGGCTCGGCCGCTGGCGAAGGGCAGACGCAGGCCTCCGTCGACGCTGGCCGTCCAGTCGCCGTTGACGTTGGCGATGCCGAGAACGATCAGCCGGTTCGGTGAGCCGAGGGGGGCGTTGTAGGCGAAGAGGCCGCCAAAGCCAGGACCCGATCGGCCCAAGGGGATGACGATCGGAAGGTAGGCCATCGTTTGCTCCTCGTTGGTGAAAACGTCGAGGATGCGTTCGAACAAGGAGTAGCGATCGAGGGCGTAAACCGTCACGTACAGCGGGACGAAGGCGACCTCCAGGAAGCCTGCCGGTGCGTCGAGGATGACGCGACCCAAGTCTACCCGAGCGGGCGGGTCGGGTCGGACCTCGGTCGTGGTGGCGGTCTCCGTGGTCTGTGCGTGGGCCGCTCCACACCAGACCAGCCCAATGGCCAAGACCGCGGCGCGGACCATCACGGAGCGGTCCGCGGTTCCACGGGATCGATGATGAAGTCGTCGAAGACGTTGCCGTCCAGATTGATGGCCCGACCGACCAAGTGGCCTTGCTCGACGTCGAAGAGCACGAAGTGGGGCTCGGTTCGAACCACAGCGCTCCAGGGGCTGGGTTGCAGCCTCCGAATGGGCGCGCCGCCGGACGCGGCCACGATGTAGGTGACGCCTTCTATGGGCTTGGTGCGCTCGTAGTTATGGTCGTGACCGTTGAGGATGAGCTCCACGCCGTACTTCGGGCCCACCACGTCGAAGATCTCCTGAAGTCCGGGGTTGGGTCCGTGGGCGCCCGACGAGTAGGGGGGGTAGTGGAAGGAGAGGACGATGAGGAGGTTCTGTCGAACAGCATCGGCCAGCACCCGCTCCAGAAAAGCGAACTGGGCCGACCCCGGCCGCATCTCGAGCTCTGTGTCGAGGCACACGATCCGTAGGTCACCCCAGTCGTGGTAGAAGTAGCGGTTGTCCTGAGCCCAGTCCGCCAGGAGGAACCAGCGCCGGAACAGCTTTCGAGGCGAGGTGTCGTGGTTTCCGATGGCGACGAAGAGCGGGGCCTCGGAGATGACCGGCTGCTCGATGTCGAAGAAGAGGTTCCACTGGTCGATGTAGCCCCCCGTCTCGACCAGATCTCCGCTGTTCACGACGAAGTCGACCTTCTCCCGCGCGATGGCTTCCATGAGCGCCCGATGAACCCTGTGGCCATTTCGGGTGTCACCTAGCGCTGCGAAGCGGAATCGCTCCCCTCGATTCCGACCATTTCGAAACCGAAAGACCTCGGTCGTTCCTATCTCGGTATCGACGAAGTAGCTGACCTCCAAGTCGAGGGGGAGCTCGTCCAGCACCGCGACCCAAAGGTCGTCTCGCTCTTGGGCCTGACTCCGCTGACGATCGTCGGGGGTGATTTCGACCCCCGGCTCCTGGACCCACCAGATGATGGTGGGCGGATTTTCCAGCGGGTGTTCGATGACGATCGCCATCCGCTTCGGCCCCATCTTCACCAGGTAGGGACCGATGTCGAAGGGCGATGTGTTGTTGGCCAGGTAGAGGGGCTCGGCCCCTCGCCAGCCAGGAGGGAAACAGGCGCAGACCATGGCGAGCGCTCCCAGACCTAGACTGCGTCCCATGGCGGCGGATGATGGGTCGGCGCCTGTTCGAGCGCAAGCGCGGGTTCATCCGTTCGACAGCTCCACCTGGTAAGGTGCGCAGCTTTGCGTCGTGCTTCGGATCCGGAGCCAGAGGGTCTGCGTGTCATCCTGAAAGTGTCGACCTTCGAAACGATGGCGAGGGCCGCAGCTCCAGTCGCTTCCGGGACAAGTTCCCCGAGGCCAGCGTCCGGGGGCCCTGCGAACGCACAGCTCGAGCGGAGATTCGGAGAAAAGCGCCAAGCGCACGTCGAAGCTGTCGCCAAAGATGTTGGAACCATCGGCGGCGATGACGCGCAAAACGTCCACGTCGGCCGGACCGGCGAGAATGCCCTCCACCATGATACGCGCTTGGTCGTCTCTGATCTCGGGGAGGGGCCGGGCTCGGGCGCAATCGTCCGAAGGGTCCTCGACGTCTCGACATTCGCAGCCATCGCTCGCTTGGCCGTTGGCGTCCCACCATCCCGGATGGCAGCTCTCGATTCGGCAGCCGCCCACGCAGCTCGTGGTTGCTTCTGGGAGCTGGCAGAGCGCTTCGCAGCTTCGCGCCTTTGCTTCGAGGAGGACTTCATGGACCTCGATTCGATCTCGACCGCGCCACCAGATTCGAAGCCGTTCGGACCAGTCACCCACCTCAGCGGGAGCGAAGCGAACGGATAGCTCTGCATGTTCCTCCACTCGGGTCGGTGCCGACCAGTGGAAGGGCCCAACCGCCGGACCTTCCACGTGGACGATGTGGACAGGGACGTTCTCCGCCCGCAAGGCCACGCTTCGTCGGTCGAAGGCCCCGACGAGGAGGACGCCAAAGTCGAGGCGATCGCTGGCCACGAGCCGGGGCTCGATGCCCTGACCTTCCCAATCGAGGCCGGGCAAGACACCGTCCCATTCGAGTCGTCCCTCGAAGGGGCCACCCTCGGCCACCAGGTCGAGGAACAGCACCACATTGCTCAAAGGTGGCACCCAGGTCGCTTCGCCACCGTCGACTCGGGCGCCTCGTCCTGTCCAGCGGGCAGGCGGGACCCAAGTTCCGGTCCATCCCTCATTCCGCAGATGGAGCTCGAATCCGATGCCCGTCCGTGCCGGCACCTCCTTGTCCAAGTGCGTGTCGACCCACCGAAGCCGGGCCTCGGAGAAGCTGGACGCACGAACCGAGTGGGTCACTCTTCCTTCGGGGCAAGCGCTCGAGGGATCTCGATGAACGAGCGTGAGGGCGCCTTCTCCGTAGCCTTCGCCCTTCCAGTGGAGGGCGAATTCGTCTGGGTCCCACGCGAAGGGCCCGGTGACCGAGGCCGTGGCCGTCCAGCCTGGCAGGGCCTGTATGGTGTGGGTCTCTGCCGCGCCCAGGCGGATTGGATGCGCCGCGGGCAAAGAAGGGCAGGGCGGCGCCTCCCCGCAGGCCCATAACACCACGCAGGCAACGGACGCCCTCACCGCGTGACCTCGAACCGTCGGGTCGGTCCGTCCCAACGACCGACCTCGACACGATCGCCTCGTCGTTCCAGTCGAGTCTGACCTTCCCGAAGGGCGCCACCCTGCTCGAGGGTCCATCGAAGGTTCAGCGGCCCCCGGTCTACGCATACCTCTCGGACCAGGCGACTCCACTCGGCCGAACCCGCCACCAGTGTGGACAGGCTTGCGCCGAAGAGTTCGCTCAACAGCGTGCTCGGGGCCGCTCGACAGTCCTCGAGGTAGCCGACGCCTAGTCGGGTGCTCGCTTCGGCCGAACCGACGAGCATGTGCTGCCCTCGACTGGGCGGCGTGTCTTCGAGGTCGGCCCAGGCCTGGAGGCGTCGAAGGTCAGTGATGAGAGCCGAGGTCTGATCTGGCTCCGGCGTCACGGTGAACCGCCAGGCTTCGGCGCTTTGGAACTGTAGCTCGGCTTCGACCCAATCCTCCGTGTCCGGGCCCAGAACGCCCAGGCCCAGTCGCCACGTGCCCGGCCGCAGCGCGTCCACCAAAAGGTCGACCGAGACCTCCTGCCCGGCCTCGAGGACGAAGTCGGCTGGAGACTCGACCTGGAGCGCCGGGTCGGCGACGACCCGCCAGCTCAGTTCCGAGGTCTCCGCGGCGTTCGAACGTACGCTCATGGGCAGACGCAATCGCGTACCCACGACCCCCACGCCTCGAGGCTCTCTCGGGATGAGCCGAAGGCTCGGACCGATCCGTCGTTCGACGGGGACTCGACCGAGGATCCGATCCCGCCCCCAAAAGACCAGCGCGCCGCCCAAGATGGGAAGCCCGGTCCGAAGCTGGATCTGGAGCTCGACTTCGTCTTCAACCCGAATGGGAAGCGAGGGCGCGAACGAGCGCAGCTCCCACGTTTCGTCGCCCTCCCACAGGATCCCGTCGATGAAGACTGGCCCGTCGGCGCGCAGATGTAGCTCGAGGATGTGAACGCCCCCGGCCTCGCTTTGAATCGAGATGCTCGAAGGCTGGACGCGAAGGCGCTGCGGCAGGTCCTCGTCCTCACCGTCGACGACGGCGCTGTAGACCACCGGGTCGGCACAGGCTGGCGCCATGAGGACGCACGACAAGAAGCATGGGGCTTTCATGAGCCCAGGCTGAAGGCGACGCCTCCCCCGCGGCATCGGTCGGCCGACCGATGCTCAGGCTGCGAAGAAGGGGGTCAGGATTCGGTCTGGATGCAGACGCTTCGACATTTGGACCGCCGTTTCCAAGAAGGGGCGCATTCCGGGGTCGCTCCTTCCAATTCGGGCGATGTCGCTCAGGGTCGGGCGCACGCTGCGACGACGACTCATTTCTTGCCCCATGAGCATCATGCCTTCTCTCAGCAGGCGATGCTGACCGGGCGCGCGCTCTTGATGGCCGAGCGTCTCGGAGCGTGCGGCGGCATCGGCGTAGGTCCGCGCCAGCGTCGCGTCGTCGACGACCGAGAGCAGTCTACGCAGGCGTCCCATCGGGTCTCGCCCGCCGTCGAGCCATGCTTCTGGTCCGAGTTTGGGGCCATCGGTAGAGTTGAGGACTCGACCAGGAAACAGAGCGCGCTCGATCTCGTCCGCGACCAAGAGCCGGTTCCAGGCGATGGGCCCCCTGACCTTCGCGTAGCGAGATCGAGCCGCGCCCAGGTCGTCCAGGCCTACGCTCCCGTCCCTATCGCCGAAGACGAAGTCGATCTCGATGGCTGCAGTACGCAGCCGGGTGGGAAGGCCGTACTCTTCGGGGGCGACATAAACGGCGGAGTCCGCGTGGTGCTGCTGCATGACCTTCTGCAGGGCATGGACGCCGTCCAGGGACTGTCGGGCCGCCCGGGCGCGAGGGCCTCGCAGGCCTTCCTGCAGTCGATCGCCTAGCCACCGGAGGTCCAGACGGCTGACCCGGCCGCAGTCCTCGCGCTCGATCCCTCCGGGGAGGATCGACTCCATCGCGAATCCCGCCCGTCGGAGGCGAGCTCCGTCGAGGTGGACCTGCAGTCCCCCCATCCCCTCCGTCGTAGCCGGACCGCTGTCGCGAGGCGATCTGAACTTCTTGATCCCGAGCTTCGAGAAGAGATAGCGGGCCTTCCATGCCCGGCTGGAGTCAGAGCCCGCCCACGCAGATCATGGGCGTGCTCAACGTCACGCCGGACTCTTTCTCGGACGGCGGCCTGGCCGTCGAGCCCCGGGTGGCGGTGGATCGCGCTCAAAGCATGATGGTGGAGGGGGCTCACATCGTCGACGTCGGTGGCGAATCGACCCGACCCGGAGCCGAGCCCGTTTCCGAAGCCGACGAGATTGCCCGGGTGCTGCCCACAATAGAAGCCCTCGACGGCCTGGGGGTCCGGGTCTCCATCGACACCTACAAGGCCGAAGTGGCCGCCCGGGCGCTGACGGCTGGCGCGAGCATCGTGAACGACATCTCGGGCGGCACCTTCGAGCCCGAGATTCTCGAGGTAGCGGCGGAAAAGAAGGCGCTGCTAGTTCTTTCACACGCTCGTGCCCGACCGCGGACCATGCAGGAAGGAACCTGGACCTACGAGGGTGGAGTCGTCGCCGCCGTGGGGGCCGCCCTCCACGTCTCGGTCCAGCGTGCGCTGGAAGCCGGGGTGGAGCGAAGCGCCATCGCGGTCGATCCGGGTATCGGCTTCGGCAAGACGGACGCTGAAAATCTCGACCTTCTTCGGAACCTGGACCGCCTTCGGCCTTGGCCGGGATGCCCCATCCTGGTTGGGACGAGCCGGAAGGGTTTCATTGGCCGAATTACGGGTCGTCCGGTGGACCAGCGGGAAATGGGTACCGCGGCGACGGTAGCCCTCGCCATCGCGGGTGGGGCCGACTTGGTGCGGGTCCACGACGTTCAGGCCGCCAAAGACGTGGTACGAATGAGCGACGCGTGGGTGCACGGGCACCTGGGAGATAGCCGATGAAACGCAAGCTGTTTGGCACAGACGGCATTCGGGGCGTGGCCAACACCTTCCCCATGACGGCAGAGGTCGCACTGCAACTCGGGCGGGCGATCGCCCACATCTCGAATCGGGGAGACCATCGTCATCGCATCGTGGTCGGCAAGGACACCCGGATTTCGGGCTACATGCTGGAGTTCGCCATTTCTTCCGGCGTGTGCTCCTTGGGAGTCGACGTCATCCTGGTGGGGCCCATGCCGACCCCGGCCGTCGCCTTCCTGACCCGCACCTTGCGCTGCGACGCCGGCATCATGATCAGCGCCAGCCACAACCCCTTCCAGGATAACGGCATCAAGTTCTTCGGGGCCGACGGTTTCAAGCTGGCCGACGCCATCGAAGCCGAGATCGAGGCCCTCCTAGAGTCGGGGCGCATCGACGACATCCGCCCCACCGCGACGGAGATCGGAAAGACGGTCAAGATGGAGGACGCTCGGGGGCGCTACGTACAGTTCGTGAAGAGCACCTTCGCCCCCGAGCAGACCTTGGAAGGCATGAAGCTCGTCGTCGACTGCGCCCACGGCGCCGCCTACCGCGTGGCGCCCATGATGCTGGAGGAGTTGGGGGCCACGGTCGTTCCTCTCGGCGTTGCACCGAATGGACGCAACATCAACGAGGCTTGCGGCGCTACGGATCCGAGTCACCTCCAAGCAGCGGTCCGAGAGCAAGGGGCCCACGCCGGCGTCGCCCTCGATGGTGATGCCGATAGACTCATCGTCGTCGACGAAGGGGGCGAGATCGTGAACGGCGACGCGGTCATGGCCATGTGTGGGGCGGAGCTGATCCAGAAGCAGGCCCTGCCCCACAACACGGTCGTGAGCACGGTGATGTCGAACATCGGACTCGAGCGGGCACTCGAGCGAGCCGGTGGGAAGCTCGTCCGTACCCCCGTCGGCGACCGCTACGTCGTCGAGTGCATGCGGGCCCACGGCTATCGCTTTGGCGGGGAGCAGAGCGGCCATCTGATTTTTCTCGACCATGCGTCGACCGGGGATGGCTGCGTGGCAGCGCTCCAGGTCTTGGAACTCATGGCTCGAACCGGGCGAAGCCTCAGAGAGCTGGGCTCCAGCTTCGAACCCGTGCCTCAGCATCTGGTGAATGTGAAGGTCTTGGCCAAGCCACCCCTCGAGAGCTTGGAGAAGACCTGTGCCCTGATCGCGAAGGTCGAGTCGGAGCTGGGCCGGGAAGGGCGAGTGCTGGTTCGCTACTCCGGGACCGAGAACAAGGCGCGCATCATGGTGGAAGGTCCGGACCTTGAGAGAACCCGCTGTTTGGCCCAGGACCTCGCATCCCAACTGGAAGCCGAAGTGGCGAGCAAGGCAGGGGTCTGAGATGCGCAGTCGACTTGGTGTCCACGTCGACCACGTGATCCGCCTTCGGCGGATGGCTCGCGGGCAGAGGCCGGACCCGGTCGACGTGGCGCTCGCCGCCGAGCGGGCGGGCGCGGAGAGTATCGTCCTGCGCCTGGACGCTGAGGCGAGCCGGGACGCCCACGTGCTCAGGCAGGTCGTCGAAGCCAAGCTCACCGTGCGGATGGAGCCTATCAAGGAGACCTTGGGCCTTGCTTTGGAGCTCCGACCCGATCGCGTGGTGTTCGTACCCGATCTCAGGGACCGCCTGAGCGGGGACGCCCTCGGCCTCGACCTGTTGCAGAGCCGCGAGGCGGTGCAGCGAAGCGCCCCTATCTTGAAGGAGGCAGGCATAGACGTCGGAGTGCGGGTCGAGCCCGAGATCGAGCTGGTGCGCTCGGCCCACAAGGCGGGCGCGGATTTCGTCGACCTGAACACCACCCGCTACGAAGAGGCGCGACATCTCGCGGAGCGAAGCGAAGCCCTCGCCCGACTGCGAGACGCGGCCAAGACCGCGAAGAAACTGGGCCTGTGGGTCGTGGCCGGTGACGGACTGGGCTACGGAGACGTCCCCCCGGTGGGTCGGATCGCGGAGATCGGTCAGGTCGACGTCGGCCACGCGGTTGTGGCGCGGGCGCTCCTCGTGGGCTTCGAGCAAGCCTGCCGAGACATGGTCGACCTGCTTCGTGATGCGCGCATCGATCTTCTCCGCAGTTGAGTCCGGGTCAGGCGAGGTGCGCAAATACCCGCCGTTTCTTGATGTTGCCTCCGTCAAATCCACATGCTAGCGACCCCGCCGATGCGCGTGCCGTCACAATCGCGCCAGCACTGCCCATGCGTACCCTGAAAAGATCCATGCCCCACCGCGTGGCGCGCCTCACAAGAGCCGCGCTATTGGGCGCCCTGAGCTGCGGCTTCTTGCTGGCCAGCAGCCAGCCGGCCCACGCACTCCAAGGAGGCGAAGACCCTTCGACGCTCCCCGTCCTCATCGACAAGCGCTACGGCAACGAGGGCAAGCTCCAGGCTTACCTGCTCTTCTCGACGCCCCTGACCGGTAAGTTCACCGAGTCCAATGGCGGCATCCTGGGGGTGAACTACAACTTCCTGGATTGGCTAGGCGTCGGGCTCGTCGGCGGCATCTTTGCCACCGACGAGATCAGCGTGGTGGCGGACGAAGTGCGCCAGAGCGGCCGAGCGCCCCTGCCCGACCTGTTCCGGATGCAGTGGATGGCGGGCGCCGACGTTACCTTCACCCCTCTCTATGGCCGCGTGTCTTTTGCGTCGGAGTACAACCCGGCCTTCGACCTCTTCGTCTTGGTCGGGGGCGGTTTGACCGGTGTCGAGCGGACCGTAGGCCCTGTCGGGAGCACGGATTCCGTGAGCGAGACGACGGGCTACGCGAACGCTGGCTTCGGCACTCGCTTTCACTTCGTCGACTTCCTGGCTTTGCGCATCGAGTACCGGCACATCCTGATGTTCGAGCCCGACATCCCGCAGGGTGAGTTGAACATCAATACGGGGCCAGACGATGCCCCGAGCACCGCCCTCACCAACGTCCAGCAGATTCAGCTGGGCTTTCAGGTCATGTTCTGAGGAAGCCCACCCATGCGATTCATAACAAAAACCACCCTCATCGCTCTCGGGATGGCCATCGGCAGTACCCAACTTGCTCGCGCCCAGGACGAGGCGGCCGAGACCCCCGAGGCCGCACCGCCCGCCGACGTAGGCTCGGACTCTTCCCCTGGCTTCGCCCGGGTCACCGACAGCGAAGAGACCATCTACGCGGTTCAGCAGAAGGCCTATCTCATCAAAGACAAGGTCGAGATCTCGATCATGTTCTCGGCCCTCTTCAACGACCGCTTCGTTCAGAGCTACGCCCCGGTGGCCAGCGTGACCTATCACGTGGCCGAGAACTTGGGTCTGGAGGCTTTTGGCGGGTACTTCTTCCCGGGTGAGTCGGGGGCCCTGAACGAGATCTTCGACCAGGCCAACCTGCGGCCCCAGTTCGCGACCCAGACCCAGCTGCTGTGGGCGGCCGGTCTCGGGGTGCAGTGGAGCCCCATCTACGGAAAGCTCGAGATTGCTGGCCGCCAGCTCGGCAACTTCAACTTCTACCTGACTACGGGGGTCGCGGTCGGGGAGACCCGCGTCGAGTGTACCGCCAACTTCCGCATCGACCCCCGCTTCGACGGTGGAGAGAACGGAACCCCCGCCGTCTGCCCCGACGGGGAGCGTCCGGTGTACGAGCCCAACACCTTCCGGCCCATGGCCGTCTTCGGAGGCGGCTTTCGCTTCTACTTCAACGAGACCATTGGCTTGAAGGCCGAGGTTCGAGACTACCTCTTTGCGAGCTCCGTCTTCCGGCCCCCGCGAGAGGGTGACTCTGGCCCCCTCGGTGAGACTTCGGCGCCGCTCCAGTACAGCGACGCCATCCGCAACAACATCTACGCCAACGTCGGCGTGAGCATTCTCTTTTGAGCAGGGGACCCATGAAGACGACCATGCGCAGCTTTAGAGTCGCGGCCGTGCTCGGTGCCCTGGTGTACGCCACACCGGCGTGGGCCCAGGACATCGACAACGCGGTTCGCGCCTATAACGACGACAACTTCGCCGACGCGGCCTACCTGTTCTTCGACGTTGCGCAGAACACCGACGACGTCGACGACCGCTACCGGGCAGAGTATTACCTGGGGCACTCGCTCTACCGAGCGGGCTATCTCCTCCCGGCTTTCCAGTTCTACGGAGAGGTGTTCAACCAAGGTGAGGAGCACCCCTACTTCCTTCGGGCGACCCGCGGGCTGCTTCGCGTGGCCGAAGGGCTCCAGGACGACCTGATCGTTCCCGAAGTCATCAACCGGGGCTACACCGGCTCTTTCGCTCAGCTCGAAGCGGAGGACCTCAACGCCATCAACTACATGATCGGTCTGTTGACCGAGCGGCAGGCCGACCTGCAGGCGGCGAGCGACTTTTTCCGCGCCATCACGGACGAGAGCTCGCCCTACTACAAGAAGGCCCAGTACCACTTGGCCATCATTCAGGTTCAGGTGGCCATCCAGCAGGGCCAGGCCGACTACAGCGAGGCCATTACGATCTTCACCCGCCTGCAGGAGGTGACGAAGGGCAGCCTCGAAGAGGAAGACAAGAAGCTCTACCGTCTCGCCACCCTCGGTAAGGCCCGAGCCTTCTACTCTCAGGGCGACTTCGAGCGGAGCATCGAGTCCTACGAGCAGGTCACGCGCTTCTCCGACGACTGGTTCGAGTCGCTGGCCGAGCGCGGTTGGTCCTATTTCCAGGCCGCCCAGTTCGGGAACGCCCTCGGGGCGGTCCACTCCGTCCACGCGCCATACTTCGACGACCGTCTGCGGCCCGAGTCCTTCGTCTTGAAGGCCACGACCTATTTCCAGGTCTGCCACTTCGACCGGGTGCGAAAGACCCTCGATGACTTCTTCGCGGTCTATGAGCCCGTCAACGACGAGCTGAAGACCTGGCTCGAGAACCAGACCGGCGACGAGGAGGTCGTGCGCGTCCTGGCCGACGGCGCCTCCAATTTCCCGGAGGAGGTTCGCCTCCGGGTCACGGGCAACAAGAAGTTCAGCCGCTACCTGGGCATCCTGGAGCAGGTCGACGCAGAGCTGGCGGAAGCCGAGGAGAATTTCCCCGACGGAAACTTCAAGGGCATCTTGGTGACGCTCCTTCAGGACCAGCGCGCCCAGTGGGAGGCCCTGACCGGACGGCTCGGTCTGCAGCTCATCAACAACCAGTACGTCGGCGTCGACGACTTCCTGAATCAGGCTCGCATCATCCAGTTCGAGACCTCGGACGCGGAGCGGAAGATGCTCGAGGCCGGGAAGGACATCACGAAGGGTCCCCGGGCCAAAGGACCTCGGCCTTTCGTGCCCAACGCGACCTACCAGTATTGGGCCTTCCAGGGTGAGTACTGGATCGACGAGCTCGGCTACTACCAGCACTCCATCAAGGATGAGTGCATCCCCGAGGTCTTCGAGTAGGGCCACCCCGGTCCCGAATTTTTGGGAACCTCTGCCTTGCTGCCGCTGTCAAAAGCGGCGGTGCCGTATCTGCGATTCCACGCTGTTTCGGATCTGGCTTGCGCCTGTGGGCGCACCTGTCTGAGCATTCGGCACTCTCGAGGCCCGCGCCATCCGCGCGTCCTCTCACCTACAAGGAACAAACGATGAGCGAACTTCCCGCGAAGCTGTTGTTCTGGGCTGGTCTCTCCGCGCTGGTCGCGAGTGTCCCTGCCCGAGCGCAAGAAGAAGAATCCGCCAGCGAGCCGGCCCCCGACGAAGAGGTGGATTCCGGACGCGAAGGGGCCGCCTCCTTCAAGATCGAGACGGTCGTTGACCAGACCGACGTCGACAAGTCGGATCAGGCCGCCCAAAAGCGCGACGAGTCGATCCAGCTCCTGAAGGAGCTCATCCCTCGGGCGGACGACACTCGAAAGGCCGAGATGATCTTTCGCTTGGCCGAGCTCTACTGGGAGAAGTCGAAGTTCGAGTACAACCAGGAGTTCGAGGACTTCGAGAAGGCCTACCAGGCTTGGGCCGAAAGCGGTCAGCGCGGCAGCCCCCCGGAGCGGGCCTCCTTCATCCGGGAGTCCGAGCTCATCAAGGACAACGCCCTCAACCTCTACGAGCGCGTCTTGAACGAGTATCCTCGCTACGAGCGTAACGACGAGGTTCTCTTTTACCTCGGCTACAACGAGTACGAGGCCGCCAACACCGAGAAGGCGGTCGACCACTACCTGCAGCTCATCAAGCAGTTCCCGCAGAGCCGCCTGGTCGACGACGCCTACCTCCAGCTCGGCGAGCACTACTTCAACAACAATCGTCTGGGACAGGCGCAGCGGGCCTACCAAAAGGCCTCCGAATCCGACGAGCCTCGGATCTACAACTACGCCATCTACAAGCTCGCCTGGTGCGACTACAACTATCAGGACTACGCGGCCGGCATCAAAAAGATGAAGCGAGTCATCGACAACGCCGAGGTGGTGGGCGCCGACAAGAAGTCGGTCGAGCTCAAGTCCGAAGCGCTCAACGACCTTGCGCGCTTCTTCTCCTACGTGGACGAGGTCGACACCGCTTTTGCCTACTTCAAGGCCAAGGGAGGTGAGGAGATTGCCGTTCGCTACACCGAGCGCCTGGGCAATCTCTTCGGCGACCAGGGCAAGTGGCCGCTCCAGGTCCAGACCTTCCGCCTGCTCATCGATAGGTATCCGATGAGCGAGCGTTCGCCCCACCTGCAGTCGAAGATCGTCGCTGCCTACAGCCAGCTGGAGGACAAGAGCCAGGTCCGGACCGAGGTCGAGCGCCTGGTGGACCTCTATCGACCGGGCACGCCCTGGTACAAGCACCACGAGAACGCGGGCGAGAGCGGCGCCGCGGCACTGGAGTACGCCTACGATCTGACCGAGACCAGCCTTCGGAACCTGGTCACCGAATACCACCGGGACGCCCAGAAGCGGCAGAACGTGGAGACCTACTACCTGGCCCGAGACATCTACGCGAAGTACCTCGACGCCTTCTCCGAGACCAAAGCTGCCTACGAGATGCGCTACTTCTACGCCGAGGTCCTCTGGGCCCTCTTGGAGTGGAAGAACGCCGCCCTCCAGTACGACCAGATCGCGCGGGCCGAGACCAACGACACCGCGGCCCAGAAGAAGTACCAGCGAGAAGCCGCGTACAACCAGATCCTGGCCTACGAAAAGATCATCAAGGAAAAGAAGGATCAGGGCGACCCGACCACCCAGCGCAAGGTCAAGGAGGCCAAAGACAAGGGCCAGTCGAAGCAGGTCACTCGGGTGAATATCTCACTGTCGGACGACAAGGAGTATCCGGAGGAGGCCATCCCGGCCAACGAGCTGTCGCTCGCCGCGGCTTGCGACCTCTACTTCGGCATCGCCGACGAGGCCGACAAGGAGCTGCCGGCCATCAAGTTCAAGGCTGCCTTCGTGTACTTCGACCACAACCACTTCTCGGAGTCGGCCAAGCGCTTCTTCGAGATGATCGAGAAGTACCCGCGAGACAAGCTGGCCAAGCGCTCCGCTTACCTCATCCTCGACTCGCTGGGTCTGCAGAAGAAGTGGGACGAGCTCGCCTTCTACGCCGGCAAGTTCAAGACCAACGACAAGCTAGTCGGGAACGACAAGAAGTTTGCCAAGGAGGTGCAGGAGCTGCTGGAAGGCTCCACCTACCTGTCCATCCAGACGGCCGAGATCAAGGCCAAGGCGCTGGATGACGGCGACGAGAAGGAGGCCGCTTACGCCGCGGTCGCTTCTCGCTTCAGCAAGTTCCAGGAGGATTTCGCCACCTCCGACTACGCCGACGAGGCGACCTTCTCGGCGGTGCTGATCTACAACAACGCCGACGAGCTCGACCACGCCATCAAGATGGCCGAGATATTCCGGAAGACCTACGAGCCTAAGGTCCACAAGAAGAAGAGCAAGCTGACGCGTCGGAGCAAGAAGGAGGCCCGTGAGGCGGTCGACAAGGAGATGGACATCGTCCATCGAAACCACCTCCTGCTCGCCGAGTTCTACGAGCGTATCGCCGACTTCTCGACCTCGGCCACCCTCTACGACGAGTTCTTCACCGACTACCCTGGCCACGAGAAGGCCTCGGTCGCCCTGTACAACGCGGCCGTCTACCGGCAAGGACTGGGCGATACCGACGACGCCATCGCCAAGTTCACGACCTACTACACCGACCACGCCAAGGGCGAAGAGGCGGCGGAGGTCTACTGGCGGGTCTGCGAGCTGCAGGAGACCAAGAAGGACTGGGAGAGCGCCGCCGGCTGCTACGACCGATTCCGAAAGAGGTACGCCAACGCCGGCCAGGCCAAGATCTTCGAGAGCCGCTACAAGTTCGCGACCCTCGTCGACGAGAAGCTCGGTAAGCGCAGAGACGCCATGAAGGAGTACGCCTGGATCGTGCAAGAGTTCCCGAACCTCAAGCCCGAGGAGCAGAAGAAGGAGGGTGCTCAGCTGGCCGGTGCCCACGCCCGATTCGAACTGCTCGAGCCCGAGTTCCAGAGCTTCTCGAAGATCAGCTTCACCCGCCTGAGTCCGAAGATCCTCAAATCCAAGCTGGGCGGTGCGCAGACTTTGGCCTGCGTCTCCACCGACGAGGCCAAGTGCGAGGCCGAGGGCAAATACCTCGACGTGTTGACCTACGGGAATGGCGACTACGGTATCTGCGCGCTGACGCGAATCGGGCAGGTCTACCGCAACGTGGCTGACACTTTCCGAAACGCGCCACTTCCGAAGCGATTGACCTTCGACCAGCAGGAGATCTACCGAGCAGAGCTCGATGCCCAGGCCTTGGGTCCGGAGGAGAAGGGCCTTCAGGCCTTTGAGCGAGCCCTCGACAAGGCCTACGAGCTGAACATCTACAACGAGTGCACGCTGACAGCGCAGGAGAACCTGAAGGAGCTCAACCCCGACAAGTTCCCCGAGCTGCAGAAGCCGGGCTACGAGGGCGCCGACGTCTTCATCATGTCCAAGCAGAAGCCGGCCGATCTCGTGCCCGACGAAGTGATCGAAGAGGTCATCGAGCCAGCCAACGCCGAGGGTGAAGATGCTCGGGCCGCCGCCGAGTCCCAGGGCCGGGTGAACTCGTGATGAACGCCAAGAAGCTCGTTCTTGGTCTGGGGGCGCTCATCCTCGGGGCCTGTGGCGGTTCGACCAAGAACGTGCCCGTCGAAACCGGTCCCAAGGTGGTTCGAATCAAGCCGCGAGAGGTCGTGGCCAAGGCGAATACCCAAATCGAGAACAAGGAGTACGCGGCTGCGGTCGAGAAGCTGGATGGGCTTCTCGAGAAGCAGCCGAGTAACGACGTCGCGCGCTACAATCGAGGGTACGCCCATCAGCAGCTCGGCAACTGGCGGGAGGCGGAGTCCGACTACCGACAGGTGTTGGCCAACGACCCCGAGGACGTGCAGACGACGGTGAACCTGGGGGCGGTTCTCCGAGCCCAGGCCCGGACCGACGAGGCAGCCAAGATCTACGAAGCCCTGCTCGAGAAGAAGCCCTTCCAAGCCGAGCTCCTGAACAACCTCTCGGTCCTCCACCGGGAGCGCAAGGACTACGACAGCGCCATCGGTGCAGTTCGCAAGCTGCTGATGCGGGACAAGGAGAACGTCGACGCCTACAAGAACTTGGCCTTGGTCTACCTCGACCAGGACAAGCTGAAGCTGGCGGAGACGATTCTTCAGAACGCCCGGCGGATGTCCGAAGAGCAGAAGCGAAGCGACCCCGACATCTTCGTCAACCTCGGCCGAATCTACCTGCAGCGTGAAGAGAACGGTCGGGCGATGGCGGCCTTCAAGAAGGCGCTGGATTACGACCCCGACCATGTGTCGGCCAACGCCAACATCGGCGCTCTGGCCCTGCGCCATCGTGACTACGGTCTAGCCCGGACGAGCTACGACAAGGTCGCAGCCAAGCGCCCCACCGATCCCGAGGTGGAGTCCTACTTGGCCTATGCCCTTCAGGGCGCTCAGGAGCACGAGGTGGCGGTGGAGCACTTCGAGAAGGCGCGAACCCTCTACTCGAAGGCCGGTCGGTCCGAGCCCGAGCAGCTTTTGCTTCAGCTCGTCATCACGCTTCAGAACGCCAACCAAAACGAGAAGGCGCTGAAGACGGCTGACGAGTACCTCGCCCGGACCAAGAAGAGCTGTGGCGAGGACGACTACGATGGCTTCTGCGGTCGCTATAACGGCATCAAGCTGACGCTGGAGATGGCGGAAGAGGCTCTGGCCGAGGAGCCCGAAGAGGAGTCGGGCGTGCAGGCCACGGGCCGCGACATCTTCACGGAAGAGGACGCACCCGAAGGCGAGGTCCTGGACGGTGAGGGGGAAGAAGGCGGCGCCGCGGATGGGGAAGACCCCGATGCCGCGCCGGAAGCCGAACCCGAAGCTGGCGAAGTTGCCGAAAGCTGAGCTAGGGAGAACACAATGAAGACGACGATCATGCTGGGCGCGTTCGCCCTTGGATTGGGCCTGGCGGCCACGGCTTCTGCCCAGGATAGGGTGAGGCGGCTGGCCGACCGTACAGAGTACAAAGCCAAGACCGTCATCGACTTCGGCGACGTGACCATCCAGGGCGAGCTGACCCGACCCCAGGGCGCTTACCTACTGAACCGTCGCAAGACCCGCTTCCAGTCTCTCCTCAAGGTTCGGGACAACTTCTTGCGCGAGCTTCAGACCAGCACCGACAACATCTGACCGGGAATCCCCGATGGGCAGCTCGGCCGCCCACCTTTCCCGGAACCTTTGAGCCCCTCGGATGTCGATCCACGGGGGACCACCCCCGGAGGAATTGATGGAGACACCCAACGAGCCCTTTGGTGACCACATCGTCACCGATGATGCCGACTTCGACCCGGGTCTTTTGACCTACACCCTCGAGGACGAGAACCAGCCGACGGACCAGCAGTTCGCGCTGGAGCTCACCGTCCTCTGGGGCGACACGGTCGTCGACTCGGTCACCGTCTCTAAGGACCGGGCGGTCACGGTCGGGCCGCAGGCGCGGACTGGGGTGGACCTCGCGGTTCAGGGCAGCCTGCCCGCCGAGTCCTTCACCATCGCGACCCGTAGCGGGAAGCAGTCCTCCATCGTCGTCCCCAAGGAAGCGAAGGTCGGCCTTCGAAAGGCCGATGGAAGCACCACTCGGGACGTGTCCCTGTCGGCGACCGACGCGCCCTTTCCGGCCCAGGCCTACGGCCTGAGCTTGGGTGAGCGTCTGGTCTACAAGTACGGAACCCTGACGGTGACGGCCGAGTATGTTCGCGGCAACGCGGCTCTTGGCGCCGGCGGGATGTTGGATTGGTACTTTCCCCGGGTCTTTGCCATCTCAGCCCTGCTCCACGTCTTCTTCGTGGTGGCGGCTTTCATCACTCCCGACTTCAACCGAAGCCTCATCGACGACCTCTTCAAGAACCAGAACCGTTTCGCCGAGATGATTCTCAAGGCGCCTGAGGAAGAGAAGAAGCTCGAGAAGCTGGACCTGTCCGGCAAGGACGGCTCCAAGGCCAAGGACGACGAGGGCAAGTTCGGCAAGAAGGACAAGCCCAAGGAGGACAAGAATGCCTCCAAGAAGGGCGCCCCCAAGGTCGACGCCGACAAGCGCGAGAAGGATCGGAAGATCGCCATGAACTCCGGTCTGCTGGGCATGCTCAAAGGCGGCGACTCGGCGGTCTCCAACGTCTTCGGACCGGGCGGCCTGGGCACCGGCATCAACAATGCCATGGGCGGCCTGCAGGGCTCGAGCATGGGTGATGCCGGCGGCGCCGGCGGCCTGGGGACCCGTGGTACCGGTGCGGGCGGTGGTGGTAACTCCCTCGGCATCGGCGGCCTGGGTCGCGGTCACGGTCGCGGCGGCGGTGGCGCGGGCAATGTCGACCTCGGGAGTCGAGGCAAAGGACGAACCCGCATCGTCCCCGGCCGGACCATCATCAAGGGCTCCCTCTCCAAAGAGGAGATCGCTCGGGTCATCCGGCGAAACTTCCCGCGCTTCAAGTACTGCTACGAGAAGCAGCTGAACGCGAATCCGAACCTGGGCGGCAAGATCTCGATCTACTTCACCATTGCCCCCACCGGCTCGGTAGCCAAGGCTTCGGTCCGGGAGAGCTCCATGGGCAACGCCACGGTGGAAAGCTGTACAGCCGGCGTCATGAAGTCGCTAAAGTTCCCCAAGCCGAAGGGCGGCGGCATCGTGGTCGTGACCTATCCCTTCGTCTTCAGCGCCACCTGAGAGCCTCTGACGAGCTAGAAGGGCCCGATTGGAGGCCCTTCCACAGGGCTCGGTCGACGCGTTCGGCCGGGCCTTTTTTTTCGCCGGTGGAGTGCCGCTCTGAGCCCTCATTTTCCTTGAGCCACCCGGTCGCCGGTGTGTTAGGCAGCACGGCGATGGGGAGATCACTCGTCGCGCTCTGCGCAGGCTTCCTTGCACTGAACACGCCCTCTGCTTCCTGGGCCCAGGGAGAACAAGAAGAGGTCGTTCCAAACGACGAGCGTCCCGTCCCGAACGACGAGCGTCCCGTTCCGAAGGACGAAGCCCCCGTCCCGAAGGATGAGCAGCCGGCGGCCGAGCCCGCGGCCGCCGAGCCTTCGCCAGCGGTCAGTGCTCGGCCGACCACGGCCCCGCTCCGCCGTCACGGCCTCTTCCTGGAGGGGGACATCGGCGTCTACTTCTCATTCGGCGGCTCCGACGTCGAGCTTGGCGCGGGGACGATCTCGGACAACAGCGTGGGCAACCTTCAGCCCATGGCGGGCCTCACTGCAGGGTACGATCTCGTCCATACCGAGAAGAGCAACCTCGCCGTCGGCCTTCGCTTCAGCAGCACCTTCAGCGCCAACGCGGCGCAGGTGCCTGACGAGGTCATTAGCGGAGCTTCGACGGAGTCGGCCTTCACCTTTCCGGCCGACGTCGAGTTCATGCAGCTGGGCGCGGCTCTGGACTACACCTACTTCTTTACCGAGCGCTTCGGCCTCAAGGTCCACGGCGATGGTGGCCTCGGTCTCGTGTCGCCCAACCCGGACATTGCGCGAGGCCTGGGCGGGTCCATCAGCGTCACCCGGCCCAACGACGCAGACGGGTCCGGCGCCCGACAGGTCGGCGTCGTCTTCTCGGGTGGACTGGGCGTCGAATACTACACTCGACTCAACGGCTTCGCGGTCGGCCTCAGCACGGCTTTCTACGGAGTCGTGAACGACGTCAGCTTCATCCCGGGGCTAGGTATCTACGTTCCTCTCAAATACACTTTCTAAGTGATGTCCTGGCTCGACCAGCTCGCCGAGATTCGAGACCGAGACTGGTCGGATGCCTCCGACGAAGACCGCCTCCGAAAGTCGGGAGAAGTCATCACCATTTCGGGCTACGCTGCGGCGGCCGCTTCGGTGGTGCCCGTCCCGCTTTCTGAGCTGGCCCTGCTTCTTCCCATCCACACCGCCATGGTGATGACGGTGGGTCACGTCCATGGACGCTCCGTCTCGCGGGCCGAGGCGGCCCGGGTGGCGGCCGAACTGGGCGCCATCGCGGGTCTGACCTTCGCCGGCACCGCGGCCCTGGGGGCGCTTCGGAAGCTCTTGCTCCCCGGCATTGGCGGCGTCTTGGCGGCGCCCGCGGCCTTCGCCCTCACCTGGGGCTTGGGTCAGGTAGCGGTGGCCTACTTCTCCGACCCCGAGCTGAGTCAGGATGAGCTCAAGAAGGTCTTCAAGGATGCGATGAAGGAGGGCCGGGGCCTGTTCAGTAAGGAGCGCTTCGAGAGCTTCCGTCAGCGCAATGGAGAGGGCGACAGCGTCGCGCCCGAGCCAGAAGTCGAAGTGGTGCCCGACGAGGAGGAGCAAAAGCCGCCGGCCGAGGCGCCCTCGATGCCCGAGACCGAGCCCGAGCCCGAGGGGCCGGATGATTCGCCGTCCCCAGGTCGAAAGCGAAAGCTCTAGCGGGCCGACCCATCGCGGCGCCCTACAGTCCGCTACCTTTCGAGACTGTCCATGCTTGGCCCATGGAGTTAAGGTCGAGCTCGGTGGCCGACCCAAACCAAGTGCTGTTGGCGACGCTGGTCGGAGCCCGTCGCCTGGTGGATCAGCCGGACAGCGGCCTTGATGAGCTCCCTTCCTTCGTGCAGGGCGTCCGAGATCGGATGAACGATGAAGGCTACGCCATGGGGTCGAGCCTGGGCGCCTACCTCATTACGGTCTACGCCAACGAGCTGGTCCCGACCGGTCTGTCCGGTCTACGGCGGACCCCCCTGGAAGCCGACAAGCTGGCCCCTGTCCTGGCTCTGGACGGGGGCGATCCGCTTCTTGGGTGGACGGGAGCGCCGGACGTCTTCGCGCCCACCTCGGAGATGGACCCCAACCTCTTGGCCGGCCTGATAGAGCGCTCCTTGACCCCCGGTGAGCGGGAGTCAGCTTTGAACCAGGTGGCCTACGGCCTTCGAGACAGCGCTTGGGCCGGTGCAGCGGCGGGGCTTCTGCACCACGTCAGAATGGGTCTGGCCATTTGGCCTGCTGACCGCGACCCGGCGCTCCAGGTAACGGCCGTCTCCCTGCGCGAAGCGGACCGAGCCCGGCGGGTCCAGCTCTTGGAGGGCGCTTCGTCGATGCGAGGTCGGATGCTAGGCCGGCTGGCTCATTCGGAGGAGCGGCTAGCCAATGGCCAGGCCTGTGAGCCCTGGCCAGAGTCCGATGCCGAAGACACCGGCGACGTCGAGACGGCCACCGACGAAAGCCTGAGCGCCAAGCTCAGTCTGAGCGACGTCCACCTTCTCGGGATTCGGAGTCGCCGCAGGAGAGGCCTCAGCCCCCTGGACCCAGCAGAAATCGAGGCCGACGTCCGCGCCCACCACGAGGCGATTCGGGGAGCCGTTTTGGGGGAGGTCCCGGCCGCGGACACACCTCTTCGACGGCGAGCCCGTGCTCTCGGGCTGGCCCGACAAGGCGATTGGGCCGAGGCCCGGCGCACCCTGGCCGAGGATGATCCAGAGATGACCTGGCTGTCGGCCCGGGCCGAAGTGCCTGGGGCGGGCAGTGAGGCCGAGATCGCGGGCCGAGCCAGCCTCCTGATGTTGGACCTGGCCGCCTCTTTTCTGTACGGGCTGAGCGACCAGAGCAATGGCTGAGGACCTGAGAAGACTGAAGGACCGGGCCTCGGCTGCGCTGGCCGACGGCCGCCTTCGTGAAGCCCGTGCCGCCTACGAGCAGGTGATTCAGCGCGACCCTCGGGACCTTGGATGCCGCATGAAGATGGGCGACATCGAGCGTCGCTCCGGTCAGATCGAAAAGGCGATTCAGACCTATGCCGACGTGGCGCGTCGCTTCGCCCAGGATGGCCACCTCCTGAAGGCGATAGCCGCTTCGAAGGTGATCTTGTCCATGGACCCCAGCCACACCGAGACCCAGGGGCGGCTAGCGGAGTTGTACGCTCGACGCCAGCAGGGCGCCCAGAGCGTGGCTGCTCGCTTGGGTGGGGGGCCGGCCGCCGGAGCCCAGGACATGGGTGGGCCTCCGCGAAGGGGCGCCATCCCCCAGCAGCAGACTTGGGCCGGCAAGATCGAGGTCGAGGACGCCCCGCCTCCGGGTCCGCCGGTCCGGGGTGGCATTCCTCAGCAGGCCACCTGGGCAGGGCAGGTCCAGGCCCCGGCGACGTCGTCGGGATCGGCGCCAGTGGCCAGGATTCGGCCTCGGGCACCCATCGCGCCGGCCTCCACTGCTGCCGGTGCGCCCCCCGTGGCGCCGGTTTCGACCGGCGACGTCCCCCGGTCTCGCCCTGCTCGCACCGAAGATCCCAGCTTTGGGCTGCCCCAGATTCCTCTGTTCTCCGAACTCCCTCGGGCGGCCTTCGTAGACCTCTTGGTCCACATCAAGACCCGGGAAGCCCGCTCAGGCCAGGTCATCATTCGGGAAGGGGATCCGGGAGATGCCTTCTTCGTGGTGTCTTCAGGGCGGGTCCTGGTCAGCCGCCGAAACGACCAAGGTCGGCCCGTCCTGCTGGCCCGACTACGGGAAGGTGCTTTCTTTGGAGAGATGGCGATGCTGCAGCGGACTCGCCGCACCGCCACCGTCACCGCCGAGGTCGAAAGCCAGGTCTTCGAGATCTCTCGGCCCGTTTTGGACCGCATTGTTCGTGAGCACCCGAGCGTGGAGCGTGTGCTCGAGAACTTCCAGCGGCAGCGTCTGCTCGCGACCATCATGGCGAGCCACGAGCTGTTCCGTCCCTTCAGTCCGGCGGACCGTCGCTCGCTGATGGAGAAGTTCAAGGCCCGCAGCTTTGCCAAGAACACGGTCCTGCTGCGAGAGGGCGACCCGCCGAGCGGTCTCTACATCCTCTTGTATGGACACATGGCCGTGACCACCCAGCAAGGCAGCCAGAAGGTACGGCTTGCAACCCTCGGCCCAGGGGACATGTTTGGCGAGATGTCTCTCATCGCTAACGAGCCCACCAGCGCCTCCGTCACGGCCGAGGAGGAGGTGCTGGTCATTCGGCTGTCCCGGGCCCGATTCCAGGAGGTGATGATGACCCATCCCCACGTCCTGGAGGTCGTGGCTGGGATCTCCGAGCGCCGCATGGAAGAGAACGAGGACCGTCTCGGTCTGGGTCTGACGCCCCAGGCCGCGATCCTGGTCTGATTGAGGTTGACCGAGGCCCCGGCCCTGGGCTCCTATCCGGCTCCCAAATCGGGGCGTGGCGCAGCCTGGTTAGCGCGCTTGACTGGGGGTCAAGAGGCCGGAGGTTCGAATCCTCTCGCCCCGATAATAATTCCGGGCACTTAGGGAATCAGCCTGGAGTCTGACACCATAAGTTGACACCATACTGGATGACTTCTCGCCGAGGAGCCCGGGGACTGGGGTCAGTTTCGAAGAGAGCGGACGGCCGCTGGATGTGGCGGAGCCCTCCGGACCCGGAGACGGGAAGCCGGACGGCCCGCTACGGGGCCACCAAGCGGGAGGCCGTGGAGGCCGGGAAGAAGTACCTCGCTCAGCCCTCGGTGAGGTCGAAGCCGGTCACGACGTCGAAGACCCTGGACGAGGGCGCCGGGACCTTCCTGGTCGCGGCCGAGGGGAGGCTCAGGCCCGCGACGATCAGCCAGTACCGGACAATGCTGAAAGCCCACATCCTGCCCCGGCGTGGTCAGCTCCCGGTCCATCGGCTGACCCGGGACCACGTCGAGAGCCTCTACCAAGAGCTACGAGCGGAGGGCGTCAGTACCCGGACCCTTCAGGCCGTCCACATCGCGCTCCGCCAGGTCGTAAAGCACGCAATTGATCAGGGCTGGGTCGACGAGGCCAGGGACCCCATGGCCAAGGTGAAGAGGCCTGGAGGCTCACGGCAGGCGAGGGTGAAGGACACGACCGTTCCCCATTGGACGACCGACGAGCTGAAGGCGCTGCTCGTGAAGTCTCGCGAGGTGCTGCCAGCCCGGCACGCCTTGTTGGTCGAGACCTTGGCTGGAACCGGAGTCAGGATCGCAGAGGCTCTCGGCCTGAAGTTCCGGGACCACAACGCTCGGACGAAGGCCCTCCGCGTCGAGCGCACCTGGACCAAGGACCGGGAAGTCGCGCCCGTGAAGTCGGACGCCAGTCGCCGGACCATCGCGCTCACGCCGGAGTTGAGCGAGGCCATCGCGGCCGAGAAGAAGAGTCGGAAGGCGAAGCCTGATGACTTCATCTTCGCGAGCGAAGGCGAGAGCGGGCTTCCGCTGGATCAGAACCACGTCCGGAACCGGGTGCTTCGGAAGGTCATTGAGGCGGCCCAGGTGCCCCACCACGGGGCCCATGCGTTTCGTCACACGCATGCGACACTGCTCATCGAAAGGGGCACCTCACCGAAAGTTGTCCAATTGAGGCTTGGCCACGTCGATGTGGCCACCACCCTTTCGACCTACGGCCACGCCACTTCCGCGATGCAGGACGCAGCCGTGATCGCCTATTCAGACCTCCTTATGTGACGCCCGTCTCAGACTCCGCGACCTCGTCAAGATAGACTGCGACTTAGCTATGAGTAGGCTTCCTGTGCAGCTCACCCTGCCGATTGAAGAGAAAGAAATCGACGGGATCGGGATGGGCGTCTTCCAAGACGGCTCTACGTTCCTATCGGCTAGGGGCCTCGCGAGGCTTTGTGGCATCGCTGTGAGCAATCTGCTGTCCTGGGACTAGGACCCGGGATCGGATCGAAGGCGGGACGCGGTCATCCGACAGTTCCTCGAAGAGCACGGCTACTTTGAGCCGCATCTTTTCATCCAGAATCCCGAGAAGAACGAGCGGATGTACCCGGAGGCCGTCTGTATGGCGGTCCTGGAGTACTTCGCTTTCGAGGTGCCTCGTGAACAGGCCGTCTCCAACTATCGAAAGCTCAGTCGGTTGGGACTCAGGGCCTTCATCTATCGGGCCTTGGGCCACGACCCTACTGGAGGCGTTCCTCTCCAGTGGCGACAGTTCCACGACAGAGTCCGCCAGCACCAGGTTCCCAAGGGCTACTTCACACCATTCCAGGAGATGGCTTCGATGGTCGTCACAATGATCCGCGGCGGGATGGCTGTGGATGACAAGACGGTCCCCGATATCAGCGTGGGGCGAACGTGGTCCGATCACTGGATACGTGACGACCTAGATGCGCGGTACGGCACACGCTCAAAGTGTGAGCACAACTACCCGGACTACTTTCCCCAGGCCGAATCGAACCCTCAGCAGATCTACATGTACCCGAATGAGGCTCTGGCAGAGTTCCGCAGGTGGATGGAGGATGTGTACCTGCCCGAGAAGTTCCCCCGCTACCTCAAGGGCAAGGTCCAGAAGCACCAGATTGCACCGTCAGTAGCTGAGCTGCTCCTCGAAGCGGTTTCTGAGGATCGGTTGCTGAAGGGGCCATCTTAGGGAATCCCAGCCGATCACTACGCCGGACCTGAAAGGCGTTAATGGCCACGGAGACGCCGAACTGAAGAGGATTTGGCGATCATCGAGCCAACTCCCGGCTCGCCACGTACCGCTCTAGCTCAGCCCGCCGGATCTTCCGGTGCCTCCCTACCCTCACGAACGAGAATGCCTGCTCGTTCAACAGGCGACTGACCTGCCTGGTCGAGACGGAGAGCAGCTCGGCCACTTCCGAGATCGAGAGCAGAGCGTCGGGATCCTTCCGTCGGACAGGCCGGGACACCACGGGGCGGCGGCGCTTCGGCCGGGGCAGTCTTCCCTGCTCGTCGAGCAAGCCTTCTTGGCAGATCTCCAAGACACGCTTGGCCCTCAAGGCCCGGGATCGGAGCTGAGCTTGCGCTCGCTCGGCGAGATCCCAGGCGTAGGCGAGCTTCTCTTCTTCGCTGTTGAAGTGCATGTTGCAAGCCTGCACGGGACACCATGGGACGTCACGCCAAAAGGAGGGGTGGCCATCTCTCTCTTCAATGGAGTAAAGGTGAAAAAGGTGTCTTCCCTTTCCCCTATTTCCCCTCCTAGTCCGGCAAGGTTGCAGCGGGGCTGACGGCAACGCTTGATCGGTGCCGACTTGTCGGCGAGGTTTAGGGCCATGGCTGGACGTCGTGGTCGTCCCAAGACGGGGGAGTTTTCGGCTGAAGTGTTTGAGGGTCGAGGGATCCAGGGCAAGGATGTGTTCGCGCACCTCGATGACCGCTTCCCGGGGTTCTCGCAGTCGCCGCAGTTCGCGATGTACCAGCTTAGCTGCACCTACAAGGCGCCTGATGGCATCTGGAGGCGTGGACCACACCGGACCTTTGTTTCACCGAGCGGCGAAGAGCGCAGTTTCGGGAGCAATGACAGCCCGCCTCGGGCGTGGAAGCGGGTCGTGGATTTTGACCCTGAGACTGGCAAGCCCATTCTGCAGAGTGGGCCGGGCAACTCCCCAGACCTGAAGCATCTCCGAGCCCTTGCACACCTGATGAAGTCCTATCCTTTAAGTCGGCTGGAGCTGGCCGCGCTGGAGGACCTCATGGGTCGAACGGACAACCTTCCCCCCCGGAAGAGGTTCCCAAACCGAGCTTTCTGGAAAGACGAGTGCTCCGACAAGTCACGCAAGGCCAAAGAACGATGGAGGCGAGCCGCCCTGTGCACGAGAAGGCCCGTCAATTGAACGCCGGTTTTCCGTCTGGCGCTCTTGGGCACGCTCCGGCCCATGGACAACGTCCTTCCACTCGGAAGTCCCCGGCCACTTCTCACCGTCGATGAGGCTCGCGCCCTCCTGGGCATAAGTCGACGACAGCTCTACCGGCTCTGCGCCGAGCGCGGTCTCCCATTCGTTCGAGTTGGGAGAGGCCGCGCCTTTCGACCCGAGTCTCTGCGTTGGTGGCTGGCCGAGCAGGAAGGCGTTACAGGCTCGCCCAGCGTAGGAACCGCTACAGGCCGCGGAACCGAAAGTGTTACATCCGGGCTTCCAAGCGAAAGTGTTACACCCGGGCTTTCAAGCGAAAGCGTTACAACTCGGGCTGGCCGAACCGAGAACCTCGAAGAAAGCAGCCGAACAAGGCGTTCGACTGCAGGTGTGCTAGGAGCGGAATCGGGTGGGGACGAAAGGGCGAGCGCATCTCCCCCTCCCTTGATCCTTGAAAATGAAGACCTGCCTCACCAGGTCCCATCCTCCCCCGGCTCTCCTGGGCCAAGGGCCTCGGGACCTGAGGGCATGGAGTGACCTGGGGTCCCTCCGCTCTCGCTCACTCCATGGCGGAAGCCGTCTCGCTCTGCGAGGAGCCGGACGGCCGGACGGCCGGACGCTCTACAGCTGCACCGTCACAATTCCGGCCTACGTGTCGGAGCAGGAGCTGCTCTACTTCGCGCAGGACCTTGCTCATCGTCTGGAGCCGGAGGGTTCGGTCTGGCTCGTGCGCGAGGTCGATCTCGAATTCATGCACCCTTACTGCCACGGGCTCGTGCTCTCCAATCGCTGGCCGCAGGGACTGACAAACCTTTGGCTTCAGTCCGGAGGCGGGCACTCCAGGTTCGTTCGCGTTAAGGAGCAAGCCGACTGGTACTCGGACGAGTTTCATTCGAATCTCGTCAAGGTCTGCGGCTACGCCTTGAAGGGATTCGAGGCGGCTCAGACCCCCACCGTGTCTTCGGGCGGCCTAGAAGGCGCCTGGAGGCTCGCGGTGTCCTCGCCCCCGACTTCCGTGGCACCCAAAGCGATCGCACCTCAGACGCGCAGTCAGGTGCCTCAGAGACGTCGACAATGTGGGCGTTGTTCGAAACCGTTTTGGGCAACGCGGAGGCATGCCCAGTGGTGTTCGACTCGCTGCCGGGTTGCGGCTCATCGAGAGAGACGGCGAGCGCGCCAATAGAACGCCGATTTTCCGGATGCTTTGAGTCGGCATCGTCGGGGCATGGATTCGACAACGAACCCCTTGTGGCCAGGAAACTGGAAGCGAAGCACCCTGCTCCCCGACAACTGGGCAGTGAACGACCGAGGCCAGGCCTGCTACTTCTTCAGAGGCGCGTGGCACCTGGCCAAAGCGACACCAAATGCCCGAGGCTACTGCTCGATCGGCAGCGTCGAGAAATCGACCTACCTGCACCGGGCGGTCACCGAAGCCTTCCACGGAGCGCCGCCTCACCCTCGGGCCCATGCGAGGCACCTCGACGGGGACGCGAACAACAACCACCCCCAGAACTTGCGGTGGGGCAGCGCCTACGACAATGCTCAGGATCGACGGCGGCACGGCCGGTACGCACGCGGCGCCCAGCACCCCGCAGCGAAGCGCAGCGGGGTTGATGACCTAAAGGCGGCCTTTGCCGTCCAGGAGGTCCGTCGAGGCGTCCCCCGCCGGGTCGTGGCCCAACGCCTCGGGATGAAGCGGTCTCAGGTTCACGACCTGGCTCTTGGACGACGACGCCGAGATGCGGTTGAGAAGACGCTGGCTCAGTATCCTCAAGGGCTCAAGCTGGTCGACGGCGAGGTCCGACCATGCAGCTGAGGGAGCACCTCCACGTCGAGGTCAAACGCACCCAGAAGGGGCTGGCCTGGGGGACTCGTCACTTCTGGGCCCAGTCTCAAGTCGGCAAGGTTGAGCAGTCTGGTCGCCGATGGCGGTGCTGCTACAGCGGTCGGACCGGATCTGCCATTGCTCTCGACGATGCCGTCCGTCAGCTCGCCGACTCGATCGAGAGAGCAGTGCGAAAATCGAAGTGGGATCCCTGACCTCGTGGACCCGATGGCCGCTATGATTCGTGCTGACACCATGGGGCTGATCACCCGGCTTTCAATTGGCGAGGAGATCAGTATCCCGGTCGGTGACCCCGAGCCTCCGCCGTATTGGGTGACCTTGCCGAAAGAATCGATTGAAACGAAACCAAACTGACTTGAGTGGATTTGATTCTTCCGTAGTTTGAAGGACGCATGCCAATGTCTCGCTTCGCATCGACCGGCTCCGCAAATCTCTCCTGTGGTGTTGTGTCCGCCGCGTCGGGCCGGTCGGTGTCGTCGCGGGGAGGAGGCACCTCGTGGCCGGGTGAGCTCTTGGGCCTGGCCCTCGGCGCTCTGATCGTCGGGAGCGCAAACCGTCTTGGTGAGAAGCTGGCCGATCGCCTCTGGCCTGAGCCCACCGATGAGGAGGGCGACCCTCATCCCGAGGTCCAAGGATGAGCGAGCCCAAGCTCTGCCAGGTCTCTGGCTGCACCGAGCCACGCTGGTCGCCTGCGCCAGCGGCTCGTTGGTGTTCACACCATCGCGACCCAGCGACACGAGACGAGACCTTGAGCCTGGACCGCGAGCTACGGGACCTTAGCCGTGCGGTCGCCCGAGCCCGTCGCGCCCTTCGTGATCACGGCCTCGAGGAGCTCGACCCATGACCTGGCGGGACCTCGTGCCGACCTCCGACCTTGGGTTTGGCTTTATCCTCGGTCTCCTGGTCGCAAGCCTGATGGGCCATTCCCCGGGATGCGACGTCGACATACGAATCGGGATTCAGGACGAGACCAACGACAAGCGTGCCGAGGAGTCAGAAGCTACAGCCGGTCGTGACATCGACCTTGAGTTCGTCGTCAGGCTCCTGGAATCTTGCGGAAGTGCTCAACGTCACGAAGCAGTCGTTCTGCTTGAATCGAAACGTTGCCTTGATGAGGTCGGTCTTCTTCGTGATCTCACGGAGATAGCGGCCCTCGGCGTAGAAGGTCTCGTCACCGACTCCGAGGCGACCCCCGACGCTGTGGGCGCCACGCTTGTTCTCGTAGACGATTTGCACGGTGACATGGTCGCCGAGCTGCTGGCGAAAGATGGCCTCAATGGCCTCTTTCACCTTCAGGCTGGCCTCAGAGTCTCTCCAAGCGACCTTGCACGTGAAGGTCTTGGTACCGAGCAACTCGGTCCCGGCCGGGCACATGCCTCGAAGCTCTTGAAGCTCTTCCAGTACCTCGATAGCGACATCACCCCTCAGCTCAATAGGATCGACTCCATCGCCCAGTGCTGTTGCCTCGTCGAATCTGCTCAGAGAGTCCTCGCCGCAGTCGGAGCCCGGGCCGCCCCAGCAGAACATCGGATCCTCTCGAAGATCGTGGGGTTTCCAATTCGCGAAGGCAGAGCCGACTCCAATCGTGAGCGACAACACAGCCAACGTCGAGGTTCTGATCAGCCGGTTCACCTCTCCGATCATAGTACGCACTGCGACTTCTTGAAACTCAAAGCGAGATTGGAGAGCACCCCTAATTCCGCCCCCCAGGGACAGGGTCCAGGAGGCCTCCCGCTTTTTCTCCATAAGGGCCCTCCAGTTGCAGCCTGTGATTCCAGCGACTTAGCCCACGCCCTCTCTGCGCGCGTAAGCCTCGGCGATGTAGGACATCTAAATACAGGGGAGGCGATCTGACCTCCAAGCCAGCCAAGAGGCGCACCTGCGCAGTGAAGAACTGCCGGAAGAAGGTCTGGTCCGACCATGCGAGGGCGCGGTTCTGCGACCAGCACGCCGACCCGCGCCACCTGCGACGCGCGAAGAAGAACGCCCAGCGTCGAGGCGAGGAAGGGCCGCCCGTCGAGGCGCCTGCCGGAAGCGCGACCGCCTCGGCTCGGCGTGCACTTGCACCCAGGCTGCTCGCCGTAGCGCTCGGGGTCGTCGAGGACCTCGATGCCGCCGCGGGCTTGGCAGGCTTGGACGACCTACCCCGGGTCGAACTGGAGGCTCTCGCCGAGGTAGCCCGGGAACGGCATCAGCGACTCATCCGAGGCGAGTTGTCCGAGATCTTGATGTTGGGCCACAGGAGCGTCCAGCTCCTCCTCACGAGTTCGATCTCTTCGGCAGTGACGCTACCCGGCTCCCAGTCCGCTGCGGCGGCGAGCAGGTTGGCCGATGCGCTTGGGAAGCTCGCTTCCTCGGCCGCGAAACCGATATTCTCCGAGGTCCAGCTGGATGTGCACTTCGACGGAGCTGAGCCATGAGCGCGCTTCCAGTGACGCTGCACCTGCCAAGGACTCATCCGAAGCACCGGTCCTGGCTGTCCTACCTTCCGGCCGACACGCCCATCATCAACTCCTCGGTGATGAGCGCCAGCCCAGGGGCCGGGAAGACGACCCTGGCCTTCTGCAGGTTCCTCTTGGCCTGCTTCCGCTCGGCGTCGTGGACGCCTGACTACGGACGCTCGAACCCGCTCGCGCTGATCACTAGCCCGACCGAGTGCCGCCATCGTAGCCTCCAACGACGGCACGAATGCGGACGCCTACTTGAACGGGCTCCAAGGCCGCACCGGGCTGTCGGGCCCCGCCAGTACGGCCGACCACGCTCGACCCGCTCACCTGGCCAACCGGGACTCCCAGGACCTCGCCCTGAACCTGCAGGGCGACGTGTTCGATCTGTACCTCCTCAACCGTGCCGCCACCCAGGCGGACGCCAACCTCTGGGCCGAGTACGTCCGGAGCCAGCACCCCTAGAAAGAGAGACCAAGAACCATGTCCTTCACACCCTTCACCAACGCAGCAGAAGTCCGAACCGCCCTCACGGCCGCGCCGTCCATCGCGGCCGTCGGTCCCGCCACCGAGCAGCCGTCCAGCCCCCTGGACGAGGCCCTCAACATCCGGAGGTTCACGGTCCCGATCCTCCAGCTCAACACCGAGTCAGGCCAGGCCAGGGTCCGAGTCGTGGACCTCGTTCGGCAGGGCGGTGCCTTCTACTGGGGCGCGAGTGGAGACCCTAGGTAGGCGGAACGACGGGCAGGCCCCGTGGACTTCTGTGTCTCCATGAGGGGCTCCATTCCAGACTCAAAGCCTTCCTATCTCTGAGACGCAATGGAGCCCCTATCGCTCCAGTGGAATCTTCAAAATCGACATCGCGCTGTCTTGCGCCGTGTTTGGCTAGAGGCGAGAGCGTCCCGCGGGTGAATCGTCGCCCCAATCGAATAGGAGTAATTCAAGTGCTACGATCAATTCTCACCGTCACGGCCTGTATGGTGTCGTATCCAGCCCTGGCGTTCGACAACACGCAACCTACCTACACCGATGAATACGGCAACGTGTGGCAGAACAACGGCCTCGTCACGCAGTTCGATACTCTGGCGGACCGGGACATGTTCATTGCTCAACGAGACGCGTCTGGCGTCTACGACCCTGTTCCGACAGAGCCTCAACCGCTCGAAACGGTCGCGGAACTCCAGGACGACCTCGCGCCTATTGTCATGTTTGACGGGTATGAGTGGCAACTTGTTGGCGGCGACCACCAGGTGGCTCTCGATGCCTACAGCGACAACGCCGCGAACGTCGAGCACCTAACGGAACCCTCATCTGTGAATCCGGATGATCAGGAAGACGAGAGCCAGTTCCCCCACACGGTTTTCGGGACCGACACGAGGGTCAACGTTCGCGCCAACACCGCCTATCCGTTCAGGACTCATCTGGCGATGTCGCTCAACAGCAATCACATGTGCTCAGCAACCATGATCAGCCCGAGCACTGCGATCACAGCGGCGCACTGCGTGCACACGGGGAGGCGATGGATGAATCTAGCCAATGCTACCTGGGGTCCCGGCGCTGACCGACGCGATGGACCGAACCGTTCGGACTGGTTTCCATTCGGGGAGATCCCGTTCAACCAGTGCTTGATGGTAATCACCACCCACAAATGGACGGGCGGTAACCGTCATCCGAAGCACGACTGGGCCTTCTTGGACTTCGGGCGATGCGCCCCGGCGGGTAGCCGCCTGGGCAACACCACGACGGGTTGGCTGGGAACCCACACGGCGGACCGAGACGACCGGCGTTGGTTCAACTACGGCTACCCGGGGGATAGCCAAACCTGTGCGGGCGGGACCTGCCTGATGCCGAGCCAGTGGGGTACCTCCACGACTTGGGATCTAAAGACCCGCCGGAATCGCATCTTCCACAGGATCGACACCCATCCAGGGCATAGCGGCTCGGGGGTTTACTACTTCCGGACGTCTAGCGACCGACGGGTGGTCGGCGTTCATGCCTACGGAGGTAGTCGAAACCAAGGACGAAGGTTCAACAACAGCCTCTTCCGGTTTGTGTCCCGCCACACGAACTTCCCTCAGTAGCACGTGAGATGCTAGGGAGGCTGCGATGAAGGCTATATATATCGGCGTGCTGATGCTCGCTGCCTGCGAAGGCACGGGCGAGCCACCACTCGATTTGGATGACCCGTTCTTCGGTCTTTGCGGCAACGTTTCGCAACGGACGATCGGTGATTCCGAGGCAGTCGATGGACTTGGCTCGGTCCAGACCATCCTGGCGAGCGTACCAACATCGCAGCCTCTCTTCCTGAGGCCTACGACGGTCCCACCGCTACCTGAGGTGAGCGACGGTATCTTGCGGATTGAACGCGCCGACGGTGGAGCCGTCCTGGTGGAGCCGGAAGCCGATAGTTGTAGCGCCCAAGTCTCTGTTCCACTTCGCTTCACTATCGAGACAGACAACGGTGAGTTCTCGGTGAGTGAGCGGACTGTCGCTGAGCTGCGCGGCCCGGGGACCAATCCCTTCGGGGTCCCTGAAGTCACGATTCAGGCGCAGATCAGCCGACCATTCACTGGCGTTGGTAGCCCGCCGGCTCTGGATATCGACGGCTCTCCTCCAGTCCGAGTTGGGTTCGATGCCGTTCTCGGCTCAACGGCGGGGTCAGTCCTGGTGGTTTACGAGTATGAGTCGGGCAGTGCGGTTTCAGTTCAGGGCGTGTACGCGTTCAACTATCCTGGGGAGTAGCCTGCTGCTTGCCGCGCTGTCTTGTGCTCGCGCCACGATGGCCACAAGCGTCGGCTCAGTCCTAACGGCTCAGCCACCGGTTTGCTTGGGCACCACCATCGGGCCTCGTCTATTCGTTTCGGCATCTCACTGTCCCGAACCGCTGCAGGTCGGCGAGCCATCCATCAAGGTGCTCTCGTGTCGAGTCCACCCAGACGGTGGAGTCTTCTCGGCGCTAGATATTCGAGTCTGTAGACTCGAAGCACCCGCCCCGAACTGGGCGCCCATCTCTCGAAGACCGGTCTCCAAAGGGGACAAACTCACCGTCAGAACGGGTGTGCACCCGTCCAAGGCCTTTGAAGTGGAGGTCATGAGAGTTACGGATCGGCTCACGGTGAGGGTCCCGCCTGGCAAGTTCTGTCCCGGAGAGTCTGGTGCTCCAGTGTTCGGTTCAGACGGACGACTCATTGGTTTGCTCGTTTCGAGCACTAGTCCCGACTGCCAGGCTGGAAGCCTTGGCGTTGTGAATCTATTGAGACCGGCGGAGGAGTGGCTATTCGCGGCGGGTTCGGAGAACGATTGACCCGGTCCCCGAGGGCCGTACCTTGGCGGTCGGCCAGACGCTCTCGCTCCCCGGAGGCAGCATCGCGGTCATTGAGTCGGCTGCGCAGGACGGCGAGCACCTCAGGGCAACGGCACGGCTGCTGGAACGACCTTCAGGACTGCTGCGGGACCTCGGACAAGTCGAGCCGGAGGGGCTGCCGGTGAGAAAGGATCCTCACGAAGAGGACACGGAGGCTAACTGAGATGCAGCCAGCTCCACTACTAAGATACTGCGAACTCTATTGCGGTCGACAACAAAAAGAGACCGAAGGACAAGTACGCAAGGACTCGAGAGAGGCCTTCTTTCTCAAGTAGAGCAACGAGAGTTTTGAAAAGTAGTGTGAGCGGAACATCTATTGGAAGCAAGGCTAGCGCAAGGAGCCAGCCCAGAAACCTTACGAGACTCAGTGCGAATATCGGTGTACCGAACATAATAAAAGCATCAATGCAAAACAGAATAAAAGAGGCTCCAAAGATGAAAGCAAATAAAACTTACAGAATAAGAAATATACTACTCCTTCTATATCTGAGATAATAATAATGACGATGAAAGATACAAAAGCAAAAATAAGAGAGAAGCAGGCGTATTCAAGAGTATCTTCCAGATGTGAGTCGTCCTTGAGGTCTTCCCCCCTATCCTCAGCCCATCCGTGAATCGCCTTGGCTCTGTCTGATAATTTCGACTTAACTATGAAACCTAGTCCTTTGGAGAGCGCTTCCGAGAGTGAGTCAATGCGTTCCTTGCCGACAATCTCGACGACAATAAAAAGACCGGATACAAATTGAGTGAGCTTAGCGATTCGGGCCCACCAAAAGACCTCAAGATGAAGCCATACCGTGTGCGGATCTGGAGGTCCGTTCAGCCATTCCACCGAAAGAACGCAAACTGACGGTTGCAACCGCGTCAATTCAAACCACACCTCACCCTCTTCACGTCTCACAGCAGCGGCGCCCGCTCAGACCCTACCTCTTCGAAGAAACGGCTAGTCCTTGGACTGCGAGTAGCTGGGCATCATCCGGGCTACCGTCTTCCATCGGATCTCGTCCATCACGAAGACTCGATCGAAGACTGTAGAGGCTTGGGTCAGCTCGATGAAGGACTCGTCATCAGCGAAGATACCGGCTGACGTGAATCCGACGTAATGGAGGCACAGCCACACGCCATCGAAAGTGTGCCCCTCCGGATAAGCCTTCGTCCACTTGGTCTCTTTCTCTTGGATTGAACTCGGGGCGAAGCTGCTTGTCAGTTGAGCAACTGCCCCTCGCGGAAGGCTGAGATCTGTCCTCCCTATAAGGCTCGCCGATGCTGAGAACGAATCGATCTGATTCAGCCTGATGTAGCCCCTGTTTCGACCGGACACCTCGAAGGAGGTATCTGGAATGGAAGTTGGATTGACAATCGAGCCCTTAGAGAAGGGACGACGGAGACGTTTCACGGTTGAGCAGAAGCTGGCTCTCTTGGGGGAGGCAGAG